>JAQWMR010000003.1 GCA_029246685.1 Acidimicrobiales bacterium | reverse complement strand
CATCTCCCGCTGCCCTCCACGGCGTTCGCCACCGCCCGGAAGTGCCTCGGTAACCTCGTCGAGCGTTTCGAGCGTCTGCTCGGCCAGGTCCACGTTCACTCCCGTCCTGTGGGGGCGGATCCTACTGGCGCGATCGGGTGGATGAGCCCACCCTCCAGCACCATCCGAGCGCACCGAGCCGATAGGTTCGCGGGGGTGTCTCCAGACGACCTCGATTCCTCGCGGATCCCCCGCCACATCGCCTGTGTCATGGACGGCAATGGCCGCTGGGCGCAGGCGAAGGGGCTGCCGCGGACCGAGGGTCACAAGGCGGGGGAGCACTCGCTGTTCGAGGTGGTCGACGCCTGCCTCGACGCCGGTGTCGAGTGGCTGACCGTCTACGCGTTCAGCACGGAGAACTGGCGCCGGCCGAAGGACGAAGTCCGTTTCCTCATCAACTTCAACGAGGACATCCTGCTCCGTCGTCGTGATGAGCTCAACGAGCGGGGCGTGCGCATTCGCTTCGTCGGGCGGCGCGACTGGCGCGTCCCGAAGCGGCTCATCAAGCGCATGAACGAGTCGTCCGAGCTCACCAAGAACAACCGCAAACTCACCTTCACGATCGCCTTCAACTACGGCGGCAGAGCCGAGATCGTCGACGCGGTCCGCGAGATCGCCGCCTCGGGCATTGCGCCCGCGAAGATCACCGAGAAGACGATTGCGCGCCACCTCTACGACCCCGAGATGCCCGATCCGGATCTCATGATCCGAACATCGGGAGAGTTCCGGATCAGTAACTTTCTCCTGTGGGAGTTGGCCTACAGCGAGCTCATCTTCACCGACACCCCGTGGCCGGACTTCGGGCGCGACCAGCTGTTCGGCGCCATCGCCGAGTTCCAGGACCGGGAGCGCCGCTTCGGCGGCGTGAACGGGGGCTGAGACCGTGGCCCTGTACCGCGACCACGCCGTGGTGCTGCGGTCGTGGAAGCTGGGCGAGGCCGACCGGATCATCAGCATGCACACGCACGCTCACGGCAAGGTGCGCGGCGTGGCCAAGGGGGTGCGGCGGACCAAGTCCAAGTTCGGTGCTCGGCTCGAACCGTTGAGTCACGTGTCGGTCCAGCTCTATCGAGGCCGAGGCGATCTCGACACGATCACGCAGGTCGAGACGGTCGACCGCTTCGCGTCGCTGCGCGACGACCCCGACCGCTTCGCTCGAGCCGAAGCAATGCTGGAGGCTGTCGACAACGTCGCACAGGACCGTGAGCCGGACCGCGAGCTCCACGTCATGCTCGTGCGCGCCCTGCGCACGCTCAACAGCCGCGACTCGCCACTCGTCGTCGCCGCGTTCTTCCTCAAGCTGCTCGCCCACGAGGGTCTGCAGCCGGAGCTGACGCTGTGCGTCGAGTGCGGGAGCAGCGCATCACTCGAGTCCCTCGACTTCGATGACGGTGGCGTGCGCTGCCACGAACACCGGCGGGGCCGTCCGGTCACGCCGGCGGCCGTTGCGCTGATGCAACGGATCCTAGGTGGCGGATTGGCCGGTGTGCTCGACGAACCGGTCGGCACGGCCACCGGTGAGGTTGACATGCTCTCCACGGCACTCCTGGAGCACCACCTCGAACGCCGTCTCCGGTCGGTCGCGGTACTCGATCAGACGAACGGCTGACCGCTCAGGCCGTGGTCAGAACGTGGAGTTCGGGCAGTCCTCGCCGCCGAACTCCATGAAGCCCGGCTGGCCTTCGGTCATCCCGAGACCATCGGCGACGATCACGTTCAGCTCACCGTTCTGCAGCGCGTACTGGATCGCGGTGACCTCGAAGTCGTCAGAGTCGCCGAGCCGTTGGCCCGAGTACACGAGGATGAAGTCGTTGGCGTCGTTCAGGTCGATGTCGAGGCACTCGAACCCGCTGAAGTTGCCGATCGAGGCGCCGCGGGTGAGTTCGGTGGGGGCGCCATCGATGGTCACGTGGACGATCTCGCAGTCGATCACGTCGAAGATGCCGATGATCTCTGCGCTCGCGCCGGCACCGATCTTGGCGAAGAACTCCTCGGTGCCGTCGCCCTGGAGGTCGACACCGTCGTTCGCTCGCACGCCGGACAGGAGGGCGCCGGGGTTGTCGACCGCGTAGGTCGAGCCGCCACCACCCATGAACGACACCTGGAGCCACCACTGGTTCGGGGTGCCCGGATCGCCCGTGGCGTACGCGTGGACGGTGTCGACGTCGCCGTCGCCGTCGACGTCCGCACCGGCGAGCGTGCCGAACTGCGCGTCGGGCGGCAGCGCGCCGTCGCCAGGACACTGGTTGGTCACGGTGGTGGTGGTCGGGGCCTCCGTGGTGGTCGTGGTCGTTGTCTCCACGACGGTGGTCGTCGGGGCTGGTGTTGTCGTCGTGGACGTGGTGGTCGTCGTCGGCGCTTCCGTGGTGGTCGTGGACGTGGTGGTCGTCGTCGGATCCTCCCCGGCGGAGTCATCATCGCCGCACGCGAATGTGATGAACGCGAATGTTACGAGGACGGGGATGAGGACGGAGCGGTGCAGGTTCATCGTGAGATCGGGACCCAGGTGCCGACGGCCTCGTCCCACTGCATCCAGTCGGACAATTCCGGGTCCCATTGAATGTATGTGTCGCGATCCGCGTCCCACTGCGGGGCATCGACGCCGGGCCGTGAGGGCTCCGGCGATGGCTCAGGCGCGGGCGGAGTCGGGGGTGGGGGTGGTGGTGCGGCGGCCGGGGGCGGTGGAGGTGGCGTGGGGGCCGCGGGTGGAGGTGGCGTCGGATCGGCGGGTGGTGCGCCCGCGTCGGGTCGGGGTCGCGGTGATGCGCTCGCCGGCGGAGCCACCGCCGGCCCCAGGGACGGAGGCGCGTCGGTCGACGGGGGCGGGGAAGTCGCGGCCATCGGGGGCGGCGGAGCTGCGGAGCCCGGTGGCGGAGCTGCGGACACCGGAGGTGGCGGTGAGGTGATGGTGCTGCCCGTGGGCGGCGGGGGTGGCGACCCCGTGACCGGAGGTGCCGTGACGCCGGCCGGATAGGCGATCGCGGGCCCCTGCGTGACGCCCGGGATCGGCAGCGGCCGGTCCACCCACATCTTGTCGATCACCACGGTGTTCGCCGCTATGTCGCCGACTCGGCGGTGGCCGTTGCTCGACAAGCCGGTGATCAGCCCGACGAGCGGGAAGCAGTAGACCGCCCCGTCCACGACCCACAGGAGGAGGCGGACGAACTGGGCACCGGCGCCCGCCTTCGCAAAGGTGTTTTGATCGACGACCCGCAGTCCGACCATCGCCTTGCCAGGGCTGAAGCCCGTGATGATCGGGAGGAGCAACTGCGTGACGACGCCGTACACGAGGGACACGAGAATGATCGTCGTCCAGTCGGCGGGCTCGACGAGCACGATCGACTCGTTGAACACGATGCAGGTCGAATCGATGTCGTCGGAGAGGTCGACAAGGCCGCAGATCTCCTCCGCCTCGAACTGGGATCCGACGTCGCGCGAACTCGTGACCGCGGCGAACGTTCCGCCGACGAGCCCGCCGTAGATCACGAAGTCGATCAGCCACGCGACGATGCGTCGACCGATGACGGCGGTGGGATCTGCTGGGGGGCTGTCTGCAGGTGAAGTCACGAGGTCCATGCTTGCACGGCGCCGCTAGCCTCTGCGCCATGCCTGAGCCGGATCCGCAGCTGTTCGACAAGATCGTGAACCTGTCCAAGCGACGAGGTTTCGTCTTTCAGTCGGCCGAAATCTACGGCGGCTTCCGTTCGACCTACGACTACGGGCCGCTCGGAGTCCTGCTCCTGCGCAATGTCAAGGACGCCTGGTGGCGTTCGATGGTGCAGCTGCGACACGACGTCGTCGGCCTCGACGCGTCGATTCTCTCGCCGCCTCAGGTCTGGCAGGCGTCCGGACACCTCGCCAACTTCTCCGACCCGTTGGTGGACTGCACGGAGTGCAACGCCCGCCACCGGCTCGACAAACTCGATGACCCCGAGCAGTGCCCGACCTGTGGCAACCGGGGGACGTTCACCGAGGCTCGCGACTTCAACCTGATGTTCAAGACGCAGGCCGGTCCGGTCACCGAGACCGCCGCCGACGTGTATCTGCGTCCCGAAACGGCGCAGGGCATGTTCATCAACTTCGCGAACGTGCTGAACACGAGCCGCAAGAAGCCGCCATTCGGCATCGCCCAGATCGGGAAGGCGTTCCGCAACGAGATCACCCCCGGCAACTTCGTCTTCCGCACGCGCGAGTTCGAGCAGATGGAGATGGAGTTCTTCGTCTCGCCCGAGGAGAGCGCGCAGTGGTACGAGTACTGGTGCGAGGAACGGATGAACTGGTACGCCGACCTCGGCATGCCGCGCGACACGATTCGTCTCCGCCCCCACGACGACGACGAACTGAGCCACTACTCGTCGGGCACCTCCGATGTGGAGTACCTCTTCCCCTGGGGCTGGGACGAGCTCGAAGGCATCGCCAACCGCGGCGACTTCGATCTCAATCAGCACGCCGAACACTCGGGTGAGAAGCTCGACTTCTTCGATCAGGCGTCGGGTGAGCGCTACGTGCCCCATGTGATCGAGCCCGCCGCGGGAGCCACTCGTACCGCGATGGCGTTCCTGATGGCGGCGTACGACGAGGAGGTCGTGAACGACGACACCCGCACCGTCCTGCGCCTCGATCATCGCCTCGCTCCCTACAAGGTGGCGGTGTTGCCGCTGTCCAAGAAGGACACGCTCACCCCGACCGCTCACGAGGTGTTCGACGCGCTCAAGGGTCGCTGGATGGCGGACTACGACGAGACACAGGCGATCGGCAAGCGCTACCGCCGTCAGGACGAGATCGGTACGCCGTACTGCGTCACCGTCGACTTCGACACGCTTGAGGACCGAGCGGTCACCGTGCGCGAGCGCGACTCGATGGAACAGGACCGCGTGAGCCTCGACCAACTCGAGACCTACCTCGCCGACCGCCTCACCTGACCCCCGCAAGTTGACACAAGGGGTCAGGCTCTTGTGTGAACTCAGCCATCGTGCTCAGCAGAGGACGATTCCGGATTCGCTGATCGTCGGTAGCCGGCCGAGCGCGGCCTTCAGCACTCCCATATGGCGAGCGTTGGCTCGCGCCATCGCGGCGAAGTCGGCGTCGGCGACCATCTCGGCGGTGATCGCCTCGACCACTCGCTCGATGTCCGTGTCGTCGACATAGAGGACGAGCGTCGCTCCGGCCCGGATCGCAGCGACGGCTCGGTCTCCGGCGTCGGGGACGACATCGATCGCGCCTCGCATCGTGGACAAGTCGTCGGTGACGATGAGTCCGCCGAAGCCGAGTTGGTCGCGCAGGAGACCCGTGGTGATCGGCGCGGACATCGAGGCCGGCATGTCCGGGTCGATGTCGAGGAAGATGTGGCCCGTCATGACGATCGGCGCAGTGGTGGCCGCGTAGGGAAGCCGACCGGTGTCCTCCCACAGCGCCACGCCGCCCACCGCAATGCTGCGCTCGCGGTGCGGATCCTCGGGCGTCGCCCCTTGATTCGGGAAGTGCTTCAGCGTGGGTGCCACACCCGCGGAGCAGTGAGCGGCCACGACGGCCTGAGACATCGCCGCAACGGTTGACGCGTCGGCGCCGAAGGTGCGGCCGCTGCGGGCCATGAAGTGCGACGGGTCGGTGTCGACATCGGCGACGGCTCCGAAGTTCACGTCGATATCGAGGGCGGCTAGCGCCTCGGCATATGCGACGACGTCGCGACCAAGGTCGCTCAACACATCGAACTGCACTGCGTCGGCGAACCCGTCGCTGTACGTCCGCGGGCCATCCGGTGCCTCGACGGGCACTCGCACGATCTCGCCGAGTTCGGCGTCGGTCATCGCGAGCGGTGGAACGGTGCAGAGATCGAGGATCGCCGAGTCCCGAATGTCGCGGATGAAAGTGCGGGCCGCGTCGACATCGGTCTCGATCGCCCAGTTGTTGTTCGACTCCGTCACGAAGACGCCGCCGATGCAGGATGAGCCGACGACGTCGCTCAGGCGGCGACGGGCGTCGTCGCCCGTCAAGCCGGTGACGACCAGTTGTCGGGCAACCTCCGTCGTCGACATGTTGGAGACGAGGTCGGCGACGACCTCACGACTCTGACTGGCGACATCGATCGTGCTCGTCGGCGGAATCGTCGAGCCGTCGATGTCGAGACGCGGCTCCGTTGTCGTGGTCGTCGGGGGCGCCGTCGTGATCGTCGGTGCGGACTCGGGCTCCGTTGTCGTTGTCGGTGAGCCGTTCGTCAGTGCCAAGACGAGGGCGATCGCGACGAACACGCCCACCCCGATGACGACCTTCCCCAGACGGTTCTGCATGGCTGCCGCATCTTGTCACCGCCGCCTCGGTTGAGGGTGTAGCGCTTCGCCGGGTGGGCTGTCGGAGGGCACTGCTAGCTTGCGATCGATGGGTATTCACGACGATGACATCGCCAAGGTGAGGTCGACTGCCGACCTTGTGGCGCTCATCGGCGAACACACCGAGATCAAGCGGTCGGGGCGCCAGTGGATGGCCCGCTGCCCCATGCACGGGGAGCGCACCCCGTCGCTTTCGGTCAGCCCGGAGAAGGGCGTCTACTACTGCTTCGGCTGCCAGCGCAGCGGCGATGCCATCACCTTCGTCCAGGAGATGGACAACCTCGACTTCGCGGGCGCGGTGGAGTCGCTGGCCGGGCGCTACGGCGTTCAGCTGCGCTACACGTCCGCCAACGAGGGATCTCGGCGGGCCCGAAAGCGCACGTTGCTCGACGCGGTCGACAAGGCGGTCGACTACTACCACGATCGCTTGCTCACCGGCGTCGATGCTGGCGAAGCGCGCGGTTACCTCCGGTCCCGCGGCTACGACGGCGACGCGGTGCGCAAGTACAAGATCGGTTGGGCGCCGGACGACTGGGACAAACTGGCCAAGCACCTCCGGCTCGACGCGGACGACCTGAAGGACGCCGGCCTCGGTTTCGTGAACAAGGCGGGCCGCCAGCAGGACTTCTTCCGCGGCCGCGTGATGTTCCCCATCTACGACGAACGGGGTGACCCAGTCGGCTTCGGCGGTCGCATCCTGCCCGGCCACGAAGGGTCGAAGTACAAGAACACCACCACCGAGGCGGTCGTCTACGACAAGAGCCGCGTGCTCTACGGGCTCCATACCCATCGCGAGGGAATCGTGAAGGCCGGCGAGGCCATCATCTGTGAGGGCTACACCGATGTGATCGGGTTCGCCGACGCCGGCATCCCTCGAGCAGTCGCCACCTGTGGCACCGCCATGACCGAGGAGCACGTGAAGCTCCTGAAGCGGTTCTCCGCCGATCGCCTCGTGCTCGCGTTCGACGCCGACGCGGCCGGTCTCGCGGCGGCGGAGCGGGTCTACGAGTGGGAGCGCGAGCACGGGCTCGAGGTCCGGGTCGCCGATCTCCCGCCTGGCGTCGACCCGGCCGACCTGGCCCGTGAGGACCCGGCCGAGCTGCAACGGGCGGTGGACGAGGCCACGCCGTTCCTGAGCTTCCGTCTCGAACGGGTGCTCACGGGCGGCGACCTCAGCACCGTGGAAGGTCGAGCCCGCACCGCCGAGGCGGCGCTCGACGTCATCGCCGAACATCCTGATCCGCTGGTGCGCGATGCCTACGTGCTCGACGTTGCCGACCGTTGCCGGGTGGATCTGGCGAAGTTGCGGGAGCTGGCTGCCGCACCTCGGGTCCGGTCGCCCGAACGCGATGCCCCCCAGCGGAAACGCGACCGCGAGGCCCCTCCGGGAGAGATTCGCGAGGTCGCCAACCAACCCGACGATCACCACTTCGACGACGCAATGGCGCCGTCCGACGAACTGATTGAGGTCGAAACGCATGCAACGGCCGCGGAGGACGAGGCGCTTCGCCTCGCGATTCATCGGCCGAACGAGGCGGTGCGTCTCAATCCGGCACTGTTCGCGGACCCGGTGAGAAAGGGCGCCTTGGCCGCATTGCAGGAAGGCGGGCTGCTCGGCGCCGGCGAGAGAGCCGGTGAGGAGGCGGCCGGATTGTTGCGCAGGCTCGCCGTCGACCCGTCAGACGCCGACCCGGCCGACGTGCTCGCCGGGCTGGCACGATCGGCGGGCCGCCGCACCCTCGGTGACCTGCGCCGAGTCTCCCGTGCGCTCGACTCCACGGACGAGCAGAAGCGGCACGCGGTCTCGTCTGTCGGACCGATAAAGCTGCTCATCGAACGGCTCGATGAAAGTGATACGCGGGAAGAGGCCATCGACCAGTTGCTACCGTGGCTCATCGGCTACGACGAAGGGAGGAGCGCATGACGGACACCACACCGCAGTTGCCTCTTCCCGCCGATGACGCTGTGCTGTTCGCTGCGTTGGTCGAGACGGGCAAGGTTTCCGGCCACCTGTCGCTGGATCAACTCCTCCACACGCTCAAAGACGTCGAGTTCGACATGGATCTCTTCGAGAAGATCCGCAAGCACTGCGAGGCCGAGGGCATCGTCATCGACGAGGACGAGTCGTCCCCGGTTCCTCCAGAGATCACCGTTCCGGGAGCAGCGCCCGAGCCGACCCAGGAGGAGCTCGACGCGGTTCCGGTCGATGAGGCCCGTGTCGCTCGCGCCGCGGAGTTCGCGGCGAGCATTGGTAACGACGTCGAGGAGCCCACTCGGCGGCGCCGCACTGCACGATCCAAGGGCGAGTCCGGAAGCAGTGACGACCCCGTCCGCATGTATCTCAAAGAGATCGGGCAGGTGCCGCTGCTCGACGCCCGCCAGGAGGTGCGCATCGCGGCGCGTATCCGTCGCGGGAGTGAAGGCGAGGAGCAGCTCGCCGAGCTGAGCGCGGCGGGCAAGCTGGAAAGCCTCGAACCGGGCGAGCGAGCTCGCCTCAACCGCGTCGTGCGCGACGGTGACCGGGCCCGCGACGAGCTCACCCGCGCCAACCTGCGTCTCGTCGTGTCGATCGCCAAGCGCTACGTCGGCCGCGGCATGGTCCTGCTCGACCTCGTGCAAGAGGGCAACCTCGGCTTGATGCGCGCCGTCGAGAAGTTCGACCACACCAAGGGCTTCAAGTTCTCCACCTACGCGACGTGGTGGATCCGTCAGGCCATCACTCGAGCGATCGCCGACCAGGCCCGCACCATTCGTATCCCCGTCCACATGGTCGAAGCCATGAACCGGGTGAAGCGGGTGCAGCGGCAGATGCATCAGGACCTGAAACGCGAGCCCACGGTCGAAGAGCTCGCGGCCGAAGTCGACGAACCCGTGGAGAAGATCCGCGAGATCCTGCGAATCGCCCTCGACCCGCTGTCACTCGACTCGCCGGTCGGCGAGGAAGATGAGTCCAACCTCGGAGACTTCATCGAGGACCAGAACGCCGTCGCCCCGATCGACGCCGCGGCTCGCAAACTGCTCATTGCCGCGGTGAGCGAAGTACTCCACGAACTGAGCGAGCGCGAACAAGAGGTGGTGCGTCTCCGCTTCGGCCTCGACGATGGTCGCCCGCGCACCCTCGAAGAGGTCGGCCGACAGTTCGGCGTCACGCGCGAGCGCATCCGTCAGATCGAGGCGAAGACGCTGGCCAAGCTCCGCCACCCCCACCGCAGTGACCACCTTCGGGACTACCTCGAGAGCAGCTGACGTCCTGTCTCACTTCGCCGCGCGCACGACCAAGACTCCCGCAAGTCGTTGATTGCGCTACGCGGCTGTGCTGGTACGATTCTCGTCGTCCTTCCGGGGTAGCTCAGCTGGCAGAGCGTTTGACTGTTAATCAAAATGTCGTGGGTTCGAGCCCCACCCCCGGAGCTTCAGAAGCGGGTCGTACCTCCGGGTGCGGCCCGTTTCGCGTTCTGCCTCGCGCCACCCCGTAGGGTTTCGTCGGGCTCGTAGCTCAGTTGGTCAGAGCAGAGGACTCATAATCCTTCGGTCGTGGGTTCGATCCCCACCGAGCCCACCAGTCATTGCAACGAATTCCAGCCTTCGACGCTGCGCTTGTTGTCGTCGTGGTCACGCCGTGGTCACGAAAACTCACTGAAAAGCCTCAATTGCAGCTGCCGCTGCACGATCACTTTCGCTCGAGGAGCGGGCGTAGGTGTTGATCGTGAAGGCTGCATCGGCATGTCCGAGCCGGTCGGCGACCGTGCGAATGTCGGTGTTCGCAGCGACCAACTGGGTGGCGTGCCAGTGCCGTATGTCATGGAGCCGCATTGGCTTCGCTACGAGGCTCTGTATGACCGCCCGTTTCGCATTGCGGGCCCATGCCCTCGTCATCGCATCCGGATGCCAAGGGTTGTGTTCGGCATCGGTGAACATCGGCCCCGGTCGACCCGCCCCGATCTGAAGCGACATTCGGGCCTGCTCAAGCCTCCACGCCGACAGCGCAGCGAGCGTCGTGTGGGAGAGGTGAATGGTGCGCCTCGACCGTGTCGTCTTCGGTCGGTCGTCGACGTTGGGGCGTTGTTTTGGGTGGGGTTGGCGCAGCTCGAATGCAGCCAGAGGTCGGTGCTGCCCACCCAGACCTTCAAATGGTCGATGTGACAGTCCTCTACGACGCGATCAGCTAGTCGGACGGCCCGACTCTCGATCGAGTGTCGGATACGTCGCCCACCCCATCTAAGAATGGACGAGGTGGACGGTTCCGGCTAGGACTCCTCGTATCCATAAAACAGAATGGAGTTCTTAGATGAACGAAGAAACTTGGATCAAGCTTGGCGATCAGACAGCCGGAAACCTGCGGAGCTCACAGAATACCTACATGCTGGCTGTGTCGGCACTCACCGCCACGATCGTCTTCTCGCCCAACTTCGAGGCTTCGTTCCTACTCACGGTGGCAGCGATCGGAGTTGGGCTTTTCGGCTTGCTCACGTTTGAGAACTCGCAGCAAGGCTTCATGGCTCTCATGAAGGGCATGCCGGCCTCCATGGCAAGCACCGAGATGGGTGCTGCATTCCAGCGCACGCCGTTCATGGTGTTCCGGCTCGCGAATGCTGTTCTTGTGGCCTTGATCGCCATAGCACAAGTCATGCGAGTGAACTCATAGAAAACCGATGAGATGAGGAGCGAGGCAACTCGCCTCGTTCCCCATCTCTGTCGACTTGTATGGGTCTGCAGGGAATTGTGTGCCTCTGAGGCATTGGATTCCGGGGTGTCGCGAAGGGGCCCGGGACTGTCGCGTTTTGGCTAGTCGAGCCAGAGGAGGGGATCAGTGGCATTGGGCGACTTGGTGCTGTCGCGACCTCCGCAGAGATGATTGCGCACAGTTAGTCACTGCAATCCGTGGGGTCCCGGAGGTGAGAAGCACATCCGCGAGGGAGCGGTTATGGACGGGGGCCAGGATCAGATCGTGATATCGGCGATGAGGTCGAGGTCGGTGAAGGCAACGTCGCCGACGGCCTCACCGAAGTCGGCTGCCGCAGACTGGGTGACATCGAGCTGATTGTTCAACTCGGCTTCCTCGATCGAGTCAAAGAAAATCAACTGGTGCACGAATCCGGGCCGGTTTCGGTCAGCACAAATCATCGCGCGGCGCGCATAGGTTTCGCCCCGAGCAGCTTCCGCGTACTCGTTCAGGAGCCGGGCAGCTTCCTGAGGATCCAGTTCGAATTCCATGATCTGAACAAACATGTCTTGTATCCAACTTTCCCACCCGTGAGGGCATCAATCAGTAGCTTGTGCTGAAGGTAGCCGACAAGCTTTTGCTGCGGAACTGTGGAGTCGGGGGGTGTTTAGGCTGAGACCAAGCCAAGTAGTTTGGGGTGCTGCGCGACTCCTCTACGTATCGGGGCAGCTGTTGGAGGCTCACCTCAGCGCTCGGCACTATCGTCGTCGACAGGAAATCGACCGCTTCCTGTAGGGCCTGGACGACAACGTTATTAGCGGTAAGACGTTTCGCGCGTGACAACATGGTCTAACTGTCGCCCAGATTTTGCGACTTAACAGAGGAGCGAGACTCAAGCCAATCATGACCGAACGAACGATCACCCAATTCGCGATCATCGGTGCTGGCGCGGGCGGGATGTGCGCCGGAATTCGTCTCGCCGAGACCGGTCGCGACGACTTCCTGATCTTCGACAAGGCTCCCAGCGTTGGGGGCACCTGGTTTCGCAACGCCTATCCCGGTGCGTGCTGCGACATCCCCTCCCACGTCTACAGCTACAGCTTTGCGCCTAGCGCCGAGTGGTCTAAGCCCTACGGCACGCAGCCCGAGATCCTTGAGTACCTCGAGAAGATCGCCGACGACTACGGCCTTCGCCCTCACCTGCGGCTCAGCACTGGCGTGGCGTCGGCGGCTTGGGACGAGAGTCGAGCCCGGTGGGTGCTCGTACTCGACAGCGGCGAGGAGGTCGAAGCCCAGTATGTGATCGGCGCTGTTGGCATGTTTGGCAAACTCAATTACCCCGAGATCGATGGGCTCGGCGACTTCAGTGGCGTCATGTTTCACAGTGCGAAGTGGAACCACGATCACGATCTCAGCGGGAAGCGAGTCGCCGTCCTTGGGTCGGCGGCGTCGGCTGTGCAGCTCATACCCGAACTCGCGAAGGTCGCCGGCCAGCTCCACGTTTTCCAGCGCACACCGAATTGGATCCTCCCTAAAGCAGACACGCTGTACACCGAGGAACAGAAGCAGACGTACCGCGACAATCCGGAGCAGATGGCGCATGAGCGTCAGCAATTGTTTGAGGCCATCGAGGTGGGCCTCGACTACACCAAACGCACCACAATCGAGGCGGTGCAGTCGGTGGCCGAGAGCGCTCTCGATGTCATCGAGGATCCAGAGCTCCGGCGCAAGCTCACCCCCGACCACCCCTGGGGCTGCAAGCGTCCACTGCTCTCGAACAACTACCTACCGACGTTCAACCAGGACAACGTCGAGCTCGTCACCGAGCCGATCGATCGGCTGAGCGAATCCGGAGTCGTCACCGCCGACGGCACAGAACGCGAGGTCGACGTCATCGTCCTCGCCACCGGTTTCGAAACAACGCGGTATGTCAGCGCCATCGACATCAGAGGCCGAGATGGCAACGATCTGGACGACGTTTGGGGCGGCGACCCGGTCGCCTACCTCGGTGTGACGACTGCTGGGTTCCCCAACCTGTTCATGCTCTACGGCCCCAACACCAACGGCGGGAACTCGATCATCCTTATGCTTGAACATCAGGTTGAGTACTTCCTTCGCTTGTTGGATGACATCGAGCGCACTGGTTTCGACTGGCTCGACGTTCGCCAGGACGTGATGGACGAGTTCAACGACGCACTGCAGGACGACATCAACGGCGTGGACGTCTGGCAGGCCAGCTGCAACGGCTACTACCGATCAGCGTCGGGCCGCATCGTCACCCAATGGCCGTTCAACTTCACCGAGTACTGCCGCCGAACCGAAGGCGACGATATCTCGTCGTTCTACACCGGCCACGCCACCAGTAGAAACCCCGGAAACTACGCGGTTTCCGGGGTTTCCCGTTTTTGACTCGACCCTTGATCGCTTCCACAGGTGTCATCCTTCGCAGTCGTGATGGTCTCCGGTTTGCCTCTCGATACCCACGAAATCGCGTCCTCCGCGCTCATTGAGCAGGGCGATGACCCGGCCGCCTCGTGTGGCCGCGTAGTGGAGCCAGAGCACCAGATATGATCGAATCGCTGCTCATGGGTGACGAGTTGGGCCATGAGGGAGACGACGTGGACGACAACGAGGCCGAGGTCATCGTTTCAGCTGACGGCGGTCTTCTCGAGATCTTGATTGACCGGCCTGACCGGATGGGTTCGCTTCGTCCGGTCGACCCCCGCCACCGGTAGCGTGCGGACATGAACGAAGGCGACGTCATCGATGACTTCGAACTTCTCGACCAGCACGGCGCGTCGGTGCAGCTCAGCAGCCTCGTCGCCGAAGGGCCGCTCGTGTTGTTCTTCTATCCGAAGGCGATGACCCCTGGTTGAACGAAGGAAAGCTGTCATTTCCGCGACCTGCAGTCGGAGTTCGGTGAACTCGGAGCGCAGCGAGTGGGGATCAGCGCTGATCCGGTGGATCAGCAGAAGGAATTCGATGACAAGAACAGCCTGGGATTCCCGCTCCTGAGCGATCCCGACCGCGACATCGCGAAGGCGTTCGGTGTGAAGCGCATGGGCCCGCTCCCGTCGAAGCGGGCGACGTTCGTGATCGGCACGGATCGTCGCCTCGTGAAGTCGATCCGCAGCGAGACCGACATGATCAAGCACGCCGACGAGGCACTCGAGGCGCTCCGAGCGCTCTAGCGCCAGCGCTACAGGTCGTCGAGCCAGGCCGGCGCACGGTCGAGGAGGAACTCGCCGACCTGCTGACACTTGTCCAGCACGTCGCAGAGCACTTCCTGGCCGAGGTAGATCCGCGCCAGCGGCACTGTGACCCGCGCCATGATGCTGACGGCGCGCTCCGCGGCGTCGGTCACGGCAGCAAACGAATCGACGGCGCTGACTTCGAGCGGCAAGTCGGTGCCGCCGATGCCGGCGAGATCCGTCGCGAGCACGAGAAGATCCGGCCCTTGGGGGAGGGGCGGCAGCGCGAACCCGATCGTGAACGGCAGCGTGATGTCGTCCGACGGCTCGCCGACGTCGCCGATCTGCATCACTTCGTCCTCGAAGTGGATGAGCGACCGGGGATCGACCTCGAGCGCGACGTGCATGTCGAGCGGCCCGTCACAGGCGCGGTCCGGGTGGAGATCGATCTCCCAGGTCTGGCGGTTGGTGTAGGTCTCGATGAAGTGCCGCTCATCGTGGACGTGGAAGCCGTGCTCGGCCACGTGGTCCTTGAGATCGGCGACGAAACCCTGAAGGTCGATCACGGCCATTGCGTCAAGGTTGCCACGATTTGTCCGAGAATCGGCACCTGAGCCGCGCGGTGGGGACGGGGGCGTGATTCACTGCCCACGTGAGCGATGCCGATCTCCTCGCGACCCTGCACAGTGCAGCCGATGCGGTGGTTTCAGCGTTCGCCGGCGAGGTGGACTGGGGACTGTCGGGTGCACGCGACGGGCAGTACGCCTCGGATCTGGTCGCGGATGCGGCTGTGCTCGACGTGCTGCATCGGGCGGGCCTCCGTGTGTTGAGCGAGGAAAGCGGCCTCGGTGACGGCGACGGTCCGGTCGTGGTGGTCGACCCACTGGACGGCTCGACGAACGCGTCGCTCGCGCTGCCGTGGTTCGCCACGAGCCTCGCGGTGATGGACGACGACGGGCCTCGGGTCGCGGTCGTTCACAACCATGGCAACGGCGAGCGTTACGAAGCGGTTCGGGGCGGCGGCGCTCGTCGCGACGGCTAACCGCTTCGTGATCGAGCCGATGACCCGGCCGGGGCCGGCACCACCGCGGTCAACGGGATCCCGCCACGTGACATCGGGTGGTTCCGGTGCATGGGCGCGGCGGCGCTCGACCTCTGCGCCGTCGCAGACGGCCGCTTCCGGGGCTATGTCGACTTTCACGGCGGGCTCGGCGTGTGGGATTACGCCGGCGCAGCGCTGGTCTGTCTGGAGGCCGGCGTGGAGATCGTCGATGCCGGCGGCCGCGACTTGTTCATCGTCGACCACACGGCTCGGCGGGCGCCCGTGGCCGCGCCGCCTGCGCTGCTGGCCGAGTTGGTCGCGATCCGGGTGGAGGCATGAGCGCGGCGGATGGCGCAAAGCGGTTGGTCTTCCGGGCGTTCGGCACGCTCCCCAAACCGTTCCGGCGACTACTGATCCGCACCCTGCAACCGTCCTGGACGGCGGGCTCGGTCGCCGTCATCGAGCGGCCCGATGGCCGCTGGCTTTTCGTGAAGCCCGTTTATCGCGACGGATGGACGCTTCCCGGCGGCCTCGTCGACCGAGGTGAGTCGCCGGCCGCCACCGTCGTGCGAGAGATGGCGGAGGAGATCGGTGCCACCGTCGAGGTAACCGGGCCGGGACTCGTCGCGCTCGATCCGCAGTATCGGCGCCTCGAGACGGTCTTTCGCGTCTCACTAACATCCGGTCAGAGCGCCGATGACCTCCAGGTCACCACAGCCGAACTCAGCGGATTGCAGTGGCGCGACCCCCACAGCCCTCCGGAACTGGAACGGGAGACCGCCGAGGTGCTCGCACTCGTTCTCGGCGCGGTGGAGGGCGGGTCGACGCTGCGGATCCTGGGCGACGACAGCAGTTGACCGTGAAGCGGTACGTTCGGCGGTCATGAGGCGCCTGCTGTCCGTATTCACCGTCTTTGTCGTCCTCGTGGCGGGGGCGGTGCTGTCGCCGGCCGGTCCTGTGGGCGCGGGTTCCCACACGAAGCATGCGACGACCGAGCGGTGGGCGGCCGTGGCTGTATCCCACGCCGGGTTGTCAGCTAAGCGCAGATCTCGCCGAAACCACGCAACGCTCGGGGCATCTTGCACTGTCGCCATTTCTCCCGGCGTCGTCGGTCCATCGCCCACCACTTGGTACGCGAAGCCGATCTCCCCTGCCAGCGTGTAGCGAATCGGTGGTAGCTCGTCCATGGTCCGAGAACCCTTCGGGTGAAGCTGAGCCTGCTGCATTGTGCCATGGGCCGTCGCGGCGATGGATCCCGGCCACACGTCGTACTTTCGTCTCACCTGGCGTCGAGTCCTACACTTCGCCACGGCCACGAGGGGTGGGGGACCGGATGGGACACGAGATCGAGGCCCTCGGTGTCGACGGCGTATTGCGCGGTGCCACGGCGCGCGCCGGCGGGCTCGAAGATCTCGGCGACGGCCCGTTCGTCGAGCCGCTGGGCCGACTGGTCGACTCGCTCGCCGCCGACGGTCGGCTCAACGACATTGGCCGGCTGATCAGCAACGAGCGCATGTTGCTCCACACGGTCAATCGGCTGCGCTACGTCGACGACCGCAGCCGCTTTCCCGAGATCGCCGAGCAGACGACTGAGAAGCCGGTGTTCATCATCGGCATGCCCCGCACGGGCACCACGATCCTCCACGACATCCTCGCCTGTGACTCGCAGAGCCGCGCGCCGCTCACCTGGGAGGTGATGTTCCCGTCGCCGCCTCCGGAGACGGCGTCGTTCAAGACCGACTCCCGGATCGCGGACTGCGCGGCCACCTTCCCCGACCGCGACCTGCAGCTTCCCGGGTTCGACGCCATCCACCCGATGGGCCCGCAACTCACCCAGGAGTGTGTGGTGATGATGGGGGAGACGATGTGTACGCCTCTGTTCCACAACCAATTCCGGGTTCCCGGCTACGAGGACTGGCTCGACACCGAGGCGGACTTCGGCCCGGTCTACGACTTCCATCGCCGCCAACTGCAACATCTTCAGGCCCGCCACGCGGGTGATCGATGGGTGCTCAAGACCGGCGCGCACCTGTGGGGACTAGATCGGCTGTTGGAGACGTACCCCGACGCCCGGATCGTGTTCACCCACCGCGATCCCGTGAAGTCGATGACGTCGTACTCGAGCTTGACCACGATCGTGCGGCGAGTCGGCAGCGACGATGTGGATCCACTCGAGGTGGCCGGTGACTGGATCGAGCGGCTCCGCCGGGTCCTGCTCCGGGGTATCGAGATTCGCCAGGCCAGCGAGTACCCCGATGCGATCTTCTATGACATGTACTTCCCGGACTTCATCGCCGATCAGTTCACCGAGGTCGAGAAGATCTACGAGGCGCTCGGCCTGCCGATGACGGGCGAGGGCGCCGACGCGATGAACTTCTTCATTGACGACAACCCGCCCGGCAAGCATGGCATCCACCGCTACTCGCCCGAGGAGTTCGGCGTCGACCCTGCGACCGTGAGGTCGGAGTTCCGGACCTATATTGACCACTTCGGACTGGTCGAGGAGTGACGGGGAGAGACGGTGACGGACGCAGCAACGATGCGGGCATGGCGAGTCCACGAATACGGCGACCCGCTCGACGTCCTCCAGCTCGAGACGGTGGAAGTGCCCGAGCCGGAAGCCAACGAGGTGCGAGTCCGGGTGCAGGCCATCCCGCTCAACCTCAACGATCTCGAACGCATCACCGGCGGCAACATGATGGCGCCGCCGGCGTTCCCGTACAGCCCGGGCATGGAGGCCATGGGAATCGTCGACGCCTGCGGGCCCGATGCCGAGGCCTGGGCTGGGAAGCGAGTGGTCGCTACCACTCGTCGCGCCTTCGGCGGGTTCGCTGAGCAGGCGATCTGCTCCACGGCGGCCGTCTTCGAGATGCCCGACGACATTGCCCTTCCCGGTGCGGCCGCGCTCTACTTCCCGTTCCATCTGGCGTGGCTCGGCCTCTTCGACCGAGCCGATCTCCAGGCCGGCGAGAGCGTCCTCATCCACGCGGCGGCCGGCGGCTCCGGGTCAGCCGCCGTGCAGTTGGCCGCCAACGCCGGTGCTCGAGTCTTCGCGACAGCCGGGACTGACGTGAAGGTCGCTCAGTGCCTTGCGCTCGGAGCCGACGTGGCGATCAACTACAATGACGCCGACTTCGCCGAGATGGTCCTCGCTGAGACCGGCAACCGTGGCGTCGACGTCGTGTTCGACAATGTCGGCGAGGCAGTGATGGAGAAGTCCATGGCTTGCACGGCGTATAACGGCCGCTACGTGATGATGGGATTCGCCTCCAACAAGGCCGTCGCCGACGAACCCTTCGTCGTGCCCCGCCGTCTCGCCCTCGGCAACTTTAAGCTCTGCGGCGTGCTCTTGAACTACGCGGGCGACGACATGATCGACATGATGAAGACGGCGCTCGGGTGGAACGTGTCGCCGACTTCGCTCGGCGAGCAGATCATGGCGAAGATCGTGGAACTCGTCCGGTCAGGCGCAGTGAAACCGCTGATCGGCTCGACGGTCGGCTTCGACGACCTTCCGAATCTGATCAACGACATGGCTCATCGGCGAACGACGGGCCGCGCAATCGTGCTCGTGGACTGATCGGAACCGGCGTCGTCGGCGATGCGGTCCGGCTTCCAGCATCCGCATTGCGGTGGTCGCCGTGGCCAGGTGCTGCTCCAGGCGGGCGACGTCCTGTTCGGCTAGCTCGGCCCGGTGTCTCATAGCGACCAGATCGGCTTCCAAGTCTGGCGTTGCTGCTGCGGGCGGTGCGTCGTCGTCCTGGTCGTCGGCGTCGGTGGTGCCGGACCAGATGCCCTCAGCCACGAGCGACGCGGCAGGGATGCTCCCTCCCGCATCGGTGCGCTCGGCTGCCTCGAGCTTGTCGGCCTTGAGTCATCGGCGGATCATGGCCTGCGAGAGCGGCGGGAGATCACGGTCGACGATGCCGTCGTCGATACGCTCCGCGATCACATCGCGTGGACCCGCCGGGTTCACGGTGCCGGGTTGGGCCTACTGTTCACGTCTGAAAACGACAAGATGCTTCGCCGATCCCACTTCGCAGCCCGCGTACTCGCACCGGCCGTGAGACGTGCTGGGTTGCCCGACGGGTTCACGTTCCACTGGCTGCGCCACTCTCACGTCTCGTGGCTTCTCGCCGCCGGCGAGCCGGTCACCGAGGTATCGGCACGGGTCGGGCACAAGACACCGGCCATCACACTCGCCCGCTACTCGTGGGCCGTTCCCGGCAACGAACGAAGCGCCGCAAACGCGATGGCGGCAATGTCGCGCGGGATTTCGCGCGGGATCGACCCCAAACTAGCCGAGGTGGTGAAACTGCCGTCTGCCCTTTAGTTTCAAGGTTCCGGGCGCGTAGCTCAGCTGGCTAGAGCGCTTCCCTTACAAGGAAGATGTCGGGGGTTCGAGTCCCTCCGCGCCCACTCGTCGTTGTCGAAACGACAATGGTCGGTCAAGAAGCCCGATCGTGGTCTGTCCATCTCCGGGCCGAGCAAGGAGTCAGTCCACGAATTCCCATGCCTCCTCGGCTGCGGAGAAGCGGGCGAGTTGGCCGGCACCGGCTGCGTCGTAGTCGTCGGGGCCGAGCGACGCCGAGGGGAATCCGGCCATGGAGAACTCGCCGAGTCCGGCGAGCGCTGCCGCGAAGGAGTCGTTGGTCAGGACCGGTCCGGCCGCGGTCAGAGCGGGTTCGAGGATGGTGGCGGCGCCGCACGCGTTGATCGCGAGGTTGAGGTTGCCTTCCTCGGCATCGAGCGCGTAGTCGACGGTCTCGTCGGTGCGGTCTTCGATGACGGCGACACATTCGGCGACGGCGGGGTCGTCGGCCATGGCGGACTGGTCGACCGTGCCGACCGGGGTGGGCATCAACGTCAACATGCCATCGACGTAGGAGAGGTCGACGCCGCCGGCCGTCAGCGATCCGGCGCCGATCGCCGGGTTCTGCAGCCACGTCGTCTGGTAATCGATGCTGCCGGCGATCTCGAGGCCATCGGCAATGGAGCTGGCGTGGACGGTCACCGTGACGCCCTCTGCGCGGAGCTTCTCGAGGGTGATCTCGGCTGCGGCTCGATTGGCGACGACGTCGCCGCCGTTCGGGGCGACCAGACCGTCCACGGGATCGATTCCCGCGGCGCGGAGGGCCGCAACGGTCTCGTAGTAGAGCTCCTCGTCGACGTCGGCGAGTCCGAAAACGCCGATGGTCTCGCCGTCGAAGACACCTACCTCCACCATGGCGTCGACCCATTCGGTGGATCGGGTGTCGGTGCGGCCTCGAACCGACACGTAGGGAGCGTTCGAGCGTTCGATTCGTGCCTGGTTCTGCTGGCTGATGGTGACTGCGGCGGTGTCGTGCGTTTCCGTGTAGCAGAGCACCTCATCGAGCCGGATGGCGCCGACCACCACGAAGACTTCGACATCCTCGGTCAGTCGCAGGCAGACTTCGTCGGCCTCCGTACCGCCGATGGGAAGGTACGTCTCGGTGGTGATCTCCAGGCGGCGTCCTAGGATCCCGCCGCGGTCGTTGACGGCCTCGAGCGCGGCGGTGTAGATGGCGCCCGCGTCGCCCGAGTTGATCTCCACGCCGGCGGCGGCGAGTCGGTCGAAATCGATCGCCACGACCCCGACCCGGATGACGTCTTCCGTGACACCGCGGAAACTCGCGGTCAGTTCGACCGGCGCTTCGTCAGGTGCCGTTGTGTCATCGGGAGCCGGCTCGTCGACCGCGCTGGTGTCGGTGGCATCAGGAGTCGATGTCGTTGTGTCCGGGTCCGCGACGTCGGTGGTGTTGTCCCCGCTCGAGCACCCCGCGGCGACGAGCGCGGCGAGCGCGAGGGCGAGGAGGAGGCGTCGGGATCGGTTCATTCTGGGTCTCCGATGATCGAGGTGTCGAGGGTCTGCGTTACGAGTCGGTTCACGAGTTCGCGGCTGTGTGGGACGGAGAGGCGCTGCCAGCGCCGCAGCCGCTCCCAGGTGTCCCAGCTCGTGTGGAGGTCGAGGAGCTCGATGGTCTCGGCCTTTGTGCTGCGATCGAGGGCCGAGAGCTCGGGTTCGAACGTCCGGGTCAGCTGCCGACGGAGGCGAGCGGCCAGGTTTCCCTGGCCTTTGCGGATCCGCGGTGACGCGTGCATGTTGGCCAGCGCAGCCCGGCGCACCGGCGCCACCGTCTCGAAGAGCTCGGCTCGCTGGGCGACCAGCGCGTCGATTCGTTCGGCGAGGGTTCCGGACAACTCGAGCTTCGTGAGATGCCCGAGTTGTTGCCGCTGGTGCTCTGTCAGCGCCTCTGCGATCGCATCGTGGTCGTCGAAGTGGTGGTAGATCGTGCGCGCGGTCATTCCCACCCGCCCGGCGATGTCGTCGATCGTGGGGGTGAGGTTGTCCTCGGCGTAGAGGCTGAGAAGCGCGTCGACCACGGCCTGGCGCGTTCGCTCGCCTCGGGCCACGCGGCCGTCGATCGGGATCGCGTTCATACGGCCTCCAGGGTCGCGGCGAGCAGCGCGGCCATGCCCGCCAGTTCGTCGGCCGCAGCCGGGTCGCTCACCCGATTGGCGGCCTCGTCCGGATCGCTGACCAGATCGAAGAGTTCGACGGCTTCGCCGGTGTCGGCGCTGAACGTGGCCCGCCACTCGCCGTCGGTGACGGCGTGCCAGGTCGTCAGGTCGGGGCGCATGCGAATCATGCTCAGCGCAGCCTCGCGGGCGACACCGTCGCCGGTAACCATCGGAACCAGCGATCGCGCCGGTGCGCCGTCGAGGGGGGCGGCGGAGCCGGCGTCGAGCAGGGTGGCGGCGACATCGAACGCCTGAACCGGCGCGGTCTCGACCCGCCCGTCGGTCCCGCCGGGTGGGCGCACGATGAGGGGCACGCGCACCGACGACCGGTAGAAGTTCATCTTCGCCATCACGCCGTGGTCGCCGAGCATCTCGCCGTGGTCGGCGCAGTAGACGATCCAGGTGTTGTCGAGCTGGCCCGTTCGCTCGAGCTGGGCGAGCAGGTCACCCACGCGCTGGTCGATCAGCGACACCATCGCGTAGTACTGGCGGGCGCCGGCGAGCACGAACTCGTCGCTCATCATGTGGCTCTGGGAGTGATTGCGCATGAACATGAGCTGCTGGGCCCAGGCCTCGTTGTCGGCGGTGGGCTCCGCCGGTGCGGTGCGTTCGATCTGGGCGCCCGCGTAGTAGTCGGCCCAGATGGGGTCGCCGATCAACGGCACGTGGGGCTGCACGAACGACAGGTGCAACATCCACGGTCGGTCGCCCGACTGGCGGCCGACCCACTGCTGCGCTTCGTCGGCGAGGAAGCAGGTGAGGTCGAGTTCCTGGGGGAGGGGAGAGGTGACCCCGTTCCAGTGGCGGTCGCCGCCCCGGAAGTTGTCCCTGATCACGTCGCGATACGTCTCGAGCTCGCCGTGCTCGTCCAGAAAGCGCATGTACGGCGTCAGCTGGTCGCCGACGTGGACGTACCGGTCGAACTCCTCGACGACGTGATCGAACCCGAAGCTGCCGATGAACTCCTCGCTCGGAGGAGGGGTGCCGGGCTCGGCTGTCATGGGCCACGAGTCGAAGTGGGTCTTGCCGATGGTGGCCGTCGTGTAGCCGGCGTCCTGTAGGCGGCGAGGGAAGGTGTCCCACTCGGGCAGGCAGTCGCCCGCGAAGTTGCCGAGCACGCCATGGTCGTTCGGGTAGCGCCCGGTGAGCATCGACGCTCGGGCCGGCTGGCAGATCGGGCTCTCGGTCCAGGCCTGGTCGAAGAGGACCCCCTCGGCCGCGAGTCGGTCGAGGTGGGGAGTGGCGACGATGGCGTTGCCGGCAGAGCCCAACACGTCGGCTCGATGCTGATCGGCGTAGAGAAACAGCAGATTCGGCTGGTTGCTGGACCTTTCGTCGCTCATTGCACCACACCTTCCCAGGAGATGATCCCCTGCTTGAGTCGGATGCCACTCGACTTGTAGAGGCCTTTGCTGGGGACGGGCTCGATCTCCTTGGATCGTGCTCGGCAGAGGTCGGACTTGATCGCTCGGGCCCGCACCACGGCGGGCTCTTCGTCGGGACCGAGGGCCACCAGATCGATGACATGCATCGCTAGTTGCGGGTTCCCATCGGCGGCCAACGCTTCGGCTTGGGCGATCACCGCGTCCGGGTCCGCAATGGCATCGAAGGTCGCCCGGGCCACTTCGTCCGGGGGCGACGGATGCAGCGAGGTCGGGTTTCTGTCCCACCAGCCGCTCTCCTCACGCACGAGATCGCGCACGATGTACTCTGGGCTGCCGTAGAACCAGGTGAGCCAGGGATAGTCGAACACCTCGGGTGGGTACTCGAGGTCAGCGAGGATCTCGCGCTCGTTCAGGCCCCGGTTGAGCCGGTCGACGACCGCGGCGCGAAGCCAGCGCAGCGCACGCGCCGTTGTCGTGAGTCGCTCGTTGATGAGGTCCTCGCCGGTGACATGGTCGCCGAACTCGATGACGAGCACTTCGGGGCGCAGCTCGATCAGCCGATCGAGCGTGTCGGCCCACCGCCCTGTGAGGCGGAGCGAGCGCTGCGGCGTGCCGACGTTGGGGATGAAGTCGGCGGGGACCGCCGGTCCGGTGAAGAGCGTGCGGGTCTCGGGCAGCCACATCGAGATGGCGTCGTCGGTCTCGGACGGCGTCCACAGCAGCTCGACGCGGGGCGACTCGCACAGCAGCATCTGGTCGTCGAACGTCTCGGTCGGGTCGACCTTTTCGGGCGTGAACATCTGCGTGATGCCGGGGAACTGCATCTCGTTGAGGATGGCCTGGTAACCGTCGGTCTCCCGGTACCTCGCGTAGCGGAGCGGCAGGTTGCGGTGGGCAATGAGTCGAGGCGGCGCATGGCCCCGCTCGGCGTTGTGGTCGAGCCACTGGGGAACGCCGAAGTTGTAGCCGAAGTGTCCGTGGGAGTAGCAGATCGCCCAGACGGGGGCGTCGGTGCGGGTCCGCAGCTCGACGATCATCTCGTCGGTCTTGCGGCCGCCAGGGCCTGTATCGACGAGCACCACGCCGTCGGGAGTCTCGACCGCGAACGCATTGCCTTGGGCCGCCAACACCCAGACTCCCGGCGTCACTTCCACACTCGCTCGCTCGCTCATCGTGACCACCTTCTTCAGAGTAATTTCGCACAGTATGCAAATTGTTTGCTACGGTCAAGCGGCCGCCGGACCTCCGGCTGGGATCAAGGACACACACGACCGATGGACATCATCCTGACCGGAACGGGATCGCCCCTGCCGGACGCGAACCGCGCCGGACCCTCGACCCTCGTGAAGGCGGGCGACGCACACATCCTCGTCGACGCCGGTCGAGGCGTCGTCATGCGTTTGGCGGGCGCCGGATCGGACCCGGCTCGCCTGGCCGGTGTGCTGATCACGCACCTGCACAGCGATCACATCTGTGCCCTCAACGACGTGATCACCACCCACTGGATCAGAACCCGAGAGGAGAAGGTCCTCCAGATCTACGGCCCGATCGGTACGGCCCGTTTCGTGGAGCGCCAGCTTCACGCGCTGGAGGACGACATCGGCTACCGCATCGAACACCACGACCCGCTCACGAAAGGCCCGCAGGTCGAGGTCACCGAGCTGCAGCCCGGCGATGCGTTCCGCATCGGCGACGTGAGCATCACCACCGCAGCGACGATGCACGCGCCGGTCCGCCCGACCATCGGGTTCCGCCTGGAATACGAAGGCGCGTCGGCGGCGCTGGTCGGCGACACGATTCCGTGTGACGGCGTCGACGAACTTGCCGACGGTGCGGACGTGTACGTACAGACGGTCCTGCGCCGCGACATCGTCGAGCTGCTCCCGGGCGAAATGGCGCAGGACATCCTCGAGTACCACTCAGGAGTCATCGAGGCCGCACAGACCGCAGCCCGAGTGGGAGCCAAGCGGCTTGCCCTGACCCACATGGTTCCCGCGCCGACGCCCGACCAGTATCCGGAATGGGTCGCTCGGGCCGCCGCACACTACGACGGCGACGTGATCATCGGCGACGACCTGACCACCATCACCATCTGAGATCACCATCCGAGACAGGGAGTACACATGACCGACTTCAAGGGAACGATCGGCCGCACGCTCGCCGATTCGGAGCCGCATTTCGAGGAGCGACCGCACCCTGGTGACGGTGCGCCGAATGTGGTGTTCGTGTTGCTCGACGACACCGGGTTCGCGCAGTTCGGCTGCTACGGATCCGACATCGACACGCCCAACATCGACGTCCTCGCCGGCGGCGGCGTGCAGTTCACGAACTTCCACGTGACACCGGTGTGTTCGCCGACCCGAGCGGCCCTTCTGACCGGCCGGTCCCAGCACGCGGTGGGGATGCGGGGTCTGGCAGGCTGGGAGACGGGCTTTCCCCACTCGATCGGCCACATCTCCGACGCTGCCGCGACGGTGGCCGAGGTTCTCCGCGACCAGGGGTATGCCACGTTGTGTGCCGGCAAGTGGCACCTCAATCCGGGCACCGCCGTGTCTGCGGCGGGCCCGTTCGACCAGTGGCCACTGGGTCGTGGCTTCGAACGCTTCTACGGGTTCCTGCCGGGGGAGACCGATCAGTTCTACCCGGAGCTCGTGCGCGACAACTCGCACATCGATCCGCCGGCGACCCCCGAGGAGGGCTACCACCTCTCCGAAGACCTGGTCGACCAGCTCTTGCTGATGATCAACGACAACAAGAGCGTGCGCCCCGATCGCCCGTTCTTCGCCTATCTGCCGTTCGGCGCGACACACGCCCCGCACCAGGCGCCCCAGGAGTATCTCGACAAGTACCGGGGTCGCTACGACGAGGGCTGGGATGTCGTACGGCAGCGCTGGTTCGAGCGCCAGGTCGAGCTGGGCGTGATCGACTCCGACACGACCCTTGCGCCCCGCAACCCGGGCGTCGAGCCATGGGACGACCTTTCCGACAATCAGCAGCGGCTCGCCGCTCGCCTGCAAGAGGCGTTCGCAGCGTTTCTCGACCACACCGACGACCAGATCGGCCGGTTCGTCGATGGGCTTCGGGCCATGGGGGAATTGGACAACACGATCCTGGTGCTCTTGTCCGACAACGGCGCCTCCCAGGAGGGAGGTGCGGCCGGAACGATGCACGAGATGAAGCATTTCCAAGGCATCAAGGAGTCGCCCGACGAAGCGATCGAGCGGATCGACGACATCGGCAGTCCCCGCAGTCACACCAACTATCCGTGGGGTTGGGCCCAGTGCGGCAACTCGCCGTTCCGTTGGTACAAGACGCTCACCCACGAGGGCGGGGTGCACGTGCCGTTGGTCGTGCACTGGCCCGCCGGCCTCGGCGACGAACAGGCCGGGACGAAGCGGAATCAGTTCGCCTACGTCTCCGACATCGTGCCGACGATCTACGAGTTGCTGGGCGTCGCACCGCCCGAGACATATCGGGGCGTCGAGCAGATGCCGGTGACCGGGCACTCGTTCGCGTCGGTGCTCGATGATGCCGATGCGCCGGCGACCAACACGCTGCAGTACTTCGAGTTCGGCGGAAACCGGGCGTTGGTCACCGAACTCGATGGCGTGTCGTGGAAGGCAGTCACCCGGCATCTCCCCGGCACCGATTTCGACGACGACCGTTGGGAGCTCTACGACCTCTCGGCCGATCCGTCGGAGTGCAACGACCTTGCTGAGCGTGATCCGGATCGTCTGGCCGAGCTGATCGACCTCTGGTGGCAGGAAGCGGAACGTCACGGCGTGTTGCCGCTCGACGAGCGCCGCCTCGAGCTGTTCATCCCCCGGATCGGCGACCACGAGGTCCACCGGCCCACCCGCCGCTACACCTACCGACCGCCGATGACGCCGATCCCGACGAGAACGGCTGCGTCGCTCACCGACACCGTCGTCGACATCAGCGCTCGCGTCACCAGCGCGGCCGACGACCACGGCGTGTTGATCGCCACCGGCAACGAGAACTGCGGGTTGTCCGTCTTCGTGCAGAACAGGCGTCTCGTCGTCGACTACAACGCGTTCGGTGACCACACCATCGTGGAGTCGAGCATCGACGTGCCGACCGGTGACTGCACGCTCGCGGTGCGCCTGGAGCGAGACGTCTCGGCGGGCCGGGTCGAACTGTCGATCGACGGGAGCACGTGTGGACGAGCGACGATCCCGCTCTACCTGTCGACATTCACCTCGACCGGCGCCAGCGTCGGCGAGGATCACGGCTCGGCCGTCTCGGACCGATACTCAGCTCCCTTCGCCTTCAGCGGCACCCTCCACGACGTCACCATCCAACTCGCCGGTGGTCGTGACGCGACTCAGGACGAGGCCACTGCGAGGCGCGAGTGGTCGCGCCAGTAGCGTCAGAACCCAGTGCTCCGAGCGGTGTCGTCGTAACCCAACGTGGTTCATCTGCCGCTTTGGGCGCGATCCCTAGAGGCCGCAACGCTGTGAACAGGCAGTTTAGGGTTTGAAAGCTGTCCTATAGCGTCCACTCGCTGTTGTGAATCTCACAACGATTCCGCTGTTCTGAGCAGGTTCCTGTCCCGCATCAGGGACTGACCACGGTTGCGCGTCTGGGCAACTCAGGATGTTGTGTCACTGGGTGACGATTCCGGACGGGCACCGCCGAGGTACAGGGACTCGAGTTCGGGATGGGCGCCGGCATCTTCTGGCGCGCCGTCGAGAACGATGTCGCCGTGAACCATCACGAGCACGCGGTCGGAGGCCACGAGGGCGACTGGAACGTGCTGTTCGACGAGGACCACCGCAGCTCCGGCGGCAGATGCGTAGCTGCGGATCGCCCCGATGAGGGACTCGACGATCAGCGGTGCGAGGCCCATGCTCATCTCGTCGATCAAGAGCACCTGCGGACGCTGCACTAGGGCCCGCGCGAGCGCCAGCATCTACTGCTCTCCTCCGGAGAGCTTTCCCGCCGCCACGCCAGCTTTCGTTCGGAGCGGGGGAAAGAGGTCGAGCATGTCCTCGACGCCCTTGCCACCCGACGGGTCGGCGACGCGGAGGTTCTCGAGCGTTGTGAGGCGCGTGAACAGGGCCCGGTGATCCGGCACCAGCGTCACGCCGGCCCGACTCGTCGTGCGCGCCGAGCCGGATCTCATCGGCTGCGACGCGACCTTACGCTGCCCGAGGCGTTGCGCTCGCAGCTCGATGAAGCGAAGGCGTGGCACTCCGGCAAGAACTTCGGCCCGGACATGCCGGTCAATTTGCATCCCGCCATACGGACCCACGACGAGACCGGTCGCAAGGCGCTGTATGTGAACGACCCCTTCACGAAGGAGATCGACGGGATGGACGAGGCGGCCGGACGCAACATCATTCTTCGTGCTGTGCTGCACGGCACACGCCCGGAGTTCACCTGCCAACATTCGTGGGAGGTCGGTGACCTCGTCATCTGGGACAACCGCTCGGTCATGCACAGCCCGATCCGCGACTACTCGGAACGTCGGGTGATGTACCGCTCGGTGGTTGCCGGCGGTGTGCCGGCCTGACGACCCGGACCACCACGGCACACGAACGCACCGCGGTCCACACCGCGGGAGCGCTCAAACCGCGATGAACGATGAGAGCGCGCTGCGGTCCTCGCCCAGGAGCGGTCCGACGTCGGTCTCGCTGACTTCGGCGACGATGATCTCGCCCACCTCATCGGTGACATTTCCGAAGATGCCGTTGTTCCGCATGCCCTCTGCCTGCTTGTGGTTGTCGTCCGTGGGGCTGAGGAAGTGGATCGCGGCGATCTTGTAGCGATGGATCAGGAACAGGTGCATCAGCGTCATGAGCCGCTTGCGGCGCATCTCTTGACGATGGTTGTTCTGGTCGCGCACCAGCAGGATCGGACGGTTCCGACGATCGTGGATGACGGAGAACACCACGTTGGCGAAGGTCTCATCGGCCCCGTTGACCTGGAGCTCGAGGATCTCTGAGCCCGGGGTGTGGGGGCGCAACTGCACGGACAATGCGGCATCGACGCCGTGGGCTCCGGCCCACTCGGCGAGCCACTCCTCGAGCAGCCGCGGCGGCACTTCGGTCTGCACCAGGTGCTGGAACTGGGTGGAACCCTTGCCCATGGCCTTGGTGGTGGCGGTGCGTCCGGACGAGCCCATGAGGGCGGCATCGAGGCGGGGCCCGCCGACGAGTGTCTGCGGGGTCGCGTACGGGGACTCCACCAAGCGGAACTTCCGCTGGAGCCGGGCCAAGGCCAACATGCCGTCTTCCTGCAGCGAGGCGGAGAACTCTTCGCTCGCGAGGCCGTCGATCTGATGGCCGCCGTACGTGATGAAGTTGAACACGAATCCGAGCTTGCCGATCTCAGCTGGGAACGCCCGCATCTCGTCATCGGTCATGCCCGTGGTGTCCCAGTTGAAGGACGGCGACAGGTTGTAGGCCATCATCTTGTCGGGGTACACGGCCTTGATGGCCTCGGCGAACACCTTTGCGTCCTCGAGGTCGGCAGTCTTCGTTTCCATCCAGATGATGTCGCAGAACGGAGCGACCGCGAGCGACTTGGCGATGGCGAACGGGATGCCGCCTCGGATCTGGTAGTAGCCCTCGGGCGTCTTTGCGATTCGAGCGTCCCAGTGGACATCGAGGCCCATCTCATCGGCCTTGGCCTGGGCGACGTGCCAGGAGGCGGGCTCGGAGAAGGCGTCCCATTCATCGAGGGTCATCGAGAGTTCGACGCCCTCCTCGGCGCGGAACGCCATCGCCTCGGCGACGGCTTCGCGGTAGGTCATGAGGCCGGCTGCCGACTGCCAGGCGTCGACGAAGGCATCGCCCACGGTGTCGAGCGCCTGCTCGGCGGTGAGGGTGCCGGCGCCGACCGCCGCGGCAGCGTCGGCGATGTTGGCGTTGAGACCGTTCGACTTGATCCACGCGATCGCCTCGGCCTTCTGGTCGTCCGGGATGCCGTAGAGCAGATGGCCGTTGAGATCGGAGACGCCGGCGCTGTTCAGGCTCTCCATGATCGCCAGGAAGGCGTTCTTGTAGCTCGGAACGTCGAGCTTGGTGGCGCCGAGAATGAAGGCTTGGTCGCGTTCGTCGCCGGAGCCGTCGAGCAGTGTCGCCGCCTCCGCGTCGGTGCGAGCCACGATGATGCCGCCGACGGTCATGATGTCGAGCTGGAACCTTGCCGCGTTGAGGCGCTTGATCTGCTCATCGACCGGGACGAGCACCTTGCCGCCCTGGTGACCGCACTTCTTCACGCCCGGCTTCTGGTCCTCGATGTGGTACCCGGGGACCCCGACCTCGACGAAGCGGCGCACGAGATTGCGGACGTGTCCGTCGCCGCCGTGGCCGGTGTCGGCATCGGCGATGATGTACGGCAGGAAGTCGACCTCAGGGGTGCTGTCTCGCTGCTCCTCGCTCATGCGGGTTCGGGCGAAACGCTGGTTCTTGTCGGCCGCGAGAAGGGCCCGGACGATGGGGGCCGCCTCATCCGGCACTGCGCTCAGCGGGTAGCTCGCGAGGTCAGCGCCCGGATCTTCCGACATCGAGCCCTTGGCCGATGTGGCCCAGCCGCCCAGGTAGATCCCTTCGATGCCCGATCGCTTCATGGCGACGGCCTGGCCGGGGGAGTAGGGGCCGTACGTGGTGATGCTCTTGCCCTGCGAACGAAGCTCGCGTAGCCGCGTGTGGAATCGCTCGGCTGCGACCCGGGCAACGGTGTAGTCCTGGTCGATGGTTCCCCGCTGTTCGACAACCTGACGGGCCGTGAAGAGTCGGGTGATCTCCGAGAAGCGATCCGAGCCGAACCAGGCTTCTGTTGCTTCGATTTCTGAGTCGAGAAACGCCATCGTTTTGTCTCTTGTCGTGCAGGGGTCAGCGAGGGAAAGGTAGGCCAGTCCGGACTTGACTGTCGTCTTGGGCCGCTGGTCCGGCGAGGTAGCGTTGTCTGCCTGCAGCCGAGAGGGATGGGAACGCGTATGGCGAGCGAGAAATGAGTGGCTCCGGATCTCTACCGTCGTCCGCCCTCGTGACGGGTGCGTCCAGCGGAATCGGAGCGGCGACCTTACGTCGGCTGGCCGCAGAGGGAGTGCGGATCCATGCCGTGGCCCGACGCGGTGATCGGCTCGGACAGCTCGCCGAAGAGACGGGTTGTGTCATTCATTCCCTCGACGTCACGGACTCTGACGCGCTTGTGGCGCTCGCGGGCTCCGTCGGGCCTGTCGACCTGCTCGTGAACAACGCCGGGCTCGGACGGCTGGATGCGCCGCTCGCCGAGGGGACGATCGAGGACATCACCCAGACGATCGACACGAACGTGACCGCGTTGATGGTCGCCACGAAGGTCTTCCTGCCGCCGATGATCGAGCGACGGAGCGGCCACATCGTCAACATCGGGTCGATGGCCGGCCTGTATCCGCTGTCGTCCGCGACCTACGGAGCGTCCAAGGCAGCGGTGCATCGATTCTGCACGAACCTCCGCATCGAACTCCGGGGGACGGGAGTGCGCGTCACCGAGATAAACCCGGGTCGGGTCGCGACTGAGTTCTACGACGTGGCCGTGAGCGATCCCACGCAGCGGGCGAGAGTGAAGGACAGTGGCGTGCAGGAGGTGACCGCCGACGAGGTCGCAGACGCAATCCACTACGCCGTCACCGTCCCCGCCCACGTCAACATCAATCGGATCGAACTCCAGCCCACGGGGCAGACCTACGGCGGGATGTCGTTCGATGCTGTGCCGCCAGGCGAGGGCGACGTGGCATGAGCGACTTCACCGGTCGGTCAGTCGTCATCACGGGTGCAGCGTCGGGGATGGGCGCCGCGTCGGCGCGAGAGTTCGCCGCGAGAGGTGCGACGCTGACCCTCGTCGACCTCGACGAGGGTGGAGCGGAGTCCATGGCGGGGGAGTGTCGTGCCGCGGGCTCACCGGCAGTGTCGGTGGCCGCCGGCGATGTGCGCGATTCGGCATTCTGCGACGCGACGGTCGACGCGACGTTCGCCGAGCACGGCTCGGTCGATGTCCTCGTCACAGCCGCTGGCACGATCCACCGGGCGGACGCACTTGGTACCGGCGACGACGACTGGCGTCGGGTGATGAGCGTGAACGTGGACGGCATGTTCTTCATGTGTCGGGCCGCCCTTCGACACATGACGAGCGCCAGTACCGGGGCAATCGTGAACTTCGGTTCCATCTGGGGTGGGGTGGGTTCCGCAGGGTCGACCGCGTACTGCGTGTCCAAGGGAGCTGTCCATCAACTCACCCGGGCGCTCGCGCTCGACCACGCCGAGGATGGGATCCGGGTGAATGCTGTCGCGCCGGGCGAGGTGGACACGCCGATGCTCTCGTCGCAGCGCGACGCGCCCCCGACCGCGGAAGATCTGCAGGCACTGGCCGATGCGACGATCCCTATGAAGCGTCTGGCTCGACCTGAGGAGATCGCAAAGGTGGTCGTGTTCCTCGCGTCGGACGAAGCGAGCTACATGACCGGTGAGATCGTCCACGTCGACGCCGGCTACACCGCGCGCTGACTCGGCTCGACGAGGGCTGCTCAGCGTCTACTCGACCAGCTCGATCGAGAACGTCTTACACCGCGGCCATGCGGCGAAGCTATCGCCTCGCTCCTCACCAGAACCTGTCGTTCCTTCCGGCCGGAAGCTCGAGTCCACGCGAGGGTCTCAGAGCTGGTCGCGTCGGCTGACTATGTTGATGAGGTGATCGTTGCTTCGCCCGACTGGCTCACCGACGAGTACCTCGGGATCGAGGTGGAGCAATACATCGGTCTCGCTGTGTTGGTACTTGTCGCCGCCGTGCTGCATTTCGCGCTGATACGCGCGATCTCGCTCGTTGTGCGGCGTCGATTCGACGGTGAGGAACTCACGTTCTGGGAGGGCGAGCGGCGGCTGCTGAACCGCGGCATTCTGCTGCTCGCGATCGGGATCACGGTGCTGGTCGGATTCCCGACGCTCGACTTCGATCCGGACGTCGAGAACGTCGTGAATCAGGCGACGAGCCTCATTGCCGCGGTTGCGATCATCATGGTTGCGTACCGCGCTATAGACATCGCCGTGGACGTGCTGGCGAGGCGCGCAGGTGAGACAGAAACGAAGCTCGACGACAGCCTCGTGCCGTTGCTGCGAACAACGATGCGGCTCTTCGTTACTGCGGTGGGCATCCTGTTCGTGCTGCAGAATCTCGACGTCAATGTCTCGTCGCTGATCGCCGGCCTGGGTCTCGGCGGTCTCGCGATCGCTCTGGCTGCACAAGATACGGTTCGCAACGTTCTCGGTGGCGCCACGATCTTCGCCGACAAGCCGTTTGAGGTCGGCGACTGGGTGGTCGTCGATGGCGTCGAGGGCACCGTCGAGAGTGTCGGCTTTCGCTCTACCCGAGTGCGCACCTTCTACAACTCGCTCGTCAGCGTGCCCAACGGCAATCTGATGAACACCGGCATCGACAACATGGGTCAGCGCCGTTGGCGTCGTTACAAGACCACGCTCGGGGTCGGCTACCACACCAAGCCGGACCAGATGCAGGCGTTCGTCGAAGGAATCCGGGCCATCATCCGGGCGAACCCCGGCATGCGGCAGGACTACTACATGGTCGAGTTTCACGGCTTCGGCGCCACCAGCCTCGACGTCCTGGTGTACTGCTTCATGGACGCGGCCGACTGGACCGAGGAGCTGCGGACCAGGCACGTCCTCAACCTCGATATCATGCGGCTCGCGGAATCGCTCAACGTCGACTTCGCCTTCCCCACCCAGACGCTGCACATCGCCGAGATGCCAGGTCAGCCCCAACAGCTACCGCAGGTCCCCGACCGCGAAGCGCTCCGAGAGGTCGTGGACTCGTTCGGCCCGGGTGGCGGGAGTGGCCAGCGAGTCGACCAGCCGATCACCGACGGTCACGAGAGCATTCTCGAGAGTCCGTACGCCCAAGCCGACGAGGGTTGATGGAGCCGCTCCGACTGAGTCGGCATGCCTAGGCGCTCGAGGCGATGAGCGACGCTGATTATCGCCCGATCCACTTCCTCCACATCGGCAAGACCGGTGGCACCGTGGTCAACGGGGCACTCGAGGATCGGCTCGATGAGTGCCGGGTGCCGGGTGCCGGGTGCCACTGCATCTACACAAGCATCGCGTGACGATGAGCGACGTTCCGGTCGGGGAGCAGTTCGTCTTCGCGGTGCGCGATCCGATCGAACGCTTCGTCAGCGGCTTCAATAGCCGCTCGCGAAAGGGTCGTCCTCGCTACGACGAGCAGTGGCTTCCACGTGAGGCCGCGGCGTTCGCGAGATATTCGACGCCGAGCGCGCTCGCTGAAGCGCTCGGCCGCGAGGAGGGGGCCGAGAAGGCGTACCGATCGATCAGGCACGTCTCGTCGTCGTACTGGGACTGGCTCGATGACGAGCAGTCGTTCCTCGCCCGAAGCTCAGACGTACTCATGGTCCTGCGTCAGGGGCGCCTCGAGGAGGACTTCGAACGGCTCTGCAACGTCTTGGGCATCGCGGCAACCCTCACCAGCGATCCGGTCGGACGCCACGAGACGCCGGCCAACTTCAAGACGACGCTGACTCCGGCGGCCGTGCAGAATCTGCGGCCGTTTCTCGCGCGTGAGTACGACTTTCTCGATCTACTCGAGAGTCTCGATCTCTGACAGCGCTAGTAGCGGTCGTTTGACTTTTTCTTCGGCGGAGCTTTGAACGGAGCTTCGATGAGCGCGTCGAAGCTCGCATCGTCCGGCTGCTTCGGCTCATTGAGACGGCGCAGAAAGTCCTTGAGCGCGGAACGGCCAGCAGCCACGTGGTTGCCCTTCATGCCGCTCGAGCGGGCGAGGGCATCCTTCGCCTTCTCGACGCGTTCCTTGCGGACAGCCTTCTCCTCGTCCGAGCGGACAACCGTCTTCTTGTTCTTCTTCGCTTCCTCAGCTGCCTTGCGGCGAGCCTCTGATTCTTGCAGCGGGGTGAGCTTCCTTGTGGCCAAGACGGCTGATCTCCTGAATGCGGTTGGACGGCTACGCAGGGACTGTGCGCAACCGTGCCGGAGCCTATCGCTCACCCTCAATCGCTGACGCGCTCGACCTGCCAGGTCCAGTGTTCGCCGTCGGGGGAGACCGACAGCTCCCAGCTGAAATCGTCGCCGGCGGAGACGGCTACGGGCGCGGCCAGGGGCAAGAATCCCTGGGACCAACTCGAGACTGAGCGAGGCGGCGAATTGTCGACAGTGACGCCGGGACACAAGAGGGAATCGAACCAGCAAGCCAGCCCGTGGAGGGTGCCGTCGCGGTCGACCCGCAGGCGGCCGGCCGCTGCTGTCGATGCGTTGAGGGCGGTCGTCAGGTCTATGTCGGCGGCCAGTTCCGGCTGACCGAGGAGCTTGGCCGGTTCGACGTCGGCGAACCACAAGGTCCGCGCCGCCCGGCGGTGGGCCGCGGTGTAGTCGTACGGAAGGTCTGGGATCAACCAATCCGAGACCAACGCGTGATCATCGAACGATTCTGCAGCTGCGACCCAGAGGCGAAGCCTTTCGGGCAGGAGCGCTGCCCCGGGGCGGAGCAGGCGCTGCCGGGCGTCGGCGGTCCACGCAATGATCCCTTCGTCGAGACCCGCATTGCCGAGGGTCTCCGTGATGAGTACGTCGGCGGGCTCGGGGATGCCGACGTCGATCGACCAGCCAGTGAGGAATTCGATCCGATCCGCGAACCCGTTGTCGATGGCCAGCTCTCGGGCCAGCTCGATGACCGGTCCACCTTCGATGGCGTAGACCTGCTTCGCGCCGGCCTCGCAGGCCATGAATGACAGAACGCCCGTACCGCACCCGATATCGACCACCACGTCGCCGGGCTGCACCGAGGCCTCGATCGCACGCCGGTACGATTGCATTCGGGCCGTGTCGAGGAGCATGCTCAGGTGGTAGTCGAGCACCTGTGAATGCGAACCGTCGCGCTGCCAGTATGGGCTTCCTGGGAGGTGCGGCACGGCGCGAACCTAGTGGTTCGATGGTCTGCTTCCGAGCGTGTCAGTTCGCCTGTGAGAGTTCAGCCAAGCAGGCTGACAACCCGACGAGCTCATTGCAGAACGCATCGCGATGGTCGTCGGTCGCGGTGGCGGCCAGGACTGCGAGGAGGCCGTGGCGGGCCAATATCAGGAAACCGGCGTCGTCGATCTTGCCAACTGACCAGCGCAGCATGGCGGCGGAGTACGACGCGTAGATCTGCTTGCCGAGGCCAGCAGGATCGAAGCGCGCGTCGACGATGCCTCTCTCTTGTGCGTCGTGCATCGCCGCCTCTTGGAGTCGAGCCGGATCGAAGCCAGAGCTGCCGTCCACGTCGTGGCGATACACGATCTCCGCGACCACACGCCGATACGCGGTCGACTCGACGGCGAAAGCAGCAACGGAGACGTCGACGATCAGTCGCGCCGCTGCGATCGGATCGCCGCCAGTCTGCTTCTCGAGCTCGGTCAGTGCGTCGAGGATGGTTTCGACGACTCGAGCACCGAGCGCAACGAGGAGTTGTTCTCGGGTGCCGACCAGATTGAAGACAGTCGCCGGTGACACATCGGCCCGCGCGGCGATCTGACTGGTCGTGATCTCCGACGGGTCATGCTTGCCGAGAAGCTGGAGTGTCGCGTCGAGGATTGCCTCTCGGCGCAGCGCCTTGTTCTTCTCCCGCAAACCGACCATGGGCGAAAGTTTGACAGCTCTCTAAGTTTTTGGTCAAGTGTTTTCATGCGACACGATGAGCAGGTCCGTCTGATCAAGCAGCTGTGCACCCATCTCGATGGCGACACCAATGTGGATGCCGGCGGGCTGCGCAGGAATCCCACGGCGACCTATACCGACCCAGCGCAGGCAGATCGCGAATGGAACGAGTGGTTCCGGAGCATGCCGCAGCTCATCGGGCTCTCGGGCGACCTGGTCGGGCCCGGCTCGTTTCTCACGAACAACGACTACAGCATCCCGATTCTCGCCACCCGCGACGACGACGGTGACTTCAAAGCCTTCGTGAACTCGTGTCGGCACCGCGGCGCCATTGTCGAGACCGAGGAGCGAGGCACCAAGCGTCGGTTCACGTGCCCGTTCCATTCATGGAGCTACGACCCCGGCGGGACGCTCGTTGGACTGCCCAAGCCGGAGCACTTCGGCGACGTCGACAAGGAATGCATGGGGCTGCGGCCGCTTCCGGCCGAGGAGCGCCACGGCCTCCTGTTCGTCAACCCCGATCCAGATGGCGCGATCGATCTCGACTGGCTGCTCGGCGAGTGGTTCAACGACGAGTTCTCCACCTGGAAGTTCGACGAACTCGAGCTACTCACGACCGCCGAGTACGACACCGCGTGCAACTGGAAACTCGCGATGGACACCTTCGGCGAGACGTATCACTTCAGCTCGCTCCACTCGGACACACTCGCGCTCACTTTCCACGGCAACGTCCAGTGCTACGACGAGGAGGGCCATCTCCACCGAATGATCCTGTGCAAGCGCGCCATCGACGAGATGCGCCAGCTTCCCGCGGACGAGTGGGACATCACGGTCGCCGGGTTGCCCGTCTACTGGATTTTCCCGAACGTGATTCTCATGCCATTCGAGGTTGGCGTTTTCGTGGTTCGGGCCATTCCCACACCAGGAGACCCCGGCCGTCACGTGAGCAAGGTGGAGTTCTACCTGCGGTCGAAGGAGGAGGCGGCGAAGGCCCTCGGTCTCGATACAGCGGACTTCTCTGAGATCGCCACGAACATCGCGCAGAACTTCGGCGAGATCATCCGTGACGAGGACTACGTCATGAGCTCCAGTCAGCAGACGGCGGCCAACGCCGGATCGCTCGACGAGATCGTCTTCGGCCGCAACGAGCCCGCCCTGCACCACTACCACAACACCTACCGTGAGCTGCTTGGGCTGGAAGCCCTGCCGCTTCTGGATGGAATCAGTGCCGGCGGCTGACCTGCGATCAGACGCTACGGCGCATCGTACGCAGGGTCGTGAGCGTCCATGACAGCGTCGGCGATCGCCTTCAGGTCGGTGGTATACCCCGGGTTGAATGCGTAGGTCGACAGGTCGACGTCGTAGATTGCTCGTAGCCAGATGAGTTCGGCGAGGTCCTCGAGGATGTCGTTGGCGTGGCCGAAGCTGTCGCTGAAGATGGAGTCACCGGAGCCGCTGAGCTGGTCGACGTCGGGCAGTTGCCCGGCCGCGTAGAGGGTGTAGAGCTCGCCGGCGGCCTGCCCGTAGGGAATCTCGTAGATGTCGACGGCGGGGTAGAGATTCCGGAGGTCATCGATCATGCTGTGCCCGAGTGTCACGTGGGCTGCGTTCCAGATCGTGTTGTAGTCGGTTGCGCTGTTCGAGCCCGGGTTCGTCAGCCATGGGATGGCGACAAAGATACGAGTGTCAGGGTTCTCGGCGAGGGCGTAGTCGATCCAGTTGGTGTAGCCGGTCAGCGACGGGTAGCTCGGGTGGTAGGTCATCCCGAAAAGGTCGATGTCCCCATCGTCGAGATGAGCTTGGATCCGGGCTCGCTTCGGGGGGGGGGTCTGCCGCCGCTCCGGCGATGGTGAGGATGAACGTATGCCCGCCCCCCCAGGCCACTTACCTTGCTTGCCGTGATGTCAGACGCGACGACACTGCGCCACGTCGGGAGCGTGTGGCGCAGTTCCCTCACCGCCTGGGAGACGATGTCTTCGACTGAGACAGGGCCGTCCGAGCCGTCGGGCGACCGCTCGGACGTAGGTGACGCCGGCATGGGGATTTCCTTCGCTTCGGCTCCGGTGCAGGCAACGCCGCGACGGCGAGGGCATTCAGGGAGCAACAGACTGGACTCCGCACGACATCGAGGGACTCGATTCGTGCGTCAGAGGGGGCGCGCTCGGGCGCCCACACAGCGGGCCCGGCGGGCCCACTCGCTCAGAGGTACTGAATGTCCATGGCCGTCAAGGTAGACCTCTCCAGCGTTCGCGCAAGTGAGTTTCGGTCGCGCGGCATGGACCGCAGCGGTGCGGGCTGTTGGGACCGGAGAGCAAGATCGTGCACACTTGGGTGTCTACCGAGGAGTACACCTGATGAGCGACGCGACCGAGGAGCGACCGGGCTTCCTGATGGCCACTCTCCGCACGCCCGAAATGGAGATGGCGGAGCTCGGCATCGGCGTGCCCGATGCAGCGGACCTCGCGCTTGCCGACATCAACCCGGCCAATCCTCATCTGTTCAAGGACGATCGCTGGTACGAGCACTTCGCCCGCCTCCGGGCGGAAGATCCGGTGCACCTCAACGAACTCGAGACGTCGGGCCGGTATTGGTCGATCACGAAGTACGACGACGTCCGCGCCGTGGACGGCGATTGGGAGACGTTCTCGTCGGCGCGAGGCATGACGCTCGGGATCAAGCCGAGCGAAGTAACTGATGAGATGCTCCAGCGGGTGACGTCGTTCATCGCGATGGATCCGCCGACGCACACCGAACAGCGCAAGACGGTCCGAGGCGTCTCTGCGCCGAGCAACCTCAAGAACCTCGAGCCCGAGATCCGCGAGCGCACGATCAAGGTGTTGGACTCGCTCCCCGAGGGTGAGACGTTCGACTGGGTCGACACCGTCTCGATCGAGCTCACCACACTGCTTCTGGCCACGCTGTTCGACTTCCCGCTGGAGGACCGCCGCAAGCTCACGCGGTGGTCGGACATCGTCTTCGCCGTGCCGCAGCCCGGTGGAGTCGTCGAGAGCCAGGAGCAGAAGGTTGAAGAGCTGCTGGAGTGCGTCGCCTACTTCGAGAACCTCTGGGTCGAACGCCGGGCGAACCCGGGATTCGATCTCGTCTCGATGCTCGCGAACGGCGAAGCCACCAAGGACATGCCGACAATGGCGCACCTTGGCAACCTCTTGCTCCTGATCGTGGGTGGCAACGACACCACGCGCAACACCATGTCCGGCAGCGTCTACGGGCTGAACAAGTTCCCCGACCAGTACGACAAGCTCGTCGCAGATCCGAGCCTCGTCGCAAACCTCGTGCCCGAGATCATTCGCTGGCAGACGCCGCTCTCCTACATGCGCCGTACCGCCACCCGAGACTGTGAGATCGGCGGCAAGCAGATCCTCGAGAGCGACCAGATCCTGATGTGGTACATCTCAGCCAACAGGGACGAGGACGTCTTCCCGAACGCTGACGAGATCGATCTCGAACGACCCAACGCCGACCGTCACCTCTCGTTCGGCTACGGCATCCATTACTGCATGGGTAGCCGACTCGCGGAGCTTCAGCTCCGGGTCCTCTGGGAGGAATTCCTGGAGCGGTTTGAACGCGTTGAGGTCGTCGGCGAACCAGAGCGCACCTTCTCCTCGTTCGTTCACGGCTACGCGAGCCTGCCGGTCAAGGTCACCCGCCGCTGACTGGGCGATGACCTCCGGCGATGTGACCGACGAGTGCGTCATCGTGAGCTCGTCGAGGTCAGCGTCGCCCGGGATCACTCGGTAGCTGAGGTCAACGAACGAGAACGCGGCGCTGTCCGTCCGGTGGAGCCCCGCGGTGGTGATGAGCGCGACACGACGCTCGCTCAGCGGCGGCCCTTCCACCCACGGGTCCGAGTCATAGGTCGGCAAATCCTTGCCCATGATGTAGTCACGTTCGGCGTTGCTGAGGTCGCTCAGTCGGACCATAGGACGCTCCGAACCGCGCGGTTATCGGCGGGATGGGACGGGGGTGAAGGTGGCGGGGAGATGTTTGACGCCGTGGATGAAGCTCGACTCGAGCGGGTCCGGTTCTCCGGAGGCCTCGATGTCGGGCAATCGCTCGAAGAGTTCCCGGAACATCACGAAGATCTCGCGCCGGGCAAGATGGGCACCGAGACAGAAGTGCGGCCCCGGGCCGCCGAAGCCGACGTGGTTGTTCGGGTCGCGGCGGACGTCGAAGCGGTACGGGTCGACGAAGTGGTCCTCGTCGCGGTTGGCGGCGAGATAGAACATCGACACCTTGTCGCCGGCCGCGATCGAGGCGCCGCCCAACTCGGTGTCCTCCAGCGCCGTGCGACGCATGTAGGTCACCGGGCTCGCGAGACGCACGATCTCCTCGATCGCCTTGGGGCCGACGCCCTCGACGTCATCAGCCCAGATCTTTCGCTGGTCTGGGTTGTCCGTGAGGTAGGTGAGGCCCCAGCTGATGGCGTTACGCGTGGTCTCGTTGCCGGCGACGACGAGCAGGATGAAGAAGCTGGCGATGTCGCCATAGGTCAGTTTCTCACCGTCCACTTCGGCGTTCACGAGCAGACTGGTGAGGTCGTCGGCGTCGGTGCCCTCCTTCGTGGCGGCCACGTCGTTCATCAGCTCGGCGAGAGCTCCGCCTGCCATGAGCAGCGACGTGAGCGGGTCCACACCGTGAGCGGGCGCGTACTCGGGATCCCCCGCTCCGAGGATGACGTTCGACTGTTGGAAGACGAAGTCGAGCTGACTGTCGGGGATCGCCATGAGGTCGCACACGATCTTGAGGGGCAGCCGGGCGGCAACGTCGACCACGAAGTCGCACTCACCTCGCTCGGACACCTCGTCGACGATCATCGCCGCCTGGTCCTGCACGGATTCCTGCAGCTGGTTCAGCATCTTCGGCGTGAACCCGGCCGACACGAGCTTGCGAAGACGGGCATGGCGAGGGTCGTCCATCGCGATCATCGAACTGAAGAACTCGTTGAACTCCGGCGGCGTGTCGAGGATCGTGATGCCCTGGGCGGAGGAGTAGAGGTGCGGGTTCTTCGAGACCTCGAGGATCTGATCCATCTTCGTCAGCACCCAGGTGCCGCCGGTCGCGAGCATGTCGAGTTCGGGCGGGAGCTCGATGCCTTCCGGGATCTCGATCTCGTGATGCGTAGGTTGGCCGACCGCTCGCAACGTTGCCAGGTCGGACTCGATTTCGGCTTGAGGTCGGGCCCAGAACGCTCCCATGATCGGATTTGGGAGGGCGGTCTCAAGCGTTGTCATGGCGCCAACACTGGCACGAACGACGCGTCGCGGTCGATCGGCGGGCGCATCGCGCCTACGTTCCAGTCTGTGGGACAACTCGACGAACGAACGACAATCATCACTGGCGCAGCGCGCGGGACGGGGGCAGCGACAGCGCGTCGATTTGTCGCCGAGGGAGCCAATGTTCTCCTGGCCGACGTGCTCGACGATCTCGGCGCCGAGGTCGCTGCGGAGCTCGGCGACTCGGCTGTCTATCAGCGCCTCGACGTACGCGAACCCGATGAATGGGCGGCAGCAGTCGCTACCTGCACGGATCGCTTCGGCGGAGTCAACGTGCTCGTCAACAACGCGGCGGTGCTCGACGTCGGCGCGATCGCCGACACCGACCCGGACGTGGTTCGCCGCGTCGTGATGGTGAACCAGGTCGGCCCGTACCTCGGGATCCAAGCGGTGATCGGAGCGATGCGCGAGGCCGGCGGCGGGTCGATCGTGAACGTCGCGTCGATCGACGCGATCGAGGGCTCCAACGGCGTGGCTGCCTACACCTCGAGCAAGTGGGGGATGCGGGGCTTGACGAAGGCCGCCGCGATCGAACTCGGGATGTACGCGATCCGCGTGAACAACGTGTGTCCGGGTGGCGGCAGTACTGAGATGGTCGAGCCGTTCGTTGCTGCGGCCATGGAGCGATTGAAGGACCGAACCGAACGGCTGCCGGATCGACCACAGCGTCCGTTCCATCGGAGCGCGGACCTCGACGACATCGCCAATGCCATCCTCTGGCTCGCGACGGACGAGAGCAGCTGCGTGTCGGGAATCGACCTGACCGTCGACGGCGCGTTCACCGCGGGCAAGGTGGAGCCCGGCGCCCCGTTCTCCTAGTAGCTACGGGTGGACGAGGCTGACCCGAACCGCGTCGCGACCGTCGATCTTGCGCTCGAGCATCTGCAGGGCCGTATCCAACTCATCCAGCGTGTACGTCTCGCCGAGAAGGGCCTCGGTCGGGAACGTTCCGCTGTTGAGGACCTCGCCGGCTCGTTCCATGGTGGGTGCGGTCGAGCCTGATCCGCCGATGAGGCGGAGGGACTTGAACACGATGTGGTCGCTGACGATCTCCGTCGGACTATCGTCCTTGAGGCCGGCAAGCAGGATTCGACCTCCGAAGGCCGCCATCTCGATCGAGTCGGCGACCGGCTGCGTCGCGAGAGCAGTGAGCTCCATCACAGCGCTCGCGCCGCCGCGGGTCAGCTCGTGGATTCGCCCGACGAGGTCCGGTTCCTCGTCCACATTGATCACCTCGTGGGCACCGACGGCGAGCGCGGCCTCCAGCCGCACGGCGTCCTTCGACGTGCCCGTGACGATTATCTGGCGCACGCCGATCTGGCTCGCTGCGTAGGCCGCCGCGATCAGACCCATGTGGCCCGGACCCTGGATGACGAGCCGGTCGTGAGGCCGCAGGTCGAGCATGTCGGACCAGTTCACGATGCTGGCGAGCGGTTCGAAGAGGCTGAGCTCGGCAGCCGACACGTCGTCGGTGAGCGGAACGAGGTGGGTGCCGGGAAAGACGCCCATGTACTCGCCGTAGCCGCCCCAGAGTCCGTGCTCGACCTCCGGGCCGATCGTGTAGCCGTAGACGTCGAGTCCGTGGCCTTCCCGACCTCCGAAGAGGACGAGGTCCACGCCGACCCGCTGGCCGACCTCGACGCCGAGCGCCGCATCGGCGGCCAAGGAGTGGACGCGGCCGACGATCTCGTGGCCCGGCACGATCGGTGAGACCTCACCCGGAACGTGGTGATGGCCGTGGAGCTGGGAGACGTCGCTCGCACACAGCCCGACGGCCTCGACCTTGAGGACCGCGCCACCGGAAACTGGCTCGGGGATCGGGAACTCTCGGGTCTCGTAGGTGCCGTCGCCAGGAAAGACGACGCCGCGGCAGGTCGACATGAGACGGACTCTACTGATCGAGGAACGCCTGGGTGTGCGTCACGCACGTCTCCATGTCGTCGAGCCAGGGTGCGTGCTCCGCCCCGGGGATCACCACGAGTTCTGCGTCCGGTAGTCGCGGCGCGAACTGACGAGCAACGGCTGCGCCGCCATTGGGGTCTTCCTCGCCCCAGAGGAACAGGGCAGGCATGTTGAGCTTCGCGAGGACCTCATCGGCGTGGAGCACGTCGGGGTTTTGCCCCCGAATCGGGGTGAAGACTTTGGGAAGCGACCTCACATCGTTGGCGAGCGTTTCGGTGTGTCGCATCAAGGCGTGGACCCAGTCGAGCATGAGGTCGTCGAACGCCCCCGACTCGATCGCCTTGCCCATCCCGAACTGGGACAGCGCGCCCTTGACCATGCTGCGCGTCATCGGAATCCGGGTCATCAGGGCCTGCATGCCTGGCAGGGCTCCGATCCGGACCGTAAGCGGGGCGGCCTCGCTGGGAGCACCGACGACCCAGCTGTACTCGACTAGTTTCGTGACGCGTTGTGGGGCGGCCGCTGCGCCGCGTACGGCGAAGAAGCCGCCGTAGGACGAAGCGGCGATGGCGGCGTGCTCGAGTTCGAGAGCGTCCAGCAGGTCAGGGAGGAAGCCGTCCGCGTGTGTGTGGATCTCGGCGATGCTCCGGGGCGGATCCCCGGGTACCGGGTCGGACAAGGCGCATCCCGGCCGATCGATCAGGATGCAGCGCACGCCCTCGAGCCGCACCGCGAGGTGCGCCCAGCTGGTTCCACCGACGGAACCTCCGTGGATGAAGATCAACGGCTGTCCGTCGCCGACCTCCTGCACTCTGACGCCCGCTCCCGAGGGAAGGGCGACTCGTCGGTCCTTGGGTTGGACCCCGAGGCTCGACCATACGCGCTCTTCGGCATCGAGGAATTGCTGGAGGTCCTTCGCCATCTTCGCGCCGTAGCAATCGGGAATCAGGACGGCCGGAGCCAGCCCGGTACCCTCGCAGTGTGCGCGAGATCATGAACGACCTGAGCCGTTGGCGGGCCGCCGGCAAGTCCTCCGCCGTCGCTCGGGTTGTGCGGCTGGAGGGGTCCGGGCCCCGCGATCCCGGCGCGGCCATGGCGGTGTGTGAGGACGGTTCGGTGGTCGGCTCCGTCTCTGGCGGTTGCGTCGAGGGAGCGGTTGTCGAGGAGGCGCTGCAGATCATCCAGACGGGTGAACGGCGGATGGTCAGTTTCGGCTACAGCGACGACGAGGCATTCGCCGTCGGCCTCACCTGCGGCGGAACGATCCATCTCTTCATCGAGCCGTTCGACTGGTGACTGCTTGTGGCTGACCTCTTCGAGCTCGTGAAGGCGGCCGCCGAGACCGAGGATCCCGTCGCGGTCGCGACTGTCATCGAGGGGCCGAACACCGGCTCAAAGCTCGTTCTGCGACCGGGCGAAGAGTTGGCCGGCACCCTCGGCCACCCGGATCTCGACCGTGTCGTCGCCCGCGACATGGCTGGCGAGCTGGCTGCCGGACGCACCGGCGTGCGCCACTACGGCGAGCATGGTGAAGCGCGCGAAGACACGGTCGCCGTGTTCATCGAGTCCTTCGCTCCGCCGCCCCAGATGGTGATCTTCGGCGCAGTCGATTTTACCGCCGCGCTCGCTCGGGTAGCGAAAGTGCTCGGCTACCGGGTGACGGTGTGCGACGCCAGACCTGTCTTCGCCACGCCCGCCCGCTTCCCGGTTGCCGATGCCGTCGTCGTGAAGTGGCCGAACGATCTGCTCGACGAGATCGGTGCCTCACTCGGCCCCCGCGACGCCGTCTGCGTGCTCACGCACGACAACAAGTTCGACGTTCCCGCGATCCAGGGCGCACTCGTCACCGAGGTTGGCTACATCGGCGTCATGGGGAGCCGGAAGACGCACGACAGCCGCACGGGTCGTCTCCGCGAGGCCGGCGTGACCGACGCGGAGCTCGCCCGACTGATGTCGCCGGTCGGTCTCGACATCGGCGCGCGCACCCCGGAAGAGACAGCCGTGTCGATCTGCGCGGAGATCATCGCGCAGCGAGCGGGACGAGCGGCGCCGAACCTCAAGGAGGGCGACGGCGCCATCCACTGAGCGGCTCAGGCAAGCAACGCCTCGCAGCCCGTCCCCGCAAGGACGTCGTCGACGCGGGCCTGGTCCTCAGCACCGAGTGCGGCATACGCCTCGCGGAGCCACGTCAGGCACTTGCCCTGGTACCCGAACGGTGCCTGGCGGTAGGTGATTCCCTCGATCTCGCACCTCATCTCGTCGGCGCCTGAGTCCAGCGCGGCCGCGTTGGCGATCATGAATGGCGCGTACGTGTGGCCCGCCTCCTTCAGGAGGGCGTTGACGGAGTCGTCGAGGCCATCGAGATCGAACCAGCCGTTGTCGCCGTCCACGGCGATCCACGACAGGTCGTCGACCCGCTCGATCCAGTTCACGGCTCGCGGCGCGTGTTCGACGCCGAGCGCCATCGGGGTGGGGTCCCACCAGAGCATCGGCTTGAGCTGTCCGTAGAGCGCGAAGTCGACGCGACCGGGCCGATCGCCGAGTACGAAGTCGTGACGGCCGAGGTGGTCCTGCAGGATCTGGAGCAGCGTGATGTAGGAGCCCTCGATGATCGGGAGGTTGCCGTCCGTCGAGCCGACGAGGGCCCGCCGTCCGACCTGGCGCTCGATGATGCCGTCGTGCATCGCGGCGTGAACGTCGTCGGGCATCTGGAGGTTCGCGTCGAGGGGGAGTAGCCAGCCGGCCTTCTCGATGTCAGCCTCGTACGTCCAGCGGTAGTGGTACATGGCCTTGGTGACCCACTCGTCGGCGAAGTCCTCGAGAAGGAAGTCGATGAATGCGAGCGCGGGATCGCTCGGCACGAGGCTGCGGCCTGCGAAGTCCTCTTCGAGTTTGGTGATCTGCGGCGACGAGTCGGTCATCACATGGGAGTAGCCGCCCTGTCCGTCGGTCCAACCGAGCGCAGGGATGACCGGCACCTTGGTCTGGGGGAGGTCGTCGACCGGTGAGCCGCGCAGCGCCCAGCGGTGGGGGATCTGCCGATAGCGCAGGACGGCCCGCATCTTGAGGCTGTAGGGCGAGCTGTGGGCGCCCCGGATCACAATTTCTGGCTCGGTCATTGCTCTCCCAGTTCGGCTGTCGGCGACGGTACCGGGCCAACTGAAACTATTGCCAGTTTCACAAGCAGTTGAGTAGCTTGCGGCTGTGCAGATCCTGTCATCCCCAGCCGAAGCCGTCGACGACGTCGCCGGCTATCCGGCCGCTCGCCGCTACGTGACGATTCCCGACGGCGAGGGTGGTGACCTACGCGTGCACATGGTCGACGACGGCGATCCGGACGCTCCGGTCGTCGTCTTCCTCCACGGCAACCCGTCGTGGTCGTACATCTGGCGGCACCAGATCGCGGCGGTGGTCGACGCCGGGTACCGCGCAATCGCACCCGACCTGGTCGGGATGGGGATGTCCGACAAGCCGTCGGCCATGGCCGACTACTCGGTGGAGCGCCACGTCTCCTGGATGAGCGCGGTGCTCTTTGACGAACTCGAGCTGACCGACATCACGTTCGTCCTCCACGATTGGGGCGGCATTGTCGGCATGCGCCTGACCGCCCAACAACCTGACCGTGTTGCCCGCATGGCGATCAGCAACACCGGTCTTCCATGGCGAGACATCGCGGAACCACTGCCGGACGTGATCGAGGCCTCCGGCCCGCTCGCGGACTTCCAGGCGATGGCGGCCGCGGCGCCGGTGTGGGAGCCCTGGACCCTGCTGCCCATGGTGATGGTCACCGAGCCATCGGACGATGTCGTGAACGGCTACCGCTCGCCGTACCCGGACGAGGCGCTGACGGTCGGGAGCCGGGCGTTCACGCAGCTCCTTCCGACGCGTCCCGACAATCCGATGTACCTTGCAAACTTCGAAGCGTGGAAGGTGCTCAACACCTTCACCAAGCCCGTGTTGACCATCTTCAGCGATAAGGACGTCGTTGCTCCCAACGGCTGGCGACCGATCGTGGAAGGCATCCCCGGCGCGGCCGGCCAGCCTCACGTGATCCTCGAAGGTGGAGGGCACTTCCTGCAAGAGGATCTGTCGGAGGAGTACTCGGCAACGCTGCTGGCCTGGCTCGACGCCTGACGTTCGAACTACAAACTCGCGGTGCTCGTCGTCGCCACCAGCCCGTCCGATCTGGAGCGCGTCCAGACGCGCCTCGTCGAACTCGGCGCGCGGATCGATGCGGTTGTCGCGCCGGCTGAACGGCGACGCGTGGTGGTTGCCTCCGTGCCGGTGGCGTCTACGGAGTCGATCGCGGTTCTGCTCCGCGCCGAGGGTGAGATGGCGGTCGCGCGGCCGGACGGCGGCGCCGCCGGCGCTGCGTGGCACCGAAACACCACACCGGTCACCGTCGCCGATCGCGTCACGGTGTGCCTCGCCTGGTCCGAGCACGAGCGCCACGAGCTTCCCGGTCTCGTGGAGCTCGGTCCCGGTGGGTTCGGCAGCGGTCACCATCCGACGACCCGGCTCCTGATCGAGGCGCTCGCTCGGCGCCTGCGCGGCGGCGAGTCCGTCCTGGACGTGGGATGCGGGACGGGCGTGCTCGCACTGGCCGCGCTCGAGCTGGGTGCGGGACGTGGGCTCGGCGTGGATCTCAAAGCCGAAGCGGTCGAGGCGACCCGTCGCAACGCCGCGTTGAACGATCGAACCCACGAGCTCACTGCATCGGACCAGCTGCCGATTGCTGACGGCGAGGTCTTCGACGTCGTCCTCGCCAACATTGCCCGAGCCGGCATTGTCGAACTGCGCGCTGATCTCGTGCGTCTCGTGGCGCCGAGCGGCTGGCTCGGGGTGAGTGGGTTGACGCCGATGCAGTGCGACCAGGTCGCCGGTCACCTTTCGCCGCTCGTGACCGTCGAGCGACAATTCGACGGTGACTGGGCCGCGCTCGTCCTCGCCCGAGACGCCTAGCGTGCCGCCCATGGATGTCGACGACCTGACCGAGCGGTCTGCTGTCGAGCTGGCTGAGCTGATTCGGGCCGGCGACGTATCCGTGGTGGAGGTCGTGACCGCTCACCTCGACCGGATCGAGCAGGTCAACATCGATGTGAACGCCATCGTCGCGATGTTCTCGCGAGAGGAGATCCTCGCGGCTGCAGCAGCGGCGGACGCTGGCGAGCCTGTGGGCCCGCTCCACGGTCTGCCGATCGCGGTGAAGGACCTCGACGATGTCGCCGGCTTGCCGACTCGGGCCGGATCCTTGATCACCTCTGACCGACCGGCGGAAGAGGACGGCCTGGTCGCCAGCCGAGTCCGCGCGGCGGGAGCGATCATCATCGGCAAGACGAACACGCCGGAATTCGGCGCCGGATCCCACACGTTCAACGAGGTCTACGGGCTCACCCGCAACCCGTGGAACCTCGATCATTCCGCGGGCGGGAGCAGTGGGGGAGCTGCTGCTGCTCTCGGCGCTCGCATGCTCCCGATCGCGGACGGCAGCGACCTCGGCGGCTCGCTGCGAAACCCGGCTGCGTTCAACAACGTGGTCGGGCTGCGGCCCACGATGGGCCGGGTGCCGAGCCCGCTCGGGGCCCGTCGCCAGCTCGATCGGTTCGGCGTGCAGGGGCCGATGGGTCGGACTGTCGCCGACGCCGCACTTCTCCTCTCGGCTCTCGCCGGTCCGCATCCGGATGACGACGTCTCGCTGCCCGAGGACGGCCGCTCGTTTCGAGACCTGGAACCGGCGGCGGACGATGTTCGTCTGGCATTCGGTGGCGACATGGAGATGTTCCCGGTGGAGCCGGAAGTGCTCGCGTGCTGCGAGTCGACCGCGGCCGCGATCGTCGACGTCGGCGGCGTGGCGCGGCCTGCCGCACCGGACCTCTGCGAAGCGATGGAGGTGTTCCGGATCGCGCGGGGCTGGTCAATGCGGATCCTCTCTTCGCTCGAAGGCTGGCGCTCGATGAAGTCGACGCTGGTGGCGAACATCGAGTACGGCCTCTCGCTGACCGGGGACGACGTTGTGCGAGCGGAGGAGATGCGGCTCGGCCTGGTCGCGACGATGGAATCGTTCTTCGAAGAGCACGATGTGCTCGCATTGCCGAGCGCCCAGGTTGCACCGTTCCCCGCAGACCGGGAGTTCCCAACGGAGATCAACGGCGATCCGATGAGCGACTATCTCCAATGGATGACCACGTGCTGCGTGATCTCTGCCACCGGATGTCCGGCGATCTCGATTCCGGCCGGGTTCACGAATGCTGGGCTTCCCGCCGGACTTCAGCTCGTGGCGCCGTGGGGAGAAGAACGGCGTCTCCTGGGCATCGCTGCGGCGATCGAAGAGAATCGCCCGTTCCACCTTCAGCGCCCGCTCTAGTCTCCGACGATGCAGGAGATCAGCGGTGAGCGAACCGGTGGCTGTCTTTGCGGTGCGGTCCGATACGACGCAGTGACGAAGAATGCCGTTCTGCAATGTCACTGCGACAGCTGCCGTCGACTGACGGGAAACTTCGTCGCTGCAGCCCGGGCCGAGAACGACACTGTCCACTGGGCCGATGACCAGGGCAGCTCGGGCTGCATGAGCTCGGGTTCGCACGCTACGGGTCCTGTCGCTCTTGCGGGTCGACGCTCTACTTCCAGGCGGAGGACACGCCCGACGAGTGCAGCATCATGGTCGGCACGATGGACGACGCCGACGGGCTCTGGCTGAAAGAGGTGTGGTTCTCCCACTAGGCCCAACCGCACAACCCGATGCCCGACGTACCGCTGATCGAAGGCAACAACTGACATGACGGAGAATCACTTCGGCGCGAACATCGCGCCGGTCTACGACGAGACACACGCGGAACGATTCGATCCTGCCGTGCTCGATCCGACGATCGACTTCCTCGACGCACTGGTCGGAGCCGGACCCGCGCTGGAATTCGGCATCGGTACCGGTCGGGTCGCTCTTCCACTGGCCGCCCGCGGGCACGAAGTCGACGGCATCGAGCTCTCGCCGGAGATGCTCGAGGAGTTGAAGAACAAGCCCGGTGGTGTCGACCTCGAGGTGGTCACTGGCGACTTCGCCACGGCGACGACCGGCCGCACCTACGCGCTCGTGTTCCTGGTGTTCAACACGATCAACAACCTCCTGACGCAGGATCAGCAGGTGGCCTGCTTCCAGAACGCGGCCGACCATCTCGACCCGGGCGGATGCTTTGTGCTCGAGGTCGGAGTCCCGAATCTTCGACGTCTGCCGCCGAGAGAGAACTCCGTCGCCTTCGCCGCAGAGCCGCACCACATCGGCGTCGATCGATTCACCGACATCGCGAATCAGCGGTTCGAGTCGCACCATCACTACGTGACGACGGACGGCGCCCTGCACCACGTTGCACCCTTCCGCTATGTGTGGCTGTCGGAACTCGACCTCATGGCGCGCCTCGCTGGGCTCGAGCCGGTTGGGCGCTGGGAGGACTGGGTGCGGTCGCTCTTCACCGGTGACAGCGAGCACCACGTCTCCGTATGGAGCAAGCCTGGCAGCTAGCCCGCCGGACGGAGCTCCAAGACGAGCCCGTGCGTCGCCCACTCGGTGAGCGGCGTTCCCTCCTGCCAGCCCTGATACCGCCCTGCCAGGCGACCGCGGGCGGGATGGTCCGGATCGTCCGGCGGGATCGACGCCTGCGCGGTCCAGCTCGCATCGCCGACCTCGATGGTGAGTTCCGGTTGCTTCAAGAGGTTCCGGACCCAATCGGATCGGTCACGCCCGCCAGAGATCGCGCACAGGACATCGTCGACCACGCAGAACCAGATCTCGACTCGATGCGGCGTACCCGACTGACGACCAGTCGTGGTGAAGTACGCGCAGGTGTGCGCTTCGAGGGAGGCGGAGAAGGCGGCCATCACTGCCGCGACCCTACGCGGTTAAACCGACGACGGCCGGTGGCGATGGGTCAACTACCGTCTGCGCCATGCGCCGCCTCCTCGCTCTCCTTACCGTGTCCGTTCTCATCGCCGCTGCCTGCGGGGACGAGAACGGATCTGAGCCCGAGCCGGAGCCGGAGCCCGTGGAGCGTGACTTCTCCGCGATCAGCCCGATCGTCGAGTCGTTCATCGAAGAGAACGAGTTGAACGGCGCCGGCTTGATCGTGGTCGAGCGTGACGAGGGGATCCTCCACGAGGAGTATTGGGGAGTTTTCGGCGAGGACCGCGTCTCGCTGATCATGTCGACATCGAAGATGGTGAGCGCCGGCGTACTCATGGCTCTGGACGACCAGGGCCTACTGGACGTCGATGCGCCGATCGCAGATGTGCTCGACTACGCCGGGGACCACCCCGAGGTCACTCCTGCCCAGCTCGTCTCCAACAGCTCCGGTCTGGTTGGACTCGGCGGAAGCCTCGACGTACCGGACCTGCTCTGTCAGTACAACTCGCTGACAACATTGCAAGAGTGCGCGACAACCATCCTCACCACTACGGCCGATGACCACCTGATCACACCGCCGGACACAGCGTTCCAGTACGGCGGCACCCAGTGGCAGGTCGCCGGCGCCGTGGCCGAGATCGCGGCCGGGAAGTCGTGGAACGAGCTCGTCGACGAGATCTTCGTGGAGCCGTGCGGCCTCACGAACTTCGGCTACAGCAGCCCGTTCGTGCCGCTCGGTGCTTCATTCGAGTACCCGGACTGGGATGGCGATCTCTCCCTGCTCCCGCCGACGGACAATCCCAACATGGAGGGCGGCGTCTACACGACCGCTCGCGACTACGCGGCGCTGCTCCTGATGAACCTGCGCGGCGGCAAGTGTGGCGACAATCAGGTCCTCACGCCGGAGGCTCTCGCGGCCACACACGAAAACCGCACGGGCCGCGTCTACGGATCCGACGTCGGCTACGGCATGGGCTGGTGGGTGGATGAGGCGAACGAGCGCATCACGGACCCCGGCGCCTACGGCGCGGTGGCCTGGCTGCAACTGGACGACAACTTCGGTGCCTACCTCGTCATCGAACGCACGTCGGATCTGGGAAACGCCCTCGCTGGGCAGCTCTACGACCCAGTTGAGGCCGCCGTTCTGGGCTGATCCTCAGGCGTTGGCGTCGATCGCGTACTGCTGCGCCGTCTTGTAGTCGGCCTTGCCGTTCGGCGCGCGCGGCACGGTGTCCACGAAGACAACCGACTTCGGAGCCTTGAAGCGGGCGAGCTCGTTCTTCACCGACTCGATGATCGTGTCGCCGTCCACGTCAGCCCCCTCGGCTCGACTCGCGACGGCGGTGACTGCCTGGCCGAACTTCTCGTCGTCCACGCCGACGACAAGGCAGTCGACGACACCGTCGACCCGCTTCACCGCCTCCTCGACTTCCTCGGGGTAGATCTTCTCGCCGCCGGAATTGATGACCTGGCTGCCTCGGCCGAGCAGGATCAGCGATCCGTCCTCGGCCACCATCGCCAGGTCGCCCGGGAAGCTGTAGCGCTCGCCGTCGATCACACGGAACGTGCGGGCGGACTTCTCCTCGTCCTTGAAATAGCCGAGGGGAACGTTGCCGCCGGCCGCGACCATTCCGATCTCGCCGGAGCCCGGCTCGACGACTCGGTCGTCGTCGGTGAACACCTTGGTGGTCGGGCTCTGGGTGAACTTGCCTGTCTCCGTGGCAAGCCCCTTCATCGTGATCTGCATTCCCATCGAGCCTTCGGTCGAGCCCATCGCATCGAGAAGCATTGCCTGCTCGATCCGTTCGAGAAGCTGCTCCTTGACCTCGGTGGTCCACATCACGCCAGAGGACTGGATGATGCCGACCGAGGACAGGTCGTAGGCGCCGCCACCGGGCTTGCCCTCGTCGATCGCCGCGAGCAGCGGCTTCGCGAACGCATCGCCCACGATCGTGATCGTGGAGGCCTTGTACTCCTCGATCGTGCCCAGGACTTCGTGGGCGTCGAGGCTCCGGTTCGTGACGGTGACGATGTGGGAACCGAGCAGATGGGGGATGAAGCAACCGAGCCAAAGCCCGGTGCCGTGCATGAGCGGTGCACAAGGAAGCGAGACCAACGAACCGTCGGTGCCAGAGGCCGCCTCGATGAGCGCCTCGGTGCTCTCCGGCGCGGGGAGGCCGAGCACGGGGAACGCGGCGCCGGCCAGGCCGGCCGTCATCCCGCCCATCGCATACATCACGCCCTTCGGCATGCCGGTCGTGCCGCCCGTATAAAGCATGTACGTGTCGTCCTCGGCCCGCTCGATGCGAGGCATCGGCTCATGAGACGCAACGGCCTCCTCGTAGCGGCGAGCGACCTGCACCTGACCGGCGCCTCCGTCGTCGACCTCGATGAGGACCTTCAGATCGGGGAGACGGTCAACGACGCGAGCCACCCGGTCGCCGAGCGACGAGTGAAAGACGAGCGCCTCGGCGTCGCTGTTGTCGAGGAGGTACCAGAGCTCCTCATCGATGTAGCGATAGTTGATGTTGATGGGGACGCCCCGCATCTTCATCGCCGCGAACTGAGCTTCCATGTACTCGTTCGAGTTGTACATGAAGAGCCCGACCTTGGAGTCGGGTCCGAGCCCAGCCGCGTTGTACGCCGCCGCGATCCGGGCCGATCGGTCGTCGTATTCCCGCCACGTTCGAGTCGTGGCGCCATGGGTGATTGCGGGACGGTCGCCGATGCGATCGGCGATTTGTTCCCACACGGTTGCGAAGTGCATCTCCATCGGCAGGGAGTATAGGTTCAGGCCCGACGGGCGATTTCCGCGTCGAGCTTTCGGTCATCGATGTGTTTCGCTGGCTCAGCGCACACGAGATGCGGACAAACGGAGAAGTCGTCTATCCCGCTGCGATGCCTGACCTCATCGACGAGATCCGTGCGAACGGTGCCCCCTCACCTCCCTGGACCGAGGACCTCATGTAGACGTGGTCCTGGTGCCACAAGATGTAGCGGGTGTCTGACACCAGTTGAAGCGGGGTCAGGCACCAGTTGTTGCGCTTTGGGGGCGGGGTGTGATGACGACGAGCTCGGTGGGGGGTTGAGACTCGGCGTGGGGGAGGTCGGTGACGATGCGGCGTCGACCGACGACCTGGGCGAGCAGGCGTTCGCCGTCGGGAGTCTCGGCGATGCCTTTCGCCCGGAGAACATCGTCGGGAAGCGCGGCGATCATCGCCTCGAAGTCGGCCCGGGAGATGGGGTGCGGGATCGGATGGAGATCAACGTCGTGTGGATCGAAGAGCGCGGGCATCGGTGTGTCGGCTACGCCGCCCGGACGTCGGGTCCCGAGATCGAGGAATGACGCAGTGGCCACAGCGTCGTCGCTCGCAAGGAGGGGAGTCGTCGGGCAGAGGTCATCGAGCAGCGCCCGTGTGGCGGCTTCCTCTTCACCTGTCGCGAGGTCGAGCTTGCTCAGAACCACCAGGTCGGCGGCCGCGAGCTGCGTGGTGACGGCCGGACGCGTCAGTGGGTCGTCGACCCGCTCGGGAAACTGCTCGGCGTCCACGAGGACGACGGTTCCGTCCAGGCGGAACCCGTCGCTGTCGGCCCACGGAGCCACACGGGCAGGATCGGCAACACCACTGAGCTCGAGGATCACGTGGTCCGGCGGATCGGGCCGCTCCCGCAGACCATCGAACGCCGCACTCAGCCCGCCGGCGAGGCTGCAGCACACGCAGCCGTCGGTCAGCTCGATCGTGTCGCCGTGGCGTCGGCGCACGAGAGCGGCGTCGACGTTCACGGCGCCGACGTCGTTCACCAACACCGCGATGGGCCGATCGGTGGTGGCGAGAACAGCGTTGATGACTGTGGTCTTTCCGGCGCCCAGGTAGCCGCCGAGCAGGGTCACGGGCACCCGGCGGCCGTCCCACGGCGCGATCACCTCAGGTGCGTCATCCGTCTCAGGAGGCCCGATCTCATTCACCGAAGACGACGCTAGCGCTACGGTCGCGCCATGACCGCCGTCTTCTTCAACCCCCTTCAGGACGGTTTCACGGAGGATCCGTGGACCCATCTCGCCGAGCTGCGCGAGAGCGAACCCGTCCATGCGTTGCTCACCGGCGGCTACGCCCTCTTCCGCTACGACGACGTCTTCGCTCTCCTGCGAGACCCGGAACTGAGTGTCGATGACCGCAACGCCGACCTCACGGAGCTCGACCGAGGCACGCTTCTCGAGGAGTTCGACGACGACATGGAGTTCGAGTCGATTCTCGGCCTGGACCCGCCGGACCACACGCGACTGCGTCGCCTGATCAGTAAGGCGTTCACCCCCCGCACGATCGAGGCGCTTCGCCCCCGAATCGAGCAGATGGTGGACGATGCGCTCGATCGCATGGCCGACGCCGGGACGGCGGATGTGGTCGGCGAGCTCGCGTTCCCGCTCCCGTTCGATGTCATCTCCGAGATGCTCGGGCTCCCCGACGTTGACAAGGAGCAGATCCGCGACTGGTCCGGAGCGATCGTCAAGACCCTCGATCCGATCATCAGCGACGAGGAGATGGTGGCGGCCTTCGAGGCGAACCGGAACATCGATGGCTACCTGGCCGACGTCATCGAGTGGAAGCGCAAGAATCCGGCGGAGGACATCCTCACTGCGATGATCGAGGCGGAAGAGGCCGGCGACCGGATGTCGCCGAAGGAACTACGCGATCAAGTGAATCTGCTCTTCGTGGCCGGCCATGAGACCACAGTGAACCTCATCGGTACCGGCATTCGAGAGCTGCTCGACCATCCGGACCAGGCGACCCTGCTGCGCGACGACCCGTCGCTCGATGCCAACGCCGTGGACGAGCTGCTCCGGTGGGTTGCCCCCGTACAGATGTCGCGACGAATCACGCTGAAGGCCACCGAGGTGCGCGGAGTCGAGATCCCGGCCCGCGCGTTCGTCTCGACGTCGCTGGCTTCGGCCAACCGAGACCCGGAGAAGTTCGGCCCGGCGGCGGGCGAGCTCGACCTCGCCCGTGCCGATGCCGGGCAACACGTGTCGTTCGGGAGTGGCATCCACTATTGCCTTGGTGCCTCGCTTGCGAAGCTCGAGGGCCAGTTTGCGATCGGCCGCTTCGTCCGCCGCTTCCCCAATGCCGCGATCGCCGCGGAGCCCGTCTGGAACGGCCGCATCAACCTGCGAGGCCTCGACGAACTTCAGGTCGCCGTAAACTGATCCCCATGAGTCGCCTTACGTACTCCCAAGACGAACTCCTCGCCGATCACGACTACGCCGAGGACCACGTCGTGCTCGGCGAACGACTTCACGGCGGGATGCTGGCCGACGGCTCGTACCAGCCGCCCCGGGCGCTCGTACGCGAACCGGCGTTCGACGCATGGGAGGCGGCGCTGCGTGATCGAGGCGGCGAACCGTTTGGCGCGACGGCGCAGCTCCTCGACGGTCTTCGGATGCCCACCCCCGAGCAGCAGCTCGTGCTGCTGCGCAACGACCTGGGCCAGTCGTTCTGGAACTCGCTGACGATCACCGGCAAGATCGAAGCAAAGGGTCGCCTGCTGGCAGAGATGGCGTTCCCAGATCTGCAACCCGTTATCGTCGACGACATTTCCGAGATGGCCATCGGCCATCTCAACAAGGGGCTGCTTCTCGCTCACGGCCTCGATGAGGGCGGTCTGCCCGACGAGGGCATCGGCGGGCACGACGCGATGTGGTTCGCGGCCCGCGATCTCGTGTTCGGCCCAGGAGCCTTTCCCGACGTCGAGCCGCCGGAGAACATCGGTCGGGCTGACGCGGGCTCTCGCTATGTCCCAGAAGTCGCGCCCGAGATCGAGGGCACGGTGTCGTTTCTCGCCAACCTGCTGATCATCGAGTTCCGGGCCGAGATCGGGTTCGCCGACACCCAGCAGATCCTTCGTACCGCCGACGTCTTCACCGACCTGCGGGACAACGCCGAGCTCGCGGCAGAGATCGTCGAGCGAATCCGGATCGATGAGGCGATCCACGTCCGCTCGCTCAACCTCTACCTGGGCGAGATGCGCTCGTTGTCGTTCCGAACGTTGGACGGAGGAACGGTCAGCGGCGCAGAGCTCATCGACCGCTTCTGGTCAGGGCTGGTCAACTGGGCCACCGTCGAGCAACCGAAGCTCGCCGCGGACGAAACCCGCCAAATGCTCCACGGCCGCATTGCCGTGCACGACGAAGCCGATCGCGTGCTCGCCGAGTTCGAAGCTGCCGCCTGAGCGGATCAGTTCTGGCGGTGCCAGGCAGCCAAGAGCTCGGCAGAGTGGCTGCGTAGCTCGCCGACGGCGGCGTCGATGGCCGAACTGAACTCTTGTTCCGGGCTGAAGTTCACGCCGTAGAACGATGCGTCGCCTTCCGTGTGGACGTGGCGTACGATCGCGTTGCCGTCCAGGCCTCGGAAACGGACCGGAACCACGTCGCCGACCTCGAAGGGGGCGCCGTCCACGACTTCGACGAGCGCACCCTCGAGCGAGAGATCGCGGAGCGCAGCCGTCTCGCTGCGCTCCTCCTTCTTGAAGAGGCCGGCCCGTGCCGTGTGAACGTTCCACGTGACGATGATGTCGCCCGCGGTCTCGTGCCGGGGAAGGAGGCGACCGGTGTGTTTCGACCCGAAGTTCATGACCCTGAAGGTAGAACCCGCGCGCCGTTGCGGAAGACAGTTGAGCCGGGTGGCTCAGGCAAATGGTCCATTCAGCCCGCTCGAAGGCGGCTTGCTACGATGCGCGGCCTGGACGAAAGGCAAGGCCCGTGATCATCCACACAAGCCCGCTTCCCGATGTCGACATTCCTGATGTCTCGATCACCGCGCACGTGCTACGTATGGCGGCTGACAGCCCGGACGCCGTTGCGATCACTGATGGGGCGTCCTCGACGTACACCTTCGCCCAGCTGAGCGATGCCGTTCACCGCATGGCCGGTGGTCTCCAGGCCCGAGGGTTCGGCCCGGGGTCGGTGCTCGGCATCATGGCGCCGAACGTTCCGGAGTATGCGATCGCGTTCCATGCCGTTGCGGTCGCCGGCGGCACCATCACCACGATCAACCCGACCTACGGGGCCGGGGAGGTCCGCTTCCAGCTCCAGGACGCCGGAGCGACGCTGCTGCTCACGGTTCCGATGTTCCTCAAGGTCGCGACCGAGGCAATCGAGGGGACCGACGTCACGGAGCTCTACTTGATGGGCGAGGCCGAGGGAGCGACGCCAGTGGCCTCGCTGTTCGGCGAGCCGATCGACCAGGTCGAGGTCGACTTCGCCGACCATGTGGTCGTCCTGCCGTACTCGTCGGGTACCACCGGGCTGCCGAAGGGCGTGATGCTGACGCATCGGAACCTGGTTGCGAACATCGCGCAGATGGAACACGTCATCCGCTACCAGCCGGGTGAAGCCGGGCTTGCTGCGCTCCCGTTCTTCCACATCTACGGCATGCAGGTGCTGATGAACGGTCTGATCGCCAATGGCGTCAAGGTCGTGACGATGCCCCGCTTCGATCTCGACGCGGCGCTCGGGCTCGTTGAGGAAGAGAAGATCACCCGCTTCTTCGCCGTTCCACCGATGGTGCTCGGACTGGCCAAGTCACCGCAGGTCGAGAAGTACGACCTGTCCTCGTTGAAGATGGTCTTCTCCGGGGCGGCACCGCTTGGTGCGGACCTGGCCCAGGAGGCCGCGTCGCGCATGGGCGTCGAGGTCGTGCAGGGCTACGGCATGACCGAGCTGAGCCCTGTCACCCACAGCACCGTCGAAGGGGAAGGTCGGCCGGGCACGAGTGGTGTCGCGATCTCCAACGTCGAGTGCCGGATCGTCGATCCCGAGACCGGTGAGGACCAGCCGGCGGGGGAGCGAGGCGAGCTCTGGGTCCGAGGTCCGATGGTGATGAAGGGCTACCTCAACAACGAGGAGGCCACGACCGAGACGATCGACACTGATGGCTGGGTCCACACCGGCGATGTCGCCATCATCGACGAGGCGGGCCACTACTCGATCGTCGATCGCATCAAGGAGCTCATCAAGTACAACGGCTTCCAGGTGCCGCCGGCGGAGCTCGAGGCGCTGTTGATCACGCATCCGTTGATTGCGGACGTGGCGGTCATCGGCGTGCCCGACGAAGCGGTCGGCGAACTTCCGAAGGCATTCGTCCAGCTCATGCCCGGCGCCGCGGTGACCCTCGACGAGGTGCAGGCCTTCGTGAGCGAACACCTCGTCAGCTACAAGCAGATTCGTCTGCTCGAGGAGATCGACGCCATCCCGAAGAGCGCGTCAGGCAAGATCCTGCGGCGCGAGCTGCGGGACGCGGTGAACTAGATCTCCACGGTCAGCGCACGCCGGGTCGTTCTTCCGGAAGGAGTCGCCGAGAACCTCGAGGTCCTTGTCGATGACGGCGTCATCGCGGACCTCCGACCTGCGGACGCGCCGACGTTCGACCTCATCGCCCCGGGGTTCGTGGACCTTCAGGTCAACGGCCACCGCGACGTCGACGTGGCCACTGCCGACGAGTCGTCATGGAGACGGCTTCTCGCCGAGGTCGCCGGCCAAGGCGTCACCTCGTGGTGCCCGACGCTGATCTCGGCTCCACTGCCGGTCCTCGACGCTCGCCTCGCTGCGATCGGTGATCGCGCTGGACAACCCGGCCCGAACGTGATCAGCGTGCATCTCGAAGGTCCCTACCTCGGAGCAGCGCATGGAGCGCATCAGGCGGTTGCCGCTGACCGCATCGACATGGAGTGGATCGCCGGGCTCCCTGCCCATGTCGGGATCGTCACGCTTGGTCCCGAGCGCGAGGGGGCACTCGATGCCATCCGCTTGCTTCGCGAGCGCGGCATCGTTGTCGCCCTGGGCCACACCCAAGCGACCGCCGAGCAGACCGAGGCCGCGATCGAGGCGGGGGCAACCATGTTCACGCATCTGTACAACGCCGCCGGTCCGCTGCACCATCGTGAACCGGGCGCTCTTGGTGTGGCCCTGACGGATGATCGGCTCGTGGGTGGGTTGATCGCCGACGGCGTGCACGTGGATGTGCGAATGATGCGGCTCGCTTGGCGGGCCAAGGGGTCTGACCGGATTGCCCTGGTCACCGACGCAGCCGCGTTCGACGACGCGGCTCTGGTCGACTGGGCGCCCCGGCTCGCTGACGGCACGCTTGCGGGCAGCGCGCTGCGGATGAACGAGGCCGTCCGACGGACGGTCGACGAGGTGGGGATCTCCCTCATCGATGCCGTGAACGCTGCGTCGGCTGTGCCGGCGTCCGTGCTCGGCCTCGACGACCGGGGGTCGATCACCCCCGGCTGCCGAGCCGATTTAGTTGCGATGTCCGATGACTTCCAGGTGCAGCAGACCTGGGTGGCTGGACTGCCTCAGCTGGCGGGGGTCAACGGCTCGTAGGTGCCTGGATACTGCTCGTCGGCGGGCCGCTCGGGATAGATGTCGACTGCCCCCTCTGCGACGAACGCCTTGGGTGGACCCTCCGGGATCTCGGTCGGCTTGTAGCGCACACCGCCGTCGACCCAGAAGTACATGCCGAGCCCTTCGTCCTCGATCTCGTTGATTCCCGGCTGGTCGGCGTCCCACCAGATCTCGCTGACGTCGTCGACGCCGCGGTAGTCGGGTTCGAGGTCATCAGGCCAGATGCCTTCGGAACCCCACGAGAGCGACGGCGAGGTCACCCCTCGTGCCGTCGGCAATCCGGAGAACGCGGCGTGGTTGAAGTTCTCCACATTGAGCTCCGGGCCGACGGCCTGGAGGAACGAATAGAACGTCTGCGGGTCGGGTGAGAGGACGCCGATCGTGTCGTCCGCCGGCGGGCGCTCGCCATGGAACCACTCGTAGATCGAGAAGATGCCGCCCTCGCTCTGGACGATGCGGGTCGACAGGTTCGAAATGCCGAACGCATTCTTCCACTGTGCCTGGTCGTAGGACCGTGCGAACGCGGTCGTGTCCACCAGAACCGAGCCCGTCACGATCCACTCCGGGAAGTAGTTCTGAGCGGTCGCTTCGAACGTCAAGTCGCGAGGCCCGATCGGGTCGGTGCTGACGATGACCGACGTGACACCGGCTTCCTTGAGCTTCGTGACGATCGAAGTCACCGACTCCTGCAGGGTTGCCGGGTCGAGAACATAGCTCTGTGATTCGGTGATCTCGACGCCGAGCGCCCCGAGGTTCGCTTCGAAGCGCTCGTTCGCCCGCTCGGACCCTTCACCCGTGGTTGTCCACACCCGCCCGAACACTCGTTCGGTGCCGTGCATGGACTCATCGCCGGCGTGGATCGCTGGATCACCGGCCAGCCGCTTGGCGACGTACTCGGCGATCAGCAGGTCCAGCTGTTCTCCGCCCTTGCCGACGGCGTAGGCGAGCCCTGGGAACTCCTCGTAGTAGTCGAAGTTCACGCCGACCTGGCAGCTAAAACAGGGGATGCCGTTGGCGTGGAGCTCCTGCGCGTAGGCATTTGTCAGCAACGGTCCGCCCCAGACCATGAATGGCTTCACGTCCTCGACGATGAACTTCGCGTCGGCGACCGCGGCGCTCACATCGGCGATATTGCCGCTGGCGGGGACGACGACGAGCTCGACCTTGCGCCCGTAGGTTTCGTAATACGTCTCGAAGTAGGAGATCAGTCCGCGAACCGTGGCCTCCTCCTGCGCGTTCGTGTCGTCGTTGACGATCGCGGACGTCACGTAACGCAGAATCGGGTCCTCCTCCTGCGCCTGGAACCAGGCGATCGTGATCGTGTCCTCGGTCACGCCTTGGTGCGTCGCTCCGCCGTTGTCGTCGTCGAAGAGGGCAACACACTCGACGGCAAAGGCGTCGGGCACCGCGACGGTGCCGCGGTCCTGATCACAACGGTCGCCCCACTCGTACTGGCTTTCCACGCCTTGTTCGACCGCCCAGCTGAGGGGGACGACGCCATCGAGGAGTTCGCGTCCGTTCACGTCGAGACGGGGACCACTGGAGCCGTCGGTGCTCAGCGGCGCATCGGGGTCGACGGGATCAACAGGATCGTCGGGATCCGTCGGTCCGTCCGGGTCGCCGACATCGACGTTCGACTCATCGTCGGTGACAGTGTCGTCGTCGCCTCCGCTCGATGCGATGACTACCACGACCACCACCACGATGATGATCGCAAGCAGGCCGAGTGGGCCGTAGCGCTTGAGTTGACGGCTGAGGTCGCCCCCGCCTCCGTCTGCTGATGCTGGTTCCATGTGTGGATCCCCCTCCACGTTCGTCGAGGTCGTGCCCCGAGTCGATTTAGTTGTCGCGTCGCTTTCCTGAGCGCGAGATCGCGACCTCGTCGGTTCCAAGGTAGGCCGCGACGACGGCCGGGTTCGAAAGGACGGCCTCCGGCTTGCCGTTCGCAATGATCGTGCCCTGGTCCATGGCGATGACGCGGTCAGCGATGCTCTTGAGCAGATTCATGTCGTGTTCGATTACGAGCAGCGATGCTCCCATCTCGCTGCGCATGCGCTCGAGGACGGGAGCGAGTGCCTCGACTTCGCTCTGCGCGATACCGCTCGACGGCTCGTCCAACAAAACGACGGTGGGGCGGTGGGCGACCACGCAGGCGATATCCACGATGCGGCGGGTGCCGGTCGACAGCTCGCGGATCGTCTTGTGGCGGAATCGCTCCAACCCCATCAACTCGACGAGTTCATCGACTCGTATGGCGACGTTCGCCTCGCTGTCGAAGGCCATCGGCAGGTGAAGAGCCGCGGTCACTGGCCCACCCCAGCGGATCCAACGTTCGAGCGACACGGCAATCGTCTGTTCGACCGTGAGCGCAGGGAAGAGGCGCGCGTCCTGGAACGACCGTCCCAATCCGGCCCGGGCTCGTGCGCTGGCGGAGCGGTTGTGCAATGGCGTGTGGCCGAGGTGGATCGTCCCTGCATCGGCCGGCGTGGATCCGCCGATCAGGTCGAACAGCGTGGTCTTGCCTGCGCCGTTGGGCCCGATGAAGCCGAGGATCTCCTCGTCGTACACGTCGAACGATGCGCCGGAGACGGCTTGAATGCCACCGAAGCTCCGGGCGAGCCCGTGCACGCTCATCCTCGGGGCGCCCGTTGCCTCGCTCGGCGCGGGCGTTGCGAATGCTGCTGTTTCGGACGTGGCGTCGTCGCCGGCCTGGTCATCGTCGGCCTGGTCGTTGTCTTCCGTCGGGTCGCCGAGGAAGACCGAGCGAAGCAGGTCTCGGCGCTCGAGGAGCTCTTCGGTCGGCCCGTGGAAGCGGATGCGGCCCCGCTCCATGAAGTACGCCGTGTCGGCGAGTTCGAGCGCGACGTTCACGGACTGTTCGACGACGATCACCGTGACGCCGGTCGCGGCGATCTCACGGACCATCTCGAGTAGTCGCTCGACGACGATCGGCGCGAGACCGAGCGAGAGCTCATCGATCATGAGCAGCTTCGGCTTCATCAGGAACGTCATCCCGAGGGCGAGCATCTGTTGCTCTCCACCGGAGAGATTCGCGGCGGACTCGTCCAGCCGGTTCTCCAACTCCGGGAAGGCCTCGAAGACTCGGGCGTGGGCAGCGTCGAGCTCCGTGGAACTCCCGCGGTTGAGCCATCCGGCGGCCTGGAGGTTCTCTCGGACAGTCAGCCCCGGGAAGACTCCGGCCCCGCCCGGGATCTGGACGATCCCCAGGCCGGTCACCTCGTTGGGAGGCGGGTGGGTGGTGTCACGCCCGTCGAGCATGATCGCTCCGGAGTCGGCTTGCACGACGCCGGAGATCGTCTTCAACAGCGTGGACTTTCCTGCACCGTTTGTGCCGAGCAGGGCGACGATCTGGCCCTCGTCGATCTCGAAGTCGATGTCGTGGAGTACCCGTACGCCGTCGTAGCCCGCGTTGAGGCCACGGCAGTAGAGCAGCTTGACTTCGCCTCGGCGCCGCGCCGCGAGCACCTGGGAGCGCGTGAGGGTCGCATGGCGGACGTCGTCGATGTCTCGACCGATCACGCCGCCGCCGGAAGCGATGACGAGGCCACCGATGAGGAAGACGGGCGTCATCATCGCCATGCCGGCGCGGATGCCCCACGCGTCCGCGATCTCGCCGACAAGCCACAGGTTGAACAGGCCGGGGATGACGAAGAGGTTGCCGATGGAAAAGCCCATTGCCCGGGCTCGCGGCGGAATCGCGAGCGAGAGCGAGGCGACGATCCCCGGTCCGACGATCGAGAGGCAGAGCCCGATCAGCATGTCGGCGGCAATCGCCACCGCCAGGTTGGGAACGAGGGCGAAGATCGCGGAGAGCACCGACGTGATGAGCGAGATGATCGCCAGGAAGCGAAGGATAAGGCCGGGATCGCGTTTGATGAGCCGAGCCCCGACCACGCCGCCGATGATCAGTCCGAGGATGCGGGCCGGTTGCCCGGCCGCTGCGATCACGCCGCGGGCCCGCTCGTCGAGCCCGTACTCCTGGTCGTAGAGGAAGAACGTCAGGCTGCTGAAGCCGATGACGGAAGCGGACAGGAACGGGGTGGCGAACCAGATGCGGCGCAGCGCCTCGATCTTCCAGCACATTCGCCAGGCCTCGGCGAACGACGGTGGTGTCTCCTCGGTGTTGATCGCTTCCTCGTCGCCACCGACCTCGGCTCGTTCGAGTGCCCCGCGGATCGGCTCCTTGAGACGTAGTCCGACGAGCACGATCGCAATGGTGGGGAACGCGAAGAGCAGGAAGGGCGTGCGCCAGCCAAACGAGAAGGCGAGCATGCCGGCGAAGAGGGGACCGAAGCCGGCACCGACGGCGTTGGCCGCGCCGTGGAAGCTGTAGACCTTCGGCCGGTCGTTGGGCTTGTACCAGTCCGCGAGCAGTGAACCGTGGGTGGGGTCGTTGACCGCCTTGCCGACACCCGAGCCGATGCGGGCGGCGACGAAAGTCAGGATGCCGATCGCCAGCCCGGTCGTGAAACTGAAGAACGCCCACGCAACTGCGCCGACGAGAGCGATGCGGACTCGGTTGTAGCGATCAGCAAGACCAGCGACGAGTGGCTGGGCGATCAGGACGAAGAACGAGACGACGGCGATGATGAGGAAGTAGGAGCCGAATGACAGGTCGAACTCTTCGAGGATCTCCGGCGCAAGGATCGCGGCCGCGGCGCGATCCAGTTCGTCGACCGCGTTGAGACCGAACAGCACCGTGAGCGGAAGAATCGGTCCGGTCCCGACGATGCTGCGCATGAAGCCGCGGACGCGTCCGTCGTTCGGCGACTCTGTCGGTGCGTCGTCCACTGCGGTCATGAGGCGACCTCCTCGAGGGATTCCGGCGCGGACACGTCTAAGAGGTCCTCGGAGAGATCCGCGTCGACGACGCCCCGTCGTGCGCCGTACCAACGTAGGAACATGTCACGAACGGTCTGCCAGAGACCATGGAGACCAGAGGGAGCGAGCCACAGGATGAGCAGGGTGCCGATCGCGCTTGTGAAGAGGCGCCACTCCTCGCGCAGCCAGAAGAACGTGCCGTTGAAGTAGAGCGCACCCAAGGCCGCGCCGGCTGCAGTGCCGAGCCCACCGAGTACGGCACCGGTGAAGATGCTCAGGTTGAAGAGCGGGTTGTCCGGTTGGAAGAACTGATCGTGATGCACGGCCACGCCGCCGGCGACCGCCGCGAAGAAGCCGGAGATGGCGAATGCGGTCAGCTTCGCCCGCACCGCGCTGATGCCGAACGCTTCGGTGCCGTCCTCGTTGTCTCGCAGCGCGATCAGGATGCGACCGGTTCGCGATCGCCGGATGGCGTTCGCGGCGAGAATCATCACGGCTGTGACGGCGAGCGCGACGAAGTAGGAGGCTCGGGTCGTTCGCCAATCGACCACCCCCAGGATCGGGTTGCGTTCGATGCGATCGGTCGGCCGTAGCACCCAGTCGAAGAACTGCGGGTTGAGGAAGTAGCCGGCGACGGCGATCGAGAAGACGAGCGTCGCGACGGCGAGATAGTTGCCCCGTAATCGCAACGCCGGTACTCCGACCACCAGCGACGCCGCGGCACCGGCAGCTCCAGCCGCGAGCAGGGCGAGGAGGTAGTCGAGGTCGTACTCGACGGTGAGTTTTCCGGCGACCACGCCACCGATCGCGAAGAATCCGAGCTGGCCGAGCGACAGCATCCCCGCCCAGCCGGTGAGCACTCCGAGCGAAATGAACAGAATCGTGAAGATGAAGATGATGGCGAATCGATGTTGCACGGTCGTACCGAACTGGCCCGAGTACGGCAGCCACCAGAGCAGGCTGAAGGCGATGACAGCGAAGCCGGCAATCCGTCCGACTCTGACGAGCAGGAGCCGGCGGAAGACGGCGGCGACGGGCCGCGACTCGCCGACGCTCTGCCAGGACGCCCCATCGATCGCGGAACGAAGGCCGCGATCGCGCCGCAGGACGAGCGACAACACGACGATCACGCCGATCACCGCGCCGATGACCTGTTGCGCTTCTTCGCCGTCGGTGTTCCACGCCACGCCCTGCTGGAGCACGCCGATCGCCAGTGCCGAGGCGATGATCGTCGGGAGATGAGTGAAGCGGCCGAGCGTAAGTGCCGCCAGCCCGCGGAGAAAGAACAACAGGCCGAGTTGGCCCGCCACCGGCGTGCCAAACACGCCGATCCGCAGGAACAACGCCGTGAAGGTCAGGACGCCGAAGATCGCCCACACGACTGACTGGAGGCCCTTCACCGGGATCCCCAGCAGCATTGCCCGCGACGGGAGCTCCGCCGAGGCCCGAATCGCGACTCCCAGCCGCGTGTAGCGAAGGAGAAGCCCGACGGCGATCAGGATGGTCGGCGCGATGATGACGACCATCAGGTCGTTCGCGTCAAAGCGGAAGTTGCCGATGTCGAGGACGCTGCCGAACGGCGGCTCGATGCGCTGGTTCTGCAACGTGGTGTCCCACCACGCCGGCACGAAGATCGCGATGAGTCCGAAGAGTTGCGCGACACCGATCGTGGCGACGGTCAGGACGAGGCGGGGCGAGTCGAAGAATCGACGGATGATGACGAACTCGGTGATGACGCCCAAGAGGCCGGCGATGATGACGCCGACACCGAAGCCGGCCCACCATGCCCACCCGGACTCGACGATCAGGAGCATCGCGATGATGCCCGGGAGGAACCCGAACTCGGCGGTCGCGAAGTTGATGACGCGATTGGCTCGGAAGATGAGCCACATCCCGACCGCGACCATCGCGGTGATCAGCCCGAGGATGACGCCCTGGACGATGTTTCCCGCAGGAGCCGGAAACAGCACCTGCTGCACAACAAGGATCACGGCCGGCCACGAAAGCCAGCTGACTTTCGCGGTCCATGCCGGCAGCGGCGTCATTCGACCGGGACCCCGCCTTCGACGACGGGGTACTGCCGCTCGGGGTCGTCCTGGCGTACCCGACCGGTGGGCGCCGCGGTGACATCGCCTTCGAGCACGTCCGCGCCATGGGGGGCGTACTGGAGGATGTAGGTCTTGCGGACGCCGTCGGTCGTGTTCGGCCCCGTCTTGTGAGGGGTGAGCGACGAGAACACGACGGCACCCCCCGGGCCGACGGGCGCTGCGACCTTGTCCGGATGGTCGGGGAAGCACTGGAAGCCGAGTGGGTCCACGTAGTCGTGTGCGAGCGTGCCGCCGAGATGCTCACCGGGCGCGACCCACGGGCAGCCCGCATCGACGGTCGCGTCGGTCAGGGACAGCCAGATCGTGAGGTACTGCTGGGGTTCGACGTAGGTGTACCCGTTGTCCTGATGCCACGGGAACTCCCGCGGCTTTTGCGGCTTCTTGTAGACGAGCTGGTCCCAATAGAGCCGAACGTCTGGGCCGAGCAGGTCGTGGCACACGTCCGCGATCGCCGGATGAGCGCTGACGGCTTGCGCCGCGGGCGACTGCTTGACGGCGTGGGGGGAGAAGGTGATCGCTCCGGACTCAGCGATGAACATCCGCTCGTCGGGCAGACCTTGAAGGAGCGCGTCGACCTCGGCCTCGATCTCGTCGAGTTCGGCGGTCACTGCGGCCACGGTCTCGGCATCGATCAGGTTCTCGATGACGAAGAAGCCTTGCTCGTGGAACTGGTCGATCTGCGTCTCGGTGAGTCGCCGTGGCGCTACAGAGGGTCGCAGCCACGCAAAGTCGGTGTTCCACGGGTGGCTCGACACTGCGCATACTTTCGCACGGACGCTCGCTAGTGTCAGATTCGCTTTCACAAGCTCGCTGGGGGCTGATAGGCCGATCGACACGCGAGTATGGCCCAAATACCCATTGCCGTTAGCCGGTGGCTCGCCGGTACGCTCACGTAGCGTGACGACAAGCACTGATTTCCGCGCGACCGTTCTCGATGAGTTGATCGCCGAACGTAGCCACCTCGTCGTCGACGGGGCGACGGGCACGGAGCTGTTCGCCCGAGGGCTGCCCGCCGGCGATGCGCCGGAGCGCATGAATCTCGATATGGCCGACGCGGTGCAGGACATGCACCGGGCCTACGTCGACGCAGGATCCGACATCATTCTCACCAACAGCTTCGGTGGCACCCGCTTCCGACTGGCGCTGCACAAGCTCGACGATCGGGTCATCGAGGTCAACGCAGCGGCCGCGGGCAATGCTCGTGCCGCCGCCGATGCATCCTCCAAGCGAGTCCTCGTCGCCGGTTCCATGGGGCCCACGGGTGAGCTGATCGTTCCGCTCGGCGAACTCGAGCCGGCCGCTGCCGCCGACGCATTCGCCGAACAGGCCGAAGGCCTCACCCAGGGTGGCGCTGATGTGCTCTGGATCGAGACGATGAGCGCGCTCGAAGAGATCGAGGCGGCCGTCGAAGGTGCAAAACGGGCGAGCGATCTGCCGATCACCGTCACCCTGAGCTTCGACACCGCGGGGCGCACGATGATGGGCATCACCGGCACGCAGGCCGCGCAGCGGCTGACCGAACTCGGCGTCTCCGCCATCGGCGCCAACTGCGGCAACAACCTGCCGGAGACGGAAGCCGCCCTCATCGAGATTCGCGCCAACACCCACCTTCCGGTGATTTCCAAGGCCAACGCCGGTATCCCGGAGTGGCATGGCGCAGAGCTCAGCTATAGCGGCTCGCCCGACATCATGGGTGCCCACGCGCACCGCATGCGCGAGGCCGGTATCCAGATCGTCGGAGGTTGCTGCGGCAACTCGCCCGACCACGTCGCCGCCATCCGAGCGGTTCTCGACGGCACTGTCCCGGTGCCCGACGTCGAGGTTGTCGAGGCGCCCACGCGGGCGGCGACCGATGGGTCGCCTCGCCGCAACCGTCGTCGCCGTAGCTGAACGCTTCGGCTCGACGTCAGCCGATACGCGCGTCGTGGACGTGGTGGATCGGGTCGTGAATGAAGTACTTCGCGAACGTGGTCACGGTGAACTCCGCCCCGTCGTTGCGATAGCCGGTTTGCTCCCACTCGCCGTCAGCGGCCGTTCGGAAGCGATCAGCCAGCGCATCGGCCGCTGCTCGTAGCTCGACGGCAACGGTTGTGGGGTCCACCTCGTGGTAGCGCTCGGCGAGAGCCGTCTCGTCCTGGTCCCAGTTGGGGTATTGAGGCCCGTCCTCGTTCAACATCAGCTCGAGTCGCTCCAGGTACAGGACGTGGACGTCACGCACATGACACGCGTACCCGAGTGGCGACCATGTGGCGGGGGAGGGCCGGCGGCGAACCACCGCGTCATCACCGCGGAGAATCTGCTCCCAGTCGGCGCTGTTCTGGTGCAGGAGGTCGGCGACATCGGTTGCCTCGAACTCGGCGGCGTTGAACCCACACTCCGGACACGGTGTGGTCAAGACCCACGTCCAGTCCTTCTCGTCGGGACTCGGCGGGACTGGGTCTGGGGCGCTAATAGGCGCCATCGTGGCAGGCCACGCCTGGGGACCTCCACTCATTTGCGCCTACGGTGCCCGCCATGAGCGACTCCCTCGACCTCGTGGCCAAGCTCGGCGCGATCACCAACATGACCCATGGGTTCATCTACTTCGCCCCGGAAGCCAGCGAGGAGTACGAGGCAGTCGGCCTTCCGGCGACGTACCACTACTTTGCGAGCCGTGGCGCCTGCTTCGGGCCGGTGCCGGCCGGCGTGATCGTGGCGACGTTCTTCAACTTCAATCCCGCACTGGTTCACGACGTCATCCCGGAGGCCTGGACGCTCGCCGCGCCGGCGGACATCCAAGACGCCCGGATGCGGGCCGCCGGCCGGGTGTTGTCCAGAATGTGCGCCGACAGTGACGTCGACATCGACGCAGCGACGGCGCTTGCCGGAAAGATGATGGACGGCCTCGGCGATGAGGGGCGCGCCCTCGCGGCAGCCAATCGGGCCGTGCCGGAACCGGACGACCCGTGGGAACGGCTGTGGCAGCGGATCACCGTGCTGCGAGAGTGGCGCGGCGACGCTCACGTCTCCGCGCTCGTCTCCGCACCCGTGGACCCGGTCGAAGCGCTGGCGCTGCACGCCGCGACCGACCAAGTGCCGAAGGCTGCGCTGGTTGCCACTCGCCAGTGGCCAGAGGACAAGTGGAACGCAGGCGTGGAGCGCCTCATTGCGCGCGGCCTTCTGGTCGGAGACGGGCAGTTCTCCGACGAGGGTCGTGCTTTTCGCGACGACATCGAACATCGGACGAACGACGCGTGCATCGCCATGGTCGACGCGGTCGGCCCGGACGAGACGCGGCGGTTCATCGATCTCCTCAAGCCGGTTCGAGGCGGCCTCATCGAAGGTGGCGCGTTCGCCATGATGGGCCGATGAGCGCGAGCGACCGTTCGGCCTACGCGGCGGTGCGATGTTCGCCGGTGCCGGGGTGGCGCACTTCGCCCGTCCTGATTTCTTCGAGTCGATCGTCCCGCGGTGGTTCCCGAACCCGAAGCTGGCGAACCAGGCGTCTGGCGCTGCAGAGATCGCATGCGGGCTGGCCATGGCGCCGCGTCGCACTCGCCGTGTCGCCGCCTTCGGCTTGCTCGCGATTCTCGCCGGCGTGTTCCCCGCGAACCTCGACATGTATCTGAACGACGTCGACATGGAGCCAGGTGACGACGGGAAGATGGAGCGGGTCGAGAACGCCGAAGGTGTACGAACTCGCAATCTCGTCCGGCTACCGTTCCAATTCCTCTTCGCGTTTCTCGTCTGGCGCCACACACGGCGCCCGCGACGGCCGCGTAGGGTCTTGCCATGACGCCGAAGCTCTCGATGACCCTGATCACGTTCGCCGCGGAAGACCCCGGGGACTGGTCACATCTCGTGGATCGTGTACAGGCGGCCGACGAGGCCGGCCTCGACCGCTTCGCGCTGTCCGACCACGTCGCGTTCGGTGAGAACCTCGAGGCCTACGGCGATCCGAAGGCCGGGGGAACCGCCGGCGGAACCCAGCCCACCGGACCGGACGGTCACTGGCTGGATCCGTTGGCCACCATCGCCCACCTCACCGCGGTCACGACGCGGCTGCGGTTCAGTACGAACATCCTCATCGCCGCGTTGCGGCGCCCCACCGCACTCGCCAAGACACTGTCCACGATGGACGTGTTGAGCGGCGGCCGAGTCGATCTCGGTATCGGCGTAGGCTGGCAGCGAGAGGAATACGAGGCCTGCGGTCTCGACTTCGATGATCGCGGTGCCCAGCTCGACCACACACTCGAGGTGCTGCAGACGCTCTGGCAGAACGACCGGGCGACCTACGAGAGCGACCGGCTGTCGTTCGACGGGATCCACCAGATGCCGAAGCCGCATCAGTCGGGCGGTGTGCCGATCTGGGTCAGTGGCACCGTCAACGCTCGGTCCATGCGCCGTCTCGCTCGCTTCGGTAGCGGCTGGATCCCGTGGGGCCCGGACGCCGCCGATCTCACCACCGGGATCGCAAAGATGCGCGAGGCCGTAGCGGCCGAGGGTCGAGATCCTGCCTGCATCGAGGTTGTCGCGAACCTGCCCATCGCCACCGATGGGGACGGAGCGGCCGACTACGAAGCGACGATGGCCGGTGTCCCCGTGCTCGTCGAGGCCGGCGTCACCGACTTCCGGGCGATGCTGCGCCTCGCCAACGATGCCCCCGACGCCCAGGAGAAGATCGCCGAGATGGTCGGCCACTTCCGCGACGCCACCGGCCGCGACTGACCCAACCCCACCGTTCTGGTGCACGAGGGGTGTCCGATTGACACCATTGGTGCACCAGAACGATTGGGGGGTGGGGTGGATCAGTAGGAGCGGGGGAGGCCCATCACGGTTTGGGCGATGAAGTTGAGGGTCATTTCCTGGCTCACTGGAGCGAGGCGTTGGACGCGAGCTTCTCGCCAATAGCGCTCCACGTAGTACTCGCGGGCGTAGCCCATGCCCCCGTGGGTCTGCAACGCGGCGTCGGCGGCGAAGAAGGCAGCCTCGGCGGCGAGGTACTTGGCGCTGTTGGCGTGCTCGCCGCAGGGCAGGTCGTTGTCGTAGCGCCACGCAGCTTCCTGGGCGGCCCGCCACGCGGCGGCGAGCTCGATGCGGGCCTTGGCCAACGGGTGACTGATTGCCTGGTTCGAGCCGATCGGGACACCGAAGACTTCCCGCTCCTTGGCGTAGTCCACGGCTCGCCGCAGCGCGACCTCGCCGATTCCTGTGGCCTCTGACGCCAACAGGATGCGCTCCGGGTTCAGGCCGTGGAGGATGTGGCGAAAGCCTTTCCCTTCCTCGCCGACGAGCCGCCATCCCTCGACGGGCAGGTCGTCGTAGAAGACCTCGCAGCTGGCGACCGCGTTGCGGCCCGCCTTCGGAATCGGTCGGATGTCGACATGATCCGGATCGAGGTCGGCGAGGAACAGGCTGAGACCGTCGAACCCAGAGTCCGCTTCACCGGTACGGACGAGCAGAAGCACCACTTCGGACTCGAGCGCCTTCGTCGTCCAGATCTTCTGGCCTCGGATGACCCAGTTCTCGCCGTCGCGGATCGCGCGGGTCTGGATCTGTGACGTGTCTGTGCCTGCGTTCGCTTCGGTCACGCCGAACGCGACGTGGAGGTCGCCGGCTGCGGCGCGCGGGAGGAAGGTCTCCTTTAGGCGGTCGTTGCCGAAGACCATAACCGGGTTCAGTCCGAAGATCGTCAGGTGGACCGCGGAGCAACCGTTCATGGCCGCGCCACTCGCCGCGATCGTGCGCAGGATCAGCGCGGCCTCCGTGATGCCTCGTCCGCCTCCGCCGTACTCCTCGGGGATGGCGATGCCGATCCAGCCGCCCTCGGCCAGTCGGTTGTAGAAGTCCCACGGGAACTCGTGGGCCTCATCGAGGCGAGACCAGTAGTCGTCGTCGAAGTCGGCGCAGATGGCCTTGATCGCGTCCTCGATCAGTTCGTGGTCTTCGTTGTCCGAAAAGTCCATGGCTGCGTCTTTCTCACCAGGTGTCGATGTGGGGGCGCCGTCGGCGGGCGGGGTTGGCCGGAGCGGACCGAAGCAGGTTGACGATGCGTCGCCGTGTTTCGGCGGGGTCGATCACATCGTCGAATTCGTGGTGGGCGGCCGCGTTCAGGGCTTTCGAGTGCTCGTACATCATCGCCACTCGCTCCTCGTACGCCGCCGCCCGTTCGTCCGCGTCGTCGATCGCGTCGAGTTCGCGGCGGGCGCCGAGGGTTATGGCCCCCTCGATGCCCATGCCGCTGACCTCGCCCGTCGGCCAAGAGATCGTCATGAGCGGTGCGTGGAAGCTGCCTCCCGCCATAGCCTGCGCCCCGAGACCGACAGCCTTACGGAGGACGACCGTCGCGAAGGGAATGGTCAGGCTGGCCCCGACGACGAACATCCGCCCGAATCGGCGGACCTGGGCGTCCTTCTCGGCTTCCGGGCCGACCATGAAGCCCGGCGTGTCGCACAGGAACAAGAGTGGGATGCCGTGGCCGTCGCAGAGCTGCATGAAGCGGGCGGCTTTGTCTGAGCCAGGCGCGTCGATCGCGCCGCCTAGGTGGAGCGGATTGTTCGCGATCACTCCGACTGGTCGACCTTCGAGGCGGACGAGGCTCGTGATCATGCCTTCGGCGTAGGCGGGCCGGAGCTCCATGACGGACCCCTCGTCGGCGAGCAGCTCGATGGCATCGCGGACGTTGTAGGCCCGCTTCCGCTTCTCCGGCACGACGCCGCGCAGCAGTTCCTGGTCGTGCGCCGTCCAGTCCTTCGTTGCGCCCTGGAAGTACGACAGGTAGCGCTTGGCTGCGTCCACGGCCGCCGCGTCGTCCGGAACTAGGATGTCGATGACGCCGTTGGCGGTCTGCACGTCGACCGGGCCGATGTCTTCGGGCGCGAAGACGCCGAGTCCACCGCCTTCGATCATCGCCGGTCCGGCCATGCCGAGGTTGGCGTCCGGGGTGGCGATGATGACGTCGCACACGCCGGCCAGCGCAGCGTTGCCGGCGAAGCAACGCCCCGAGACGATGGCAACCGTCGGAACAAGACCGCTCAGGCGACTGATTGCCGCGAACGACGGCACGTTGAGCCCGGCGATCGATGACCCGTCAGTATCGCCGGGTCGTCCGCCGCCGCCCTCGGCAAAAAGAACGAGCGGGAGTTCGAGACGCTCGCACACCTCGAACAAACGGTCCTTCTTCTGGTGGCCGCGCAGCCCTTGGGTGCCGGCGAGCACTGTGTAGTCATATGACATCACCGCGCAGCGACTCTGGTCGTCGGCGAATTCGTTGCCGTTGATCCGCCCGATCCCGCCGACGATGCCGTCGCCGGGCGTGTTGGCGATCAAGTCCTCGCGGCTGCGACGACGAGTCTGCGCCGCGTACATGAACGACCCGTACTCTTCGAAGCTGTCGTCATCGACGAGGTCGGCGAGGTTCTCGCGGGCCGTACGACGTCCACGGGAGTGGACCTTTGCCACGGCATCGGGTCGGGCATCGTCGCCGAGCAGCGCTCTGCGGGCCAGCACTTCGGCCAGATCCAATCGGATTCCGGTGGTAACTGTGTCCTCGTCGACGGTGTGGACCGCGTCGATCGTTCCGGGTGTGATCGTCATCAGCGGAGCGTCCCGCTTCACCACGTCACCGACCGCGACGGCGACCGCGGCCACGACGCCGTCGCAGGGTGCGACGACCAACTGTTCGATCTTCATTACCTCGACGATGGCGACGGTGGCTCCTTCGGCGACCTCCTGGCCCGGTACCAACGGCAGTGAAACCACAGTGCAGTCGGAGGGCGCAGTGGTCGCGATGGGATCCATGAGGCGGAGTCTCGCGGGTCGCGGATCGGGTCTCCAACCCCACCCTGACGACATTTGCACCTCGGTCGTGTTTAGTGTTGAAGAGAGGGTTCCACGTTGGGACGCGCGTCATACGAAAGGAATGCCCATATGCCGACGGGCACAGTGAAGTTCTTCAACAACGAGAAGGGATACGGGTTCATCTCCCGCGAAGACGGCGACGACGTCTTCGTCCACTTCTCCAACATCGACGGCTCCGGCTTCCGGACCCTCGAAGAAGGCCAGAAGGTCGAGTTCGAAGTCGGACCCGGCCGCAAGGGTGACGAAGCCCTCGGCGTGAAGGTGATCTGAGTCTCCGACTCACACGATCTCTAATCGAAACAGAACGCGGAACGGCACCCGAGGGGGGTGCCGTTCTCGTCTTTTCCAGGGGTCGAAGTCTTGCGGTGATCGCGTGGATCCGCTGATTGCTCTGCGGAAGACCTGCTCGGATGGTCATCGCCGTCGGGACGCGAGCGCGCTCACGGCCGCAAGCCTGGTCTTCTCTCTACTCGGCCTCGTCGCGGGTGTGCAGCACGCCACCGCGAGCGAGACGGTCGACGGTGAAGGCACTGAGACGACGGTCCCCACCACTGTCGCGCTGTCGTCACCCGAGGCTGTCGCTCCCACGGGTCCGGATCTTGGATCGCCGACCACGGTGCCGGAGCCCGACGTGCGGGGAGAAACTGAGGTCAACCCGATGCCGGAGATGCTCGCGGTGACGGGCCGCACCACCTACGCGCTGGTCGGCCTCGGGGTTCTCCTTCTCTGCCTCGGCGGATCCACCCGGATCCTCTCGGACCGCATCCGTCGCCGCCAGGACTTCGCGATCTAGCCGAGACGGAGCGTCTCGAGCGGCTCGAGGCGAGCAGCCTTCACCGACGGGTACAAACCAGCGACGACTGATGTGAGTAGCGCCGCACCCATGCCCAGCAGGTACACGGTCGGCACACCCATGCTGTGGCTCGAGAATTCGAGGCTCCCGATGACCAGTACGGGATCCAGGACATGGGTCCAGTCGAAGATCCGCGATGCGAAGACGACGATGAAGATCCCGACGCCCACGCCCGCGAGGCCGCCGAAGAAGCCAACGGCGACTGCCTCGAGCAGGAACTGCCAGGCGATGAGCCCGCGACCATGACCAAGGGCGCGACGGATGCCGATCTCGGCTGACCGCTGGATAACGGAGATCGACATCACGTTGGCGATACCGACGCCGCCGACGATGAGTGCCAGGATGCCCATTGACGCCACGATGACCTGGAGCGTGGAGTCCGCCTTGGCTGATGCCTCAAGCGCGTCGGACGGTATGGAGGTGTTGACCTCTTCGGATCCGCCAAGATTGATCGCGATCGGCAGGTTGTCTTCGACCTCTTCGACGCGCTCGGGGTCGGCGCGGATGTAGAGCGTGTTGGTTTCGAGGCCGGTGTCGAACTCGTTGTCGGCGGCGAGCGGTGGGATCAGAACCGACGTGTTGAACGCGTCGGCCAGCCGAACGTTGTCGTAGACGCCGACGATGCCGAACTCCAGCCCGTCGAGCAGCAACGTCCGGTTGTCGCCGGCGAGATAGTTGAACTCGTTGGCGATGTCGACGCCGATGACGGCGACGCGAGCGCCGTTTTCATAGTCGAAGTCATTCAGCCAGCGGCCGCTCAACAGCTCGATCTGCATCACCTCGAGAAAGCCCGGGTCAGCGGTCAGGACCGGGGTGGGGAACGCGGTGTAGTAGGTGGTGGCTGCGTCGTATGGGGACGTGATGATGCCATCGAGCGCTCGCACGCCGGTGACGCTCTCTACACCGCTGAGGGAACTCACCCGCTCGACCACGTCCTCCGGGAACGAGGGGTTCTGGGCGCCGAACGACCCGGCTGCGTCGGCGGTGATGAGGTTGGTACCGAGTTCGGCCAGATCCGCCTGGAGGTCGCCCTTCGCTGATTCGGTGAGACCGACGGCCGCCACGATGGCGCTCACGCCGATGATCGGGCCGAGCATGATCAGCAGCGTGCGGCTCACGCGCGAGGTGAGGCCACTGAGCGCAACGCTGATCAGATCGAGGACGCTGCGCATCAGCCGCTGACCTCGGGGGCGGTCAGCGTTCCGTTGCCGTCGTCGCCCATCGTGCCGCCGAAGCTGGTTGAGCCGTTGCTCTCGCGGAGCTGCTCATCCGCGACGATCTGGCCGTCCTTCATCGAGATCCGACGTTGGGCCGTTGCGGCGACGGCCGGATCGTGCGTCACGATCGCGATCGCGCGGATTGGGGTGTGGAGGTCCTGGAAGATCTCCATGACGTTGGCGGCGTTGCTGGAGTCCAGCGCGCCGGTGGGTTCGTCGGCCAGGAGCAGCTTGGGCTTCGTGACGATCGCTCTGGCGATGGCGACACGCTGCTGCTCGCCACCGGAGAGCTGTACCGGGCGGTGGTCCGATCGGGGGGCCAAGCCGACGATGTCGAGCGCCTCCATGGCGCGGCGGCGTCGCTCGCCGGGGGAGAGGTTCCGGTAGAGAAGGGCGGTCTCGACGTTGCGGCGGGCGTCGAGGTGCGGGATGAGGTGGAACTGCTGGAAGATGAAGCCGACGACGTCGCCCCGCAGGCGCGAGCGTTCGTAGTCCGAGAGATCACGGACCGACGTGCCGGTCACCCGCATGATGCCGATCGACGGAAGATCGAGCAGGCCCAGGAGTCCCAGCATTGTGGACTTCCCGGAGCCGGAAGGGCCGACGATCGACACGAACTCGCCCGCCTCGATGCTCATCGACACGCGGTCGAGCGCGTGCACCTTCACTTCGTCGCCGTAGATTCGCGAGACCTCTTCGAGCTGGAGCAGCGAGCCGTCTGACACCTGAGCCTCAGTTGTCGACGTTGACGATGACGAGCTCGTCGCCGTCGAGCCCTGAGACGACCTCGGTGAAGCTGCCCTCCTGCAGGCCGGTGACGATCTGCGTCGGCGTCACGGAGTTGGTCTCGGGATCGAAGACCTGGACGACCTCGTTACCCGTACCGTCGAGGCTGATCGCGGCGATCGGAACTGTGACCGCATTGACGCGTTCTTCGAGGATCACCTCGATGCGGACGGTCGCACCGTCAACTGCGGCCAAATCGTCGTCCACCTCGACGACGCCCTCGTAGCTCTCGTTGCCGCTGTCCGAGATCGTCGCGGCGTCGTCGAGTTGCGTGATGATGCCGCTCGAGTCCTGATCGCCTGCCTCGATCTCGACCTGGACGACCTGACCGACCGCCAGTTCCGACCGGTCGGTCGGGTTCGCGAACAGTCGGATCGTGAAGTCGGGTTCTGTCAGCGTGAGAAGCCCCTGGCCGAGTTGGACGGTCTCGCCCTCGTCGACGAACACTGTGCCGACACGAGCCGGCCAGTCGGCCACGATCATGTCGGACGGCACGAAGAGCACGTCGTCGTCGATCGTCTGAATGGTGAGGGCGACTCGCGTGCGGCCCCGGGGGTAGGTGACCGTGCCAGTGAGCACTTCGAAGTCGACGCCCATGGTCGCCGAGCCGTCGATCGTGTAGTCGACGGAGATGTCTTCCTTGGGCGCCTGGTCGGCCTCGATGATCAGCTGGATGAGCGAACCCTCAGGGATCCGCTGCTCGCGCGTGATCATCGAGAGCTCAGGCTCGTCCTCGTCCTCGATCGTGATCGTGGCGGCGATCTCGCTCGTCAGGAAATACTGGTTGTCCGGATCGTCGGCCGGCAGCAAGGTGACCGTGATCGTTTCGTCAGGCTCGACGTCGTCGTCCTGCGTGGTGCCGATCGTGAAGGTGTCGATGGTGTCGTTCGCACCGAAGTCAAAGGTCGCCCGCTCGTCCTGTTCGTCGTAGTCGTCCTCCTCGACGGCGGTGCCGCCGATGACCTCGTAGCGAACCTCGAGCGTGACATCGAGCTCGATGTCGCTCTCGATCGTGAAGGTGGCGGCGCCGCCTTCGTCGACGACTTCATCCTCTTCCTCGGTGTCGACGTAGAGACGCAGTGTTGGGATCTTGGGATCGTTGGTATCGAGGATGTCGACCTCGATCGTCTTGAGCGGGCCGATGTCGTAGTTGTTGCCGGTGATCACCTGTTCGCCGATGAGCGTGAGGGACCATGTCTCGTCGTCCTCGTCGAGATCGTCGGCGATGGTCTGCAGCTCGAGAGTGAGCGTGGACTCGCCGGCGGGCCAGATGATGAACGTGCTGTCTTCCAACGGCTCGTTGAGATAGTCGACGTCCTCATCGGGATCCGCCACGTCCTCCGCCGTTCCGCCGGTGGCGTCGCCGCCGAACTCGACCTGGAACTCCGTGTCGACGGTGGGCGCCGGATCGGAGACGAGGATGACGTCCAACGTCCCGCCCTCGGTCACGCTGCCGGTCGATGACGACACGCCGATACGGGGGATGTCCGGAACCTGGAACGGAACGAGTCCGGCCCCGCCCGCCGTCGGAACGAGTGCCGGCTGATCAGTTCCGCCGACCTGTCCAGGCACCGACGGTCCGATGATGATGGCCGTGGTGTCGAGATCCGCGATCGTGTAGCCGTTGCTCTCCGCGAGTGTGACGACGATCGTCTCTTCCGGTTCCGGCGTCGCACCGCCGTAGCCGTAGGCAATCTGCCATTGGCGCAGCGCCGATCGGGTGGCCTCGGTGTACAGCGTGTCGATTGCGCCCGGGTCGTAGCCGGACTCGAACAGGATGCGTTCGAGTTGGAGAACGTCAGGGCCGTCGGTGCCGACGTCGAGCTCGCGGTAGAAGGAGAAGTCGCCGTTCACGGCAACAGCCGGCCGGCCGTCGAGGCCGAGGAGAACGTCGCCCGCGCTGACGTCGTCGCCGTCTTCGACCGACAGTTGGCTGACCCGCCCATCGAACGGCGAGTTGATGGTGGACAGTTCGTCACGGCGGAGTTCGCCGTTGATCGTGAGCTCGTCGCGCAGGGTCCGCTCGGTGACGCGATTCACGAGCGGCGGATCCTTCGCCTCCTCACCTCCGTCGTCGCCGGTGATTTGCCAGGCCGCGATCACCCCCAGCACGAGGACGAATACGACGATGATGCCGAAGAGCTGATTGCGGCTAAGGGTCACGATTCGGTTTCCTCGATTGATTCTTCGTATTCGCGCCCGGCAATGCCGCTGCACTCTTCCAGGTCGTCGCTACCCAACAGATCCTCTCCGTCAGGCGGCGTCAGGTCGGTGGGTGTCTGGAGGCCCTTCGCGTCGACGCTCGGCTCTCCGATCTGCCAGCCGCGGCCCTCCATGCAATCGACCCAGAACACGAGAGTGCGGTTACGCGTCTCGATCTGCTCGGTGGTGAGGTTGCCGGACGCATTCTGGAAGTCTTGGAAGGCCTGCTGGATGTTGCTCGCCGCGGCGCAGGTGCCCAGCGCGTCCAGGTAGGCCGGGTCGTTGGTGGGGCTCGAGTCGTCCTCCGGGTTCGGAGCGCCGATGAACTGGTATCCCTCGACCTCGAGACACGAGCTGAAGATGTTCATCGCCTCGAAGATACCGGCACCCTGCGCGGTGTCGTCGTCTTCGCCGTCGGGGATGGTGTCCTCGGTGGTGTCGAACACCGGCGAGCCATCGCCCTCGCCCGCGCCGCCACCGCCATCTGCGTCGGTGGACTCGGTTGTTGTGGTGACCTCGTCGGTGTCGAGCGTCTGCTCACCCTGGATCACGAAGCCGGACGATGCGTCCTCGGTCTCGCTCTCCGAGCCACCACCGCACGCGGTGGCGACCAACGCGAGCGCAGCAACGAGCGCAACGGCTGAGCGGCGCACTATCCCTCGTCCTCGTCGTTGTTGTTGTTGTTGTTGTTCGTGAAGGCGTCGCCGGCACCGCAATCCGCGAAGTCGTCGTTCACCTGACCGTCGATCAGTCCGCTGCCGTCGGGCCCCTCGAAGGCCTGCGCCATCTCGGCGTAGCCCGGGATGATGGAGCCGTTCTCATCGGGGGAGAGCGACGGAGTCTTCCAGCCGCGACCCTTGAGGCAGTCAGTGAACTCGACGAAGCCGCGGTTGCGCTCCTCGATCTCCTCGGCGCTGAACCGGCTTGTGTCCTCAGCGGCCGTCATCTTGGAGACGATCTCGGAGCGCGCCGCGCAGTCGCTCAGGGCGTCGCGGTAGCCCTCGTCGTTTGCCGGGTTTTCTGGGTCGTCGTTGGGAATTCCTAGGAACCCGAACCCGGAGACGTTCAGACACTGCATGAAGACGCCGACGGCATCGAAGAACTCGCCCTCGGGAGTCTCATCCTCACCGTCCGGGATGGTGTCGCTGGTCTCGTCGAATGCGGGCGCCTCGCCGCCGGCTTCGCTGGCGCCAGTTGCACTGAAGTCGGCGGGTGCTTCGGTGGTGGTGGTGATCTCGTCGTCGAGCGTCTGCTCCCCCTGGACGACGAAGTTTGGGGCTCCTGTTTCGGTGTCGTCTCCGCTGCCTCCGCATGCTGCGGCGAACAACGGAAACACGAATAAAGCAATGAGGATGCGCACAAGAATTTGGTCCACACTTCCCTCCCGAATCTGGGTAAAGCTAGCGCGGCGCGGCCCTGTTCCCCTAACGGGTTCAGATGGGTTTGAACGTCGGTTGACGTCGGTTCGGGTCATGGAAGGCCTTCGAGGAATGGTTTAGAGGGTAAGGGCGGTTCGTGCCGCGCTCAGGCGGCGGAGAAGCTCAGGTCGCGTTCGGGCGGTTGCTACCGGAATCAAGGTCATCGCAACGGCATGTGCGGCCTCGGCCTGGAGGTGAGCAGGATCGGGCGGCACGTCCGCTGAGATCCATTGGGCAATACGCACGGCGAGTTGGATCATCAGTGACTCGACGAGGAGCTGCACGGTGGTAACAAGATCGAGGTCTCCGCACTCGGCGGCTTCGAGGATCGCAAGACCGGTCGCCATGCCATGTCGGCGTAATGGTCTCAGACCCGAACCTGAGATCGCCGGTCCGAGGCCTTCGGCATAGACCGACTGGATCAAGCTTGTTGGAACTGTCACCCGGGCGACAAGGCAATCGGCGATCCGGAAGCAACGCTCGATGGGATCACCACCCAGGGCAGCCAACTCAGGTTCGATCGCCTCCCCGGCCCTTTCCATGACGGCGATGAGCACGTCTTCTCGGCTCCCGATGAGGTTGTAGACGGTCGGCACACTGACACCGGCGGCGCTGGAGAGCGCACGCATCGTGAGCGCGCTGACGTTGCCTTGACTGACCAGGTCGGCCGCAGCGTCGACGATGCGGTCGCGGCGCTCCTTCATGCCGCGTTCGCGGATCGTCCCCTGTTCACTATTGTACACGTGCAGATATTT
>JAQWMR010000014.1 GCA_029246685.1 Acidimicrobiales bacterium | reverse complement strand
GAGCGTGAAGGTCTTTCTGCGTCGCGGCTGACGACCGCCCGGATAATCGAGCAGCAGTGGGCCGCGAGCGGCGTCGAGAATCCACCGGTCGGCTCGACTACGGCGGCAAAGATCATCGGGGCCCTCGACGACGGACTCAAGATGGCTCGCCTCATCGAACCCGACGAGTTTCCGCTCGACATGTTCGTGGACACGCTGATCCTCCTCCAGCAGGCCCTCGAGGCGCTCGAGGAGAAAAACGCCGCTTCCCGCGAGCAGTAGTTCGGTCCAAAAAGTGGTGGGCTGGAGCCCGCACAGCCCGGTACACTCCTTCTTCGCCTGACCCCTCGGGGTCATCGTGGTGGGCGTAGCTCAGTTGGTTAGAGCGCCTGGTTGTGGTCCAGGAGGTCGGGGGTTCGAATCCCCTCGTTCACCCGTAGAATTTCTCCTCGGAGCAATTCCTGCACCTCTAGCTCAATTGGTAGAGCATCGGACTCTTAATCCGCAGGTTCTGGGTTCAAGTCCCAGGGGGTGTACCACCAGAAACCCCAGGTCAGACCGGTTATCCGGGCGGCCTGGGGTTTCGTCGTTCAGTCTATAGAACGTCGAGTCTGCCACCTTGGGTGCCATAGACAGTCCATAGACTGCGCTATAGATTCCTGTCATGGCGGAACTCCGAGACCTCTTCGAGGCCAAGGTCGACCGAACGGGCGAACATCATTTGTGGCTCGGTTCGCGGACCAAGGGCGGCGGCGGCCAGATCCGCGTCGACGGGAAACTCCACACCGCCGCGCGAATCTCCTGGTACCTCGAGCACGGGGAGCCAACGCCCGACAGCCGAATCAGGTCGTGTCCCGACAACCCGCTGTGCGTCCGAGTCGAGCACCTCTCGATCACCACGAACACGACAAGAACTCCCGCGGCGCGGGCACACCGAGGTAGCGGCTCGGTCACCCGACTCGACCGAAACAAGTGGAAGATCGTCGCCGACGCCGGACGCGACGCCACCGGCAAACGACGACGCCTCACCCGCACTGTGCGCGGCACCAAAGCCCAAGCCAACGAAGCGCTCGCAGCACTGAAGGTCAGCCTCGCCGAAGGCCGAACCCGGCCCACGCCAGCAGGTGGTTCACTCACCGTCGGCGAACTCATCGACTGGTACATCGAGTTCGCCCGCGAGGTCAGAGGTCTCGAGCATTCCACCGTCTTCGGCTACCACGACGCCTACAACAAGTGGCTCGCCGGCGAGATCGGCAGCCACAACGCCGATCGCCTCTCCCCCGCCGACCTCGACAACGCGTTCGGCCGCATGCGTCGCGCCGGACTCTCCCACAGCAGAATGAACAACGCCCGAGCAGTACTGAGCGGCGCCTACAAATGGGGTCGCCGCCACAACAAGGTCGCTGTCAACCCTGTGGCCGGTTTCGAGCTACCCGTCAGCTCCAAAGCACCGAAGACAACCGCGACACCAGAGGTCGAGGAACTCCTCCGTATTCTCGACGGTGCCGACAAGCACGATTCTGACATCGCACCGATTCTGAAACTCGCAGCAACGACCGGTATGCGCCGCGGCGAACTCGCCGGGCTTCGTCGCGACCGGGTCCAGCTCAGCCGCAACGAGCTCATCGTCGACACCGCGGTCAACGACGCTGGTGGAACCATCGTCGTCAAGCCGACCAAGACCAAACAAAGCCGCGTCGTCAGCCTCGACGTCGGCACCATCGAGATGCTCTCCACTCATCTCGACCGAATGAGCGAACGAGCGACCGAGTGTGGCGTGGAGATTCCACCGGACGGATTCGTGTTCAGCCTGGACCCAAGCTGCGTCGAACCGATGCGGCCCGAATTCATGACCCGACGTATGCGTCAGCTTCGAACCACCCTCGGCATCGGCTCGGGCGATTTCGACGCCACCATCCTCGCCCTTCGGAAGTGGACGAGTACCGAGCTCATGGACGCTGGCTTCAACCCGTCCGCCGTCAGCGAGCGCCAGGGCCACACCGTCCAGGTCATGCTGACCAACTACTCCGGTAGACGTCGATCCGCCGACAAGGCCGCCGCCGATCACCTCGGCCAACGGGTCCACAACCGATAGCGACCTCCTCTCGTCCGTCGGGGTTTAAGCCCCCAGAGGAAGGTCCACCGAGGTCTGCCTCGTCCGTTTGGGCAGCTCACGTCGGTCATCGAATCCGTCCAGTCCGATCTGGTCCGCCGGCACATGACCCATAGCCGCGAGTCCGGTGCACTCTTCGTGCACACCTCGGCCCTTGCGATCGAGTCCAGGTCAACCCAGCCGAATTCGTCCTTCGCCGCAGGGTCACCCCTACGGTGACTTCTCCCTGCGACCTTCGGGTTATGAGCCCTCTGGGAATGTTCTCCACAACCCCAGTCAGACCAGAGATTTCGCCGGTTTCGTGTCGCAGTTCAGCGTTTCTCAGGCGCAGGCTCCTGCCCGGCCGTAACCACTGCTCCCCGTTGCTTACCGATGTGCTGTTGCATCTGTGTTGCATGGATGCCGTTCTCAGCGACAAGCCGGCACTCCCACTAGTCCGCAGTTCTACAGTGCTCGGCACGAATGGTGGGAGTCGCCGGGGCCCTCGAACGTCGTCGTGCCGTCGGGCAGGACGACCTCGGCGGTGGTGCCGGGCGGCACCGTGACCGAGAGCGAGAACTCGTCGCCGTCGGTCGTCCAGGCCGAGCGGATCCGTCCATAGGGCGACTCGTGCTCGGCCTCGGCGTGGGTCAACCCGCCGCCCGGCCGGGGCTCGATGCGGAAGCGCCGGTAGGCGGGTTCGTCGTCGAGCAGACGGATCCCGGCCGTGTGGGTGTGGAGGAAGTGGACGACGGCGCCCTTGCTGTAGTGGTTGAGTGACTCATGCGGCACGCCGTCGGCGTCGATGCCGTTCCACGCCTCCCACACGGTGGTGGCGCCCCGGTCGATCATCGTCAGCCACGACGGCTCGGTGTCCTGGAGGAGCAGTTCGTAGGCGACGTCGAGGTGTCCGTGATCAGCGAGTACCGGGAGCAGGTCGGGGGTGGCGAGGAAGCCCGTGCCGAGGTGGGTGCCCGCGGCCCGGATCAGCTCGACGAGTCGGTCCACCGCACCGGCGGTCAGGTCATCGGGGACGAGCCCGAACGCCAGGGCCCGCACGTGGTTCGCCTGCGTGTCGGGTGCGAGCCGGCCCTCGTCGTCGATGAACTCCCGGCGCCACGCTTCCTTCGCCTGCGCGGCGAGCTCGGCGAACCGGTCCGCCTCGCCGCCGTGGCCAAGCATGCTCCCGATCCGACTCGCGAGGGAGGCCGACCGGTGCAGGAATGCGGTGCCGACGTCGCCCTTGTCCTTCTCGAAGTACGCGCCGTTCTCGTCGGGATGGAGGCCGGGCTCGAGCCACTCGCCCCAGTGCCAGCCGCCGTCCCAGACGAACCGCTCGTGGGGGGCCGGTTCGGGCGAGCGCCGTTGCCGGTCGGGGTGTCGCTGCTCCGCCGCCACCCCCGCGGCGTAGTCGACCCACGCGACCATCGCCGGCCAGCAGTCGGCCAGGATCTGCTCGTCGCCGTAGGCCCGGTGCAGCTCCCAAGGGACGATCGTGATGGCGTCGCCCCAACCGGACGACCCCTGGATGAACTGCCAGATCTCGTTGGCGTACTTGGTCGCCAGCGGCCGCACGGGGTCGGGGGCGAAGTTACAGAGGCACCCGTCGGGTCGGGCATCGGCCCGCAGGTCGCGCAACCACTTCTCGGAGAATCCGGCCACGTCGAAGAGGAACGCGGCGGTGGGCAGGAAGAGCTGGTAGTCGCCCGTCCACCCGGCCCGTTCGCGTTGCGGGCAGTCGGTCGGGATGTCGCAGGCGTTGTCCCGAAAGCTCCAGACCGTCGCCTCGTGGAACTTGTCGACCCGCTCGTCGCTGCACCGGAACCAACCCGTCCGCCGCAGGTCGGTGTGGACGACCACGCCGGTGACGTCATCGGGGGTGAGGTTCCGCGGGTGCCCCTCGATCCGGACGAACTGGAACCCGTGCACCGTGTGGCGGGGCTCGAACACGTCGCCGGGGATGCCGGCCGACGTGACGCGGTCGGTCATCCCGACGGGCCGCACGGACTGATCGACGAAGTCGTGCGCGTGGAGGTGGGACTGGGTGACGTCGCCCTCCGCATCGAGCGCTTCGCCGTGGACGAGGCTGATGACCGTGTCGGCCGGTCCGAGGTCGTGCAACCGGACCCGTCCGTTGATGTTCTGGGCGAGGTCGACGATCTGGCGATGCGCGTCGAGTCGGCGCACGGTGAGCGGCGTGATCTCCTCGACCGCCCGGACCGGCGGCGCGGGCGAGTCGGTGAGGGCATCCATCGGATGGTCGGCGGCGGCGACGGGCGCCCACGACGACGGGGCACCGCGGTCCTCCGTCTGTCCCGCCATCAGGTCGGCGGCCGTGATCGGCCCGAGCGACCACTCCCACTCGCCGTCGGAGACGGCGACGGGTGTGCCGTCGAACTCGAGTTGGCCCAGGAACGCAACGGTGCGGCCATAACAGTCAGGGACCTGGTTGAAGCCGTTGCGGCCCCGGAACCACCCGTCGGAGAGGATGACCTCCCAGGCGTTCTCACCTGCGCGCAACAGGTCGGTCACGTCATAGGTCTGGACCTGGAGCACCTTGTCGTAGGCGGTGAATCCGGGGGTCAGCTCGAGGTCGCCGACCCGGTGCCCGTTGAGATGACACTCGTAGACGCCGCGCGCGGTGGCGTAGAGGCGAGCGCAGCCGGAGGTCGCGATGTCGCCGGAGGTCGCGATGTCGAAAGCGCGGCGGAGGCGGTAGCCGGGCCGTTCGCCGACCGGAGGGCGCTCGGCCTCCCGCGGCTCGATCCAGCCGGCCGACCAGTCGTCGGGGTCGCACAGGCCGAGCTCGATGGTGGCGGGCGCCGACCAGTCGCTCCAGCCTGCGTCGGTCCGCACCCGCACCCGCCACTCGACGCGTTGGCGTGACGCCAGGTCCGGGCCGGGCCACTGCGTGAGAACGCAGAGGTCCGAGTTCACGGGGCCGAGCGGTTCGCCGTCGAGCTCCACCTCGTAGGCGAGCTGGGGGCCGGAGCCGGGTGACAGCTGCCAAGACAGCCGTGGTCGGCGGCAGTGCGTGCCCAGGGGGTCGATCAGGTGCTCGGCTCGCAGGAGTGTCGGCGCGGTCATGCTTCCTCCCCGTTGTACGGGCCGGTGGCTGGTAACGCGTTACGGTAGGTGGCGTGGACGAGACGATCGAGACGGCCGATCCGACGATCGACGAGCGCTACGCCCGGCTCATGCGCGCGACCTACCGGGCCGCGGGCGAAGGCTACGACGCGGTCACCATGCGTCGGCTTGCCGCCGAGACGCGCATGTCGTTGGCGAAGATCTACGAGATGGCCGGCTCCAAGGACGAGTTGATCGCCCGGGCGCACGCGGGCGGGATGCAGGCGCTCCGTTCCGACCTGGAGCGGCATCCGCCCGCCGAGGCAACCATCGCCGACCGCATCTCGGCTGCGCTCGACCGTTTCGCCGACGCGCTGGAGCAGGACGAGACCCGTACCCGGGCGCTCATGCGGGCCATGTATTCCGCCGACCCCAAGGTCGGCACGACGATGGGAGCGATGGGGTCGACCTTCGGTGCAATCATCGACGCGGCCATCGGCGACGCCGAGGTCGACGACCACGACGCCCGCGTCGAGATCCTCGGCGATGTGGTCAACAGCGCCATCCTGCAGTGGATCCACCATCGTCTCGATGCGTCCGGGGTGAGGGCGCGACTCCGGCGGGCCGTCCACGTCCTGTTCGTCTGACATCGTCACCCGCAGATCACCCCGCGTCCGGAGCAGCGAAGTACGTCTCGACCCACTCCAACCGGTTGGGGCCGTGGTCGGGTCACCCGCTCGTCGAGCGCCGCACAGGTGAGCCGGCGCTCGCCCGCCACGACAGCGACTCGGTCGCCGACGGTCTCGGCCAGCGTCTCGAGCACGTCGCCGAGTTGGAGATGCCGACGCGGGCTCACTTGTGCATCCCGCCCGACACCGAGATGTCGTCGCCGGTGACGAACGACGAGGCGTCGGACGATAGGTAGACGATCGGGCCGACGATCTCTGCCGAGTCGGCCACCCGCTTCTGGAACGTGCCCTCGGCCACGAGGTCGAGGAACCCCTCCTGGGTGGCGGCACCTCCCGCCATCATCTCGGACATGAAGGGTCCGGGCGACAGGAGGTTGACGCGCACCTTCCAGCCCGCCCACTCCCACGCCATGCTCTTGGTGAGGTTGAGCAGCGCCGCCTTCGAGGCGCCGTAGGCGCAGATGTTGCCCCCGCCCGAATAGGCGGCCATCGTGCCGATGTTGACGATCGAACCGCCGCCCTGGTCGCGCATGATCGGGGCGACGAGCTGCGAGGTCCGCAACGGACCCTCGAGGTTCACGGAGAAGACCTTGCGCCAGTAATCGAGCGTCATGTCCTGCGGGGTGATCCTCGCCGGGTTGATGCCCGCGTTGTTGACGAGCACGTCGATGCGACCGAAGCGCGCCATCACCGCGTCGACGAAGGTCGGCACCTCGTCCCACTCCCCGACGTGGCAGGCGATGCCGGCGACGTCGCTGCCGGTCGAGGCGGCGAGCTCGGCGGCCACCTCGTCGCAGAGGTTCTGCTTGCGGCTGGACACCACGACGGAGGCACCGGCCTCGGCCAGCCCCTGGGCCGCGGCGCGTCCGATCCCCTTGGTCGAACCGGTCACGATGGCGACCTTGCCGGTCAGGTCGAAGACGTCGCTACCGGTCACGAGATCTGGACGAACGAGGTCGAGGCCGGGTCGAACTCGTAGAGGTACACGGTTGGATCACCGTCGGCCGAGGGCGGCGCGCCGTAGGTCCACGGCTCCGGATGGCCGGGCATCGCCAGTTCGCCGAGGTACTCACCGGCGTAGCGGAACGAGCCGTAGTTCAGGTCGGGGCCCGCCGCATCGGCGATCGCCACGAACAACGCCATCGCCTGGCATGCCGCCCGGGTGGCGACGAACGGGTTGGTCTCGGTGGTGTCCGGGAGCGTGGCCGGATCCGGCACCTCGATACCGGCCGCCTCGACGACGGCGATGCACTCCTGCATCACCGGCTCCTGGAACTGGAGGTCCTGGCTGTAGAGCCCGGCGAGGATGGCGTCGTCGAGGATCGAGAGGTCCCGCCCGCCGGCATCGCTGATGATCGCCTCCGCGTTGCCCGCGTTGGTCATCAGCATGCGGGGTCGGTAGTCGGTCTCCTCCACGCCGTTGGCCCACGAGACCGGTCCGGAGCCCGCCACGATCACGGTCTCCGCACCGGCGGTGCTGAAGTTCTCGACGATCAGCCGCACCTTGGCGATCTGGTCGTTGACATCGCTGGGGTCGGCGTCGAGCAGCGCGTCGGCGACCGGGGTGTGGCCGAGTTCGTCGAGCCTCGCGAGGGCGGAGTCGTAGAGGCCCGGCTCGTTGATGGTGCCGTAGACGGCGAACGGCCCGTCGAGGAGACCCTCCTCCGAGAACGTCGCGAGGGCGTCGAGATCGAGGTCGCTGCTCTGCTCGAAGCTGAACCACGGCGCGGTCGAGCGCGACAGCCGGTCGGCGTTCATCTCGCCGCCGATCACCGCCACCTGCTCGATCTCGAGGTAGCACAACGGCGTGTCGGCGAAGTGGAAGCCGATGACCGCGAACACGCCCTCGTCCTGGGCCATCCGCACGCAGGTCTCGTCGGCCTCCGCCGCGCCCAGCGGGCTCACCCCGGCCAGCACCGGTTCGATCATCCGTCCGTGGATACCGCCGTTCGCGTTGATGTCCTCGATGACGGCCATGTAGGTCGCCTCGTAGTCGCCGTGGTCGAGGTCGACGAAGTCCCGGACGGGTTCGAGGTCGACGTAGGTGATGCCGATCTTGATGGTGTCGTCGGTGACACCCGGCGAGGGGCCGGTCGGGATCGGCTCGGTCGGATCCTCGTCGGTCTCGCCATCGTCACCCGTGTCGTCGTCGGCGGTGTCATCGTCGTCGCCGTCGTCGGACGGGCCCGATGTGGTCGACGTCGTGCCGTCGATCTCCGACACGCCCTCGCCGTCGTCGGAGCAGGCGGCGGCCACCAGCACCGCGGCCATGAACAGGATGAGAAGTCGGCGCACGGGAACCCCCAAGGATCGGTGCAGTCATCGTCGACGGACGCATCGTGCCACATCCGGTAACACGTTTCCAGTCGTTGGACATCTCCCCTCCCGACGCTGATAACGTGTTACCGAGCAGCCGGCAGGAGCGAGAACGGGGAATCGTGGGTTCGTGTGACGGGAAGGTCGCCATCGTGACCGGCGCGAGCAAGGGCGGCACCGGTACGGCCATCGCCGTGCGCCTCGCCGCCGAGGGCGCCCGCGTGACCATCACCGCGCGCGAGGAGACCGGACTGGACGCGACCCGGGCCCGCATCGAGGCCGCGGGTGGCGAGTGTCTCGTGGTCCCGGCCGACCTCGCCGATCCCGCCGGGGCCCGACGCGACCTGGTGCCGGCGACGGAGGACGCGTTCGGGTCCGTCGACCTGCTGGTCAACAACGCCGCCACGGGCGGCTACGCCCCGTTCGACGAGATGACCCCGTCGACGCTCGAGCGCGGCCTCCAGGTCAACCTCTGGGCGCCGTGGGAGCTGATGGCCGCGGTCGTGCCCGGCATGCGGGAGCGCGGGCGCGGCTCGGTCCTCAACGTCACCACCTTCGCGGCGGAGCTCCCACCCGGTCCACCGTTCCCGACCAACAAGCCCGCGAAGGCGGGCGCCGTCTACGGCTCAACGAAGGCCGCACTCAATCGCCTGACCGTGAGCGCGGCGAGCGAGTGCGAGGGGCAGGGAGTGTCGATCAACGCTCTCGCCCCCCAGGCGGCCATCGCCACGCCCGCCCTCGTCGAGGCCGGGTGGGTCAACGAGACGATGTTCGAACCGCTCGAGACGATGGCCGAGGCTGCGGTCGCCCTCCTCACCGGCGATCCCGACGTCCTCACCGGCCGCATCGCCTACAGTCTCCAACTCCTCGTGGAGCTCGACCGGGCGGTCCGCGATCTCACCGGGGCCGAACTCGTCGACGGCTGGCAGCCGAGTGACCTGCCGGCCGTGATCGCCGCCCAGGAAGCCGACCTCGCCGGGCGCGGGTGGCCCGCCGCCTACGACTTCGGCCGGGTCCACAGTCCCCTCCACCGACAGGAGCCCACATGAGCGTCTACCTGGAGCGAATGAACCAGATCCTCCGGCCCGTTGCACCCCCGCGGGTGATCGAGGGCGTGTACACCGACGATCAGCACCGACGCATGTTCGACGTCGTGAAGCAGCACGGCCCCTGGCCGACGATCGCCTCGCACCACTTCGACTCCGTCGAGGAGCTGATCGCGACGGTCACCGGCGTCCCGGAGAGCCACGGTCTGACCCTCGACGACATCGCCGCACCCCAGTTCCGCGGCTACTTCGCGGAGGACTCCGTCGTCTACCACCCCGAGATCCGCGACTGCTTCTACAACCCCGTGTTCATCGACGAGATCGCCGACTACTGGGGCGTGCCCTACGCGAAGCCGAGCTACATGCTGTTCAACATCTGCGGCCCCGCGCCCTCCGACGCGCCGGGGCCGCCTCATCTCGATGCCGTCAACTTCCGCGGCGTGCGGACCGGCCAGGCCCCGGTGTGGTTGCAGAACATGATGGGCAAGTCCGGGCTGTTCACCGACCATCTCGTGAAGATGGGACAGATCATCACGTGGTGGTACACGGGCGAGAACGGCACGTTCACCTACTGGCCCGATGGTCCGTTCGGTGAGCCGGCGGTGCTCGAGCACCCGCTGGTGAACAAGGGCGTGGTGGTCCAGAACGAGATGATGTTCCACCGCGGCGACCCCGTCGGGGCGTTCGACTCGCCGCCGATCGTCGGCCTCAAGCACCGCTCGACGCTCGGCTACGACGCCGACGACGATCGCTGGCACATGTGCACCGACGACGACGTGATCCGCACCTACGAACCGCGCGACATCCGGTTCCTCGTCCACTGGAGCGCAGAGCTCTACGCCGACCGCGACGAGCTGCGGAAGTCGCTCGACCACAGCGACGACCTGACGATCGACGGGGTGCTCGACCGGTTGGTCGACACCATGGCGACGGCGGGCCACCGCGTCGACATCCCCGCGGATCCGCTGAAGGATCCGGTGTTCATCGCCCAGCTGGCGACCTTCTACAACATCGCCCCGACCACCGAGTGGCTCGAGATCCCCGCCGCCTGACCGCAACCCACAACCGAGGAGCCACCATGTCCCAACAGTTCAGCTTCACCAAGCTCGTCGTCGCCGACCTCGAGGCGATGCACGAGTTCTACACGACCGTCTTCGGGCTCCGCGAGCTCGCCCGCGTCGACGCCGCCATCGGCGACCGGCCGATCCACGAGATCATGTACCTCCCCACCTCGGAAGGGGGCGGGTCGCTCGTGCTGTTCCACTTCGAAGGCCAGGACACGCCGGTGAACGAGGAGTCCATTCTCGGCTTCGTCTCCGACGACCTCGACGCGTTGGTCGCCACCGCGGTCGCCAACGGCGGTCGAGTCGTCGAGGAACCCCACGAGATGACCGAGCACGGGATCCGCGTCGGGTTCGTCACCGACCCCGAGGGTCACCTGCTCGAGCTCGTCGAGATGCTCCCGCCGCAGGGATGATCGCCCGCGCCGGTCACCGAGATACCGACGACGAGACCGCAACACGATCGGCTGTGACCGCACCGGCCGGTCCCTTCCCTGCCGGTGCCACCCGCGTGCGTTGTCGGACTCGATGACGGTCAGTCGATGGCGTTGGCCCGGGCCACGCCCCCGAGCCATCGCGCCGACGGCTTGACCGTCCGTTCGAACGTCTCGTGGTCGAACGCGATGAGCCCGAACGTCTTGGCGTAGCCCGACATCCACTCGAAGTTGTCGAGCAGGGTCCAGTGCATGTATCCCCGCACGTCGACGCCGTCGTCGATGCAACGGCCGAGCCCCCGCAGCGCGTCGCGGGTGTAGGCGATCCGCGCCTCGTCGTCGTCGGTGGCCATGCCATTCTCGGTCACGATGACGGGAACGCCGGCGTGGTCAGCCGCCAGTTGCACCGTGTGGCCGAGCGCCTCCGGGTAGACCTCCCAGCCGGTCTGCGTCGTCGCCGTGTCCTCCCCCGGAGGGATGGCGCCGTCGGGCCCGATGATGTTGCGGGAATAGGTCTGCACGCCGACGAAGTCGTCGTCGCGCGATACGTCCAGCCAATCGAGTTGTGCGCCCTGTCGAGCTGCTTCGAGTCGCGTCTCACCATCGGGACCCGCTTGGAGATCAACTAACGCCAGCGTCCAGCCGACCTTGCTGTCACCCGGGCCCGACCGGATCGCCTCGACGGCAGCCCGGTGGATCTCGCCCATACGTTCACAACCGGCACCGACGAGACCCATCTCGTAGTGAGCGGGGTCGTAGCCGCCGACGCCGGCTTCGACCGACGCCTGTTCCTCGGTGATGGGCCCGCGTTCTCCGGCCCCCACCGGGATGACTCCGGTGAGCTGCAGCATGGTGATCAGATTGGGCTCGTTGAGTGTTGCCGCCCAGGGTATGAGGTCACCGAGATGGGCGGTCGCTCGTTCCGCGTAGCGGGCAAAGCGGGCCACCGCACGGTCACTGTGCCAGCAACCTTCACCGGCGAACCAACGAGGCGTCGTGAAGTGGCAGTACGTGACGACCGGAGTGATCCCGTGTTCGAGACACGTGCCGATCATGCGTCGATAGTGATCGAGAGCGGCGCGGCTGAAGAAGCCCTCTTCAGGTTCGATGCGTGACCACTCCAGCGAGAACCGGTAGGCGTTGAATCCGAGCTCGGCCATGGTGGCGATGTCCTCGGGATAGCGGTGGTAGTGGTCGCACGCGTCGCCCGACGGCTCGGTGAACAGCGTCTCCTCGGCCCACTCGAGGGGCCAGATGTCGGCGTTGAGGTTGCCGCCCTCGACCTGATGGCCGGCCGTTGCGGTGCCCCACAGGAATCCGTCTGGAAATGTCATCTGCTGTCCCCTGCACTCGTGAAGCTGTCGCGAAGTCGGGCTGCGCCGACGTCATCCCTACTTTGCTTGCCGTTGTGTCTCGACGATACTCTAGTCTTTGAACACTCGTTCTAAAATCGGGGAATGTAGCAACCGCAATGCAGACCAGTCCACCGTCGTGATGGCCGCCGACGTCGCCAGATCATCGGCACGTAGATCCGTGCAGCTGTACTCGGTTCGGTGGGTCGAGATGGGTCTCTCCGAATTGGTCGAGCGGATCGCGAGCATGGGATACGACGGGGTCGAGCTGACGCCCGATTGGCTCACCGACGACCGCCTCGACGAGTTGAGCACCGCGCTGTCGGCAGCGGGTCTTGCAGTGTCGGGCGCGCTCATCGGCGCCGACGGCAGCGCCTTCGAACAACGTACGGTCGATCGGCTCCACTCGCTGGACGTGGACACCGTCACCGTGCTGGCAATGGGTTCTGAGCACTTCGCCGATCGCTCGTCGGTCGAGCGCACCGCCGATCATCTCGACCGCCTCGCCGCCTTGGCGGCCGGGCACGGCCTCCGGCTCGGCTATCACAACCACACCTGGGAGGTGGCGACCTCGATCGAGGGCCGTCCCGCGCTGGAACTGCTTTTCGATCGAGTCGATCCCGCGGTGGTGGCCGAGGTAGACGTCTACTGGGTCGCGTGTGCCGACAGTGACCCGGCGGAATTGGTCGAGCGATTGGCCGACCGCGTTCGGCTGCTGCACCTGAAGGACGGGCCGTGTTGCGGATTCGACGACGACATGGTGGCGGTCGGCGATGGCGACCTCGATGTCGCCGCAGTCCTCCGTGCGTCGCACAACGCGGACTGGCACGTCGTGGAGATGGATCAGTGCGCGGGCGACATCTTCGACGCGCTGGCCGCCAGTTGCCGCTACCTGGAGTCGTTCGACGGTGGCGGCCCCATCTGAGGCGACAGGCGGGTGGCGCCGTCGAGGCGGATGACCTCGCCGTTGAGGTACGGGTTGGCGACGATGGAACCGACCAGGTCGGCGAATTCGTCGGGACGGCCGAGTCGGCGGGGGAAGACGGCGTCCTCGGCCAACAGGTCCTGCACGGCGGGGTCCGACAGGCGAGGCGTCACGAACCCACCCGGGGCGATCGCGCACACCCGGACACCAAGGGGCGCCAAGTCACGGGCCATCGGCAACACCATCGACACCACCGCACCCTTCGCTGCTGCATACGGCACCATCGACACCTGCCCGTCGAATGCCGAGATCGAAGCGGTCAGGACCACGACCCCGCGTTGGCCGTCGGACGTCGGCGTGTTGGTGGCGAAGGCGGCGGCCGAATAGCGGGCGAGGTTGGCCGGTCCCAGGACGTGCAGGTCGAAGTTCTGCTGGAAGATGTCCAGATCGAGGATCGCGCCGCTGCGGCTCACCAGCCGTCGACTCGGGATCACCACTCCTGTCGCGCTGACCGCAATCGTGAATGCACCGAGGGCCTGGGCCGATTCGATGGCCCGCCCGAGCGCGTTGTCATCGAGCGCATCGCCGGCGACGACGGCGGCATGCTCGCCGATCTCGTTCACCAGGGTGTGTGCGGCTGACTCGTCAGGATCGAGGACCACGACGCCGGCACCGTGTGCGGCGAGGTGCCGGACCGTGGCGCTGCCCAACCCGCCGGCGCCTCCGGCGATCACCGCTGCCTGGCCGCGAAGATCGAGTCCCATCGGGCGTGTCTACCAGAAGTTGAAACGCCCGTTCGACTTCTCCAGACTTCGGCTGACGTACTAGGCAGACGGGATGGCAGAGAAACGCCGGCGCCGGGCCGCCACCGTGGAGAAGGTCGAGCAGGTGCTCGACGCCACTGAGCGGATAATGCTCGACGAAGGCTACGCCGCCGTGAGCTCCCGAAGCGTCGCAGGGAAGGTCGGCATCAACCCGCCGATGGTCCACTACTACGTTGGAAGCATCGATGACCTGTTCGTCGCCGTGCTGAGGCGCCGAGCCGAGGGCATCGCTGCGCAGCTGGCCGACGCGCTCGAGTCCGACGAGCCGCTGCGGTCCTGGTGGCAGTTGGCGGCGGATCCTCGCGGGTCCGCACTCTTCATCGAGTTCATCGCCGCCTCCAACCATCGACCAGCGCTCGGGAAGGTGCTCGGCGAGTACGCGCGGGAGGTGCGCAAGCTCCAGATGGAGCGCTTGGAAGAACTCCTCCCCCTCTATGGGCTCGACCCAATCGAGTTCCCCCCGGCCCTTGTCGCCGCGGCCACCCAGGGGCTCGCGTTCGGGCTGGTCGCCGACGAACTCGGCGGCCACGACACCGCCACAGCGGAGGCACGAGCCGCGATGGATCGCCTGATCGACCGCCTCGAGGCTCGCCGTAAGGCGTCCACCGATTGACAATCACCACTCCCGAAGTTAGAACAGTCGTTCAAACAATGACGGGGAGTGGACAATGTCAGACGCAACCGCCGCCGATCCCAGACCGGCGCCCTACTTCGACCCGTATGACGTCGACATCAACGCCGACCCCTACCCGGCATACGAGCGACTACGCGAGGAAGCTCCCGCCTACTACAACGAGCAGTACGACTTCTGGGCCCTGAGCCGCTACGACGACGTCCAGAAGGCGCTGGTCGACTGGCAGACCTTCTCCAACAGTCGCAGCGACATCCTCGACATCATCAAGGCCGACATCGACCTCCCAAAGGGGGTGATCCTCTTCGAGGACCCACCCGAGCACACCACCCACCGCGGACTCCTCTCGCGGGTGTTCACCCCCCGGCGCATGGCCGAGCTCGAGGACCAGGTGCGGGCCTACTGCGTCCGCTGCCTCGATCCGCTCGTCGGCCGAGATCGCTTCGACCTCATCACCGACTTCGCGGCCGAGCTGCCGATGCGAGTCATCGGCATGCTGTTGGGAATCCCCGAAGCCGACCAGGTGGCCGTGCGCGACCGCACCGACGAGAACCTGCGGACCGTGCCCGGCAAGCCCATGGAGGTCCGGGCCGACCGGGTCGCCGACGGCTCGTTGTTCACCGAGTACATCGACTGGCGCGCCGACAACCCGTCCGACGACCTCATGACCATGCTGCTGAACGCCGAGTTCGAAGACGATCAGGGAGTGACCCGCACCCTCACCCGCCATGAGGTACTCACGTACACGTCGGTGCTGGCCGGTGCCGGCAACGAGACGACCGGTCGGCTGATCGGCTGGCTTGCCAAGGTCCTCGCCGAACACCCCGATCAGCGCCGCCAGGTTCTCGAGGACCGCACGCTCGTCCGTTCGGTGATCGATGAAACACTGCGCTACGAACCCACCGGCCACGCCGTGGCGCGCTACACCATGACCGATGTCGACTACCACGGCACCACCATCCCCGCCGGCAGCGCCGTACTGCTCGTCGTGGCCGCCGCCAATCGAGATCCGCGCCGCTATGAGCACCCCGACAGGTTCGACATCCACCGTCCCGACATCCAACACCTCACCTTCGGCTATGGCCTCCACTACTGCCTGGGAGCAAACCTCGCCCGCCTCGAAGGACAAGTCGCGCTCGACGAATTCCTCAAGCGGTTCCCCGAGTGGGAACTCGACTACGACGAAATGCAGCTGGCCCCGACCTCCACGGTTCGTGGGTGGGAGCAGATGACCATCATCCCGGGCGGCTGATGTCCGCCCCGGCGGGTCGTCCACGGGGTGGTCTTGGGTGAGCCTGCGATCGGTTCGGCGAGCTGGTCGGGGCAGTGAGCCGGCGGACTGTTAGCTCGCGGTGAGGCCTCCCACCCCCCCCCTCGCCTCGACCCAGGAGCTCACGTGACCGATGTGCTGCGACGATCCCCGAGGGAGAATCCGACATGACCCCCATCGACCTTGCCGGAAGGCGCAGTCTCATCACCGGCTTAGGCCAAGGGATCGGCCGAGGCATCGCCTTCACCCTCGCCGCGTCGGGTTCCGAGGTCGTCATCAACGACCTCGACGCTGACCGCGCGGAAGCCGTGGTCGATGAGGTCGTCGCAGCCGGCGGCGCGGCCGTGGCGGCACCGTTCGACGTCACGGACTTCGGCGCCGTCGAGGACGCGGTCGCCATGGTGGGTCACATCGACGTGCTGGTCAACAACGCGGGCAACGCCGGCGTGGACGGCTTCGGGGGCCGTGGAAACTTCGCCGAATCCTCTCCCGAAGACTGGGAACCCTTCGTGCGGGTCAACCTCTACGGCGCGATGAACTGCAGTCGAGCCGTACTGCCGTCCATGATCGATAGGCGGTGGGGGCGGCTGATCACGATCGTGTCCGACGCGGGACGCGCCGGTGACATCGGCGGGGCGGCGTACGGCGCGGCCAAGGCCGGAGCGGCAGGACTCACCCGAACCCTGGCACTGGAGAACGGGCGCCACGGCATCACGGCGAACAACATCTCGCTCGGCACGATGCGCACGCCGGCGACCGAATCGCTCTGGTCCGATCCCGACACCGACTTCGCCAAGTCGATCCTGCGCAACTACGCCGTGCGCCGACCCGGCTCCCCAGACGACGCGGCGAACCTGACCGCGTTTCTCGCCAGTGAGCTCAGTGACTGGATCACGGGCCAGACCTACCCGCTCAACGGCGGGTACTCGTTCGCACTGTGACCACGAGATCGCCGCTCGCCGATGTCCGGGTCCTCGACCTGTCGAGGTTCGCGCCCGGAGGGTTCTGCACCCTGCTGCTCGCCGATCTCGGTGCCGACGTGGTCAAGGTCGAAGACCCACGCTCGGGTGACGGATTGCGCGGCATGTATCGGGGAGGCTTCGACGCCGCCCACATCGCGCTCAACCGAGGCAAGCGGACCATCGGGCTCGACCTGCGTGCCGATGGTGCCTCCATGGTGCTCGAACGCCTCGTCGCCTGGGCCGATGTCGCCATCGATTCACACCGCCCGGGTCAGCTCGACCGGTTCGGCCTGGGCTACGCCGCCATGTCTGCCGCGAACCCAGCCATCGCGTGGTGCTCGATCACCGGCTTCGGCGACTTCGGACCCAACACCGATCAACCGGGCCACGACCTCACCTACCTCGGCTACTCCGGCTTGCTCAGCAGGCTGTCGGACTCCGAGCCCACCCCGCCCCGGTCCGTGATCTCTATTCCACTGGCAGCCACCATGGCCGCCACCGGGATCCTCGCCGCGCTCCACGACGTGAGCCGCACGGGCCAGGGCACCCATCTCGACGTCAACATGACCGACTCCGCCATGTGGGTCCTTTCCGAGGACATCGCCCGCGCCGCGAACGCGCCCGGACCGGCGTGGGGCACCTTCGCGGCGCGCAACGTGTACCGCTGCGCGGATGGACGCCACGTGACCGTGACTGCCACGGAACCCAAGGCATGGGCCGCCCTCTGTGATGCCCTCGGCGACGCTGCGCTCGCCGGTCACCGTCTCGGGCTTGACGAGGACGCCCCGGTACGGGCCCGCCTCGAAGCGCTCTTCGCGACCAAGCCGGCCAGCGACTGGCTGGCCGACCCCGGCCTGCCAGGCGGTGTGGGGCCCGTCAACGACGCAGCGGACTTGCTCACCGATCCCCAGGTCACAGATCGCGGCAGCCTGACCGGCCTCGACGACTCGGACATCCAGATCCTGGCCAACCCGATGCGCTTCGAGAAGGCACGCGGCGACGCCTCCAACGCCACGTCGCCGCCGCCCGATCTGGGCGCGCACACCGACGACGTTCTGCGCGAGGCCGGTTTCACCCAGGGCGAAATCGACGTCCTGCGCGCCGCTGGCACCGTCGCCTGACGAGCAGCAAGACCCGGCGCCGACCGCGAGCAAAGGGGAGCGGGCGATGGCCGCGGCGCGTCGTGCGTTCGATGAGACCGACTGGTCAACCGACGCCGGTCTACGGCTTCGGTGCGTGAGACGAGCCCGGGCGTTCGCTCTTCTCATGTCTTGGCGATCGTGCACCCAACCCTCAGTGGCCGGCAAATGCTCAACGCGCTTGATGCCCGGCGAAACGGCGCGTCAGGCGCGGCCAGTGCCCGCAGCTGCTGACCTCATGGGAGTAGGCCGACCAGGGCGACACCCGCACCCTCACCCGGCTGGCCTGCCAAGGTCCTCGCCGAACACCCCGATCGGCGCCGCCAGGTTCTCGAGGACCGCACGCTCGCCCCGGCGGGTCGTCCACATGTCGGCTCCGGCCGCAACGCGAGCCGGTCTCGGTCACCGAAGGGTGCACTGGTGTGTGGACGTCCCGGGTCCGCTCTTGGTCGTGGAGCCGTCGGGAAGTTCGATGTCGGCCATGGTGCCGGGTGGGACGGTGACGTCGAGGTTGAAACGGTTCCCCGTCTTGCGCCAGCTGACCTCGATTCGACCGCGGGGGGTGTCGAGCGCGGCCTCCGCCCATTCGATGCCGCCGCCGGGGTGCGGCGCGACGCGGAATCGGCGGTAGGAGAGCTCGCCTTCGATCGGACGGATGCCGGCGATGTGAGAGTAGAGGAAGGACACCACCGCGCCCTTGCTGTAGTGGTTTAACGAGGCGTGGGCGACGCCGCCGCCGTCGATACCCTCCCATTCCTCCCAAACCGTCGTGGCACCGCGGTCGATCATCGTCAGCCACGACGGCGGCGTTTCCTGCAGGAGCACGTCGTAGGCCGTGTCGACCTTGCCGTGGTCGGCCAGTACCGGAAGGAGGTATGGAGTTGCGAGGAACCCGGTACCGAGGTGCATGCCCGCGGCGCGTACGAGTTCGACGAGTTGGTTCGCGGCGTGTGAGCGGATCGGCTCGGGCACCAGATCGAAGGCGAGCGCTCGGACGAGGTTCGCTTGGGTTGCTGGAGTGACCTCACCGCTCGCGGTCACGTACTCGGCTTGCCAGGCGTCGAGCGCTCCGGCACTGAGTACCTCGAACTCTGCGACGCGTTGACGATCGCCGAGGATCCGCCCGATCGCCGCCGCGACCCGGGCACTGCGATGGAGGTAGGCGGTGGCGACGTGACCTTGGTCGACCTCGTACCACGGGGGCCCGTCGCTGAGCGGTTCGCACCATTCGCCGAACTGCCAGCCACCGTCCCAGAGGAACGCCTCGTGCGGCGCGGGCCGAGCGGATCGTTGCTGCCGACTGGGATGGCGTGCGGTCCGAGCTAACTCGGCGGCGTAGTCGAGCCACCGGGTCATCGTGGGCCACATCTCGGCGAGCACGCCGTCGTCGCCGTAGCGCTGGTACAGCTCCCAGGGCACCAGGACACACGCGTCGGCCCACCCGGCGGAGCCGAACAAACCGCTCCACGAAAGGTCACCTTCGGCCAGCGCGCGCCGCCGCCGCGGGTCGGGTGCGTAGTTGGGCAGGAGCCCGTTGTCGAGTTGCTCTGCGGCGAGGTCGCGTAGCCACTTGAGTGAGAACCCGGCGACGTCGTAGAGGTACGACCCGGTTGGCAGGAACGCGAGCCAGTCCCCGGTCCATCCGGAGCGTTCTCGGTGGGGGCAGTCGGTTGGGATGTCGCAGGCGTTGGTCCGGAAACTCCAGTCGGCGATCTCGAGCAGTCGGTTGAGCCGCTCGTCGCTGCAGCTGAACCATCCCGTCCGACGGAGGTCGGTGTGGACGACGACGCCATCGAGGTCGGCCGGGGTGAGCCGTTCGGGATGACCTTCGATTCGGACGTACTGGAAGCCGTGGACGGTGTGACGCGGCTCGAACACGGCGTCGGGGCGACCTGGGGAGATCACCCGGTCGACCTGACCCAGCGGCCGGCCGAGGGGTTCGAGATGGGTGGTGGTGACGTCGCCGGATGCGTCGAGTGCCTCGCCGTGCGCGAGAGAGATCTCGGTGCCCTCCGACGCGAGGTTGCGCAGCCGGACCCATCCCGTGATGTTCTGGCCCAGATCGACGATCTGTCGACCGTTGTCGAGCGACGTCACCGAGCGGGGGACGATTTCCTGCACGCGTCGGACCGGTGGCGCGGGTGAGGACGTCAGCTGCGAGAATCCGTGGGCGGCACGCAGCGTCGGCCGCCACGGTCCCAACTCGCGGCGCTGGTCTTCGACCTGGCCGGTCATCAGATCGGCGGCGAGGATCGGACCCGGAGCCGCCTCCCACGACGCATCGGAGCCGGCGAGATACTCACCGGCGACCTCTAGCTGGCCGAGGAAGCCCACAGTCTCGCCGTAGCCGTCGGCGAGCTGTGCGTTGCCGTGTCTGCCCCGGTACCAACCATCGCTGAGGATCACCTCCCACTTGTTCACACCTCGGACGAGGAGGTCCTCGACCTCGTAGGTCTGCACGTGGAGGGAGTTGCCGTAGCTCGTGAAGCCGGGTGCGAGTTCGTGATCACCCACGCGACGGTCGTTGAGGTAGACCTCATAGACGCCGTGGGCGGTTGCATAGAGGCGTGCTCCACGGTTGGTGTCGTTGCAGGAGAATCTCGTGCGGAGCACCCACGCCGGCCTCTGACCGGGCGGTTGGCGCTCGTCTTCGTCGGGTTCGATCCACTCCGCGGTCCAGTCCTCGGGAACGAGGAGGCCGGCCTCGATCGTGGAGGGATCCGACCATGGCGAGAGCTGACCGTCCACTTCGGCGCGTACTCGCCACGTCACGCGCTCGCGGGACGTGAGGGGCTCGAAGGGCCATGCGACGAGCACGTGGCGGTCCGATTCGATCTGAACCGAACGTCCGTCGTCGAGTGCGATCTGGTAGGCGGACTGCGCTCGCCCGGCGGGGAGTTGCCACGACAGGCGCGGCGTCGCGTTCCAGACGCCGATGGCGTCGCCGTCGAGGTGTTCACAGCGAAGACCGGCGGGCCCGGTGCGGTCGCCCATCCGTTCAGCTCCACCCGCCTTGACCCGACCGGAACGCGGTCACCGCTGCGCCGGCGGGTACGGCGTCGATCGGTGCGGCGAGTTCGTCGAGTGTCGGCGCACCGATCTCGAGTGCGACGCGTTGCAGGGCCGTGCGGTCGAGCGAGTAGAGCTCGATGGCGTTCTCTCCGACCATCTGCCTCGTTGCGGCCGGGGGGGTCTCGCAGAACGTGTTGCGCAGCGCGAGACGAGTGACGGATGGCTGGTCCAGCCCATCTCGGTAGAGGAACGTTCCTTCGAGGTGCGGGTAGTCCGAACCCCACATCAGCTGCGAGCTGAGTCCGGCGTCGACCGTCTGCTCGACCTCGTAGCGAGAAGCGAAGCTTGCGCCGAAGAACACGCTCTCCGCCATGTACTCGCTGGGGCGGCGGGGCACCTGACCGAGCAGGGCCCCGTTGAGCGGCTGCTCCCGCTTCGACGCGTAGAACTCCCACAATGCGTCGAGTTCGATCGCGGTCGTCGGGAACCAGTTGCCGGGCGTCTCGGTGATCACGAGTCGCAGACCGGGGTGGCGTTCGAACACGCCGGCGAAGATGAGCCACCACACCGCGCGACGCGAAGGGAACCCGGCCGATTCGATCTGCATCAACGCGACGCCTTCGAGGCCCGAATAGCGCGAGTTGGTGCCGCCACCGACGTGGGTCACAAGCGGCATGCGCCGTTCCTCGCAGGTGGCCCACAGCGGCTCCCACTCACGGCGGTTGTATTCGAGGCCGACGCCGTCGCGCATCGCGGGGAAGTTGACGCCCCGAAGCCCGGCGTCATGCGCCCATTCGACCTCGGCGACCGTGGCGTCGACGTCCCAGATGGGGACGAGCGCCAACCCGACGTGTCGATGCGGCGCCTTCGCCACGAAGTCGGCCAACCAACGGTTGTAGATCCGCATGCCGTGGGCGATGTTGTCCCGATCGCTCAGGTCCTGCGGCTTGCCGAGCTCAGTGGTGATGAAGGGGACCGGTTCCATATTGGTCGATCCGTGGAAGATCACTCCGGCGGCGATGCCGTCGTGGTCGTAGTCGGCGAGGCGGGCGTCGGAGTCGTAGTGGCCGAGCGTCCGGAAGTTGGGATGGTCCAGGTACCCGCTGCCACGGAGCATGTCTGTGGCGGCGTCCTTCTGTGCCTGCGCCGAGGTCGCGAATGCGTCGAAGTCGTCGAGCAGCGAGCGGGGACAGTAGGGACGCAGATCCTCGGTCAGCCGTGGGCCGATGTGGGTGTCGTTGGAGACGACGATGACGGGTTCGGAGATGTTCTCGGTCACGGTGTTCTCAATTCGCGAGCCCTGCTCATGTCGGAGTGATGGTGGTGTCGCTGCGTACGATCGTGCGCTCATCGGTCCCGAGGTAGCTCGCGACGACCAGCGGATCGTTCCGGACGCTGCTCGGGTCGCCCTCAGCGATGACTCGTCCGAGCTCGAGGCAGTAGATGCGATCGCTCATGGCCATCACCATGGGCATGTCGTGTTCGATGATCAACATCGCGGCGCCCAGGTGGCGGCGAACCTCGACGAGGAGCGGGGCCATCCTCTCGGCCTCGCGTTGTGCGACGCCGGCGGTCGGCTCGTCGAGGCAGAGCAACCGCGCGTCGAGGGCGAGGAGGCCGGCGAGCTCAACGATTCGGCGCGTACCGGTCGACAGCTCGGCGATCGGCACGTCCGCGTAGCGTCCCAACCCCAAGAAATCGATGAGCTCGGCGCTCTCGGCTCGCTTGGCTCGCTCGGCGCGGCGGATCCGAGGCGAGAAACCGAGGAGCTCGACGAGCCCCGTCCGTCCGCGGGCTTCGAGCGCCACTTGGATCGTCTCCCGCACCGTCAGCTCGGGGAACAGGCGCGCCGACTGGAACGTGCGCCCGAGGCCTGCACGGGCGCGGCGCTCGGGCGACCACGAGCTCATGTTCTGCCCGAGGAACTCGACGGTGCCACCCGCCGGCACGAAACCTCCGACCGCGTTCATCAGCGTGGACTTACCGGCTCCATTGGTGCCGATAAGGCCGACGATCTCCCCTGGTCGAACCTCGAGCGACACCCCGTCGTTCGCCTTCACGCCGCCGAACGCCACCGTGACGTCCGTGCAACACAGGACGGTGTCGATGCCAGGCGGGAGTTCACGGCGAGTCCCGGAGATGGCCGACGGAGCAGGGCGGTGGGATTCAACGGGTGGGAGCCGGGACTCGAGACGGTCGTAGAGCGCGTCTCGAGCGCGATGTCCCAACGACACGAGCCCACCCGGGAAATACAAGAGGAGTACGAGCAGACCGACACTCGATGACAGGAGCGGGACGAGATCGTTGCTCGACCACAGCGACGGCAGCCCGATCACCCAAACCGCGCCGATCACCGCGCCGGACGTGGAGTTCATTCCCCCGATGACGACCATCGCAACAACGGACAGCGAGAAGCCGACGACGAAGAACGACTCACCGAACGCCAGCTGCTGCGTCGAGCCGCCCAGCAGTGCACCGCCGAGCCCGGCAATGAATCCCGACAGCGCGAAGACGCGGAGCTCCGCCAGTCTCGGGTTGATCGTGTAGGCGGCTGCGGAGGCCGGGTTGTCGCGGACGGCGATCGTCACGCGTCCTACCCCCGAGCGCCGCAAGCGGCCCAGAAACGCAACAACCAGCGTCAGCGCACCCAGGGTGAGGAAGTAGTAGGACCGCTGGTCGCGGAGGTCGAGGCCCAGTAGGTCGCCCCGACGGTAGGGAGCCGAGGTCGTGAATTCGCCGGCGAAGATTTCGAGGCGGTAGAGCCAGCTGCTCGCCGCGATCGCGAACGCGAATGTCGTCACCGCGAGAAGTAACCCGCGGACCCGCAGGGCCCCATAGCCGATGACGACGGCAACTGCAGCGGCACACACCGCCCCGATGACCAATGACAGGACAAAGGGAACGCCGTAGAGCTCGAAGTAGACGAGGCGCCTGCCAAACAGGCTCAAGTCCACTATTAGCCCACGAGAAAATGCCGCGCCGCTGAAGGCGCCAACCCCGGCGAGTGCCATCTGGCCGAGGGAGAGTTGCCCCGCCCACCCCGTGAGCAACGTGAGTGAGAGCGCACAGATCGCGAAGCAGGCGATCGTCGCATACAAGAGATGCCGCGACGGCTGAGTGACCAGGAACGGCACCAACGCCGCGATGACCAAGAGTGCAAGCATGCCGAGCCGGTCGAGGTTTCGGACCCACCACACCTCTCGGAGCCGCGCCGGAACCGGCCGAACCTTCGGCGCGAACGAGAACGCTCCCGCCCCGTCGGGCTGAATCTCTCGGCGGGTCTCGAACGCGACCGCGACGAGGGCCACTGCGAGCAGCATGAGCTCCGCGCTGCCCGGCTGTGCGATGAAGTTGAAGCGGACGAGCGACTCCGTCACACCGAGGACCACGGCGGCAGCCAGCGCGACGGAGAACGACGCCAAGCGGGCGATGACAGCGGCAACCAGCGCGCGCAGCAACGTGTTGGGACCAACCACCACCAGCCCGGAACTGGTGCCCTCGAGTTGAGCGCGCATGATGATGGAGGCGGTCGCTATCAATCCTGCAATCGTCCACACGAGCGTCGACAACGTCTTGGGGTTGATACCCGAGAGTCGGGAGAGGTCCGGGTCTCCCGCTGCGGCCTTGACGGTGCGCCCTACCCGGGTGCGGTTCAGGAACCACCCGAGCGCAACACCGATCATCGGCGCGGACACGAGCACGACGAGTTGTGGGCCCTCTATCTGCACGTCGGCGATGTTCCACTCGTTGGTGACAAACTGGGGCATGGGCAGCCGCTCGCCGACGAGATCGGGGTACGCGGTCAGGATGAGCAGTGCCAACTGCGCCACGCCGATCGTTGCGACGAGTAGTACGACCCGTGGCGCGCGGAAGAGTCGGCGAACGACGATGAGCTCGATGAGGGCGCCGAATATCCCTCCGACGACGAGCGCGATGGCGACGGCGATCCAGAACGGGAACCCGTAATTGACGTGGCAGATGACGAGCAGGCCGGCGCCGACGACGCCCATGTTGCCGGCCGCGAAGTTGACCACCTTCGTCGAGCGGTACACGAGCACGACGGCCATCGCGAGCAACCCGTAGACGAGCCCGTTGATCAGGCCGTCGAACACCGCCTGCTGGGTGTACCACGTGCCCAGCATCAGCCGCCGTCGTCGCCCAGGAACACCGCACGGGCGAGGTCGCCCCGCGCGGCCAGTTCGGAGATCGGTCCTTCGAAACGCACATGTCCCTTCTCGAGGAACACGGCACGATCGGCGACCGCTGACGCCACGTTGAGGGATTGCTCGACGACGATGATCGTCATCCCTTGGTCGCGCAGCGTCCCCACGACCTCGACCAGACGCTCGACGACGACGGGCGCCAACCCGAGCGAGAGCTCATCGATCATCAGGATCTCGGGTTCGCGGGCAAGGACTCGGGCTAGCGCGAGGAGCTGCTGTTGGCCACCCGACAACGAGCCCGCGATCTGGTGACGATGGCTGCGTAGCTCCGGCAGGACGTCCATTGCGGCGTCGACCCGACGTTGAGCGTCGGCGGGGTCGCCACGGAAGTTCCACATGGCGGTCTCCATGTTCTCGTCGACGGTGAGATCCGCGAACACGCCCTTTCCCCCCGGGAGGAGGTGGAGGCCCATCCTCGTCCGTTCCTCCGGCGACACGAAGGTGATCGAACGCCCGTTCATCCGGACCACTCCACGCGAGGGCGTGCCCAAGCCGGCGATCGCTCGCAGCACAGTCGACTTGCCCGCGCCGTTCGTCCCGAGGAGCGCCAGCACCTCGCCGGTGCGGACCTCAAAGCTGACGTCGAAGAGGATCTGGACCTGGCCGTATGAGAAGTCGAGATGGCTCGCCTGGATAGCGGGGATCCGCTCCGGGTCGGTCTGCTGGCGCTCGTGCTCGTCCTTCTCCTCGCGGATCTCATGCACGATCCGCGAGAGGTCGTCGCGGATCGACGTCGATCCCCGGTAGAGCAGGAATGCACCAACGCTCGACGACGGCACCGCGATCAGGGTGACGGTGAGACGCGCTCCCAGCGAGTCGAGGAAGAGGGCGCTGAGCAGCGCACCACCGACCGCGCCGATACAGAAGATGTAGATGGCGCCGAGGGCACCGCCCACGCCTCGCAGCTGGTAAGGGACGATCGTCTGGATGAGCGGGCCGACCATGGCGAAGGCCGCCGAGTTGAGCATGGCCGGGAGAATGGCGACGGCGGCGAAGGCGACCGCGTTCGGCATCATGAACTGGAGCGGGTACAGGATTGCCGTCGGCGCGATCAGCAAAGCCAACACACGCATGGCCATCGACGGATCACGGGTGTAGAGCCCGTCGTAGAACTTGCCCACGAACGGCAGGACGCACAGCACGGCAACCCCGCTGACGGTGCCGACCGCACCCCGCCCGAACGTACCCAGGCCGTACTCGTCCTCGAGGTGGAGATTGGCGATCGTTCCGACGGTGAACAGTCCGAAACCCAGCGCGGCGAACGCAAAGATCGCCGACGTCAGGGTCTTGATCTGGAGCAATCGGGCGAACGCGGCCTCCATCGAGATGGACGCCGGCGCGTCGTCGATGACGTCTCCCAGAATGTCTTTCTTCTCGTACTGACCGCGCGGCGGTTCCGGCAGTCGGTAGGCGAGGAAGGCCACCACGGCGACCGGGAGCGCCAGCAGGATGAACGACCACCGCCAGCCTTCACTACCCCCGGCCATGGCCGCGACGGCCCCCACCGCGAGGGGACTGAGGGTGGCGACGATCCTGCCTGAGGTGAAAGTGAGCGCGTTGACCCGGCCCCGCGTCTCGATCGGGTACTGGTCGGCGAGCAGGGAACCATGGGCGGTGTTTGTGTTCGATTTCGCGACACCGACGCCGAGGCGGGTGAAGAACAGCATCAGCGCGTTCACAGCCATCCCCGACAACAGGACGAACGCGGAGAAGATGAGGCTGGCGTGGCCGATGACCGTTCCCCGTCGGAAACGGTCGGCCATCCATCCCAGCGGCACCGCACCGATGACCAGGAAGGCACTACTCGCCACAGAGATGAACACCATCGTGCCATTGCTGATGCCGAGCGAATCGCGGATGTCGGGAGCGAGAACGCTGAGAGTTGCGGTCTCGAGCTCGTCGAGCGAGTTGAGAAGTGTCAATACGACGAGCGTGGTGGCGCCGCCCATTCCCATCGCATCGCGCAGCCCGAGCTGCTGCTCCCCGCCGACGCCCGGAAGCAGCTCTACCTCGAGGACCTCGTGCACGGGCTCGCCCGTCGTCGCCCGCTCGGCCTCGAGATCGAGGATCTCGGAACCGAGCCTCCCCGCATCCGGCTGGGTGACGTCGTTCGTGTCGTCCATGCCCTCAGCCCGGGATCTGGAATTCCCGTGCTGCCGCGTTCCACTCGTACACGAAGAGCGGGACATCGCCATCGGCGGAGGGTGGAGGCCCGAAGAAGAACGGTTCGGGCGCTCCCGGAAGAGTGATGGAGCCGAGGCCGTCGCCGGCAGCCTGGAACGTGCCGTAGTTCAGCTCCGGGCCCGCCGCGTCCAGCAGTGCGACCAGCAGGGAGACCTGGCTGCAGGCGATGTACGACGAGACGAGTTGACGTGGGTCGCCCTGCGGCACTTCCTCGAGAGGCGTGAGCTCGAGGCCAGCCGACCGCTGCACGTCGTAGCACTCCTCGGTGACCCCGCCGAGTTCGAGGGTGGCCGAGGGTGGACCGAAGCCGGCGATGGCGACGGCGCCATCGAACACGGAGAGGTCCTGTCCTTGCGCGGCAGCGGACGCATTCGCGGTTCCGGCGTCGGTGAACGCGAGCCGCGGCGCGTAGTCGGTGTCGTCGAGCCCGTCGGCCAGCGCGCCGCTCGCACTCCCGATACCGAGGATCGTGTCAGCGCCGGACGAATCGAACCGTTCGAGAATGGCATCCAGCGCAGCCGCGGCCTGCTCGGTGTCGAGCGTCGAGTCGGACACGGCGACCTCGACGATGTCGACACCGGCGTCGGTGAGAATCGCTTCGATCGAGTCCCTGTACACCCGCTCGTTCACGTCGGGCACGAATGCCGCGACGGCACCGCCCAGCTCGCCCTGTTCCACGAGGGTCCGCACCGCGTCGACCTGCGCGTCCTCACTGAGCTCGTTCGAGAACCACGGGGCACGGGCGCGGCTCATCCGGTCCGACGTGATCTCGCCGCCGACCACCGCGGTTTCGTTGACGTCGAGGACACACATCACGCTCTCACCGAAGAACGTGCCGAGGACGACAAAGACGCTCTCGTCCTGCGTGAGCCTCGTGCACTGTTCGTCGCCGGAAACCTGATTGCTCGGATCGACCGGCGCGAACACCGGATCGATCAGGCGGCCCTGTATGCCACCGCGGTCGTTGATGTCGTTGACGACGGCCATGTACGCGGCCTCGTAGTCGCCGTGGTTGATCGCAACCTGGTCCCCGAGCGCCTCGAAATCGGTATACGTGATCCCGACCTTTATCGAGTCGTCGGTCACCCCCGGGGCTCGATCGTCCACGACGACCGTGGTGGTGGTAGTCGTCGTGTCATTCTCCGAACCGTTCTCGCTCGTCTCGGGCTCGGTCGTGGTGGCGGTCGTTGTCGTCGCCGACTCCTCCGAGGGATCAGTCGAGGCGCAGCCCGCAGCCCCAACGACGACAAGTAGTCCGATAGCAACGAGCCGGCGCATCGTTCTGATCCCCCTCCTGCAAAGCTGGCCGCTCCAGTCTCGACCGGGGCGACCCGTGCGTGTTCCCTGTCCCAGGTCACCGCCGTTCTAGCACATACTTAGAACGTCTGTTCAAATTTCCTCGCAGCTGCCCGTGCGACTCCGACGACAACCGTCGCGACGAGGCCAACGACAGCGACGCGTCTGAGAACGGGAATGACGGCCACCGCAAACAGATTCACCGGAGCCTGCTCATCGGATTCATTTCTCCGCCCGTTCACCGGCTGAGAGCAGGCGCCCAGGTCAGTCGAGTCCTGGGCGTCGGAGAGGAGTGATGCGAGCGAGTCCGAGAACTCCATCATGAGCCGCTTCGATACATCGGCGATGACGCCTCGCCCGAATTGAGCGACCTTTCCGCTCACCTTCAGATCCGTCACCAGGGTGACTACCGTGGCACCCGCGACCTCGACCATCGAAGCAGAGATGTCCGCCGATGCGGTCCCCGAACCCTTCGTTTCTCTCCCCATGGCCGCGATCGTGACGATGTGCTCCCTGTCATCGCGGTTGGTCACCTCAGCGCTGCCCAAATATTCAGCGACCACTGGACCCACCTTGACCCGGATGTTCCCGCGGTAGGTGTCGCCCTCGACTCCGTTCAACGATGCGCCGGGAAGGCAGGGTGTGATGCGAGGAATGTCGTTCAGCAGCTCCCATGCGACGTCGAGCGTCGCGTTCACCGTGAACTCGTTGTCAATCCGCATGCTCAACTCCGCTCCGCAGACTACGGACCGCCTCGATGATCCCCTGGTAGCCAGTGCAACGACAGAGGTTTCCGGACAAAGCTGTGCGAATCTCGCCGTCATCCGGCGCGGGGTTTCTCTCAAGGAGGGCAGTGACGGTCACAACGAACCCCGGAGTGCAGAACCCACATTGGAGACCATGACAATCCCGGAACGCGGCCTGCACCGGTGTCAACACACCGTCCTCGCTACCGATGCCTTCGATGGTCGTAACCTCATCTCCATCGACTTGCACGGCAAACATCAGGCATGCACGGACGACTTCGCCGTTCACAAGCACCGAGCAGGCCCCGCAGGCCCCGTGCTCACACCCCAAGTGTGTACCCGTGAGCCCCAGCTTGTCGCGGAGCAGGTCGGCGAGACTGAGGCGCGACGGCACACGTACGGACCTGCGGGCCCCGTTCACCACAACTGAGATCTCGTGCTCACTCATCGAGTCGCCTCGCTCAGAGCGTCGACGACTGCGCGCCGCGCGACCACAGCCGCGAGGGTTCTTCGCTCGAGGCTGGACGCGTTCGAATCATCGGGAATGTCGTCGAGGCCGGCAACCGCGGCGGCTCCCACGGCTTCGATATCGAGGTCACCGAGTCGGGCGCCGCGAATCAACTCCTCGACCTCGCGGGCATGCACCGGGGTGGACGCAACCCCGAACATCGCTATGCCGCTGTGCGCCACGCACCCAGCGTCATCGACCTCGACGTGTACCGCCGATCCCGCGATCGCGAAGTCGCCATGGCGGCGCGCCACTTCTCGGACAGCGCACCCGCTTCGATCCCCGGCGATCGGGAACCGCACTGCCTCGACGAGCTCGCCCTCCTTCAGCGCCGTCCACCAGGTGCCTAGGAAGAACTCCCCAGCGGGAATCTCTCGCCTCCCCGACGTCGACGTCACCTCGACCGTTCCACCGAGTGCAACGAGCACGGCGGGAAGCTCCGCCGCGGGATCCGCATGGGCGATCGACCCGCACACCGTCCCACGATTGCGGAGCGGGAAATGCCCGACGAAGGGCAGCGCACGCGCCACGAGCGGCACAGAGCGGGCGAGATCTGAATTCAGTTCGACCTCGGCCTGTGTGACCGAGGCCCCGATCCGCACCGTGTCCGAGAGGGTCGACGCCATCGACAGTTCACGGATTCCTCGAATGTCGATGAGATTGTCGAAGTACGCGAGGCGCAGGTTCAGCATTGGCACGAGACTCTGCCCGCCGGCCAGCACACGGGCATCGGGGAGGGCGCCCAGCATGTCGGCGGCATCGTCGATGGTCTCGGGTCGGTGGTAGTCGAAGGGTGCGGCTTTCATCCTGCGCCTCCATCGGCGAGGTGACGCAACAGCGTCGCCGGGCTCAGCGGAAGCTCGCGGAGTTCTACGCCGAACGGAGACAGCGCATCGGCGACGGCGTTGGCAACCGCCGCCGGGGCTCCGATTGCGCCACCTTCGCCGACCCCCTTGAAACCTCCCGGGCCCGGCCCAGGTGATCCCTCCATGTGCAGGTACTCGATGATCGGGACGTCGGTAGTGCTGGGCAGCAAGTAGTCGACGAACGTGGTAGCGAGTGGGTTCCCGTCCACATCCCACTCGAAGTGCTCGAGAAGTGCGCCGCCGATGCCCTGGACAACCCCGCCTGCGATCTGACCTTCAACGACATTGGGATTGATCATCGGCCCGCAATCCTCGGCAACCACGTAGCGAAGGATGCGGACCAATCCTGTCTCGATATCGACCTCGACTGTGCAGATGTGGGAGGCATTCGCCCACAAATTCGGCGCCTGCGTGTGATAGCGGGCGCTGGCCTCGAGCCCGCCCGCCGCGTCCTTGCCGAAATAGGCATGGTGGGCCACTTCGGCCAAGGTGAGCGCGTTGATCGGATTGGCCTCGACGAAGGCGCTGCCGCCGGCGACTTCGATGACCTCGGCACGCACACCGAGCGCGTCCGCGGCAACCTCCGCTATGCGGTTGCGCAGAATCGCGGCAGTCTCACGGATGGCCCCCGCGACCATCGACCCGCTTCGACTCCCGGCCGTGCCCGACCCGAACGGAGTCAACGCGGTATCGCCCTGAACGGTGTTGACGACCCCGACATCGACGTCGAGCGCGTCGGCGGTCAGTTGAATCGCCGTCGTCTCCAGACTGTTGCCGGCCGACCCTCCGGCGAGATACACGTTGACAGTTCCCGACGGTTCGACTCTGATCGTCGCTCCCTCGCTGCCATGGTGCGGCATGTTCGTGGTGGTGGGCTCCACATAGCTACTGATCCCGATCCCGAGGTAGCGTCCTTGGGCTCTCGCTTCGTCCTGCTCCTGGCGAAACACCTCGTACTCGACCGCCTCAAGCGCCAACTCCAGCGTCTCGAGCGGCGTCATGTCCGTCAGTGTCATCCCCAATGCGTTGGTGTGCGGCAGATCGTGACGGCTCAACATGTTTCGCCGCCGTAGCTCGGCCGGGTCGACGCCAATCTGGCGAGCGGCGGCGTCGAGCGAGACCTCGCGGGCGAGCGTTTCGAACTCCCATGGGCCACGATACGCGGTCAAGCCAGGTGTGTTCGTGAATACGCACTTCGTCGAAAACGCGCCAAGTTGGTACTTGAGCGGACCGGGAAAGATCGCTCCCACGGCCGCGCTGGAGATCAACGGGTACGGGATCGGGTACGCGCCCGCGTTGGAGAGGTGGTCGATTGTCGCCGCCTGGACGACTCCCTCCGCGTTCAACGCCATTCTGACCCGGCCACTCTCGCGCCGCGATGAGCTCGCCATGAGATTCTCGCGACGGTCCTCGATGTACTTGAGCGGAGCAGGGAAGTGCCGGGCCGCCAACAACAAGACAATGTCCTCGCGGTGGGCGTTGATCTTCTGCCCGAACCCACCCCCGGTATCCTGACAAATCACCCGGATCTTGTGCTCGGCCACCCCGAGCAGGCGGGACGCAAACTGACGGAAATCGTGTGGGGACTGACTCGATGCCCACACCGACAGCGACCCGTCAGCCGGCGACCACTCAACGACGAGTCCCCTCGTCTCGAGCGGGCAAGCGACGTACGCCTGCTGATGAATTTCGGTCTCCACGACATGTGCTGCATTCGCGAACGCTTCCGCCAAGTGATCGGTCGGCGTTGCCAACTCCGCGCAGACGTTACCGGCCCACCCTTCATGGACCAGCGAGTCCGAGTCGAGGGCCGCATGAAGGTCGACCACGGCATCGAGCGGTTCGTAGTCGACCGCAACGAGTTCGGCGGCATCCTCGGCAACGTATCGATCATCGGCGACGACGAGCGCGACGGGGTCACCCGCGAAACGAACCTCGCCTTCGGCGAGCGGCGGAAGCGGAGTCCGCGGCACGTCGGGACCGACCTGGGAGTACCAGAGGTCGACAACCTCACCATTGATGTCCGCGCCGGTCAACACGCCACGGACCCCAGCGACTGCGCAAGCCTTCTCCACATCCACCGACGCGATCCGGGCGCGCGCCAACGGACTTCTCACGAAGCACGCATGCAACATCCCCGAACGTTGCACATCATCGACGTATCGACCCCGACCGGTGAGAAGCCGGGCGTCCTCAACTCGCGGGACACGGGTTCCGACGACTCGACCGGAGGGCGGCGAGGACGGACTATCCGTCTGTTGAACTCCACTCATGGAGCATCCATCAGCCGACGACACCTCAACGCCGGTTGATGTTCCCGGCATCGACCGGAACCACCGTGCCCGTCACGTAGCGAGCCTCATCAGAGGCAAGCCAGGCCGCGGCATTCGCGATGTCGATCGCCTCGACCGCCTCCACTGGAAGCGCATTTGTGAGCGCGTTCTCAAGCTCGGGCGCATGCTGAACGATCAACGAAACATCGCCGTTGTTGGCCATCGGCGTACGTACCGTCGTCGGCGCAATGCTGTTGACGCGGATGCGGTGTGGTGCCAGGTAGTTGGCCCACGACCGCATCAACCCGATCACGCCATGCTTCGCGGCGGTATAGCCAAGCATCCCAGCGTTGTTCGTCGGAGAACCAATGAGGCCGCCAGTCGAACTCGTGAGAATGATCGACCCGCCAAGCCCGGCCTCGATCATCGAAGGGATGACCACCCGGCCAGTGTTGAACACCCCCTTGAGGTTGACCCCAACAATGTCGTCCCACTGCTGGTCGTCGGCGACCATTCCACCCGGTCCCACGCCAGCGTTCGCGATCACAACGCTTACCTGTCCCAGCTCAGCCATGCCCGATTCCAGAGCTTCGGCGAGGGCGGCGGCATCGCGGACGTCCACCTCGCTGGTGACCACCCCTCGACCGAGGTCCTTCACGAGCCGCGCGGTCTCGTCGAGGTCATCGCGAGTCGCCATTGCATAGCCCACAGAATCGAATTGTCGACACACATCGACGGCAACTATGTCCGCGCCCTCTTCAGCGAGCCGAACCGCGTGCGCTCTCCCTTGTCCGCGTGCCGCACCCGTGATGAACGCGACCTTGCCCTCGAGTTTTCCCATGATGTCCTCCCGCAATCGAGGAGAAACTAGGCTAAATCGAACGTGCGTTCAAACTCTCCCGCCGACGACAACCTGCGCCGTAAAAGGTCGCGGTGCGAGGGTCGCCAGACCGAGCAAGTAGTCGGAGCCGTACCTGACCATGTCGATCTGATGTCCCCCGCTTTCTCGCGCACGGCATATTGGAATTGGTGGTGCTGATCTAAGGAGATCGCCATGCCCCATCAGTATCCGTCTGAGTTCCGTCAGCGTGTGCTGGCGTTGCTCGACGCAGGCGCGAAGGTCGCAGACATCGCGGCCGATCTCGACGTGTCGGCGAACGCGATCTACAACTGGCGCAACCAGCATCTGATCGACGCCGGTCAACGCCCAGGCAGGTCGACCACAGAGTCCGCTGAGCTGAAGGCAGCTCGTCGAGATCCACACCGCCTCGCGCGGCACCTACGGCGCACCTCGCGTTCACGCCGAGCTTCGGCTCGGACGCGACGTGATCGTCGGCCACAACCAGGTCGCAGTGCTGATGCGAAACGCCGGCCTGGTCGGTCTCCCGATGAATCGCCGGTTCAAGAGAGCGAGCCGGGCCATCACCTCGGCTGACCTCGTGGAACGGTCCTTTGATCGCGAGCAGCCGAACCAGCTGTGGGTCACCGACATCACCGAGCATCGCACCCGCGAAAGCAAGCTCTACTGCTGCGTGGTTCTCGACGCCCACAGTCGCCGTGTCGTCGGCTGGTCGATCGACCCCGCCGCGTCAGCGACGCTCGTTGCCCACACGACGAGGGCCTATCGGCCAGTCGGGTTCAGGTGAGAGAGTCGAGCCGCCGGAGCGTTGGGTTCGTCGCGGGAGCCTGCAGGAAGCCGGTGATGCCGTCAAGCAGTGAGCTGACGAAGAGGTCAAGAGGCTCGACCTCGTTGCCGCCGGCGTTGGCGTGCTCCCGGTCGGCTGCCGCGTGGAGGCACAGCAGCTGTGCCTGCACCACACGGCTCGCGCGAAGCCGCGGATCGAGGTCCACGAGAAGCGGCTCGAGAGTCTGACGGAAAAGGGCGTCGGCGTGTTTGCCCTCGTCGGGCAGAGCGAACGAGCCGATGCCGGCGGCGAGATCGCGGCGCTGGAGTTGCTCGACGAAGGTGACATAGTGGTTGTCGGGGTCGTCCGCCATGTGCAGCAACGGCAGGTAGTGGGCACTGAACAACGACCGGATGTCGGTCGGGTCGGACTGCGAGGCAAGCAGGCGACGTTCGGCGAGCAACTGAGGCACCCGGTGGCGCAGGATCGCTTCGATCAGGCCATCCTTGGAACCAAAGTAGTAGTGGACCGCGGAGTTGTTGGAGGAGCCGGAGTCCAACGAGATCTGCCGGAGCGAGACGCCCTCTATTCCGTATAGCGCGAAGAGACGCTCCGCGGTGAGAACGAGGCGGGTAGCGCTCGCGGAGGTGAGCTCGTCGTCGGCCACACCGGCACCCTTCCACATCCGGCGGGCCGAACGGGTCAACCGTCGGCGGGCACGACACCCATTCGCTCGAGCGCGGTGCGGGCCGCGACGCCGAGGCTCGTGGACGCAAGGCCGACCTCTTCGTCGAGGATGGCGACATCCTTGGCGAGCAGGTCGCCGGCCAGGGGTCCGAACGCGGCCAGATCGAACTCGACGCCGGCGACGATCTCGGCCGCGTAGCTGCGACCGCTGCCCGAGGACAGAATCGTTGCGAGCGCCACCCGGTCGAGACCACGCTCTCCGGCGAGGGCGAACGCCTCGGCGGCGATCGCCAGCTGGGCCGTGAACACGGCGTTGTTCAGGAGCTTGGCCTCCTGGCCGGCCCCGAGCGGGCCCAGGTGCAGCACCGGGTTTCCAAAGGTAGCCAGTACCGGCTGGCAGCGCTCGACCGCCGCTTCGGGTCCGCCCACCATGACGAGGAGTTCTCGCTCTGCGGCCTTCTGACCGCCGCCGGAGACCGGCGCGTCGACGATCGACACGTCCGGTCGGGCGGTCTGTAGCCGCCGGCACGTCCCGGGGCGCACGGTGCTGTGGACCAGCACGATCGAGCCGGGAGCCATCGCGACCAGCGCCCCGTCGGCACCGAGGAGCACCTCCTCCACGCCAGCGTCATCGACGACGCAGATGCCGAGTACCTCACAGGATGCGCCCAACTCGGCGGGAGTCGCGACCACCGTGGCGCCGGTGTCGGCGAACGGCGCAACCGATTCGGGACGGCGTGCCCACAACACGGTGGGGAAACCGTCCTCGGCGATTCGTCGAGCCATGGGAGCGCCCTGGCTGCCGAGACCCACGAAGCCGACCCGCAGCCGATCGGGCCCGCTCACGGCGCAAGTCCCTCCTGGTCGGCTTCTCGACGGACGGTATCGTCGAGTCGACGGCCGAGCGGCCAGCCCAGATACACGGCGTAGTGGACGACGAGTTCTTGGAGCTCCTCAAACGTGAGATCCCCGAGCGCAAGCGCGGCTCTGACGTGCTCGGTGGTCTCTTCGTCGACCCCGGCGGCGGCTGAGCAGCAGATCGCGATGATCCGGCGATCGCGTCGCGTCAGGTAGCGGTCGCGCGTCCATACCTCGCCGTAGAGGAAGTCGAGGTAGGCACCCCCGGCGAACGCAGTGTCCGCCGATGGCGCCGACGCGCCGTGGATCGATTCGTACGCAGCCTCGCCGCGTCGACGGCGCGTGTCGTCATCGGTCGGCTCGGCCCACCACTCGAAGTCGTGCTGGGCGAGATCGTCGCCGCGTTCCTCGGCGAGCTTGAACAGCGACGTCATCCCGTGGGACAACATCACCGACGCCTTGGGCCAGCCGGCCTGCGTGCCGAAGAAGAGCACGAATTCGTCGTACTCCTCATAGGTGAGATCGCCGCTGTTGAGGGCCGCCCAGACGTGGGTCTCGATCGGCATGTCGGCGTCGGCGATGCCGACGCAGCACAGGGTGATGAACCTTCGGTCGCGGGGGGTGAGTACGCCGCGGCGCCACATCTCGCCGAACACAAAGCCGATCACGCCGGTCTCGATGAAGGCACCCATCGGACCGGGTCCCGGCGTGGTCATGATGTGCTCGTACTCGGCCAGGGCGAGCGAGCGCCGTTCCTCCGCGTCGCGGAACTCGAACATCGTCAATCCTCCTCAGTGGTCTGAGCTTCGATCATGCGTTGCAGGTAGGTCTCGATGTCCTCCACCCGCTCGCGCAACTCCGCGTGCATGTCGGGTTCGGTGACGACCAGGAACGTGCCGTGTTCGACGGCGTCCGCGACGAGTTCCCCGACATCGTCGGGCTCGACCAGTCGGTGCTGGGGCGCCCGCGGCGTGACGGCCGACTCGCCGTAGACGGTGATCTGTTCGAGGATGTTGGTGATGACCCCGGAAGGGCACAGGAGCGTGACGCCGACGCCTTTCGGGGCCAGGTACAGCGCGAGCGCCTCGGAGATCCCGACGATGGCGTGCTTGCTGGCGACGTAGGGCAGCCGGTCGTACCCATACGCCAGCAGCCCCGACGCCGACGACGTATTGACGACATGGCCGCGACCCTGTTCGACGAGGTGGGGCAGGAAAACGAGGTTGCTGCGGGCGATGCTCATGACGTTGATGTCGAACGTGCGCTGCCACGCGTCCATCGGCAGTGACTCCGGCGCACCCATCGCGAGGACGCCGACGTTGTTCATGACGATGTCGAGACGGCCGAACCGGTCGAGGCAGCCGTCTCGCAGCGCTTCGAGCTGAGCCTGGTCGGTGACGTCGACGCAGAACGCTTCTGCCGTGCCTCCCGCCGCCTCGACGAGTTTCGCGGTCTCGGCCGCGCGTTGTTCGTCGAGATCGCTGACCGCGACCGCCACGCCGCGTCGGGCCAACGCCATGGCCGACGCCCGACCGATGCCGCTCCCTGCGCCCGTGAGCACGGCCGCCGCGCCGTCGAGATCCAGGGAAATCGTCATCCGACCGCCACCGCCTTCGTCCGCACGAACTCGAGGAGCCCCTCGAGGCCCCCCTCCCGGCCGAACCCGGAGATGCCGAGGCCACCGAAGGGCAGCTCGCAGCCGACGACGGGCGAGGCGCCGTTGACGTAGACGCCGCCCGCCTCGAGGCGGGGCACCAGGCGATTGATCCGGTGCGAGTCGCCGGTCCACAGGTACGACGCGAGGCCGTACTGCGTGGCGTTGGCGATCGCGACCGCTTCGTCCTCTGTACTGAACCGGTGGATGCAGAGGACCGGGCCGAACACCTCGACTTGGCCGAGCTCACTCTCGGGGTCGACGTCGCCGAACACCGTCGGCTCGACATAGAAGCCGCCGCCGGGCGCGCCGACCGGAATACCGCCACCGGTGAGGAGTTTGCCGGAGCCATCGGCTCGGGCCCGCTCGATCATGCCCAGGATGCGGTCCCGGGCGGCCTGGTTGACCACCGGCCCGATGCCGGTCGCCTCGTCGAGAGGATTTCCGACCTTCAGCGTCCGCGTGAACTCGACGACCTTCCCAGCGACCTCGTCGTACACGTCGTCGTGCACCACAAGGCGAGTGCCGAGCGCACAACCCTGACCGGCGAGTGTGCCGTGGACCGAGATCGCCGACGTGAAGGCGACGGAGTCGAGATCGGCGTCGGGGAACACGACGTTCGCCGACTTGCCGCCGAGCTCGAGGACGGCCGGTTTCAGGTGCTCGGCGCATCTGGCGAGGATCTTTCGGGCGGCGGCAGGACCGCCGGTGAACGTCACCTTCTGCACGAGCGGGTGGCCCACGAGCGCGTCGCCGGCCTCCGCGGTGCCCGGCAAGAGGTTGACCACTCCGGCGGGAAGACCGGCTTCACGGACCAGTGCCATGAAGTGCTCCGTCGCGTACGGGGTGAGCTCTGATGGCTTCACGACGGTGGTGTTTCCGGCAGCGAGGGCGGGGAACACCTTCATCCCGATCGACACCAGCGGGCCGTTCCAGGTGATGATCACCCCGACGACGCCGTATGGCTCGGGAACGGTGTACGCCAACTCGCGTCCGCTGCCCGGCGACGACGTGACCCTCCCTTCGATCTTGTCGGCCCAACCGGCGTAGTAGCGGGCGTAGTCACGCATCGACTCGGCCGTGAACGCAGCGATGAACTGCGTCATGCCGTTGTCGAGTACCGACAGCCGAGCGAACTCCTGAGCGTCGCGCTCGATCAGGTCCGCGAGGCGCACCAGCAGGTCGCGACGCCGTGCCGGCGCGAGGCCACGCCACTCCTCGAGCGCAGCGTGCGCAGCCTGTACCGCGTCGTGGACGTCGTCGGTTCCGGCGAGCGGGACCGGGCCCTGCGACTCGCCCGTGGCAGGGAAGACGTGTTCGTGAACGCCCCCCGAGCCGGTGCGGCGACGTTCGTCGCCGATGTGAAGGTGCACAGCCGGGACCGTGCGGTCGAGCGCCATCGCGTCGCCTCTCTCTCGTTGGCCCCCCACTGTTGAGCCAATCAGCTTTGATGTCAAGCTGCTTGACTTAGACGGCTCGAGCGTGGTCCTGTCGAGCGCATGACTCCCAACGAGCTGTTCGACCTGTCCGACCGCGTGGCCATCATCACCGGGGGTGCCGGTGGAATCGGCACCGTCTATGCGCGCGCCCTCTGCGAAGCGGGGGCCTCGGTCGTCCTCGCCGATCTGAACCTCGACGCCGCCGAGGCGGCCGCCGCCGCGCTCACCGCCGATGGTCATGCCGCCAGCGGCACGGCTGTCGACGTCCGATCAACAGCGTCGGCAGAGGCGATGGCCGCCCATGCCGCCGCAGTCTTCGGCGGCGTCGACATCCTGGTCAACAATGCCGCAATCATGACGGACCTGCCGCCATACGGGCTCTCCGACATCCCCGACGACCAGTGGGACCGGGTGATGAACGTCAACTTCCGAGGCCCACTGCTCTGCACCCAGGCGGCGATCCCTCACATGCAAGCGCGCGGCGG
>JAQWMR010000010.1 GCA_029246685.1 Acidimicrobiales bacterium | reverse complement strand
GGGAGGCGGACATCGTGAGCCTCAACTTCGACAATCACACCGGAGCGCTCGGGGCAGCGAGCGTCGCGAGCGGCACCGGGGACCAGACTCGTCAGAAGCTCGAGTGGATCCGGTCCGGTGCCGGAGATCGATTCGGCGATCTCGAACTCGAGATCGCCGCGTACTTCACCGTGATCACCGATGACGCGGCCGGTGCCGCAGCCGGGCTCGCCGGACGATTCGGCGCCGAGCCAGACGCGTTCGACGGGCATCCCCATGCGCTGATCGGGACGGTCGATGAGATCTGTGCCACACTCCAAGCCCGTCGGGACGAGTTCGGCATCAGCTACGTGACGGTCAGCAACCGGGCGATGGACGCATTCGCCCCCGTGGTCGATCGGCTCAGCGGCTCGTAGCCCGCATTGATGGACGGGGATAGAAGAACCGCATCACCGCAGCAGCGAAGGCGAAGCAGACAGCGCTGAATCCCCAGATGAGCCGGAATCGGTCGACCGCCGAAACGCCCGCCGCGTCACCGAGGATCGCGACCGCGGCGACCGCTCCCGCCGCCGAGCCGAGGCGGCGCGTCACGTAGTAGGAGCCCGAGGCCCGGCCAAGCCGATCGTCGTCGACGTCGCGGAACGCGGCAGCGGAGGTTGTCGTGCCGATCAGCATCGACCCCACGCCACCAATCACGAAGCTCGGCACCATCACCAGCCAGGCATCGACCTCGGGCCCAGCCGCCCAGGCAAGCCATCCGTGGCCTACTGCCCCCAGCGCGCCGCCCGCGACGATCACGCCGGTGTGCCCGTTGCGGTCCGCCCAGCGGCCGGCCGAGATCCCGACGACAGCCGCTGAGATTTGGTTCAGTGCCATCGCGAATCCGGCCTGCAGCGTAGACCACTCCCAGACGTCGATGAGGAACAGCGGCGCCGAGAAGAAGAAGCTGAAGAACGCCGCCTGGCTGAGGAACGACACCACACTCGCGCTCGCGTAGCTGCGAATCGAGAAGAGGTCCACGTCGAGTGGGGTGCCCACGCGCGTGCGGGCTCGATGCACGAGCAAGGGGGCACTCACGGCCGCCACGACCAGGAAGGTGAGCGTGGTCGGGTCGAGCCAGCCCCACTGATCACCCTTGACGACGACGACGGCGACCGCTGCGACGGCGAAGGTCGCCGCGCCGATTCCGACGAAGTCGACCGCGCCGTCCGGGTCTGAGCCCGACTCGTCGGGAAGCACGCGGCGGCCGACCAGCCACGCGATGAGGGCCAGCGGAACGAACAAGATGAACGGCGCCCGCCACCCGATCCACTCGATGAGGAAAGCCCCACTCGTCGGGGCGACGATCCCAGACACAGCGCCGGCCACGCCCCACGCACCGATGGCCGTCGCTCGACGCTCGGGCGGAAACGCCGGAAGCACCATCGCGAGACTCACCGGGGTGAGGGCAGCGGCGCCGGTGCCCTGGACGACGCGCGCCGCAATGAGCATCCATGCTGACGTCGCGAGCGCCGTGAGCAGAGCGCCGATCGCGAACACCAGCAGGCCGACGAAGAACACGCGGCGCCGGCCGAGCCGGTCGCCGAGCCAGCCCGCAACCAACATGAACGAACTCAGCGCGATGAAGTAGCCGGACGAAACCCACCCCAGAGTGCTACGGCTGGTCTCGTCGAAGGTGGCCTCGATCTCGGGGAACGCGAGCGCGACAAAACCCGCATCGAGAATGATGAGCACCACAGTGGCCGACCCGACCAGGAGTGCGGCCCAGGCACGAGCCGGGACGGGCGCTGGTTGCTGCACCGCGGCATTATTAACCATCTGGTCAATTTCCGTCCACTGAACCTAGGATTCGCCCATGAGCGTGTCGCCCCACGACTTCGACCTCACCGACCCGGAGATCCAACAGGACCCGCATGCGCACTACGCGGCACTCCGCGAGGGCGGCGTCCAGTACATCCCGGCCAACAAGGCCTACGTGGTCCTCAGCCATGAGGATGCGCTCGCGGTGTTGCGAGACCCACAGACATTCTCGTCCCGCCTGGGCTCAGGATCGTCGCCACCGCCGGAATCCGTCCGCGCCGAGGTGAAACAGATTCTCTCGGAGGGGCTCCCACACTCCCGCACGCTTCTCGACAACGACCCGCCAGACCATGGTCGCTACCGGCGGCTCGTGTCGCGAGCGTTCACGCCCCGGAAGATGGCAGAACTGCGACCGTTCGTCGAGCAGTTGGCCGACGACCTCATCGATGCCTGGCCCGATCCCTCGTCCGTCGAATTCGTCGAGCAGTTCAGCGAACCGCTCCCCGTTCGGGTGATCGCCCACGCCCTCAACATTCCCGTCGAACGCCACGCCGACTTCAAGCGCTGGTCGGACTCCGGCACGGCGACGATCGGCGCGACGATCCCGCCCGAGGGCTACATCCAGCAGGCGAAGGAGCTCATCGAGCTCCAGAACTTCTTCGTCGAGGAGTTCGAGGCGCGTCGCAGCGACCCGCAGGACGACCTGCTCACCACCCTCCTCTTCTCCCACGTCGGAGCGGAGGAGGACGGATCCGACGCCGAGCCGCTCAACATGGGAGAGCTGGTTCGCATCACCCAGCAGCTCCTCGTCGCCGGCAACGAGACGACCACGAAGCTCATCAGCGAAATGATGCGCATGATTGCGGAAACCGACGGCGAATGGGAGCGCATCAGAGCGGATCCCGCCCGAATCCCTGACGTCGTGGAGGAGAGCCTCCGTCTCTCGAGTCCGAACCAGGGCATGATGCGCGTGGCCACGTGCCCGGCCAACGTCAACGGCGTGGAGATCCCCAAGGGATCGCGCCTGGTCGTGATGTTCGCCTCGGCGAACCGGGACGAAACGCAGTTCGGGTGCCCGCACGAGATGGACGCGGAGCGAGAGCACATCCGCGACCACATCGCTTTCGGCCATGGCACTCACTTCTGCGTGGGCGCCGGGCTCGCCCGTCTCGAGGCAGTGATCGCGCTCGAGCGCCTGGTCGCGAAGGTCGACTCGTACCGCCTCCACGACGACAACACCTTCGAGTACCTGCCGAGCTTCGTGCTGCGGGGACTGAAGCGACTCCACATCGACGCAACCCTGGCGAGCTGACGTGGACGAGCGCCGCGACTATCGCGACGTGAGCGACCTCGGCGTCGACCCCGAGAAGCAGGAGCGGCTCTACGCGGCGCAGACCGAGTGCGTGGTCGCGTGGACCAACTCGGCGGGGTGGCCCGTCGGCGTCATGCATCGCTTCGTCTGGCGCGAGGGACGGTTCTGGGTCACCTGTGCGCCGCAGCGCAAGCGGGTCGCGGCGCTCCGGGCCCGGCCTCAGTCGTCCGTCATCGTCTCCAGCGAGGGGACGTGGCTGGGCGGCGACATTACAACAACGGCGAAGACCCTCGCCACGATCCACGATGACGAGGCGACAAAGTCGTGGTTCTTCCCGGCCCTCGCCGCGCGCCAGCGGATCACGGCGGACGAGCAGCATGAGTTTCTGCGTCGTCTCGACACCGCCGGACGTGTGGTCATCGAGCTCGAACCTGTGGACTGGATCACTTACGACGGCGTGCGGCTCGAGTCTTCCCTGCAAGGGATCGACTACGACCCGCTCCGGGTGAAGCCGAGTCGCAATCAGCGCACGCCGCCTCCCGGCACCGAGACGGTCGACTTCAGCTGAGTTCGACGATCGCCGTGCCTTCCACGAGACGGCGCTCATCCGAGTGATCGAGCCACACCTGACACGTCGCGAGCCCGTCGTCGATCGTGTCGACCACTCCACCGGCGATCACGTGATCGTGATCGAGCACCCGCGCCGGGAACGACAACGTCAGCCGGCGGATCGAGGTCGGGCCCTGCCAGTCCATGAGCATGTTGGCGATGTAGCCGACGTTGAGCGGACCTTGATTGATCACCCGGCCGGGTAGGCCTCGGCTCGCGGTCGATTCGCGATCCCAATGGACCGGATTCGGATCACGCATCACCGCTGACGTGGTCCGCATCCGCTCAGGGCGGACGTCGGCCATCTTCCACGGCGGGATCGCGTCGCCGGCCGCGGTCACGTCGACCGCCAGATCTGCCAGGTATTCGTGACCCTCGCCGCGAGTCGATCCTCAGTCTGGAGCTCGACGGTGAACACGAGCTCGTCCCACTCGCTGCAACCCTCCGTGCGGCGTTCGAACGACACCACTTCACCGTCGCACCGATAGTCGACATCCTCTCGCAGCGGCTCGATGTACTCCCAGTCGTAGCTCTGTAAGCCGACCCGGTCGGGACCTTCGGCGTCGGCCAGCTCGAACAACTCACCGATCGAGACACCGGCTCCCTCGATCGGCACATGGAAGAGATGAATCGGATGCACGAGCCCCGCTGGCATCGGATCGGCCCCGGTCGCCTCGGTGAGCAGCGCGTTCTCCCAATGCTCGACGGCCCGGGTGCCCCCGGGGAATCGATGACCGGCCGGCCCGCGGCCGGTCATTGGGCGATCTCCACGGTCCAGCCACCCTCGGCGTCGAGCAACCGGAACGTGAACAAGATCGGCGACTCCTCGCGAGTGGCGATACAGGCGACCTCTCTCCCCGCTCGGGCGACCACGACCGCTCGGTCACACGAGACGAGAGGAGCCTCGATCCCGAGGTCTACGGCGAGCCGATCGGAGAGCTGACCTGCCGCGACAGAGAGGTCGAACAGCGGCTCGACGACTTGCCCCGTAACGGCGCCCGTGTCGTCGACCTCGATCTCGACGCTGACGTGATCACCGTCGAGATTCGCCGTGCAGACCATCTCGCGGGCGACCGGTGAGTCCGGGACGGCGGGACACGTCGGCAAGAGGACGAGGCCAGAATCAGCCGGCCAGATGAGCCCGGGCAGCACGGCTTCAACCGTTTCCTGCGACATCGAGGGCGGGACATCCTCTGCGCACGCCGCGGCGAGCAACAAGACGACCAGGATCAGGCGGCGAGCCACAGCACCAGGCCCGCTTGCCCGAGGTGATACGTCACGTGCACGAGCACCCGACCACCAGTCGTGGGCCCGACGAATCGACCCCAACCGAGGAGTGCGTCCGACATCACGAAGAGCGCACCGCCGATGCCGGTGACCGCCACTGCCGTCCCGGCGGCGACGACACCCATCGAGGACACGACCACGATGTAGGCGGCGACGGCGATCACGATCATGCGCCCGTGTTCCTCAGCTCCCGCGAGAAGCTGCGGCACGATACCGAAGCCGAGACCGACGATCAGAATTCCGGCCGCGAGACCGGGCCCGATCGTGAAGTCGGGCGCGAGCGCCGCGATGTAGAGCAGATGGGCGACGAGGAACGCGGTCAACCCCGCCTCGAACCGGGCATCCGGCGTCATGAGCACCACGTCGCCCACGAGTGACGCACCAAGCGCGGCGATGATGATCCCCCGCTGCACGTTGCTCGCCCCGCCCGCGTCGACCTCGATCGCGAGCGCCATGCCGATCAGACAGATCACGACCGCCGGCTTGGCGAGGAACTCAACCCCGAGCTTGTCGGTGAAGACCGACCACCAGTCGACGAGAGCGAAACCACCGGCGATCGCAAGGAGCACTACCGCCGTGGTGGTCATGTCGTCAGATCTCGGCCGCGAGGGCCTCGTCGTAGGACACGCCCTGCTGGATGAGCGTCTTGTACTGCATCACATGTCGAGGGCGATTGAAGCCGAGCACGCCGACGAACTTCCCGGCTCGGCCATAGAGCGCGGCGAACCGTCGCTCCTCGACGGAACCCGTGACGATCTGCATGTCATCGTCGGGCCGGATTCGACCGGCGAGCTGGATCTTGCGGTCGTACTGATCGGACCAGAACCACGGCACTGGCATGAACGGCTCGGCCTCGTCATCGCTCTGCAGAAGACGCTTGGCAGCGTGGCCGCCTTGTTCGACCGCGTTGTCCCAGTGCTCGACTCGCATGAACTCGTCGAACCGATGGTTGGGCCAACGGGCCACATCGCCGGCGGCAGTGACCCCCGGGGCCGCCAGGCACGTGGCATCGCACACGATTCCGTTGTCGATCTCGAGGCCCGAGCCCTCGAGCCATTCGGTGTTGGGAATCACGCCGATTCCGACAACGACCGCATCCGCGTCGATCACGGATCCGTCGGAGAGCCGGACCCGCTCCACGCGGTCGTCGCCCTCGATCGCGTCAACGCCGACACCAACCCTCAGGTCGACTCCGTGCTCACGATGCACATCGGCGCATACCGCGCCCATCTCGTCGCCGAGCACTCGGCCCAGCGGCTGCGGCAGCGCCTCGACGAGGGTGACATCGAGGCCGCGCTCGCGGGCCGTCGCGGCCACCTCGGCCCCGATGAAGCCAGCCCCGACCACGACCACCCGGCTCGGGCCGGCATCGAGCGCGGCGCGAATTGCGAGAGAGTCATCCAGACCGCGGAGCACGAACACGCCCTCCATGTCCTCGGTGCCGGGCAGCGTGCGGCACCGAGCGCCGGTCGCGATCAGCAGCCCGTCGACCTCGAGTGAGTCGCCGTCGTCGAGCGACAACCGACGGGTGGCGAGATCGAACGCCGTGGCTCTCGTGCCCAACCGGAACGTGAGGTCATGGTCGGCGAGCTTCTCGGGCTTTGTCAGCGCGAGCTTTTCTTCATCCCAATCGCCGGCCAGGAACTGCTTGGACAGCGGTGGCCGATCGTAGGGCGCGTGGGGCTCGTCCCCGATCAGCGTGATCGGGCCGTCGAACTCTTGGCGGCGGAGTGATTCCGCCGCGCGAAGGCCGGCGAGTGATGCGCCGACGATCGTGATGGAGCTTCGGGTCACTCCGCGATGGTGATGGCCTGCTTCGGGCAGCGCTGCACGCACTCCTCGAGGGCCTCGCGGCGGTCCTCACCAGGCTCTTCGTTGAGCACGTAGAGGAAGTCGTCGTCGCGGACCTCAAACAGATCGGGCGCGATCTGCATGCAGATTGCGTTGCTCTCGCAGAGGTCAAAGTCGACCACGATCTTCATTGTGCGTCACCTTTCGTGCCGGTGGCAGTGTCTCAGAGACAGTGAAATGGAGCCCCCATCATGCCCTACGTGGACGCGCCGTGCGAACACGTGCTCCGGTAGGCCTCGGTGACAACCGCCGAGTCCCTTGCGACCGCGGGTCGCAGAGCGACGGCGGCCTGATCGGAGAACGCCGCGTCCGGCCCGAGCGACTCGACCTGACGAGCGATGACCGCAAGCGCGTTTGCCGCATCGGCGACGTCACCCGTTGCTGCGGAAGCGACCGTCTCCCAGCGGGCAATGCTGTCGTCGGCGTCCAGCGACGGAAGCACGTCACCGGCTGCGTCGCAGAAGTTGGCAGTCTCCTCGGCGCAGCCGACGGCAAGCAACGTGCCCACCACCACGACCGCCACTCCCCAACGCATGCGGGCACCGTACGCGCCACGCCGCGTGGTCGAAACGCCGTCGTGGCCGAACGCGGCCTACCCGAGCGCGTTGTATGTGATGCCGGTCAGCTCACCCGACACATCCCACAGACGGCCGGCATCCTCGACGGACTTTGCCTTGCTGGTCCGACCCACCTTCTCGGGGTGGCCACGGAGTTCGCCCAGCCCCTCGGGTCCGTAGTAGTCGTCGCCCTGCACGTCGAGTGCGACAGCGGCGTAGAGCTGCGGCAGCGCGCCCATCGCGGCGGACTGCGACATCGTGGCGTTCATCAACGGGCGCATCACGCTGAACATCGTGCTGAGAGTGCCGCCGGCACTCTCCTTGCCGAGTTCGGTTCGCGACCCGCCGGGATGAGCGGTGACGGCGATCGTCGCGTGACCGCCGGCGTCCAGGCGGCGCTGGAGTTCGCTGGTGAACAGGAGATTCGCGAGCTTGCTCTGTCCATAGGCGCCCCAGGGGCTGTACTTCTTCGTGCTCATCAGGTCGTCAAAGTTCATGGTGCCGAACTTGTGGGCGTTGCTGCTGACGCTGACGACCCGGCTTCCGTCACCTGCCGCGAACAGCAGGGGAAGGAGTGGTGCGGTGAGGGCGAAGTGTCCGAGATGGTTGACGCCGAGTTGCTGCTCGAATCCTTGTGCGGTCTGACCCAGCGGCGTTGCCATGATGCCGGCGTTGTTGATCAGAAGATCGAGCGTGTCGTGCTCGGCGGTGAACTGGGCGACGGACCCGGCGATCGAATCGAGGTCGGCCATGTCGGTGAGCAGCACCTCGACGGATCCGGACGGGTTCGTCTCGTTGATCTGCGCCTCCGCGCCCGCGGCCTTCTCCGGGTTGCGGCAGGCCATCACCACCCTGGCTCCGTTCTGCGCCAACGCGCGGGCGGTCTCGTAGCCGAGCCCGCTGTTGGCTCCGGTGATGAGTGCGACGCGTCCGCTCTGGTCCGGAATATCTGACTCGCTCCACTTCGCCATGTCGCGACGCTAGTGCAGCGCGGACACCCTCAATCGAAGGCGATGGGCCACCGGTCGCGGGCAGCAGCGTTGCGATCGGCCGGAATGTGCGACGGTCGGTAGGAGCCGAGAATCTCGTTCGCTCGCTCGTGGGCGACGTCGACCTGGGCACGCTCCGGAACGCTCGGTGACATTCGGCGGAGGTTAGACCCTCTAACGGGATTCGAACACCCTTTCCTTCGTGCTCTATCTTGCGTTCGTGACCGATGCCAACGAACCCGAAGACGACCTCAGCGGTGCACCCAAGTTCCACACGGATCGGAGCCACTACGCCCCCGTATTCGAGCGGTGGTTTAACAGTCGGTACCCCGAACGCAGCGACATCTCCGTGGCCGAGATCGACATCCCGGTCTCGACCGGGTTCTCCAACGAGACCGTCTTCGTCGACCTGATCTGGAACGAGGCCGGCGAGTCACGAGCTGAGAAGTACGTCGTGCGCATCGAGCCGACATCGGGCGCGCTCTTTCCCGCGCAGACCGACCAATGCGGTGTGTCGGTCGAGGTGCAATACCGAGCGATGGAGACCGTCGGCGCCAACTGCGACGCGCCAGTCCCGGAGTTGCTCGGCTATGAGGCCGATGGGTCGCTGCTCGGCCAGCCGTTCTTCGTGATGGCCTACACCGAGGGCCGAGTGCCGGCGGACACCCCTCGCTACTCAGAGGAGGGATTCCTCGTCGACGAAGCCACGCCGGCGGACCGCACCCGCATGCTCACCACCGGCCTGCGGGCGATGGGCCAGATCCACAACATCGACTGGCGCACGGCCGACCTCGACTGGCTCGACACGAGCGGCAGCGGCGAGCCGTCCACGAAGGTGCAGCTCGACCTCTATCGGGCGTCCACGCTCGCCGAGCTCGACGGCCGCCCGCATCCGGTTCTCGATGCGGCCTTCGAATGGCTCTCCGAGAACGACCCGAACGACGAACGGATTGGCCTGAGCTGGGGCGACTCCCGTCTCGGCAACGTCCTCTGGCAGGACTACGAGCCGGCTGCTGTCGTCGACTGGGAAGCGTGCGCACTCTCCCCCACCGAAGCCGACGTCGGCTGGTGGTTGATGTTCGACCGCATGTCGTTCGACGAAGTCGGCGCCGCGCGCATGGAGGGCTTCCCCACCCGCGAAGAGATGGTCGACATCTATGAGCGGGAGTCCGGACGCGAGGTCCGCGACGCCCACTACTGGGAGGTCTTCGGCACGATGCGCTTCTGTGCGATCTTCATCGGCCTCGGCGACCGCATGGTCGACAATGGCCTGGTCCCGGCCGAGATCAACATGTCGGTCGCCAACATGGTCACCCAGTCGCTCGCCACCTATCTCGAGATCGAGAACCCCACGCCCTCGCCCTTCTGAGTCGCCCGACCTTCTCTCGCTGTGAATAGGCCGAACGACCCGAAAATCGAGAGAAGGCGGATCCTCACGGTCCGCTTACCTGGCCGATCCACCGTGGAGTCATGACCGACGACCCCTTCAATCGTGGCCCGCTCCGCCAGATCCTCATTGCCAGATGCGTCGCCTTCGCCCTCATCGCGACGGCCTGTGCCGGCGACCCCGCCGTCGAGCAGAGCCAGTTCGAGCCGGCGACTAGCGAGCCGACATCCGAGGACACGAAGGTCGACCCGCTCCTGATCGGGATCTCGATCCACGTCGAGGGCTGGCAACAGGAAGCCACCAACCACGACATGTTCGAGATCCACCGCGACGGTCTCCTCCTGTTGGCTCAGGAAGTCGCGGCCGGAGGCGGTGTCCTCACCTTCGAGCTGTCTGACGTGTTTATGGATGCTGTCGAGCAGTGGGACGACGACACCCTGACGGATCTCCAGGCGCTGGGGCACTCCATCGCCGTGCACGCCGACGTCGGCGGGCGCGGCGATACGTCACTGGTCGGTCTTACCGAGGCGCTCACGGGGAAGCGAGAGGCACTCGCCGCACTGGGCATCGACACTACGCACGTCTCCGGCATCTGCTCGATGGGGCCGTGGGTCGAAGCCGCGCTCGCCGCCGGATTCACAACCACCAACGGCGGAGTCGCCTACTGCGCCACGTCGATGGATCCCACTCTCGTCGCTCCTGCCGACCAGTGGGTCTTCGACTGCACCGACCCGGCGTCCTGCCACGGCGCCCCGCCGCTCGATGACGATCGTCGCTACCACCCGTTCTACGCCGACTCGAGCGCCGACTGGATGGTGTCCGAGGCCGCCGACGGACTCCTCGTGATCAGCAGCGAGTCGGGCCATTCGCTTCCGTGTCTCGACCGCTCACTTCCGAACGAAGCGGATCGGTGCGTGGCGACCGCTGCCGACCTCGAGATCGCCTCCGCAACCCTCGACGAATACCTCGAAGCTCGCGAGCCAGGAGAGACCACCGCCCTCGTCTACAGCTGGAGCATCGGAGCGATCCCCGAGGCCGGGATGGGGACAGCAGTGGTCGAGACGTTCGTCGACGCCGTCGCCAGCGGCGATGCGATCTGGATCGGAGTCGACGAGATCGGCGCCGTGGTTGACGGGACCGTTGAGTTCGTCCCGGCAGAACCCGCCGAGGCGGACCCGGAGCCGGCATCGACCGAGGCGGCGCTCACGACGGTCATCTCCGTCCACACCCATCTCGATCGCGACTGGGAGCCGTACACCGACACGATGATGACGACAATCGACGCGGACCTCCTCGCCGCGACGGTGGACCTCCTCGGGGCCACGGCCGGTCTGCTCGACGACTACGGCATATCCGCCAACTTCCAGATGAGCTACGGCGTCGCGAGCGCCCTGTGCAGCACCGATGAGGGTCTATCCCTCATCGACTTGCTGCAGGGTGCCGGGCACGAGATCGGGATGCACACCCACGGCGTCGAATACGTCGCACAGACCTACGACGCACTCGTCGATGACTGCGGAGTCGTCCCGGCGACAGCCTCCGGTATCTCGTTCAGCATCGCTTCGGATCCGTCGTCCTCGGCCGGTGCCACCGCATGGCTCGAAGAGGTCGACGCCCACGGGCTGACGACCGTCCTCGCCGGACTCGGCCTGTCCGACAACCCGCGGAGCCAGGTGTGCTCCTCCTACGGGGGCGAGACGATGGAAGCCGACGCCAACGCACTGCTCCACTCCTGGCTCGCTGATCCCACCGACCTGTGTACAGCCGATCCGAGCGGCGCCCTTGCGGTCGTCACCCACTCGGATCGCGACACCAGGGCACTCGCAGAAGTGGAAACCCCGTTCGACAATGTGGGCACCGACGACTTCGCCTTGTGGGCACTCCAGCTCCGCGCCGCAATCGACGCGGCGGATACCGGCTCGACCTGGGGCATCGTCATGGCGCTCCCCGCGATGATGACCGACGGGCACGCCGACCGCGCGTTCCTCGCTGCGTTCGACGTGTTCCTGGCCGATCTCGCGGCGTCAATGGAAGCCGGAACGATCACGAACGCCACTGCGTCCGAGGCCGCTGCCCAGCTTCGGTGAGCCGCCCGCCCGCCGAGCACCATTGCGACAGATGGCACATTCCCTTGCCCTGACGCGGACGGGTTTCGTACGGTCGCCCCCGTGACCGCCGTGCGAATATCGACATCCAGCGGTCGCGTGCGCGTGATCGCCGAAGACCGCAACGACATCGTCGTGGCTGGCGATGCGCGGGTGGACGAGGCGCCGACACAACGACGGTCACGACCACGAGCGGACGGGTCACCGTTTGCGTCCCCGCGGGGACGGATGTCGGCATCGGGACCGAGTCCGGGCGCATCACTGTCGAGGGGCCGGCCGGCGCTGTGGCCGCGAATACGAAGTCCGGCCGAATCGAAGTCGAGTCGGGCACAACGGTCGACGCCCGTTCCCAGTCCGGCCGCGTCACGGTCCTGCGAGCCACCGGCGTGTGCCGGGTGCGAGCGGAGAGCACCCGAGTGGAGATCGGCGCGAGCGCCGGCGCCGACGCGTCCACCAACAGCGGACGGATCACGCTGGAGAACGTGGACGGCCCCGTCCGGGCCCATTGCATCAGTAGCCGGATCGAGATCGAGATGGCCGGCGCCCATGACGTCGACGCCGACACCGTCTCCGGCAGGATCAGTGTCACCCTCCCAGCTGGAACGGCCGTGCACCGGCTCACCGGCAAGGACGACGATTCCCCCGCTCCTGCCGGCTGTGACTGCACCGTTCGTGCAACGTCGATCAGTGGCCGGATTCAGGTGGAGTCGTGACCGCCCCGCCCGACGCCGCGGTCGAGGTCACCACCGGGTGTGTGCTCTTCACCGACCTCGTCGGGTTCACGGAGTACAACGACCTCGTCGGCGATCAGGCCGCGGTTGAAGTGCTCGACCGACAGGTGGCCCTCGCACACGGCGTCATCGAGAGTCGAGACGGCGCACGAGTCGTGAAGGAACTCGGCGACGGCCTGATGCTCTGGTTCCCGACGGCCATCGACGGACTCACCGGCGCCGCGAATTTCGCCCGCGCCGCCGACGACGCCCGCCGCAGCGGCTTCCCGCTCGCCATGCGCATGGGCCTGCACTACGGCGAGTGCGTCCCTCGGGGCGACGATCTCGTCGGTCAGACCGTCAACGTCGCAGCGCGGGTCTCCGCGCTCGCCGGTCCCGGCGAGCTTCTCGTCTCCGAGCCGGTGCTCGAGGCGTGCGGCCCCACGATCGACACGTCGCTCGTCCTTCAGCCGGTCGGCCCCGTGAACGTCAAGGGCGTCACCGACCCGATCTGGCTCCAGCGGCTGGGCTAAGCCGTCGCGGCGATGACCTTGGCGTACTCGTCGAGGATGGGCAGCAGCACATCAGCGCCCGCAGGGGGGAGTCCGAAGACGAAGCGGGAGACGCCGGCGGCTTCGTGACGCTCGACCTCGGCCGGATCCGGCGGCGCGGCGTAGAGCGACAGCTCGATCTCGCTCGAATCGCGTCCGTTCTTCTCGCACTCGGCGGCGAGGATGCCGAGCTCATCGAGCATCGAGCCCCGGCCGTTGATCGGCATCCATCCGTTGCCGTAACGGGCCGCTCGGCGCGGCCCGTAGGGCGCCGCGCCGCCGACATGGATCGGCGGGTGCGGCGTCTGGACAGGCTTCGGCTTCGAGAAGATCGGATCGAAGTCGATCAGGTCGCCGTGGTACTCGGCAGGGTCGTCGGCCCAGATCGCCTTCATTGCCTCGACGCTCTCGCGCTGCTGCTTCCACCGCTGCGAAAAGTCGCCGCCGTGGTTCTCCATCTCCTCCGCATTCCAGCCTCCGCCAACGCCGAACAGGAACCGGCCTCCGGAGATCTGGTCGATCGACGCCACCTGCTTCGCAAGCGTGATCGGATGATGCTGCGGCACGAGACAGATGCCCGTCGCGACCTTCAACGACGTGGTCGCCGACGCCGCTGCCGTCAGCGCGACGAACGGGTCCATCGTCTCGTAGTACATCTGCGGCAGCTCGGCGCCGCCGGGCCACGGGCTCTTGCGGCTTGCCGGAATGTGCGTGTGCTCAGCTACCCAGAACGACTCGAACCCCCGCTCCTCGAGCGCTTTGCCAAGGTCGGCCGGATGCATGGCATCCGCCGCGGGGAAGATCGTCACGCCGAAGTGCATGGTGTGCCTTTGCTGGAGAGGAGCGGCCGGTCAGACGACCTCGACAGACGCCGAGGACACCTTCTCACTGACGACCCGGCTGGATCCACCTGGCTTCATCGACACGCCGTAGAGGCAATCGGCCGCTTCCATCGTGCGCTTCTGGTGGCTGACCAGGAGCATCTGGGCGTCGGCCCGGAACTCGTCGACGAGTGCGAGGAAGCGGTGAAGGTTGACATCGTCCAGCGCGGCCTCGACCTCGTCCATCACGTAGAAGGGCGACGGCCGGCTGCGGAAGACTGCGAAGAGGAACGCCAGTGCGGTGAGCGTGCGTTCACCACCGCTGAGCAGCGAGAGCTTGCGCACGTTCTTGCCCGACGGACGGGCACTGATCTCGATACCGGTGTTGAGCAGGTCGGTCGGGTCCGTGAGGGCAAGCGAGCCCTGCCCACCGGGGAACAGCGTCTCGAACAGCTGCTCGAAGTTCACAGCCACATCAGCGAATGCAGATGCGAAGACGGTGACGATCTCCTCATCGATCGAGGTGATCACCTTCGACAACTCGCGGCGAGTGCCGCGGATGTCGTCCAGCTGTCCTTGCAGGAATGTGTGGCGCTCTTGAAGCGACTGGTACTCCTCGAGCGCCAGCGGGTTGACCGGCCCCATGATCTCCAGCTCTGACTCGAGTTGGGCGGCGCGGCTGGCGGACTCGACCCCTTCGTCGAGCGGCGGGCAGGGTGCCGACACGGCGACATCCGGGGCAAGGTCGTGCTCGGCTCGCAGCCGCTCGACCGCCCCCTGGAGCTTGGTGCGCAGCTCGGCTTCCTCGACATCGGCCCGAGCGGACTGCACGCGGATGTTCTCCAGCTGCTTCTCGGCCTCGGATCGCGCCCGACGGAGATCGTCGAGACGCCGGGTGATCTGCTGGGCGGCCTCGGACTGCTGACGTCGCTTCTCGCGCACGTCTTCCAGTCGGCCGTCGACCACCGAGGACCGCGTGGCGACCGACGCCGCGAGCTGCTTGAGTACCGCAGCCTTTCGGTCCAGCGTCTCGCGCTGTTCGCCCGCCGCCGCGCGCTCTTCTGCGTCGCGCTCGAGCCGAGCATAGATCTCTGCGAGCCGCGTGGACAGGAACGTCTGGCGCTCCCCGAGGCCGGCGGCGCGGGTCTTGATGTCGGTGCGAAGGGACCCGACCGCGCTTGCCCGTTCTTCGATGTCGGACCGATCGGCAGCGAGGCGGCGCCCCTTCTCGAGCGACTCCGTCTCGTCGGCCTCGAGCGTGGGCAGGCTCGTCTCGAGCTCCTCCACGCGGCCAGTCTCACGATCGACGCGCGCTGCCAGCTCGTCGAAGCGACCTTGCAGCGCATCGACCTCGGTGCTGACGTCACGGCGATCGGCTTCGATCCGCTGCAGCGCGTCGGCGGCGGCGGTGAGGCCACCGTCGATGCCATCGAGCCGTTCGGCGAGATCCGCGGCCGCTGCCTGCCGGGCGGCCAAGGCTTCGCGCGCCTGCGCCACCATTCGGTCGCACGACTCGCACGCAGCCTGCGTCGCCGCAGCCCGCTCCTCTGCCTCGGCCAGCGCCGCGCCCGTCGCGCCCGAGGCACTCGCGCCGAGCCGCCAGCCGTCCGGACCGAATCGGTCGCCCTCGCGGGTGACGACAGTCCGCGTCGAATCGGCGACGACCGCATCTGCTGCCGCCCGCCAATCGCCATCGACCACACCGACGTGGCCGATCAGTGCGTCGAGCAGCGCATCGACACCGGGCTGGGTCCCTCGGACGCGAGCACGGATGGAGTCCCCTCCAGGGTCACTCGCCCGAGCCGCGCCTCCGAGGGCCAGCACCTCCCCCGTGGAGTCGCCTGCACTGAGGAAGTCGAGAGCGTCACGGGCTGCTTGCGGGTCGCGCACGACCACCGCACCAAGCGCCTCGCCGATGGCCGACTCGAACGCCTGCTCCCAGCCGGCATCAACCGCCACGAGATCGAGCACCGTGCCCAGCACGCCGTCGACGTCTGTGAGCGCAGCCGCGCCTGCTGCGGCGCGGGCATCGTCCAACGCAAGCGCCAGAGCTTCAGCCCGAGCCGACCAACGATGGTGGTCGGCCTCGGCGTCAGCTTGTGTGGCCTGCGCGGTCGCCAACTCGTCCTCAGCGGCAAGCCGGGACAAATCGGCCGCTTCGTGAGCTGACACGAGCGGCTCTTCTTCATCATGTAGAGCCGACAGCTCGCTGCGCCGTTCGGTTGCGTCGCGGTCCAGATCCGTTCGACGCTCTTCGAGCTCCGTGAGCCGCGTCTGGAGACGGGCGACCTCGCCACTTCCGCGCTCGATCGACGCTCGAAGCGCACCGAGCTCACCGCGGACCTCAGCGGCCTGTCCGCTCGGTACCGGGACGCCTTCGCCCCACTCGACCTGGAACCGATCGCGGTCGGTGGCCAGCTCACGCTCGGCTGTCTCCAGCCGCTTGACGTCGGGCGCCAGCTCGGCCAGCTCGGCCTCAACTCGCTCGAGGTCCTCGCGTGACCGTGCCGCTTCGGCTTCGAGGTTGGCGATGACGCCTCGGTCCGTGAACGCCGCCCGTTCGCGGTCCACGCCGCGTCGCCGTTCGGCGATGACCGCCGACAGGCCCCGCGCTCGCTCACGCATGGACTCCAAGCGCACCAGGGTGTCGCCGAGATCGTCGCCACCGTGATCCGCAAGACGACGTTCGTCGGATGACACCTCGGCGCTGAGACGCTCGAGCTCGGCCTTGTTGGTGGCTTCGCGTTCGCCGCGGGTGGACCGGAGCTCGCTGACTGTCGTCAGCTTCACCCGAAGATCGTCGATCTCGCGGCCGGCCAGATGTATGCGCAGCGCGGTGAGTTCGCCGACGAGATCACCGTGGCGGCGTGCTGCCTCCGCCTGCTTCTCGAGGGGACGCAGCTGGCGACGGACCTCCCGCATGAGGTCCTTCACGCGGGTGAGGTCGGTATCGCTCGAGGTGAGTCGGCGCTCGGCGCGGTCCTTGCGCTTGCGATACTTCAGGACGCCGGCCGCTTCCTCGATGATCGAGCGACGATCTTCGGGGCGGGCGTTGAGCACGGCGTCGATCTGGCCCTGTGACACGATGACGTGCTGCTGGCGGCCAACGCCGCCGTCGCTCAGCAACTCCGTGATGTCGAGGAGGCGGCACGGCACGCCGTTGATGGCGTATTCGCTGTCGCCGGAGCGGAACAGCGTGCGGGTGATCTTCACCTCGTTGAACTCGACGGGGAGCATGCCGGAGTTGTTGTCGATCGTGAGCGACACCTCGGCGCGTCCGAGCGCGGCCTTACCGGTGGTACCGGCGAAGATGACGTCGTCCATCTTGCCGGACCGGACCGACGTGGGAGCCTGAGCGCCGAGGACCCATGCGATCGCGTCGACGACGTTGGATTTGCCCGAACCATTGGGGCCGACGACGACAGTAACGCCGGGCTCGAGATCGATCGAGGTCGTGTCGGCAAAGGACTTGAAGCCCTTCAACGTGAGGTTCTTCAGATGCATCAGGGATGACGGTAGCAACCCGAATTACATCTGTGTAGTCCCCTGCCTGTGGAAACCCTGTGGATTAGCTCAAACAAAGGGGTTCTGTGAGCTTGAGACGACCCATACAGTCGCTTCAAGCTCACAGAACCTACACCTGGGTGTCGCAGTAGTACGTCCAACTGCCGCCGAACTTCACGCGCTGGATCGGCAGTCGACTCCGGCCGCTGAGGTCGCCGTGCTTGCCCCACACCTCGAGGTGCTCGCCGTACTCGCCGGGCTGGCCGAACGGGCCGATGAAGAGACGATCGTCGACGGACGTCCCGCGGTACTTGATGGCGTCGTGGAGGGTGCCGACGACAGCGCGGTGCAGGCGGCGGATCTCCTGGCTCGACAGCGAGTCGCTCAAGCGGTCGTGGCGAAGGCCGGCGTGGAAGAGGATCTCGTCGGCGTAGATGTCGCCGATCCCGATGACGAACGACGAGTCCGTGATCAAGGTCTTGAGCTTCGTCTGATGCTGCAGCAGCGTGCGGCCGAAGGCCGTCCACGAGACCGGCTCGTCCACCGGGTCCAGGCCGTAGCCGTCGAGCTCGGGCAGTTCGTCCGCCAGCGCGTCGGTGTCGACCACGAATGCCTGCGCCGAACTCTTCGAGTCCAGGAGGCGAAGCTGTCCGTGCTGGGTGAACGTGATCACGATTTCGGTGTCGCCGTCGACCGCATCTTTGTTGGCGTGGCGCCGCAGCGAACCGGTGGACCCGAGATCGACCACCAGCGTGGAGTCGCCGTCCAGAACGATCGTGATGTAGAGGCCCTTTCGCTCGACACCGGTGATCTTCATGCCTTCCAGCTGCGAGGTGAACGCCTTACGGTTCTTGTAGCGACCGAGCGTCTTCATGCTCATCGCTTCCGCATCTTTCACCTTCTTCCCGACCAGGTCGCGGTCGAGGTCACGGCGAACCGTCTCGACTTCAGGGATTTCAAACATCGGATGCTCCATCCTGGGCCGAGTGCGCGTCATAGGCGGCACGCGCGGCGCGTTGCTCGGCTTCCTTCTTCGAGGAACCGTCGCCGGTCCCTCGGATCTCTCCACCGATCGTCACGGCGGCTTCGAATCGTTTGAGGTGATCGGGACCGCTCTCGCTGATCTCGTACACCGGCGGGCCTTCACCCGCGGACGCCGCCAGCTCTTGCAGGCGGGTCTTGTAGTCACGGCGTCCCGGCACTGTGGCCGCTTCGGCAATGGGGTCACCGAGTTGGCCCAGCACGAAACGGCGGGCCGTCTCCAGTCCGCCGTCGAGATACATCGCGCCGATCACCGCCTCGACCGCGTCGGAGAGGATCGATGACTTGTCGCCTCCTCCGGACGAGGCCTCGCCCTTGCCGAGCCGAATGTGGGCGCCGAGCTCGAGCGCGCGCCCGACATCAGCGAGCGCAGCGGCGCTCACGACTGCCGCCCGAGTCTTGGCGAGTTGGCCCTCGGGATGGTCGGGGAAGGTCGTGTAGAGATGATCGGTGACGACGACGCCGAGCACGGCGTCGCCGAGAAACTCGAGCCGCTCATTCGATTGCTCGCCCGCGTGCTCGGAGCACCACGAGCGATGCGAGAGAGCGGTCGCGAGCAGCTCGGGGTCACGGAAGCTGTACCCAAGGCGCTCTTCGAGCGAGACAGCGGTGGACGTTGAGGCCAGAACCTCAACCCAACTTGGCGACGACGTAGTCGACGGCGTCTCGCACCGTCCGGAGGTCCTCGAGGTCCTCGTCGTCGATACGGAATCCGGAGGCTCGCTCGGCGAGCTCCTCTTCGAGGGCTTCCACGAGCTCGATGAGGGCAAGCGAGTCGGCATCGAGGTCGTCCGCGAATGCGTCGCCCTCGTTGATGCTCGACGGCTCGATCTCGAGAATGTCGGCGAGCTGGTCCTTGACGATGGTGAGAACCTCATCGCGACTGACAGGACCCTGTTCCACGTGCGTTTCTGCGGGCACTTCATCTCCTTGGAAGCTCAGAACCTTGGCATCCGGCGGGGATGCGCATGGCACGGGGCGACCCTACCGGGCAGGAAAGCTTGTGCGCTTGTGAAGACTGAATACCACTCAAAGAAGACTGATTTCAGTCGTTCGGCTGGCTGTTCAACGCTGCACGGCGGTCGTCAGGTGATTCACCATCTCGACCTCGACCATCTCCGCGGCGACACGAATCGCGCTGGTCATCGCATCCGACGAGCTGGATCCGTGCGAGATCACGCACACACCCTTGACGCCCAGCAGAAGTGCGCCTCCGACCGAATCGGGATGGAGTTCGGTCATCATCTCGCCGAGGACGCCGCCGAGTGCGGCACCAGCCGCTCGGGTGTCGTCATCCGTGTCGATCCCGACGAGCAGGCGCCCGATGAGCGCCTTCATCGCACCTTCGAGCGTCTTGAGGGTGACGTTGCCGGTGAAGCCGTCGGTGACGATCACGTCCACCTCGTCGGTCATCACATCGCGGCCTTCGACGTTGCCGATCCAGTTGGCGCCGGCGGCCGAGGCCCACCGCGGGTCCTCGAGCAGCCCGAAGCACTCCTTGACGAAGGGGCTACCCTTGCCGGCTTCCTCGCCGATCGAAAGCAGACCAACGCGGGGCTGCTCAATCCCGAATCGATCGCGGGCGTACACGGCACCCATCTGCGCGAACTCGACCAGCCACTCCGGCTTGCACTCCGCGTTGGCGCCCGCATCGAGCAGGGTGGTGGGGGTGGTCCCCGGTGCGGGGATGGGCGTCGCGATCGCCGGACGACTGACGCCCTTGATCCGACCCATCCGCAAGAGCGCCGACGCCATCGTGGCGCCGGTGTTGCCGGCCGAGACCATGGCGGACGCCTGGCCGTCACGAACGGCCTCGGCGGCGCGAACCAGCGACGAGTCCTTCATCTTGCGGACGCTCGAGCCAGGCTCGGCGTCCATCGCGATCACTTCACTCGCCTCGATGATCTCCAGATCACCGGTGTCAGCCAGGTCAGCGGGCCGACCAACGAGCACGACGGGAATGTCGAACTCCTCCGCCGCACAGCGGGCTCCGGCAACGATTTCTGCCGGCGCATGGTCGCCGCCCATGGCGTCGACCGCGATGGGCAGCATCGACTCAGTCGACCTCGATGGCCTGACGGCCGGCGTACCAACCGCAGTTGCCACACGCGCGATGTGGGCGCTTGGTGGAGCCGCAACGATCGCAGGCGCTACGAGCCGAGGCGCCCACGCGCCACGCCGATGCCTTGCGGCTCCGGCTCTTCGACTTCGACATCTTCTTCTTCGGGACAGCCATGGCGTTCCTGCTTGACGGGGCCCGATACCGGGCTACTCGAACACCGAAGGTTATCGACGCCCCGCGGCGGCGCCACCCTCGAATCGGCAATCCGTGAGGCGCTCGGCTACTCGTCGAACCTGAATTCGTCCAGAGCGGCCCACCGAGGGTCCGGCGGCGGCGCGTCCTCAGAGAGGTCGACATCGACTCCGACGCTGGTGGGGAACCGCTCCGGTTCCGGTCCCGGGCAGTCCTCCCGGCAGAGCGGGACGAGGGGCAGGCCGAGCAAGGCTGCCTCGCGCAAGACGGGCACCAAGTCGATGCGTTCATCCTCGATCGGCCACGTCTCCCCTTCCGTCGGGTTCCGCTCGAAGATCTCGTGCACCTCGACCTCGAGCTCGGCAACGATCGGTTCGAGACAGCGGCGACACGGGCCGGTCCAGTGGCCCGTCGCGGTGCCGGTCGCTCTCACGCCCTCGGTGACGGCTTCGATGACGAGGTCGATGTCGAGCCGGCCGTCGACGATCGAGAACTCACCGGCCTCGAGGTCCGGCAGGCAACTTGCTACGACGAAGGGTCGTCGGGTCCCCGCGCGGCGGCGGATCTCGACAGTGTCGACGACCAGCTGGATGACCGGCGTGATCCGATGGGCGTCCTCCACTAGTCCTCCTGGTTGAACACCGCGTCGTCGGGCAGCAATGGCTCCGCGTCCGCGGCGATCTCTCGCTCCTCGACGGCGCCCTGGAGCTTCGCCCGACCGGACGCGACCGTCTTCAACGTCCGCTCGAGGACGACCTCCATGCCGCCGAGCTTCTGATCACACCAGTCCTCGGTCTCGAGCCGCAGGTTCTTGGCGCTCAGCTCGGCGTCGGACACGACCCGTCGGGCTCGTTCCTCCGCCGACTTCACGAGTTCGGTGCGCTGCACCATCTGCTCGGCGCGGGTGCGAGCCCGAGCGATCAGCTCGTCGCCCTCCCGCTGAACGCGGGCGAGGAAGTCGTCTCGTTCTTTCAGCAGCCAGCGGGCCGACCGCAGCTCTTCCGGAAGCGCCTGGGCGGCCGCGTTGAGCACGGCGAGCAGCTCGTCCTTGTTGATCATCGACGACGCTGACAGCGGCATCGGCCGCGCCTCGTCCACGATCTCGATCGCCTGACGCAGGAGCGATTCCGTCTGCGGCGCGCGATAACTGGGCGCACCCTCGACCGGGTCCTCGGTGGGCTCCTGAGCGTCCGTCACCCGAACTGTTCCTTCAGCTTGATCGCGACCGGCTCAGGCACCATCGCCGAGATGTCGCCACCCCAGCGAGCGAAGTCCCGGATGAACTTGGAAGCAAGGAAGGAACTGCGAGACGCAGAGGGGATGAAGAGCGTGTGGATCCCCGAGGCAGCGTTGTTCATCTGTGCCATCTGCAGCTCGTTCTCGAAATCGCTGACCGCGCGGAGCCCCTTGACGATGAAGTCTGCGTCTTCTTCCTGTGCGAGATCCACGACGAGGCCGCTGAACATCTTCACCCGCACGTTGGAGAGGTGGGCGACGGACACGGTGAGCATCTCTTCGCGGTCGTCCAGCTGGAACACACCGTCCTTCGTGGTGTTGACCATCGCGGCCACGATCACCTCATCGAAGAGCGACGCCGCGGTTTCGATTATTTCGATGTGACCGTTGTGAACGGGGTCAAACGATCCGGGGTACAGGACACGCGTCACGGTGCTGAGGTCTCCACTCACTCGCTATGCCGAGGCGGACGGCGCCTCGGCCAGGGTCACCACGGTACTCCCGTACTGACGCTCTCGGTGTGTCTCCCACCCCGCAGGGAGCTCGATCGACCGGTCGGACTCGATGACCACCGTTGCGTCGACGATCGGCTCGAGCAGTGATGCCCACTCGTCGAAGGCGTAGGGCGGATCGAGGAGGACGAGGTCCACCTGCCCGGCAAGCCGGGCGACGACGCCGGCACCATCACCGATCGTGACCGCCGCTTCGTCGTCGAGTCCGAGCGTCTCGATGTTCTCGCGAAGCGCCGCGATCGCGGCCCGGTCCGTCTCCACGAAGGTGCAGTGCTCGGCGCCCCGTGAGAGCGCTTCGATGCCGAGCGCACCAGACCCGGCGAACGCGTCGAGCACCCGGGATCCGTCGATCGCACCGAGCGAGAAGAGCGAGTTGAACACGGACTCGCGGACCCGATCACCGCTGGGGCGCGTGTTCTCTCCGTCCGGGACGACCAGACGGCGACCACCAACGGTTCCCGAGACGACGCGCATGCGGTCAGTCTGGCGGGGGCAACACCAGTTCACGCGGTACTGTCACCGCGTGACCGTCCCCGAGCGCATCACCTGCGTCGATTGCGGCGGCGAATGCGGTCGAATCACCTACGAGCCGGACGAGGGTTTCGAGGCGGGCGACATCGTCGCCTACCGCTGCCGTGACTGCCTCGACCGCTGGGACATCGAGCTGACCGCCGATGACGTGAGCCTCGAGCGCCCGGACTAGCTCTTCATCAGGAACTCGGCTTCGTCGTCGCCGAGGAGCAGCGCGATCTCGTCGGCGAGGGCGTCGTTCGCCTCGAGTTCCGGATCGCGGTCGATGATCGAAATGGCAACCTCACGCGCTGTCGCCACCCACTCCTTGTCTCGCCGCAGCGATGCGAGCTTGAGATCGTTGCGGCCCTTCTGGCGCTCCCCCATGATCGTGCCTTCGCCGCGAAGTTCGAGGTCCACCTCCGCGAGTTCGAACCCGTCCGTGCTCGCAACGAGCGCCTCGATGCGAGTCTCGCCGTCGCTGGTCGTCGGCTCGCCGACGAGGAAGCAGCGACTCGCATGCTCGGCTCGGCCGACCCGGCCGCGCAGCTGATGCAGCTGGGCGATGCCGAACCGGTCCGCGTCCAGCACGACCATCACGGTCGCATTCGGCACGTCGACACCGACCTCGATCACGGTCGTGGCGACGAGGACCTGGATGTCGCCGGCGCGGAACCGCTCCATGACTTCTTGCTTCTCGGTCGAGTGCATCTGGCCGTGGAGGAGCGCAATCGAAAGGTCGTGGAGGTGTCCGCCCGCCAGCTCCTCGAACGTCTCTGTGACCGAACGGACATCGAGCGCTTCCGACTCGTCGATGAGCGGACACACCACGTACGCCAGGCGGCCCGCCGCGACCTCCTCGCGCACCGCCACCCACACCCCCTCCTCCTCCAACGGCGTCTGGGCCGCTGAGGTGATGATCGGTGTGCGGCCGGGCGGGAGTTCGTCGAGCACGCTCACGTCGAGATCCCCATAGACCGTCATCGCCGCAGTGCGTGGAATCGGCGTGGCGGTCATGACCAGGACGTCGGGTGCGGCCGACGCGTCGCCCTTGTCGCGCAGCGCAGCGCGCTGCTCCACGCCGAAGCGGTGCTGTTCGTCGATCACGACGACGCCGAGCGACGCGTACTCGACCTTGTCCTGGATGAGGGCGTGTGTGCCGATGAGCAGGTCGACCTTGCCGCCGACGAGGTCAGCGAGGATCTTGCGTCGGTCAGCTGCACCGACTCGATTGGTCAGCAACTCGACGCGCAACGGGCGGTCCCCCATGAGGGTGGTGGGGTCAGGCACCGAGAGGTCGCCGAGCATGGCCGTCACGCCGAGGTAATGCTGCTCAGCCAGCACCTCCGTGGGCGCCATGAATGCGCCCTGATGGCCGCCCTGGACCGCGGCGAGCAGCGCCGATACAGCGACGAGAGTCTTACCGGCGCCGACGTCGCCCTGCAGGAGCCGATGCATCGGGCGGGCCAGCGCGAGATCAGCACCGATCTCCGCGATCGTGCGATCCTGCGCGTCCGTCAGCGGAAACGGCAGGCGCTCGTGGAACCGCTCGACGAGCTCTCCCTCGAGGGTGTGCACGATGCCGGCCGTCTCTCGTTCGATCCTGCGCTTGCGGCGGACCAGCTCGAGCTGCACACGAAGCAGCTCGTCGAACACGAGTCGCCTTCTTGCCTCGTCCTTTTCGTGCATCGTTTCCGGAGCGTGGATGCCCTGGAGCGCCGCCTCGCGGGTGAAGAAGTCGAAGCGATCGAGCACCTCCGCCGGCACCGGCTCCACGATGCCTCGGGGCACACAACGGCGAAGCGCCTCGGCCACGAAGCGGCCGAGATCCGCCGTCATCAGACCCGCCTTCTCCGACTGCGGATACACCGGGATGATCCGGCCGGTCTGGTCGCCCATCAAATCGACCACAGGACTGCTCATCTGTGGGGTGCCCCGGTACACGTCGTACTTGCCGTGGACGAGCACCTCCATGCCGGGCTTCAGCTGCTTCTCCCGCCAGCGCTGGTTAAAGAATGCCAGGGTGACCTTGCCGGTGCCATCGCCGATGACGATGTTCGTCAGCGTGCGTCGCCCCTTCAGCTGACGCGTCGACGCGCTTCGTACCTCAGCGAGGACCGTGGCCTCATCACCGGGAACGAGCTCGCCGATCCGAGCCTGGCGGGTGCGATCGAGATAGCGGCGGGGATAGTGCTGGAGCAGGTCGAGAATCGTGTGGATCTCGGCAGCCGCCAGGCTCGACGCGCGCTTGTCGCCCACGCCCTTGAGATCGGCCACCGGTCGCCCGGCGAGATCCCGGAACGAGAGAGGCGGATCGCCCTCCGGCACCGGCGCTACTCCAGCCCGAAGTAGTACGGGTAGAGAGGCTGGCCGCCATCGTGGACTTCGACCTCGACGTCCGGATGGTGTTCGCCGATCCAGGCCTCGATCGCCGCCGTGGCCTCGTCGGTGGCGTCTTCTCCGGCGATGACGGTGAGGAGTTCGTGGTCGTCGTCGAGGATCGAGGCGAGGAGGCCGGTGGCCGCGTCGACCATGGTCGGCTGCACCGCGGTGATGCCGTCACGGCAGATGCCGAGCCAGTCGCCGGTGACGATCGGACCGGCATCGCTCGTGGACTCGCGCACGGACTGGGTGACCTCGCCGGCGACGACGGCCGCCGCCGCGCCGGTCATGTTGGCGGCGTTGGCCTCGGCTGTGGACTGGGGGTCGTACGCCATCAGGCACGCGAGGCCCTCGGCGATGCCCTTGGTGGGGACGACCCGGACGGTGCGACTCGACTGCGCGTCGACCTGCTCGGCGACCGGGATGATGTTCTTGTTGTTGGGCAGGATCACCACTTCGGGCGCCGGTACGGACTCGACCGCGGCCACAAGCTCCGCCGTGGAGGGGTTCATCGATTGGCCCCCCGCGACGACGGCGTGGACGCCCATCGACCGCAGGATCGCGACAACACCCGGCCCCAAGCCGACGGCCACTACCGCGGTGGGAACGGGGTCGCCGGCGGGCGTCTCCGCAGGCTGGCCGATCTCCGCGGCGACCCACGCCTGCTCTTCGAGCTCGGCGAGTTCCTCGAGCAGGTCCGTTACACGGATCTTGTGGGGACGACCGACGTCGATGCCGCACTCGATCGCCGCGCCGATGTCGTCGCAGTGAATGTGGCAGTTGAACATCCCGTCGCCGCCGACGACCACGATCGAGTCGCCGACCTCAGCCCACGCGCTCTTGAATCCTTCGATCGTGTTGTCCGGCGCATCGAGGAGGAACATGACCTCGTAGCGGAGGTCTGCGATCGACGGTTCGTGATCGTCTCCCTCGGGGCGAGCCTGTTCGGCGGGCGGCACCACCTCCGTCGGCTCGGGCATCGCTCGGTCGTCGGTGACGTGCAGCGCAGCGTCGAGGAAGAGAAGGAGCCCGGCACCTCCGGCGTCGACGACGCCGGCGTCGGCGAGAACCTTCAACAGCGTGGGCGTGCGCTCGAGCGACTCGCCGCCCTCGACGCGCGCCGCATCGAGCACGCCGACCAGGTCCTTGCCCTCGGCCGCGGCCGTGACGGCAGCGTCCGACGACTCACGCACGACCGTGAGGATCGTCCCCTCGACCGGATTGCCGACGGCGCCGTAGGCGCCCTCCGCCGCGGCGGCCCAGGCTTCCGCGAACGCGGCGCCGTCGATGGTCGCCTTCGTCTTCACGACACCGGCGAAGCCCCGGAGGATCTGCGACATGATCACGCCGCTGTTGCCGCGCGCCCCCATCAGGGAGCCGTGGGCGACGGCGTCGCAGACCGCCTCGACATCAGCGTCCTCACCGAGACCATCGAGCTCTTCGACGACCGATACCAGGGTCAGCGACATGTTCGTCCCGGTGTCGCCGTCGGGCACCGGATAGACGTTCAGGTTGTTGATCGACTCGCGGTGATCGCCCAGCGCGTCGCGGAATGCGACGACGATGGCGCGCAGGGCGGCGGCGTCGAGAGAGTCAATCGGCACGGGAGCGGATCGTACCGGCCCCACGTCGCTCGCGTGACGTCCGTGCGGATACGCTGCGGCCATGCAGGGAGTGATCAAGAGCTATGACCCGAGCACTGGCGACGGTGTGCTGATCAACGAAGCCGATCTGGCCGACGTCGACCTCGCCGACAACGCCCTCGACGGCTCCATCTTCCGCATGTTGCGCCAAGGTCAGCGCGTGCAATTCGACCTCGACGATTCGGGCCGAGCCACCCAGCTCCGCCTCGGTTCCGAAGTCGACATGCGCACCCCCGACCTCTAACCCCCTCCCGGGGCTTCTTAACCAAGTTACGCGGGCTATTCATGCGTTTCTCGACGCGGATCCCGTCGCGCTTGCGAGCGCTCGCCGAAGCTAGGACGCCAGCCATGCCGGGCGTTGACGAACATCCGTTTTCGCGAACCTCAGCACAGTCCACCCGTCGAGAACGAGCAGATTCTGTCGTCGACGGTCTCGCTCGAACTGCCCCGGCGCGATGTGTTCGCGGTACCCGTCGCACTCAAGCAGGAGGCGCTCGTCCGGGTAGGCGAAATCGACCCGAAACGACTCGCCAGACGCCTGAACCGGGTACTGCGGCACCGGGGTAGGAAGGCCGTATCGATCAAGCAGCCGCATGAGTTCGATCTCCATCGGTGACTCCGCCACATCGATGTCTGTCGGCGTCTCACCAAGAACGCGATCGACGGCGGTGACGCCCGATCTCCCATTCCGGCCCACCTTGACTCGGTAGCTCCAGATCTCGTCGCTCGACACGAGGCCAGTTCTGATGGCCGCATCGAACGCCCTCTCGACCTCCCAGTCGCGGAAGTATGCGCCAGCATCGACCAAGGCGCGAACCGGGGAGGTCACTCGAAGCCCAGCTACGTGTCGAACATCACCTTCCAGGAGATCGTAAGAGCGGTGAACGACTGCGCCATCCACCGTCGGCGCGGCAAATCCCCGGACGGTCACCTCGACCGAGGTCTCCCAAGGGCGGAGATCCCACAGCCGCATGGCGCTCCGGTGGCTCACAACGCCGCGACCGGCTGCGCCGAGACATTCTCGCATGAGCTGGAACTCCCACGTTTTCGCCGTTCCAGCGAGGACGAAGAGCCCACGCCGCTCGCGACAGAGAACTCCCCGATTCACGAGCGTGGCCTTCTGCTGGCGGGTCACTCCCAGTTCGGTGAGGTCCGTTGATCGGAGAAGGCCGTATTGACTCGCAGCCTTCTGAGCAAGATCAGAGATCTCTCGCATGGCCAAGAGTCAATCGCGGGGGTGTGACAGCCCACGTCGTTTCATCTGCGTCGACCAACGCGTGGATAGGCCGCGTAACTTGGTTAAGAAGCCCCCGAGGGGGGCGGGTTACATGGCGGCTTGGATGCCGAGGTTGGCGTAGCCCTGCTTCTCGTAGTTGGCGCGGAACATGTCGCGCAGCTTTGCGGCGGCCTCGTCGTACGCCTCGGGGTCGTCCCAGGTCTCGCGGGGGTTGAGGATCTCGTCGTCGACGCCGTCGCACGAAACTGGCATCTTCACACCGAGCGTGGGCTCGACCTGAAGCTCGGCGTTGTCGAACTCGCCCTCGAGTGCGGCGTTGAGCAGTGCCCGAGTGGCCTTGAGCGACATGCGCTCGCCCTTGCCGTAGGGCCCGCCGCTCCAACCCGTGTTGAGCAGGATGCAGCGGGTTTCGTTCTCGCTCATGCGCTTGGCGAGAAGCTCGGCGTAGACCGATGCCTTCTGCGACATGAACGCGGCGCCGAAGCACGACGAGAACGACGGCTCGGGCTCGGTCACGCCGACTTCGGTACCGGCGAGCTTCGAGGTGAAGCCCATCACGAAGTGGTACATCGTCTCGTCCGAGTTGAGGATCGAGACGGGCGGCAGAACGCCGAAGGCGTCGGCAGTGAGCAGCACGATGGTCTCGGGATGCGGGCCGGACGCGCCCTCGCGCACATTGGGGTTCGTGGTCAGCGGATAGGCGAACCGGGTGTTCTCGGTGATCGTGCCGTCGGTGAGATCGAACTCCTGTGGGTCCGTCGCCTCGATGGCCTTGCCGGGAAGTGCCGGCACGTTCTCGATCAGCGTGCCCTTCATGGACATCGCCGCCGCGATGACGGGCTCGGCCTTCTTGTCGAGATCGATCAGCTTGGCGTAGCAACCGTCCTCGAAATTCGAGATGCCTCGATCCGTCCAGACGTGCTCGTCGTCGCCGATGAGCTCACGATCGGGGTCGGCGGACAGCGTGGTCTTGCCGGTGCCGGAGAGCCCGAAGAGAATCGCGGTGTCGCCCCGCTCGCCGACATTGGCGGAGCAGTGCATCGACAGCTGGCCCTTGGCCGGCAGGACGTAATTCATGATCGTGAACATGGTCTTCTTGTTCACGCCGCAGTAGTCGGCCTTGCCGAGCACGAGGCCGACGCGGTTCTCGATGTCGATGATCACGCCGCGCTTCGAGATGGTGCCGTCACGTTCCGGATCACACTCGAAGGACGGGACGTTGATCAGCGTCCACCCGGCCTCGGCGCGGTCGCTGTCGTCGCGCACGTTCTTGGGGAACATGATGTTGCAGAAGTAGGCGTGGGTCGCGTACTCGCCGACGAACCGGTAGGGCTCGGCGAACTGGGTGTCCCAGCCGCAGAACACATCGGCGACGTAGAGATGGCGGCCCTGCTCGTTGAGGTGGTCGATGACCCGCGGAAGCAGCGCGTCGAACTTGTCCGGATCGAACTTGGCGAAGCCGTTCTTCCACCACACCGAATCGGTGACGGAGGCACGGTTCACACAGAAGGTGTCCTGGACCGGGCGGCCGGTGCAGGTGGGGTCCGAGTAGTAGACGAGCGGACCGCCGGTGCCGAGCGCTGTCGGGAACGCCTTCTGGGCGTCTTCCGGGCCGTCGAGCTCAACTCGCCCACGGTCGTTGGCAATCGCCTGCTGGAAGAGCTCGTCCTGGCTGAGGCCGTAGCGAAGTTCGACGCCGGTGAGGCCGAACGCGCTCTCGAGTTGTGCTGCCGCTTCCGCTGCGCTGCTCATGATTTCTCCAGGGGATGCGATCTCGATTCCGGTCGGCGCGCCACGGCCGGATGTGAGCGCCTCAAGATCAGACACCCAACTTAGCGAGGGCACCCCCGCCCGCACGACACGGGCGGGCGGGCGGGCGACAACAGAGCCCGTCGCGCATAACGTCGTTCACATGAGCGTTGCTGCATACATCCTCATCCAGGCGGACGTCGGGACTGCCGTCGACGTCGCGAAAGAGACCGGAGCGTTGGACTCGATCCTGTCCGCCGAGGTGGCCATGGGCCCCTACGACGTGATCGCCCGCGCCGAGGCCGAGACGATGGACGTCCTCGGCCAGGTCGTCGTCCACGCCGTGCAATCGATCGCCGGCGTGGAGCGCACACTGCTCTGCCCGATCGTCAACGTCTGACGATGTTGAGCAGCCCGGTCAACCTGTAACGGGGGTCTGACCCCGCGTTACAGAACGGCGGCGCGGATACCGAGGCCCATCAGCCACAGGCTGCCGAGGCCATAGAGAAGGTGGGGCTTGTCCTTTATCTCGTTGCGGTACGCGTAGATGATGCCGACGCTGGCGAACGCCGAGAAGCCGTAGAGCTGATGGCGGTCACCGTCGATCTCCTCGTTGACCTGCAGGATCACCCCGATCACGACCTGCGCGAGGACGACGACCTCAGCGACGATCACCGCGATCCAGCCGGCCCGGTGGCGATACTTCGGCCATTGATGAGCAGCGAGAGCCCAGAGGCCGACAAGGCCGTTGGCAAGGATGAAGATCCAGCTGACGACGCTGTGAAGGTCGCGGATCACGTGCCCTCGCGACCGACTTCCACTTCGTAGCTCCAGAGCTCGGCGCTGATCGGCAGCGGCGCCGGAGCGTCGTTGCCCGCCGCGAGCGCCTCTTTGTGGCCGTCACGGAACTGCTCCGAGCGGGTCCATCCGAGGAAGGACTCCTCATCGCGCCAGCGGGTGATGACCAGCCATGTCTCGCGGTCGTCGGTCGGTCGCATGAGTTCGAATCCCTCGAATCCGTCCATGCTGTCGACAGCTCCGGCCCGTTCGGCGAAGCGGCGGGCGACCTCGTCCCCGCGATCGCCGGGAACGGTGATTGCGTTGATCTTGATGACCTGACTCATGAGGAGAGTCTCGCCCGAATCCGCCGGTTCACGAGAAATCGCGCGAAATCTCCACGAACCTGTCGAGAACACCGAACAACGTTCGTCGTACGAACGAGAACCCCAACCAATACCCCCAATCAACTCGGAGGAATGGCATGCCCAAGTACGGGCTCGCCTATCACACCAACGGTGGCGGTCCCGGCCACATGCCAGAGGGCGAAGAAGCCATGGCCGAGATGATGAACGCCTGGCAGAGCTGGTTCGCGTCGCTCGGCGAGAACCTTCTCAACGGCGGCAACCCGATTACGTTCGCCAAGACGATCGGCAGCCACGGCTCCGTGTCCGACGGTGGCGGAAGCAACCCGCTCACCGGCTACGGCATCGTGCAGGCCGACAACATCGACGCGGCGGTCGACATGGCGAAGGGCTGCCCCGCCCTCGCCAACGACGGCAACGTCGAGGTCGCCGAAGCCATCGACATGTGAGCGCGGCGCGGGTCAGCCGCCGAGACCGGCGAACAGATCCTGTTCGAACGACTCGCCGGCGCGGCGCGCGCCGATCTCGATGAAGTACTCAGCGCCGAACGCGGCCTCGAATGCCTCATCGGGCATCGTCAGGAAGAACGATTCTTCCGAGATCTGGGAACGGTGGGCCGCCATGGCCCGCCGTTTCTCGTTCACGAGCGCGCTGACATCGATCTCGTGGGTGATCTGCTCAGCCGGCGTGCCCATCTCGGTCTCGCGCATCTCTTCGCGCTGCTCGGCGAGCTCCGGGGCGTCATCGGCGCCTTCGAACGCGAAGTCAGCGAGTGCACGCATGCGGTCGCGGTTCATCGTGGACTCGTAGACCCGAGACGTGCCGGCCAGTTCGGCCGCGCGATGGCCGACGCGGTGGACCTGGATGTGGTCCGGGTGGCCGTAGCCGCCGTGTGAGTCGTAGACGGTGATGAAGTCCGCCTTCTCGTCGCGCAGAATCGCGGCGAGACGCTCGGCCGCAGTCTCCACGTCCGCCTGCCAGAAGCAGTCCGGATCGTCGTTGCTCGGCTCGTCCTTCATGCCGGAGTCGCCGTAGCCGAGCCACTCGACGCGAGCGGCGCCGAGGATGGCGCCGGCTTCCTGCAGCTCTGCGAGACGGACGGCGCCGAGCGTGGATCCTTCGGGCACCGATCCCTCTGCCGGTTCACCGACGGCTCCGTCGGTCGCGCAGACGAGGACCACGCGGTGGCCGGCCGCAGCGGATTGCGCCATGACCCCGCCGGTGGCGATCGCCTCGTCGTCCGGGTGAGCGTGGAAGAAGACCGCTGTGCCCATCTAGGCGATGGTTCCGGACTCGCGCAGCTCGGCGAGGTCGTCGGATGAGAACCCGAAGTCCGCGAGTACCTCGTCAGTGTGCTGGCCGGCGTGCGGCGGCGGCCGCTGGATCGAGCTGTCGGTGCGGCTGAAACGCGGCGCCGGCCGCGGCTGGACGACGCCGGCCACGTGGGTGAACGTGCCCCGCTCCTTGTTGTGCGGGTGCTCCGGGGCCTCGGCCATCGAGAGCACCGGCGCGAAGCAGATGTCGGTGTGCTCCATGATCTCGCACCACTCGTCGCGGCTCTTCGTCTTGAAGATCGCCGTGAGCTCCGCTTTGAACTCGGGCCAACGCGACCGGCTCATCTGCTCGTCCCACTTGGGATCGTCGAGGCCGAGCTTCTCGCGCAGCTCGGCGTAGAACTGCGGCTCGATGGACCCAATCGAGACGTAGAGCCCGTCGCTGCACTCGTAGGTGTCGTAGTAGTGGGCGCCGGTGTCGAGCATGTTGGTGCCGCGCTCGTCGTTCCAGATGCCCATGGCACGGAACCCGTGGAAGAACGTCATGAGCGACGCTGCGCCGTCGACCATCGCCGCGTCGACTACCTGGCCTTGCCCGCTCCCGCGGGCTTCGAGAATCGCGCAGACCATGCCGAAGGCGAGGTACATGCCTCCGCCGCCGAAGTCGCCCACGAGGTTGAGCGGCGGAACCGGGCCCTCGCCCTGGCGACCGATCGGATCCAGCGCGCCGGCCAGGGCGATGTAGTTGATGTCGTGACCGGCGGCCGATGCGTAGGGCCCTTCCTGGCCCCAGCCCGTCATGCGTCCGAAGGCGATGGCCGGGTTGCGGGCGAGGCAGTCGTCCGGGCCGATGCCCAGGCGCTCAGCCACGCCGGGGCGGAAGCCTTCGATCAAGCCGTCGGACTGCTCGACGAGACGGAGCACGGTCTCGACGCCCTCGGGGGACTTCAGGTCCACGCCGATCGAGCGGCGGCCGCGGTTCATGATGTCGCCCGGCGGCACGTCCGGATCGCCGCCTCGCACCGATCCGGCCCGGTCGACACGGATGACCTCGGCCCCCATGTCGGCCAGCATCATGGCGCAGAACGGGCCCGGCCCGATCCCTGCGATTTCGACGATCTTCACTCCAGCCAGCGGCCCCATCTGCACTCCTCCGAGTGGTCCAGCGAACGACCAAGGACCCTACCGGCAGGCGCTGACAACGAAGAAAGGCGGTCAGGTGAAGGTGCGGGCAGTGAGCGCGGTCACGGCTTCGATGATCGGCGGCCACGCTTGGTAGACGAAGTCGTGGCTCATGCCGTCCATGACGAGCAGTTCGGAGTCCGGGGTCAACTCGGCGGTCCGCTCGCCCCCCGAGGGATGGATGAGCGTGTCGTTCTCGCCGTGCACGATCAGAGCCGGCATGGACAGCGCGGCAAGGCCGGTGGCGCGGTCGCCGCTGCGCACCACCGCCTGGAACTGACGACCGGACCCACCCGGCACCCATGAGCGCTCGTAACAGGACCGGAAGTAGGCCTCCATCTGCTCCGGGTCGAACCACTCGGGATTCGACCAGATGCCGCGAGCGGCGAGGTCCTGCTCGACCTGACCGTCGATGGTGTCGGCCGGCTCGGCAACCAAGGCGACCATCGCCTCCTTGCTCGGCGTGCCCACGCCGTCCTCGCCGGTCGTGGACATGATCGACACGAGCGCACGCACCCGCTCAGGGTGCCCAATCGCAGTGGCCTGGGCGATCATGCCGCCGAGGGAGACGCCGAGCACGACGGCATCATCGACCCCTGCGTCGTCGAGCACGGCTATGACGTCGTTCGCCATGTCGGCCAGCGTGTATTCGTCGTCCGCGCCGGAGAGGGAGGACAGACCGGCGTCGCGGTTGTCCATGCGGATGACGTGGAAGCCGCGGTCGACGAACGCCTCGCAGAACTCCACGTCGAAGAGCAGCAACTGGTTGCCGAGACCGGGCAGGCAAATGATCGTCGGGTCATCGGGAAATCCGAAGGTCTCGTACTCGAGTTCGATTGATCCGTTCGCAGCGCGGGGCATGACCGAAAGCATGCCCTCCCATCACAGTTTCTTCATGATCGGACGTGAACAATGGCCATATGGAGCCGACCTCACGCCGCCTGCGCCGCCCTGCGCGCGTCGGCCGGTGGGTCGCTTCCGGCGTGACGGCGGCCGTGGCCGTCGGCTCCGTGGGCGCGATGGCAGAAGCTGCGGAACAGGAGCTCGACGAGGTCTCGGGCGCTGCGATCGGCGCCACCGCCGCGTGGCGAGCCGAAGTCGCGGCCGCAGAGATGATGGCCGCCGCCGACCCCGGCGACGTCACGCCGATCCCTCCCCCACCCCGGATCGGACGAGCCGGTGCGAGCTGACGCGGTCCGCACCATCACCCGCCCGGCGATGGGGGCCGAGGTCGCGGTCACCACCGACGCGTCCGACATCGCGGTACAGACCGCGCTCACCGTCGTCGCCACACTCGACCGACGCTGGTCCCGTTTTCGCGACGACAGCAAGCTGAGCCGTATCAATACCGCCGACGGCCCGGCCGTTGCTCGACCGTCCACGGACCGGATCATCGAGGTCGCGCTCGCAGGCCGCACCCTCACCGACGGGTGGTACGACCCCACCCTCGGCCAGGCGATCGCGGCCGCCGGCTACCGCCACGACCACGCGGCCGGCTGGGCCGACGAGATCGATCCGGTGCCCGGCGGTCCTGCGTCCGTCGACGGCGACACCGGCCTCGTCCACGTCCCAGCGGGGACGTCGATCGACCTCGGGGGAATCGCCAAGGGATGGGCGGCCGATCTCGGCGCGACGCTGCTTGCCGACACGGGCGCACTCCACGCCGGCGTGGCGGTCGGCGGTGACCTCCGGGTGCGGAGCCGTACCCGCGCCGTTGTGGAGATCGAGCCACCGGGCGCCGAGTTCGCGGACGCGCCGATCCTGGTCGGCATGCGCGACGGCGGCGTCGCGGTGTCCGGACCCACGAAGCGACGTGCGGAAGACGGACGCCTTCATCTGATCGACCCGACGACCGGTCGGCCCGCGGCCGATCCCCGCGTCGCCGTCGTGATCGCCGCGAGCGCCGCCGGGGCGGAGATGCTCGCCACCGCCGCGAGCATCGCCCCAGTCCATGCTGCTCGCACGATCCTCGAGCGGGCCGGCGCGACGGCGTGGCTCGTCGAACGCGGCGGCGAGCTCACGACGATCGGCACCCCCGAGCGGTTCCTTCTCGATGATGGCTGGCTCGCCGAGCCGGCTCGTCGAGAATGGGCGCTGTGACCGACGAGTTCACCTGGTACGTCACCCGCACCACCGGCCTGGTGAGCTGGGCGCTGCTCGCCGTCGCGACAATCTGGGGACTCCTCCTCACCAGCCGCCTGCTCGAGCGGCGACCCTCGCCCGCGTGGCTACTCGACCTCCACCGCCACCTCGGCAACCTCACGATCCTCCTGACGGTCGTGCACGTCGCAGCGATCTACGTGGACGACTTCGTCGACTACACGATCGCGGAGATCCTCATCCCGTTCGTGAGCGACGCCGACACTCTGGCGGTGCGCCTCGGGGTGATCTCGTTCTGGCTACTCGTTCTCATCCAAGGATCGTCGTGGCTGCGTCGCCGACTCGACCCACGGCTGTGGCGCTACCTGCACATGCTCAGTGCGCCGCTGCTCGTGCTCGCCGGTCTCCACGGCTGGCTGATGGGCACCGACGTGAATAACCCGATCGTGATCGTCGTCGGCCTCGTCCTCACGGCCGAGATCGTCGTCATCCTCGCCCTGCGGGTCCGCTACGGCCGCCGGCCAATCCTAGTTGACACAAGAGCCTGACCCTTGTGTCAACTCAGATGGCGACCAGGGCGACGGCGCTGAGGGCCGACGCGACGCCAATCAGCTGCATGCGGGTCAGGCGTTCGCGGAGGATCAGCCAGGCGAGCAGCACCGTGCTGACGGGGTACAGCGAACCGAAGACCGAGGCGATGGCCAGCTCGTCGCGCCGAAGGGCGACGAGCAGCAGGGCGTTGGCGAGCATCTCCGTCAGCCCGGTGTAGATGGCGAGCGTCAGACTGCGACGGTTCGCGGGCACCACCCGGCCGGTGATCCGCCAGGCGATCAGGCAGACGACCGGGACCGAGACCACGCGGGCTACCACGAGCGGCCACATGCCGGACTCGGTCTCGGTGGCTTCCAACGCGATGAAGAAGACCGAGAATCCGACCCCTGCGACGACAGCGAGCAGGATCGCCGAACGTGGTGTGGACGCGGCCGCGTCGACCGTGGGCTCTCGAGTCACGAGCACGATTGCGAACACGGCGACCACCAGGCCGACGATCGTGTAGCCACCGAGGTCGTCTCCTCGAGCAATGCCGACAAGGGCGGGGATCGTCGCCCCGACCACCGCGGTCGTCGGCGCGACGATGCTCATCACCCCGGTCGACAAGGCCCGGTAGAAGCAGATGAACGAGAACGTGCCCGAGGCGCCCGCAATCGCGCCACCGACGAGATCAGCCGTGCGCACGTGGTCCCACCCGACAACCAACACGAGCACGATGGCGACGAGACCGCCGGAGATCTGCGCCACCGCGGTCACCCGGAACGTGCTGTCGCCCTTGGTCGCCACCCCGCCGCTGAAGTCCGAACCGCCGATGATGAGCGCGGAGGCGAGCGCGAGCAGGGCGGTCATTCCGGGAGGCTACGGCTGTCGCGGCGGCATAGAGTGAACCGACAACCGAATCCGGGGAGCTCGGGACAGCCGGGCTGAGAGGTCGACTTCATGCGTCGGCGACCCGCCTGAACCTGATCTGGGTAATGCCAGCGGAGGAAGCATGAAGCACGCTACCCACCTGATCGCTCTCGTCTTGAGCCTCGGGCTCGTTGCCGCCGCGTGCAGCGACGACACCGAGTCGAGCGATGAGTCGACCACGACGACCACTGCCGACGACCTCGAGCCGTCGCCGGAACCGGTCAACATCACGCTGCTGACCCACGACTCGTTCGCGATGAAACAGAGCATCCTCGACGACTTCGCCTCGGACACCGGCATCACCGTCGTGGTCCTCAATGCCGGCGATACCGGCCAGATGGTCAGCGAGGCCATCCTCACCGCGGGAAACCCACTCGGCGACGTGATGTACGGCGTCGACAACACGTTCCTACAGCGAGCCCTCGACGGCGAGATCTTCGAGGCATACGAGTCGCCGAGCCTCGACGTCGTCCCCGACCACTTCGAACTCGACGCCGAGCATCGCGTCACCCCGATCGTGTTCGGCGACGTGTGCGTCAACTACTGGATCGATGCACTACCCGAGGGAGTGCCCGCCCCCGAGACGATCGAGGACCTGACCGACCCGCGCTTCGCGGGTGACCTCGTGGTCCAGAGCCCCGAGACCTCGTCGCCGGGCCTTGCGTTCCTCCTCGCCACGATCGCGGGAACCGACGACTGGGAGCAGTTCTGGACCGACCTGAGGGCCAACGACGTCAGCGTCACGGCCGGCTGGGAAGACGCCTACTACGGCGAGTTCAAGGCCGGCGGCGGCGACCGCTCACTGGTGGTCAGCTACGCGTCGAGCCCGCCCGCCGAAGTGATCTTCGCCGACCCGCCGGTCGACACCCCGCCGACGGGCGTGCTGCTCGACTCCTGCTTCCGCCAGATCGAGTTCGCCGGGGTGCTCGCGGGGACAGACCATCCCGAGGCGGCAGCCGCCGTGATCGACTTCCTGCTCACGCCCGCATTCCAGGACGACGTGCCATTGAGCATGTTCGTCTTCCCGGTGTCGGACGACGCGACGCTGCCCCAGGAGTTCGTCGACCATGCGCTACTGAGCGACGACCCCCACATCCTCGATCCGGCCGAGATCGAGGCCAACCGTGACGCGTGGACCGACCGGTGGGTCGAGATCGTTCTCGGCTGATCGCCGCGGCGGCGATCGTCCCCGCTGCCTTTGTCGCGCTCTTCTTCGCCTATCCCGTGGTCACCGTCGTGTGGCGCGGGCTGGGCGGTGAAGGTCTCGCGCCACTTGCGGACGTGTGGAACACGAGCCGCACCCGCGACGCGATCTGGTTCACCATCCGGCAGGCGGCCGTCTCAACGTTTTTGACGGTGGCCATCGCGCTCCCCGGTGCGGCCGTCGTCGCCCGGGCCACACCACGGGTGCGGCGCTGGCTGCGGGCACTCGTCACCATCCCGTTCGTGATGCCGACCGTTCTCGTCGCCGGCGCGTTCGCCGAGCTGTTCACCCGCTTCGGGCTCGATGACGGGACCGTTCGGCTGCGCCACACGGTCTGGGCGATCCTGCTGGCTCACGTCTTCTTCAACTACGCCATCGTCGTGCGCACCGTCGGCTCGTACTGGGCTGGGCTCGATCATCGTCTCGAGGAGCAGGCGCAAGTGCTCGGGGCCCCACGATGGCGGGTCTTCACCGAGGTGACACTCCCCCGCCTCCGCCCGGCCATCGCGTCGGCTGCGGCGATCGTCTACCTCTTCTCCTTCACGTCGTTCGGTGTGATCCTCGTGCTCGGTGGGCCCCGCCAAGCGACGATCGAGACGGAGATCCATCGCTACGCGGTCACCCGGACCGACTTCACCGCAGCTGCCGCGGTTGCCGTCATTCAGCTCGTGGCGGTCCTCCTGCTCGTCGCGCTCACCACCTTCCTCGAGCGACGCCGGCCGCTCACATCGAAACGCTCCCATCCGGCTCCGCCGAGCAGTGTCCGAGCGCGGCTGCTGAACGGCGCCGGCGTCGGCGTCCTGCTCGGGCTCCCGATCGGCATCGTGGTGGAGCGCTCCTTCGCCACGGGTTCGGGCTATGGCCTCGATCACTACCGCGCCCTCGGCACTCGGGTGACGCAGCTTCCCGCGCCCGCAACCACGGCCATCCGCAACACGATCGTGTACGCGTCGATCGCCATGGTGATCGCCGTGGTGGTCGGCACGCTCGCCGCCCTGGTGGTCGTGCACGGGCGACGATGGCTTCGTCACATCTTCGATCTCGGCCTCACCATCCCGCTGGGCACCAGCGCGGTGACGATCGGGTTCGGCATCCTGATCGCCCTCGACGAACCACCGCTGGACTTTCGGACCTCGTGGTGGATCGTGCCGGTCGCACACAGCCTGGTGGGCATCCCGTTCGTCGTTCGGACGATGGTGCCGGTCCTGCGCCGCATCGATCCGGCTCTTCGAGAAGCGGCGGCCACCCTCGGCGCGAGTCCGGGGAGAGTGCGCCGCGAGATCGATCTGCCCATTGCCCATCGTGGCCTCGTCGTCGGCACCGCGTTCGCGTTTGCCGTGTCCGTGGGCGAGTTCGGAGCCACGTCCTTCATCCCCCGCCGACCCGAGACCCTCACCGCGCCCCGAGCGCTGTTCCGCCTCCTAGCGACGCCCGGCGACGTGCTCCGAGGCCAGGCGATGGCCCTCGCTGTCGTGATGATGGGCCTGGTCGCGGTTGCTGTCATCGTGATCGAATCTTCCCGGTCGACCGAGGAAGGCACGTTCTAGATGTGGTCCCTGCAGGACGCCACGGTGTACTTCGGCGTCACCACCGCCCTCGACTCGGTGTCGCTCGACATCGGCGAGCGCGAAACCGTCGTCGTCCTCGGTCCCAGCGGCTGCGGCAAGTCCACGCTCCTGCGAGTGATCGCCGGTCTCCAGCCGTTCGACGACGGTGCACTGACGTTCGATGGCGCTGATGCCACAACGATCCCGCCACACGAGCGCGGCGTCGGCATGGTCTTCCAGGATCCGACGCTGTTCCCGCACCGAACCGTGGGCGAGAACGTGGACTTCGGCATGCGGATGCAGCGCTGGCCCGTCCATCGCCGCCGTGACCGCGTCAGCGAGCTGCTTGATCTCGTCGGGCTCGCCGGGTTCGTCGATCGTGACCCAGCAACACTCTCCGGTGGCGAGGCGCAGCGAGTCGCGCTGGCCCGGGCGCTCGCGCCGGCGCCCCGACTGGTGCTGCTCGACGAACCGTTGGCGGCGCTGGACCGGTCGTTGCGGGACCGCCTCGTCGACGATCTCCCCGGCGTGCTCGACGCCGCAGGCGCGGCCGCCGTCCACGTCACCCACGACCACGAGGAGGCGTTCGCACTTGCCGACCGAATCGCCGTCATGGACGCAGGGCACCTCCTACGAATCGACACGCCCCACCAGCTGTACGCCGACCCTCGCACCGAAGCGGTCGCCCGGTTTCTCGGCCACACGAACGTCGTCGGCGCCGGCAGGGACCGCCGCGTGATTCGACGAGACGCTGCGACGATGGATCCCGCCGGTCAGCTGCGGGGCGTGGTCGAGTCGAGCCGGTTCCGCGGCGACCACCATGATGTGGCGATTCTAACCGACCTCGGGCTCCTCGCCTTCAACCTCGACCAGCCGTCGATGCCGGGCGAGACGATCTCGGTCCGCATCGACCCCACGCGAGTCGCCCCGATCGAACCCGACTAGCCGTCGCCAAAAGTGCAGCGGGGTCAGGGCTCGCGGCGCATGGGGACGTGGGGGATGCCGTCCTCGATGAACTCGGGGCCGGTCACGACGAAGCCACGGGCCTCGTACCAGGCCTGGAGATGCGACTGTGCGTCGAGCACCCAGGGTCCGGTCGTAGCCGCGACGACGTGATCGACCAGGTCACCGGCCAGCCCATCGCCCCGGGCGTCGGCGCGGGTGACCACCCGCCCGATCCGACGAGTGTCACCGTCGCCCAACACCCGCAGGTACGCGGAGACTCCCAGCTCGTCGTTCAGCCACACGTGCCGGGTGGCCGGCTCGGTGTCGCGTCCGTCGAGCTCCTGGTAGGCGCACGCCTGCTCGACGACGAACACGTCGACCCGCAGTCGAACCAAGTCATGGAACTCGCCGGCGGTCAGCTCGGCGAACGAGCGATCGACGATCGCCATCACATGCGATCGAGGAGTTCGCGCTTCTTGCGCTCGAACTCCTCGTCGGTGACGACTCCCTGACGACGGAGCTGGTCGAGCTTCTCGATCTGCTCGGGGATGGAGTCCGGCGCGGACGCGCCGCCCGAGGCCGCTTGTCCGAGCCGGTCCAGCTTGCGGTTCTCGAGCCCTTCGACCTGCCGGTAGATCTCGTTCTGCACCAGGTTCGGCCTTCGGATGTCGGTGAACGTCTGGCGGCCGCCCTCACCTGCTGACTCGATCCCGAGATCGCCGGCACCGATGATCCGCTCGAACAACGACTGGTGGAAGAAGACCGTGTTGATGCGGTCGAGCGGAATCTCGATGCCCTGTTTGGAGACCACACCGGTGCGGGAGATCACCCGCTCGCTGGTCACCACGAAGTTCGTCGTCGTCCAGCGCATGTAGGTGATGGCGAACCAGCCGAGCGCAAGAAGGACCCAGATCCCGACCGGAACCGACAACCAGTTCGCCCAGTCCTTGATCAGCGCGACGAGCCCGAACAGCACCGCCACGGCAAGCAGCGCGCCGGACGGTGCGAGGTACCACCAGTGCGGCCGGAGATCGAGGACGAGGTCTTCATCGTCGGTCAACAGACGAGGCGGGAACGGCATGGCTGGCAGGTTAGCTAGCCCCATCCCCAGGCGTGGAGGGACTCGTCGTCGATTCCGAAGTGGTGGGCGATCTCGTGGACGACAGTCACGGCGATCTCCTCGACGAGTTCGCCCTCGTCTCGGCACATCTCGCACAGCGGGAGCCGGTAGAGCGAGATGACGTCCGGCATGACGAGCCCGCCGTAGTCGTCGCGCTCCGTCAGCGGGATGCCTTCGTAGAGCCCGAGCAGGTCCTCGGTGGCGTGGCGGTCCTCGGCCACGATCGCCACGTTCTCCATGAGCGCACCGAGCTCTTCTGGCAACGCGTCGAGCGCCTCGCCGACGAGGCGTTCGAACTTGGCGACACTCACCGGCTCCACCTCGGAGACCCTAGCGATCGAGTCGGTAGGGTCAGGCCGTGCCCGAAGCCGACGCCCTCCTCGAGGGGCTGACCGACGAACAACGCGACGCCGTCACCACCGCGGCGAATCCCTTGTGCATCGTCGCCGGCGCGGGATCGGGCAAGACCCGAGTACTCACCCGTCGCATCGCCTGGCACTCGACCGAAGGCGGGATCGACCCCCGTCGAGTTCTGGCGCTCACGTTCACACGTCGCGCCGCTGCTGAACTCCGCGCCCGCACGCGAAAGCTGGGATTACGCGAAGAGGTGGCCGCGGGCACGTTCCACGCCGCCGCGCTCGCCATTCTGCGCCGCTTCTGGGACCACACCGGGCGCAGTCACCCCACACTCCTGGATCGCCGTATGGCCTTCCTCGCCCGCGCCCATCCGAAGCTCGACCGAGCCGCGGTGGCCGACCTGGACGCGGAGATCGGTTGGGCCCGGGCCCGGCTCGTCACTCCCGAGGCCTACGGCGATGCATCGGATGCAGCCCGGCGCCGCCCCCCGAAGAGCGCCGCGTTCGTATCGAAGGCCTATGCCGACTACCAGGACGCCAAACGAGAACGTCGCCTCATCGACTTCGACGACGTGCTCGCGCTCTGCCACGCAACCATGCAGCGCGAGACGTCCTTCGCCGACGCCCAACGCTGGCGCAGTCGCCACCTCTTCGTCGACGAGTTCCAGGACGTCAACCCGCTCCAGTTCGCCGTGCTGGAAGCGATGCGTGGTCCGGAGTCGACGCTCGTCGTCGTCGGTGATCCGGATCAGGCCATCTACGGATGGAATGGTGCCGATCCTCGGTTCATCAACGACATCCACGAGCATCTTCCAGGCGTCGCGGTAGTCCACCTGCGCACGAACTTCCGGTCGACACCGGAGGTGCTCGCCGCAGCAGGCCGGGTCCTGGACGAGGAGCCGCAGCCGGCCGCACGGTTCCGCGGCGACCCGCCAACGGTCACGACGACGGATCTCGACGACGAGCCGGTCACGGTCGCTCGCGCCGTCCGAGCTCGCCGGAAACCCGGAGCCCCATGGTTCCACCAGGCCGTTCTCGCCCGCACCAACGGCCAGCTGCCGGCGATCCGCGCCGCCCTCGAGGCAGCCGGGATTCCGACCCGGAGCCGAGGCGAGGGAGCGCTGCTGCGGCGACCCGAGATCATGGATCTCGTCGAGCGATGGCCCGGAGGCGGATCTCTGTCCGGGGCGATGGCCGACGAGGCCGACCACGACGGGCCGCAACTCGACCCGGAGCGGGCCGCCATGGTTGAGGCGTTCTTCCAGCTCGGCCGCGACCACCTCGTGCTCGAACCCGATGCCACCGTCGACGAGTTCGTCTCGGCCCTGCGCTTCGACGATCGGATCGGCGCGGCCGGCGACGCAGTGGAGCTCTCCACGTTCCACGCGGCCAAGGGCCTCGAGTGGCCGATCGTGCACCTCGTCGGCCTCGAGGACGGCTTGGTCCCCGTGGCGTTCGCCCGAACCGTTGCCGCCCGGGCCGAGGAACAGCGGCTCCTCTACGTGGCCGCGACGAGGGCGGAGCGGGAGCTGCACGTCACGTGGTCGAGCGCACGAACGATCGGCTCAACGGTCCACAAGCGGGCCCCGTCGCCGTGGCTCGGCGCCTTCCTCACCGACGACGATGGGACCACGATCGAACCCGACGTCGACGTCCTCCGCAGCCACATCACCGACCACAGACCCGACATCGACTTGACCGACCTGGTCACCCCTGTCAGCGACTCACTCGCCGAGTGGCGAGCCCAAGCAGCCAACCAGGCCAAGGTCGCACCGACCGCCGTCCTTTCGGACGAGGCGATGCAGCGCATCGCTGAACAACGCCCGTCGACGCTCGATGAGCTCGCCGCCGTCCCCGGCGTCGGCGCCGGCAAGGCGCGCCGATTCGGCCCGCGCCTCCTCGAGATCAGCGCCCCGCTGGACTAGCCGACCATTGTGAAGTCGGCGAACGTCGTGCCGTCGGTGAACGTCAAACCGCCCACGAGAATCTCGTAGCCGTCGGCGTCGAGCTGGTTGATCGTGACAGTGCCGGACGCCCCGAAGTCGGCGCCGAGATTGTCGCCGTTCGCAGTCACGTAGTTCACGCAGATCCCCGTGTCGTTCGTGGGGTCGTTGCATCCGATAGGGAACGTGCCCGTGCCGCCGGTCCACGCGCCGCCCCACACGGTGTAGAACTCGAATGACAGATAGAAGTCGTGGACCGCGTTGCTCGAGTGGACGTGGAAGAAGTGATCGTCGCCGCCGGCATCGGGGGTGAAGACCGGCGTGACGGCTCCCCAGTCCACCATCACCTGATCACCGGAATCGTCGAGCGCTGCGGGCTCGTCCGGCGGGTCATCGGCGGGCGGATCATCGGCCGGAGGATCATCGGCCGGAGGATCATCCGCGGGCGGATCATCCGCAGGCGGGTCGTCGGCCGGAGGGTCATCCGCTGGCGGATCGTCAGCCGGGGGGTCGTCCGTGGACCCGTTGTCGTCGACCGGCGGATCTCCCGGGTCAGCGTCAGATGTGTCGTCACTGCACGCCGCGGCGACGAGAACAACAGCCAAGAGAACAGCAAGGAGACGGAGGATCGATTTCATGGCTTCAAGCCTTTCAGGGATTTACCAGCGTGACGGCGAAAGAGTTCGGTGAACGCGTTCGGGTCGGTCCGCGAGCGATCGATGATCTCCGCATCCGTCGCCGCGTCGGACCCGCCCATGCGCACACCCTAGGTGGCAGCGAGGGTCACTGAAAGCGGTTCAGTGCGCGTCGCCGTTGACGCTCCGCCGCGGATGGGCAACGACCACCACGGTTGCGTCGCTCTGCTCGAGCACCGTCTCGACGGTGTGGCCGAGGAACGGCCGGCCGTCCACGTTGCGAAGCTGCGCGCCGAGAACGACGAGGTCGGCTGTCTCGGAGCGAGCAGCATCGACGAGCGCTGTCCCGGCGGTGTCGGATTCCTTCAGGAGGCTCCGCGGTTCGATGCCCGACTCGCCCGCGAAGGTCGAGGCCGTTTCCACCAGCTGGTTGGCGACCAGGACGGCCGGGTCGTCGTCGCGCACGCGGCGGCCGAAGATTCGGGGCAACGGCGACGTGCGATTCAGGACGTGAGTGAGCACGACCTCGGTGCCGAGCGTCGACGAGATGGAGAACGCGACTTCCTGAGCGGACCGACTCGACCGGGTGCCGGTGACGGGGACGATGACGCGGCTGAACGCGGCGGGAAGCGGCCGGTCGAGACCACGGGCGCGCCGCACGATCACAAGCGGGAGCGTGGCGTTGAGCAGCAACTCGTCCACCATCGGCGAGTAGAGCTGACCCTCGTGCCGGGCGGCGACACCGACGGCGATCACGCCGTAGCCGAGCAGCGACTCGGAGACGATTGACCCCGCGACGTCGTCCCCTTTGAGCTGACGATGGTCGACCTCGCGCTCGTCGAGCACCGCTTCCACGACGGACACATCGGGCCATTCGCCGTCGCTGCGGACCGACGCGACCGTCACCGGCGCTTCAGTGGGCCACGCGAACTGCACGAGCTGTGCAGCTGCGATCGAGGCGGGCTCGCCCTGGGACGGCAGAAGGATCCGTGAAGACTTCACGACCAGGTTGCGGCTGAGCGCCTCCTCGCGGTCGAGGCGTTCTTGTTCCGCCTCGCTCCCTCGCCAGTCACGCACCACGATGCGGAGGCTGACGGCGGCGAAGATCGACGTGACGAGTGGGACGATGACGATGACGGTGTAGGCCGTCTCGTTGAAGACGCCGAGCGACAGCCCGACCGAGGCGATCACGATCTCGAGCGCGCCGCGAGCGTTCAGCCCCGCGCCCAGCGCCGTCGCAGCCCGGCCGCTCTGCCCGGCCAGACGTGCGCCGATGAACGCGCCGGCGAACTTGAAGACGATCGCCACCGCGATGACGATCAGCGCCCAGACGAGGGCGTCGTCCTCGCCGAGCAGGCCGAGGTCCACCCGCAGACCCGCAGTGGCGAAGAAGACCGGCGCGAGGAATGTGGTGGTGAGCGACTCGACGTGGTGGAGCACCTCGGGCTGCTGGAACCGCGAGCGATGCAGCACGACGCCCGCCACGAACGCGCCGAGCACCGCCTCGATGCCGAGCGCTTGGGTTGCTACGCCGTAGACGAGCATCGTCATGACGACGACGGTCATCGCGCCGGGGATGTTGGCGCCGTCTCGCCGCACCCACCGAAGCGCCTGATCCACGACTCGTTGGCCGATCGTCATGGCGATCGCGAGGAACATGGCCAGGCCGATCACGGTCTTCAGAACGGCGGTGACCGACACCTCCCCGGAGGCGGCAAAGCCGGCGAAGATCGCGAGCATCACCCAGCCGACGACGTCGTTCGCCATGCCCGCCGCCACGGTGATCTGGCCGAAGTCACGGCGCATCAAGCCGAGCTCCGACAGGATCTTCGCGATCACGGCGAGCGCAGACACTGACAAGGCCGCCGCCACGAAGAGCGCGAAGACCGTCCGATTGCTCTCTGCGCCGATGAACGAGTCCGGCAGCAACAGGCCGACGGCGAGACCGCCGACGAGCGGCACGACGAGGCTGAACCCGGTGACGAGCGCGGCGGCTTTCCCCAACCGACGAATCAGGGCGAGGTCCGTCTCGAACCCGGCGGTGACCAGCAAGAGCGCGACACCCAGCCAGCTCACCGCCAGCAACGCCCCGGAGCTGATCTCGTAGTCCGGCAGGAACCAGTGGAACCCGTCCTCCCAGACGCGTCCGAAGATCGACGGGCCGAGGATTACGCCTGCCGCGAGCTGGCCGATGACCGACGGCAGATTGATCCGCCGCATCAGCTCACCGCACAGCCTCGCCATCGTGACGAGGACGAGAAGCTGCGTCCAGAAGACGAGAAGTTGGTGTTCGTCGAGGGGTATCAGCATCCGCTCAGCGGGCTCCGTCGATCAGGACCGGGGCGTGGTCACTCGGCGGGTCGTCTTTCGGACCCTTGCGTTCGTTGCGGTCGACAAGCGCGACATCGACCGTGTCGGCCACGCTGCGCGAGGTCATCAGGAGGTCGATCCGCATGCCCATCTTCTTGTGGAAGTTGCCCCCGCGGTAGTCCCACCAGGAGTAGAGGCGGTCTTCGTCGTGCTGCTCCCGGAAGACGTCGACCAGTCCCCAGTCTTCGAGGGCGGCGATCTTCTCGCGCTCAGCGTCGCTCGTGTGCGTCTCGGTCTCGAACTTCTTCGGGTCGTAGACGTCGCGGTCCTCAGGGGCGATGTTGAAGTCGCCGCACACGACGATGTCGTCGCTCGGTTTGCACTGGCCGTCCAGATCGCCGACGAGGCGATCGAGCCAGCGCAGCTTGTACTGGTAGTGGTCGTGGTCGAGTGACCGCCCATTCGGGACGTAGGAGGTGGCGACGCGCACACCGCCGCATGTCGCCCACGCGATCCGAGCGTCCTCATCGGGTTCCTCGCCGTCACCGAAACCGGCGATCGGATTCTCGATCCCGACCCGACTGAGGATTGCGACGCCGTTCCACTGGCCTTGTCCGTGGTGGAACGACTCGTAGCCGAGCGCCTCGAACGTGAGCGCCGGAAACGCATCGTCGGCGAGCTTGGTCTCCTGCAGACACAGCACATCCGGCTCGAATGTCTCGAGCCATCGCTCGACGCGACCGAGCCGCGCGTTGAGCGAGTTGACGTTCCAGGTGACGATCCGCACCGCGGCACCCTATCCCCCGCGGCAGCCAGGATTCGGCTCACCCGACATGGTCCTGAGCAGGCCGTACACTCGCGATCGTGGCTACCACCGAAGACCCTTCCTCGCTCAGCCCCAACGCCTGGCTCGTCGACGAGATGCGTTCGCAGTGGGAGGCCGACCCGTCGTCGGTCGACTCGTCCTGGCGAGCGATCTTCGAGAGCGGCAACGACGCCGCGCCGCCACCCGACTCCGCACCAGCTGACGCTGCCCCGCCCGAACCGATCGACGTCGCGAGCAACGAGGTCAGCAAGCCCATCGTCGCCCCCATCGCCGACTGGTCCCCCGCCCCAGTGCAGAACCCCGCGCCGACGGCAAGCGCTGCGCCTGCACCGCCGGCGGCGGCTGAACCGGTGGCCGCGCCTGCGGCGCCGGTCGAGGCGCCGCAGGGAGCACCAGCTGCCGCGGTCCCGGCGAATGCCGGTAAAGTAGAGCCTCTGCCCGGCGAACCGATCCGGGGCGCCGGCGCGCGCATCGTCGCCAACATGGAGGCGTCGTTGGACGTGCCCACGGCGACGTCGTTTCGGCAGGTCCCGGCAAAGTTGCTCGAAGTCAACCGCAAGATCATCAACGGCCACCTGACCCGCAAGCAGACGGGCAAGGTGAGCTTCACGCACATCATCGGCTACGCGGTGGTCCGCGCGATCTCAGACGAGATGCCGGCGATGAACAACACGTACGACACTGACGCGGATGGGAAGCCGCGTCTCGTTCGCAACGCCCATGTCGGGCTCGGCATCGCCGTCGATCTGAAGAAGCCCGACGGGAGTCGAACGCTGATGGTTCCGTGCGTCAGAGACGCCGACACCCTCGACTTCAAGGAGTTCATGGATCGCTACGAGGCGCTGATCCGCAAGGTCCGGGACAACAACTTGAGCCCGGACGACTTCGCGGGCACCACGGTGAGCCTCACGAACCCGGGCACGATCGGCACCCTCCAGTCCGTGCCCCGGCTCATGCCGGGCCAGGGCTTGATCGTGGGCGTCGGCTCGATCGCGTTCCCGACGGAGTACGAGGCGGCCGATCCGGCGACCTTGGCGGACCTCGGCGTCTCGAAGGTCATCACGCTGACCTCGACCTATGACCATCGGGTCATCCAGGGCGCCGAGTCCGGGATGTTCTTGAAGAAGGTGCACGAACTACTCCTCGGCGAGGACGACTTCTACGTCGATCTCTTCCGGGCGCTCGACGTGCCCTACGAGGCAGTGAAGTGGCGGCGCGACGTCAACCCGGTCGATCGGGAGACGTCGCTGCTGGAGAAGCAGGCGAAGGTCAACCAGCTGATCAACATGCACCGCGTGCGTGGTCACCTGATCGCGGATTTGGATCCGCTGCAGGTGAAGGAACCGAAGATGCACGCGGAGCTGGATCCGGCGACCTACGGCCTGACCATCTGGGACCTCGACCGCGAGTTCCTCACCGGCACCGACACAGGCATCTACGCGCAGGTGGGCGGGACCTCCAAGATGGCGCTCGGCGACTTGCTCGGTGTCTTGCGCGATGCGTACTGCCGCACGGTCGGTGTCGAGTACATGCACATCCAGGATCCGGTCGAGAAGCGCTGGATGCAGGAGCAGCTCGAGAGTGCGAACCGGGCAGTCGACCCGGAGGAACAACGCCACGTCCTCAGCCGACTGAACGCGGCGGAGGCATTGGAGACGTTCCTCGGCACGAAGTACGTCGGCCAGAAACGGTTCGGCATCGAAGGCGCAGAGAGCACGATCCCGCTGCTCGACGCGGTCATCGGCGCGGCGGCCGACGCCGGCCTCGCCGAGGTGATCATGGGCATGGCGCACCGCGGTCGTCTGAACGTGCTCGTCAACATCGTCGGCAAGACCTACGGCGAACTCTTCGATGAGTTCGAGGGCGGCTCGATAAGTGAGATGACGCAGGGGTCGGGCGATGTGAAGTACCACCTGGGCCAGACGGGGCTCTTCGAGAGCCGCATGGGCAACTCGATCCCGGTGGAGCTCGCCGCCAACCCGTCGCATCTCGAAGCGGTCGATCCAGTGGTCGTCGGCATGGTCCGTGCTCGCATGGACCTGATCGAGGAGGGCGCTGACTACGGCGCCTATCCGGTGCTGCCGCTGCTCCTCCACGGCGACGCGGCGTTCGCCGGCCAGGGCGTCGTTGCGGAGACGCTCAACCTCTCGCAGATCCGCGGCTATCGCGTGGGCGGAACCGTCCATGTGATCATCAACAACCAGGTCGGCTTCACGAGCACGCCGGATGTGGCCCGATCGTCGGAGTACTCGACGGACGTGGCGAAGATGATCCAGGCGCCGATCTTCCACGTGAACGGCGACGATCCCGAGGCGTGTGTGCGCGTGGCGCGGCTCGCGTTCGCGTATCGCCAGCAGTTCAACAAAGACGTCGTGATCGACATGATCTGTTACCGGCGCCACGGCCACAACGAGGGCGACGACCCGAGCTACACGCTGCCGGAGATGTACCGCCGGATCGACGCGCGACCCTCGGTGCGAGCGCAGTACACGACCTCGCTCGTGAAGCGCGGCGACCTGACGCCAGAAGAGGAAGAGGACGCCCTCGCGGACTTCAAGTCCCGATTGCAGGCTGCTCTCGACAGCACGCGCGAGACACCAGAAGACCCCGACGCGATGGCGCAGCCGCCCATCCAACCGATCGGCGTACTTCCCCACGTCCGCACCTCGATCGACCACGCGATGGTCGATCGAATCTACGAAGCGCTGTCCTCCACACCCGAGGGCTTCACGATGCACCCGAAGCTCGCGCAGCAGTTCGCGAAGCGCGACGAGATGTTCGAGTCGGGCGTGATCGACTGGGCGCTCGGCGAGGCCATGGCGATCGGCTCGCTCCTTCTCGAAGGCACCTCGATTCGTCTCGCCGGCCAGGACTCTCGCCGCGGCACCTTCAGTCACCGCCACTCCACGCTCGTGGACTTCGAGATGGGCACCGAACACGTGCCGCTGGCCGAACTCGCCACCGGCGAGACCAACCTGTGGATCTACGACTCGCTCCTCAGCGAATATGCCGCGCTCGGCTTCGAGTACGGCTACTCGATCGCCATGCCCGACGCGATGGTCGTCTGGGAGGCGCAGTTCGGCGACTTCGCCAACGGGGCGCAGATCATCATCGATCAGTTCCTCGTGGCGGCGAAGGACAAGTGGCAGCAGGACTCCGGGCTCGTCCTGCTGCTCCCCCATGGCTTCGAGGGCCAGGGACCGGAGCATTCCTCCGCCCGCATCGAACGGTTCCTACTGCTGGCCGCCGAGGACAACCTCCAGATCTGCAACGCCACGACGGCGGCCCAGTTCTTCCATCTGTTGCGCCGGCAGATGATGCAGCAGGTGAGGACGCCGTTGATCGTCTTCACTCCGAAGTCGCTCTTGCGGGCCAAGCCGAGCCGCTCGCCACTGTCCGACCTGCTGTCCGGCACGTTCGAAGAGCTACTCCCCGACCGATCAGAACTCGATCCCGAGTCCGTGAAACGGCTGGTCCTCTGCAGCGGCAAGGTCGCCATCGACGCCGAGACCGAACGGGACAAGCGGGGCGCGCCGGTCGCGATCGCTCGAGTGGAGCAGCTCTATCCGTGGCCGTTCGACGCCGTGGCTGCCGAGCTGGCCCGCTATCCGAACGCAGACGAGATCGTCTGGCTCCAGGAGGAGCCCGAGAACATGGGCCCGTGGAACGCGATCAAGGGACGGCTCTACGAGCGCCACGAGAAGTCGCACACGATCCGGCGGGTCAGCCGGTTCGAGTCGGGTAGCCCGGCATGCGGCAGCGCGAAGGTGCACGCCCAGGAGCACGCTGAACTGCTCGACATGGCGCTGTCGGTTTAACGGGCCTCAGAGCAGCGGGATAGTGGCGGCGAGTGCGATGGCCCAACTCATCAGTGAGCCGATGAGGACGTATTCGGTGACCGCGTGCATGTCGACGTCGTCGTGGCTGCGCAGCTCCGGGTAGCGCAGGAGTGACTTGGCCGTGACGACCAGCGCGGCGGTCATCGGCTGGCCGGCAACGACGAAACCGATGATGAGGAGACGCTCGAGCGGCCCGATCACCCGGCCGCCGCGGATCCGTGTGGTCGGGGGATCGCCGTCGATCACCACATCGAGAACCACGCGCACGACCGCGTTCGCGGTAGCCACCATCACCACCCCGATGGCAACGATGTAGAGCATCGTCGCGGCCTTGGTGTCGCGGATCAGCTCGATTCTTGACTCGGCCAGGAAGTCGCCCCACAGGCCGTTGTCGGTCTGGAAGTAGACGGTGGACATTCCGGCCGCGGCAATGAGACCGGCGCCGATCGTCGCCAAGTGGATCTGCGCGGACTCGAATCCGATCCGGACCAGCTGCCAGGACGAGGCAACGATGGCGACGACGACGATCGTGAGCACGGCGTCGCTGCCCGAGCCGTCGTTCGCGAGCACGCCGATGATCGCGGTGGCGATGCTCGCGGAAGAGGCCAGCAAGGCCCGCGCCCGGTTGGCAGGCATGCCGGCGAGCCCGTGCGTCAGATCGCCGATGCCGACAGAGAGAAGGACGATCGCGAGCGAGGTTATGCTGCAGTGTCCAACGCTCGCACTGCCGCGACAACTTCGCGCAACCGGTTGCGAGTTCGCCGCTGCGAGATCGCGCTCGGGGTGAGGCCGATCTCCTCGGCCAGAGCGTCGGTGGTGGCGCCGTGCAGATCACCGAGCACGATCCGCGCCTCCACTCGGTCGAGCGAGGCGATGGCACGATCGAACAGCGCCAGTAACCCGACCACGACAACGAGCGGCTGCACGTCGATGGGCAACGGATCCGGGAGGCCGCCGCGCTCGGTGGGCTGGTCGGCGGGCACGGCGATGTCCACGCCCATGTGCGCGGCGTAGCCCCGCCGGGGGGTGGATGCCGCCACCCGGTCAAGCGCGGCGCGCGCCGACCACCAGGCGGGGCCGTCCTGGCCGAAAGGCGCTCGATCCGGGTCGTAGACGACGATGTCGCCCCATCCGATGCCGGCGCGAAGGTCGACATTGCCGACGAGCTCGAGCCGGACCTCCACGACCGCGCGCACGGCGTCGCGCAGCGTCGGGTAGATGCCTTGGACTTCGTCGCCCACCGTCGCCGTGAGCGGATCGAGGCAATGCACCCGTCCGTTGACGGCGGCAAGTGCGACAGCGATGTCGTGCTCCAGCGCGCCCCGATCAGGATGCGAGCGCGAACGGACGACGTCGATCAGGACGGCGGCGTATCCCGGAGGGGTCGACTCAGCGAGTGGCACGATGACCACTATACTGACGATTTACGTCATCACAAGAGTAGATATCGATTTTCGTCAGTTAAGTTACAACTGACGAATACCATCATCCCACTGGGAACCCGACGACCTCTTCGAGCTCAGCGAGCGCCACCGCCGGGTCTACGACCTTGATCGTGGTCATCCCCATGGCCTTCGCCGGCTTGAGATTGATCCCGAGGTCGTCGAGAAACACGCAATCCTCGGGCGCCACGCCCAACCGTTCACACGCGATCTCATAGAACCGCGGCTCCGGCTTGCGCACGCCGACCACGCTCGACTCCACGATCTCGTCGAACATCGCCATGATCCCGTCGATATCGCTGCGGGTGCCCTCCTCCGGATCGCCCTGTGCTGGATCAACCAGTGAGTCCCTGAAGTTGTTCGTGAGGCAAGCGGTCTTCAATCGCTCACCGCAACGCCGCAGCGCCTCGACCATCTCGGGGCGGACGTAGCCCCGCAGCGACTCCAACACCCGCCGGGCGTCGACCTCGTGACCCAGTGCAGTCGCCTCTTCCTCGAACACTCCGACAAAGCCGGCGGGGTCGAGTTCGCCACGCTCGAAGCGAGCCCACGCGTTGACGTCCGGGTTGGTCGCGTTGATGGTGCGGACGGTGTCCTTCGCGAGGCCGGCCTCTGCCTCGTACGCGTTGAACGCGTCGAAGGGGCTCGACAGGATGACGCCGCCGAAATCGAACAGTACTGCCGTGATCACGGGTGCACCCTAGGGCGCGTGCTTGACTGACCAGCATGTCGAGAGGCGCCGCTGCCCCAACCCATGCCGTCATCGACGGATCCAACCTTGCAACCGAAGGCCGTAAGGAGCCGAGCCTCGCCCAGCTACGCGAAGCGGTTGCCGCGATCCGCGACGAGTACGGATTCACCCACGTCACCGTGATCGTCGACGCAACGTTCGAACACCGGGTCGCCAAGTCCGAGACGAAGGCTGCGCGCACCGCGATCGACGACAACGAGATGATCACGCCGCCTGCAGGCGTCATCGGCCGCGGCGACACGTTCATTCTCGAGGTCGCCAACCGAGCCGGCGCGGTCGTGTTCTCGAACGATTCGTTCCAAGAGTTTCACGGCACCTTCGATTGGCTCTTCGACGAAGGACGGCTCATCGGCGGCAAACCGGTCCCCGGTGTGGGATGGGTCTACGTCCCCCGCTCCCCCGTTCGTGGTCCGGTCAGTCGTCGCGCGACCTCAGCCAGCCGGAAGACCGCTGCCGACCCGAAGCCGGCCAAGAAGGCGCGGGCAAGCACAGCCAAGAAGACTGCCGCCAAGGCAACAAAGACCACCAAGGCGGCGAGGACGAGCCGCCGGTCGAAGGCCGACGCTGCTCCGCCGCCGGCACCCGCCTCGGACGACGGAAGCAACGACGCCAAGAGCTGGAAGCGATTCCGTTCCGACTACCCCGTCGGGTCCACGATCGCCGCCACCGTCGACCGGTTTTCCTCGCACGGCGCATACGGGTCCGTGGACGACATCGTCGTCTACCTCCCTAACCAGCTGTTGGGAGATCCCGCCCCCACCAAAGCTCGTGACGTCGTCGACATCGGAACGACCATGGACTTCATCGTCCACCGGTTCGACGACGAGCGCTACGGAGTCGACGCCGGCCTGACCCCGGCGCCGGGTGCGCCGAGTCGCCCCGCCAAGAAGGCACGTGGACGCACCGCGAAGAAGTCTCAGGCAGGCACAGCCAAGAAGTCGCAAGCGAGCACGACCAAGAAGACCACCGCGAAGAAGACTGCGAGTAAGTCGGCGCCACGGAAGTCGGCCGCGAAGAAGTCTGCGGCGACAGCTGGCACGGAGAAGAAGGCTCCGGCCCGGCGGACAGCCAAGAAGTCGGCGTCGAAGGCGTCCGGAACGGCGAAGAAGTCGGCGGCGCGCTCAACGAAAAAGGCGAGCCGTCGTTCGTCAGGCTGACGCGGCGACGAGGGCGCGGATCACCGCGACGATCCACTCGCCGACCGCGGTTGCCCAGTCATCGGGCGACAGACCGTGTTCGATCAGCGCCCCTTCGATCTCGGCGCGTTGCTCGACCGGGAAGACCAACTCGATCTCACAAGACTCCACCGGCAGGCTGCGAGCTGCCGCCCTCGGCGCGTTCGCCGCATACGGAGCCAGGAACGACGACGCGTGAACGAGAAGGTCGGCCGCATCCATGCCGAACGACCCGGCGACCGCGTGAACGATCGCGCAGTCGGCTGCGGCGAGCTCATACGTGGAGACGACATAGGCGAGCTGGAACGCAAACTCGCGGTACGCGTAACCGGTCACCTCGATCGGGGCCAGGACGAGTGGCTGCGTCGCCGCGACGACGATCGAGATCTCGCCGCCCGGGCCGATACCGAACCCGCAGTCGAAGTAGGTCCCCGACGGCCCGCACGCGCCACCTGGTTCGGCCGACGCGCTCACGATGGTCATACCCACCGGCATCTGCAACGCGACGCCTGTTCGGTCGTCGTCCACCGCCGGAACCGTCCAGGTGAGCTCGTGCTCCTCACCGATTTCGACCCACGCCGCGAGCCCTCCCGGTGCCTGCGCACCCGCCGGGGCACTCGCAAGTGGGCCGACCGCGACCGAGAGAATGAGGATTGCGAGCAGGCGGCGCACGCCGACGAACGCAACGAACCGGCGGCTCTCAACGCCAGGCACTGAGCCTGCGCCGATAGATTCCTGCGCCATGGCCGCTCAGTTCATCTTCACCATGCACAAGGTCGGAAGGTTCGTCCCTCCCGACCGCGATGTACTGAAGGACATCACACTCGCCTTCTACCCCGGAGCGAAGATCGGCGTCCTCGGTCCGAACGGTGCCGGCAAGTCCACGTTGCTGCGGGTCATGGCCGGCATCGATCAGGAGTTCACCGGCGAGGCGCGACTCACCGACGGGTTCACGGTCGGCATGCTCGAACAGGAGCCCACACTCGATCCGTCGAAGGACGTGATGGGCAACGTCATGGACGGTGTCGGTGGAGTCGCCGGCCTACTCCGGGAGTACGACGAGGTGCTCGCCGGATGGTCCGATCCGGACGCCGACTACGAGAAGCTCGGCGCCCGCCAAGCAGACCTCGAGTCGAAGATCGAAGCCGCCGGCGCCTGGGACCTCCAGCGCAACGTCGAGATCGCAATGGACGCGCTGCGCACGCCGCCCGGCGACACCGCCGTCGACAACCTCTCGGGTGGCGAGGCCCGCCGTGTCGCGATGGCCCGTCTTCTTCTCGCCAATCCCGACCTGCTCCTCCTCGACGAGCCGACGAACCATCTCGACGCCGAATCGGTCGCCTGGCTGGAGCGGACACTGCAGGACTACGACGGCACCGTCGTCGCGATCACGCACGATCGCTACTTCCTCGACAACGTGGCCGGCTGGATCCTCGAACTCGACCGCGGCAAGGGCATGCCCTTCGAGGGCAACTACTCCGGGTTCCTCGAGCAGAAGGAAGCCCGCTACGCCCAAGAGCAGAAGGACGACGACAAGCGGACTCGCACCCTGAAGCGCGAGCTCGAGTGGGTTCGCATGGCGCCGAAAGCCCGCCAGGCCAAGGGCAAGGCCCGCCTCGCGCAGTACGAGAAGCTGCTCGAAGAGCAGAAGGCGGCCGACGGGCGCCAGAACGACCTCGAGATCGTCATCCCCGCCGACACCCGGCTCGGCGACGTCGTGATCGAGGCCGACGGCATCTCGAAGGCGTTCGGCGACAAGCTCCTGATCGACGACCTGTCGTTCTCATTGCCACCCGCCGGAATCGTCGGTGTCATCGGCGCGAACGGCGCAGGCAAGTCCACGCTGTTCCGCATGATCATCGAAGCGGCCGAGGAAGCCGGCAATGCCGATGCCCAGCCCGACTCCGGCACGCTGCGGATCGGCCCCACCGTCACACTCGGCTACGTCGACCAGAACCGCACGCTCGACCCTGAGAAGACCGTCTACCAGGAGATCACGGGCGGCCTCGACGAGCTGATTGTCGGTGGTCGCGAGATCAACGGACGCGCCTACGTCGCCTCGTTCAACTTCAAGGGCTCCGACCAACAGAAGAAGGTCAGCACCCTCTCCGGCGGCGAGCGCAACCGTGTGCATCTCGCCAAGGTGCTCAAAGAAGGCGCCAACGTGCTGCTGCTCGACGAGCCCACGAACGATCTCGATGTCGACACGCTGCGCGCTCTCGAGGATGCCGTCGAGGCCTATGCGGGCTGCGCCGTCATCGTCAGCCACGATCGCTGGTTCCTCGACCGGGTGGCTACTCACATGCTCGCCTTCGAGGGCGATAGCGAGGTGCGCTGGTTCGAGGGCAACTTCACGGAGTACGCCGACTACCGCAAGCGCGAGCACGGCGTCGACGCGATGCGCCCCCAGCGCATCAAGTACAAGCCCGTCAGCCGCTAACTCGTCGCTCACCACTCCGCGAGTCGGGTCAAGGACGCGATCGAAACGCCCTCGTCGATCGCTCGCCTGACAAGCCGCTGCGCGGTCGTGCGACCATCGGCGACTCTAACGACCCCACCGTCGCCTCTGGCCGGGAGGTTCCGGCCCTCTCGTGTCTCGATGAAGACCTCTGGCCCAACGCCGAGCCACTGGTCGACACAAGCGAAGGGGTGGCGTACGCCAGCGGACAAGCCATGGCCCCGTTTCTCATCGCCAGTGTTCTCGGGGCGCTAACCGCGCTGCCGATCGCGTGGCTGATCAATCGCAATCGACCTCGCCACTAGGCCGGCCGCCCAGCAGCCTGCTCAGCTGACGAAGCTGATGACGCCCGGGAGGTTAGGGTAGTCGCCGCGGCCCGCGGCGACCGCGCCGACGATCGGGTAGACGATCCCGATGACGATCACCGCGAGGATCATGAAGATCCCGATGATAACGAGAATGAGGATGACGCTCACGATCGCGGCGATGAAGAGCGTGATCTGAAGGTTGAGCGCCGCGGCGGCATGCGCGCGAAGGAACGGTGACTCGTCGCGCTTGATCAGGTACACCACGAGCGGGCCCACGAAGGAGAGCAGGAAGACGCTGAGGTGGGTGAGCACGGCCCACGTCTTCTCATCGCTCACCGAGGCGGAGGCGAGCGGAGCGACATCGCCGGTCCATGCGGTCCCGTCCCAGTACGCCTGGCTGCCAGGGGTGGACGGGTACCAGCCGGGAGGTGGGTTGTTCGAAGGTGAGGGCGGTGGAGGGGGCGCGGCGTCGGTCACACCGTCGAGTCAACCACACCCGACTAGCCGAGCAGTTCCAAGACCGTCGCGGCCATCGCGTCGGCGTCGCCGTCAGCGGGGACGAGAACGAGCTCGGGAGCCTCGGGCTCCTCGTAGGGGTCGTCGATGCCGGTGAAGCCCTTGATCTCACCGGCCCTCGCCTTGGCGTAGAGACCCTTGGGGTCGCGTTGTTCGCAGAGCTCGATGGGCGTGTCGACGAAGACCTCGTGGAAGGGCACATCGGCCGCATCGTGGAGGGCACGGGCATTGTCGCGGGCGGCGCGGTAGGGCGACACGAGCGGGATCAGGGCGACGACGCCGGCGTCAGCGAAGAGCCGCCCGACTTCTGCGACGCGACGAACGTTCTCGTCGCGATCTTCGGCGGAGAAGCCGAGGTCGCCGTTGAGGCCCATGCGGACGTTGTCCCCGTCGAGGACGTAGCAGGGGCGCCCGGCTTCGAGCAGCGCCTTCTCGACTGCGGTCGCGACGGTGGATTTGCCCGAACCGGAAAGCCCGGTGAACCAGACAGTCGCGCCCCGATGGCCGATCGCGCTCCAGCGCTCGGCCTGCGAGAGATGGCCCGGATGCCAGACGACGTTCGGGCTCTGCTTCTCCGGCACGGGCTAGGTCGACTCGCCGAGAATCATGCCGGCGCCGACGGTCACGTTGGACACCTCGTCGACGAGGATGAAGCTGCCCGTCTCGCGGTTGCGTCGATACTCGTCGAAGAAGAGCGGCGTCTGGGTACGGAGCTGCACCCGGCCGATCTCGTTGAGCTTCAGCTCCGTGGCCGACTCGTTGCGGTGCAACGAGTTGATGTCGAGCATGTAGCTGAGGTCCTTGACGACCGCCTTGGTGGTGCGAGTGGTGTGCTTGATCACCAGCTTCGAGCTGGTGGTTAGCGGCGAACGCTCGTTCATCCACGACACCATCGCGTCGATGTCTTGTGACACCTCCGGCTGGTTGTTCGCCCGGACGATCATGTCGCCGCGGGAGATATCGATCTCGTCGTTGAGCCGCACGGTGACGGCCATCGGGGCAAACGCCTCGTCGAGCGGGCCGTCGAGCGTCTCGATCGACTTGACGGTCGACTGGAACCCGGACGGGAGCACGACGACATCGTCGCCGGGGCGAAGAACGCCGCCGGCCATCGTGCCTGCGTAGCCGCGATAGTCGTGGTACTCATCGGACTGCGGCCGGATCACGTACTGGACCGGGAACCGAGTGTCGATGTGGTTGCGGTCCGACGCAATGTGGACCTCTTCGAGGTGATGCAACAGCGACGGACCCTCGTACCAGCCCATGTTCTCGGAGCGATCCACGACGTTGTCGCCATGCAGGGCCGAGACCGGGATGAACATCAGGTCCGCGATGTCGAGCTTCGAGGCGAAGTCGCGGAACTCGTCCTTGACCTCTTCGAACCGCTTCTGGTCGTAGTCGACGAGATCCATCTTGTTCACCGCGAGGACGAGGTGCGGGATCCGCAGCAACGAGGCCAGGAACGAGTGGCGCTTGGATTGCTCGAGCACACCCTTTCGGGCATCGAGCAGCACGATGGCGAGGTCTGCGGTGGAGGCACCGGTGACCATGTTGCGGGTGTACTGCGTGTGGCCGGGCGTGTCGGCGATGATGAACTTGCGCTTTGGCGTGGCGAAGTAGCGGTAGGCGACATCAATCGTGATGCCCTGCTCCCGCTCGGCCCGTAGACCGTCGGTGAGGAGCGCCAGGTTCGTGTACTCGGCGCCCATCTGAATGGACGCCCGTTCGACGGCCTCCAACTGGTCCTCGAAGATCGTCTTCGTGTCGTAGAGCAGACGGCCGATGAGGGTGGACTTGCCGTCGTCGACGGAGCCCGCTGTTGCGAATCGGAGCATCTCCATTAGAAGTACCCCTCCTTCTTGCGATCTTCCATGGCGGCTTCGGACACCCGGTCGTCGGCACGTGTGGCGCCTCGCTCGGTGATCCGGGTGACGGCGACCTCGTCGATGATCTTGTCGATCGTGTCGGCGGAGGACTCAACGGCGCCGGTGCAGCTCATGTCACCGACCGTGCGGTAGCGGACCGTCTCCATGAACGGCTCCTCGTCGTCCATCAGCGTGATGAAGTCGCCGGTCGACAGCAGCATGCCGTCGCGCTCGAACACCTCACGCTCATGAGAGAAGTAGACGTTGGGGATCTCGATCCCCTCTTCCTTGATGTACTGCCAGATGTCGAGCTCGGTGTAGTTCGAGATCGGGAACACGCGGATGTGCTCACCCTGCTTGATGCGGCCGTTGTAGAGGCTCCACAGCTCCGGACGCTGGTTCTTCGGGTCCCAAGCGCCGAACTCGTCACGGAACGAGAAGACGCGCTCCTTGGCCCGGGCCTTCTCCTCGTCGCGACGAGCGCCGCCGAAGAGCGCATCGAAGCGATGCTCGGCGATGCCGTCGAGCAACGCAGTGGTCTGCAGCCGGTTCCGACTGGCGCGTGATCCGGTCTCTTCCACGACCTTGCCAGAGTCGATCGCATCCTGCACGGACGCAACAACGAGACGCGCGCCCAGCTCGGACACCCGCTTGTCGCGGAACTCGAGCACCTCGGGGAAGTTGTGGCCCGTGTCGACGTGCATCACCGGGAAGGGCAGCTTCGCCGGCCAGAACGCCTTCTCGGCGAGCCGGAGCATGACGATGCTGTCCTTGCCGCCGGAGAATAGTAGACACGGGTTTTCGAACTCGGCAGCCACTTCACGGAAGATGTAAATCGATTCCGCTTCGAGCTGGCGTAGGTGGGTCAGGTCATATGCCATAGACGGGGTCAATGTTACGGTCGTCCGGCGCCTTTCCGAAATGAGTCCTCTGGCCGACGCCCCGACACCGCCAGAACCGAGACACTGAACAGATGCCTGCCACTCCCGAAGACCATCAGCTCGCGGCCGACCTGGCTGAGGAGGCCGGTCGACTCCTCGTCGATCTCCGCGCCCGGCTCCACGCCGAAGACACGCCGCCCGCCGTGCTCAAGGCCGAGGGCGACCGCGAGGCGCATGAGCTGCTGATGGAGCGGTTGTTCGCCGCGCGGCCTGGCGACGCGATCCTCAGTGAGGAGGGCAGCGGTTCGACAGGGAGGGACGACACCGCCCGAGTTTCCGCCGAACGCACGTGGATCGTGGATCCGCTGGACGGCACGCGCGAGTTCTCCGAAGTGCCGCGCACGGATTGGGCCGTCCACGTCGCCCTCGTCGAGAACAACCGACCGATCGCCGGTGCCGTCGCGCTGCCCGCGCTCGAGATGGTGCTCTCGACCGCGGCCCCAGCTGCGCTCAGCGAGAGCCCGGCGAACCCGCCCCGCATCATCGTCTCCCGGAGCCGCCCACCCGTAGCCGCGACCCATGTGGCCGAGGCGCTCGGTGCCGACCTCGTCGAGATGGGATCCGCCGGCGCCAAGACGATGGCCGTCATCCGCGGCGAGTGCGAGATCTATGCCCACAGCGGCGGCCAGTACGAGTGGGACTCCTGTGCGCCTGTCGCCGTTGCTGCGGCCGCCGGCTGCCATGTCAGCCGCCTCGACGGCAGCGAGCTGCTCTACAACCAGGAGGACCCGTACCTCCCGGACCTCCTCGTGTGCCGCCCCGAGCTCGCCAAGGCGGCGCTCGCGGCGCTCGCATCCTTCGAGGGCTGACCATCCCTGACGGGGCTCGCGCCCAGCGGCGCGCCCATACTGGCAAGGTGAATAGTGAGGGCGTGATCGAGTCCCCCTGGTTGGTCGATCCTGACGACATGTCGTGGCGTGTTGGCGTCCCCGGCCTGCGGCGGACCTCACATCGACGTCTACCCACGCTCATCGAGCCGACTCGGCGCCCACCGGGGCGGCGAGCAGTCACCGTGATTCGCCACATCGGCGGGGCCCTGGTCGCGTGGAGTCTCACAGGCCGCCGGAAGGGCGGATCCGCGTCGAAGGCCGACGTCTCATGTCGGCTCCGCCAGGCCGCAGAGGCGCTCGGGCCCACCTACATCAAGCTGGGCCAGATCATTTCGAGCGGTGAGGGAGTGTTCCCGAGCGAGCTGGTCGCCGAGTTCATCAAGTGCCGAGACCAGGTGCCGGCCGAGGAGTTCCACATCGTCCGGGAGGTCGTCGAGCAGGATCTCGGCGCGCCGCTCGAGGCGGTGTTCTCGTCGTTCGATCGGGTCCCGATTGCCGCGGCCTCGATCGCCCAGGTCCACGGCGCCACACTGCGAGACGGCACCGACGTCGTCGTGAAGGTGCAGCGCCCATCGGTCGACGAACTCGTTCATCAGGACCTGAAGGTGATGGCCTGGCTCGCGCCCTACCTCGTCGGTCGCATTCCGATCACCGCGCTCGCCAATCCACCGGCACTCGTGGAGGTCTTCGCCCACACGATCAGCGAAGAACTCGACTTCCGGGTCGAGGCCGACAACATGATCGACGTCGCCCGGGTGTTCGTGGAGCTCGGTCAGGATCAGTTCGTGGTGCCGCGTCCGCACCCTGAGCTCGTGACCCGGCGGGTCCTCGTCATGCAACGAATCGACGGATTCAATTTCGACGACCTGGAGTCCTACGAAGAGCACGGCGTCGACACCCACGCTGTGGTCCGGGCCGGAATGATCGGCTTCATGGAGGGCGCGCTGATCCACGGCGTCTTCCATGGCGACCTACATGGCGGCAACCTCTACGTCCTCCCCGATGGGCGTACGGCCCTGCTGGACTTCGGGATCACCGGGCGCATGAGCGAGGCGCGCCGGCTCGCGTTCGTGCGAATGCTGATCGCCGGAATGATGAACGACCCGATGGGTCAGCTCGCGGCGCTACGCGACCTCGGCGCGCTTCCGGACGACACCGACCTCGATGCGGTGGCCGCCGAGCTCGGCATCCTCGGCGAACCGGTGGACCCGACCACGATGACGGCGGACGAGCTGGTCGGCGAACTCCAACGGATCATCAAGGCCCTCCTCGGCTACGGCGCACGGATGCCCAAGGAGCTCATGCTCTTCGTGAAGAACATGGTCTTCCTGGACGGCGCCATCGCCCGGCTCGCGCCCGATCTCGATCTCTTCAGCGAGATCGCTCACATCGCCGCCTACTTCGCCTCGACCCACGGTGAGAGCCTTGCCCAGCAGGTCGGCATGGATCCCGAGATCTACGAGTTCGACCCCGACGGCGTCCGGGCCGCGTTCGGCGTGGACGACACGGTCGAGACGATGACCTACCGCGACCTCCAAGCCCGTCGCGAGCTCATCCGCAACCGGCTCCGCGCGCGGGCCTGACCGGCTGGCTACCTTCACGTCACTCGAAAGAGTCAGTCGCTGAAAGGCCGCGTCACTCGAAAGGAATGCATGCGCCTCGTCGTCGCCGAGTGCACCGTCGACTACGACGGCCGCCTCCAAGCCCACCTCCCCGCCGCGACCCGTCTCGTCATGGTGAAGGCGGATGGCTGCGTGGCCGTCCACGCGGACGGAGGCGCCTACAAGCCTCTCAACTGGATGAACGCACCGAACCGGCTCGTGGAGGATCGCGATGCCGGCGTGTGGACAGTGACAAGCCCCAAGGGCGAAGTCCTCACGATCACGTTCCACGACGTCATCAGCGACTCCAACCACGAGATGGGAAACGACCCCGGTCTACAGAAGGACGGCGTCGAGGCACACCTCCAGAAGCTCCTCGCCGACGACCCCACCACGATTCAGCCCGGTCTTCGCCTCGTGCGCCGCGAGTACCCGACGGACATCGGACCGGTCGATCTCATGTGCCGTGACGACGATGGCATCGCCGTCGCCATCGAGGTGAAGAGGCGAGGCGAGATCGACGGCGTCGAGCAGCTGACCCGGTACCTGGACTTTCTCAACCGGGATCCGATGCTGCGGCCGGTACGGGGCGTCTTCGTCGCCCAGGAGATCAAGCCGCAGGCCAAAGTGCTCGCCAGCGATCGCGAGATCGATTGGGTCGAGGTCGACTACGACGAGCTGCGCGGCATCGAGTCGCCCAACCTGAAGCTTTTCTAGCCCGGCGTCGCACTAGCCTTGCCCGCCATGCGTGTGACGCTGGCGATCGTCGCCGTGGTCGCTATGGCGATCGTCGGACGGTTCTTCTACGACGACGTGATCTCGGCGACGGACATTCCTCGAGCGGTGGTCGTCGCGGACATCCCGATCGGCAACACCGACCGAGCGACGGCGGCCGAACGGCTGGCCGGATTGACGTCCCACGGCGAGGTGACGCTCACGTTTGCGGGCAGCAGCCGCACCCAGTCGCTCGCGGCCTGGGGGCTGACGCTCGACATCGATGCCACGCTCGATGCCGCCGAAGACACGCGAGGCGGCGGGCCCGTCCGCTTCTTGCGCTGGACGGCGGCGGTGATGCGAGACCGCGAGGTCGAACCCGTCTGGTCCGTGGATCGCGAGATCCTCGCGTCTCAATTCGAGGACGACGATCTCGGCATCATGTTCGAGACGTCCACGATCGAACTGGTCGACGGCGCGTTCGATCCGGTCGACACACAGCTCGTACCACTCGCCGACATCGACGCGCTGGTCGCAGAGCTCCTCGCCCACGCGACGACGACAGGTCGCGAGATCGACGTCCCGGTGGTAGGCAACGAAGAGCTCATCGGCGACTCGAGCCTCGCAGCAGCCGCCAATGTGCTGACCGACACCGAGCTCGTCGTTCGGAGCGGAGGTCGCCTCGACGAAAGCGTCATCGACTCGGCAACACTGCGGGAGTGGCTGGATGTCGCCGGCGCGACCACCCCGGGCGATTTCGGGTTCGATCCGCTCCGGGTCCAGCAGACCCTGGCCGACACCCTGCCGTTCGGGCCCGTCGACGGGATCGAGGGCGTGCAGTTCGTAATCGGCTTCGATGGCCTGCCCTACATCCTCGGCGGGATCGAGGGCGCGGAGTGCTGCGCAGACGACACCGCGCAGCGGCTCTACGAGCATCTTCTCGTCGGACCCGAACAGGCCGTCGTCGTCTTCCCCATCGAGCCGGACGACGCTCGAGGCATCCAGTGGCACCATGCACTGGGCGTCAGCGAGGTCGTCGGCGAGTTCACCACCTTCTACAAGCCCAATCAGACGCGAAACATCAACATCGTACGGATCTCCGAGATCACCCGGGGTGTGATCATCGAGCCCGGAGAGACCTTCTCGGTGAACGACTTCGTGGGTCGGCGAACGAGGGCCGACGGCTTCGTATCCGCCGGCGTCATCAGCAACGGCGTGTTCACCAGCTCGGTCGGCGGAGGGATCTCCCAGTACGCCACCACCGTCTTCAACGCCGCCTTCTTCGCAGGTCTCGACTTCGGCGAGTACCAGAGCCATTCGATCTATCTGGACCGCTATCCCTACGGCCGAGAGGCCACGGTCTCGTTCCCGGCGCCGGATCTCCAGATCCACAACACCACGCCGCACGCCGTCGTTCTGTGGCCGACGACGAATGCCGACTCGATCACGGTGCGCTTCTACGGCACGCCCTACGTGACCGGCGAGCAGACGGACCAGTCGTCTCGCCGCGAGGGCACGTCATGTACCCGAGTGACCACCGAACGGACAAGGACCTGGATCGAGGACGGCCGCACGGAGACCGACACGGTCACCGCCCGCTACCGACCGGAGGGCATCTCCTGCAACGGTGCGTCCACTCGCCCGACCACCACCACGACGACGACCACGTCGACCACGGTCCCGACGTCAGTTCCCTGACCCGTCCCTAGGATGGCCGGCGTGTCCAATGCCCGCCCCGACGAACGCATGAGCGACATCGACTCGCTCGTCTGGGCGGTCGAGCACGAGCCTCGAAACCGCACAACCATCGCGGCGCTGGCCCGATTCGACGGCCACGTGGATCCAGGGCAGCTTCGCCCCCGGATCGAACGCGTGAGCCGACTGATCCATCGCCTACACCAACGCGTAGTCCACGACCCGAGCGGGATCGGCGCGCCCCGATGGTCAGTCCACCCCGAGTTCCGCCTGGCTCACCATCTGCGCTGGATGCAGCTGAGCGACGGATCCGATCCCGGTCTGGGTCGAGTCGTTCGAGATCTGATCGTGCAGCCGTTCGATCGGGCGCGACCGCTCTGGGAGTTCACGGTCATCACCGGGCTGAACGACGGCGGGTCGGCCTTGCTTCTGAAGGCGCACCATGCCGTCAGCGACGGTGTCGGTGGCGTAGAGATGATGCTCGAGCTGTTCGACCTCGACGAGGTCTCGGACGGCGCCCGGGCCGATCTCCCGCCGGCACCCACCGCCGCGTCCGAGCCCGACACTGTCGTCGGCTCGCTCCAGGACGAGCTCGGTCGCGTTCTGCACGCGACGCGAGCTCGGCTCGGGGCCGTAGCCACTCCCCGATCACCCGACGACCTGACACGACAGGCCCGCCGCCTCGGCGAGACGCTCGGTTCCGCCTATTGCATGTTCCGACCGAAACCGGCTGCCGCAGGCGTCTCCAGCGAGCGTTCCGACGGCCTCGACCTGCGGTTCTTCTCGCTCGACCTCGATGATCTGCGCGACGCCGGCCATCGCGTCGGCGGCACCGTCAACACGGCGTTCGTCGCTGCCGTGGCCCTCGGCGTGAGCGATCATCATGCGGACAGTCCGTCTACCGGGCCGTTGCGCGTCTCGATCCCCATTAGCACCCGCTCCGCAGACGACGGCGTGGGGAACCACTGGACACCCACCCGAGTCGATCTCGACGTCGGAGCCGACAGCGAGCCTGACGACGTCGCCCGTGAAGTCCTTCGCCACAGCGCCGGCCTGCGTGACGATCCCGCGCGCTCACTCGTCCCTGTCCTCACCGCGGGACTGCTCCCGCTCCCCGATGCGACCACCGCCGCCCTGTTCTCCGCGGCCGCGTCGGCGCACGACGTGGCTGCGTCGAATGTTCCGCGTAGCCCCGTTCTCTTGTACCTCTGCGGCGAGCCCGTTCGCGAGCTCATCCCGTTCGGGCCACTGAGCGGCGCCGCGGTGAACGTCACCCTGATGAGCTACGGCCGGACGGCACACATCGGAATCTCTTCGGATCCGGCCGCAATCGCCGACCCTGGCGGCCTTGCACACTGTCTCCAACAGTCCTTCACCGCCCTCGTGAAGGGCAGCTGAATGGACTCCGTCGAGACGGTCGTCGTTGGCGCGGGCCCGGCCGGCGCAGCTGCGGCCATCGAGCTCGCCCGCGCCGGGCGCGACGTGCTCGTCCTCGACCGCGCGGTGTTCCCTCGGGACAAATGTTGCGGCGACGGCCTGACCGCACTCGCGTTGCGCGAACTCGAGCACCTCGAGCTCGCCGCTGACACTGTCGAGTCGTGGCGGTTCGTCAGCGAAGTCGCGATCCGCGCCCCGTCCGGAAAGGAGCGCCGCTATCCGCTGCCCGAGGGGCCCGGCTATCACGCCGCGGTCGCTCGTCGCGCCGATCTCGACGCCGCCCTCGTCGCCCGCGCGACCGACGCCGGCGCGACGATCGAGCAAGGCTGCGCCGTCACGAACGTCACCGCCGCGAAAGACCCCGCCGCGAAAGACCATGTCGTGGTCGACATCGACGGACGCAACTCCGTCCGGGCCACGCACCTCATCGCGGCGGACGGCATGTGGTCACCGACCCGCAAGGCGCTCGGGCTCCAGGTCGAGGGGTACCGCGGCGAGTGGCACGCGTTTCGCCAGTACTACGAGAACGTCAGCCCGCGGGCCAGCAACGAGCTCATCGTCTGGTTCGAGAAGGATCTTCTGCCCGGCTATGCGTGGTCGTTTCCGCTTGCCGACGGCCGAGCCAACATCGGGTTCGGCATCCAGCGGGGCGGGGCCCACGCGGTCGGCGACATGAAACAGCTGTGGCCCGACCTCCTCAGCCGTCCCCACATCCGCGACGTGCTGGGCCCCGATGCTCGCCCAGAGGAGCCCCACAAGGCGTGGCCGATTCCGGCGCGGGTCGGGCGGGTTCCGCTCGTCGGTCCTCGCACGATGTTCGTCGGTGACGCCGCCGCGGTGACCGACCCGATGACCGGTGAAGGCATCGGCCAGGCGCTGTTGACCGGCCGGCTCGCGGCGGAAGCCATCCTGGCCGACGGCGATGCACTGTCCACGTACGAACGGGCCGTCCGCCGTGAGCTCGTTGCCGACGATCGGATGGCACGCGTCCTGATCCCGCTCCTCGCCCGTCCACTCATCGCCCGTGGCGCGTTGAAGCTCACCGGCGCGACGGGCTGGACACGCCGCAACTTCGCGCGGTGGATGTTCGAGGACTATCCGCGGGCGATGATCGCAACCCCACGTCGGTGGCGTCGCGGAATGTTCACCGGTCCCGGGGCCTACCCCACCCCTTGACCGGCGACGCCGGAGCTTCAGGCGGCGACCCGCGCGACCACGGTCTGCAGGTAGCACCGGCGGGTCAACCGACCGAGCAGGAACAGGGACCGAACGCCGAGTAGGCGAACTCCGTCGGCGATCGCGCCCTGCGACGGGAAGTCCACGGCAGCGGCCGGGATGTTGTGATCCCATCGCGTCTCGACCTCGAGATCCACCGCGGCGAACGCAGCGAGAAGCGAGGACTTGTTGAAGTGATGCAGGTGGTGGCGGGAGTAAAGCTGATCGAACGGCCCGGTGATGCCGAACCGCCTGAGCACGCGTGAGGCGAGGTAGAGGAGACTCCGGTCGTTGAGCGTCATGATGACGACGCGGCCGCCTGGCTCGGCCAGCTCCGAGGCACGCCGCAGGAAGTCGACGGGGTCGTCGACGTGCTCGATGACGGCGAGGCTCACGACAGCATCGAACCGCTCTGTCGTGGACCATTCATCGAACGGCGAGTGAACGATCTCGACACCGTCCGGCGGGACGAACGTCGTCTGTTCGACTCCGACGAGCCGTCGGTCACCGTCGACCTTCGTGTGCGAGTGAAGGCAGCTGAGGAACTGTGCGCGACCACAACCGAGGTCGATCACCGACCTGGCGTCGTCACCGATGACCGAGCTGATGCGCCAGAACAGCTCGAGGTTCGGGTTCTCGAACCAGTTCTGATGGTCGTCGTCCCCGTACGACTCGTCATAGGTCTCGCGCTGATCCAGCAGCTCGAGATCAGCGAAACAGTGGTCGCAAGAACCGCAACGGCGCAGAGGCGCTTCGGGGTGCGCGACGTCCTCGCGGGTCCCCGACCCACAGAGAGGGCACGGCTTCGTCGACGGCATTTCTCGTGTGAGTGACATCGAGTACGCGACGGTACCAAGGTCCGTTAGCGATGTCATCGGGCCCTTCGTCCTGTTCGGCGAAGGTCCGCGTCGCGACCGATCGGACTAAGATGAACCGGTGAATTTCGCACGCGCCAAGGATGAATTTCCCGGCCGCGTGAACGACATCGATGATCGCGTCGATGACTGGTGGGAGCGCCTCCGCGGTATCACGCCGGTCGACCGGATGTACTACACGGCATCCGAACTGGGGAACTTCGCCGTGATCTGGCACATGGCGGGGATCGTGCAGGCGATCATCGAGGACGACCCGAAGCTCGCAGTCGGTATCAGCGCCGCAGTCGGCATCGAGTCAGCGCTCGTGAACGGCCCCGTGAAGTCCATGTTCAAGCGGAGTCGGCCGGTGCAGGACGTCCCTCGGCCGTACAAGCTCCGCCAGCCCCGCACCAGCAGCTTCCCGAGTGGCCATGCCTCGGCCGCGATGGTCGCCGCTGCACTGTTGTCTCGCCACACCGGCGGGGCGGCGTGGTACGCCGTCGCCGCGGTGGTCGCGACAAGTCGGATCCATGTGCGGATCCATCACGCGTCAGACGTGGCCGGAGGCGCGGTTCTCGGCGTGGCGCTGGGCGTGATCGCCCGGCGAGTGCTCGCCTAGCGGTGTACGCCAGCAGCTAGTTGACGCCGGCGGGCTCGGCCGACGGGTCGGCCGGGACGAACGTCAGAATCGACCGAAGATCGAGGAGTAGATCTGCAACCTCGCTCGTGGCCACCAGGTCGCGTCGCATCATCTCGCTGAGGCCGCGGTCAACCACCGCGAGAGCTTCGTCGAGCTGGGCGCCATCGATGGCTTCGGTCATTCTGTGCGACCTCCGGGTCACGTACGACTGGTGTTCCTGGTCACCATAGTCGCGCGCGATGACAGTCAAGCGCTGGTCGGGACGGCCCAAACCGAGAGAAGGGGTCGGACGACCTACGATCGCCCGCATGCAGATCAGAGATGCGGTCATCGTCGTCACAGGCGGAGCGAGCGGGATCGGACGGGCCATGGCTCGCCGATTCGCGGCAGATGGGGCCGGTTCGGTCATCGTCGCTGACCTCAACGCCGAGGGAGCCACAACCGTCGCTGACGAGCTCGCCGCCGCCGGAGTCGGGAGCCGCGGGGTCGGCCTCGACGTCACCGACCCCGACGCCGTCGCCGCATTCATCGATGCGTCAGAGGCCGAGTTCGGCCCGATCGATCTGTGGTGCGGCAACGCCGGCATCGGGGCCAACGGCGGCGTGGAGTTGGCGGACGAGATCTGGGACGCCAACTGGAACGTCAATGTGATGGCCCACGTCATCGCATCCCGAATCCTGGTGCCCCACTGGATCGAGCGAGGCGGGGGCCACCTCCTTCTGACCGCGTCGGCCGCTGGGTTGCTCACCAATCTCGGCACCGCGCCCTATGCCGTCACCAAACACGCGTGTGTCGGTCTCGCCGAGTGGATCGCCATCACCTACGGCGAGAAGGGCGTGGGTGTGTCGTGCCTCTGCCCGCAGGGCGTGCGTACGCCGATGACGGAAGCAGACGGCGAACTCGCCATCGAGGTGGTGAAGGCGATGGGCATGATCGAGCCGGAGGACGTCGCCGACGCCGTCGCCACGGGACTCGCGAACGACGACTTTCTGATCCTTCCCCACCCCGAGGTGTCCACCTACGAGCAACGGCGCGCCGGCGATCGCGGTCGGTGGATCACCGGCATGCAAAAGCTGCGGGCCACCCTTCCGGGCGCGTGATCTGATCGCACTGTGAGCCTCGACCGAGAAACCCGAGCCGTCTACGAGGCCAAGGCCGGCACGTGGACCGCGGCGCGGGAAGGCAAGTCGCTCGAACGAGCGGACACGCTCACGAGGCGGATGTCGGCTGATGCCGGACCCGCTCTCGATCTCGGCTGCGGCCTCGGCTCCCTCATGGAAGCGCTGCCTTCTGACGCCGTCGGGCTCGAACCGGCAACCGCCATGCTCGAACTTCTTCGCGAACGACTGCCCGAGTCGCTCGCAATTCAGGGCGAGGCCGCGGCGCTGCCGTTCCGTCGCGAGTCGCTGGGAGGAGCTGTCGTCAACGCGGTCTACGTACACATCGATCGGCCCGCCCTTCCGATGGTCCTCGCGGAACTTCACCGCACCGTCTCGGTCGGGGCGCCGGTGGAGCTCGGCTTGTTCGGCGGTGACCAGGACCTGACCTCCATGACCACGGGTGACTTCGTCGGCCGAAAGCTCGCGCTGTGGCAGGACGACCACCTCCTCGATGTGGTCGTCGGAGCCGGGTTCGACATCGTCGAGCACAGCCGCACCGAGCGGGAGACCACCGGGCACTGGCCGTACCTCCAGACCAGCCTCACCCGGCTCCGCTCGCTTCCCGACACCGTCGGGCCGGGGATGCGCCTTCTCGTGTGTGGCTTGAACCCCAGCCTGCATGCAGCCGACATGGGTGTCGGATTCGGGCGCGGCGGCAACCGATTCTGGCCCGCGGCGCTCGCCGCAGGTCTCGTGTCCGTCGACCGCGACGCTGCCCACGCGCTCACCGAACACGGCGTCGGCATGACCGACCTCGTGAAGCGGGCAACGACTCGCGCCGACGAACTCGACAACGCGGAGTACGCCGAGGGGCTCGGCCGGATCGATCGGCTCTGCGGGTGGCTCCGTCCCGAGGCGGTGTGCATGGTGGGGCTGTCAGGTTGGCGCGCAGCCGTCGACAAGAAGGCCGCGACCGGGTGGCAGGCAAGAGAACTCGGTGGCTCGCCGGTCTACGTGATGCCGTCCACGAGCGGGCTCAACGCCCACGCCCAACTGCCGGTTCTCACCGACCATCTGCGGACGGCGATGGCGGGTCCGGGCTAGCTAGGCGCTGGGAGCAAGTCCCTCGATCGCCTCGTCGATGTCGACCCCTGGGAAGGGCATGAGCGCGATGGCGGGGCAGGTGATGCCGTTGTCCATGTACCGCTTCAGGTGGGCCCGACACTCGTCGTAGCTGCCGTGGATGATCAGGTCGTCGATGATGTGGTCCGGGATCTTCTCGAGCGCGCCTTGGCGATCACCGGCCGCCCACTGCTCCCAGTGCTCGCCCAGATCGTCGCCTCTGCCCATCCATTCGTGGAAGGCCTTGTAGACCGGCACATTGAGGTACGCCGCAGCGGCGAACTTGCCGGTACTACGGGCCGACTCCGCGTCAGTGGTTGGCGCGACGAAGATTCGGGCGACCATCTCTGCGGTGGGGTTCTGCTCGCGAACAACGGCGGTGACGGTGGAGACGTTGTCCACCGAGAGCCAGTTGACGATGGCGCCGTCGGACTCCCGTCCCGCCATGCGCAGCATCCCTTCGCGTAGCGCGGCAACGAGCACCGGCACGGGCTGCTCGGGGACGAGGCCGAGGCGGAACCCCTTGACCGAGAACGTGTCGTAGTCCTCCACGATCTTCTCGCCGGTGAGGGCCGCCTTCACGAACCGGACCATGTCGCGGGTCTGCTTGAACGGCTCCTCGAACGGGACGCCGTTCCAACGCTCGACGATGACATTGGACGACGACCCGATGCCGAGGACGAAGCGTCCGGGCGCCGCTGACGCCATGCCGGCCGCCGACTGCGCCATCAGGGCAGGTCTGCGGGTGTAGGCCGGGAGGATGGCCGTACCGAGGCGCATCGACGGCGCCCACACCGAGCCGAGCGCCAGAGGCGTGAGCCCGTCGGCGCCCATCGCCTCGGCGGACCACAGATCGGTGTAGCCGAGGGCCTCCAAACGCTGGAAACGGTCCTTTTGGGCATGAAGAGGGGCGCCGTCGAAGGGAACGGTCATTCCGTATCGCTGCTGTGACATCCGGTGATCCTGTCACTACGGCGGGTGAGTGTCACACCCCCTCTGCACAATGTGAAACATGACCAACCAGCTCAGCCTCATCACCCCCCACCGCAGCTGGCGCCTCGATCAGCGGACGAAGCAGCGGGGCCTCAGCGGCATCGCCAGCGCTCGTGCCGTTCTCCGGGAGTCGCGGGTCCGTGCCCGTGAAGCCGCCCTCGCGGAGGGGGAATCCCTCGAACTCCACGCCGACGCGGCCTGACCGGCGCGATCGAGCCTCGCGGCAGCCACACTTGGCATCCGTGAGGCGCTTCACCCCCCTGCTCGTTCTTGCCGCTCTCGTCGTCGGATGCACCGACGACGAGCCGGTCGAGACGCAGTCTCCACCGGCGGCGAGCGATTCGGCCCCGGCGACCGTCCCCGACCAGGAGTCGCTGCCACCGAACGCCACAGTCGAGCGAGTGGTCGATGGCGACACGATCGTTGCCGTGATCAACGGCGAGTCCGAGCGGGTCCGTCTCCTCGGGATCGACACCCCCGAATCCGTGGCCGAGAACCGGCCAGATCAGTGCTACGGCGCCGAGTCCAGCGACTACCTCACCACGCTCCTGCCAGAGGGGTCCGACATCACGCTGATCTTCGATGAGGAGGCCCGCGATCAGTACGACCGCCTCCTCGCATACGTCGTGCGCAGTTCCGACGATCTGTTCGTCAACCTCGATCTCCTCGAGCAGGGCTACGCCGGCGTGCTGATCTACGACCCCAACGACCACTACGAGTCGCCGTTCCGCGCGGCCGAACGAACAGCGGCCGCGGCCGGGGTCGGGTTGTGGGGCGTCTGCGGCGGCCCCGACGTTCCGTTGGAGTAGGGCGCTACCGTCTGTCTTCGTGACCACCCCACCGATGGAGTCGCTCGCCGACTCACTCGGCCACCCGGCCGATGCGAAGCTGCTGATCCTGAGTGCCGACCTGCTCGGGTCGACCCACGCAGCTACCGCCGGCGGATTCGCAGCGCTGCGCGAGGGCCACGCCACCACGGCCACGGTGATGATGCCAGGACCATGGTCTCGCTACGCTGCCGATCGCGACGAGGGCGCCGACGTCGGCGTGCACCTCACGCTCAACAGCCAGCTCGACTGCTACCGATGGGGCCCGCTGACCAGCGCACCGAGCCTGCTCGACGGTGACGGTGGCTTCCCCCGTACCGCCGACGACCTTTGGGACCATGCCGACCTCGATGAGGTCCGTCGCGAGTGTCGAGCCCAGCTCGAGCGGGCTCGCTTGTGGGGGTTCGACGTGACCCATCTCTCGACCCATCTCGGCACGATGCAGCAGCGGCCCGAGTTCTTCGACGTGATGCTCGACATCGCCTACGAGGCAGAGCTGCCCATCCGCCTCGAAAGTGGCGATGCAGAGGAGCGGGCCGGCTTTCCGTTCCGCCGCCTCGCCGCCGAGGAGGGCATCGTGATGCCCGATCACTTCTCGCTCGTCCGCGGCGGTGCGCGATCACATCTCGACGGCGTCCTCGCGAACCTCCAGAACGGTGTCACCGTGGTTGCCTTCGAACCGGCGATCGCCGCCGAGGAGCTGCGGGCGATCGACCCCGATGCCTCATCCCGGATGGACGATCTCGACCTGCTCACCGACCGTGGCCTCGCGGACCGAATCGCCGCCGCGGGCGCAACGCTGGTCGGGTTCCGCGAGCTGCGCGAGGCGCAGAAAGCTCGGCGGTAGCGCCGTCAGGTCGCCGTGTCGGCCATGACCGGGGCGAGCGCCTCGATCGCAGCCAGACGAACGGGCCGGAGCTCCAGCATCCAGCGCTCGTGCGCGCCTTCGATCTTGAGCGCGCCGTTCATGTAGCCCGCATCGCTCGACATCTCACCCGTGAGGATCTCGACGGCGTACTCGTACTTCACGGACACCACGATGTCGGGGTCCTTCGACTTGCCGGTCTGCATCGCGGTGACCTGACCGTCGGTGAGCGTGACGCCGATCGTGACCTTGCCATCCGGACTCCCGGCGACGACGTAGTCGATCACCGCCGAGGCGCCGGCCTGCGACGGCATCGCGGCGAGCGCTTCGGCGGCCGCGACGAGCCAGTCGTCGTCGAAGATGTTCACGGCGTAGCGGCCTCGGCCCGAACACCGGCGAAGAGGTCGGTCTCGATCTCACCCTCAGGGATGTCGCTGTCGGCCAGGCGGTAGTCATCGATCGTGTAGATCTTGCGGTCGACCTCGATCGGCAGACCGAACCAGAACGGCGACTCAGGATCGATCTGGGTGGCGTGGGCCAGCAGGCCCTCGCGGCGAGCATCGGTGAATCCGTCGACGGGCACCTTGGTGGTGATGCTGCTGTCGGTGTCAGGCCGTTCGAACCAGCGCTTGTCGTAGGGCGACTCGAGGTCGAGATCGAGGAACGCCTGATGACGAGCTTCGATGCGAGCCCGAGACCAGCTCGAGTAGTAGACCTTCGCGACCCGCCACGGCTCACCGAGGTCCGGTCGATGGTCGGGGTCCGCAGCTGCCGCAACCCCCGGGTGGGTGATCTCGTAGACCCGCAGATGGTCAGGGTGCTGGTAGCCGCCCTGCTCGTCCGGATACGTGATGACTACCTGGGGACGTTCAGATCGCAGGATCGCGACGAGCCGGTCGACAGCCTCCTCGAGCGGTGCGGCGGCGAAGCAGTCCGGGTGGGCGTTCGCCTCGGAATCGGCCATACCGGAATCGCGGTAGCCGAGCATGTGGACCTCGTCGTAGCCGATGGCGTCGGCCGCGGCCGCGAGTTCCTGCATGCGAACCTCGCCGAGGTTGTCGCGTACTTCCGGCTTGTCCATCGCTGGATTGAGGATGTCGCCCTCCTCGCCGCCGGTGCAGCACACGAGCACGGTGCGTACGCCCTCGGCGTGATACTTCGCGACGGTGCTCGCACCCTTCGACGCTTCGTCGTCAGGGTGGGCGTGGATCGACAGGAGGCAGAGGGGGGCGTCCATTCCGGTGGAACCTACCCGCCCGTGGTGCGGACGAGGGGCTCCAGCTCCATTTCGCCGTCACCGTCGGGATCGACGAGACGCCAACCGCAACGAAGGGCGAGCAGCTCACGCCCCTCGTCGGGTCCGCTGGCGATGAGCTCGTCACCGGCGAGGAGCCGGACTCGACCGCGTGGCCGATAGACGTATTGGCCGCAACGGCGGATTGCGAGGACGGTGAACCCCGGCTCGATGTTGAGTTGCAGCTCAGCGAGCAGCGCTTGCTCGGCTTCGCTTCCCTCCCCGACAGGGATCCGGACAACCACCTCGTCGCTGTCGCCGAGCGCCAGCCCGAGAATCGGGTGCACGTCTTCACGCTGTTCGATGAGCCACACCATCTGCTGGGCCTGGTCACCGATGTCCTCCGCCGCCTGGGAGAGGTGCAGAAGCCCGCGAAGCGGCGACGGGTCGACCTTGTCGCTCGCGGCGCGAAGGACCCACAGCTCGAGTCGGTCCTTCATCTCGTCGAGGCGATCCGCAAGATGACGCACCTCTGCGGCAAGCCCGAGGTCACCGAGCACGAGCGCGGAGTAGGCCAGGCCAACCGCGACTTCCGACAAGTTCTTCATGTCGACGAGGACGTCGACCGCTCGGTCGAGATCGGTGGTGAACGGGTCCTCCGGGAGCTGCGGTGCTGTCCATGGCGCCGCGGCAGCGAGCTCGCGAAGGCGGGTGATGCCGTCCGGTGATCCGCGGAGGAAGAGCACGTCGCCCGGCATGAGCACAATGTCGCCGTCGACATCGGTGATCCAGTCCCGCTCGCGGCGAACGGCCATGACCCGCATGCCCGTCTGGACGGGCAGCTCGTGGGCCGACAACGCGCGGTGCGCCATGTGCGAGCCTTCCGACACGAGAACTCGGTGGCTCACCTCCTCGGCCTCAGAGAGATCGGACACCAGCTGTGCGGGGATGCCGAGCTGATGGGTGACGATGCGGGCGATGTCGACCGCGTCGTTCGCGATGCGTTCGATCGCGCTGATCACCTGGAGCACGGACGACATGCCCTCGGACTCCTTCGGGCGCCGCACCGCCATGATGCAGACGCCGCGCATGTCCTGCACGAGGTCATTCATGGTTTCCTCGAGCTCGCCGACTTCGTCGGCCATGTCCGGGTCGCCGAAGAAGAGCGACGCGTAGGCGAGGTCGACCATCAGCTCGGACAGGTCTTTCGCTTCGGCCAGCATCTCTCGCAGGTTGCGGGGTCTGTCGTCCATCACTTCCTCGTTCGGGTCATAGCTTGGCTCATGTTTTGGGCAACTCCCAGCTCAGGCAACTCCTAAGGCGACGATCGCCAGGATGAGAGTGAACGCGCCGACGAAGTCCAGCGTGGACGTCACGACCGGAATGCCGTACGTGTCCGGATCGAGCCCGAAGCGAACGGCGACGACGGTCGTGTAATACGCGACGACCACGACGAAGGCGGTGGCGAACAGGCCACCGACGACGGCGACAAGAGCGACATCGAGCAGGCCGGGGCTGGCCTGGTTCGCCAGGGCGCCGCCTGCCTCGGCGACGAAGCCGGCGATCACGAAGACGGGCACCGACAGAGCGAAGATCATCGCAAGCTCACTGCCCGCGGAGCCGCGAGGGATCGGCCCCGGCTCGATCAAACCGAGGTGCAGCTTGGTGGCAAGGCGGCTGGACAGCACGCCGCCGAGCGCGCCCGCCGCGCCCAGAAAGCCCGGCAGAAGCACGAGCAGCACCGGGAACTCGAGGAAGTCGTCGAGCCGCTTCTCGATGACGATCCCCGCGATCAGATCGAGCACCCCGGCGACCACGAGAATCGGCACGGACTCGCGCACGATCGCCCGCAGCACCTGGAACCGGGTGACGAACGCCCATCCGAGGGCGGCAACCGAGATGCCGCCCAGGACCCACGCGAGCGTCGGCGTGACCACATCGAAGCCCGCCAGTTCGGCGGCGAGCACAAGGGCGGGCAGCGAGGCGACGTCGCTCATCGCCGTGACCAGCGGGGACACGACGTTGTCCAGGTCCCAGTCGTAGCGGAACGAGCCGGCGGCGAGCAGAAGCGTGACTCCCAGGATCACGACGGATGCGAGCAGGCCGCCAACGGTCGAGACCACGATGAAGTCGGCCACCGACATCGTCGGCGAAATCGAGAACACGATCGCCACGCCCTTGGCGAGCAGCGCGATGGCCACCGCTATCACGAGGCTGAGCAGCATCGCCGCAGCCACGTTCGCCCCGACGATCGTGTCGAAACGGCCGCTCAGTCGGAACGTCCCGGCGTGGATACTCGTGCCCAAGCGGCTCCCGAGGGCGCCGAAGATGTTGCCCTTCACCGCAAGCGCCGCGGGAACCAGCAGCAGCAGGCCCGGCAGTTCCTCGAGCGTGTCGGTGGTGAGTGCGAGGGTGACGCCGGCGACGAGGCTCGAGACGCCGGCAACGGTGAGGGCAACGAGGCCGTCTCGATACGCGCGGGGGTCACCACCGGTGACGGCACGTCCGATGCGCGCGAGACGATCCCCGAACCGTGCCACCGGGCAAGTCTGCAGCCTCGCCGGGTCACCGTGCTCGACCCTTTCGGCCTTCCGCGCCACTCCTTCACAGACATGCCCCAGCCGCCGACGGAGAGAACATGTCGCCGTTCATCGTGCTCGCGGTTGTCATCGGCCTGGTTCTGCTGGGCGGGCTCATCTCCTTCAATCGATTCGTGTCGCAGCGCAACCTCATCGCGAACTAGTGGTCGAACGTGGAGACGGAGCTGCGACGCCGCTACGACCTGATCCCCAACCTCGTCGAGACCGTGCAGGGCTATGCCGCGCACGAAGCCGACACCATGACGGAAGTGATCGAGGCTCGCCAGGGTGCGATCGCGACGCATGGCGACGCCGGCGCGCAAACCGGCCCGGAGAACGTGCTCGTCGAGGGGCTACGCCATCTACTCGCCGTCAGTGAGGTGTATCCGGAGCTCGTCGCGAGCGCGCACTTCCTCGATCTGCAGCGAGAGCTTGTGACGACCGAGGACCGGATCCAGGCCTCACGCCGGCTCTTCAACGGCAACGTGCGCGACTACAACCGCCGTTGCGAAGCGATCCCGTCCCGCTTCGTCGCGTCGATCGGTGGGTCCGCGCGAGCCGACTACTTCGAAGTCGAAGCAGCGGTTCGAGCGCCCAGCTCGGTCAAGATCGACTGACAGTCGTTCCACGCGGCACGCAGGATGTCGGCCACCGGTTCGACGGAGTGAATCCGGCCTTGAACCTGGCCGCTCATGGCCACGCCGGACTCCATGTCGCCGCCGAAGTACGTGCCCATCATGTCGTCGATGTCGAGCGACACGGACCCGTGCTCCTCGTTGACCTGGGCTGTCTTCTCCGTGCGGAGGGTCCGCATCGCGGGCCCGATCGCGCCCTTCACGAGCACCGTGTCGGTTTCCTTGCCGGCGACGATCGACTGCTTCCAGTTGTCGTGGATCGGCGACTCGACCGACGCGACCATCCGGGTGCCCATTTGCACACCGTCAGCCCCGAGCGCGAACGCGGCAGCCATGGACGGTCCATCGGTGAACCCACCGGCCGCGATGATCGGTAGCTCGGGAAACCGAGCGGCGATCTCCGGCACGAGTACGAGGCTCGATGCGCCCTTTGCATTCTTGAACCCACCGCCTTCGATCCCCTCGATGACGAACCCGTCGACACCTGCATCGGCGGCCTTCTCGGCGCCGCGGATGGTGGGCACAACGTGGAAGACCGTCACCCCGGCTTCCTTCAGGGTCGGCGCGACGACCGCCGGGTCACCGGCGGACGTGGTGACGAAACCGACCTTGTTCTCGAGCAGGAACTCGATCAGTCCGTCGAGGTCGCGGATGAAGAGCTGAGCCACGTTCACGCCCCAGGGCTTGTCCGTGAGCTCTCGCATCGCTGCGATCTCATCCTTGATGACGTCGAGTTGACCGGACGAGGTCTCGATGATCCCGAGTCCGCCGGCGATCGACACGGCGGAGGCAAGTTGGGACCGGGCGATCCACCCCATGGGCGCTTGCACGATCGGAATCTCGATACCGAGCATTTCGGTGACACGGGTCTGCATGGGGCGGAACCGTAACCGTCGATTTCACCGAGCGGCAGATCGGCCTCGTACGAGGCGGGGGCGGCTGATCTCGATTGGCCGGTCAGTTGCCCACGGGATCTCCGGCGCCTCGACGAACGTCGCGAGCGACCGCAGAGGCACGTCGTAGTTGACCCGCCATCCGGCGTAGTCCGCCCATGCCTGGTCCATGTCGGCCGCCAGGGGCATGCCGAGCGCCCGGAAGTCCTCCACGACTGCGTCGAACTCGGCCCGGGTGATCGAGATCGGGTCGGTCGGCGCGGGATCCGAGTCGTACTCGAAGCCGAAGAAGTCACAGATCCGCTGCAGTGACATCGTGCCGGTGCGGATCATCAGCATGGCACGGAGGTCGCGGGGGACGTCCAGCACCGAGCACGAGAGGGAGGCCGAGTCGAGCGCCATTCCCGCGCTGCCGATCCAGGACCGGTCGGGCACAGGTGACCGGAAGAAGACGAGGATCGGGAAGGAGGTGTGGGTCTCCTCGACCTCCACGAACCAGTCCTCCCAATCGGCCCACATGGACGCCATCGCGTCGAGCGAGTCGATCACGTGGTGCCGCCCGAGCAACGAGCTGGGGCTTGGGACGCCCTCGCTGTCCGTAGCCCGCAGGTGGAGCTTGGCAACCGCGGTTTCCCACCTCGAGAACGCGCCGTAGATGGTCGGAAGGAAACTGATGAGAAGGGCGACTAGTCCGGGGCCGACGATCCCCTCGATGATGGCCACGGTGAGCGTGGGCAGGTCGCTCGTGGAGCGGAAGCCGAGGGTGTTGAGCGACGAGCCGGACAGCACCATACGTCCAGCCCGCTGGGTTGGTGTAGCGACCGACCTCGTCCCATCGCTCGTAGGCCCTGGTCATCGCCTCTGCGCCGGCGTCGTTGGCGAGGTCGTCGTTGCGCAGGGTCATCGCCAGCGCTTGGGCCACCGAACGATGGTTCTCGGCGAAGAACGCACGGAAGTCGAGCACCGGCTCGGCCGTCTCGTCCGTCACGAGTTCGAGCCGTTGTCGAGACTCACTCTCTCTGGATCCGTTCGCCACTGTCACGTCTCCCAGACGCACGAGCGCCCCGATCGGTTCCATCTTTCAAAGAACAATCATCTAGCGAAAATCTCGCGATGCGGGGGCACCACCGGCCGGGAGGGGTTCGACGCGGTCGGCCACGACGTTGATCACCCCCTCGTATTTCTCCAGCTTTCCTCGGATCAGTAGGGCGGGAGCACCCCTCACGTCCTTCTTGTAGCGCTGCCAACAGCCCTTGGAGACGACGATGTTGATGAGGCCGGTCTCGTCTTCGAGGCTAATGAACGTGGTGCCGCTCGCCGTGGCCGGCCGTTGGCGGTGCGTCACCACCCCTCCGACGGTGACCCGTCCGCCGTCCTCGGCGTCTTCGAGACCCTTGGCGGTGACCACGCCCCGCTTGACCAGGTTCTCGCGGATGAACTTCGTGGGATGGCCATCCGGGGCGACGCTCGTTGCCCACAGGTCGGCATGGGACAGCTCCTGGGGAGACATGCCCGGCAGCGTTGGCGCGTCGATGCCAGTGACAATTCCGGGGAGCCGATCCGAGGCTGTCTGGGCCATCGCTCCGGCCGTCCACAGCGCCGAACGACGGTCGATGCCGAAACAGCCGAACGCGCCGGACGTGGCGAGGGCTTCGAGGATCGGCAGCGAGATCTTGGGGACCCGCCGGCGGAGGTCCTCCACCGAGGCGTAGGGCCGACCGGCGTCGATCGCTTCGGCGAGGTCCTCCCCGATCCCCCGTACGTAGTCGATGCCGACCCGCATGGCCCATCCGCCCGTCGAGGACTCATCCGGCTCGAGCGTGGCCGTGGCGGCGGACTGGTTGAGGTCCGGCGTGCGGATCACGACGCCGTGGCGGCGGGCGTCGCCGATGATCGTGTGGGGCGACCAGAAACCCATCGGCTGTGCGTTGAGCAAGGCCGCGGTGAACGCGGCCGGGTAGTGGTATTTGATCCACGACGAGGCGTAGACGAGATACGAGAACGATACCGAGTGGCTCTCGGGGAAGCCGTAGTTGGCGAAGGCGGCGAGCTTGAGCCAGATCTGCTCGCCGATGTCGTCGGTGATGCCGTTGGCTCGCATGCCGTCGAAGAACCGCTCCTTCAGCTGCTCCATCCGTTCCTTGCTGCGCTTGGAGCCGACGGCCTGACGAAGCTGATCGGCGTCGGGTGGCGTGAAGTTGGCGACGTCGATCGCGATCTGCATGAGCTGCTCCTGGAAGAGAGGCACGCCGAGGGTCTTGGCCAGGGCGTTCTCGAGCAGCGGATGGAGATAGGTGACAGGTTCCTCGCCGTTGCGACGGCGGATGTAGGGGTGGACCGATCCACCCTGGATCGGACCGGGACGGATGAGGGCCACCTCGACCACGAGGTCGTAGAAGCAGCGGGGCTTGAGTCGGGGCAGGGTGGCCATCTGGGCCCGGGACTCGATCTGGAACACGCCGATCGTGTCGGCCTTCTGGAGCATGTCGTAGACCTCGGACTCCTGCGGGAGCGTGGCGAGGTCGACGTCGATGCCGTCGGTCTCCTTGATGAAGTCGATGGCGTAGTGCAGAACCGACAGCATCCCGAGCCCGAGCAGATCGAACTTCACGAGCCCGGCCGCCGCGCAGTCGTCCTTGTCCCATTGGAGGACGCTGCGATCTTCCATGCGCCCCCACTCGACCGGGCACACCTCGATCACCGGGCGGTCGCACATCACCATGCCGCCGGAATGGATGCCGAGGTGACGGGGGAAGTGCTCGATCTCGGCCGCGAGTTCCATGACCGGCAACGGGATGGACGTGTCGGGGTCGACCGCGCCGGCCTTCACATCGCGCCAGCGGTCGACCTGCTTGGAGAAAGCGTCTTGCTGACCGGTGGCGTACCCGAGGGCCTTGGCCATGTCTCTGATCGCGGACTTGGACCGGTAGGTGATGACGTTGGCGACCTGGGCGCAGTGGTGGCGCCCGTGCTTGGCGTAGACGTACTGGATCACCTCCTCGCGGCGGTCGGACTCGATGTCGATGTCGATGTCGGGCGGGCCGTCCCGCTCCGGCGACAGGAAGCGTTCGAAGAGCAGGTTGAGCGAGACGGCGTCGGCGTTGGTGATGCCGAGGGCGAAGCAGACCGCAGAGTTGGCCGCCGAGCCGCGACCCTGGCAGAGGATGTCGGACCGACTGCAGAAGTCGACGATGTCCCACACCACCAGGAAGTAGCCGGGGAAGCCGAGCTGGTCGATGAGGTCGAGCTCTCGGTCGAGCTGCTTCCAGGCGCCCTCGACCTGCTCGGCGTCTCGTGTGCCGTAGCGACGCGTGCCGCCTTCGTCCACGAGACGACGGAGGTAGCCCATCTCGTCGAGCCCATCGGGGCACGGGTAGGGCGGCAGGTTCGGGGCGACGAGGGCGAGGTCGAACGCGCACTCGATCCCGATTGCCGCGGCCCGCTCGATCACGCCCGGGTAACGGGCGAAGCGCAGCGCCTGTTCGTCGCCGGAGCGAAGATGGAGGCCGGCCGGTGGGAGCCAACCGTCGATCTCGTCGAGGCTGCGGCGGGCCCGCACCGCGGCCATCGCCGAGGCGAGCCGCTGACGGGCGACTGAGTGGTGGTGGACGTTGCCCGTCGCCACGAGGTCGAGCCCGTTGGCGACGGCAAGCTCGGCGAGGGCGTCGTTGCGCACCGAGTCGGACGGGAGGCCGTGGTCCCACAGTTCGACCGCGACGTTCTGGGAGCCGAAGTCGCTCGTGAGCCGATCGAGGGCCCGACGGGCAGCAGCCGGGCCGGCCTCGGTGAGCGCCTTGGGCACGGAGGCTTTTCGGCAGCCGGTGAGGATCAGCCAGTGGTCTTCGCCGCGCTCGCTGCCGACGCCGCCTAGCTCGACCAGCCGGTCGTAGCTGATGCGGGGCGCGCCCTTCTCCCCCGCCAGCTGGCCTTCGCTGATGGCGCGTCCGAGCATGGCGTAGCCCTCGGGGTCGCGGGCGAGGACGAGGAGGTGCTCCCCCATCGGGTCGGCCGGGCCGGGGCGGGACAGGTCAATGGTTGGCTGCTCGAGGGTGAGTTCAGCGCCGAACACGGTCGGAAGGCCGACCGCTCGGGCTGCCTCGGCGAAGCGGACGATGCCGTAGAAGCCGTTGTGGTCGGTGAGGGCCAGCGCCTTCAGATCGAGCCGGGCCGCCTCCTCGGCCAGCTCCTCGGGATGCGACGCCCCGTCGAGGAACGAGAAGTTCGAGTGGCAGTGCAGCTCCGCGTAGGGAGTGGTGCTGGTGTACTTCGGGGGTTTCGTGGGGGGCTCGTACTTGCTACGTTTTCTGGACCACGCCGGGCTATCGCCCCCGTCGCTAATCCAGAGATCCCGGGCGCGACCCGACGGCGGGCGGTCCGAGAGTGTGCGTTCGATGTCGGACCATGGCACGTTGGGGCTGTTCCAACCCATCCTCTGACCCTAAACGAACAGGTGTTCGGTCCACAAGATGTCGATACATGAAGATGCCCGCAAGTGGGCGGAAGAAAACTGGGATCCCGAGATGACGGTGCGCGAGTGGTGGCAGTGCCTCGCCGATGCCCGCTACTCGCTCCCCTCACTCCCCGAGGCGGCCTTCGGACGCGGGTACTCCCGCGCCGAAGAACAGGAGGTCAAGCGGGGCCTCGCCGACGCGGGAACCCTCGGTCCGCCGTCGAACATCGCGACGATGATGGCCGCGCCCACAATCGCCGACCATGGCACCCCGGAGCAGATCGAACGGTTCGTGCCGCCCGTGCTCAACGGCACCGAGTCCTGGTGTCAGCTGTTCTCGGAGCCCGGAGCCGGGTCGGACCTCGCCGGTCTCACCACGAAGGCCGAGCGTGACGGCGACGAGTGGACCGTCAACGGCCAGAAGGTCTGGACGAGCCTCGCCGTCGGCACCGACTTCGGCATGCTGCTCGCCCGCACGGATCCTGATCAGCCGAAGCATGCGGGCATCACGTGGTTCGCGTTCCCGATGCTGCAGGACGGTGTGGAGATCCGCCCGCTCATCGAGATGACTGGCAACGCCATGTTCAACGAAGTGTTCATGGACGACACCCGCGTGCCCCACGATCACGTCATCGGCGATCTCAACAACGGCTGGCGCGTCGGCAACACCACCCTCATGTTCGAGCGCGGGTCGCTGGCCGGCGCTGTCGTCGAGCTGCCCTACGCCCGGGCCGGCTCACAGTCGGAGGATCTCGACATGCCGGCCGGTTCGTTCGGTCTCCGCACCGAAGGCGGGCCCCGAGGCAACGTCGATGCGGCGCCGACCGCCGTGCGCTTCGGCCGCTATGCCCGCGAACTCGGGATGGACGATCCCGCTCGACGCGACGCCCGCACCCGTCTCTATGTGCGCGAAGAGGTCAACCGGATGCTCGGCATGCGGGCCCGGTCAGGTGTGGTCCCTGCGATCGGCAATCTCGGCAAGCTCGCGATGAGCGAGATCGCCCGCATGAAGCGCGAGGCCGGCAACCGCTCGATCGGCGCCGTCGGGATGCTCTCAGGCGACGACGCCCGCGCCGCCATCGGCAACGGCGAGGTCCAGGCGACGACCGTCCACTCCCCCGCACCATCGATCTACGGCGGCACTGATCAGGTGCAGCGCAACATCCTCGGCGAGCGCTTCCTCGGTCTCCCGAAGGAGCCTGGGCCTGCGAAGGAAACGCCTTTCAAGGACCTGTCGAAGAACTGAGGGTGAGCTGATGAATCGTGCTGCTGTGATCGCCGGATCGATCCGGGCGTTGTCCGGGGTGTCATTCCTCGTGGCGCCGGAGCGAGCGCAGTTGCTGTGGTCGCAACGAGAGGCAAGCGACCCAACGGCGCGGCTTCTCCTGCGGTCGATGGGCTACCGCGACCTGCTGATCGGCGCGGGGCTGATCGCGGCAGGTGTGCGCGACGAGCAGAAGGTGCCCGGATGGTTTCTGGCGTCGGCCGGAGCGGACGCGGCGGATCTGATCGGCGGACTCTCGGTTCGGGACGAACTTCCGCAGCGTGACCACCTGACCGGGATCGGCGGCGCCGCGGTGGGGATGGCCGTCGGCATCGCTGGCGCGGTCTCCGCGTTTCGCTCGGCCCGGGGCTGAGGCCTCGTCAGTCGAGGCCGTCGAAGGCAGCGGGGTGAATCACCGTTCCCCGAAGCGTCTCGTCGGTCGAGTCGTACGTGGCGAGAAGTTTGAATTGAGCTGCGTCCGGTGGGGCCCAGTCGGGTAGCGGAATCTCGATGCCGTGACGCCGGGCCGGCTCGAAGCCGAACCGGCCGGAGTACGCCGGGTTGCCCTCGAGCACGACGAGGGGTTCGTCCCGTTGCTCAGCGACATCCAGCACCGCGCCGACGAGCGCAGCTCCCAATCCCGCTAGTTGTCGGTCCGGAACCACGGCGAGCGGCGACAGCATGCCGATCGAGCGCTCACCCGCAGCGTGACGAAGCACGGCGTGGCTAACCATCACATGGCCGAAGAGCTGGCCGGCGTCGTCTGCAACGAGCGCCATCGATCCGACGAACTCCGGAGAGCGCCGGATCCGGTCGACCAGGTCCGCTTGCAGGGTCGACCCGAACGCGGTGGCGACAAGGCCCGCGATCTCACTGTGGTCGGTGGGTGACTCAGCCCTGATTTGCATCGTTCGAATGCTCCCACGGGGCGGAGTACAACGGAGGCACGATCGAGTCTCACGTCTTGCGACAAGCGACGTTGAGCCTTGTCGCTGGTCGCAATACGTGGCGTGCGTCGCCACCCCGCTGCGCCTTCGACTCACACGGGATCAGGGCCGGATCAGAGTGTCTGTCATCGGAGTCGCTGGGCGCGACGGACCCTTCTCGTGCTTACATGTCGAGACACGGCTGGACCACGGGGGGCTCCATGACCACAACACGCCGACTTCTGATGGCACTTCTCGTCGTACTCGCGATGGTCGCCACTGCTTGCAGTGACGACGGTGGCGGCACCGAGACGACGGATGAAGCAACGACAACGACATCGAGCGCTCCGGACGAGCCCGACGCGCCGGATGACCCCGACACGCCGGATGAGCCTGACGCGCCCATCGAGCCGATCACCGACGACGATCCGTTCGACAGCTTCCGCGGAGTCACAGCCGACATGATCACGATCGGGGTGACCACGGCCGATCTCGACGAACTCCGCGATCTGGGCCTCGTCGACATCAACAACGGCGACGTCCCTCTCATCTGGGACACGCTCGTCGACTACTACAACGCCAACGGGGGTATCGCCGGCAGACAGATCGAGGTGATCGTCGAGGAGTACAACCCTGTCTTCAACGCCTCGGCCGACGACGCCTGTATCGTCCTCACCCAGGACAACGAAGTCTTCATCGTCTTCGGTGGTGTGGCAGGGCCCGCGATCGACAGCATCCTTTGCTTCGTCGAGCAGAATGCCCACGCCATGATCGGCGGCACCCACACTCCCGCGCACTACCCGAAGCGTGAGGCGCCATGGGCCGCGATCGCCATGAGCGCCGAACGCCGACACCGAGGCACTCTTGCTCTGTACCAGGAGCTCGGCCTTCTCGACGGCAATGTGGCCACCTACGACGACAGCTCCGAACACGGGGCGATAACGGAGGATGTCGTGCTTCCGGCACTCGCCGATCTCGGCGTCGACATCGTCCAGTCGTTCACGAGCGACATCCCGCAAGGTGACGAGGTCGCCCTCCAGGCGCAGGCCGAGATCTTCGCAGAGGTGATCGACGACGAGAACATCGACACACTGATCATCATCCAGTCACAGCTGGCCTTCGGCATCGCGCACATGCGCGAGGCCGGTTATGAGGGCACCATCGTGGCGATCGACACCGGCGAGATCGTCCTGACCGTTGGCGCGTTCGACGAGCGCGACCCGGCCACATACGAGGATACGTATGCACCGATGGGGGCTTCGCGCGACGAGTCCTGGGCGTTGCCGGCCAGCCAGGCGTGCTACGACATCCTCCGCGATGCCGAGGGCGTCGACGTCCGGCACCCGGACGAGGTGCCCGACGGTGAGGCGAACTGGGCAGGTGGCCTGCTCGGGCCGTGCCAGTACCTCGAGATCCTCAAGGCGGCCGGAGACATCGCCGGCGGCGACCTCAACTACGACACGCTCCTCCAGGGGCTCGAGCTGGTCGGCGACATCGAGCTGCCGGGCGTGGCGTTCGGGAGCTATGGCCCGGACAAGCACGACGCCAACGATGCGCTGCGGATCGGTCAGTTCGACTCGACAGTCGGCGAGAGCGGCTCGCTCGTGCCGGTCACTGATCTCCAGGCGGTCGACTGACGGTCCCTGATGTGAGCGTCCCTGAACGCTCGATGGCCCTGCGGTCGGTCCCGAGGTAACTCGCGATCACCGCCGGGTCGCGGCGCACCTCGTCCGGCGTGCCTTCAGAGATGACCAGCCCGTCCTCGAGACAATAGACCCGATCCGACAGCGACATGATCAGCCCCATGTCGTGCTCGATGACGACCATCGTCGCGTTGAGCTCCCGCTGAATGGACCGAATGAGGGGGCCGAATGCCTCGGTCTCGCGCTGCGCGAGACCGGCCGTCGGCTCGTCGAGGCAGAGCACGTGGGCATCGAGAGCGAGCAGCCCGGCCAGCTCGACGATGCGGCGGGTGCCGGTCGACAGCTCGTTGACGAAGGTGTCGACGTAGCGACCGAGCCCGAGGAAGTCGATCAGCTCGGCGGCCTCCTGGCGCTTGCGCCGATCCCGTCGCATCGCGTGCGGCATGTACAGCGCGGTCGAGAGGAACCCGGTTCGCTGGCGCGCCTCGAGGGCGACGAGAACCGTCTCGCGCACAGTCAGCTCGGGGAAGAGCTCCGCCGACTGGAACGTGCGGCCGAGCCCGCGCCGAGCCCGTTGGTACGCAGCCAGGTTCGTCACGTCCTTCCCGTTCAGCTCGATCCTTCCCGCAGCCGGCACATAGCCGCCCACGGCGTTCAGAAGAGTGGACTTGCCGGCCCCGTTCGTCCCGATCAGGCCGACGATCTCTCCATGGGCCGCCTCGAAATCGACCCCGGCGACAGCGAGAATCCCTCCGAAGCGCACCTCGATGTCGGTCGCCTGCAGCGCAACCCGACCCTCCGGGTCCCACTCCGAATGGTTGAGCGTCGTCACCGCGGGCCGCTCCGGCGGGGTCTCCGGCGGTGGGCGGCGCACGGCGACCCAGTCGACCAGTGCATCTCGCGCCGCGTAGCCGGCATGGACGAGGCCCGCCGGGAAGTAGAGGATCAGGATGAGAAGGCCCAGGCTAGACGTGAAGAGCGGCACCAGCTCGTTGTCCGGCCAGAACGACGGCAGGCCGATCACCCACAACGATCCGATCACCGGTCCGACGATCGTGCCCAGCCCGCCGATGACGACCATGGCGACGACGCGAAGCGAATCGTCCAGCGTGAAGAACTGGTTCGCGAGCGGCACGGACTCGATCATCCCCGCCAGGAGGGCGCCGCCGATCCCCGCGATCCCACCGGCTAGGGCGAAGGCCATCACCTTCATGCGAACCGGTGAAACTGCATACGCGCTGGCGGTGTCCTCGTTGTCCCGGACCGCGATGATCGACCGACCGATGCCCGACCGCCGCAGACGAGCCACGACGATGAGCGCGATGACCAGCACGATGAGGGCGAGGTAGTAGTAGTCGCGCTCGGTCGCAAGGGTCCACCAGCCCACGTCTCCCCGCTCGAAGTCGACCGTCGTCCCACCGCCGCCGTCGTCGAGCACATCACGTCGGAACAGGTAGGTCTGCGCCGCGATCGCGAACGCGAACGTCGTGACAGCCAACAAAAGTCCGCGGACGCGCAAAGACCCCACGCCCACGACCGCGGCAATGACAGCGGTCGTCAACCCGGCCAGGACGATCGTGAGGACGAATGGCAGCTCGGGGAGCGTGAAGGCGAACAACTGCCAGCGCTCGCCCCAACCCACACCCATGTGGAGGCCTCGCTGGAACGCAGCGGCAAAGAGCGCACCGAATCCGGCGAAGGCCATCTGCGCGAGCGAAACCTGCCCGGACCACCCGGTAATGACAGTGACCGACAGCGCACAGACCGCGAACGCGGCGACGCGTGCATAGGCCCGGTGTCGGCTCGGCGTGTCGATGAGCAACGGGACAATGAGCGCGATTGTGAGCAGCAGGATCGGCCCGAAATGGATGAAGTGCCGGATCCACCACACCTCGCGGAGGTGCGCCGGGACCGGCCGCCGCTTCGAGACGAACGCGAACGACGCTCGCTCGCGGACCTCGCCCCCGTACTGCACGATGATGTACCCGACGACGATGATGAACAGGACGAAGTGGACGAGGCTGACATCGCCGAGATGGATCCGGATGAGGTGCGTCTCCAGTAGCCCGATCGCCACGCCGGCGACGAGCGCCCGCGGGAACGAGTACATCCCTGCCAAGACTGCGGCGATCAGCGCTCGGGTCATGGTGACCGGCCCCAGGTTCTGGATGCCCGTCGCCTCGCCGCGCCGCCCTGCGAGCAGGATCATCGCCAGCGCGCCGAGGAAGCCCGCCACCGACCACACGAACAGGGAGACCATCCGGGGGTTGATCCCCTGGAGCCGCGCGATGTCGGCGTTGCTCGCCGACGCCTGCACGGTCTGACCGAAGACCGTCCGGTTCAGGAAGAGCGACAGCACGATCGCGACGAGCGGCACGACGATGATGATCATCAGCTCGGGGCCCTCGATGTCGATGTCCCAGAAGGGTGTCCATTCCGATGACGCGGCAACCGGGTAGCCCTCTCCTCGTCCCGGGGTGGCGTCCGGCATCGTGATGAGAATCGCCTGCATCAACTGGGCGATACCGATCGTCGCGACGAGGACGATCACCCGTGGCGCCTCGAACAGACGCCGAATGACCGCGAGCTCCGTCACCGCGCCACCGAGCGTGCCGACGGCGAGCGCCACCGCGAGGGCGATCCAGTAAGGGAAGTTGTAGTTGACAGCCGTGATCGCCATCAGGCCCATCGCTGGCAGGCCCATGTTGCCGACGGCGAGGTTGATCACCTTCGTCGACCGGTAGATGAGGACGATCCCCATCGCGATCAGCCCGTAGACCAGCCCGAGCGTGAAGCCGTTGAACCAGAGCTGCCACGAGCTCCGGTCCACCCACCAGTCCCAGTGCCAGTCCCAGATCGGAATATCGGCGAGCATCAGCCGCCCTCGTCTCCGAGGTCCCTGTCCCCCAGGAAGACGGCCCGAGCGATGTCGTCACGCTCCAGTAGCTCCGCGGCGGATCCCTCGAAGCGGATCTGCCCCTTCTCGAGGAAGATCGCCCGATCGCTGATCTGCAGCGCGATGTTGATCGACTGCTCGACGACCACCATCGTCTGCCCGGCCTCCCGGAGGCGGTCGACGAGTTCGAGCAGCTCCTGCACCACCGACGGCGCAAGACCGAGCGAGAGTTCGTCGATCATCAGCACGTCGGGCTCGTTGAGCATCGTGATCGCGAGGGCCAGCATCTGTTGCTGGCCGCCGGAAAGGTTCAGGGCCAAGTCGTTCTCCCGGCCCCGCAGCGCCGGGAAGAGCTCCTCGACGTAGCCGATGCGCCGTCGGACGTCCGCTTTGTCGTGACGGAACTTGTAGGCGCCCATGACCAGGTTCTGGCGCACGGTCATGTCGCCGAACACCCCACGGCCGCCGGGCAGTTGCTGGATCCCGAGACCGGCCCGAGCCTGCGGCGAGCTGAACGTGATCGTTCGTCCGTGGTGGCGCAGAACGCCTCGCGATGGCGTACTGAGGCCGCCGATCACTCGAAGGATGGTGGACTTGCCGGCGCCGTTCGTGCCCAGCAGCGCCAGAGACTCGCCCTTCTTCACCTCGAAGCCGATGTCGAATAGCACCTGGACCCGGCCGTAGCTGAAGTCGACGTTGTTCATCTGCAACGCCGGGAGATCCTCCGGCGCCGACGCTCGGCGCTCGGCTTCGTCGAGCTCCTCCTGAAGCTCCTGCACGACGATCGACAGGTCGGACTTCACGAAGGTCGCCGCCCGGACCATCAGGAACCCACCGAGGATCGTCGTCGGGACGCTCAACATGAGCACCGTGGTGCGGGCGCCCCAGGCATCGGCAAACAGGAAGGCCAGGAACCCGCCGCCGACGGCGCCGGTGAAGAAGATGTAGAGCGTGCCGAGTGCAGAGCCGAGCCCGCGGAGCCGGTACGGCACGATCGACTGCATCAGCGGCTGGACCATGGCGAACGCGGCGAACAGCATCACTTCACGCGGCACCGACATGGCGACGAACAGCGGCACGTTCGGCATGAAGTACTGGACCGGCATCAGGAACGCCGAGAAGAAGATGAGGCCGCCGATGAGACGCAACACCCGTGACGGGTTCTCGCGGTAGAGGCGATCGAACCGCGGACCGACGTAGACCAGGGCGATCATCACGAAGACCCCACCCGCGGTCTTGGCGATACCGCGGTCGAGCGCCTCCAGGTTGAACTCGTCCTCGAGGAAGATGTTCTCGAGGAACGGAGCCGTGAAGATGCCGAACCCCATGGCGCTGAAGCCGACGATCACGCCTCGCAGGGTCCGGATCTTCCACAGCCGGGCGAAGGCGGCGTCCATGCTCGGCGGGAGGGGGTCTTCCTCGGCGATCGAGTCCCCGAGGACGTCCTGCTTCTCCCACTGGCCGCGTGTGGGTTCACGAAGCCTGAAGGCCGCGAGCGCGAAGAAAACCACCGGCACGCCGAGGATGTAGTACGCCCAGCGCCAGCCATCGACTTCGCCCGGGCCGTTGGCGATCTCGGTGATGAGGCCGACGAGGAGTGGGCTGATCACGGCGACGCCACGGCCGGCGATCGCGGTGATCGCGCCGACCCGGCCCCGGATCCCGATGGGGTACGTATCGGCGAGGAGCGACCCGTGGACCGGGATCGTGTTGGCCTTCGCGATTCCGACGCCGAAACGGGCCCAGAAGAACGCGAACGCGTTGGGCACGAAACCGCTCAGGAAGACGCAGATGCTGAAGGCGATGCTCGACCACCCGATGGTCGGTCCGCGACGGTACCGGTCAGCCAGCCACCCCATCGGCACCGCGCCCAGGACCACGAACGCCGCGGAGATCGCGCCGATGAAGGTGATGGTGCCGTCGCCCACGCCGAACGTGTCGCGGATGTCGGGGGCGAGCAGCGCGAACGCGGACGTCTGAAGCTCGTCGAGCGAGTTGAGGATCAGCAGCACGACAAACGTCGTTGCGCCGCCGCCCATGACGAGCCCCTTCTTCAGGCCGAGCGACTCGCTTCCGACGCCGGGGAGCAGGTCGTCGGCGAAGAGGATCTCGTCAGCCTGGACCGCCTGACGGGCCGCTTCTTCGTCGAGGACCGTCCCGGCGAGCGCGGCCGCACTCAGCGTGCCGTCCCCCTGAAGATCGTCCCCTTCGGCCATTGCTCCCCTAGCGACCGTGTCCCCCCGGTCGCTTTGCCTTGCGCTGTCCTATTTACGCTGTGCTTGCTGTGCCTCGCTCCAACTCAGCCCTTGCTCGACGTCGAGGTCGTGTGGAAGGCCAAGCAGGCGCTCGGCGATGATATTGCGTAACACTTCGCTCGTTCCACCGCCGACGGTCAGTGCCGGCGAGAAGCGGAACCCGTCGTTCCACTCGGCCCAACTGCCGTCCTCGGGGCCGTCGAACAGCATTCCCGCCGCGCCCTCGAGGTCGATGGCGAGGTCGTAGACGAGCTTTCCGTGCGGATCCGCCAGCGCTTTGCGCAGCGACGAGTCCGGCCCCGGCTGCTTGTTGATCTGGGCGGAGACGAGCTTGAGCTTGTGGTAGCGGAGGATCTCGCCCTCGATGTAGGCCGACAGGAGCCGTTCCTTGAGCGGGCCCTGCTCGATGCCTCCCCGATCGCGCACGGCGTCGACCAGGTCGCGCACCGTCGGCCCGTGCCCCCAGCGCAAGCCGCCCATCGAGAGCGACACGCGTTCGTTGGCGAGCGCCTGCTTGGCCATCGCCCAGCCGTTGTGCTCCTCGCCGATCAGATTGTCGGCGGGGATGTGGACGTCATCGAAGAACACCTCGTTGAAGAGGCCACCACCGCTCATGTTGACGATCGGCCGCACCTCGATGCCTGGCGTCTCCATGTCGATGATGAAGTAGCTGATCCCCGTGTGCTTGCTGACGTCGGGGTCGGTCCGAGCGATGAGAATCCCGTACTTGGCGACGTCGGCGAGGCTCGTCCAGATCTTCTGGCCGTTGACGACGTACTCGTCGCCGTCGCGGACGGCCCGAGTGGAGAGGTTGGCGAGGTCCGAGCCGGCTTCGGACTCGCTGAACAGCTGGCACCACATCTCTTCACCGATCAGCATCGGCGGCAGGTAGCGCTCCTTCTGCTCGTCGCTGCCGTGCACGATGAGCACGGGCCCGCAGTGGCCGGTGCCGACCGGGTTGATCGGCTTCTTCGCCTCGGCCCGCTTCATCTCCTCTTCGATGATGAGCTGATGGACGGGCTCGGCATCGAGCCCCCACGGCTCAGGCCAGTGGGGCACGACCAGCCCGCGGTCACGCAACTGGGCCGGCGTCGCCGCCGGATGGGCGGCGAACCACTCCCTCAGCTCCTGCCGTCGGGGATCGTCGTCCCCCGGCAGCTCGATCATGGACTCGGTACTCGTTGACCCACCTGCAGCAGCCATGACACCGGTCTATCTCCCAGGACATCCGCCGATCAACCCACCGTTCTGGTGCACCAGGAGTGCCCGATTGACACCATGGGTGCACCAGAATGGTTGAACTGGCGGTTGAGTGTTCGACGGGCAAGGCTGAGCGTATGTCTTCCAGCCACTACGTCATCATCTCCGCCGACACCCATGCGGGCGGCAGCCACGCCGCCTACCGCGAGTACCTCGATGCCGAATTCCGCGATGAGTTCGACGCGTGGCGCGGCGAGTACAAGAACCCCTACAAGGACCTCGGCGACCAGCGGCGCTTGCGCAACTGGGACAACGAGATGCGCAACAACGCGCAGCTCAACGAAGAGGGCGTCGTCGGTGAAGTCGTCTTCCCCAACACCGTGCCGCCGTTCTTCCCCAGCTTCGTCCTGTTCGCCCAGCCGCCCACGGCCGAGCAATATTGCCAGCGGCGGGCCGGCATCCACGCCCACAACCGCTGGCTGAAGGAGTTCTGCGAGGAGCATCCGGAGCGCCGCGCCGGGGTCGGCCAGATCTTCCTGAACGACGTGGACGATGCCATCGAGGACCTCACGTGGATCAAGGAGAATGGCCTGCGGGGCGGCATCCTCCTGCCCAACATCGCGCCCGATGTGAAGTGGGTGAAGCCGCTCTACGACCCGTACTACGAGCCTCTATGGGACGCCATCGAAGACCTCGAGGTACCCGTCAACTGCCATTCCGGCACCGGCAACCCCGACTACGGCAAGTACCCGATCTCAATGCTTCTCTACATCAATGAGGTGGGCTTCTACACCGAGCGCCCGCTCGTCCACCTGATCCTCGGCGCCGTGTTCGAACGGCATCCGAAGATCAACTTCGTGCTGACCGAGATCGGTGCGTCCTGGATCCCGCCGTTGCTGAAGAAACTCGACGGCATGATCAAGACGATCTCGAGCACCGGCGAGACCGGCGAGATCAAGTACGACAAGGGAATTCTCCCGACGATGCTCGCCAGCGACCAATGGGCCCAGTGCGGGTGGGTCGGCGTCTCCGGACCCGGCGAGGCCGACATCGAGGCGCGCTACGACGTCGGCATCGATCACTTCATGTGGGGCAGCGACTACCCCCATGACGAAGGCACGCACCCTCACACGAAGGACCACCTCCGCCGCCGGTTCGCCGGGCTCGATCACGACGAGTGCGTCCAGATGCTCGCGGGTAACGCCGCAAATCTCTACGACTTCGATCTCGACGCCCTCGCCCCGCTCGCCGAGCAATACGGTCCGTCGCACGAGGAGCTGCACACGCCGCCCGACGGCGAAGACCCGCGGACGCTCCGAAGCATGATGTCCGACGACATGTCGGCCGAGGCGCTGTAGACATCCCTCCATGACGAAACCGCTCGACGGCCTGCTCGTCGTCGCGGTCGAACAGGCGGTGGCCGCGCCGCTCGCGACGGTTCGACTCGCTGATGCCGGCGCCCGCGTCCTCAAGATCGAGCGCCACGATGGCGACTTCGCGCGGGGCTACGACACCGCGGCGGGAGGCGACTCCTCGTACTTCGGCTGGCTCAACCACGGCAAGGAGTCCGTCGCGCTGGACATCAAGGCGCCGGCCGACGCGGCTCTCCTGCACCAGTTGATCGGCGCGGCAGACGTGTTCATCCAGAACCTCGCTCCTGGCGCCCTCGATCGGGCCGGGTTCGGCTCGACCGACCTGCGAGCCGCACACACCGACCTCATCACGTGCGACATTTCCGGCTACGGCGAGGACCCCGCCCTCGCCGACAAGAAGGCCTACGACCTCCTCGTCCAAGCGGAGAGCGGCATGGTTGCCGTGTCCGGCGGGCCGACCGAACTCGGCCGCATCGGCGTGTCGATCTGCGACATCGGCGCCGGCGTCACCGCCCATGCTGCGATCCTCGAAGCGCTGATCAGGCGCTCACTAACCGGCGAGGGGTCCGGTGTGCAGGTCAGCCTCTTCGACGTCGCGGCGGAGTGGATGGCTGTCCCATTCGCGCAACACCTCGCCGACTCCTCGCCGCAGCGCGCGGGCCTCCGGCACCCGACGATCGCGCCCTACGGGGCCTACGAAACGAGCGACGGGCTCCTCACGCTCATCTCGGTCCAGAACGAGCGGGAATGGGTGCGGCTGTGTGCCGAGGCGCTAGATCGCGCTGATCTTGTGGCTGACGAACGCTTCGCGTCGAATACCGAACGCGTCGCCAACCGCCCGGCCCTCGAGCGGGAGCTCGCGGCGACGATCGCTACCAAGTCCCGTGCAGAGTTCGAGGCAGCACTCGGCGCCGCCAGCCTTGCGTTCGGATCCGTGAATTCCCTCGATGACCTCGTGGATCACCGCGCGCTCCGCCAGCGCCCACTGACGTCATCCACGGATGCAGCGTTCAGCCTCCCGGCTCACCCGGTGCGAGGAGGATCGGCGACCGACGAGCCGCGGAAGGTCCCCCGCCTCGGCGAACAGACCGAGGCGATCCGGGCCGAGTTCAGCTGAGGCCGCCGGTGTCCCACATGTCGGCGAAGTGGCCGCGCGCGGCAATCAGCTCTTCCCGCGTGCCGACCTCGGCGATGCCGCCGCCATCGACTACCACGATCCGATCGGCTCGCATCGTGGTCTGAAGCCGGTGGGCGATGATCACTGCGGTACGTCCCTCGAGCACGACGTCCAGCGCCGCCTCCACCGCCTGCTCGGTTCGCAGGTCGAGCGACGACGTCGCTTCGTCGAGCACGAGGAGGCGGGGCTGCGACACGAACGCCCGCGCCAGAGCGAGGAGCTGACGCTCCCCGGCGGACAGCGCGACACCGCGCTCGTGGCACGGCGTGTCGAGCCCTTCCGGGAGCCGGTCGAGCAGTGCGCCCAGACCGACGCGACGGCAGGCCGCCTCCAGCTCGTCATCGGAGAGATCCCGGTTGCCGACATGCATGTTGTCCCGGATCGACCCGGCAAAGAGGAACGGTTCCTGGGGAACGACACCGATCTGGCGACGCAGCGACGCGAACGTCACGTCTCGCACGTCGTGGCCGTCGATCGTGACCCGGCCGGCCTGGGGGTCATAGAAGCGGTTGAGCAACTTCGCGATCGTGGACTTCCCCGCGCCCGTCGGGCCGACCACAGCAATCGTCTCGCCCTCGTGGATCGCGAGTTCGACATCGCTGATCACCGGTGTGTCCGGGTCGTACCCGAAGGTGACGCCCTCGAGCCGCACCTCGCCGTCCACGGTCGGCAACTCATACGCATCGGGCTTCTCGGCGACCGCCGGCTCGGTCCGGAACACGCCATCGAGCTTCACGACCGACGCCCGGCCCTGTTGGTAGATGTTGTACAGGGCGACGAGTTCGGTGATCGGAGCGAAGAACGCGCCCACATAGAGGACGAATGCGATCAGTTCGCCGAGCGTGACCTGGCCGTCGAGCACGAGGTTGCCGCCGATGACGAGCAGCAGCATCTGCGCGAACGGGCCCATTGCCTCCGCCCCCGGCCCGTACACGCCGTTGATGAAGGCGGTCCGGTCATTGGCGTCGAGATACTCGCCTGCCTCGTTCTGATGCTCGACCACCGTGCGCTCGCGGCGGTTGTGGGCGGTGATGATCCGGATCCCCGCGAGGCTCTCCTGCAGGTGAGCCAGCACGTCGGCGATCGTGTCGCGGACCCGGAGCTGCGCGACCTCAGCGACCCGGCGATACCAGAGGGAGAGAGCGAGCGTGCCGGGCACGACGGCGAGAAGCGTGATGAACGCGAGCATCGGGTTGAGGATGAACAGCGCCACCGTCACCGCGATCAGCGTCACGCCCTGTACGGCGAGCTGGACGAGTCCCTGCTGGAACAGCTGCTGGAGCGGCTCGAGATCGCTCGTCATCCGTGAAAGCAGCCGGCCGGCGCGCTCGTTCGTGTAGTAGTCGATGCTCAGCCGCTGGAAGTGCGCGAAGAGCTGCACCCGCAGGTTCGCCATGACGCGGGCGCCGACCCGGCCGGAGTAGGCGGTGCGGGCGATACCGACCGCTATCGACACCGGCACGAACACTGCGAAGAGAATTCCGATGTTGACGACCAGGTCGCGATCGCCCTTGCGGATGCCTTCGTCGATGGAGATCTGCAACAGGAGCGGTCCGGCCTGGGCCATCACGGCCTCGAGCGCCACGAGGATGAACACGCCGAAGAGGGCGAGCAGATACGGCCGCAGGAAGTGCGACATCGTGAAGGACTTGCGGTCGTACTCGCTCTGTCTGAACGGCTCCGGGTCCTCCGCCACCTCCGGCGGCCCCTCTTCCATCCAGCGTTGGACCTTCTCCGCGACCTCCGGCGGGATGCCGCTGAAGCCCGTGTCGGCGATTCCGCCCCAGCCTGCGTAGGCCATCAGGCGTCACCACCCTCGTCGGCATCGTCGTCGCCGTTGTGGTCCATGTGCTCGAGCAGCTCGCGATACCGCGGTTCGGTGACGAGGAGCTCCTCGTGCGTGCCGGTTGCGGCGACTCGACCATCCGAGAGGAGCACCACTCGGTCGGCCAACGAGATCGTCGAGACACGGTGAGCGATCACGATCACCGTTCGGCCCGCGGTCGCCTCGCGGAGTCCGGCGTGGATCTTCTCTTCGACCCGCACGTCGATCGCGCTCGTCGCATCGTCGAACACGAGCACCTGCGGATCATGAAGGAGCGCCCGCGCCAACGAGATCCGTTGACGCTGGCCGCCGGACAGGGTGTAGCCCCGCTCCCCGACCACCTCGTCGTAGCCGTCGTCGAGCTCGGCGATGAATCCCGCGGCCTGCGCGGTCTCAGCTGCCGCACGCACCTCGTCGTCGGACGCGGTGGGGTTCGAGAACGCGATGTTGTCGCGGATGCTCATCGAGAACAGGAACGGATCGTCGAGCGCCACGCCGATCTGGGCGCGCACCGAATGCAGTGTCGCATCACGGATGTCGACACCGTCGATCTCGATCGCACCGCTGCGCACGTCGTAGAGGCGGGGCAGCAGCCGGGCAACGGTGGACTTGCCGGACGCGGTGGCCCCGACGAGGGCAACCGTCTCCCCTGGCTCGATCGTGAGGTCGAAGCCCTGGAGCACGTCGGCGTCGTTGGCGTAGCCGAAATGGACGTCGCGGAACGTCACCTCGCCACACGAGCCAGTGATGTCGACGGCGTCCTCTGCCTCGACGATCGTGATCGGCTCGTCGAAGACCTCATAGACGCGCATCGCCGATGCCTTCGCCCGCTGGGCCATCTGCACGAGGTGGCCGATGAAACGGAAGGGCACCTGGACCATCACGACGTAGGCACTGAACGCCACGAGCGCGCCGACGCCGATGTCGCCACTCTCGACGAGCAGACCGCCGTAGAGCAACACGATGACCTGGCTCATCCGGGGCAGATGCTCGAGCGCGGGGATGTAGCGAGCCGAGACGTCGGCCCCCTTGACCATCGCCCATCGCAGCTGATCGGCGACCCCGGTCATGCGGGCGATCTCGTGCTCCTCGCCGGCGAAGTTCCGGACCACACGGACGCCGGCGATGTTCTCCTCGACGAGCGTGGCGACGTCGGCCTGGCGGGCCATGACCAGCCACCACGCGGGGAGCTGGGGATGACGACTGCGAAGGCCGATGAAGGCGACGATCGGGATGGGGATGATCGTCAGCAGGGTGAGCGGCACGCTGACGGCCATCATCAACACGAACGCGATGAGCAGGCTTGCGAGCGACAGCGCCATGAACGGCCCGAAGTTCAGGAACATCTGGACGGCCCGGATGTCACCGTTCGCTCGGGCCAGCAACTGCCCCGTCTCACTGCGGTCGTAGTACGAAGACGACATGTGCGAGAGGTGTTCGAACACCGCGTGGCGCATCGCCGTTTCGACCCGGAAGGCGACACGGAACATGGCCCGGCGCGCAAGGAATCCGCTCACGAACGCGATCACGGTGAGCACGACCAGGGCGATCGCGTACGGCGTCAGGGTGTTTGTCTGCTCATCGAGCGCGTCGTCGATCGCGAGCATCAGTACGGCGGGGACGAGCGTGCGGGCGAGCATCCCGATCGCCGTGCCGGCAATGGAGATGATGAGGCCGGTCCGCATCGGCTGGACGACCGGCCACAGCCGACGCAACCAGCCGGGGCTCGAGTCCGGGTTGGGGCGGCCGAGCGGCTCCGGATACCGCGCGAGCTCGTCGGTGGCGAGCGCGGTCATGATTCGCGGCTCCGGGTGAGGGCGGCCTGCCAGAGGACGAGGCCCTCCATCGCGGCGTTCGCCTCATCGGCGTCGAGCGCGCCGGCGAGTTGATCGAGCGCAGTCGCCGCCGCCGCGTTTGCGGTATCCAGCGCGGCTCGCCCTGCCTTGGTGAGCTCGAAGTCCACCCGGCGTCGATCGTCCTCGGCTCGGGCCCGGGCGACGAGGCCGTCGTCCACGAGTCCGTTCATGACGGTCGTAACCGTGGGCGCTCGGACCGCGAGGAATTGCGCGAGGACCGAGCCGGAGGTGACACCGGCGTTGACGAGCGATAGCGCCCGGAACTGGGAGCTCGTCAGGCCGGTCTCGTTGACCGCGATCTCGATCGTGCGACCGAGGCCGATCACCGCAACGGCGGACGCGCGGCCCGTGGCAATTTCCTTAGCCCCCATAATGATTAGCGTAGCTAATCGATGTCGCCCTCGACCACATTGCCCGGCTCGACCAGGACACGGTGGTACACGGCCCGCACCGCCATCGCCTCCCGGACCTCCGCCGTCATCCCCTCGGCGAACTCCTCGCGGTAGGATTCGTCGGTCACGACCTGCACCGCGAACTGCAGGCCGGACATCATCCCGATGAACGCCGACACGAGGACAAGCTGACGAGTGAAGATCAACTTGTCGCCGAAGACGGACCAGACCCGCAGCCAGTCCGCCTCTCGGGTGAGCGCGTCCGTGGTCGTCCACTGCACGAGCGTGTCTTCGCGCACGGTGAACAGCCCGAAGAGCAGATAGAAGGCCGTGATTACCACGGCGACCAGCAAGATCTGGATGGCCTGGGACACGAACAACAACAGCGCCACATTCCACTCCGCCCGCCGCCCGAGCGGCGGGGTGTGCGGCTCCTCGTCGTCGTTCGCCGGCACCATGCCCTCGACCGGCGTCGCATCGCAGAAGGGACGCACGTCCTCCCACCGGTGGAAGCGGGCGAGGTCGACGGTGATCCGCTTCACCGACAGCATCACGAACGCACTGCCGATGCCGAGGACGAGGAGAAGCACGCAGAGGAAATACGGCCACTTGAAGTCGTTGGCCACCTGCCACATCTCGGCGTTGAGGAAGATGAAGGCAGAGAAGAGCAGCAGGATCGGCAACGACTTCATCGTCAGATTCGCGATGTCGTACATCTGCGTGCGGACCTGTCCGAGCGACCAGCGCATCATCGGGAGGATTCCCCATGACGTGAGCACGAAGCCCACCACCAGGATCACGATGTTGATCCCGACGATCCAGAGGATGTTCTCGCCGAGCGCGTCCTGGGCGCCGATGGCGGTCGGGATGGCCGGCAGCACGAGGTAGAGGAGGATCTCCGGCGTACCGACGGTGTCGGGCAGCATCCAGAGCGGCCGGCCACGGAGCCGGTTGACAACGACGAACGCGCCGAGCATCAGGAGTACCCCGCCGAGCAGGGCGATCCCCTGGCTGATACCGGACCATCGATCGCCGAAGACGAGGAACAGCTCGAGAAAGACGACGAGCGCCATGAACGGGAACATGCGGGTGAGCACGTCCTCGCGGACCGAATAGTGATCGATCAGATTCGGTAGCCCCTGGCGAACGAACCAGCGCTCGGTTCTATCGCGTTCGAGGGCCCGGGCGGTCATCGCCCCTGAGACTATGCCTCGCTGTCGAGCTGGGCCGTCATTGCCAGCCACACCGCGAGCCGCTCCCGTTGCTCGTGAGCGAACGCCGCAACGCCGGCCGGCAGCGCGGTTCCCGACAGCTTGCTGTTCTCGTAGGTCAACATCGCGCGCGAGATGACACCGAGCCGGTGGCGCAGCGGGATTGCGCCGTCGAGGGCCACGAAGTCGTCGTTGGACCGCGGAGCTGACCGGCGCTGGCAGTAGATGGACATGCTCATCCGGGGCGCCACTGCGTCGACCGAGCTGCGCCCTCCCCAGTGGAGCAGCCGCGTGTTCCAGCCGAGCACGTCACCGGGCGCGGCCGGAAGTGAGCGCACACCCGCCAGATCGCTGCGAGCGACCCCGTACACCTTGAGTGACTCGGGAACCAACGGGTCACGATCAGTGGGCAGCACGTACATGCAACCGTTGGCCGGTGTTGCCTCGGTGAGCGGGATCCAGACGGTGATCAGCCCGTCCTGACCGTCGTCGAGCGTCCCGTCGCCGAGGTTCCCGTCGCGGTGTGGACCCCAGCCCGACGCGCCCGGGTCAGCGGCGACGTGCCACACCCACAGATCGCCGCCGACGAGTCCGGCTGCTCGACGCGGGGACCGATCTCGACGAGACGTTCGCCGCGGCGGCCGATGTCAGCGTGGAAACCGCCGTCGCGTACGGGATCACGCTCGGGGCGGACGTCGCGGGCATCGAGGTGGACGGCGATGTGCTCGACCGACACGCCGCCAGGCGCGATCCCCGCAACGCGCTTACCCGCGCCGCCTTCCTCGGCCCGGCCCGTCGACCAGGCCGCGAGCAGCTCGCCCACTTAGCGGGGCTCCGGTGGCGGGACCGTCCTCGGCTGGCCTGGGCCTTCCTCTTCCCACCCGCGGACTATCGGGCGTACTGAACGGCCCGGGGCCGGCCCGGCCACCTGCGTCATCTGGCCAACCGACTCCGCCGCCGCTAGTCCCACCCGCCCTAATCCCACACTGCGGTGACCCACCACTGGCCTCGTTCGAGGGTGAGGAGGCGGGCGTGACCATCGTCGGCCACGATCTGGAACCGGGCCCGGCGCCGATGTTCGTCCGGGTCCCACCATCGCTCGTCGACCGGCCACGGCCCGGCCCACGCGGTGATGGCATGGCGGTTGCGGCCGACGACGAGCGTGGTGGGCGAACCCGACGACAGACCGCGTCCGGTGACAGTGACCATCCGGTCGTTGGCGTCCAGCACCTCGGCGGTGCCGGGATCGGCCGGAACCCGGCTGGGCGATGGCGAGGGAAGGCGTCCGGGCCACGGGGCCTCCTCGTCGTCCTCGCGGAGGCTGCGGCCGCGCAGCTCGACGGTGGACGCGGGCACGAGGGTGAGCTGCTCATCCGCGTGGCGGCCCCCTCGGTGCTCGGGGACGAGAACGGCGTCGGCGCCCAGCTGCCCCTGGAGCCGGGCCGCAACCCGGGCCGCCCGCTCGTCCACCTCGGTCTCGCCGCCCCAGAACCCGAGCTGGCGACCCCGGGCGGGCACGACTTCGTCGGGGATCAGCGAGACGCGGACGATCCCGCCACTGGGCCGGGACGTCGCGGAGCCATTGAGCCAGCCGTCGAGCTGCCAGCGAACCCGGTCCGCGATCGCCGCGGCCGAGAGAGCTCCCTCGTGGCGCCAGAGCCGCAGGAGCGTCTCGCCGTGTTCCGTCTCGGCCTCGATGGCGATGCGTACGCAGGCGATGCCTTCGCGATCGAGCCGCTCGTGGAGACCGTCGGCCAGGGACCGGGCGCAGAAGGCCACCCGGTCGATCCGGTCGGCCGGCGGATCGATCTCCATGTCGACCGACCAGTCCACCGGTGGGAGCCGGGCATCCGGCGGCCGTTCGTCGAGACCGGCGGCGAGTCGGTGGGCGAGCCGGCCCTCATCCCCGAACCGTGCGAGCACGTCGGTGGCCGGCAGCGCGGCGAACGAGCCGAGCGACCGGAGCCCGAGCCGAACCAGTACGTCGGTGAGCTCGGGCTGGTCGAGCACCGTGACCGCCATCGGGGCGAGGAAGGCCGGGCTCTCCCCCGCGTCGACGACCCGAGTGGGGTAGGCAGCCCGGGCAGCGAGGCCGGCAGCGAACGGACCGTCGGCGATCCCCACTCGGAGGTCGGTCCGCCCGGCAAGTGCATCCCCGACTCGTTCGTGCACAAGGTCGGCCACCGAGGTATCGCCGCCGAAGTAGCGGCCCGGACCTCGCATCGCGAACGCGCAGGTGCCCGGCCGGGTGACCTCGACGCGTGGGGTGATGTCATCCAGCGACGCAAGCACAGGTTCGAAGGTGCGGGCTTCGCGAGCCTCGTCGCGCTCGAGCACGTCGAGTTCGGCGCAGCGCGATTGCGCGACCCGGCGCCGGAGCCCGCGAGCGACTCCGAACTGTCGGGCCTTCGGCGATGCCGCGATCACCCGATTCGCGTGAACGACCGCGACAGGTTCATCGAGCGGACGACCGAGGGCGACAACCGGCCAGTCAGGACACCAGGCGACGAGGGTCCGAACCGCGCTCATGCTCGCCTTCCTCTGTCTTGCCATCCTCGGTGCCGAGCTGGAGGGGCTCCCCAGCAGGCCCGGGCAGGAGCAGCGCGGCAGCTCGGGTGCGTGCTGAGGCGCCTCGACCACCGGCCTGCACCAGTACGCGGCGAGCCCGCAGCACGCCGTGGCCGACACCGAGGCCAGCCCATTCGTGCTCGACGACTCGCAAGCCGATGTCGACACCGGCCTGCTCCCCGCCCCCGATCCGGATGATCACCGACCCTCGTTCGCGCATCCGCGCACCGAGCCGACGCATGTCGGCCGGACGGACCCGCGCCCGCTGCCCGACGATCACGACATCGACCGCGCCGACGAGCGCAGCGAGCACCAACCCCACCCGGTCACCAGACGGGTCGACCATCAGCATCCGCTCGAGCGCGACGCCGGCTTCCCGCGCCGCCGCGAGCCCGAGATCCGGGTCCCCCACGACAGCGACCCACGATCCCGATGCGGACGGCCCGGCCGCAACGGCCAGCGCCAATGCAGTGGCCCCGACCCCATCGACCGACACCACCGAACCCCGCTGCAGACCGCCCTCGGGGAAAAGCCCTGTCAGTGCGGCGTGAACCGGCAGCGTCCGTTCTCGGGCCAGTGCGAGAGGCGCCATCCGGTCCGCGACGAGCCGCAGGGATGCGCGCTTCTCCTCGAGGACGGCTTGCTCCGCTGCTGCCATCGATCCAGTATCGAACATCTGTTCGCTTCCCGCAAGAGGGTCACCAGGGAATAGCGCCACCTGCGGCAGAGTTCAGTTCGTCCCCAGTCTCGAAAGAGAGAAGCTCATGGCAATCAAGGTCGACTTTCCGGTCTTTGACGCCGACCACCACCTCTACGAAACCGAGGAGGCGTTCACGCGCTACCTCGCCGAGGAGCACCGCAGCCTGTTTCGGTACGTGAACGTCGACGGCCGGACAAAAGTCGTCATCCGCGGGATGCTGAGCGACTACATCCCGAACCCCACGTTCGAAGTTGTGGCCCGGCCGGGCGCGTGGTCCACCTATTTCACCGGAGACGGCGAGGGCAAGACGGTCCGCGAGATGATGGGCGAGCCGATGCGGAGCATCCCCGCGTTCCGGAACCCCAAAGACCGGCTCGAGTTGCTGGATGAGCAGGGTGTGCACTCCGCTTTGATGTTCCCGACGCTGGCATCGCTCGTCGAGGTGAACTTCCTCGACCTGCCCGACGTAACGCTCGACCTTCTGTCGACGTTCAACCGGTGGATGCTCGATGAGTGGACATACAACTATGAGGACCGGATCTTCCCGACACCGATTCTCAACCCCTGTGTTCCCGACCGGGCGATCGAGGAGCTCGAATTCATCCTCGACAATGGAGCCAAGGTCGCACTCTTGCGTCCGGGCCCGGTGGCGGGCAGCCCTCTGACGAAGTCTCCATTCCTGCCCGAGTTCGATCCGTTCTGGGCGCGGGTGCAGGAGTCCGGGATCCTCATTGCCCTGCACGCGTCCGACTCCGGCTATCAGAAGCACATCAACGACTGGACCGGAGAGTCCACTGAGTTCAGTGCGTTCAAGCCAACTGCTTTCGGAATGGCAGTGCAGGACAAACGGGCCACCACCGACACCTTCCTCTCGGCGATCTGTCACGGCATGCTGACGCGATTCCCCGACGTGAAACTCCTGAGCGTCGAGAACGGCGGACTATGGGTTCGTCCGATGCTGGAGCTGCTCGACCGGATCTACAAGAAGGTGGGCAACGACTTCACCGAGCACCCGCGTGAGACCTTCATGCGGTCCATATACGTCTGTCCGTTCTGGGAGGACGACTTCGCCGACCTCGTGGACCTCATCGGTGCCGACCGCGTCTTGTTCGGTAGCGACTATCCGCACCCGGAAGGTCTGGAGGACCCGGTGTCGTTCATCGACATGTTGCCAGCTGTCTCGCAAGAGGACGCGGGCAAGATCATGGGCGGGACGCTCTACGACCTGATGGGCATGAAGGTCCCGGCCTGATCTCGGTCGACCGATCCTGAAACGCCGATCCAAGAACGAGGAGAGCAAACCAATGCGCCCAGAGGACATGATCCTCGTCAGCATCGATGATCATCTCATCGAACCGGCTGGCGTCTTCGAACACCACATTCCCGAGAGCTTCCGCGATCGAGTTCCGAAGATGGTGCGCGACGACAATGGTGTCGACCGTTGGGTGTTCGATTGTCGCGGAGACCGATGCGCTTCTCGGTGAGTTCCGATTCGACGAAGACGAGCAGGCAGAGAGGCTCCGTCTTGCCACCCAACTCGTGCTCCACCGGCTCGCGGATCGCAGCCGCGAAGAGACCTTGGGGACCGCCACGCCCCGCACGTTGGTCGTCGAGACCCTGGTCTCGGCAGCAACGTCGATACTGACTCAGCAGCGGCGGCAGTAGGCCGACCCGTCGAGCCTTGCGGCTCAGTCGACGGAATCGTCGGAGGCCTCGACGAGCTCGGCCAACACATCGCCGTGGCAGTGCTTCGGCGCACACCAACAGCCCAAGCGGCGACCTCGCAGTTCGTCAAGTGAACTCATGAGCTCGGGCTGGGTCACGACCCATTCACGGTACGCAGCGATGACACGCTCGCGTTCGGCGTCACTCTCGTCGGCCATGACGAAGGGGTTTCCCCACTTGCTGCCGCGGATTCCATGATCGGGCATCTCACGCCCGATGTAGACGTCGAAGTCTTCGTGCTGGTTGTGGACCACGGTTGTCTTGTCACTACTCACGGCTCCACTCTGCACGACTCCCGCTCAGTTTGCGCAGCATCACGAGTTGTTGCCCCCACGATCGGCACGTAGCGCACGGTTCTGCGCCGATCGGGCCCGACAACGTGGCACTAGGGTCCGGCCATGGTTCCGCCCGTCTCGCGTCGCGTGTTTCTCGCCGGGGCCGCGGGCACGCTCGCCGTGGCATGCAGCTCGGGCGACGATGCATCTCCCTCCGCCGTCACCACGACTTCCCCGTCGGGCTCGACCACGCCCCCGACATCGACCGCCCGATGACAACGGCGCCAGCCCTGGTTCCGACGCCCCCGGCCGTTATCACCAGCGATCCGTTCACCCTGGGGGTGGCATCGGGCGAGCCGCTGTCCGACAGCGTCGTGTTGTGGACCCGTCTCGCGCCTGACCCGACCGACCCGCGGGCGGAATGCCCGACGAGCTCTTCGACGTCCCGACGAGCCCTCTGTCCGTCCACCGGACTTCGATCTCAAGGTAAAATGGGAAGCCATCGCGGCCAACATCGCCGAGCTGCGCGGCGAGCAGATCATCAGCGCCCTCGCTGAACCACAAGCCATCAGCTGGCTGCACGCGCAGTTCGGCAAGGACAGAGTCTCCGTCGACACGGCCAGCGCCGACCCCAACGGGCGACTCCGCGTGGAGATCACGTTCCCGACGACGCACACGCCGGTCGCTGAACCCGCTGGTCTCGCGGCGTTCGTCAAAGTCCTCGAGCCGGCGGACTTGAGAACCGAACTCCACAGCCTCGGACAGAAACTCGTGGCCCAGTACGAATTCTGAGCTGGCACCGCTCCCCTGCTCTTGGCGCATCTCGGCGAGCACGCCGCGCACTGAACGTCCCCGCGGGGACGTGTTTGTGCCCATATCCGACATAAATGCGTCCCCGCGGGGACGCCTGCGATCGGTTCAGGCGCCGGCGCCGCTCATGAGCGCCATGTAGGCCGCCCCCACGATGGTGCCGCCCCGCATGTCGCCGAGGAGGTCGGCTTCCATGTGGTTCATGACGTAGGTGGACGTCATCTGGTTCTCGAGATCGATGACCGCGATCGAACCGCCCCAGCCGCCCCAGTAGAAGCACGACTCATTGGGCATCGGGAGTGCCTCGGTGCCGAGACCGAAGCCGAGGCCGTGGCGCAGCGGCGCGCCCATCACGTAGTCGGTGCCGTCGACCTGGACGTCGAGGACCGACTGCACGGTCTCGGGCGACATCAGCGTGACGCCGTCGACCGTCCCACCGCAGGCCATCGCCGAGTGGACCCGACCGACGGAACGAGCGTTGCCGAAGCCGCCGGCCGCGGGGATCTCGGCGGCACGCCACTCACGGGTACGGGGCTCGGTCGCGTCGATCGCACAGCTGCCAAACGCCCGCATCGCGATCGGGTCTGGGGCGACCGCGCCTACGCCGTCGAGCATCGCCGTCATGTCCGGTGGCACCAGCTCGCCGCAGCGGTCGTCATGTTCCGGACCGAAGCCGATGTGGAAGTCGGCGCCGAGCGGCTCGGCCACCTCTTCACGGAAGAACGTGCCGAGCGAGCGACCGTCGACCCGACGAACGAGCTCGCCGATGAGATAGCCCTGCGACACGAGGTGATAGCCCGAGGCGGTGCCCGGCTCCCACCACGGCTCCATGTCAGCGAGGATCTGCGTGCATTTGTCCCAGTCGTAGAGGGTGGCCGCGTCGATGGCCGGTTCCCAGCCGGGGACACCGGCCTGGTGGCTCATGAAGTGGGCGACGGTCACGCCTTCCTTGCCGTTGGCGCCGAACTCCGGCCAGTACGTCGCCACCGGGGCGGCGGGATCGAGCAGGCCTCGGTCGATGCACATCAGCGCGCAGATCGCCGTCATCGTCTTCGTCGTCGAATAGACGTTGACGATCGTGTCCTCGACCCACGGGGTGCCGTCCGGCGCGCGGTCGCCGGCCCAGATGTCGACCACCGTCTTGCCGCGGTGCGTGATGCAGGCAGAAGCCCCCAGCTCCGCCGCGTTCTCGAAGTTCGCGACGAACGAATCAGCCACCGGCTCCCATCCGGCTTCGACTGTTCCGTTGACCTGAACTTCGCTCATTGTCTCTGCTCCATCCCGAGGTGACGTCGCGACGGTACCGCCGCTGAGCAGAGCAGTGCTGAGCTACCGGACCCGGTCGCTCATCGCTGGTCAGCTCAGCCACCCCGCGGGGACGTGTTTGTGCCCAGACTCGACACAAAGGCGTCTCCGCGGGGACGTTCTCGGGTTTTGGCGTCGCTCCCGAAGCCGCCCACGTCACGCACACGGTCGCCGGTACGGTTGGCGGCCATGTCGTTGCGCCGGGTCGTCATGGCCCTCGCCCTCCTTGCCGCCGCGTGCGCGCCCGATCCGGGCGTGATCGAGGACACGGTTCTCTTCGACGCGACGACCACGACGACGACCTTGTCGGGCGCGCTTCCGCCGCCGAGCTCACCCGTACTGCCGCCCCCGACCACGGTCCCCGGGCCGGGTCTCGTTCCACCGTCGTCCCTGCCGCCGGCCTTCTCGCAGCCGCCGGACGGTGAGCTCGATCCCGTCGTCGGCCGGATCGCAGTGGAGGGGCTCGCCACGACGTTGCGCACGCCGCGCGACTCGATCGCCCTCGAAACGCAGGGCCTACCGTCGCAGTCGACCTGGTCGCGCGATGGCAGTCGCCTCGCCGTGTCCGTCGTGACCGGCGGGTCGACGCGAGTGGTCTCAGTGTTCCACGGCACCACGGGTGCCCTCATCGCTGCGAACGACGCACGACTCCCCTACTTCTTCTTCTCCTGGAGCCACGACGGCACTCGTATCGCGGCGCTCGGCCCGACGGTCGACGGCACCAGCCTCGACATCCTCGATGCCGACGGCGCGCTGCTTCATGAGAACGTGCGAACGGCTGCGTCGCTCTACGTCGCATGGGACCCCGACGCTCCCCGCCTCGTCGCCCACACCGACGAAAGGCTCCTTCGCATCGACGAGGACGGCACGGTGTTCGATCTCGGCGAGGTCGGCTTCCACTTCTTCGCACCGAAGTGGATCCCGGACAGCGACGACATCGTGCTGGTGGCCGACATCGAGGGCTCGGAGACGCTCGTCCGTCGCGGCGTCGAGGGCGGCGATCCGCTCACGTCGCTCGGCACGGTCGAGACGCTGACGCGGATCGCCGTTCACCCGGACGGCCTGACCGCGGCAGTCTCGATCACCTACGAGATCGAGGGATCCGGCGCCACCGGCGAACGCATCTCGCTCGGCCCGCCGCTCGCGCAAGAGGCGCCGGTGCTGTCCGGTGAGGTGGACATCATCGACCTGCAGACCGGCGAGCGGGTGAACGTCTTCCGCGGCCACGCGCTGTGGACGGAGTGGAGCCCGACCGGCGAGCGCCTCCTCATCGGCACGACGGATACGAGCGAGGGCATCGGCCAATGGTGGGTCTACGAACACGACGATCCGTTCGCCGTGCCGGAGAGCGAGCTCGTGCTCATCTCCGCGGTGGGGGCCTACACACCCACGCTCACCTTCGCGAACTCGTACCTACCGTTCGCCGACCAGTACATCGAACAGCCGCGGCTCTGGGGCCCGGCCGGCGACTGGTTCGTCTACACGGACTCCACGACCGACGGTCCGTGGGCGCTGGCGGTGAACGTCGACGACCTTGGCGAGCCATCCACCGTCGGTCCGGGTGCGGTGGCGTTCTGGAGTCAGATCGGTTGACCTCGTAGCCTGCGCGGCGTGAAACTACGAGAGATCGCCGACCGCCTCGAGATCAACGAAGTGCTCACCCGATACGGGCGAGCTGTCGACCGCAAGGACTGGGACCTGTACCGCCAGGTCTTCACCGCCGATGCGGCAATCGACTACACGTCGGCCGGCGGGATCGCGGGCGACACCGAGGCACAGGCGACTTGGCTGGCCGAGGCGCTCGCGCAGTTCCCCGCGACTCAGCACATGATCGCCAACATCGGGATCGAGTTCACCGGCGACGACACCGCGACCGTTGAAGCGATGTTCCACAACCCGATGGTGATGCCGGACAAGAGCGCGTGGGTCACCGGCGGCTGGTATCACCACGAGATGATCCGCACGGATGACGGTTGGCGAAGCCGCAGCCTCGTCGAAGAGTCGGCCTACTTCTCCGGGATGCCGACCGATCTGGATCGGCCGGAGTGAGTGATGCGTTCGTGACCGGGCCACTGGCCGGGATCACGATCGTCGAGATGTCGGTCGCCCTCACGGGCCCCATGGCCGTGGGCATGCTCGTGGACCAGGGCGCCGAAGCCATCAAGATCGAAGGGCCGGGCCCCGGGGACCAAGGTCGCTACGTCGGCGTGAGCGTGGCCGGCATGTCCGCCATGTTCCAGGTGATCAACCGCGGGAAGCGAGGCATCACCGTCGACGCCGGCACGGACGACGGACGAGCAATCGTCCTGGACCTCATCGAGAACGCCGACGTGTTCGTGTCCAACATGCGTCCCGGCACGATCGACCGGATGGGGCTCAGTGCGGACGTGCTCCAGGCTCGCAATCCGGATCTCGTGATCGCCCTTCTGTCCGGCTGGGGTACGGACGGCCCGTACGCACACCGGCGGGCCTACGACGCTGTCATCCAGGCCGGCGGGGGTCTGGCCAGCGCCCAGATGGGCCTGCGCGACGACGAGCCGGCGTTCATTCGGCATGCTGCGGCGGACAAGATCACCGCCTACACCGCGTGTCAGGCGATCACCGCGGCACTCCTGGCCCGCGAGCGCGGGGCGGGCGGCCAGGTCGTCGATCTCTGCATGCTCGACTCCGTGGTCCACTTCCTGTTCGCCGATGCGGCGAGCCACGAGGTGCTTCTCGACAACGAGCAGCCGCAGGTCAACCAGAGCTTCAGCGCGCAACAGAAGGCGATGCGTTTCGCCGACGGCTTCATCGCGACCACGCCGGTGACCGACCGCGAGTTCCACGGCCTGTGCCGCGCGTTCGGGGTCGACTCGACCGCCGCGGAGCTCGCGACGATGGAGCTCCGCCTCGAGAATAAGGACCTCATGTCGGCCAAGATCCGCGAGGTCCATGAGGCCGCCGCGGCGATGACCGTGGCGGAAGCCGAGATCGCGCTCGAGGACAACGACGTCCCGTTCGGCGTGGTCCGTACCGTTTCCGAAGTCGCCGACGACCCGCAGGTCATCCACAACGAAACGCTTGTCACCCATGAGAGTCCGATGCTCGGCCGGGTTCAGCAGGCGCGACCGCCGGCCCACTTCCGGTCGACTCCGGCCGGCATCCGCGGGCCCGACGCGCCCGCGAAGGGCGAACACACCGATGAAGTGCTGACCGAGTTCGGCTGGGGCGACCGCATCGACGAACTCAGGGAACGAGGAGTGATCGCATGAGTGCCGAGGACCGGGTGGCTCGCGACAAGGCACGGATGGACGAGTGGATCCGCTACGCGGCCGAGAGCGGTGAGTCCCCGGCAATCGCCGCCGCGACCGTGGTCGTCCTGCGCGACGGCGACGACGGCGTCGAGACGTTGATGCTGCGTCGCAACTCCAAGATCGCATTCGGTGGCATGTGGGTGTTCCCTGGCGGCCGAGTGGACGAAGAAGATCACGCGGGCGGAGCCGACGAGATCGCGGCGGCTCGCGTGGCTGCGGTCCGCGAGGCCGACGAGGAGGCATCGCTCACGGTCGCCGAACCAGAGCTCGTCCTGTTCGCCCATTGGATTCCGCCGCCGATCGCGCCGAAGCGCTATGCCACGTGGTTCTTCGCAGCGGGCGTGGACGACCACGACCACACGATCGACGATGGCGAGATCGTGGACAGCGATTGGATGACACCGCTTCGCTGTCTCGAACGCCATCACGAGGGTGAGGTCGAGCTGGCTCCACCGACGTGGGTCACGCTGCACTCGATCAGCGAACAGACCGACGTGAAGGGCACGCTCGACTTCCTGGCATCACGGCCGGCTCGTCATCACGCCACCCGGATGGCGCGAACCGATGCTGGTCCGATTGCGATGTGGGACGGCGACGCCGGCTACGACTCCACGGACGCATCCGTGCCCGGCGCGCGGCACCGGCTCGAGATGTTCGCCGAGGGTTACCGCTACGACGATTCGGGCCTGGACTGACTCAGGCGACTTCGCGGATCGCGTGGTTGCGGCGCTCGCGTACGAAGCGCACCAACTCGATCAAGCCGGTGATAGCGAGCGCCGTGACGAATGCAAGCCAGAACGCCGCCGTATGGTTGTCCTTGAACGAGTTGCCGAAGATGTAGCCGAGGATCCCGGCGTAGGACGACCAGATCGTGACGGCTACGGCGATCCAGCCGACGAACCATGGGCGGGGCTGCGAGGTCACCCCGGAGGAGATCGTCAGCAGCGTGCGGCCGCCCGGAATGAAGCGAGCGGTGATCAGCAACATGCCGCCCCGCTTACGGATCTGTCTGCCGGCACCGTCGAGTCGTTCTCGACGGGAGTCCTTCTTGTCGGCCCACCCGTTGACGCGGCCTTTGAACCGTCGCCCGATCAGATACGCGAGGTTGTCGCCGAGGAAGGCGCCGATGGCGCCGGCAACGATCACGAGAACGATGCTCTGGTTTCCCTGGCCCGCCGCCACCCCGCCGATGATCACCGTCGTCTCACTTGGAACGACGGGGATCACGGAGTCCAGCAGAGCGATGATGAGGATGACGAGGATGAACCACCAGTTGGAGGAGATCTCGTCGAGTTCGTTGGTGAGGTCGCTGATGAAGTCGAACACGCTCCGGAGACGCTAGCTCCCGAACCGGTGACCTAGGGTTCGCAGACATGGGGGAACGACTCGCCGGTCGACGGGTGGTTGTGACAGGAGCGAGCCGCGGGATCGGTGCCGGGATCGCCGAACGACTCGCCGCGGAAGGCGCCGCTCTGACGATCGTGGCTCGCACGCTCGACGCGCATCCGACGTTGCCCGGCTCGCTGAACGAGACTGCCGAACGGTGCCGGGCGTTCGGGGCCGACGTCACCACGCTGGTCGCCGACCTCACCGATGAGGAGGCCCGCGCTGGTGTGATCGCCGAAGCCGCCGAGGCCATGGGCGGCCACGTGGAGATCCTCGTCAACAACGCCGCAGCCGCGATCTACCAGCCTCTCGACACCTATCCACTGAAGCGCCGGCGGTTGATGGTGGAGATGAACGTGCACTGTCCGCTCGATCTCGCCCAGGCAGCGCTTCCGGCGATGGCCGACGCTGGTGAAGGTTGGATCATCAATCTCTCCAGCGGCTCGGCCGTTCCGCCGCCGGGCCCGCCCTACGACCTCGGCGGGGTACGGGGCACCTTCGGCTACTACGCGGCCACGAAGTCCATGCTCAACCGGCTCACCCAGGCGATGGCCGCCGAGTGGCATGACCGAGGCGTGCGGGTGAACACCGTCGAGCCGAAGGCCGCCGTCCTGTCCGAAGGGGCGGATGTGCACGTGGGCCACCAACTCCGCGAGGACCAGATCGAGTCGATGGAAGCGATGGTCGAGTCCGTGCTCTGGTTGAGCGACTGCCACCCCGACCACACCGGCAGCGTGGAGGTCAGCCTCGAGCTACTCGAACGGGAAGGCGTTGCCCCGATGAACCTCCAGGGCACGGCCCTGCACCCTGGCGGCTTCCGCCGATGAGCGTGCTCGATCACGACTACGAGGACCTCCGGGTCGAGCTCGACGGTCAGGTCGCGGTGCTGACGTTCGACCGGCCCGACGCGCTGAACGCGTTCTCCGGTGCGATGGGACGGAGCCTGACCACTGCCCTGCGGGCCGCCGACAGCGACGAGGCGGTGCGCGTGGTGGTGATCACCGGCGCGGGCCGGGCGTTCTGCGCGGGGGCGGACTTCTCGGGCGGCTCCGGAGTGTTCGGCGCGCCCACGAAAGAGACGTTCTCCTCCGACCCGCTCGACGACTTCCACCCCTGGGACGTCCGCAAGCCCGTGATCGCCGCGATCAATGGCCACGCCGTCGGCCTGGGGCTGACGATGACGCTGCAATGCGACATTCGGGTCGTGGCTGAGGAAGCGAAACTGGGCATCGTCCAGAACCGTCGAGGCATCCTCCCCGATGCCCACTCACACTGGACGCTCCCCCGTCTCGTCGGCCACACCCGCGCCACCGAGATCCTGCTGACCGGCCGGATGTTCCGCGGCACCGATGCCGGCGAGTGGGGCCTCGCCACGGAGGTTCTTCCGGCCGCCGACGTGTTGACCAGCGCGATGGAGCTGGCCCACGAAGTCGCCGCGCAGACCGCGCCGATCTCTGTGGGCGCCTCGAAGCGGCTGCTGTGGATGTCGAGCCCGGGCCCCGACCGAATCAACGAACTCGAACGCGACATCCACCTCCACGTGATGGGCACCGCCGACAGCCGGGAAGGCGTGATGGCGTTCATGGAGAAGCGCGACCCCGAGTGGTCGCTGACTCTCACGGAGGACTGGCCGGAATGGCTGGACGAGGAGTAGCCGGACCACGGGCGCTGATCGTCGGTGCCGGTGATCCGGCATCGTCGGTGGCGGCAGGGCTCGATGCCCGCGGCTGGGCCGTCCAGCACCTCGACGACGACTCGATCGAGTGGACGGACGCCACGGTCGACCAGCATGCGGCCCCCGGCGGCATCGACCTCGTCGTCCACGCGCGCTACCCCGCCGCCAGCCGACGCAAGGCCGATCTCGTCTCGCTGAGCGCAGTCGACTGGCATGCCGCGGCCGACGAACCGCTCGAGGCCGCGATCCGCCTCGCCCGGGGAGCGCATCCCCGCTTGGCGGAGGCGGGCGGCACGATTGTCTTCCTCGTTCCGCTGATGGCGTCGGCCGGGGGCGAGGGCTTCGCCCCGCTGGCGACCGCCGCCGAAGGGTCCCGACTCCTCGCCAAGTCGCTCGCCAAGACATGGGGCGGCGACGGCATCCGCGCCCACGCACTCACGCTGGACCCATCGGCGTTCCTGGATGCCGACGACGCCGCCGGCATGGCCGAAGCCAACGCGCTGCACGACCCGCCGCTCGGCCACGTCCCTGATCTCAGCAGCGAGATCACGCCCATCGTCGACGCGCTGACCACTGGCGACCTTGCCGCTCTCACCGGTGCATCGCTCGTCGCCGACGGCGGACTCTGGATGCCGGGATGAGCGACGTTCCGACGCCACCACTCGCCGACGTGACCGGCCTCCTCGCCGGCCGCGTCGCGATCGTCACGGGCGCAGGTCAGGGTGTGGGCCAAGGCATCGCCGAGGCCCTCGCCGCAGCCGGTGCCTCGGTGGTCATCGCTGCCCGGCGCCTCGAGACCGGCGAGCCGGTCGCAGCGGCGATCCGAGAATCGGGCGGCGACGCAACCGCGGTTCGCTGCGACGTCGGCGTGGAAGCCGACGTCTCCGTCGCGGTCGCAGAAACCGTCGAGCGATTCGGCCGCCTCGACGTCATGGTGCACAACGCCGTGTCGCCGCCCGGGCCGCCGCTGACGCTGCAGGAGATCGACGACGACACCATCGCCGCGCAGATCACCACGTCGACCACGGCGAGCTTTCACTGCGCGACCGCCGCGTTCCCCCATCTCGCCAAGGACCACGGCACCCTCATCTTGTTGACGTCGCCGGCGGGAATCGAAGGCTCCGGCAATCTCCCGCTCTACGGATGTGTGAAGGGCGCGCAGCGAGGCCTGCTCAAGAGCCTCGCTCGGGAGTGGGGCCCGGCCGGCGTGCGGGTCAACGCGATCGCGCCGGTCGCCTGGACACCGGCGATGGACGTCGCCACCGCCGCCAACCCCACGCTCGAGGCCCGACTCCGAGGCCGGACGCCCCTCCAACGCATCGGCGACCCAGCCGAGGACATCGGCCCAGTGGCGGTCTTCCTCGCCTCGCCGATGTCGCGCCACATGACCGGGCAGACACTTGCGGTCGACGGCGGCCGCTACCTCGGGCTGTGACCGAGACCGTCCACCTCCTCACGAGCCCGGACGCCGGGCGAGGTCGCGGTGACCGGGCATTCGCCGCGATCCGAGCGGAACTCGAGGCCGAAGGCCGCGCCGTTGTAGAGCTCACCGGACCGACTGCCGACGCGAGCGCCACCGCGGTCACCGACGCTGTCCGCGACGGGGCGAGTCGACTCGTGGTCGCCGGCGGTGACGGCCTCGTCCACATCGGCGTACAGGCAGTGGCGGGCACGAGCACAGCGCTCGGGGTGGTCCCCGTGGGTACCGGCAACGACTTCGCCCGTGGGCTGGGGCTGCCCGACGATCCCGTGGCCGCGACACGGATCGCGCTCGGGCCGACGCAGGCCATCGATGCGCTGCGGGTCCGCGAGACATGGGTGGCGTCGGTCGCCACCTTCGGCTTCGCCGGCGACGTCAACGGACGGGCCAATCGACTGCGGTTCCCGCGGGGACCGTCCCGCTACACCGTCGCGACCGTCGCCGAGCTCCCCCGGCTTCGGCGACGCCGCGTCCGTCTGACCGTCGACGACGAGATGCATGAGTTCGACGCCGCGCTCGTGGCCGTCGCGAACACGGCGTGGTTCGGAGGAGGCATGGAGATCTGCCCGGATGCCGACCCCGCGGATGGCCTTCTCGACATCACCGTCGTAGGCGACGTCGGCCGCATCGAACTCCTCCGCTTCTTCCGCCTGGTCTTCAGCGGTGCTCACCTCGACCATCCCGATGTCCACACGCTCCGCGGCCAGCGGGTGACGATCGAGGACGATGCCGTGGACCTCTGGGGCGACGGCGAACCCCTCGGCGCGACGCCGGCCGTTGTCGACTGCCAGCCCGGTGTCGTGCAGATCGCCTTGCCGCCCGCGCCGCGATGAACCTCGTCGCGCTTGAGCGCGGGCAGCGCGCGCTGCAACCACTCAGAGAGACGTGGTTGAGGGACCGCGCAAAGAGGGGACGGCCTTCGAGCTCGCGCCACTGGCCCTTCACACAGAGCCGAGCTGGGTGGCCGCCTTGAAAGTTGCGCCACCAGGATCGCTCCGAAGCGATCGACGTGGAGACCACGACCGTGCCGTCGAAGTCGTGGTAGCCCACGGGCAGCCGGAACGTTCGACCGGAGCGTCGGCCTTCGTATGCGATGACGCAGAGCCCGGCGCTCAGAATCCGATGGGCGCGCGAGGTGAGAACACGAATCATGACCGGGTTGGTCCAGTCGAAGAACTTCAGCATCAGCCGTTTCATGCTGCGACCCGGAACCCCATGTTGCCGGTGGACGTGTCGTGGGTGTTCGACGAGCGAGCGCCGACACGGTACCGGTTGCAGTAGCTGTCGTGGCAAAGGTACGACCCGCCCTTGATCACCTTGTGGTCGGGCCGATCGGCAAAGTCGTCGGCGCACCACTCCCAGACGTTGCCGGCCACGTCGTAGAGCCCGAACCCGTTCGGCGGATATGACGCCACGGGCGAGGTGCCGAGCCAGCCGTCCTCGAGGCTGTTCGCAGTGGGGAACGTGCCCTGCCAGATGTTGCAGTGATGCGCGCCGTCCGGCGTCAGCTCGTCGCCCCATGCGTAGATGGATTGATCGAGACCACCGCGAGCGGCTCGTTCCCATTCACCCTCCGTGGGAAGCCGGCCGCCGACCCAGGTCGCGTACGCCGTCGCTTCGTGCCAGGTCAGATGCACCACCGGATGGGTGTTGAGCCCATCGAGGTCGCTGTGCGGACCGTACGGATGACGCCAGTCGGCGCCTTCCACGGCGCGCCACCACTCGGCGCCCACGACGCCGCGGGTGGGAGGAAAGTCGTCCGGGAGCAGTCCGCCGAAGACGAAGGACCAACCCTCGGACTCAGCCAGTGTCACGAGGCCAGTCGCGTCGGCGAACGCCGCGAAGTCGTCGTTGGTGACCAGGTTGGGTGCGATCTCGTACGCCGCGGTCGCGATGTCGCGGATGGGACCCTCGTGGTCGGCGGGGAATCGGCCGTGGTCAGTCCCCATCCGAAACGATCCTGCGTCGATGGCGACCATCGACGGTAGAACGCCGCCGGTCTGCGCGGTGACGTCGGGAGGCGCGGACGGTTCGTCGACGCGCGACGGCGCGCAGCAGGATTCGTCGTTCACGGCGTCCTCGTCACTCCGTCATCCTCGCATCGGCGCCGAGCCGACGAAGAATGCGCTCAGGAGGCGTTGGCCATGGCGTCGCGAGCACGCTGCTCGGCGACACGCTTGCGGCCGATGATCGGCGTGGTGGGAGGGAAGCCGGCGTCGGCTCGCTCCGATTCACTCTCGCCGCCCCAGAAGCCGAGCTCGCGGTTCGCTCGGGCGTACTCCTGGCACGAGGACAGGACGAGGCACTCTTGGCAGATCACTCGGGCTGCGGCCTCACGGCGCACTCGGGCTTCGGGCCGTTCGGCGAACGGGGCAAAGAACAGGTCGCTGTGACCCGCACACGCGGCCTCGTCCATCCACTCGGTCGATCCGATCGGTCCTACCGGCGTCTCCACCGATTCCATGATCTCAAGCACCTGGCACACCCGCTTCCCTGGAGCCCTCCGCCGCCCATTTCGTGCGGTCTCGGTGCCCCGTTCGGCTACCTTCGTAAGGTAGGAAAACTCGGGACGAAAGTCCCGTGAACCGTGATGATTGTTCGCGCTAGCACCTATCGCGAAAGGTGATCGGCGATGCAGAGTCGGACTGTCCGGCAGAATTGTTCCTGACGGTGCATCAGTTCTCGCGGTGCCAACTCGGGGCGCGTTCAGTCCGCGACGACGGCCGGCCAGCGCACGCTGAACCGCGCGCCACCGCTCGGCGCGTCGTCAACCGACACAGTGCCGCCCATCGCCGCCACTGTCGCCACCACAACGGCGAGGCTGAGCCCCGCGCCGCCGGTGTCGCGGGTGCGGGCCGCCTCGAGCCGCGTGAACCGTTCGAAGATCCAATCGCGGTCGACCACGGGCACGCCGGGGCCGTCATCGTCGACCCACAGCGTCACCACGCCGTCGTCGGTGTGGACCCCGACTGCGACGGCAGACTCCGCGTGGCGGGCCGCATTGTCGAGCAGACGAGCCGCCCGCTCCGCTGATCATCGGTCTCTCGGCGCAACCGCCATACGCCGATGGGCAGTCCCTGACCCTGACGGCTGAGCCCAACGACGGCGTGGGATCCGCGCTGACGCAGGCGTTCAAGCTCAACGCGCTCGACGAGTGCACCGAGTCGCCGTCGTTCTTCGGTCCCTTCACAGCCGACCGCATGCAGTTCTTCCCCGAGGACGGGTTCCTCGACTGCGGCGTGATCGGCTGCGTACTTCGCGTCTCCACCGCGGCGGGGCAAGAAGCGCTGGCACCACTGCAGTGGATCGGCGCCGCTCCCCCGCCGGTGGTCGTGACCGCCGATGTCCCGTTCCAGTACATCGAAGGCACGTCCATCACATTCCGGATCGATGGCGCGGCCCACTTCACCGGGATTCACCTCCGGGTCGACCATCCTGACGGCTTCTGGAACCAGCCTGCGTCGTAGCCGAGCCGGGGCGATCCGACGATCCCGTTCATCGACGCCGACACGACCGAGTTCGACTTCGCGTTGTTCAGCGGCGAGTCCGGGCTCTACGACGATTGCACCACCGTGGGCTGTGACTTCTCGGTCGGCGTCGGCGACGACACGCTCGCCTCGTGCCCTTGGAGTGACGGCGGTGGAGTGACTAGGAAGAGGGCATGGGCCCACCCGTCGTACTCCTCCATGGCTTCGCCACCTCGACCGAACGCACCTGGCAGGAGCCCGGCTGGTTCGATCTGCTGAAAGACGCCCGGCGCCGCGCGTTCGGCATCGACCTCCTCGGCCATGGCGAAGCGCCCAAGCCCACGGACCCCGCGGAGTACGACGACCTGGTGACTCCGGTCATGGAGCAGTTCCCCGAGACGCCGGCTGACATCATCGGCTATTCGCTCGGCGCCCGCACCGCGTTGCAGATCGCGATGCAGTACCCCGAACGGGTGAACCGACTGGTGCTCGCTGCGGTCGGACGCAACCTCCTCCCCACCGACGACGAAGGCCTCGCTGACCACACTGCCGACCGGTTCGACTCCCTGATCGCCACGCCCGGCAATGACGCGGACGCGCTGCGCGCATGTATCAGCCGGGAACGGCGGCCGTTCACGGACGAGGAGCTGGCGAGCGTGGCCGGCCCGTGCCTCATCATCATCGGCAGCGAGGACTTCGCGGGCCCTCCGGAACCACTGGCCGACCGGCTCCCCGACTGCCAGGTGAAGATCCTCCCGGGCATCGACCACTTCGGTCTGCCGAAGCAGTTCTCCTTCATCGACGCGGCCCTCGAGTTCATCGACGCCGTCCCCCAGTGGGACTGAGCCATGAGCCTCGGCGTCGCCCGTCTCACCGGATCGCTCGGCGCCGAAGTGCGTGGCATCGACCTGGCTCACCCGACAGACGCCGACATCTCGACCGTCGAGGAGCTGATCACGGAGCACCTCGTGCTCTTCTTCCCGGACCAGAACCTCTCGACGGAGGAACACCTCGCGTTCGGACGACGCTTGGGCCCGCTCGAAGCCCATCCGAACGCCGTCGGCGTCTCGGACACGCCGGAGATCTTCGAACTTCGAGCGTCGGCCGGCGGAATCGCCGACGAGTGGCACAGCGACCTGACGTTCCAAGCCGAGCCCGCGCTGTATTCGATTCTCAGCATGCAGACCTGCCCCCCGGTGGGCGGCGATACAATGTTTGCCAACATGTACCGGGCCTACGAGGAGCTGTCGCCACCGTTGCGCGGCATGTGTGACGGGCTCACGGCCCTGCACGACGCCGACCCGCACGGCCGATCGGACCGCACCACGATCCACCCCGTCGTCCGCGTCCACCCGGTCACCGGCCGCCGGTCACTGTTCGTCAACGAGCACTTCACCCGCCGCATCGTCGAGATGAGCCACGAGGAGAGTGAGCTGCTTCTCGGCCATCTCACCCGCTGGGCGTCGAACCCCCGGTTCGCCATGCGCTATCGCTGGGCCGAGGGGACGGTGGCCATGTGGGACAACCGCTGCACGCAGCACTACGTCATCGACGACTTCGACCAGGAGCGGGTGATCCGCCGCGTGACCGTGATGGGCGATTCACCTGAAGGTGTGGCGGGGCCCCGCTGGGAGCCATGGGCCCGCGTCGGGGGCGCGCCCGCGTCGAGCCGGCTCGACCGCCAGCTTCGTCGCCACCTGGCGGAGTCGGCGGACTAGCCGATCCAGTTGATGGACTGCAGCTCGCTGTAGGCCTCGATCCCGTACTTGCCGCGGTCGCGGCCGACGCCCGACATCTTGAAGCCGCCGAAGGGCGCTTCCATGTGGGGCTGGATGACGTTGAGGCCGACGTTGCCGCTCTCGATCTGCTGACCGATGGCGAAGGCGCGCATGGTGTCGCCGGAGAAGACGTAGCTGTAGAGCCCGTAGTCCGAGTCGTTCGCGAGATGGACGGCCTCCTCGTCGTCGTCATACGGCATGATCACGATGACCGGAGCGAACGCCTCTTCACGCACGACGTGCATGTCGGGCGTGCAGTCGGCGAGCAGGGTCGGAGCGACGTAGTAGCCGTCCAACTCGGGGCGGTCGCCACCACAGACGACGGTTGCACCGGCGTCCTTGCCGGACTGGATGAACGCTTCGACGCGGTCGCGATGGATCTCGGTGATGACCGGGCCGATGATCGTGTCGCGCTCGGTCGGGTCGCCGACCTTCATGAATCCGGCAAAGGTCTTGAGCGTCTCGACAAGTTGGTCGTAGACGCTGCGGTGGCAGATCACGCGGGTGGGGGCGGTACAGATCTGGCCGGAGTGGAAGCCCCACACCGTTGCGATGGCCTGCGCGGTCGCGCCGATGTCCGCATCGTCGGTGACGATCGCGGCGCCCTTCCCTCCGAGCTCCATGAGAAGGCGCTTCATCGTCTTGCCACCGTTCTCCATGATCTTCGCGCCGACCGGCGACGAGCCGGTGAACGAGATCATGTCGACATCGTTGGAGTCGACGAGCGCAGACGGGACTTCCGGGCCGGCGCCGTTGACGATGTTGACAACACCTGGCGGCAGACCGGCGGCGTCGACGGCCTCGCCGAGAAGGAAGATTCCCAGCGGGTCCTGCGGCGCCGGCTTGATGATCGTCGTACAGCCGGCGGCGAGCGCCGGAGCGAGCTTGCCCGCCACATTCGTGACCGGGAAGTTGTACGGCGTGATGGCCGCGACGACGCCGACCGGCTGGCGCTTCACGTGGGCGCTCATCATCCCTGCCGGGCCGAGCGGCCCCTTCGCCGTGGGGATGGGGCGGAGGTTCTCGTCGAGATCGATGGGGTTGGCGTAGTAGCGGAAGCGATCGACGGCGGGGCCGCCCACCTGCAGGTTCTCGGTGGTGCCGATGGTGGCGCCAGTCTCGGCCTGGACCGTGTCGACCCAGTCGCCTGAGCGCTTGGCGATTTCCTCACCGAGGCGGCCGATGTACTCGCAGCGGTCCTCCCGGCTGAGGTTCTTCCACGGCAGGAAGGCCTCCTTCGCCGCGGCGGCCGTGTCGTTGGCCTGTTCGACGCTCGCTTCAGGAGCGTTGCCGACGACCTTCGTGGTCGCCGGATCGATGATCTCGTAGGTGCCCGCGGCGGGGTCGACCCACTCACCGTTGATCAGGAGCTGCCAGTTCTTGTCGACGTCGATAGCCATGGCCGCGGATCGTAACGCCAGACGCTCCGGCGATGGGCATCGCGAGAAAAAGTGTCTAGCGTGATGACACATTCTCGCCAAGGAGCCGAAATGCCAGAAGCTGTCATCGTCGCCACGTCCCGCACGCCGATCGGGCGGGCCAACAAGGGCTCGCTGGTCGACGCCCGCCCCGACGACATGTCGTCGTTCATCCTCTCCGATGTGATGGGCAAGGCCGGCGTGGAAGCGTCCGACGTCGAGGACGTCATCTGGGGCATCGGCCAGCCCGGCGGCGAAGGCGGATACAACATCGCCCGCGTCATCTCGGCCATGCAGGGCCTCGACATCCCCGGCGTCACGGTGAACCGCTACTGCTCCTCGTCGCTGCAGACGATCCGCATGGCCAGCCACGCCATCAAGGCCGGCGAGGGCGACTGCTTCGTCGCCGGTGGCGTCGAGACCGTCAGCCGCTACATGTACGGCGCGGCCGACTCCGGCCCACACAACGAGCTGTTCGCCGACGCCGAGGCCCGTTCCGCTGACCGCTCCGGCGAGGGCAGCGAGACGTGGAGTGCGCCCGAGGGCGTGCCCGACATCTACATCGCGATGGGCCAGACGGCCGAGAACGTCGTGCAGGCAACCGGCATCAGCCGTGAGCGCCAGGACGAGTGGGGAGTCTCCTCGCAGAACCGCGCCGAGGCCGCCCTCAACCGTGGCTTCTTCGAGCAGGAGATCACCCCCTACACCCTGCCCGACGGCGCAGTCGTCTCGACCGACGACGGCATCCGCGCCGGCACCACGCTCGAGAAGGTCAGCACCCTCAACCCGGTGTTTCGTCCGGACGGCACCGTCACGGCCGGCAACGCCTGCCCGCTGAACGACGGCGCTTCCGCCGTGGTCGTGATGAGCGACACCAAGGCTGCGGCGATGGGTCTCGACCCGATCGCCCGCATCATCTCCTCGGGCGTCTCGGCGCTCAACCCGGAGATCATGGGCCTCGGCCCGATCGACGCATGTCGCCAGGCCATGGGCCGCGCCGGCATGTCGATCGACGACATCGACCAGGTCGAGATCAACGAGGCATTCGCCGTCCAGGTCATCGGCTCGGCCGACGAGCTCGGCATCGACCTCGACAAGCTCAACCCCAACGGCGGCGCCATTGCGCTGGGTCATCCCTTCGGCATGACCGGAAGCCGCATCATGACCACCCTCCTCAACGGCCTCAAGGACTCCGGCGGCACCGTCGGCATGGAGTCCATGTGTGTCGGCGGCGGCCAGGGCATGGCCATGATCGTCGAAATGCTCTAGAGAAGAGCAGGGTTTAGAACCAGAGGCGGGCGGTTGTTCCTTCGAGGATGGCCGCCCGTGTCGCGTCCGGGAGTCCGTGGACGGCGGCGTGGGCGAGATCCGCGAGCGCGGCGTAGTCGCGGTCGCGGATCTGGGGGTGGTCCGATCCCCAGGCGATCCGCTGCGTACCCACGAGCTGGAGCAGACGGTTGACGGTCGCGGCCGGAGCGAGCGCGCTGTGGTCGAACACGCCGGTGCTCAGCTTCAGCACGACGTTGTCGTGGGCGACGAGGGTGGCGAGATCGCCCTCGTCACCGCCGATCGACACGAACCCGGCGTGATCGATCGCGAACTCGAGATCTGGCACCTTGCCGACGAGCCTGGCCGCGGCTGCGATCTCCTCGGGAAGGCAGCAGATCGTCGGCGTGAGTCCGAGGTCCAGACACCGCCGCGCAACGTCGAAACCCCGTTCGGCATCGAGCCAGCTCACTTCGGGCAGCGGCACAGAGAAGAGCCGCGCTCCGGTCGCCCCCGCCCCCGCGGCTCGGTCGATGGTGTCGATCGGATCCGGGTCGTCGGCGCCGATCGCCGCGACAGCTCTCCAGTTCTCCCCGAGCGCAGCAGCGCTCTCGATGGCGAACGTGTTGTCGAATCCGTGCGCGCCGACTGCTTGAACGAGAAGGCCGCCTCGCACGCCGGCGGACGACAGGCGGTCGGCCACGGCAGCGGGTGACGCGTCCAGCGACTCCCACCAAGCACCGTCGGGGTGACCGGTGCGGTCCGGACCAGCAGTCGCCGCGTCGACCACATGGAGATGTGCGTCGATCATTGCCTTAGCATCGCATCCCATCCCATGGACAACACCACGGTCGATGTCACTCCCGGTCACCTGTTCCTCGGGCCGGTCAAGGACGCCGACGAGAACATAATCTACGAAGCCTCCGACCTCACGATGCACGGCGTGATCGTGGGCATGACCGGCTCGGGCAAGACCGGCCTCGGCATGATCCTGCTGGAGGAGGCACTGCTCCAAGGCATCCCCACGCTGGTCATCGACCCAAGGGCGACATGGGCAACCTGCTCCTGACGTTTCCCGAGCTCGCACCCACCGACTTCCGCCCGTGGATCAAAGAAGGCGAGGCGGAACGCGACGGCGTCACCCCCGACGAACTCGCGGCATCCACCGCTGAGCTCTGGGAGAACGGATTGGGCGGATCCGGCATCGGGAAGGATCGGATCGCCCGTCTGCGCGAGATGGCGGACTTCACGATCTACACGCCGGGCTCGAACGCGGGCGTGCCCCTCAACATCATCGGCGATCTGTCCGCGCCGGAAGCCGGCACCGACGAAGAGTCGACGCTCGAGGAGTTCGACGGGATGATGCAGGGCCTGCTCGCGCTGATCGACGTGAACTCCGACCCGTTGTCGGGTCGCGAGCACGTGCTGCTGGCAAACCTGATCCACCACGCCTGGGACGCAGGCACAGACCTCGATCTCGCCAAGCTGCTCGCGCAGATCCAGGATCCGCCGATGCGCAAGCTCGGTGTGATCGAGATCGACACGTTCTTCCCGCCGTCCGACCGCACGGCGCTGGCGATGAAGCTCAACGGGCTGTTGGCGTCACCGTCGTTCGCAGCATGGGGCGAGGGTGTGCCCCTGGACATCGCGCAGATGCTCGAAGGCGACGGCAAGCCCCGCGCCGCGATCGTCTCGATCGCTCACCTCTCCGACGAGGAGCGCCAGTTCGCCGTCACGCTCATCCTGTCCAAGCTCGTCACGTGGATGCGCTCGCAGCCGGGTAGCCCGGGCCTGCGGGCGATGGTCTACATGGACGAGGTGTTCGGGTTCGTGCCGCCCACCGCCGAACCGCCGGCGAAGCGGCCGATCCTGAAGCAGGCAAGGGCGTTCGGTGTGGGCATGGTGCTCTCCACGCGCTCGAGCCCTGTTCGACCGTGCTCGCCGCAACGGCATGCTCCTTCGCCCGGTCGTCATCGCTGGGCGCAACGCCGAGGGCCAGTTCGTCCGCGAGATGCTCGAAACCGACAGCAGCCTCGGCTATCAGTTCCACGGCTTCGTCGAGCGCGAGCCGGGCGAGTCGCCGCTGGCGTTGCTCGGCAAGCCGGGCAAGATCATCCGCAAGCTCAAAGAGATGGGCGTCAACAGCGTCATCATCGCAGCCACCGCGATCGACGTCGGCAGCTCGAACCGGCTGATCCGTGCGCTCACCGAGCACGGCATCCACGTCGAGCTCTCGTCCACGCTCTGCGACATCGCTGCGCATCGCCTCACCGTTCGTCCGGTCGGCCGGGTGCCGATGATGTACGTCGAGCCGGTTCAGCGAGCGGGCTGGCGTCCTCGCACAAAGCGCACCTTCGACGTCGTGACCGCGGCATTGCTCCTGCTGGCCGTCACTCCCCTGCTTCTCATCGCCGGCCTCATCGTGAAGCTCTCGAGCCCCGGGGCGGCCTTGTTCTCCCAGGCCCGCGTCGGACGTGACAGCGAGCTGTTCGCGATGCACAAGCCGCGCACCATGGTCGTCGACGCCGAGGCCCAACTCGCCTCGGTCGAGCACCTCTCACAGACCTCGGGCCCGCTGTTCAAGATCGAGAACGATCCCCGGATCACTCCCGTCGGCCGCTAGCTGCAGCGTCTCTCGATCGACGAGCTTCCCCAGCTGTTCAACGTCCTGAAGGGCGAGATGAGCCTGGTCGGCCCTCGGCCGGCGCTGCCCCGCGAAGTCGAAGGCTGGGACAAGGGACTCGACAACCGGCTCCGGGTCCAGCCCGGCATCACCGGCATGTGGCAGGTCATGGGTCGTACCGACGGCAACCATGACTCGAAGTATGCGCAGTTGGATCTGTACTACGTCGACAACTGCAGCCTGGTTACCGATTTCGCGATCGTCGCCCGTACGCTGCCTGTCGTGTTGGGACGCAAGGGTCAGTACTGACCGGCCCGGCTGACGGGGTCCGCACCGGACCCACTGGCCTCGCCGCTCGCTTCATCCGATCCGAGAAGGGTCGTGGCTTCGTCGCGTTCCGACACGCCGCGTATCGACTGATCTTCACGGCGTTCCTCATCCAGCAGGTCGGCTTCTGGATGAGCCACGTCACCCTTCAGGGGCTCGTGGAGGAACGGGCGGCCGACGGCGACAACCTCGCCGTCACATGGCTGTTCGTGGCGCTGTTCAGCCCCCAGTTGGTGATCGGACCGTTTGCCGGCGTCATTGCCGACCGCGTCGATCGACGGCGGGTGGTGGTCGCGTGTTACAGCGGAGCGGCGTTGACCGCGGCGGCGCTCGCCGTCCTCACGACGGTGTCCGACCAGCCGCCGCTGTGGGCCATCTACCTGCTCGCACTGACGCTGGGCAGCACGTTCTCGTTCATCGGACCGGCGGCGGGTGCGCTGACCGTGAACAGCGTGACGCCGGACGACGTCCCGAGCGCGATCTCGACCCAGGCGGCGGTTCAGAACGTCACCCGGGTCACCGGGCCGATCCTCGCCGCCGCGATCATCGCGTCGGGCGAGTTCCAGATCGGGTTCACCGGCTTCGCGATCGCGACCGCGATCGCCGCGGCGATGATGAGCCGGGTTCAGGTGCCCGCCCGCGACATCACTCCTGACGATCTCGGTGTCTTCGCTCGCATTCGAGTCGGGTTCACTCATGCGCGAGAGCGCCGGCCCGCCGTGCTCGGCATCGCGACAGTCGCAGTCGCATCGACATTCGGGGTCGCCCACACTGCGCTCATCCCGTCATTCACCAGCGAGGTCCTCGGCGAACCCGAGGGGCGCTTCGGGCTGATCGTGGCGGCGACCGGCATCGGCGCGATCGTCGGCGCACTCACGGTCGGCTACAGCAAGCGGGAGGCGAGCCTGGCGCGGGGCGCGTGGTCGCTTGCAATGTACGGGGTGTGCCTTGGCGGGTTCGCCCTCTCCGACACACTGTGGCTGGCGGTTGCCTTTCAAGTCGTGCTCGGCTTCTTCTACTTCGGCACGATGACGACGCTCCAGACGCTCATCCAACAGGTCGTCGCGGACGACATGCGAGGACGGGTCATGTCGCTCTTCGGGATTGCCTGGGGCGGTCTTGTGTGGGTCGGCACGATCATTCTCGGACTCGCGGCCGACTCCCGAGGGCTGGACCTCGGGGAACGGTGGACTCTCGTCCTGACGGCGTCGGTGCTGGTCATCTACGGGTCCGCCACGGCGATCATCGGACGGGGGATGCCGACCGGTTCGGACTACCCCGACTGAACGAGGATTCTCTAGGGTGCAGGCATGATCGATCCTCGGCCGCTCGACATCCTCGCCGGCGACTTCTACGTCAACGACCCGTACTCCCGCTACGCATGGCTGCGCGAGAACTCGCCCGTGCACTGGGACGATGTCAACGAGCTGTGGGTCATCACCCGCTACGACGACATCATCGAGATCGAGAAGAACAAGCGCGTCTTCATCAACTCCGACAAGGAGAAGGGCTACCGCCCCAACATGGGCGCGGACGAGTCGATCATCGCCAACGACGATCCGCTGCATCAGGCTCGCCGGGTGCTCGTGTCACGGCGGTTCACGCCCCGCGCCGTGCGCCAGTGGGATGACGAGGTCCTCGACACCGTCGACAGCCTCCTCGACGCCGCACTCGCGAAGGGGCGGGCGGAGATCGTCGGCGAGCTTGCCGCTCCGCTTCCCGCGATGATGATCGGGCTTCTCCTCGGCTTCCCCGAGGACATGTGGCCGAAGCTGCAGCACTGGTCCGAGACCACCATCGCTCTCGGCGGTGGACCCCGGTATCACGACGAAAGCGGCATCATCGCCGCGATGGAGTTCGGTGGCGCGGCCGCGGAACTCTACGAAGAGAAGAAGAAGTGCCCGGCCGACGACGTCATGTCGCACTGGGTCGACATCGAGGCCGAAACCGGCGGCGAGGTCGGTGGAGCGCCCTTCGGACTCGACCAGATCATCTCCGACTGCCTGCTCCTCCTCGACGGTGGAGCCGAGACGACCCGGACGGTCATCGCGCGGACGCTGCTCGCCCTTGCTGACCATCCTGGCGAGTGGGCGAAGCTCCAGAACGGTGCGGACATGGAGATCGCCACGGAGGAGTTCATTCGTTGGGTCACACCGATCCACAACTTCTGCCGGATGGCCACCGAGGACTACGAACTCCACGGCCAGACCATCCGCCAGGGCGACCAGGTCGTGCTGGCCTACGCCGGCGCCAACCGGGATCCGGCTCACTTCGACGAGCCCGAGCTCTTCGACGTCACCCGGGACCCGAACCACCACATCTCGTTCGGTTTCGGCACCCACTTCTGTCTCGGCGCCTCGCTCGCCCGCCTGGAGATCCAGACGTTCTTCGAGCGCCTGGTGGCTCGAGTCGAGTCGCTCGAACGGCTTCCCGACGAGCCCCACGTCGAGATGCCGAACGCGTTCGTCTTCGGCCTCAAAGAAGCACACATGGCATTCACGCCACGATCTGAAGAAGTACAGGAGTAAGCATGACGGATCTGTTCAGCTACGCCGGCAAGAAGGTCGTCCTCACCGGTGGAACGACCGGCGTGGGCGCGGCCGCGGTCGAGATGATCGCTGACCTCGGATGCACGGACCTCACCGTGCTCGACATCAAGGAACCGACGGGCCCAGCGACCCGCTACATCCCGACCGACATGTCCGATCCTGCGTCGATCGACGCGGCTGTCGGGGAGATCGGTGATGGCGTCGACGTCCTCTTCAACAATGCGGGCGTCGCTGGTGTTCATGCCGTCGACTTCGTGATCCGGGTCAACTATCTCGGCGTGCGACGGCTCACGGATGGCCTCGTCGCCGGCATGCCACGCGGCGCCGCCATCGTGAACACGGCGTCGATCGCCGGCCAGGGGTGGCCCGAGAACCTGGGCAAGATCCTCGAGCTGATCGGGCTCGACGACTGGGACGCCTCGCTGCAGTGGTTGGTCGACAACGATGAGCTCGCGTCAGCCGACATGTACGGCTTCTCCAAGCAGATCGCCCAGGTCTGGACGATGTTCTCGTCGAAGCGCTCCTACGCGGACCACGGCGTGCGGACCAACTCGGTCTGCCCCGGGCCGATCGACACGCCACTGATGGACGATTTCATCAAACACATGACCGAACAGGTCATCCAGTGGACCGTCGACCAGACCGGCGGGCGCATGCTGACCGCGGACGACATCGCCCGTTCGCTCGTCATGATGGGCACCGATGCGTCTGTCGCCATGAACGGCCACAACCTCGTCGCCGACAATGGCTTCAGCGCCTGGATGACGACCGGCCAGGTCGACTTCAGCGGCCTCGCCTGAGCGCTCTACGTCCGCGAAGCCCGCGCCAACGACCAGCGCGCTCGGCCGATCCGGCGACTGGGCCGGACCGCCGAGCTGCCGAACCGGAGCCCGAGCTGCCAGACCGCCGAACCACGACCGTGCTCACACGCCACGTATTGCGACATGCGACATGCACGTCTTGTCGCAGAACTTGGCGGTGTAGGGCGGGTCGCTGGTCTGACTGCGCTGTCACACGCGGTGTCTACGGTCGGAACATGGTTGAAGGGACAGTTGAAGGGACAGGCAGGACCGAGGTCAGCGGACTTCTTCTTCGGTACGCGATTCTCGCGGTGATGGAGGGCGTCACCCGTCCGGCGGGTGTGCGCGAGATCGCCGACTCGATCGGCCGTTTCGGGGTTCGAGCGCCGTCCCGCGAAGGCAAGTTGGTGTCGGACGCGCTGCGGACGGAGGTCCGCAAGGGTCGTGTCATGCGAGTGGGTCGCGACCTGTACGTGGGCGGACACCCGCTGTCAGAGCGGACCAGGAGTCGGATCCAGGCGTCGCTACGCGAGGCGTGCCGAACGGGGATCGGGAACAAGGGCCTATGGTGACCGACGCATGACGGGCGCGGCGCTGATCGATCGGATCCCCGACCAGGTAGATGGCGAAACCCTCCTGTTCGCCTTCATGGACTGGGCGGCCGACCGCGACCTGGAGCTCTACCCCCACCAGGAAGAAGCGATCCTGTCGCTGCTGTCGGGCGACCACGTGGTGCTGGCGACGCCCACGGGGTCAGGCAAGTCGCTGGTGGCGGTCGCGGGGGCGTGGGCGATGCTGGCTCAGGGCAAACGGGCGGTCTACACCGCCCCGATCAAGGCGCTGGTCAGCGAGAAGTTCTTCGAGCTCGCTGCCGAGTTGGGCGCCGACAACGTTGGCATGGTGACCGGCGACGCCGCGGTCAACGGCGACGCGCCCGTGATCGTGTGCACGGCCGAGATCCTGGCCAACCGGGCGCTGCGCGAAGGAGCCGGCCTCGACGTCGACCTCGTCGTGATGGACGAGTTCCACTACTACGGCGACCGAGACCGCGGATGGGCATGGCAGGTCCCGCTTCTCGAACTTCCCGGCCCGCAGTTCCTCCTCATGTCCGCCACCCTCGGCGACACGAGCGGGCTACGAGAGGACATCGAGCGCCGCACCTACCGCCCCGTGGCGCTCGTCGCCGATGCCGAACGACCCATCCCGTTGGACTTCGAGTATCGCGAGACGACCCTGCTCGACACGATCGGCGAGCTGCTAGACGACGGTCGATCGCCCGTCTACATCGTCCACTTCACCCAGAAGGAAGCGACTGGGCGGGCGCAGAGCCTGACGAGCCTCGACGTGCTGACGAAGGACGAGAAGGCGGTCGTGAAGGAGGCGATCGGCGGCTTCCGGTTCGACACGCCGATCGGCAAGGACCTCAAGCGCTTCGTCGAGTCCGGTATCGGCGTGCACCATGCCGGCCTGCTCCCCAAGTACCGCCTTCTCGTCGAGAAGCTGGCGCAGCAGGGTCTCCTGAAGCTGATCTGCGGGACCGACACGCTCGGCGTCGGCGTCAACATTCCGATCCGCTCCGTCCTGTTCACCCAGCTCTGCAAGTACGACGGTCGACGCGTGCGCGCCCTCGGGGTTCGGGAGTTCCAGCAGATCGCCGGCCGAGCAGGCCGACGAGGGTTCGACGTCGCCGGCAGCGTGCTCGTCCAAGCGCCCGAGCATGTCGTCGAGAACAAGAAGGCCGAGGCGAAGGCAGCGAACGACCCCAAAAAGAAGAAGAAGCTCGTCAAGAAGAAGCCGCCGGAGCGGGGCTACTCCCACTGGGACAGCGACACCCTCGTGCGCCTGAGCGAGGGAACGCCCGAGACGTTGTCGTCGAGCTTCACGGTGAACCACGCGATGCTGCTCAATGTCCTCGACCGGGGCTCGGTGGACGAGACCGCGGACGGCTGCGCGGCGATGAAGCGCCTTCTGCGCGACAACCACGAGACCCGCAAAGCGCAACGGGGCCACATCCGCCGCGCCATCGCCGTGTACCGCTCCCTCGTCGAGGCCGAAGTGATCGACACCGATCCGCTACGGGTGAACCTCGATCTCCAGGACGACTTCCGTCTCAATCAGCCGCTTTCGCTGTTCGTGGTCGAAGCCATCGAAGCGCTCGACGCGGAAGCTCCCGACCACTACCTCCAGGTGATGAGCCTCGTCGAGTCCATCCTCGAGGATCCGATGGTCGTGTTGATCGCCCAGAAGGACAAGGCCAAGGACACGCTCATCAGCGACCTCAAGGCCCAGGGCGTGGAGTACGAGGAGCGGATGGATCGACTCGAGGAAGTCACCTGGCCGAAGCCGGAAGCCGACTTCATCGAGCCCGCCTTCGAGATCTTCGCCCAACACCATCCGTGGGTCGGTGGGGATCGGGTGAGCCCCAAGTCCGTCGCACGAGAGATGTTGGAGTTCGCCGAGAACTTCAACCAGTTCGTGGCCCGCTACGGACTCAAGCGATCCGAGGGTCTCCTTCTGCGCTATCTGACCGACGTCTACAAGACGCTCGTGCAGACGGTGCCTGTCGAGCACCTCACCGACGACCTCGAGGACGTGATCGAGTGGCTCCGAGCCATGATCCGACGGGTCGACTCGAGCCTGATCGACGAGTGGGAGCGCCTTCGCAATCCCGAGGAGCAGGACGAGGTCGTCACCCCCGGGCTCGATCCGGAGGACATCACGACGAACGAGCGGGCCTTTCGCGTGCTCATTCGCAACGAGATGTTCCGCCTCCTCACCGAGCTGGCATCACGGCGAACCGGCCTGCTCGCCGATGACATGGTGCCGTACTGGGCCGAGCACGAATGGATCGCCATCGACGGCGATGCCCGAGCCGCCGCCTGGATCGACATCAGTCCAGACACCGAGAAGGCCACCCGCATGCTCGCCAGACAAACGCTGTGCGATCCAGATGGCCATCACGAGTGGTATCTCGAAGCCGAGGTCGACCTCGAGGCGTCGCGGTCCGAGGACCGAGCAGTGATCCTGCCGGTCGCCGTCAGACGGCGCTGATCAGCTCTCGGTGTCGTCTTCGTCGACTTCGCCGTCGATCTTGTCGACCGCGTTCTTCACCGCGTCCGGCACCTTGCCACCGGTCATGTCGTCGATCTTGTCGACTGCGGACTCGGCGGCATCGCCGACCTTGTCTCGAGCCGATTCCGCAACGTCGCCGACCTTCTCGGCAAGGTCGCCCAGCGGGTCCTTGGCCTTGTCGGCAAAGTCCTTGATACCCATCGCATGTCTCCTTCGAGGGATGTGATTCGCCGGTCATTCCGGCCCACACATCCCGGACGCTACGGGACGAAGGAAAGTCACGTTGGCAAGAGTGCTTGGTCACTCAGTGCTTGTTCAGTCGAAGAATCCGGCGCCGAACGCGTCGTCGATCGAGGTCACATCCTCGGGCGCCGGAACCTCGACGACGAGCCCACCGACCAGGGGGCCAGGTCGATCGTGAAGAGGAAGTACGCCCCCGGCGCCGCCGTCGGATCGATGGCGGCGAGATCATCGATGCCGAGCTGCATCCGACGAACCTGCCGGTACGCCGTCACCCAGACATCGAGGTCCACCGCAGCCACGTCCAACAGGCCCATTCCGGTCGGATCGAGACCTTCGAGGAACTCATCCTCGCCCATCGCGGCGAGGTCCGCAGCGGTGAGGTGACCACGGACATGGGTGGTCTCGACATCATCGATCAGCTCGGTTCCAACGATCGAGGCGTCGACGCCGAACGCTTGGAGCACGGTCAGAAACTGGAGCGGCTCGATGCTGCCGGTGTCGATACTCTCGATGCCGGATGAATCGTCCGCGGGAAACGAGAGCCACGCCGTGTCGACGGGCACGAGCCAGCTGAAGAAGCTCGAGCTCATGTAGACGGTGTCGCCGATCTCGCGGATCTCGATCGGCTCTCCGAAGACCGCGGCCAACTCCGGCGGCAGCGGCTCGCCTTCTGCTTCGGCTGCTGCCTCCATGAAGCCGCCGAGATCCATCACGAAGCGCGATGCGCTCCCGTCCGCTGCGGCAGCCGCTGTCACCGAGAACGAGATGGGCTCACTGCCCAGGTCGGCGAGGCCGCCCATCTCCATCGTCAGGACCATCTCGATCGCCGTTGTGACCGGAGTCAGCGCGGCCTCGAACACGAGTACGGAGCCGTCTGACATTCCGACCGGCCCTTCACCGTGGCCGTCGTCGACGATCTCCTCGTCGGGCAGGTCGTCGGCGGTCTCGATGTCGGGTGGGTCGTCGAAGGAGAGCTGATCGTCGACCTGGTTGAACTTCTCGACCGCGTCGACGTGGTCAGGATCAGCGTCGGCCTCCGGCTCAGGATCGACCTCGGGAGATGGGAGTTCGGTCACGCCGTCGTCGACCGGCGCACCGACTTGCTCGATCACGACATCGGCACCGCCGCCGCAACCTGCTGCAACCAGGGCCAGCAACACACCCAGTGCCACCAATCGAACGGGATCGATCATTCGCCGCATACGCGCTCCTTCGACAGGGTTCCTTCGGCATGACCAAGTTGCGAGTTGACCACTAGGGTCCGCGCCATGGGATCCATCGAAGGCTTCGCAACACTCGTCACCGGGGGCGGCAGCGGCATCGGAGAGGCCACTGCGGCCCGGCTCGCTGCTGACGGCGCTCACGTCACCATCTGTGGACGCACAGAGGACAAGCTGATCGGCGCGGTCGATCGCATCGCCGGCGTCGCCGCCGACGGCGTGACGGTCGCTCACCTCGTCGCCGATGTCACCGTGGAGGCCGACGTCGAGGCAGCTGTCGCCGCCGCGGCCTCGATCACCGGACGCCTCGATGGCCTGTTCGCCTGCGCCGGCGGATCACTCCACATGGGCCCGCTGGCCACCGCGGAGACCGACGCGGTGCGCGCCACGATGGAACTTAACTACATGAGCACCTTCCTCTGTCTCAAGCACGGCGGCAGTCAGATGGCGAAGCAGGGCGGGGGCGGTTCCATCGTCGGCTGCTCCTCGCACGCCGGCGAGGATCCGATGCGCTACCTCGGCGCCTACGGTGGCGCAAAGGCCGGTCTGGACCACCTGTGTCGGATCAGCGCCGACGAAATGGGCCGCTTCGGAGTGCGGGTCAACTCCGTGCAGCCCGGCATCGTCGCGACCGACCTCATGGACCCGATCACGAGCGGCGGCGCGCTGCTGGACGACTACCTCCCCCAGATTCCGCTCGGACGAGTGGGCGAGCCAGAGGAGATCGCCGACATGGTCCGCTTCCTCATCGGCCCCGAGTCGTCGTGGATCACCGGCCAGGCATTCGCCGTCGACGGCGGCCAGAACCTCCGGCGCGGCGCCGACTACGGCACGATGCTGCGGGCGTTCGGCGACGACCCGCTCGATGCGCTAGCGCCCGAGGGGTGAGCGCACCGCCCGCGTGAGCGCGGGTGGAAGCGTGAACAAGCCGTCCTGCGACGGCGGGAACTCGACCGTGGTCAGCACGGCCTCGATCGGCAGCGCCGAGTACAGATGCGGGAAGAGCTCGTCGGTGTCGGTGCCCGGCTCCCACACGAGCGCGTCACGCAGATAGTGGGCATCGAGCACGAGAGCGACCAGGTCCTCGCGGCCGAGGTAGAAGCGGTTGGCCGGCGTGAGCACCTGGTGCAGCGCCGAGAGGTGGATGAACCCGTCGCGATCCCACTCCGTCGGCAGATACGACGGCGTGGTCGCAGCCGCGTCCCAAAGTGGACGTTCGGCGAGATGGACGAGCCGAGCGTGCTCCTCCGTCACGAGCGGACCCGCCCGGAGTCCTCCATGAGCTTGGTGATCCCCGGATAGTCCGGCACGCGCTCGAGCGTGCGATCCATATATATGATCGCCCCGGTGATGAACGCGAACGACGCGAGGAAATTGACGCCGGTACGCGTGGCGATGAAGAAGCCGATGCCCGAGTTGTTGTACAGCCAGGTGTCCCAGACCGATGACAGCAGCTCGAACCCCACCACGAACCACGTCGCACCCGACATGGCCTTCTTGTAGCGGGGATCGGCGATCACGGTCGCCGGGAGCTTCACCAGCTTCGGAACGAGCCACCCCAAAAGGGGCCGGCCGGCGAAGATCGTCATCATGCACCAGATCCCGATGATGATCTTTCCGACGATGCCGAAGCCGAAGTAGACGGCGTCGCCGCTGATGTCGACATCGATCCAGCGCTCGTCGACGGCGACGGTGAGACCGGCCCGGAGAAGCAGATAGATGCTGATGCCCGGAAGGAACTTTCCGACGTTGAGACCGCGGCGCTTGCGGCTGACTGCCGCCTTGATCGACCAGAGCGTGGAAGCGACGACCGCAAGGATCAGGTTGCCGAGCACAGCCCGGAAACCGAAGAACAGAATCACCGGCATCAGCTGATCGAAGTTGCGCCCACCCGAGAAGCTCGCCGGCGCCATCGTCTCTGCGGCGTCGGTTGACGGCGTGGACGACTCCTGCTCGGCCTGCTGTTCGTCAGCGGTCTCGGTCACGGCGCCAGCAATGTCCAGTTTTCGGCAACGGCACGATCACCGAATACTTCGAGTCCCTCGAGGCTGCGCCGGCCCCACACCAGTTCGAGCAGCTCCTCCCCGGTCGCTCGGACCGCGGCATCGCCCTTGCCGTGTTCATGGGCGACGACGATCGCGCCGTCGGCCACGGTCAGCATGAACTCGCCGTCGCCGTCCGTCTGATGCATGTGAAACGATCCGGACGGCGGTTCGCCCGGGTTTGCCAGGATCTCGCCGTAGAACTCATCGACTCCGTCGATCGCAACGCTCGGGTCCACCGGCGTGGGTGTGCCGGACGCCGACTCGGCATCGAGGCGATGCACCACCGTCTCGAGGTGCGCACGACGGCCGAAGAAGGCGAGCGTCTTCTCGCCCCACCATGTCCACACCGGCTGGTTCGGGTCCGCAGCGCCGACGGCTGCTGTTATGCGAGCGAGGGCCGCCTCCGCGAACGCGACGAGCTCGTCATCCTCTTCGGGCGGCGACTCGAGCCCGGAGAAGTCCGGCGGTTCCATGGACGCCTCTTCGGTGAACATCGCGAACGCCGACCAGGCACTCGCAACGTGGGAGAGAAGGTTGCGGCTCTGCCAGCCGGAACAGGTGACGACATCGGCGTCGAGGTCCGCTGAACAGAGGTCGAGCAGGCGACGACCCTCTGCGGCGAGGGCGTCTGTACGGGCGGCAGAGTCCATTTGCCCAGTCTGGCGCGGCCGGACGATCATCGTGCACCAGCGAAGAGAAACGGGGCACACGTGGGCACGTATGCGATCAGCGGCGCGGCATCAGGCATCGGTGCGGCCACGCGAGCGAAGCTCGAGAACGGCGGCCACACCGTGATCGGTATCGATCTTCGAGACGCCGAGGTGATCGGCGATCTCTCGACCCCCGACGGAAGAGAATCGGCCATCGCCGCGACCATCGAGCGCTGTGGCGGAACCCTTGACGGCCTCGTCACCGCGGCCGGACTCGGTCCCCCGGTTCGCGGAAACCTGATCGCTCGAGTGAACTACTTCGGCTCTCACGCGTTGCTGACCGGACTTCGACCGGCGCTCGCCGCCGCCGGAGCCGCCCAGGTGGTGCAGATCGGGTCCAACTCCTCGACGACGACGCCCAATCTCCCCGTGAAGCTCATCGACGCGTATCTCACCGGCGACGAGGAGGGCGCAGTCGCGATCGTGGACGCCATGCCCGAGCCGTTCGACGGCGCGATGGCATACGGCGGATCGAAGCTCGCCATCTCACGCTGGTGCCGCCGCAACGCCGTGACCGACGAGTGGGTCGGTGCCGGAATCACCATGAACGTCATCGCCCCTGGCCCGGTGCAGACGCCCCTCTTTCAGGCCGGCAAGGACGACAAGGACTTCGGACCGCTGATGGAGGACTTCCCGATCCCCACCGGCGAGCCGGCGATGCCAGATCTCCTCGCGGACTGGATCGTGTTCATGCTGTCGCCCGCCGCCCGGTTCGCCTGTGGCTCGGTGGTGTTCGTCGACGGCGGTGCAGATGCCCTGATCCGCAGCGACGCTTGGCCCGACACCTTCCCGATGTAGAAGCCGCTTGGTTTCACCAGGCCAGCGATATCGCCATCGCGGCATGAAGGCCGACGGCGACGACAACGAATACGTGCCAGATCTCGTGGTACCCGAACGAGTCGGTCCACGGATCGGGCCAGCGAGCGCCGACGACGATCGCGCCAACCGTGTAGGCGGCGCCGCCGGTGAGCAGCAGAACGACTTGCCCGACCGTGAGCTCGGAGATGAACCAGGGCACGAACGCGGCCATCGACCATCCGAAGACCAGGTAGGCGACGTTCATCACGCCGGGCGGCGGGTGGATCGGCATCCATTCGGCGGCGATGCCGAGGATCGCTCCGATCCACGCGACGGTGAGGAGCCAGGTGGACACGGGTGAGTCCAGGCCCAGCAGCGCCACCGGCGTTGCGGTGGTGGCGAACATGAGGAAGATCGCGGCGTGATCGAGGCGGACCATCAGCTCAACGCGCTCGATCGGCCAGTCTCGCAGGTGCACGATGGCGGACACCCCGAGCATCGCGGTGTTGCCGATCGACAGGACGGCCATGGCGAATGTCGCGCGGTTGCCGTCCGCGCCGACCGTCAGGACCACGCCGGCGAGGATCGATGCGACCGCGGCCCATCGATGCAAGACGCCGCGGAATCTCGGTCGGGGTCGTCGCAGGAGACGGCGGGCAGACGCCGACAGATCGGCCGCGCGCGGATCGTCTATCAATTGCACGCCGGAAGAATATGCGACGACGCCGCCGAACCGGGTACTCGCCCTACGCTTTGCCCCCGTGGGCACGCGCGTCATCTCGATCACAGCGACGTGTACCGACGAAGAGCTAGAGCAGCGCAGGCGTCCGCGGACTGACATCGTGGCCGAGCGGGCCGAGGCCGACGGTTCCTATGAGATGGACGAGGGGCCCTTCCGGGCGTACCGCCGAGAACTCGACGCGACGCGGGACGGCGACGTCTGGTCTGTCGAGGAGACGACGACCTACCGCCTTGCGATCCCCGTCTGGGGATGGCTCTTCCGTTTCCCCGTCGCCCGAGCGTTGCGCCGCCGCCAGGAGACCTTCGGATACTGGTGGGCGCCGCCGGATCGCCTCGACGCCCGCGCCGCGATGGTGCTCGGCCTCCTTGCCGCCGTCCAGATCGTGGATGGCTACCTCGGCACTGTTCTGACCCAGACACTCACGTTCGCAACCGACGAGTTCGGCCACGGCAACGAAGCTCAGGGGTGGGTGCTCGGCGTGGTCCGAGTCGGGGTGCTCTTCAGTCTCGTAGCGGTCGCGTTGGCCGATCGCCGAGGGCGACGCACGATGCTCGTGATTGTCGGCGTCGGCAGCTGCATCTTCACGGTGCTCGGCGGCTTGTCGCCCGGGATCTGGACGCTGGGTGCGACCCAACTCGTTGCCCGAGGTCTGTCGACCGGGCTCGGAGTCCTGATTGCCATCGTCGCCGTGGAGGAGATGCCCGCTCGCAGTCGCGCCTGGGCCGCCTCCGTTCTCGTTCTGAGCGCAGGACTCGGCTCTGGCATGGCTGTCTGGGTCCTGCCCATTGCCGACGTCGACATCCGCGGCTGGCGCGTGATCTATCTCCTCGGCGGGCTCGGCACGCTCGTCGTCCTGTGGGTCGGACGGCGGCTACCCGAGACGCAGCGGTTCACCGATGCCGCCCAGCACGAACCGGCGGTCGCGCTCCCGGACGAGCGCCAGCGGCGTTGGAATCGCTTGGTACTGCTGGGGGTGTCGGCGTTCCTGCTCTCCATGTTCTTCGCACCGGCGTCCAGCTTCCAGAACGACTTCCTGAAGGACGAGCGCGGGTTCAGCGCCACCGGAATCAGCATCTTCACGATCGTGACGTCCACCCCTGCCGGGCTCGGCGTGTTGGTCGGCGGCTACCTCGCGGAGACGCGCGGGCGCCGTCCGGTCGGCGCAGCCGGCCTGCTGATGGGCGCCTTCTTCGCGACCGCGGCGTTCTTCGTCACCGGTCCGCTGCTCTGGTTGGCGACCCTCGGCGGGGTCACCCTCGGTGGCATCGCGATTCCCGCCCTCGCGGTCTACGGCCCCGAGCTCTTCGGCACCCACGACCGCGGGCGGGCGAACGGGCTGATCGTCACGGTCGGCGTCCTCGGCAGCGCGGCCGGACTCGTCTTCGTCGGCCAGCTCTCGGACCGGTGGGGCGAGATAGGGCCACCACTCGCGATCCTCGCCGCCGGCCCGATCATCGTCGCGTGGCTCGTCCTGCGGTTCTATCCGGAGACCGCCGGTCTCGAGCTCGAGGAGATCAATCCAGAGGACCGCTGAGCGGTACCGAGGCGGCGATGAGTTCGATCCCGCGGCGCACCTTTCTGCTCGGCTCCGGCGCGCTCGGCCTCGTCGCGTGTTCAGCCCCGGAACGCGACATCCTCGAGGCATATGAGGGAGTCGACATCACGCTCGAGCCGGCGCCGTCGACGACCACGATGCCCGGCGACATCGTCGAGGCGATCCCCGACCCGACCACCTCGGCGAGCGGCGACGGCTCGCCCATGGACCTGCTGCGCAACTCGATCGATCCGGCGGAGGACCGCGTCGGCGTCTCGTTCGTGGCCCGAGCACCGGCCCGATCCTCCGAGATCGACGTCTTCGAGAGTCGCGGCGCCCCGGAGCCGAGATGGACGTTCGGCAACCCATTGGAGTCCCGCGGCGATCTCGTGTTCCTCGTCGACGACTTCGACGGTTCGGACTACTACCGAGTGCTACTCCCCGTTCGTCCCAACGGCTCGTTCGGATGGATCCGTAAGACCGACGTGGACCTCTTCCGCCACGACTTCGCGATCCTCGTCGATCTCGACGCGTTCACGATGACCATCTTCAAGCACGAGCAGGTGGTCATGGAGACGACCGTCGGCGTCGCCCGTGACAACGCACCCATGCCGCTCGGCCGCTACTACACCACCGAGATCCTGCAGCCGCCCGAGCCCGACACCGTGTACGGCGTCTATACCTACGGACTCTCGGGGTTCTCCGACACATTCGTGACGTTCAACGGCGGTCCAGGCCAGCTCGGCATTCACGGGACGAACGATCCCGATACCCTCGGCTCCAACGTGTCCTCCGGATGCGTGCGGATGCACAACGACGACGTCACTCGGATGGTCGAGACGCTTCAGGTCACGGCCGGCGTGCCCGTCGAGGTGATCTGACCCGACCGCTGGCAGCCTCGATGGCATCCAGCTCTGACTCATCGATCTCCCCGGCCGCGCCCCGCAGCCGGGGGTGAAACACGCTGAACAGGCCGAGCGCCAGGGCCGCGACCCCGATCGGCACGATCGCGTCGCCCTCGCCGGTGTAGGTCGGATAGAGCACGAACGCCGACAGCAGCGCCGTCCAGAGCCACAGGATGAGCACCGAGCGCCGATGCCCGTGACCGAGCCGCATCAGCCGATGATGCATGTGCTCCTTGTCGGCCTCGGCCACTGCGTTGCGCTTCGCCGCGCGACGCAGCACGGCGAAGACCGTGTCGAGAATGGGCACGCCGAGAATGACCAGCGGGATGAAGATGGGAGCGAAGAAGAAGAATGCCTGACCGGAGAAGTCCGCCGTGGTGCGCCCGCCGACCGACATGGTCGACGCCGCCATGAGCAGGCCGAGGAGTAGTGCACCGCCGTCGCCCATGAAGATCCGGGCCGGATGGACATTGTGGGGCAGGAAGCCCACGCACACGCCGAACGTGATCGACGCCCACAGTGCGCCCGGGTTCGAGGGATCGAGCACCCCCTCGTTGCCGAGCTGCAGGGTGTAGAGGAGAAACGTGGCCGACGCGATGGCGACGATGCCACCGGCCAGACCGTCGAGCCCGTCGATGAGGTTGACGACGTTGGCCATGCCGACGACCCACAGCACCGTGACGAGCGCCGACCAGTCAGCGGACAGGAACAGCAGCTCGAAGAACGGCACTCGGAAGAACAGGATCGAGACGCCCGTGAGCGACATCACGGATCCCGCCAGCACCATGCCGGCCAACTTCGCGGGCGCAGAGATCTCGCGAACGTCATCGACGAAGCCGACACTCCAGATGATCACCGCCGCCAAGACGACGCCGAGCATCTCGGTGCGGGCGGCCATCACATCGGAGAACTCGTCGAGCGTGAACGCAACACCGACCGCGGCGATCACGCCGACCATCATCGCGGCGCCTCCGCCGCACGGTGTGGGGACCAGGTGGACGTGCCGCTCGTCGGGCGGCGCGACCGCGCCGATCCGGATGGAGAGCCGTCGAACCAGTGGAACCGTGATGAATGTGACCAGCGCCGCGGCAACGCCCACTGTCAGGTAGGCGGACAGCGCGGGCACGTTCGCCTCCGGCTCAGGCGCCGAGCTCGGGGTACGGCTCGAACCGGCCGCAGAGTTCGGCGGCGTCGGCTTTCACCGCCGCCACTTCGGCCGGGTCGTTGCGCTCTCGCAGTGCTCGGGCGATGAGCTCGGCAATCGTTGCCATCTCCGCTGGGCCCATGCCCTGCGTGGTGACAGCCGGGGTGCCGATCCGCACGCCAGAGGTGACGAACGGCGAGCGAGGATCGTCCGGCACCGTGTTCTTGTTGAGGCTCACGCCGGCATCGTCCAGGACCGCCTGAGCCTCCTTGCCGGTGAGACCCTCGTCGAAGCCGCGCAGGTCGACGAGCAGGAGGTGGTTGTCCGTGCCGCCCGAGACGAGCCGGAAGCCGTGCCCGGCGAGCGCTTCGGCAAGGGCCTGCGCATTGACGACGATGGCCTTCGCGTAGTCCGCGAACTCCGGTGCGGCAGCCTCGCCGAACGCCACCGCCTTCGCGGCGATCACATGCTCCAGCGGGCCACCCTGGATGCCCGGGAAGATCGCCTTGTCGATCGCATCCGCGAACTCTTCACGGCAGAGAATCGCGCCACCCCGCGGCCCTCGGAGGGTCTTGTGGGTGGTGAACGTCATGATGTCGGCCTGCGGGAGCGGGTTCGGATGCGCGCCTCCGGCAATGAGGCCGGCGATGTGGGCCGCATCGAACATCAGCAGGGCGCCACACTCGTCGGCGATCTCGCGCAGCGGCGTGGGATCGATGATGCGGGGGTAGGCGGTTGCACCGGCCACGATCATCTTCGGCTTCTCGGCGTGGGCTGTCGCCGCTATGTCCTCGAAGTCGATCCGCTCGTCTGAGGCGGTGACGCCGTACGAAACGAAGTTGTACTGCAGACCCGAGAAGTTCACGGGAGAGCCATGCGTGAGGTGCCCGCCGTGGTCGAGGCTCATACCGAGCACCGTGTCGCCCGGCTCCAGAAGGGCCTGGTAGACGGCCATGTTGGCGACCGCGCCGGCATGGGGCTGGACGTTCGCATGTTCGGCCCCGAAGAGTGCGCACACGCGATCGCGAGCGATGTTCTCGATCTGGTCGACGACCATGTTGCCGCCGTAGTAGCGCTTGCCGGGATAGCCCTCGCTGTACTTGTTGGTCAGCACGGAGCCGGTCGCGGCGATGACAGCCGGGGACGCGAAGTTCTCCGACGCGATCAGCTGAACTGTGGTGTTCTGGCGTGTCTCTTCATTGCGAATGAGATCGAGAACTGGGTCATTGGCGGCGCTCGGCCAGGGCATGGATGACTCCTCGGAATCACGAGATCACGGCATGGTATCGGCGCGACCGAGGGTCAGACCCGTTCGCCGCCAAGGGCGTCGAGCTTCGCCACGCGGCCCACGTGGCGGCCGCCGTCGAACGTCGAGGCGAGCCACGCGTCAACCGCGTCGAGAGCCACCTGTGGCCCCACGAGGCGCTCACCGATACAGATCACGTTGGCATCGTTGTGCTCGCGGGTCAGACGAGCCGACGTCGCGTCCCAGACGACCCCGGCGCGTATGCCAGCGATCTTGTTCGCAGCCATGGCGATGCCGATGCCGGTGCCGCAGACGCAGATGCCGCCCTCGGTGTCGCCGCCGGCGACCGAGCGGCCCACCGCCGCGCCGAAGTCCGGGTAGTCGACTCGATCAGCGGAGTAGGTGCCGCAGTCGACAACCTCGTGACCGGCGTCGCGGACGTGAGCCGCGACGGCCTCCTTGAGTTCGAATCCTGCGTGATCAGAGCCGACGGCGATGCGCATACGCCGAGCTTACGAGTCGGCTTCGATCACCGCGTCGATATCCGCGGCGCTGATCGGGCCCTCGCGAAGCACGACGGCCACACCGTCGACCACGCTCACAACGGTGGACGCCGCCCCCGGCCGGGCGCCGTCGTCGATCACCACAGAAACATCGGGAAACAGATCGGCGACGGCATCGGCACGCCCAGGCGTGTCCTGTCCGTGGAGGTTGGCGCTCGTCGCCGCAACCGGGCCAACGCGCTCGGCGAGCGCCCGTGCGACCGCTTCGTCGGGGCAGCGAACCCCGAGCGTCTCGTCGTCGCCGGCCGCGAGTGATCCGACGGCGTGCCGGACGGCAACGATCGTCAACGGCCCCGGCCAGTATCGATCGGCCAACGCCTCACCCGCGGGTCCGAGATCGACGTACTGCCGGGCCTGGTCAGCATCGGCCACGAGAACGGCGACGTTCACATCGACCGGTCGATTCTTCAGCCGAAACATCGCCTCGACGCCGGCAGAGTTGTCCGCCGCCGCGGCGAGGCCGTAGACGGTGTCGGTCGGGATGACGACCACGTCTCCGGCTCGCATGGCCTGCGCGGCATCATCGAGGTCGGTTGGTGTCATCGGGTGCTCCGTTCGGCAACAACGGCTCGGTCTCGACCGGCCAGATCCTTATGGATCGACGCCTCGAACCCGAGGTCCGCGCACCACTGAGCGACGGTGGCCGTTTGCGCCGGCGCCATCTCGAGCACGAGCTTGCCCTCGGGGGCGAGCCAGCGGGGCGCATCGTCGACGATGTGGCGAACGTCATCCAGACCGTCCGGGCCGGCCCGAAGGGCCGATGCGGGCTCCCAGTCGGCAACGACAGACGGCAGTTCCTCGTGGTCACCCACGTACGGCGGATTGGCGACGAGCACGTCGATACGCGCTTCCGCTTCCACGGGGAGGGCCGCGAACCAGGAACCCCGGTGCAGCGAGACGCGAGTGGCGGCGCGCCCGATGCCCGCCAGATTGGCTCGCGCAACGGCGATCGCATCAGCCGAAACATCAGCGGCGAGCACCTGGGCGTCGGCGCACTCCACCGCGACCGACAAGGCGATCGCGCCGGACCCGGTACCGAGGTCGGCCACGAGAGGGCCCGAGCAGCGGCTCGCGGCATCGATCGCCAGCCCGGCCACGACTTCAGTCTCCGGTCGCGGGATCAGGACACGAGCGTCGACCAGCAGGTCGAGCGTGCGGAACCCCCAGCGGCCGAGTACGTACTGCAGCGGCTCGCCGGCGGCGCGCCGCGCCACCATCGCATCGAAACGGGCAACGCCGCGGACCGTCGCCAGGTCTGCCAGCGCCCGATGCAGGGCCCCCGGCTCCGATCCGGTGACCTCCTCGACGATGCGACGGGCATCGCCAGGCTCGACGCGCCGACCCGCCTCGTCCAGCAGCTCACCCCACGTGACGGTCCCCTCGTCCGCCTCCGTCATCACCTGCTGTCCTCGGGATTGTCGTCCTCGAGCTGCCGTTGGCGTTCTTCGGCAACGAGGGCGTCGCTCACGTCATCGAGTTCGCCAGCGAGTACCCGGTCGAGCTTGTGCAGCGTGAGTCCGATCCGATGATCGGTGACCCGGTTCTCCTTGAAGTTGTACGTACGGATCTTCTCGGAGCGGTCGCCGGTGTTGACCTGCCCCTTCCGGAGATCCGAGGCCTCGGACGCCGCCTTCTCCTGCTCGAGCGCCAAGAGGCGGCTCCGGAGCACCTTCATGGCCTTGTTCTTGTTCTTGAGCTGACTCTTCTCGTCCTGCATCGTCACGACGAGACCCGTCGGCACATGGGTGATCCGGACGGCGGAGTCCATCGTGTTGACCGACTGGCCGCCGGAGCCGCTCGAGCGGTAGGTGTCGACGCGCAGATCGTTGTCGTGGATGTCGACCTCGACCTCTTCCGCCTCCGGCAGCACGATCATGGTCGCCGAACTCGTGTGCACCCGCCCTTGGGACTCCGTGACCGGCACCCTCTGCACCCGGTGCGTGCCGGCCTCGTGCTTCATCCGGGTCCACACCGCATCGCCGCTCAGGATGGCGGCGACCTCGGTGAAGCCACCGAGATCCGACAGCGACGCGCCGAGCATCTCGAGGCGCCATCCCTGCCGCTTGGCGAACGCTTCGTACATGGTGAAGAGGTCCCGGGCGAAGAGGTTCGCTTCCTCGCCTCCGGCTGCGCCACGAATCTCGATGATCACGTTGCGATCGGCATTCGGATCCTTGGGAAGGAGAAGGACCTTCAGCTCCTCCTCGGCCACGGCGATGGCCGTTTCGAGGGTGTTGATCTCGTCGCGAAGCTCCTCGCGGTCATCGCCGGACGCCTCAGCGAACATCTCGTTGGCGACCTCGAGATCCTCGGTGGCAGCGCGGTAGCAGACACCGACGGCCACGATCTCCTCGAGCTCCTTGAACCGGCGGCCGAGGACCGCGAGTTGGGAAGGGTCGGACTGGACCGCCGGGTCACCCAGGCGGACCTCAACGTCGCGGAGCTCCAGCTCCAGGCTCTCGATCCGGTCCCACACCCTCGCGAGGCTAGAGGCTGGCGAGGAAGCCGACGACGACGTCGATGATCTCGTCGTCGAACGTGGGCTTGGGATCGTGGCGTTGCCCCTCGAGCCAGTGCACCTGCGTGGGGCCGGCGATGGCAGGCGTGTGTGCCGCGAGCTCGTCGGGAGTGCCGAAGGGGTCGCGATCACCGTTCACGAACAGGGTCGGCACGGCGAGATCCGGGAAGTGCTCGATCCGAAGCCGCTCCGGCTTGCCGACCGGGTGCAGCGGATAGCTCAGCAAGACGACTGCGGAGGCCGGAAGCCCTTCAGCGATCGCCATCGAGCAGATGCGGCCACCCATTGACCGGCCACCCAAGGCCAGCCGGTTCGGGTCCACCTTCATCTTCTTCGCGGCGACCGCGACCTCGTCGCGCAGCGCAGCGATGAGCTTCGGCGCCCGGTCCGGGGCCTTGCGCCCTTCCTTACGGTACGGGAAGTCCATTCGGTACACCGGAAGGTCGAGCTGTTCCTCCAAGGCGACGAGCAGACGGTGTGACGAGTCGCCACCCGCGCCGTGGGTCAGGAGGAGTCCGGACGGAGCGACCATCAGCGGGCGAGCAGAATGCGTCGCGCCTCGCCGATGTCGGCGATTCTCTGAGCAGCGTCGTCGTCGTCGCCACCGTGATCGGGATGCGCAGCGAGCAGCGCGTCCCGGTAGCCGCGCTGCACAACGCCCTTCGACGGGCGCTCGTCGAGCAGCGAGAGACCAAGGATGCCCATCGCCCAGCCGATGGGATCGGCCATGGCGCTCGAGGAGAGTGTGTTGTGACCCCGCCCCGCTAGATGCGCGAGTAAGGCGGGGCCGATGTCGCCGGTCCACGCGAGACCTCGTCGGATCGACGCCATGACCTCGCCGCGGGCGTCGCGCTCGAGTTGACCGGCGGCATAGACGACGCCCAGCACGTGCTGGGACGGCGCGCCCTTGTCGGTGGTGAACTGCAGTCGCATCGCGTCGCTGTCGTCGTCGCGGTGGAGACGATGCGGGCTTCGCGTGAGACCCACGCGGTCGTCCTGGAAGCGGTGGCGCAGGCGGGGCTGTGGGATCCGGCGGCCGGCTTCGAGTTCATGCGTCAGGGCAACGATGTCGGGCATGTCGTCCGGATGGAGATCCATCACGAAGCGAGCGGCTACTGCGCCGAGGAGCAGCCCGCCAAAGCCCGGCGCAGGGTCGACCGGAAGGATCGTGTAGCCGACGGCGACTCGTCTCGTCGGCGCGATCGGCCGCGAGTGATACACGTCGATTTCGGCCAAAAGCATTACTCCACGGTACCGCGCCAGGGCACCGGACGAGACGTCAGATCAGGCGTTGCAGCGTGTCTCGGAGACGCACAGCAAGGTCGACGACTTCGGCGTCCGTGGACTCCTCGTCCTCGATCAAGTCGCACAGCGTTGTGGCGGCGTCGCGCAGCGCGGTCCACGCCGTGGCCGCGAACCCGAATGGCGTGGCTGTCCCAGCGAGTCGGCGGCCGTGTTCGAGCACGCCCAGGATGCCCTTGGCGTCGTGCACGTCCTTCTTCAGGCGATCCGTGGCGGTGAACAGCGAGCTGAGCAGATCGTTCGCGTCGAGACCATCGAGCTGCTCGAGGCCCTCGTCGGCCACCCGGGCCAACAACTCGTCGATGACGAGTTCCACCTGCTCCTCGTCGGCCTCATGGCAGACGAGATCGCCGTCCGCATCGAATTCGTGCGGGACGCCCCCCTGCCCGAGACGCTCGGCGAGCTGGGCCTGCAGGTCTCCTGACCAGCCGTCCACCTCGAACGCGACCTTCGGCTCGGCGGGGTCGAGGTCCTGCACCTCCGCCTGTTCGACCTCCTCGAGAAGCGCGTCGACCTGCGCTTCGACGGTCTGGTGGGCAAGCAGCGTGGTCCCCTGCCAGCTGTGGGGCACCTCGTCGGCGAGAAGGAGCTGGGCGAGCATCGAGCGTGACTCCGACGCCCATTCGTGGAGCTCGTAGGCCAGCCATTCACCGTTCTCGTCGTCGGCGAGATCTTCGTCGGCGTCACCGCCGTCGTGATCGACGTCAACACCCTCGTCAACGCCTCCGTCATCGGATGCGTCGCGGTTTTTGCCTCTGTTCCGGAATGCCACGGCCGTCATCCTCGCACGCCGTGGCGGCGGCTACCGTTCCCAGAATGACGAATCAGGATCTCCCGGATCGCAACCTCGCGCTCGAGCTCGTGCGTGTCACCGAAGCCGCCGCGATGGCGGCGTCCCGCTGGATGGGCCGTGGCGACAAGGAAGGCGCTGATGGCGCCGCGGTCGACGCCATGCGTGTCGTTCTCGACACCGTCCCGATGGACGGCATCGTCGTGATCGGCGAGGGCGAGAAGGACGAAGCGCCGATGCTCTACAACGGCGAGAAGATCGGCGACGGTAGCCCTCCGCAGACCGACATCGCCGTGGACCCGATCGACGGCACCACCCTCACGGCACTCGGACGAGGCAACGCGATCGCCGTCATCGCGGTCGCCCCCCGCGGATCGATGTTCGACCCGGGACCGTGCGTCTACATGGAGAAGATCGCCGTCGGCCCCCAGGCCGCCGGCGTGATCAGCATGGAGATGTCCGTCACCGAGAACCTGCAGGCAGTCGCGGAGGCGAAGCGGGAGTCTGTGCGCGACCTCACCGCGGTCGTCCTCGACCGTGATCGCCACGAGGAGATCATCGCCGAGGTTCGCGAAGCGGGCGCTCGAATCCGCCTGATTCCGGACGGCGACGTCGCCGGTGCGATCAGCACTGCGTGGCCCGAATCCGGGGCCGACATTCTCTTCGGCATCGGCGGCACGCCCGAGGGCGTCATCACCGCCGCCGCGCTGAAGTCCATGGGCGGCGAGCAGCTCGGCCGGCTCTGGCCTCGCAACGAGCGCGAGCGCACCGAGGCGATCGACGCGGGCTACGACCTGAGCCAGGTGCTCACCGCCGACGACCTCGTTCGTAGCGACGACTGCTTCTTCGCCGCGACCGGCATCACTGACGGCGACCTGCTCAAGGGCGTCCACTTCGACAGCCGTGGCTGCCACACGGACTCACTCGTCATGCGGTCCCGGTCGCGCACCGTCCGCAAGGTGGAGGCGCACCATCAGATCGACAAGCTGGGCGAGTTCAGCGCCGTCGACTACTCCTGAGCATCAGACCGAGATAGTCACGGCAGAGTCGTAGCGCTCCAGCAGGAGCTGGTGCAGGCCGCGCAGCGGCGCCTGGAGTCGGCTCGCCGATTCCTCGACGATCCGCTCAGCCTCCGTACGAGCACGTTCATAGCCGACGAGCGCGAACTCCTGGTGGCGCCACGGACCCTGCGCCGCGAGCAACGAGCACCGATGGGCGACCCGCTCGGCGAACGTCTCGGACCACTGCTGCTCCGCGAACTGCTGGTCCGACTCGTCGCCTCCCGCATCTCGCAGGTAGGCGGCCTTCAGCGACTCGACATCTGACGTCGCTCGCGCTCGCATGGCCTCGTCGGCGCAGCAGCGAGCGTCCTGAATCGGGTTGCTCTGCGGGAGGACGCTCAGCACCTCGGCCATCTGGTGATGAAGCTCTCGACATCGCGCATCGATCTCGTCCGCGATCATGGCCCGCAGCGGGGCCGGATCCGGGCCGGGCTCAGCGGCAGCCGCGTCGACGAGGGACTTCAGATCGGTCTCCGCGACTCCCATGGTTGTGATGATGCGTTGCTCGAGCCACTCGACGATCGCACCGACCGCGTCGCGTAGCGATCGGCTCTGTGGCTTGACGGTCGCCTCCCAGTACGTGTCCGCATCCGCGAGTTCCGGATAGGGCACCGCGTCGGGCTGCGCGGCGGCGCGCTCGACTTCGCTCCGCAGCGCCTGCAGGAACGCAGGCGTGGGGCAGGCCGGTTCGAGTACGGCGGTCACCCGACCGCGCGCATCCTCGATGGCATCACGAAACTCTTCAGCGAGCGCAACCTCGGTTGCGCGAGTAGTTCTTTCGGTGGGCGACACCCCACACACCTCCCGGAACGGATTTGGACTCCACTCCCCTGTCGGCACATTCGGTCAAAAGATCAAGCAAGCTGTGCGGATGAGTCCACAGGCGTACCGCGTTCTCCCTGGTCAGAAGGTCTATCTCGGGGACTGGCAGACGGACGATGACGGCGGACTCGACCGAGACGACGCCGAAGACACAACAGACGACCTGAACGACCGTTTGGAGGAGCTCCAGGAGCTGCTCTACGCCGAGGGCAAGCACAAAGTGCTCGTCGTCATCCAGGCAACCGACACCGGCGGCAAGGACGGGACGATCCGTCACGTCTTCGACAAGCTCAACCCGCAAGGCGTGAAGGTGACGTCGTTCAAGCGCCCGACCGATGAGGAGCTCGGTCACGACTACTTGTGGCGGGTGCACGAGCACACCCCGAAGACCGGCGAGATCACGATCTTCAACCGCTAGCACTAAGAGGACGTCCTCGTGGTCCGCGTCCACAACTACGTCCCCGAGCAGCGGTGGTCGCGCCGCTACGGCCACATCAACGCGTTCGAGCAGCTTCTTGCCGATGAAGGCACCACGATCCTGAAGTTCTTCCTCCACATCTCCAAGGACGAGCAGCGCGAGCGGCTCCAGGACCGGCTCGACGAGCCGCACAAGAACTGGAAGTTCGACTCATGCGACCTGAAGGAACGCAAGCACTGGGACGAATACCAGGAGGCGTTCCGCGTGATGCTCGAAAAGACGAGCACTGAGGACGCGCCCTGGTACGTGATCCCGGCCGACCGCAAGTGGTTCCGAAACCGGCTGATCAGCCAGGTCCTCGTCGACACCCTCGAGGGGCTCGACATGTCGTTCCCGGAAGCCGAAGACGGCCTCACCGAGATCGAGATCGTCTAGACGGGTCGCTCAGTGAGAAGCGGGCTCGCCGGCGGCCACGCGGAGGCGTAGCTCGGCCCGGCCGAGGTCGGCGAGAGCGCCTTCGTCCTCGGCATCCGCGCTGAGCACCGCTTCGGCTCGCTCTTTGGCGGCCTGGGCGCGGGCGACGTCGATCTCGTCGGCCACCTCGGAGACGTCGCTGAGGATCGTGACGGACGTGCCGCTGACCTGAACGAAGCCCCGGTGCACGGCGAACGTGTCGCGATCACCCTCGGCCTTCACGACGTCGACCGACCAAACCGCGAGCGTGCCGATGAAGGGCACGTGACCGGTCTGGAAGGCGATGTCGCCACCGTCGACCGTGCGCGCGATGACCATCTCGGCCTCACCGGTGTAGGACACCGATTCAGGAGAGACGACCTGGACGTCGAACATCGTGCTCAGGCCTCGGCCTGGAGTTCGGCGGCCTTGCGCTCGGCGTCTTCGGCGCCACCGACCATGAAGAAGGCCTGCTCCGGCAGGTGATCGAGATCACCGTTGACGAGCGCTTCGAACGAATCGACCGTCTCCTCGACCGGGGTGAAGATGCCGTCCTGGTTGGTGAACGTCTTGGCGACAAACATCGGCTGGGACAGGAACTTCTGGACCTTGCGGGCCCGGTCGACCGTGATGCGGTCTTCTTCGGAGAGTTCGTCGAGACCGAGGATGGCGATGATGTCCTGCAGCTCCTTGTAGCGCTGGAGGACTTCCTGCACACGACGGGCCGTCTGGTAGTGACGCTCACCGACGACCATCGGGTCGAGGATCGTCGAGGACGAGGCCAGCGGATCCACAGCCGGGTAGATGCCGAGCGCCGCGATGTCGCGGGACAGCTCGGTGGTGCCGTCGAAGTGGGTGAACGACGTGAACGGCGCCGGGTCGGTGTAGTCATCGGCGGGCACGTACACGGCCTGCAGCGAGGTGATCGACTTGCCCTGGGTGGAGGTGATGCGCTCCTGGAGCTCGCCCATCTCGTCGGCGAGGGTGGGCTGGTAACCCACGGCGGAGGGCATACGGCCGAGGAGGGTGGACACCTCGGAACCGGCCTGGACGAAGCGGAAGATGTTGTCGATAAAGAGCAACACGTCCTGGTTCTGCACGTCGCGGAAGTACTCGGCCATGGTGACACCGGAGAGCGCCACACGAAGGCGGACTCCCGGGGGCTCATCCATCTGACCGAAGACGAGAGCGGCCTTGTCGAGCACGGTGGTCTCACCGTCGCCCATCACGGTCTCGCCCATCTCGATGAAGAGGTCGGTTCCTTCACGAGTGCGCTCGCCGACACCGGCGAAGACGGACACACCACCGTGGTTGGAGGCCACACGGGTGATCATCTCGGTGATGAGCACGGTCTTGCCCACGCCGGCACCGCCGAACAGGCCGATCTTGCCACCCTCCTTGTAGGGGGTGAGGAGATCGATGACCTTCACGCCGGTCTCGAACATCTTCGCCGACGGCTCGAGGCTGTCGAACGACGGAGCCGGCCGGTGAATGTCCCAGCGCTCGGGTGTGGTGCGGCCGGGAACGTCGAGGCAGTCGCCCATGACGTTCCAGATGTGGCCGAGCGTGTCGTCGCCCACGGGCGCCTGCACACCGTGACCGGTGTTGTCGACTTGGGTACCACGGGTGAGGCCGTCGGTGGGCTTCATGGCGATGGCGCGGATGCGGTTGTCGCCGATCTGCTGGGCAACCTCAGCAGCGACGCGAGTGGTCTCGCCGTCGACGGTGACGTCGAACTCCAGCTGGGCGTTGATCTCGGGCAGCGAGCCCGGGGGGAACTCGACGTCGACGACAGGGCCAGCGATGCTGACGATCTGTCCGCTCTTAAGATCGTTCTCAGTGACAGTCATGTGAAAGTCGCTTTCCTTCTAAGAATCCGCGTTGGGGTGCGTGTTGGCGAGCGTGAAGCCAGCGGCTTCGGCTCGCTCGGGTGTGTCGAACCAGACCTCCGCGCCGGTGACCGCGTAGCTGCGGCTGTCGGGGCGGTGGTAGAGCATCGAGTCTTGATTGCCCTTGATGGTGAAACCGGCCGGGGCCGAGCCATCGGGCAGCGGGGCATGGGAGCCTTCACCGAAGGGACCGGGGTCGAGAACGGCAGTGGAGGTGGCGACGACCACCTCGGAGATCAGCGCCGCGATGTCTTCCTTGTTGCCGCCTGACCCAAGCGCCTCGGCACCGCTCACGATCTCCATGATCTCGGTGGTGATCGAGGCCTGACGGGCCGCGTTCATCTCACGCGAGAGGCTCGTGATGAGATCCTCGGCGTTGTCCGTGGCGGACTTCATGGCCCGCTGACGGTTGGCGTGCTCGGAGGCGGCCCCGTCGAGGAGGGCGCCGAACAGGCGGGCCTCGATGTAGCGGGGCAAGAGCGACTCGAGCACGGCCTCAGGGGACGGCTCGAACTCGAACGAGTCGGCGACTTCGGCGGACCCGCCACCGGCCTCTGCCATAACGGCGGTGCTCTCCAGCGGAAGGAAGCTGCGCACCGACACCCGCTGGGTGCCCATGGACACGAACTCGGTGTAGATCAACTCCACCGCGTCGACCTCGCCGCTGATGAACGCATCGGCGACGTCGTCGGCGATGCGGCGAGCGTGTTCGTACGTGGGATCGGCGGTGAAACCCTCGTAGGCGTGGTCCACGCGGTAGTTGCGGAACTTGAAATACGCCGTGGGCTTTTTTCCGACGCAGAACAGCGAGTAGTCGACACCCTCGGTCTGGTAGGACATCAACTGGCGCTCAGCGGCGCGGATCGGGTTGGAGTTGTAGGCACCGGCGAGACCGCGGTCGCCCGCCATCACGATGAAGCCGACCTTCTTGACCTCGTCGGCCTCCCGCAGGAGCGGATGATCGACCGACGCCCCACCGGCGGCGAGGTTCTCGATGACCGAGGTGATCTGACGGGCGTAGGGACGCGAGGCGTCCGCTCGCTGCATCGCCTTGACGACGCGCGTCGCAGCAATCAGTTCCATCGCTCGCGTGATCTTCTTCGTCGATTGGACGCTTGAGATCCGGCGCTTGAGCTCTCGCTCCTTACCACCTGGCATGTTGGACGGTTACCTCAGGCCTCGTCGCGGGTGATGTCTTCTTCGGGCAGGGTGACGTCCGAGTCGATTGTGGTCGACGTGGAACCACCCTGCTCCTCGGCGTCGGGTTCTTCACCCTCGACGACCGTGGGCACGAACTGATCGGCGAAGTCCTTGATGGCAGCCTCGAAGGCGTCCTCGTCGCTGATCGTTCCCTCGTTCTTGATCTCGCTCAGCACGTCGCCGTGACGGCTACGGAACCAGTCGAGCAGATCGGCTTCGAAGCGGAGCACGTCGTCGACGGGCAGCGAGTCGAGGTAGCCGCGGGTGCCGGCATAGATGGACACCGCCTGCTCGTCGACCGGGTACGGCGTGTTGACGCCCTGCTTCAGCAGCTCGGTGAGGCGGTAGCCCCGCTCGAGCTGGGCCTTGGACACCGCATCCAGGTCCGAACCGAAGGCGGCGAACGCCTCGAGCTCACGGAACTGGGCGAGGTCGCCCTTCAGCGTGCCGGTGGCCGTCTTCATGGCCTTCACCTGCGCCGCACCACCCACGCGAGACACCGAGATGCCCACGTCGACAGCCGGGCGGATACCGGACTTGAAGAGGTCGTCCTGCAGGAAGATCTGACCGTCGGTGATCGAGATCACGTTGGTCGGGATGAAGGCGGACACGTCGCCGGCCTTCGTCTCGATGATCGGCAGGGCGGTGAGGGAACCGGCGCCCAGCTCGTCGGACAGCTTGGCTGCCCGCTCGAGAAGACGGGAGTGGAGGTAGAACACGTCGCCGGGGAATGCCTCGCGCCCCGGAGGACGACGCAGCAGCAGCGATACCTGGCGGTAGGCCTCGGCCTGCTTCGAAAGGTCGTCGTAGACGATGAGGGCATGCTCGCCGTTCTCCATCCAGTGCTGACCCATGGCGCAACCGCCGTAGGGAGCAAGGAACTTGAACGGAGCCGGATCGGAGGCCGGAGCGACCACGATCGTGGTGTAGTCCATCGCGCCGAGCTCTTCGAGCGTCGCGACGTTCTGGGCCACCGTGGAGGCCTTCTGGCCGATCGCCACGTAGATGCACTTCACGCCCAGACCCTTCTGGTTCAGGATCGTGTCGAGCGCAATGGTGGTCTTGCCGGTCTTGCGGTCACCGATGATCAGCTCTCGCTGGCCACGGCCGACCGGGATCAGCGAGTCGATCGCCTTGATGCCGGTCTGCATGGGCTCGTGCACCGGCTTGCGGCCGAGGATCCCCGGGGCCTGGATCTCCATGCGGCGGGGCTGCACGTTGGTGAGTGCGCCCTTGCCGTCGATGGGCTCACCCAGCGGGTTGACGACACGGCCGAGGAGGCCGTCGCCGACCGGAACCGAGAGGATCTCGCCCGTGGCGACCACGGTCTGTCCCTCTTCGATGCCGTCGACTTCGCCCAGAACAACGGCGCCGATCGACTCTTCGTCGAGGTTGAGTGCGAGGCCGATGAGGCCGTTCTCGAAGCGAAGCATCTCGTTCACTGCGGCTTCGGGCAGGCCCGACACGCGAGCGATGCCGTCGCCGACCTCCAGCACACGACCAACGGTGGTCTGCTCGAGGCTCGGCGAGAAGTCGTCGAGGTTGCTCTTGATCGCTGCGGCGATGTCTGCGGTGTTGATGGTGAGATCCGACATGTGGTGTCTCTCTACTTCTCTCGTTCGTTCAGCTGAAGGATTCGCGCAGCTGGGTCATCCGGCTGCGGACGCTTCCGTCGATGACGTCGTCGCCGATTTCGGTGATGACGCCGCCGAGCACGCTCTCGTCGATGACCACACGGATCTCGACATCAGAGCCGGTCTTGGACTTGATGGCCGCCGCGAGGCGGGACTTCTGGTCGTCGGTGAGATCGATCGCAGAGCGCACCCGGGCAAGGGTGGCGTTGCGACCGGCCGCGCTTCGAGCGACGGTCTCATCAACAATTGCGGGCAGGTCGGCCCCCCGACCTGTGCCCACCACCATCGACACGAGGGCCGTTGTGGTGGGGTGCGCGCTCGAGCCCAGGAGATCTTCGACGACGCCCTGGCGACGCTCGACCGGAAGGTTCCGGTCGCTGAGCGTGGCAAGGAGGTTGTCGTTCGAGCGGACTGCTTCCGCGACCCGAAACAGCTCGTCTTCGACGACATCGGAGGCGCCCTCCGCGGCGGCAACCGCCAGGAGAGCGTCGGCGTAGCCGCCGATCCGGTCGTCAGCCACGAGCCACCTCGTCGATGTAGGCGTCGACCAGCGCACTCTGAGCGTCGCGGTCGAGGTTCGACCCGATCACTCGCTCGGCGGCACCGATCGCGATCTCCGAGACGTCGCCTCGGAGATCGTTGAGGGCCTGGGAGCGAGCCGCATCGGCGTCGGCCGCCGCACGGGTACGCATCTCGGCAACTTCCTCGTTGGCCCGAGCGGTGAGCTCGGCCTTGAGCTGGTCGGCCTGAGCCCGAGCGTCCTCGATGATCTGGTTGGCCTCGGACTTGGCGCCGGCGAGCGCAGCCTCGTGGTCAGCCTTGATCTTCGCGGCGTCGGACTTTGCCGTATCGGCGGCGTCGAGGTCGGAAGCGATCTTGTCGGCCCGGTCCTTCATCGCGCCCTGGACGGCAGGCATGCCCTTCCAGACCATGAAGAAGAAGAGAACGAGGAAGGCAGCGCCGCCCCAGATGATCTCGTCGACCTCGGGGATGATGGGGCTCGGTGCCTCGAGGCACCCTTCCATCTCCTTCTCGAGCTCTTCGAAGAGCTTCTTGTCCTCTTCGACGGCGTGGAGACTTCCGTACTCCTCTTCCGCGTGGACGGCCGCCTCGACGGCGCAGCCGCCGATGCTCTCACCGCTTGCCGCAGCAGGCGCGGCCAGCAGCACCAAGAGGGTGCCGGTGAGGCCGAGCGCTCCGGCGATCTGCCGAATCCTTCGTGTCATGGTTGAACCTTTACCGTTGATGCGAATTCCTTGATCCTGCTGCGACTTAGGGCAGCAGAAGGATGAAGACGACGAAGCCGATGAGGGCGAGCGCCTCGGTGAATGCGATTCCGAGGAACATGGTCGTACGGACCATGCCTGCGGATTCGGGCTGACGAGCCATCGACGAGATGGCGTTGCCGACCACGGTGCCGATGCCGATGCCCGGACCGATGGCTGCGAGGCCATAGCCGAGACCAGCACCGATTGCCTTGAGTCCCTCGAGGAACTCGCCGGCTTCCGTCTGTGCGAGGAGGTTGAGCACGTTGATTTCTCCTGGTTTTTCTGTGTCTTAGTGTTCTGGGTGCATGGACCCGCCGATGTACACGGCGGTGAGAATGGTGAAGATGAACGCCTGCAGGACCGAGACGAGGATCTCGAAACCGGTCATGAGGATGAGCATCGGGAAGGAAAGGACGAGTGCGCCGCCGTAGCCGAGGCCACCGGAGCCCCACATCGTGGCCGAGAGGATCGCGAACGTGACGAGCAGAAGGTGGCCGGCGACCATGTTCGCCCAGAGCCGGATCGCGAGCGAGAACGGCCGGACGATGAAGGTGGAGACGAACTCGATCGGCGCAACGATGACGTAGAGCGCGATCGGAACGCCGGGCGGGAAGATCGAGTTCTTCAGGTAGCCGAACAGACCCTGGTGCTTGACGCCCTGGAAGTTGTAAAGGACCCACACCAGCAACGCGAGGGTGAGCGGCATCGCCATCCGGGAGTTGGCCGGGAACTGCCAGAACGGGATGACCTCGGTGATGTTCGAGAAGAGAATGAAGAAGAACATCGTCGTGAGGAACGGCATGAACTTCTTGCCGTCGGGCCCGATGGTCTGCATGACCACGGATTCCTCGACGAAGTTCACGCCGGACTCGGCGACGTGCTGCACACCGGCGGGCACCATGCGGTTTCGCTTGGCCCCGGCGAACCAGAAGATCGCGATGGTGACGACCATCGCGAACAGGTAGGTGAGCCCCACCTTGTTCAGGGCAAAGGGGGTGTCTTCGAACCAGAGCGTCGGCCAGTCAAACAGGTGGTTGACGGGTGGAAACTCGAGGGCGAGCAGGTTCATGCTGAGCGCTCCGCGGAGGAATCGTTGGTGGAAAGGACTGCGGTTCCGGGCTTCAGACCAGGGAAGGCAAGCGACGCCGCAACGTGGCGAGCCTCCCAAGTGAGAAGTCCGAGGTGTGTGACCAGAAGACTGATCGCGAACGGAACGATCTCGAACCATTCGGAGTTGCGAATTGGTAGCACGGCTGCGGTGATGATGCCGAGCCGAGCGAGGAATCCGAACATGACGGCGCCGAAAAGAATTGCCGGCGAGAACTTTGCGCCCCACGTGATGGCGGCGGCACCGAGCAGGAAGTTGGCGGCCACGATCGCCAGCGCGTAGCCGGACGACCAGACGCCGTGCCAGCCCCAGAAGATCGCACCCACGGCGATCATGACCGGGGCGACGATCACTGTGCGGACAGCGAGGTCACGCGCGATCTCGCGCTCAGGAGCCACAGCGTCGACGCCGGAGGGGAACGGGGTCATGCGGTCGTTCACAGCGTTCCCTCCTGCACGCGGCTCTCCTGGAATGCGGCGCGGCGGGCTTCGAGCTCGATGTCCATCGAGTCCGAGTAGTTCCGGTAGAGCTTCCAGACCTCGTAGGTGAGGACCACGAACGTGAGTGCGAGGGTGAAGACCGGGAAGAGATCGAGCTGACGGTCGATGACCCAGCCGAGCAGGCCGAAGATCGCCGGTGTGACGATGAGCTCGAACGCTGCGGAGAAAGCGTCGCCGGCGCCCTCCCGCAAGTTGCGTTGCTCTCGCTCGCTCATGGCAGCCTCGACTTCCCGAACGGCCCCATTGCCGCTCGTGAATCCATGCACAAGCTACCGGGAACGGCACTCCTGAGGCAACACGATCACCGTGAATTTACGCGTCAGGTAATCGTTCACGCTCCGTGAAGATGCAGAACGGAGGCCACATCGTCGGCAATCGAGCCCCACGTGCTCTGCCGAAGTGGCTGCACAGAGTCAGCGCCATCTCGGCCTGATCACACCCGACGGCTGACTCGCGGGTGTTCCAGAGAACGCCGACATGAACCGGTATCGCCGGGATCGTCATGAGCGATTCGGTATCAGGGGAAGCACATGCCGGACAGGCGGTGCGGGGTTCGGTCATGTCGCTCCTGATGCTACGCAATCACACCAATCGGCCTGAGGACCGATTGTTCAAGGTCGGCGTTCAGTCGACCCAGGGCGGGGTGATCGTGCGGATTTCGGCCGGCACGGGGACCCGGCTGACGAGTCGTTCGAGGTGTGGGAGCTTGTCGCGCTCCGGCACGACGATCCGGACGAGATCAGGGGCGTGGATCGCGATAAGATCGGCGATCGCAGGAACGAGGCCGAGATCGACGCCGACCGAGCAGACGACGAGGACGGATCGATCGCCGTCGACGCCGAGGACCGCGGCCGGGACGACCTCGAGGAGGTTCTGGCGCGGCGGGATCGGCTCGACGAGCGCGGGCAGATCGATGTCGACCGTCTCCGGAGCGGCCACGATCTGGTGACGGAGCCATCGCTCGCGAGCGAGCCGATTCATGGCGTGGGAGACAGCGCCCTCGATGCGATGGGGGCGAACCTGTTCGACCGCGTTGGCGATCGAATCCTCTGGGCTGCGCCCCGCGTGCAGAAGTGCAGCCGCCTCGCGGTCGAATCGGCCCACGCCCGCCTCGACGACAGGCCCGTCGGGCCCATGCAGGATGCGGACGACCTCCAGCCCGGCGAGTTCGCCGCGAAGGATGCCGTCCTCGCACACGACGTCGAGTCCGTACTCGACGAGGAGCGCTTCGAGGTGCGCCGCGTCGTCCGGGCGGGGAAGCGGCTCGGGAATGTCGTCCGGCTCTGCGGCGGCGATCGTCTTGCCCTCGGTGCGCCACACCCGTGCATCGGGCGCCAGGAGGGCAAGCCGGCGCGCATGGATGCCGGGGTGATGATCGACGACCACATCGACCTCGGTCGGCTGGTGTCGATCGATCCACACGAGCACCCCGCCGAGCGCGTCGAGGTCATCGCTCATGGAGACGATCCAGGCCTGGTCGCCGATCCGGGCCGTCGTGCCGAATGGCGCTGACGCGAGTTCGGCCGCGTCGGGTGTGAGATCGAAGCAGTCCGTCAGCAGCGCGACGGCGCGGGCCCGTTCGAGTTGAGCCCGACGATCAGCGTCGAGCGCCACGCGATCTCAGTCGTCGGTGGATTCGGCGTCGGCCTCGGGCTCGGGCGCTGCCTCGGGCTCCGGTGCAGCCTCCATTGATGCCTCGGCCTGCGGTGCAGCCTCGTCTTCGGGGCCAGCCGACTTGCGACGGCCGTAGCGCTTCTCGAAACGCTCGACTCGACCAGCGGTGTCGACGATCTTCATCTGGCCGGTGAAGAACGGGTGGCTATCGCTCGAGATCTCCACCTTCGCGAGCGGGTACTCGTTGCCGTCGTCCCACGTCACCGTCTCGCTCGTGGAGATGGTTGACCGGGTGAGGAAGGAGGTACCCGCCGAGACGTCCTGGAAGACGACGTAGCGGTAATCGGGGTGGATGTCTGACTTCATAGCGAAACCACTCTATCGGCGATCTTCGTCAGCAACGCCTGGAGATCGGCGGCCTCCTCGGTGGCCGGATCGTCGGCGATCGAGGCGAGTTCGCGGCGCAGATCCTCGACCGTGGCCAGCGCCTCGGCCTCGCGGAGGCTCTCCTCGTGAATGGTGCCGGAGGCGGCGATGTCGACTGCCGGGTAGAGACGGCGAATCGCGGCGGCACGGCTGAGCCGGACCTCACAGTTGGCCGTGCCGGCCAGCTCCTCGTAGATGGTGGTGTCGACCGCTGAGTCCGTGTCGACGGTGACCGTCGCGATGAGTGCCAGCGAGCCGCCACCTTCGAGCTTGCGACCGGCGCCGAGGAACCGCTTCGCTGGATGAACCGTGGTGGCGTCGACAGACACGCCGGACCGACCGCCGCCTGCTTCCTGGGCGTAGGCCCGAGCGAGACGAGTGGCCCCGTCGACGACAACGACGACGTCCTTGCCGCTCTCGACCATGCGCTTCGCTCGTTCGATGACCATCTCCGCGATTGTGACCTGCTCCTCGGACGGCCGGTCGAACGCCGTGGCGATGACCTCGCCCTTCTCCGTCCAGCGCGTCATCTCAGTGATGTCTTCCGGCCGCTCGTCCAGCAGCAGCACCAGGAGTTCGAGATCGTCGTGATTCGCTTCGATCGCACGAATGATGTGCTGGAGCACAGTGGTCTTGCCGGACTTCGGCGGCCCGGCGAGCAGTACCCGTTGACCACGGCCGATCGGCGCCACGATGTCGATCACCGCACCGGTGGGGTCGGACGGCTCCTGATCGCCCGCGAGGACGATGGCCTCACTCGGGTAGACGACGGGCAGTCCGTCGAAATCGGCTCGCTCGACGACGCCGTCGGGCTCCGATCCGTTGATCGACTGGATCTCGACCATCGCCGGGTTCTTCTCGTTGCGATTCGCCGGCCGCGAGGTGCCGCCCAGGTGGTCGCCCTTGCGGAGGCCGTGCTGGCGGACCATCTTCACGGGCACGTAGGCGTCGTCCTTGGACGGCAACGCGCCGTCGACCCGGAGGAAGCCGTAGCCCTCGTTGCGGAGCTCGAGGTAGCCGCCGACAGGGATCGGCTCGCCGTCCCACTTGTCGTCGTTGTCCTTGTTGTTCTCGCGATCTCGTCCTCGGCGCCGACGCTTGCGGTTCCCCGTCTCAGAGGACGCAGCCTCGGCGTCGCGCTCCGAGGTCTCGGCGGCCGGTGTCTCGGCGGCCGAGTCGTCGCTGTCGGCGTCGTCCGCGTCATCGGCTTCGTCGCCGTCGTCGCTGTCGCCGTCTGCGTCCTCGCCGTTGTCGGCTGCCTCAACGGCATCCGCGCTGTCGTCCGAGGCGGCCTCATCGGCTTGGCCGACGCTGCTGCCATCGCCGCCGGCCGCGAGATCGAGGATGAGATCGATGATCTCGCCCTTTCGAGCTCGAGACGACGGCTTCTTGCCGAGCGTCGTAGCGATCGTCGTCAGTTCTTCGCGGTCCTTGCGTTGCAGGGTGGACCGGCGCATTTCCGCGGTTTCCACGGGAAGGCTCCTCGGTGTTGGGCCGAGTGGAGGAAGTCGTCCGGATTTTGCAGCCGCTGGCGGCGATGACGACGCAAGACTCGACAACAGTGAGGCTATTGGGGAGCCCCCCTGATCCCCAACCCCCGTTCAGAGGGTCGTCAGCGACGAACCCCGTCGACATAGTCCTGGACTGTGGCGAGATCGTTGGGGAGAACGGTGAACCGCTCGCCTCGCTCGAAGATCGAGGCGAGTGCCGGCGGCAGCTCGGGGCGGACGCCGGTGGCCTTCTCGACCGCGTCGGGGAACTTGGCCGGATGGGCGGTGGAGAGGGTGATGACGGTCTCGTCGGGGCGGCGGAGCCGCTCGGCCGCGCCCACGCCGACAGCCGTGTGGGGGTCGATCAGCAGACCGTGTGTGCGATGGACGTCGGCGATGACGGCGAGCGTCTCGTCGTCGTCGAGGCGTGCCCCCGCGAACTCGGCTCGCAGCCGCTCGTGCTGCGCCGAGGTAAGTGCGGATCGGCCTCGTTCGCGGAAGGTCTGGAGGAGTTCGGCCGTGGCCGGACCGTTGCCGTCAAGGAGTTCGACCAGGAGCCGCTCCAGGTTGGACGAGATCTGGATGTCCATGCTCGGCGACAACGTGGGAACGACGTCGTCGGCCACCATCTCGCCGGTGTCGATGAGTCGGGTGAGAATGTCGTTGCTGTTGCTCGCGACGAGGAACCGGTCGGCCGGGAGCCCCATCGCGGCGGCGACGTGGCCGGCGAACACGTTGCCGAAATTGCCAGTCGGCACGCAGAACGTGGTGGGGATGTCGCGACGGCCGAGCCGTTGCGCTGCCCAGACGTAGTAAACGATCTGCGCCATCACCCTGGCCCAGTTGATCGAGTTGACGGCGGAGAGCCGGTTGCGACTGCGGAACGCCTCGTCGGCGAACATCGCCTTCACGAGGTCCTGGCAGTCGTCGAAGGTGCCATCGACGGCGACGGTGCGGACGTTGGGAGAATCGACGGTGGTCATCTGGCGACGCTGCACATCGCTCGTGCGCCCCTTGGGGAAGAGGATGACGATGTCGACCCGGTCGCTGTGTCGCACCGCTTCGATCGCGGCGGAGCCCGTGTCTCCCGAAGTGGCGCCGACGATCAGGACACGCTCGTCGCGACGATCGAGCTCGTGATCGAACAGCCGTCCGACCAGCTGCAGGGCGACGTCCTTGAACGCGAGAGTCGGCCCATGCCAGAGCTCCAGCAGATGATGGTGATCGTCGAGCTGGACGAGCGGGCACACGTCGGGACTGTCGAAGGTGGCGTAGGTGTCGTTGACCATCGACGCGAACGCGTCCTGTTCGATCGCGCCCTCGACGAACGGGTACATGACCGCCGCGGCGAGCGACGCGTAGTCCTCAGGTGCCGCGTCGGTCAGCGCAGGCCACTCGCTCGGCAGGTAGAGACCGCCATCGTCCGCGAGGCCGGTGAGTAGGACGTCGGGAAACGTCAGCGCGGGCGCTCGGCCGCGCGAGCTCTCGTAGCGCAGCATCGTCAGTCGTCGTGTCCGACGACACGGATGACCGAGTGGATTCCGCTCACCGGTTCGAGCTCACGGAGCTCGGCGAGCGTCGCCTTCACGGCTGCCTCCTGCGAGACGTGCGTGATGAAGATGAGTCGGGCCTCGTCGTCCAACCCTTGCTGTTCCATCGACTGGATGGAGACGCTGTTGCGGCCGAAGACGTCGGCGACCTGCGCGAGCACGCCGGGCCGGTCAACCACCGCGATGCGGAGGTAGAAGGCGGACGAGAGCTCGTCGATCGGGCGGATCTGGGCCCGAGGAAGTGCACCGATTCGCGCCGCGGTTCCTGCCGCCCGGTTCACCGCGGCGTCGATGATGTCGCCCAGGACGGCGCTGGCCGTGGGCCCGCCGCCGGCGCCACGGCCGTAGAGCATCAGATCGCCGACTGCATCGCCTTCGATGAAGACGGCGTTGAAGCTGTCGCGTACGGACGCGAGCGGATGGTCGAGCGGGACCAGCGCAGGGTGCACACGCACGGCGATTGCCGGCTCCGCGGCGCTCGTGTCGGCGTCGACGACGGCGATCGCCTTCACGGCGTAGCCGAGCCTCGCCGCGACCTCGATGTCGTCGGCAGTGAGGTTGGAGATGCCCTCGTGGTGAACGTCGTCGGAGAGCACGATCCGGCCGTAGACGATGCTGGCGATGATCGCGGCTTTGGCGCCGGCGTCGAAGCCCTCGACGTCAGCCGTGGGATCCGCCTCCGCGTAACCGAGATCCTGGGCCTCCACGAGCGCGTCGTCGTAGCTCGCCCCGGCTTCGGTCATGCGGGTCAGGATGTAGTTGGTGGTGCCGTTGATGATGCCCATCACGCGGCGCACCGGTTCGCCGACGAGCGATTCCCGCAGCGGGCGCATGAGCGGGATGCCACCGGCGACCGCAGCCTCGAACAGGAGATCGACGCCGGTGGCATCGGCCGCGGCGTAGAGCTCGGCGCCGTGCATCGCGAGCAAAGCCTTGTTGCCGGTGACGACCGGCTTGCCGAGCGCGAGCGCGTCGGCGACGAGTTCACGGGGCAGCTCCACGCCGCCGATGAGCTCGACGACGATGTCGACGTCGTCAGCCGCCACGACGGCGGCTGCGTCATCGGTGAACAGCGCGGCATCGAGAAGCGGATCGCGGGTCTTCGACAAGTCGCTCACCGCAATGCGGGAGATCTCGAGCTGGATCCCGGTTCGAGCCGCGATGGTCGCGCCGCGTTCCGCCAGAAGGCGGGCCAGCGCGCTGCCGACCGTGCCGCAGCCGAGAAGGCCGAGTCGGATGGTGGTCACCGCGCCAGAGGATGCGTTCACGGGCGCCGAGCGTATCCGGCTCAGCCCCTCGGGTCCGACGACTTCTTGATATTATATTTCAAGTTGTTTCATGTATTTTGAATGACATGCTTCACGTCGTCCGCCCGGCCCGGAGGGCACCAGCGCCAGCAACCGACACCGCCGACTGCAGAGACCGCGACAACGTCGACCGGGACCCTGGCAGACATGCAAGCGTGGCCGACCTGCTCACCGACGGCCCCCTCCCCGAGCCGGAGCGTCGAGCGATCGGTGCCCACGCCGCCCACGCGGTGGCGTGCGGCGACGCACGAGCCGCCGTCGAGCCCCGTCATCTCGTCTTCGGTACAGACGGCGACCTGTGGCTCGTGGGCCGGCCGCAGCACCCGGCCGCTGACGAATCAATTCGTGTCGGCGAGATCGCGGCCACCGTTGTGCGGTGTGCGGCCGGTGTCCGCATCGACCCTCACGGCGAGTGGGATGCGGCCACACTCCAACAGCTCGGGTGCTCGACGGAGCTTGCGGCCGACATCGCAACAATCCTCGACGAGCGTCCACCGGCCATGCGAGTGGCGGGGCTACTTCAGCGCCGCGACGATCGACTTCCTCGCCCGCCGGGAACGCGTGCCGAGATCGGTCCGGCGATCGATCTGCCGTCGCCGGCGATCGCAGGGCTCAGTCCGGTTGGCGACCGCGGAGCGACATCGGCTGAGAGCGGTCGCGAGCAGCGCGGTTGGCGCGACTGGGCACGAGGAGCGCTCGGCTGAACGCGACCCGGTCCCGCCAGGAGAGGACCCGTCGCGAAGCCCGAGCTTGGCGACGGAACCGGCCGTCTCGATCGGCGTAGGCGGCCAGACGGCGGCGGTCGAGGGACGACACCTCGTACTCGTGCGCCCAGTCCTCAAGCGGCGTGCGGTCGTGTCCGAGTTCGGCCGTGGTCCGCAGGCCGACGGCGACGGGCGCAGCGCACTGCCACTCTTGCGCGGCGGCGACGGTGTCGAGATCGACCTCCGGGTGCGCGGCGAGTAGCGCCAGATCTCCCACGTTGCCGAGCCGCGCCTCGACATCGCCGAGGGCGACATGGATCGCTCCGTGGAGGAGGTGAAGATCCGGTGGGAGAGTGCGGATCATCCGACCGGCCAGAGCGAATTCCACTGGGTCGCGGGTGAGGTCGGCGAGTCGGATCGTGTGGCCGTAGGGGCCGGCGGCGAGGGTCCGGTGAATGTCGAGTTCGGAAGGCCCATGCCAGCACAGCGTCACGGACTTCGCGAATCCGCGGTCGAAGGTGGGCGACAACGGCGGCATCGGCCGAACCGCTCCGGCTTCGATCAGCGCCGCAACACCGCGATCGACATCGCCTAAGTCGAGCAGGATGTCGTTGTCGCCGTAGCTCCGCTCTACCGGATCGGGATGCACGGTGTGAGCCAACGCCGACCCCTTCAGGACGCGGTGGTCGATACCGGCTTCATCGAGGACGGTGAGCGCTTCGAGCAGCACCTCTTCGAGGAGAAGGGATTCGCGCATCGCTCCCTCGTGCGCTCGGGCCACCTGCGCGATTCCGTCGTCCTCCAACGTCACGCCACCTTCAGCCACGGCGGCAGCCAACATGCCGATCAGCTTGTGGCGTGCGGTGTGGAACAGGAGATCGGACGCGTCCTCGGGAAGGCCGTCAATGGGCGGCGCACCGGGCAGCCCGTACGCCGCCAGCCGCGCCAGCCACGCTTCCTCATCTATCGATCTGCACCACGGCCTTGTCAGCAAGTTCGTCGATGACCGGCGCGAGGTCTGACGCGATCCGCTCCGCGTTGGCATCGTGAGTCCGGGCGAGCGCCGCGCAGACGGCGTGAAAGCGAATCGGCTCGTCCAACTCGGCCCACAGCGCGGCGCCGGTACCGGCCAGCTTCACGACATCGTCGCCGCCAGGCACCCGCACCAACACTCCATCCAGCGTGGCTCGCCAGAGCACATCCCCGCGCCGGATCACGTGCTCGGCGGAGACGGGCATCGATCAGAGGTCGAGCCGCGTGAGATCCTCGAAGGACTCGCGGCGCACGACGAGGCGGGCGTCGCCATCGCGGGCGAAGACCACCGGCGGGCGGAGCACCTTGTTGTAGTTGGAGCCCATCGAATGACCGTAGGCCCCGGTGACCGCCGTCCCCAGGATGTCGCCCACGGCGAGATCGGCGGGCACCGCGGCGTCGCGCACCAGCACGTCGCCGGACTCGCAGTGTTTTCCGACCACCGTGACGACCTCCGGTCGATCGGCGTCGACCGCCCGCGGGAGGAATGCCTCGTAGCCCGAGCCGTAGAGGACCGGTCGAGGGTTGTCGCTCATGCCGCCGTCGACGGACACGTAGGTGCGCACATCGGGGATTCGTTTGACGGTGCCGACCTCGTAGAGCGTGATGGCCGCCGCGGCCGCTATCGAGCGTCCGGGCTCCGCCGAGACGGACACGGTGACGCCGGCGGCGCGGCAGGCGTCGAGCACGGCGGTGCCCCATTCAGTGATGGAGGGCGCCCGCTCATCGGCCACATACGGCACGCCGAGCCCGCCACCGACCGACATTTCCGGCAGGTCGTAGGGCGCTGCTGCCTCGGCGATGACGGCCGCCGCCTTGGCAAAGGAAGAGACCACGAACACCTGACTGCCGATGTGGGCGTGGACGCCCATGAGCTCGACAGAGTCGGACGACCTTGCTCGCTCGATGGCCGTAGCCGCGGTGCCGTTGGAGACCGTGAAGCCGAACTTCGAGTCGTCCTGGCCGGTGGCGATGTAGTCGTGGGTCTCCGCCTTCACACCGGGGGTGAGCCGGAGGAGGACCTTGGGCGAGGCGCCGGTCTGTGCGTGGACCGCGTCGAGTCGATCGAGTTCGTCGAACGAGTCCACGACGATCCGACCGATGCCGGCATCGATCGCCATGGCGAGCTCACGCGGCGACTTGTTGTTGCCGTGCAGGACGATGCGATCGGCGGGCACGCCGGCCGAAAGCGCCACATGGAGCTCGCCGCCGGTCGCGACGTCGAGGTGCATGCCCTCTTCGTGGGCAAGCTTCGCCATCGCGGAGCACAGGAACGCCTTCGTCGCGTAGGCGACCCCGTCCCCGAACACGGACACGGCCTCGCGACAGCGATCCCGCAGGTGCTGCTCGTCGTAGACGAACAGCGGCGTGCCGAACTCGGCAGCCAGCTCGAGGACGTCGCACCCACCGATGTGGAGGCGGTCATCGACGATCTCGGCGGAGTCAGGCAGAAGGCGGAAGGGGAAGGGTTGCACGGCTACTCCATCACCATCACATGGATTCCGGAGCGCTCACGCCGAGGAGGTCCAGACCCACGCCGAGACCGATGCGCGTGGCTTCGACGAGCCACATGCGGGCCTGGCGAATGGCATCGTCCACGTCGTCGCGCAGGATCGGGCAGTCGTGCCAGAACCCGTGGAGGGCAGCCGCACACTCACGAGTCCACATGGTCACTTGATGCGGCCCACGGTTCTCCACCGCCCGAATGACGACGTCCGGCAGCTCGGACAGCGACCGCAGCAGCGCGAGCTCCCGCTCATGAGTCAGCAATGAGAGGTCGACATCGGCGAGCGGCAACCGCGCGATCTCGCGTTCCTTGGCCTGACGCGCGAGCGAGTGCACCCGGGCATTCGCGTATTGCACGTAGTAGACGGGGTTCTCGTTGGACTGCGCGACGAGCAGATCCAGGTCGATCGTCTGCGTGGTGTCGATCGACTGGAGCAGGAACGTGAGCCGCGCGACATCGGCGCCGGCGAGCTCGACCAGGTCACGGGCCTCGATCATCGTGCCCGCCCGCTTCGACAAGCGGACTTCCGCACCGTCGCGAACAAGCGTCACATTCTGCCCGACGAGCACCTCGTAGCTCTCGGCCGCGTGACCCATCATCTGCATGGCTGCCGCCATGCGCTTCACGTAGCCGTGGTGATCGGCACCGAGGATGTCGATGACGAGCTCGCCGCGGTCGTACTTTTGGTGGTGATATGCGATGTCGGGGACGAAGTAGGTGGCGTCGCCGTCGCTCTTGAACAGCACGCGGTCCTTCTCATCGCCGAAGTCGCTGGTGCGCAGCCACATGGCACCGTCGTCCTCGAAGACATAGCCCGCAGCGCGCAGCTCGTCGATCGCTTTCTCCATCTCGCCCGACTGGACGACCGAACGCTCAGATGCCCAGCGGTCGAACTCGACGTTCATCGACATCAGCACTTGCCGCTGATCGGCCTGCGCCCGCTCGATACCCCACGCAACCGGGTCCGCCGCGCCCGGCAGCTCCTCGGCCCACTCGGTGACGTAGCCGCCCTGGTACCCGTCCTCCGGCGGTTCCTCCCCCGCCGCCCGGGCGGTCAAGGAGGCACCGAAGAGCTCGGTCTGCACACCGCGGTCGTTCACGTAGAACTCGCGGTGGACGGCATAGCCGCAGTGGGCGAACAGTCGGCTGAGCGCGTCGCCGTAGGCAGCCCAGCGGGCGTGGCCCGCGTGGAGCGGACCGGTCGGGTTGGCCGACACGTACTCGATGTTGACTGACGATCCGGCGCCGACATCCGAGCGGGCGAACCCATCCGTGCCCGCCTCCACGACGTCGGCGAGGACATCGTGAAGCCACGAGTCCCCGAGGTGGAAATTGACGAACCCCGGACCAGCGATCTCCACCGCGGTGACATGTGGAGGCAGGTTCGCGGCGCAGTGGTCGACGAGCTGTTGCCCGAGCTCACGCGGATTACGCCCGGCCGCCTTGGCCGTTGCGAGCGCGACGTTGGACGACCAATCGCCGTGCTCAGGATTGGCCGGCCGCTCGAGCGTGATCACCTCAGGGACCGGGTCCACCCCGGCCGTCTCCAGTGCGTCGCGCAATGCGGAGCGGAGCGATTCGCGAACGTCCATCGTCGGTGAGCCTCGAGCAGGTCGGAAAGCGCCGATCCTACCGTCTTGCCCGAGTCCTCAGAGTGAGCATTATTCGGCCGATGTGACCATCATGCGTTGTCGAGTCCTCACCCCGATCGTGATCCCTCTCGCCCTCTTCGCCGCGTCTTGCGGCGGCGAATCCGCCACGTCGAGCGCCGACCGGGCTGTGGCGCAGGAGGGACCGGAGTGGGAGCGCGACCAAGCCATCCTGCACACCATTCTCATCGAGGGCGGAATGGATGCCGGTCTCAACCGCAGCCAGTCCGCCTGCACGATCGACGCCGTCACCGGCGGAAGCGAAGCCGAATGGACGATGGAGGACCTCGAAGGCATCGACCTCAGTGCGCAGACGTCGTCGAACGCGAGCGATGACCTCGCGAGCGCCCTTGCCGACACACTCATCGACTGCGGCCCGGTCCTGAACGCCTTCCTCGACGCCGACATCCGCGGGGCGCTCACCATCCCCGATACCCACACGGCCGAGTACGACTGCGTCATCGCCGCCTATGTCGGCGCGTGGCGTGAGGCCTACACCGACCGGTTCGACGGCGGCTCGATCACCGAGCCGACTGCAATCGAAGTAGCCGACCAGGCCGTCTCGATCGTGGCCGGCTGCGACGCCGGCGGCGCGGTCGTCCTCGGCGCCTCGAACGCCGGACACCTCGACACCCACGCCCTCACCACTCTCGCGTGGGAGTGCATGGACGAGCGTCTCGATGTCGACCAATTCATGCCCGCGTTCCCGTTCCCGGAGGAGCCCGGCGACGCGCTCGACCGCCTCGGATCCAGCGTGCTCGGCGACGCGACGTACTGCGAGGAGTACGCGACACCAGGCAGCGCCAACAGCTGATCCCCCGCTACCCTGAGGCTTCGCCCGCAAGGGCATGCCCTCGTAGCTCAGCGGATAGAGCATCGCCCTCCGGAGGCGTGTGCGCAGGTTCGAGTCCTGCCGAGGGCGCTCCACTACGTTCTCCGGCGGTATGAGCGGAATCTTCATCAGCTATCGGCGCGACGACAGCGGCCCGTGGGCAGGCCGCATCAACGACGCATTGGTGAGCAGATTCGGCGCCGATCAGGTGTTCCTCGACGTGGATGGCATTCGTCCCGGCGAGGACTACCGCACAGCCATCGCCCACACCATCGACGAAGCCGACGCGGTCCTCGTGGTGATCGGACCGGAGTGGGGCACGGTCGCCGACGGGAAACCCGGCATCGCCATCGAGGACGACGCGCATCGTTTCGAGATCGAGTCGGCGCTATCGTTGGAGGTTCAGCTGGTGCCGGTCCTGGTCGGCGGAGCGACCGCACCAGCCGCGGAGGAGTTGCCCACGGGCCTCGAGGATCTGACCGACCGCAACGCGGCGGTCATCGACGACCGCAGCTTCGAGCGTGATGTCGACGCGCTCGCCGACAGCCTCGCCGAGGTCGTGACGCCCACGGCGGCGGTGACGCGGAAGCGGCCGCCGATCGCGATCATCATCGGAATCGTGATCGCCCTCGCCGTCGCAATCGGCATCGCCCTCTCCGGAGATGACGAAGGCGGCTCGCCGTGGAACACCGAAACGCCTGCGCAGACCATCACGCAGAGCTGATCGCTCCAGTCGCCGGCCGGACGGCCGATTGATACGACATGAACTCCCGGGGAATCGCGCATCGCCGGATCGCGCTGGAGTGGCCGGCCGACACCCGCGCCGCGTGGCAGCCCATCAAGCCTGAGTTCTCGGCCGCGGTGAACGCGCTGTCGATCGGCATGCCCCACGGCGAGCCGTACGTGATGCGCGCCGTGCGCCGAGCGGCCGCCGACATCAACGACCCGGAGCTGCGAGCCGAAGTTGACGAATACCTCCGCCAGGAGGGCGAGCACTCGCGCCAGCACCGACGGTTCAACGAACTCCTGATCGCGCAGCACCCGTCTCTGGGCCGCGTCGAGCGTTGGCTCGCCCGCTCGTACGGCTTCCTCGAGCGCCGCATGGGCGATCGCTTCGGCATTGCCTACGCCGCCGGCTTCGAAGCCACCGCATTCGCGGCTGCCCGCTGGATGAACGCGAAGCGCCACGAACTGTTCCGCGGGGCCGATGTCGAGCCGCCGACGCTGATCCTCTGGCACCTCGCCGAGGAGGTCGAGCACAAGACCGTCGCCCACGACGTCTGGGCCGCGACCAGCGGCAACCGGCTGGACTACTTCGCCGCCATGACGACGTGTTTCGCGATGCTCGTCTGGTTCATCTTCCTCCGCGACGGCGGGTGCGTGATCTGCAATGCCCGCCCGTCGGGCTGCGAAGCGCATCATGTGGTCTGGGTCGAGCACGGCGGCCCCACCGATCTCGACAATCTCGTGCTGCCCTGCAGCCATCATCATCATCTGATCCACGACGTCGGCTGGCGGCTGCGACAGGACAGCACGGGCCGATGGACGCTGGATCCGCCATGATCACGGTCGCGCCACGGCGGCGCGCCATGCGATGGTTGAGCCAATGACCGATATCACGAGCGTCACCCTCATCGGACCAGGGGCGATCGGGTGTGCGGTCGCGGGAGCGCTCGTCGGACGCGACGAAGTCAATGTCACGATCGCGGCGCGGACCGCGTTCGACCGGCTTCGGGTGGACGGGCCGCCGGTGCCGGTCGACGCCCCCGTGCGAGCGATCACCGATCCGGCTGCGGCGGAGGTGGCCGACGTCGTCCTGCTCGTGACCAAGACGCATCAGACCGCCGGAGCCGCCGAGTGGCTCCGCGCGTCGTGCGGGCCCGAGACCGTTGTGGCCGTTCTTCAGAACGGCATCGGTCACCGTGAACTCGTCGGCCCGCTGGTCGGCGAGGCCGCGGTGGTGCCCACGATCGTCTTCCTTCCCGCTGACCGCCACTCCCCCGGCCGCGTGACGGTCGGCCTGCCCGCGACACTGCAGGTTCCCGACGACGACCCCAGCCGCCGCATCGTGGACCTCTTCGCAGGCACGTACGTGAACTGCACGGCGTCGGCGGACTTCCACACGACGGCGTGGTCCAAGCTCGTCTCGAACTGTGGGGTCGGTGCGGTCACGACCTTGACCGGGACGACGAACGGCATCCTGCGCGATCCCGACGCTCGCGAACTCTGCATCGCCGTGATGGAAGAGGCCATCGCAGTGGCAATCGCAGACGGCGCAGCGCTCGAAGCGGGTGTGGCCGACGCGCTCGCAGACATCGTCATCGACCGATCGGCAGGGCATATGTCCTCGCAGACGACCGACCGCCTCGCCGGACAGCCGACCGAGTGGGAGGCCCGCCAACTCGAGGTCGTCCGCCGCGCTGACCAACGCGGGGTCGCGATTCCCTTCCTTCGAGCGCTGACCACGCTCGTCCGTCTCGGCGAGCCGGACGTCGGCGAATCGGAGGAATAGGGTCGACAGACATGGACCCGATCCGTGTCGTGCAGCTGTCCGACCTCCACTTCTCGACCAAACCGGGCGGCTACATGCTGCGCGATACCGCCGAGACCTTCGGCGCAGTCGCGGACCAGGTACGTGACGAGGCACCGGATCTCGTCGTGGTCACCGGTGACATCGCCAACGAGGGGAAGACCGACGAGTACGAGCTCGCCGGCGACGCGCTCGCGGCCCTCGGCCTGCCGGTCCACTGCCTCGCTGGCAACCACGACTTCGTCGATCCGCTCCACGCCGTGCTCCCGCGGCCCGACGTGGCCGTGCAGCGTTCCCTTCGCCTCGGCAACTGGGTCTTTCTCTTCGGCGACAGCAACCGCGACGGCGGCGATCACCACCCGGAGACGGGCTGGACCGATCACGAGGATCGAGTGGACATCGCCCGCGGCGGGCTGACCCGCCAGGAGACGACGTGGCTGCGCCGTCAACTCGACCTCGGCGAGGCGGAGCACGCCATGCTCTGGCTCCACCACCCTCCCGGCGGCAAGGGGATGTTCGAACAGCCGGGCTTCGACGATGAGATACGAGAGCTGTTTGGCGCCGCCACCCCGATTCGGGCGATCTCGGCCGGCCACGAGCACGCGGGCGTCAGCCGCGATGTCGCCGGTGTGCCGTCCCACGTCTGCCCGTCCACCGGCGTGAGCATCGACTTCGACGCGCTGCTCTTGATGCCACCCGGCTACCGCCGGTTCACATTCCACGACGACGGCCGGATCGACACCGAGATCGTCTGGCTCGACGACGACCGGTGGAACGACCGCTGGAAGCTGCCGGAGTGGGTTGCCGAGTATTTCGCCGGCCAGATGACCGACGACGAGATGAAGGCTCGTGTGGCAGAGGGGCGATAGGTTCAGCGCCATGGCCGTTACGGACGCTGCCCCCGCCCCCAAGAAAGAACGCTGGACGTACCAGTGGAAAGAGCTGTTCGACGAGGTGATCACGTCGGGCCTGTGCACCGGCTGCGCCGGCTGCGTCATCTCGTGCCCACACGACGTCATCGGATACGAGCACGAACCCGGCGCGTACACACCGTTCCATCTCGAGGAAGAGCTCGGTCTCGCCGATTGCGGCCACGGTCAGAAGGGCTGCACCTCGTGCACCCGAGCCTGCCCCCGCTTCCGGGCCTGGGAGCCCGAGGCCGACATGCATCTGTTCGGCCGCGAGCGCGAGCCCGAAGAGATGTCCGGCGTCTACTCCGACATCCTGCTCACCCGAGCGAGCGAGGACTTCGTCTACGAGACCGGCCAGGACGGCGGCCTCGTCTCCGCGATCCTCATCTGGTGCCTCGAGAACGACGTCATCAACGGCGCCCTCACCTCAGGCGTCGAGAACCTGCCGAACGGGGAGCCCGGATGGAAGGCGTTCCCGATGGTCGCCACCAACCGAGAAGAAGTGCTGCGGGGCGCGGGCAGCCGCTACACCTACTCGGCCAACACGATGGCGTTCCCCGAGGCCAAGGAGCGTGATCTCGATCGCCTCGCCCTGGTCGGCATGAGCTGCCAGACCTCGGTCGCACCGGTGATGTGGCATCGCAAGATCGGCAAGGTGTCCAAGCCGATCAAGCTCAACATCGGGCTGCTGTGCTCGAAGTCGTTCGACGACGCGCTCTTCGATGAGCTCTTCGAGGTCAAGTACGGCCTCAAGAAGGAAGACATCGCCAAGATGAACATCAAGGGCGTCTTCCAGATCTGGACGAAGGACGGCGGCTACCACGAGATCAATCTCAAGGAATGCCACGCATGGACCCGTGAGGGGTGCCACCACTGCCCCGACTTCGCCGCCGAGCATGCCGACATCTCCACCGGCGGTATCGGCGAGCTGACCGACTGGACGTTAACGATCGTCCGTACCGATCTCGGCCGGGCGATCATCGACGCCATGGTGAAGGACGGCGTGATCGAGACCCGCCCCGGCGACGACGATCCCGGCGCCATCGCGCTTATGCACAAGCTCGCCGAGAAGAGCCGGGCCCGCTGGCCGGACTGGGCCGCGCCGGCCGCCCGAGTCGGGATCACCGCGAAGAAGTAGTCAGCCGCGGCGCACCGGGAGCCCTACCGGGCCTCGTAGTGCGGCGTGGTTCTTCCACTCGATCGCCTCTTCGTCGATCGTGTAGGCGCCGAACCGATCGAGAAAGACGCGCAGCCCGACGCGCATCTGCATCCGAGCCAGCGCCGCGCCCACGCAATGGTGGATACCGTGACCGAACGAGATCGAGTGCGGGTCCTCCCGGTCGAGCCGCAGCTCGTCCGGGTTCTCGAAACGGCGGGGATCCCGGTTCGCGGCCGCGAGCATGACCGTCACGCGCTGGCCGGTCTCGATCGTCACACCGCCGATCTCGACGTCTTCCTTCGCCGCCCGAGGATCGACGTGCAGCGGCGGATCGAAACGAATGAGCTCCTCGACGGCGTTGGGCCACAAACTCGGGTCATCGCGGATGAGACGGCGCTGGTCGGGAGTCTTCGCAAGATGGTGCATCGCGAGGCCGAGCGAGCCACTGGTCGTCTCGTGGCCGGCGAACATCAGGAACATCGCCATCGCCACGACCTCGAACCGGCTGAGCCGCCCCGCGTCGGACTCCGCGTGGACGAGCGCTGAGAGGAGATCGTCCTGCGGATCGAGCCGGCGCGCCTCCGCGAGCTCGTCCAACAGCGCGGCTCCACCCCGCAGCAGCCGGTCGATCTCGTCCGGATCGAAGTCCGGGAAGGGGTTGAGGTAGTCCACGAGCGCGTTGGAGACGTCCACCGTGAACGGCCAATCCGCCTCCGGGATGCCGAGAAGTACAGAGATCGTGTGGATCGGCAGCGGCGCGTTGAATGCGGCGAACAGGTCGGGCTCGCCCTCGATCGCATCGAGAAGACCGATGGACAGCCGCTCGACATCGTCTTCCAGGTTCCGCATCCGTTTCGGCGTGAACGTGCGACTCACGAGCGAGCGCATGCGGGTGTGGTCCGGTGGATCAACGAAGAGGAGGAACTTCCGGAAGAGCGCTTTCGAGAGGTCGCTCATGCCCGAGTGGGGCGACACCGCGAGCACGACCTCGCGCTGCGTCGTCACCTCCATCGCCGGCGAGGACAGGGCGACGCGCGCCTCGTCGAAGCCGGTCACGAAGAACTGCTACTACCAGGGACTCCAGACCACCGGGCCGTCGGCCATGATCGGCCGGTAGGCCGGGAGTGGATCACGCTCGATGCCCTCCGCGAAGATGTTGCCCCAACGGCTTCGCCCGAGGACCGCCTGGGCGAGCCGCGGCCGCTTCACGAGCGCCCGCACCGCCGGCAGCGACATCCGGTCCACCCTGGACACCGCGTATGGCGCCTCCCGCAACTCGGACGGAACCACCAGATCGGCCATACACAAGGGTTTCATACCGGTCGATCTGCCCACGAGTCGGAGAGCCAGCGATGCCGCCGGGTCTAGGGTGCCCGGATGGATCTCGAATTCTGGGTAGACCCCATTTGACCGTGGTGCTGGGTGACGGCCCGTTGGGTCGTCGATGAAGTGACACCGGCCCGTGATCTCAACATCACGTGGCAGCCGATCAGCCTCAAGCTGAAGAACAAGCCGGAAGAAGACTCGCCGTTCTACGAGCTCGTCAACCGCACCTACAAGATGCTGCGGGTGATGGAATCGGTTCGGGCGACCGAAGGCGAGAAGGCGGTCTTCGACCTCTACTGGGAGTACGGCAGTCGCATTCACCACGACCAGGACTTCGAGTTCGACATCGCCGACGCAATCGAGTCGGCCGGTCTGCCGGCATCGCATGCCGACGCGTTCGAGTCCGAGGACTTCGATCTCGATATCCAGAGCCGTCACGACCAGGGCATCGCGATCGCAGGCGAAGACATCGGCACGCCGATCATCGCCTTCGACAACCGCGATGGCGTCAAGCAGGCCTACTTCGGCCCCGTCATCACCCGGGTGCCGTCCACCGAGGACTCGCTCGCCATGTGGGACGCCCTTGTCGCGATGATGAACGTCGACGGGTTCTGGGAACTAAAGCGCACCCGCACCGAGCGACCGGAGTTCGGCGACCGCCCGTGAGCTCGCCCGACAACCAATCCGGAGCCTCCATCTTCGATCTCCTCGCGCCCGAGGTGCTGGAGCAGGAGGACGGACGCGCCGTCTTTCGGTTCACCGCCCGGCCCGAGCTGACGATCCCGAGCGGACAGGTCCAGGGCGGCATCGTGGCCGCCATGCTCGACATGACGATGGCGTTCTCCGCGAACGACCTGTCCACCGTGAGCCTGCATGTCGACTTCCTGCGGCCAGCGATGGGCCCCGAGCTGACGGTGACGGCCACGGTGACCCGCCGAGGTCGCCGAGTGATTTTCGCCGAGGCCGAGATGGTCGACCAGGAAGGCCGCCTCATCGCCCGCGGCCGCCAGAACGCCCTCCCCCTCGACTGACCGGCCGCGTCAGCGGACGATCACCCGCCCCCGCATCCAGGGGTGCGGGAGGCAGTAGTAGTCGTACTCGCCGGGCTCGGTGAACGTCACAGTGAACGTGTCGGGCCGTTCAATGTTGCCGCTGTCGAACCGGCCGTCAGGCGTTCCGACATTGCCGTCGCTGCGGCCCGAGGTAATCGTGTGGACCACCGAGTCCTCGTTGCGCCAGGTGACGATCGTGCCGGCGTCGACCACGATCACGGGAGGCGTGTAAGCCGTCGCCGCGTTGGCGGGGTCCCACGCGCTGACCGGCATCGTCACCTCGTTCGTCTCGACCGCTTCGGCTCCGGTCGGATCCGCGGCCGCCGGAGGCGCGACTGGGGCCGTTCCGACATCGGATTGACCGACGGAGAAGATCTCCGGGTTCTCGGGTCCCTCGACGACGACCTTTCCGATCGCGCCCTTGTAGAAGGTCCGGACCAACGCATGATCGACGAGGATCAGGGTCGACGGCACCTGTCCGACGAGCTCGACGACCGTGCCACCGCCCGCGGCGACGAGGGTGGACTGGGACCCGCGAATCACGCGATTGGCCGGGTGGATCGCCGCTTCCGGCCCCACGACATCCCAATGCGATCCGATCGGGTGGAAGTTCGAGACGAGGTTGAGACCCTCGTTGACGAAATAGATGCGGGCCCGGCCGCCGACCTGCATGCGCAGCGAGTTGTCCCCGTCGAGGGCATCGGTGCGGCCATTGAACGTGACGTAGCGAGGCTCTTCGGCGAAGAGGGCGTCGCGGTCGAACTCGGCGACGCCGGCGTCGTCTGGTTCACCCACGTACCACCCACTTTGGACGATTCCCCACTCGTGATCTACTGGCGGCAGCGGCTCCTCGGGATCGACGATGACCATGCCGTACATCCCTTTCGCGATGTGTTCCGGAACGTCACCGAACGCGCAGTGGTACATGAAGGCTCCGGGATAGGGCAGCCGCGCCTCGATGGTCTTCGATTCGCCCGGCCCGGCCGTGAGGTCAGCCGCACCGACGCCCTGTCCGGTCACGGCATGGAACTCGATGTTGTGAGGGTGCATGTTACCGGTCAGGTTCGTCATGGTCACCCGCATGACGTCGCCGACCCGACCGCGAATCGTCGGGCCGGGAGTGCCGCACGCGACGTCCGTGTCGCCAGCGATCCGGTATCTCCACATCAACGTGGTGACCCCATTGGCGGGGTCGAGCGGGCACACGGTCTCGAGCACCTCGAGATCGACGTTGATGACACGAGCGTCCGCCCGCGTTATCGGAGGCGGCACCGCCGGGGCGTAGGTCACATGCAGCTCGGCGCCATCCGCTGCCGGCAGCTGGTCCAACGGCGTGAGAGTCGGGAGAATCGAGTCGGCGGGATCACTCCCCGCGATCGCCGCCGCGGCAACCGGGACGGCCGCGCCGACCGTCTGATCACCCAGAAGCGGATCGTCGGCGGAACACGCAACGGCGATCCCACCGATTGGCAATGCGGCCAGGAGCCCCCGCCGCGAGATCCCGTCGCGTGGTCGAACTGGTGTGCTGGTCATCGGAACTCGCCTCCGTTGCTGCTCTGCCACAATCGAAGCGAGGGCGGGCGAAGTCGGCCCAGGGTCCTACGTCCCGACTGGTCGACCGACGGCGTTCAGAGCAGGGAGTCGAGTACGTCGAGGGCGCGGGCGACCTCGGCGTGGGTGTTGTAGTGCACCATCGAGACCCGGACGACACCGTCGTCGGGATCGAGCCCGAGTGCTGACACCAGACGGTGGGCGTAGAAGTGGCCGTGGCCGCACGAGACCTCGGCGGCGATGAGCGCGTCATAGATCGACGCCGACGAGCGGCCATCGGAGTGGAAGGCAATCGTCGGGGCCCGAACGGTCGCGTCCGCACTCGGTGCGCCGACGAGGTAGACACCGTCTCGATCTAGGAGCAGGTCGACGAGCGGGGCCATCAGTGCGGACTCGTGTGCGGCGAACAAACTGCTCACCGAGGCGATGCGGGCGACCGGATCCGGTTCGTCGCCGAAGTGGTGGGCGTGCAGCGCGTCGTAGTAGTCGACGATGCCCGCGCTTGCGCCGATGATCGCGTGATCCGGCCCGGCCGGCGTGACCCGCGTGTCGAGATGGGACTCGTTGAAGAAGTGCCCCTGGTGGGTGAGGGCTTCGAGCAGAGCGCGCCGGGTGTACATCATGCCGACGTGGGGGCCGTAGGTCTTGTAGGCGCTGTAGAGGTAGACGTCGCAGTCGAGCGCAGCCACGTCGATGCCGCCGTGGGGGGCGTAGGACACGCCGTCCACGACGATGTGGCCGCCGACCGCATGGACCAGATCGGCTGCGCGGCGCACGGGGTTGATGGTCGCGGCGACGTTCGATGCGTGGGTCATGGTGACGAGGCGAGTCCGTTCACCGACCAGACCGTCGAGATCCGCGGGGTCGAGCAGCCCGGAGACCGGGTCGACGTGCCATTCCCGAACGGTGATGCCCGTCGCGGCGAGACGGCGCCACGCCCCTGAGTTCGCCTCGTGGTCCTGTTCGGTGACGACGATCTCGTCGCCTTCGGCCCACATCGGGCGCATCGCCTGCGCGAGCACGTAGGTGTTCTGGCTCGTGGACGGCCCGAAATGGATCTCATCGGCATCAGCGTTGAAGGTCGCCGCCATCGCAGTTCGGGCGCGAGCCATCGCCGCGCTCGCCTTCTTCGACGGGCCGAAGTCCCACTCGGGCTGCACCTTGGCCGTGGAGAACAGATCCGTCAGCAGATCGACGACCTGGCCGGCGGCATAGCTCCCACCGGCGTTCTCGAGATGAGCCCAGCGGGCGACATCTGCGTCGGCGAACGCGGGGAACTGCGCCCGCACGTAGTCGAGGTCGAGCGTTGTCATCAGCCGACCGCGGGCTTCCGACGATCGCGGCGGCGTCGGATCACAGCGTCAGCCGAGGTGTTGTGAAGCGCAGCCCTGGATCAGGCCGGCCGCAGTCACCACATCAGCCCGGGTGTCGCCGTCCTCGACGAGCAAGGGATCGTTGATGGCATCCGGGTTCGAGCGGACCGCATTGTCGACCGCATCGAACCGTTCGAAGTCGTCGGAGAACGTCTCCTGGAGCTCCGTGAAGGTGCACTGGCAGTAGTCGGCCAGAGCGACGGTGTCGGCGGTCGTGCCTTCGTCAGCCTCTTCACAGGCGTTGATGAAGTTGTTCTCGACGTTCTTCTCGGCGAGCGCCTCTTCCCACGTGGTGGGGTCGCTGCTCTGCGCGCAGCCGACCGCGACAAGCGCGATCAAGAGAAGACCGAGAACCGATGCGACGCGGACGCGTTTACGTGAAGCCATGCGGAGCCGAGGATATCGGCCCCGGTTCAGGCAGCGGTGCCGAAGAGGGTGGCGAGGCGTCGATCGCCCGTCGCCCGGTACACGGCGAGGTCGAAGACGTTGCCCTGCGGGGCATCGACCATCGGTCCACTCACCGGCTTCAGCTGCAACGCCGACAGCAGGGCCCGCACGCCTCGGGGGTCGTACTGGTCGAGATCTCGGACAACAGCGTCCTCGGAATGGAACGAAGCCTCATCGGTGAGGTCCAGAAGATCCTGCGCTGTGTCGTAAGTTGTCATGGGGCAAGTGTCGTCGGGCGGTGAACGATGCCCAAGAGCCGATCGGCCCATCAGGGTCGGATTCGGGGCGCTCGACCCACTCCGCATGGTTCAACCGGCCCCCAACTCCCGGGCCCGAGCGAACACATCGTCCAGCATCGACTCGGTCAAACGGCCTGTAAAGGTGTTCTGCTGGCTCACGTGGAAGCTGCAGAGGAGGGTGCGATCGTCGTCGAGAGGCACCTCGAGACCGTGGGCAAACTTGGGCCGAGGGCGGATGCCGAGCTCGTGGGCCGCGACCTGGTAGCCGAAACCGCCCAACACGATGATCACCTTCACGTTCTCGAGCGCCTCGAGCTCACGGGTGAAGAACGGCCGGCACTGATCCCGCTCGTCCGTCGTTGGCTTGTTCGCCGGCGGCGCGCACTTCACGGGTGAGGTGATCCAGGCACCGTCGAGCTCGAGTCCGTCGTCGAGCGCAGTCGACTCCGGCTGGGACGCATAGCCGGCCCGGTACAGCGCGCGATAGAGCCAGTCGCCGGACCGGTCGCCGGTGAACATCCGTCCGGTCCGATTGGCACCGTGCGCCGCCGGCGCAAGGCCAACGACCAAGAGGTGCGCTTGCGGGTCGCCGAAGCCGGGAACGGCCTTCGCCCAGTAGTCGTCGTCGCGGTACATCGCCCGCTTCTCGCGGCCGATCTGCTCGCGCCAGTCGACCAGGCGAGGGCAGGCGCGGCACGCAACGACGTCCTTCTCGATTCGGGCGAGGAGCCGGCGTGGCTGATCAGCGTTTCCCACGGCGAGCAGGGTACGTTGACCACACGATGGCTGGACGCACGACCCGCAACAAGAAGTCCGATCCACCGAAGCCCACGCTCGTGCTGCTGGTCCGCCACGGGCAGACGCCGACCACTGGCGACAAGCTCCCCGGGCGAGCGCCGAACCTCCATCTCGCCGACAAGGGAATCGGCCAGGCCGAAGCGGCCGCGGCTCGCATCGCGGGGCTGAAGAACGTCGCCGCTGTCTATGCGTCGCCCATGGAACGAACGCGGGAGACGGCGGCACCGATCGCCAAGGCCCGCAAGCTTCGTGTCCGCCAGGCCAAGGGCCTCATCGAGTGCGACTTCGGTGAGTGGACGGGAGCCAAGCTCTCTCGACTACGCAAGCTTCCCGAGTGGAGGACCGTGCAGCGCTATCCGAGCGGGTTCCGCTTCCCCGGCGGCGAGTCGTTCGGCGAGATGCAGAGCCGCGCCGTCGACGCCGTCCACGACCTCGTTCGCGCCCACCCTGGCGAGACGATCGTCGCGGTGTCCCATGCCGATGTCATCAAGGCGATCGTGGCCGCGGCGACCGGCACGCATCTGGATCTGTTCCAGCGCATCGTGGTGTCGCCGTGTTCCGTGACGGCGATTCTCTACACGGCCAACGGCCCAGTGGTGCTCTCCGTGAACTCCACTGGCGACGACCTGACCACGCTGGCCCCGTCATGAGCGATTCGTTCGACTTCCGCGAGCTGGAGTTCCTCACCGTCGGCACGCTCGGCCCCAAGGGCCAGCGTGAGTTCTTCCTCCAGGCCCGGGCCGAAGGCGAGCTCCTGTCGCTGAAGATGGAGAAGCAGCAGGTGGCCGCGCTGGCGGACTATCTCGACCAGGTCCTGACCGACCTGCCGGACGCCACGGGCATCAGTGATCCCGCCGCCGAGGATCTCGGTCTGCGGGAGCCGGTGCTCACCGCGTTCATCGTCGGCTCGCTCGGAATCGCGTATGCCGAGGAGATCGACCGCCTGATCGTCATGGCCGAGGCCGCTCCCGAAACCGACGACGAAGAGGAAGAGGTGGCCCACGCCCGCTTCTCCGCGAGTCGGGCCCAGATCGTCGGCCTCGTCGAACGGGCCCGAGACCTCGTGGCGGCGGGGCGCGAGCCGTGCCCGTTCTGCGGCCGCCCGCTCGAACCTCGGAACCGCGACTGGTGTCCGTGCCAGAACTGAGCCCGTTCCGCGACCGCGAGCCGATCGAGACCGAGCGGGCGCTGGCGCTGCTCAGCGAGGGAGACCTCGATCTCATCGGGCGCATGCCCTACTCGTCCAACGCCACGTTTCTCGTCGATCTCTGCCACGAGGGACTGGAAGCACAGGCGATCTACAAACCGCACCGCGGCGAGCGTCCGCTGTGGGACTTTCCCAGCGGGCTCTACCAACGCGAGGTCGCCGCGTTTCTCATCAGTCAGGACCTCGGGTGGGATCTCGTGCCGCCCACCGTCGTCCGCCACGATGCACCCCACGACACCGGCTCGTTGCAGCTCTTCATGCCCACCGCCTTCGAGGAGCACTACTACACGATCCACGAACAGTCGGATGAACACGACGATGCGTTCCGACGGATCTGTGCGCTGGACGTCGTGATCAACAACACCGATCGCAAATCCGGCCATTGCCTACTCGGAACCGACGGTGGGATCTGGGCGATCGACCACGGCGTGGCCTTTCATCATCAGTACAAGCTGCGCACCGTGATCTGGGAGTTCGTCGACGAACCGCTACCCGATGACGTGCAGGAGGACCTGTGGCGGTTCCTCGAACGGGGGCTGCCGGAGTCGGTTATCGAGCTGCTCGACCCGCTCGAGCGTGACGCCGTGCTGGCCCGGGCCACAGCGCTGGCCACAGCGGGCCGCTTCCCAGCCGACGATTCCGGCGGGCATCGGTACCCCTGGCCCCTCGTCTGAGGCCCGAGCACCACCGCTTGTGACAATCGTCACGGGACGGCCACCCACCGTGTTCAACAGGTGTGGGCGACCCTGTGGATAACTCTCCGGCAGACACCATCACCGGGTCCTGACCTGCGGAATTGCGGTGGATCTTCCACCACTGTGCTGGTGAATCCGAAAAATAGGTCGAAATACCCACGCTGAACCCAGCATGGAAAAATTAGGTGTGCTATGGTAGGTCTCGTAGCTTCGCTTCACCGGAGAACCCGGTGAAGCGATTTGTGCGTTTTGGGCCCGGTCCGACCTTTCGGCTCAGATCAGCTGTTGAGCGCCTCGATCAGCTTCGGCAGGACCTTGTGGACGTCGCCGATGATGCCGAGATCGGCGACGGCGAAGATCGGCGCCTCCGGATCCTTGTTGATCGCGATGATGTTCTTGGAGCCCTTCATGCCCACCAGGTGCTGCGTCGCACCAGATATGCCTGCAGCGATGTAGACAGTGGGCTTCACGACCTTGCCGGTCTGCCCGACCTGGTAGCTGTAAGGAACCCACCCGGCATCGACGATCGCACGGCTCGCACCGGCGGCACCGCCGACGGCCTTGGCCAGCGTCTCGATCATTGCGTAGGCATCGGCTTCGCCGAGGCCACGGCCGCCGGAGACGACGATGGCCGCCTCGTCGAGCTTCGGTCCGTCGGACTCTTCGGCAAATCGGTCGGTGACCTTCGCCGCGCCCATGGCACCGAGATCCGGCACGTCGAGATCCTCGACGTCGGCCTCGGCTCCGCCAGCTGACTCAGCAGCGAACGACTTGGGGCGAACAAGGAAGATGCCGGCCTTGCCGGAGGTGTTCTTGGTCTTGACGTCGACCGTGCCACCGAAGACCGGCTCGTTGCCGAGCAGACTGTCGCCGTCGACCTCGAGGTCGACGACGTTGGTGATCACCGGCGTGTCGAGCTTCACGGCCAGGCGGGCGGCCACATCGCGGCCGTCCTGCGTGGTGCCGAGCATGAACGCATCGGGACCATCGCCGTCGGCAACAGCAGCGGCGACGGCTGAAGCCACCGCAACACCCTGCATGCCACCGTCGAGGTCGCCCGTCGCGTAGACGGTCTCGGCGCCGTGATCGCCGAGCTCCTCGGCGTAGTCGTCACCGTCGCCGGCCATGAAGACCTCGACCGTGTCGGCGATTTCGCGGGCCTTGGCCAGCATTTCGAGGGTGATGGTTGCGACGGACTCGCCGTCGCCCTCACCGAATACCCAGATCTTGTCGAGTCCCATGTCAGCTCCTCACAGAACCTTGAGTTCGTCGAGGAAGGCCACGATGCGCTCGTGGGCGTCGCCCTCGTCTTCGATGACTTCACCGGCTTCACGGGCAGGGGCCTCTTCGACAGAGACGATCTCCTGGCCGCCGCCGGCCCAGCCGACAGAACCGGCGTCGATGCCGAGGTCGCCAACAGTGACCTCGTCGACCGGCTTGGACTTGGCCGCCATGATCCCCTTGAAGGAGGGGTAGCGGGGCTCGACCACGCCGGCGGTTACGGAGACCAGCGCGGGCAGCGGGCATTCAACGTCGTCGTAGCCGGCCTCGGTCTGGCGCTGCACCTTGGCGGCGCCACCTTCGATGGCGATCGACTTGGCGAACGTCACGGACGGCAGACCGAGCAGCTCGGCCACCATCTCGGGGACGGTGCCGGTGTAGCCATCGGACGACTCCGTGGCTGCAAGCACGAGATCGGGCTCGGAGCGGGTGATGGCCGCTGCGAGCACCTTGGCGGTGCCGAGAGCGTCGGTGCCCTTGAGGGCATCGTCGCTGACGAGGGTCGCCGATTCGGCGCCCATCGCGAGGGCCGTGCGGAGACCGCTGACCTCGTTGTTCGGAGCCATCGACACGAGGTGAACAGAACCTTCACCGGCGGTATCGACGAGCTGGAGAGCCATTTCGACCCCGTAACTGTCCGACTCGTCGAGGATGAGCTTCTGATCCCGAACGAGCGTCTTGCTCTCGGGATCAAGCGCACCTGGATCAGCCGGGTCCGGGATCTGCTTTACACAGACAACAACCTTCATAGACCGCCGAGTCTGCCAAACGCTCCGCAGAATGCCTATCCCGGCGGACCAGATACTTTTGCGTTCTTGTAGGTTGATCGTTCTTGCGGATCCTCTTCATTGTGAATTCGGTGGCATCGTCGGTCACGGCCCGCCGTCGGGTCGTGATCCACAAAGCATTGTCGGCCGATCACGACGTCACGCTGGCCGAAACGAGCCGCCGCGGCCACGCCACTCGCCTCGCGCAGAGCGCGGCCCGTGACCACTACGACCTCGTCGTCGTGCTCGGCGGCGACGGCACGCTGAACGAGGCGGCCAACGGTCTCGCCGGTTCGAACACGGCCCTCGGCGTGCTGCCGGGCGGGTCCACCAACGTGTTCGCCCGCATCCTCGGTCTGCCCGACGATTCAGTCGACGCCGCCGGCGTGCTCCTCGACGCGATCGAGGAGGGCCAGTTTCGTCGCATCGGTCTCGGCGCGGTGGAGGGCCGCTACTTCCTCTTCCACTGCGGCATCGGGTACGACGCCGCAGTCGTCGAACAGGTCGAGAAGCGCGGCCCGTGGAAGCGCTGGGCAGGCCACCCGCTGTTTATCTACGCGGCGATGGACACGTGGCTACGCCGGATCGACCGCAAGACGCCGCCGTTGCGGGTAGTCGATGCACACGGCACGGAGATCACGAAGGGGTTCTTCACGATCGTGATGAACGCCAACCCCTACACGTTCCTCGGCAACCGCCCGTTCGACATCGTCCCCGAACTGACGCTCGACGATCCCCTCGCCGTCGTCACGCTCGAGCAGATCCGCTTGCGCACCCTCGGCCCGGTAGCGGTCGCCGCCATCGGCCCGGGCGACGTCCGCAGCCGCAAGGGCGTCGATATCCGCGCCGACGTCCGCTCCGTCGTCATCGAGTGCGACCCGCCGTCCCCCTACCAGGTCGACGGCGACCATCTCGGCAACAGCAAGCGCCTCCGCTTCACCTGGACCCCCGAACATCTCGCCCTGGTCACGCCGGATCTGCCCTAGACGAGCGTTCCGAGGCCCCGCGCCTCGTCGCGTCAACTCAGGTTGACGGCCACCGGTCGCGTCAACCTGAGTTGACGCGACCCGTTCAGCCGCCGACCTCCGGATATGACGAAATCGGTGTCTCCGCGAAGAGGACGAATTCCTCGTACATCTCTTCCGCCTGCAGAATTCGAACGAGCAGCTCATCGGCCCGCACGTCGAGAGAAGCCCCAAACCGGTTCACGTCATCGGGCCCGGCGGAGATGCAAGATCCGGGAGCGCGCAGCTCGCCCGACGCGCCATCCGCGACCCACGAGATGACGACGCTGTGGAACTGGACGCCGTCCTCCTCGAACCTCACCGTCGCGAGGAAGGCGCGGTCGCTCCCGGCAATCGCATCGATGACCGCATCACGATGGTCGTGGTGGAACACAACGCGCCGCTCGCCGGTCTCCCACATTCGTTCGTAGGGCCAGCCGACCGACGGTCGCAGAAGTGTGACGCCGACGATGTCGGCCGACTGCGTGTGGCCGCTGTAGAGAGACGTCTGCGACATGTCGAGCGTGGCCGGCACGACTCCCTCGACCGACACCCACTCCCAGCCGTTGGCGGGCCGGAGGATCTCGTAGTCGGGACCGATGTCTGCCGGATCCACGGGCGGGCACCCGGGGAAGGCGGCCTGCACCAGCGTCGTGGGGCCCCTGCTCCATCGTTGCCGCCGTCGCGACGGAGGTTGTCGGCGTCGCCACAGGATCGTCGGCCGAGCAGGCGCCGCCCACGAGGGTTACCACGATCATGAGAACCGCTGCGGGTCGCAACCCGATCTGACGCTGCGGCATGCGGCGAAGTTCCCGAGCTAGGTGCCGACCACACCGCGGGCGACGTCGGGGACGTTGGTGCACAGGCCGTCGACGCCGAGGGCGACGAGGGCGGCCATCCGGTCCGGATCGTCGACGGTCCAGACGTTGACCTGCAGGCCGGCGGCGTGGGCCCGCTCCACCATCGCACCGTCGACGAGGTTGTCGAACGGGTGGATGGCGGTCATCTCATGGGCGACGGCGCGATCGACGACGGCGGCGGGATCGGTCATCTGAAAGAACAGCCACGCACAGGGCAGCGAGGGGTCGACAGCGTGCATGCGGTCGACCGAGTCCATGTTGAACGACGAGATGATCGTGCGCTCTGGGCCGAGGTAGGCCTGGGCGAGGCCGGCCACGGCGTCGACGACGGCATGGTCGGCGTCGTAGTCCGGATCTTCCGGCAGGTTCTTGACCTCGATGTTGACGCCCATGCCCTCGCAGGCCTCGAGCGCTTCGGCGAGCGAAGGCACGTGGGCCGGCATCTCATCGCAGGTCAATTCGGCGAGCATCCGCCCGTCGGCGAGGTGCGCATCGTGATGGACGACGACAACGCCGTCGGCCGAAAGGCGCGCATCGAGCTCGACCCAGTCGGCTCCGAGCTCTCGGGCGAGGGAGAACGCCTCGACGGTGTTCTCCTGAGCCGCCGCGCTGGCCCCGCGATGGGCCATCACCTTGACGGGAGATTCTGGGCTCACGGCCGCAGTCTGGCACGACCGCGCGACTGAACAACGTGCAGATCGCGACCGACGCGAAAACGTCATCGAAAAAGAAAAAGGGAACCGGTTTCAAAAAACCCTTGCGGGCAAGGAGAACCGGTTCCTATTATGCAGACGGCTCCAGGGGACCGGAGCTGTACGGGACCAGCCGGGAACCTCACCCGGACCATGACAGGGGGGACACTGTGGCACTTACCGCCGACGCTTTCGAGACTGCAGCCGAATGGCAGGACAAGGCAGCTTGCCGAGACACTGATCCGGCGCTCTTCTTTCCGGTAGGCACCACCGGGCCGGCGATCGACCAGATCGCTTCGGCCAAATCGGTGTGCCACGCATGCTTCTCGAAGGACGCATGCCTCGAGTTCGCACTCGCGACCAACCAGGACACTGGCGTGTGGGGTGGCACCTCCGAAGACGAGCGGCGAGTGATCCGCCGCCGCATGCGCGCCTCCGCCGGCCGCCTCTGAACCTCTCCGGCAGCGGGTGATGCCTGCCACACGCCGTTCGGAACCTGGGTTACAGACCGAAACGGCTGATCGCACGACGATGCGGTCATGACTACGCACCAGCCCACCCGGAACATCCTCGTCATCACCGCCGTCACCGCGATCGCAGTGGCTGCTCTCCTCATCGGCCTTGTCGCCACGTCGGCAGCCGGCGACACCAGCGACGCCCCCGTCGAGCAGGCGCCATGGTGCGACGACATGATGTCGCACTACGACGACTGGGACGGATTCCTCGCCGAGGCAGCGGCAATGACGCCCGACGACGTCGGCATGCTCGGTCTGGTCAGCGCGGCACTTGCCTCGAACTGCCCGGCCGGAGCTGGCACCTCCGGGTGAGACCGATGATTTCAGCCGACCGGCAAGTTCGGTCCGGGTCGGGGGACCCGGATCTCGACGGCGGTGCCGAAGGGCGGTGAAGGGTCGGCTCTCCCAATGCTGATCGAGCCGCCGAGGTCGTGCACGACGAACGTCCGCACGATCGTGAGCCCGAGTCCCGCATCGCGGTCCAACGCGAAACCTTCGGGCACACCGGCGCCGCCGTCCACCACTCGCATCTCGAGTTCCTTGCCGGCGACGCGAAGGGTGACGTCCACCGACCCGTCGCTTGCGGAGTGATCGACGGCGTTCTGAACCAGCTCCGTGAGCACGACAGCCAGTGGCATCGCCACATCGCCCGACAGCTCACCCCAGGAGCCGGTGATCCGGATCTGCAGTGGACGGTCAGTGGAACCGAGCCCCTCCTCAACCATCCGAACCACGCGGTGGGCAACGGCGTCGAAGTCGACGACATCGGCCGTCTCCGTGGACAGCGTCTCGTGCACGATGGCGATCGACCCGATGCGCCGGGCGGACTGCTCCACGGCACCACGAGCCTCGTCCGAGTCGAGTCGGCGGGACTGCAGCCGCAGGAGCGACTGGATCGTCTGCAGGTTGTTCTTCACCCGGTGGTGGATCTCTCGGATGGTCGCATCCTTCGACACGAGGAGCTTGTCGCGCGACCGCAGCTCCGAGATGTCGCGGAGCAGCAGGACCGCGCCACTCACCCGGCGGTCCTCGACCAGCGGGTGGCAGCGGGCGATGACCGAGATACGGCCCCGCTCGAGTTCGCCGACCGTGCTATGGCGGGAGGTGAATGCCCGGCGCACGACGCGATCGTCCTGGTCGAGCTCGCTCATCCCCCGGCCCACGACATTCGTCAGGACACCCAGCCGGTGCAGCGCGGACATCGCATTTGGCGACGCGAACTCGACGCGCTGCTCGCGATCGAGGATCACCACTCCGTCTCCGACGCGGGGCTCGCGGAACTCGCCGACACGTTCGGAACGCTCGAGGGGAAAATCACCGGCGCCCACCATCACGGCGAACCGCTCCCAGACATCGCGATAGCGGCGCTCGGCCTGATTGGGTTGGCGCAGCAGCCCGGGATCGCTCTCCCGGGCCAGGACCGCCACAACCTGGTCGCCGGTACGAACCGGGATGTAGTCGACGGTCAGGCGGCCGCCGATCCCACCGAGCGTCTCATCGACGAGGGGGTCGCCCCCGGGTTCGCCGCTGCTGCGCGCGACCAGGCCCTCGTCGCGACGCCCTTCGAGCATCGCCCGCTGCAGCAACGGACGATCCACGGCGGAAACCTCGTTTCCGACAGGATCAGTGGGATGGACCGTGCTGCCCGTGACCGAACGCGTGTGCCCGAGAACGACGAACCGCGACGCAGACGCGTCAGTCGGAGCGTAGAGCAGCAGATCCGAGAACGACAGGTCGCTCAGTAGTGACCAACCGCCGACCAGCTGACCGCAATGGTCGATGGCCGGGTCGTCGAGCGCCGTTGACCGGCGGGCGAGTTCGTCAAGACTCGCCATGGTGGATCAGCCGAAGCCGATCGGGCTGCCCCCCTCGGGGCCGATCTCGGCGAAGGCGATCCGAGCCGACGGGATGCCGACCTCACCACCCTTCTCGTCCGTGAGCCACAGCGTGTCGGCGGAGCCCGCGAGGGCCGCCTCGATCTGGGCCTTGACCGCGGCGCGGTCTGTGTCGCCGGCGAGCTTCACCGCAATCTCGCGAGGATGGTCGGTCACACCGATACGGACGTCCACGGGGTTCTCTCTTTCACATCAGGTTCGAAGAACCCTGGTCAGTTGATCTTCAACTCGGGATGGGTGCGCTTCGACGGCTTGTGCGCCTCGACCCACTCTGCCATCTGGGCGAACACGAGTGAGGCTTCATTGGTCGGGTTGACCGCCATCACGGGTTCGCCCTGGTCTGATCCTTCGCGCAACTCCATCGTCATCGGCACCTGGCCGACCAACTCGACCTCGAGCTTCTCAGCGAGGTCGGCGCCACCGCCGGCGCCGAAAAGGTAGTAGCGCTTGTCGTCGTCGCCGGTGAACCAGGACATGTTCTCGATGACACCCTTCACCGAGATGTTGACCTGATCGAACATGAACGCGGATCGCTGAGCGACTTTCTGGGCTGCGGGGTTCGGCGTGGTGACCACGTACGCCTCGGCGGTCGGCAGGAACTGGGCGAGCGACAACGAGATGTCGCCCGTGCCGGGCGGAAGGTCGACGAGGAGGAAGTCGGGGTCGTCCCAGTAGACGTCGGTGAGGAACTGCTCGAGCGCCTTGTGGAGCATCGGACCGCGCCAGATCACCGGCTGGTCCTCGCGGGCGAAGAACCCCATGGAGATGCAGCGCACCCCGTGGGTCTCGGGCGGCACGATCATGTCGTCGATCACGGTCGGCGCGTGCTCGACGCCGAGCATCCGTGGAATCGAGAAGCCCCAAACGTCGGCGTCGACGACGGCGACCTTGTGGCCACGCTGGGCGAGCGCGATGCCGAGGTTGGCGGTGACGCTGGACTTGCCCACGCCGCCTTTGCCCGAGGCGATCAGGAGTGTGCGAGTGCGGTTGCCGGCTTCGGCGAACGGAATGGCCCGGCCCTCGGCATGGCCGTGCGCCTGCTGGGAGCCGGCGGTTGCCGCTGGATCGCCGTGCAGCATCTGACGAATGGACGCTCGCTGCCCGTCGTTCATCACGCCGAAATCGATCGTTACGAGGTTCACTTCGTCGAGCGCGGTGACCGCGTCGGTAACCTCGGTCTGGATCTGGTTGCGTAGCGGGCACCCGGCGATGGTGAGGTCAATGCCCACCTCGACGTGGGCGCCGTCGATGTTCGTGGACCGCACCATGCCCAATTCGACGATGCTCCGATGGAGCTCAGGATCCTGGACGGGGCGAAGGGCCTCGATGACTTCGGCCTCGGTCACGGTCATGCCGGTAGAATACCGGCGTGGATGCCGCATCCCCGCAGCCGGAATCCGGCGCACTGAGCCCGACGGAGTTCGCGTCGGCCGTCACAGCGATCACGACCGCGTTCGGCGACCCGACGCGTCGAGAGATCTACCTGTTCGCCCATGCGACCGACGACGGGATCACCGCGGCCGACACGGCGAAGCAGTTCGACCTCCACGCGAACGTCGCACGCCACCATCTCGACAAGCTCGCGGCCGGTGGCTACCTCGAAATCGATCTCGCCAAGCCGTCCGGCGGCGTGGGCAGGCCGTCGAAGCGCTATCGGACCACGAGTCATGAGGTTCAGCTCGAGGTGACGATCCGCCACGACGACATCCTCACCTCACTCCTCGGACGAGCGCTCGCGATGTTGCCGCCCGACGCGGCCGAAGCCATGGCGGAGGAAGTGGGAGTCGAGTACGGCAAGGCGATGGCGTCCGCCATCGACCCGTCCGAAACCCACCGGTCCTACCAAGGTGCGCTCCACGCCGTCGCCGACGCGTTGTCGGCGCATGGTTTCGCCGCTCGCGCCGAGACCACCGACGGCGACGAGTACCAGATCGTCGCTCAGAACTGCCCGTTCGGCGACGCCGTCGTCGAGCACCCCGTGATCTGCGCGGTCGACCGCGGCATCGTGCAGGGAATGCTCTCGCTCCTCCACGGCCCGGCCGACGCCGACACCGCGTCGTCCAAGCCCCAAGGCGACGACGTCTGCGTCACCCACGTCACGCTCTAACCAACCGTTCAGCGCGACCAGCGATCGCGGATGTCGGCCCGCTCGGCCTCGGAATAGAAGTGCAGCGCGTACCTCGACGACAGCTTGCGGTCGAGGAAGTCCGCGGGAAGCCGAGCGTTGGACCGGAACTCGGCGTAGCCCGGCCCGTACTCCTTCGCATCGCCGACATTGGCTGAGGCGAGCGTGAAGGGCAGATCGACGAGAACGATCCGTTCTGGAACGCCGAGGGCTTCCCGGGCGCCGAGCTGAGCTTCGCCGAGATGACGAAGGACGACGAACATGTGGCCGTCGCCCTCGCGTTCTTCAGATCTGGCTACGGCCGACTCATCGGGTGAGAGTGATCAGCCGACCAGGCTGAAAACGCCGGGCTCATCGGGCTCGGGCAACACACTGATCGCCGAGAAGCACATCTCGTCCACCGTGCCCTCGTTCCAGGTGATGTAGCGGGGCTCCGGCAAGTGGAGCCGGGCGCGGTCCCACCAGCACTCGAACCGCACCGTGTCATCCGTCGTGATCTCGATGTCCTCGACGAGGTCGTAGGCGAGCTGCCACTCGAAGTCCCAGTTCGGGATGTCGAGCAACACCTTCTCTTCCGGCGTGTCCGGATTGAGAGTCATCCGGTACGAATCACCGAACTCGTGCATGTGGCCGAGGACCGTATAGATCGTGCCGGGGTTGCGAGCCCGCATGTCACAGGAGCAGTGGCCGATCGAGCCGTCCAGGTCGTTGTAGTCATCGATCGTGCCGCCGCAGTTCTGGATCATGAAGCCGGGGATGAACGTGGCGAAGTTGTCGTACTTTTCGCGGATCTCGTCGATCACGTTCTCACGAACGCAGAGGTTCACGTAGTCATCGATCGTGGCCTCGCGCTCTGCCGCGATCGCCTCCTCTTCCGGGGTGCACGGCACCTCGGCCGGCGTCAGATAGCTCGATCCAGCGATCCCGGTGATCCCGTCGGTCTGCTCAGCCGTCGCCTCGTCGAGGACGATGGCGGAGTTATCAGGCAGCGCCTCGTGCTCATGATGGAAATGCGTCTGGTTGACGATCATGTAGCCGGACGGGATGAAGAGCCCGTAGCCGTCGGGGTAGCGCGTGGGCGCCTGGCCTGGCGCCCAGCCGCCGATGCTGTACACGCCAGGGGTATTGAGGTTCGACAAACCGAAGCAGGTCCACCCGGGCAGTTCGTCGCGAGCGGAGATCTGCGCGATCTCGGGCCGGGCCGCATCGGGAGCGACGTAGATGATCGAGTGATGGACGATCGACTTCTGGTCGGGCACGAACTCGTGTCCCTTGAGCCACGTGCCATCGCCCTCCGGGTCCTCGACCTCGTGGACCTGGCAGCGATACTCGTCGTCGCGCAACGGCTCGCCGCTCTCGTCGGCCGCTGTGGTGTACGGGCCATCTCGAGGCGGGCTGACCTGATCAGGCTCGATGGGGATGAACGCCTGCGTGCGAGCAACCAGCTTCGTGTCGGGAGCGACGTCGAGGCCACCGCCATCGGCGACCCAGGCGGAGATGGTTGCGATCTCATCGTCGGTCAATGACCAGTCGTGCTCGAACTCGGGGCTGTCGCCGCCGGGCAGCCACGGGGGCATGAACCCGATCTGCGTGACGAGCGCGATGTCGTCGGCGATCACCGCAGCGTCGTGGGCGGTGTCGAACGCGATGGTGTCCCAACCAGGGCCGCCGCTGATATGGCAGCTGACGCAGTTCTCCTCGAGCACGGGCTGCACCGTGGCCGCGAACGCGCCGCCCCCGATGGCGACCTCGGGCAAGTCGGTCTCCAAGTCGGCGTCGGCTTCGCTGCCGGCCTCCACGCGATCGGCGACGAGCGAGAAGGTCAGCGTGACTTCGTCTTCGGTGTGCGCCAAGCGGGCCACGTTGATCGGCCCGACGTCGTAGGCCGAGCTGAGGATCACGGTCGAGACCTCGGCCTGGATCGCCTCCGCGGTAACGGTTACCCAGCCGGAGAACGTCTCCTGAGAGGTGGTCTCCTTGACGGTGAGGTCACCGGTCAGCGAGATCTCGTGCGTCTCACCATCCGCGAAGACCAGATCCAGCCCGTCGATGGATGTCACGTTGAACTCGGCGAACGGGAAGTGGTTGGACTCGAGGAAGTCGTGACGCAGCCGCTTGTCGCGGAGGCTGGAGTCCGAGTCGAACATCTCCACGTTGACTCGGATCTGGCCGATCTCCGTCAGCGAAAGATTGCTCGTGTTCAGGAGGATGTCGCCGGCCACGACGTGGCTGACGCCGACCGCGAGGCTGTCGTTGCCCGCGAGGCGCTCCTCCACGGCATAGCTCACGGACGAGCCGTTGTTGGGGCTGATCCGGTAGAGCCGCTCGACCTCGTCGTCGTCGATCGTCAGTGTCTCGGCGGAAACCCCCTGCGTCTCGGCTTCGTCCGGGGAGAAGATCCAGTCCCACTGGTCCTTCGTGATGATCGCCACGGTCCCGATCAGAAGAACGACCAGGATGGACAAGCGACCGATATCGAGGCTGCGCAGGCCGGCCACTCATTCGGTATTGCAGGCCGAACCGTCAAGCTCACATCAGTGAACGACATTTCTACCGGCCGGCAAACCCTGCCGACGGCACGAGGGGTGGTCAGGCGAGAAGCTCGCGGAGCCGCACCGCTGCCAAGAGCGCTTCGAGATCGCCACGCTCTGCGTCGAGCGCATCGAAGGCAGCAAGGTCTGCGCGTGCCGCGTCGTCATCACCCATCCAGTAGCCCACGATCGCCCGGTAGACGAGCGTCTCGGGATTCTCCGCGTCGATGCCCAGCGCGCGGGTCAGACGACTGTGGGCAATGTCCATCACGTCGGACAACTCGTCACCGCCACGGAAGGCGATGAGACCGGCGTACCAGCCGGACGCGGTGAGCACTTCGGAATCATCGAGCTTCTGGCTCACGAGCTCGGCAAAGAGTTGGAGCCCGCGGAACACGTCATTGTCGAGGACCGAGTCGGCTGCGCGGGCGACGTCGACCACGGTGAGGCCCGAGGTGTCGAACGAATCCGGCTCACCGGTGAGCAGCTGCGCCTCCACGATGCGGATCCGCAGTCCCTGGGCATGGATGAGCTGGGTGATGAAGGCCGGCACCTCGATGGAGTCGAGAGTGGCCAGGTGCGCGGCAGCCGCCTCGACGTCGCCGGCGTCCATCGCGACCACGGCCCCGAAGACGAGTGCATCCGGATAGGTGGGGTCGAAGGCGAGCGCCTGCTCGAGATCGGCAACTGCCGCATCCAGATCACCGGACAGCCGCGCAAGCCAACCCCGATACGCGAGGGCCTCCGCACTCGACGGCTCGTCCTCCAGGACCGAGTCGTAGATCGCTGCGGCCGCCTCGCGGTCCGTGCCGAGGAGCTGTTGTGCCTGGAACAAGCGCTCGCGCACCGTCGAGCGGGACTCACCGGAGCCCGTCTCGCCGGCCAACCGGGCCGCGGAGAACTCTGCGATGAGCGTGCCGGCCAGGGAGGCAACGACGACGACGAGTACGGTCCAGATTGCGATTCGTCGCCAGTCGCGACGGACCGGCGCGGCCGCCGCCGTCGACCGGTCGAGCGCTCGGATCACCCGTGCCGCTCGCGTCGTGTAGTCGGACTTCAGGGACCGGTAGTCGTCCTCGTCGAGGTCGCCGGCGGCGTACTCCGCTTCGAGATCGTCCAAGGAAGCCAGCAGAAAGTCCCGCTCCTCCTGGCGAGTCGTCTCCAGATCGGCCACGGTCAGTCCTCGTCGGCCAAGGCCCGAGCCGCCTCGACGAGCTTGCGGTCAGCGGCAGATGCTTCGAGGTCGCCCTCGCGTTTCCATTTGCGGAACACGACCACAAGCCCGGCTACCGCTCCTGCGAACGCGACAACGGGCAGGATCCACACGAGAATCGTGATGCCCTCGCTCGAGGGCGTGTAGTCGACATCCTCGCCGTAGGAGTCACGCAGTTCGGCCCGAATCTGTGCGTCGGTCCACCCCGCGTCGATGCGGAGGGCGATCGTCTCGCGAATCGATTTCGCGATCGGCGCGTTGGACTCCACCACGGACTGGCCCTGACACACCGGGCAGCCGATGGTGTTGGAGATGGCGTAGGCCCGGTCGCTGTCGGTGCGGGGCTCACCTTCGTCGACCGCTCCGTAGACGAACGCTGCAGCGCCGATCATGGCAACGGCCAGCCAGGAGGCAACGCGGCGGGTCACGAGTTGTCCTCCTGCCACCGGTTGATCAGTCCTTCGAGGCCCGGGTGGGTGACGCCACCGATGACCTTGCTCATGACTTCCCCGGACGGCGCGATCAGAATGCTCTCGGGAACGGAGACGACCCCGTACTCGACGGCCAGAGCGGCGGTGTCGTCGCCGAGCACCGGCCAGTCGCCGCCCGCCGTGTCGAAGAACTCGGCGATGATGGCCGGGTCCTCGTTGAAGGCGATCGAGATCACCGAAGCGATGCCATCCGGTGCGTAGGTCTCATGGAACGACACGAGCTCCGGGTGCTCCTGGACACAGGGCGGGCAGGTGGTCTGGAAGAAGTTGACGACCACAAACTGGCCGCGCAGGTCATCGAGATCGAAGGGCTCGCCCTCGATCGTGATGCCGGTGATCTCCGGGGCCACATCACCGCCGAGCGTGAACTCAGGCAGGCCTGTCTCGTTCACATCGCGGGTGGCCAGCAGCACGAGGAACGCCGCGAACACCACACCGACCGGGATGACGATCCACAGCGCCAGGCGGGGACGATCGCTCGCTGGCGTCTCGCTCATGCCGGCACCTCGACTCGGTCGGGAACGGCCGGAGCCGACACGGGCGCCGTGGGCTGGCGGCGCTTGCCGGGCAGGACCGCCAGCAGCGTGCCGACGGCCATGATCAAACCACCGACCCACAGCCAGACAATGAGCGGTTGCACGGTGACCCGAACGACGGCGCGATCGGTTCCGTCGTTGGGGAACTGCTCGATCGAGAGCGCCACATCGTCGAACGCCGTCGATCGAACGCTGGCGATACCGACGACCTGGCCGGAGGCGGTGTAGACCGCGATCCCGGGCTCATAGACCTGACCGCCGTCGACGCGAACCGTCGCGCGCGTCTCGGTGCGGTTGGCGAACTCGCGGAAACTCAGTCCCTCATACGTGATGGTGTGTCCAGCGATGCTTGCCGTCTCGCCGGGAGCGAGGTTGAACTCGCTCTGGTGGACGTACGCGTTACTCGCCGCGAACGCCACCGCGATGAGGACAACGCCAACGTGAACGATCATGCCACCGTTCGTTCGGCCGACGAGCCCGCGCCAGCCTTGGCGTCGCGTGGCGAGCACGACCTGGCGCAGAGCGGCACCACCGGCGAATCCGCCGAGACCGAACGCCAGCAAAGGCGCCCATCCACGGGCTCCGACGAGCACGGCGAGCACGATGGCGCCGACCCCGAGCCAGGCCGGCCAGATGAGCCGGTCGCCGAGGACGCCCGACGATGCCTTTCGCCACGGGAGGATCGGCGCGATCGCCATTAGGAAGAGAAGGGTGAACCCGATCGGCATCGTCATCCGCTCGAAGTATGGGTTGCCCACGGAAATGGTTCGCCCGTCCACCGCCTCCACGATGAGGGGGAAGATCGTGCCCAGGAGCACGACGAACGCAAAGGCTGCGAAGAGCACGTTGTTGGCGAGGAATGCCCCCTCGCGTGAGACCGGGGAGTCCATGCGGCCCGGAGCTCGCAGCTGATCGCCGCGCCACCCGATCAGCACGAGAGAGACGAGGACGATCAGGCCGAAGAAGCCGAGCAGCATCGGCCCGATCGCCGAGTTACTGAACGCGTGGACGGACTCCAGCACGCCCGAGCGGGTGATGAAGGTGCCGAGGATGGTGAGCGCGAATGTGGCGATGACCAGCGACAGGTTCCAGACGCGCAGCATGCCGCGTCGCTCCTGCACCATCACCGAGTGGATGAAGGCCGTGCCCGTGAGCCAGGGAAGGAAGGACGCGTTCTCGACCGGATCCCATGCCCAATAGCCGCCCCAGCCCAGCGTCTCGTAGCTCCACCAGGCGCCGAGGATGATGCCGAGGGTGAGAAAACCCCACGCCATGACCGTCCAGCGGCGGGTGGCGAGGAGCCACCCCTCCCCCACCCGGCCGGTGGCCAGCGCGCCGATGGCGAAGGCGAACGGGACGGTGAAGCCGACGTAGCCGAGGTAGAGGATCGGCGGATGGAACGCCATGAGGATGTGGCTCTGCAAGAGCGGGTTCGGACCCGGCCCGTCGTAGCCCACGGGCGGGTCGAACGACTGGAACGGCGCCGACGGCCCGACCATGAGCAGGAAGAAGAACGCGGTGACGAAGAACAGGGTGAGGAGCGCGAAACCGAGCATCGCGTCGGCGTGGCGATCCTTGAACTTCACCACGACGGCGACGAGATAGCCGCAGAGGATGAACGTCCACAACAGAATCGAGCCCTCGAGCGCGGACCACATCGTCGCGATGTTGAAGATCGACGATGTCTGATGCGAGCCGTGCTGGGCGACGAACTCGACCGTGAAGTCGCGGGTGATCAGCGCCCTTTCCATCCAGATGATCGATAAGGCCGAGAACCCGAGCGTGGCGAAGGCGAGCCAGCGGGCATCGCGCCACCACCGTTGATGGATGCCGAGCAGCCCGAACGCGACGACGCCAATTCCGACGAGGGCAGCGGCGGCCCCGAGGGCGACGAACACGGCCCCGACGGTGGCCGAGCTCATGCCGTGCAGTCCCCCGCGGCCGCCAGCGCGTCGGCTTCGGCGAGCCGCTCCTCGTACTCGTCGTCGTTGATGTAGTCCTCGTCGTGCTTCACCCGCATGCGGTCCGAGGCGTAGTGCCAGCCGTCGTCAGCGAGCCCCTCGAAGCCATCGACGCCCGCGCTGTCGTTGACCCACTGCCCGTCGAGCACGACGGGCGTGCCGCCCTCGAACAACTCTGCCGGCTCTCCCCGGTGGACGACATCAACCAGCGCGCCATCGAACGCGACGGTGAAGGCCGTCACCGCATCGCTGCCCTGTACGCCGGCCACGATCGAACACCCCACTGGTGTGCCCTGCAGCGTGAAGCGGTCGTCGCCGAGTTCTGATCGCCGTTCGATCGCCTCGTCGGCGTTGTAGAAGAACAGCGCGCCGGTGAACAGGTTCCACACGAGCACGACGATGAGCACGGCCACCGTCGCACCGATTGCCGTCGGGACCCAGCGTCGCGACCGGGTGCGGCCCGAGCGCGGGGCCTGAGGGGTGAGGGCGTCGGTCACTCGTCGTCCGCAGTCATCCAGCGGCGTCGATCGGCCGGCACCCGGGCGCTGAGCCGACGGCCGCGACGAATGAGGCTGATCGCGTAGGCGGCACCGGCGGCGAGCGTGGTGCCCCAACCCACGAGGAGGTAGCCGAGATGCGTCATACGTCGTCTCGCTCGGCTCGGCGTTCGTCGAGCGCTCGATCGAGATCGATAGCCCGCAGCTCCCGTTCGAGCCACGTGATGCGGAATCGATGGATCAGTGACCACGCGAAGAAGAGGCCCCATACAGCGAAGCCCACGAAGAGCGTGAAGAGCGTGAGGTTCTCGAGGTCGCCGTCCGTGAGCGTCGACTTCTGGTGGAGGGTGTTGTTCTCCCACCACTCCACGGACCGGTTCACGATCGGAAGGATCGCCGCGGCGAGTACGCCGATGACGGCGGCACGAGTGGCGGTGGCTCCCTCGTCGCCGCCGAGCGAGCGCACCGACAGGTAGCCGATCATCATGAGGAAGAGGATGAGGGTGGTGACGAGGCGGACATCACCCCAGTCCCAGTAGGTGTTCCAGGTGGGCCGTCCCCAGACCGAGCCGGTGAAGAGGGTGAGCCCGCAGAAGAGCAGCCCGATCTCGGCCGCGGCGCCCGCGACGGTGTCCCACCAGATCGAGCGGCGCAACAGCCACATCACCGATCCGATGGCCGTCGTGACGAACGCGACGTAGGTGAAGATCGCGCTCGGGACATGGATGAAGATCATGCGCACCGCGTCGCGTTGCTCGTCGTCCTCCGGAGCGCCGAAGAAGCCGAGCAGGATGAGCGCGACGAGACCCAGCAGTACGGCCGCGCCGAGCAGCCGCGTGGTGCGGCTTCCGGTGTGGTTGGAGGCGGGGGCGATGGCGGTCATCAGGTCTCCTCGAGAAGAACGCCGTAGGCCAATGCTCCCAGCACGATGTTGATCGCGCCGAACCCGGCGAGGAGACCGAGCCAGGCCCAGCCGTCGACGGCAACGGTGCCGAGAGCGTCGTCAAACGCTCTGGTGGCTCCGATCAACACCGGAGCAAGGACCGGAAGCAGGAGGATCGGCAGCACCGTCTCCCGCGCCCGAACACCAGCAACCAGCGCGCCGAGGAGCGTACCGGCCGCCGCGATGCCAACGGTCGCGACCAGACACGTCGCGACGAGCAAGCCGATCGACTCGATCGAGGCGTCGTAGAGCACGATCACCCCACCGACCATCACCACTTCCACAGCCAACAGTTGGAGAGCCACGGCGGCCGCTTTGCCCAGGAAAACCGCGGCAGGTTCGACGCCCGCGAGCAGGAGCGCCCGACGAGCTCCATCGGTGGTCTCGATCGACGTGGACCGCTGCACGGCGACGATGGAGACGAACATCACCGCAACCCAGAACAGTCCGCCGGTGGCGGCATCGAGGACCGGCCGATTGGCGTCGAGTGCGAATCCGAACAGCACGAGCACGAGCAGCGCGAACGGAAGGACCTGCGAGACGGTCACCCGGGACCGCCACTCGATGCGGAGGTCCTTGGCGGCCACGAGGAGGACGTCAGCCAACATCATCGACGTCTCCCGTGATCGTTCCGCCGGCGACAGTGATGCGCCGAGTGGCGAGGTCGAGCGTGCGATCGACTTCGTGCGACGAGAGAAGCACCGTGGCGCCCGCGGCCGCCGCGTCGATGACGAGCCGGTCGACGAGGTCGCGCCCGCTCGGGTCGAGACCTGCGTGGGGCTCGTCCAGCAACCACAGCTGCGGCCGCCGCACGACGACACCGGCGAGGGCGACGCGGCGCCGCTGGCCCGCCGACAACTGTCCGACGCTGATGTCATGGAGGCGCTCGGCCACGCCGAGGCGTTCCATCGCTGGGTCGACCGCGCCGACGTCCACGCGACTGGCCCGAGCCCAGAACTCGAGGTTCTCCCGGACGCTGAGATCGTCGTACAGCGCAGTGTCATGGCCGAGAAGGCCGACCTGACGTCGAATCGCGGGGCGCTCGGTCATCAGGTCGTGGCCGAGGATCTCACCGGACCCGGACTCCAGGCGCATCAGCCCTGCGCACAAGCGCAGCAGGGTGGACTTTCCCGCGCCGTTCGGGCCCTGGACGAGCACGACTTCGCCGGACGAAACCTGAAGATCCACGCCTGCGAGGGCGGGAAAGCGGCCGATCAAGGCGACCGCGGCGTGCAGCCGGACGATGGACACGAAGAAAACGGTATCGGGGAAAACGCTTGCGGTGCGGGCCGCTCAGGTCAGGTTCACGGGCGCCGATAGGTTCGCACCATGGTTCCGACAGCCGAGACGGAGACGCCGACCAGCGCGCGGGTGCTCGGTGCGGTCGGACGAGGCCTGATCACGGCGGGCGTCGTCGTGCTCCTCTTCGTCGTCTTTCAGCTATGGGGCACCAACATTCAGGAAGCCCGCGCGCATGACGGGCTCCGCGACGATTTCGACGATGCATTCAGCGCGGCGCAGACCCAGCTCGCACTCTTCACCGATGACGCCGAGGACGAACCGGCGGTCATCGACGCCGGCGACACGAGCGAGATTCCGGACGATCTTCCGCCCCCGACGCCCACCCTCCCGGGCGGCTTCGATCCGGCGGTCCTCTAGTACTTCTTCCCGGAGGACGAAGATGCTGTCGCCCGCATCGAGATTCCCTCCATCGGGGTCGACAAGATCGTCGTGAATGGCGTGCAGGTCGCGGACCTACGCAAGGAGCCGGGCCACTATTCCGAGACCGCCCCGATCGGCACCGAGGGCAACACCTCGATCGCCGGTCACCGCACCACGTATGGCGCGCCGTTCAACCGCATCGATGAGCTCCAGCCGGGCGACGAGATCAACGTCACCGGGGTTCTCGGTCAGTTCACGTACCGCGTCCTGCCGCCCGGCGATGCCTTCCCCGAACAGCTCGACACCGTCGATGGCCAGGGGGCGGGCCATGTGATCGTCAATCCGAACGCGACCTGGGTCCTGGGCGACTTTCGGGACAACCGACTCACCCTCACCGCCTGTCATCCGAAGTTGTCCTCGCGCCAGCGGATCATCGTCGCGGTAGAGCTGGTCGACGAGCCGGAAGAGCTGCCCGTCTTCGCACCGGAGCTGATCGCTGATGTCCTCGGCGAGGATGTCGTCCAACCGTTGATCGGCGACCCGCTCCCTGGCGAGGATCTCGACACCGACGCCGGCCCGGCCCCGACAAACGCCGCGACCGCGAACCTCGACGAGGGCCTCCAGGGAGAACGAGGCGCCATTCCCGGCGGTATCGCGTGGCTGCTCGCCGCGACCGCAGTCTGGGTCGGCGTCGGGTATCTCGCCCGTTCGCTCTTCGACGACAAGGCCCGCCGTGTCGCCGTGCGCATCGCCGCCATCCTTCCTGCGGGCTTCTGTCTCTGGTTCGCGTTCGAGATGATCGATCGCGCCCTCCCCGCCGGCTGATCGTCGTAGCCTTTCCGGCGTGCGTCTCCCCGCCACGCTTCGGACCGCAGTCCTCATCACCGCGACGGTCTCGCTGATCGCCGCGGGCTGCAGCGAGGACGACGAGCCGGAGACCACGAGCGACCCCGCCGAGTTTGCCGCTCAGGAGTTGGAATCGGGCGCGAGCGACTCCACGACCACCACGACGACCGAGCCGGACGGTGACACGTCCCCCACCGACATTCCCGGGGCGATTCTCAACCGGTTCCAGCTCGGTCTCGGCGATTGCTTCGAACAGACCGAGCAGGTCGTCGACGGCGTACGCGACATGATCTTCAGCACGTTCCCGTGCGACGAGCCGCACCACTTCGAGGTCTACGACACATTCACCCACCCGGCCGAGCACCCGTCGGTGTATCCGGGCGAGTCGGTCATGCGGGACTACGCGATTCAGCTTTGTTACCGGACGTTCCCCGACTGGGTCGGCCAGGAATACGAGCTCTCCGAGCTCGAGATCGACGTTCTCGTTCCGACCCGGGCGAACTTCGAAGAGGCGGCCTCGCGCTACAGAGGGATCCTCTGCTGGGTCGAGCGACTCGATGGCGAACCGATGGTCGGAAGTTCGCGGGGCTCCGGCTGGTAGTCAGGGTCCGGCTGTGGATAACTGCCGGCTGGTAATTTCTCCAGCGTGTCCGTGGCCCCGATCCTCCTCGCGGTCCTGGCCGGCATCGTGTTCGGCCTCGTCCGCCGCGGCCGGCTTACGTCGATCGCGCGCACCCGCATCCGCCATCCGGAGTTCCTGCTGATCGCCATCGGCGGGAGCCTGTTCGTCGATGTGTTCGATTCCGGGCCGACGAGCGCGATCGCCATGATCGGGCTTCTCGCTGGCCTCTTCTTCGCCGCGCTCAACATCCACATCGTCGGTATGGCGATCATCGCCCTCGGCGTCACGCTCAACCTTCTCCCGGTCGTACTGAACGGTTCCATGCCCGTACGCCCCGAGGCGTTGGTCGAGGCCGAGATGGTGACGGCAGACGAATTGGATCGGGTCACCCTCACCGGTGCTCGCGAACTCGAGACGCCCGACACGATTCTCCCCGGCCTGAGCGACACCTTTCCGGTGCGATGGACCAACCAGGTGGTGTCGCTCGGTGACCTGATCATGATGGTCGGGCTGGCCGACGTCGTCGCCAACCTGATGCTGCAGCGACGCCGCCGCCGTCTCCCCGCCAGCGCGTTGCCTGCGCTCGAAGCGATGGGTTGGCATGAGGAGCAGGTCGATCTGACCGGCGACCCGGTCGAGCCGATCGACCTCAGACATCCGCCGCCCCCCGATCTGCGAGATCAGCCGGAGCGCAGTCAGCCGGCGGAAGAAGCCGATTCCAGTAGCAGCGCTAGTCCTGTCCAGGACTGAGGAATCGCGCCGAGCCCTCGGCCGCTGTCGCCATCCCAATACTCGGCGAGCCCCGACTCGATCGCGCCGCTGAGGGTGGTCGTGCGCACCACTTCGGCCGCATCGGCTTCGCCTCGCATGCGCAATGCCACCCACAACAGGTACGCGAGCTGCGGCCAAACGGGCCCGCGCCAGTAGGTGCCGGCGTCGTAGCTGGGCTCACCGGCGTGCACCCCCCTCGGCCCGTACGCGGAGGCGTAGGCGTCCTCGTCCAAGAGCTGCTCCGTGATGATCCGCACCGCGTCCTCGCGCCGACTGACCAACAACGGGAGGAGCCCGTCGGCAGTGCGAGCCCCGCCGGACCCGTCGGCCGTGGCCCCCGTGTCGACCCACGTCCGAGGCTCCGGGTCGAAGCGAGCGTCGATTGCCGCGACGAGTTCGTCCAGCGGATCGACCAGTCGCCGGTCTCCGGTGACCGTCGCAAGCTCGGCGGCGTTGAACGCAACCAGGGCGGTGAAGCCGACCGAGCCCACCGCGAACGACTCGTTGTGGAGCGGCTCGCCGTGTGGGCCTTGCTCGATCGACGCCAACGACTCGACCTTGAACGCCCGCCACCGCTCGAGATCGAAGTCTGCGCCCGGACACAGGTCGTCCCAACGCGGCGAGTCGTCGCAGCCCGTTTCCCACGGATGGACGACGTGGATCAACCCGTCGATGCGTGGTCTGGTCTCGAGCAGGAAGCGCAGGCCCTCGACTGCGGAGTCGACGACGTCGGCGGGCACAGCCACGCCACGGGCGCGCAGCCGGGCGATCGCATGCCCGTACATCGGCGGCTGCGTGATGGACGACGCAGCTCGCCGACCCCACAGCTCAACCGGACGCTCGGGGTCAAGCTGGTACCCCATGTGGGCGACGAACCCGGCCTCGTCGATCGTCGACAACGCAGCTTCGAGCTCGCGCTGCGCCCGGACCGGCTCGCCGAGCTCTGCCCAGATGAGGGCGTGGAAACAGCTGTCCCAGAGCCACATCCAGGGGTAGACGTCCGTGTTCGGCGCGGTGTAGCCCTGCTCCTCGACCCACGCGGCCTCGAGCGCGGCGCGGACGCGGAGGCGCAGCGCAGAGGTGCGGTCTGTGGGATCTCCCGGCATCGTGTTGTCCATGGCCAACGTTGCGTTCGTCTCGTTCCGTCTCGGAATGGCCGACGGCGTGTCGGTTGTGGCTCGCAACTGGCAACGGGCGTTCGAGCAGCTCGGCTTCTCGGGCCACACCGTCGCCGGCGACGGGCCGGTTGATCGGACCGTACCGGGCCTCGCGATCGGCGCCACGGATCCGCCCTCTCGCGACGACGTCGAGACCGCACTCGCCGACGCGGACATCGTCGTGGTCGAGAATCTCTCCACGATCCCGCTGAACCTGCCGGCTGCTCGAGTTGTCGCCGACGTGCTGGCCGGTCGACCGACGATTCTGCACCACCACGACCCGCCGTGGCAGCGCGAGCAGTGGGCCCACGTGACGGAGCTCCCGCCGGACGACCCGGCGTGGCGCCACGTCACCATCAACGAACTCACGCGGGGCGAGATGGCGGACCGAGGGATCGCGGCGACGTGCATCTACAACGGGTTCCCCACCGCCACCGGAGACGCCGATCGGGCCGGCGTTCGCCGCCGACTGGACGTCGACGACGAAGCCCTGCTGCTCGCGCACCCGGTGCGCGCGATCCCCCGCAAAGATGTCGCCAGGGCGGTCTGGCTCGCGGAGCAGCTCGGCGGAACGTATTGGCTGTGGGGCCGCGCCGAGGACGGCTACGACGACGAACTCGAACGCATTCTCGCCGCCGCGACGTGTCCGGTCGTTCGGGGCACGAGCGACGAACCGGCCGTTGACCTCTACGGCGCGGCGGACGCCGTGCTGTTTCCGAGTCTGTGGGAGGGGTTCGGGAACCCCCCGGTCGAAGCTGCCATTCATCGCATCCCGGCGGCGGTGGCCCCGTATCCGGTCGCGGCCGAACTGCGAGCCCTCGGACTGCGCTGGTACCCGCACGACGATCCGGAGCCGCTGGCGGCGGCGCTGCGCAATCCTGACCGCGCACTACTGGAAGAGAACCGGCGGATCGCGGTCGAACACCTCTCTCTCGAGGCGATGCGCGACGCGATCGCCACGCTGTTGTCCAATGCCGGCTGGCTAGCGTGACGTCGATGACCGCCTCGCCCGACCCCGTGCTGATTCGCCGAGCCAAGGCGCAACGGGTCGTCGATATCGGCCAACGCATCGGCTACTCCCTCTACGGGATGGCGATCGTCGTGTTCACGATCGGTCTTCTCACGAGCTTCACGGACCTCGTTTCCACCCTTGCTCTGGTGGGCCTCATCGCCGGATCGGCGTTTCTGGCGCCCGCAATCATCGGTGGGTACGCGATCAAGGCCGCGGTGCGAGACGATCTCGAGCACGGTCGCGAAATCAACTGATCGGGCCGCGCTCGATAGGGTGCCGCCATGACCGTCCGCCTCCCGGCAGCCGAACGACGGGTTCAGCTGCTCGACGCCGCGCTGACCGTGTTTGCCGCGGACGGGTTCCAGACGGCGACCATGGAAGCCGTCGCGACAGAGGCGGGCGTGACCAAGCCGGTTCTATATCAGCACTTCTCATCGAAACGAGAGCTCTTCTTGGAGCTCCTCCGTTCCGTCGGCACCGGCCTCACCGAAGCGGTGGGCGCAGCGACCGCCACCGCCGGCTCCGGTCAGGACATGGTCATCGACGGATTCGCCGCGTACTTCGACTTCGTGGCCGATCACCCCGACGAGTTCCGCCTGCTGTTCGGCGAAGGCGTGCGAACGGACCCCGAGTTCGCCCGGGCGGTCGCTGAGGTCGAGGGACTGCTCGCTGACTTCATCGCCGCTCTGATCGACATCGAGCATCTTGCGTCCGACGAGCGGTTGATGCTCGCCCGCGGCATCCTCGGGCTCGCCGAGGCGACCGGACGCCACTGGATCGCCAGAGGAGCTTCCGGAGACGTCGACGCATTGGCGCGTCGCGTCGCTGATCTCGCGTGGCTCGGCCTGCGAGGCCGACGACCCTGATCAGGTGACCCGGCCGCCCTGCTCGGGCGGCGGGGTGATGTCGATCGGCTCGTCGGGGATCTCCCCCGCGATCAGCGCCGGCAGGAACTCACGGAGCCGCACGGGCACGGTGGGTTCGTCGTTGGCGAGCAGATCCTCGAGCGTCCACCACTCAGCACCCTGGAACGCGGCGGCCTCCAGCGCCTCGAGCCCCTTCGGGTCGTACTCGCCGCCGTCGCACCAGGCGACGTGGATGTGGTCGTCGCTCTCGAAGTGATACCCGGCGAAGGTGTATTCCGTCTGCTGCACCCACACGCAGGGGCCCATCTCGACGTTGGGAATGCCGGTTTCCTCGTGTAGCTCTCGCAGCGCGGCGTGGCCGGACTTTTCGCCTCGCCCCATCCCGCCGCCGGGGATCTCCCACCACTCGGGCTTGTACGGATCGACCGGATCCTCAGCCCGAATGAGAAAGATTCGGTTCTCACGGTCGAGCAGGACCGTGCGCGCGGCCGGGCGGCGAAAGGAGAACGACATCGGGGGAACCTAACCCTTCCGATCGACTTCGCGCAGAAGCACTTCCTGCGCCATCGACGCGATGTGGAGGCCATCCGCGGACCAGATGTCGCCGAACGAGAGCCCGCGGGCGCCGTAGACGCCCGAGCTACGCATGTCGTGCAGACACCATTCATCGCCGCGGGCCCACCGGTGGAACCAGACCGTGTGGTCGAGCGACGCACCCATGTAGGGATGGTCGTGGGCGTCCCACGAGCCGTCGTCGTTGTGCCAGTCGGGCCGGCCGCTCGGATGTTCGAGCTCGACGGCCTCCGTCGCCATGTCGTCGCTGGCGAAGACGTGGGCGAGCACGTGGATCAACGGATCATCCGGCAGCGGGCCCGGCACGCGGATCCAGGCCCGGGCTCGTTCTTCGTCGCGTGGAACAGGCCGTCGTTCGAGCAGCGGGCTCCAGCTGTCGTCGTTGAGCTCATCAACGGGCGGCACCGGGGCGGGCACCGAGATCGCAGTCGCATCCGCCGCGTCCTCCTGCAGCTGGAATGACGCCGACAAGTTCAGGATTGCGCCGCTCGATTGGCGGGCCACGACGCGACGCGTGACAAAGGATCGTCCGTCGCGGATGCGGTCGACCTCGAATCGGATCGGCTCGTCGAAGTCGCCACCGCGGATGAAGTACGCATGGAGGGAGTGCGGGGCGTAGTCCTCGGGGACGGTCTGCGCGGCCACCCACAAGCCCTGGGCCGCGACCTGACCCCCATAGACGCGCCCCCACGGGTAGCGGGCGCTGGGGCCCACCCAGACATCGGGCCCATGGGCCGCCATGTCGAAGAGGCCGACGAAGTCGGTGATCGCACCACTCACGGAGGCGAACCCTAGCGAGCCGCGGTGACGGCGCGGGCTGTCGCGACGTGTCACGATCGCGCCCGTGACCGAGCACCCACACCAGCTGTTGTCGATCCGGGTGGCTGATGATCCGGACGCGTGGACCGAAGCCGGCTTCACCGTCACGGACGGCGTCACCCGAATCGCCGATACAACGGTGGAGCTCACCGGAGCCGGCGACCCCTCCGGCTTCGTCGATGTCGCCGTCGACGGCATCGACATGCAGATCGACGGGATGCCGTTCTCTGGCACTGCTCCGCCTGCGCCCGCTCCACCCACTCACCGGAACCACGTGACCGGGTTCGACCATCTCGTGGCCATGAGCCCGGACATGGATCGCACCACGGCCGCACTGGAAGCCGCTGGGCTCGAACACCGCCGAACCCGCACGTTCGAGATGGGTGGCGCCACCCGCCGCCAGGCGTTCTTCTGGCTCGGCTCCGTGATCCTCGAGCTCGCCGGAGACGATGCAGCGCACGGCGAGGGACCGGCGGTGATCTGGGGACTCGCCCTCACGTGCGACGACCTGGACGCCGCGGCGAGCGCGCTCGGCGATTCCCTCGGCACCGTCAAGCCCGCCGTCCAGCATGGTCGTCGAATCGCAACCGTCCGCACCCGCGAGCTCGGGATCTCCGTGCCGATCGCGTTGATGTCGCCGCATCCCCGCTCGTGATCCGAGCGCTCGTTGTTTCCGTCGCCGCCGTGATGGCCCTCGCCGGCTGCGCAAGCGACGGCGACACGCCTGCGCCGACGTCCACGACATCGACGTCCACTCCCCCGACATCGACCTCGGGTTCGACCACGACCACAGACTCGACCAGCACCACCACAACGACCACCATCGCCGCGCCGCTCGACCCGTTGGACCCCAACTACCCGACGGCGCCGGTCCGCCCCGCGCCGTCGTACCCGGCGGTGGTCGACCAGTAGCTCAGGCCGGGCGGTGCCGCACGGCGCCGACCGGATCGAACCGGGTGACCCCGCCATCGGCCGGCGCACCGCCGACCAGGACCACATCGACGATGAGGCTCATCGCATCGGTTTCCGGCGCCGGCCACAGCAAACACGCGGTCGGATTCGCGGCGAGAGCGGCTGTCGCGCGGCGTCCGATCGACACCTCGATCAGGCCTTCGAGAAACTGCGCCTCCGAATGCGTCACCCGTGGCGGGCCCTCGGCCGCGCCGATCAGCACGTACGCCGTCGGCCCGTAGTCGGCAGCAACGGCTGCCAAATCGTCGAGGGGAACCTGCACGCTCACGGCAGAAACGTAGCAGGAGCACTTTTGCCTGGGCCTCGACGTGCCGATGGAGAGGGATTGTGCGGTACACGGGGATGTCGCTCCTGCTGGGCCTGTTTGTCGTCGTTTCGACGACGGTTGTCGGCGCGCAGGCCGACGCGCCCGCAGAGTTTCCCGAAGCCGAGGCGATTGCGGTCGACGGCACGGCCGTCGACGGGCTTCTCGCCGGCGTCGGGCTCGACGCATCGTGGCGCTCGGTCCTCGATCTGCACCCTGCCGCCCGCAACCTCACGGTGGAGTACCGACTCGACGAAGGCGACACGGTCGCGGCGCTGCCCACGACGGCCGTCCGGCTCGGCAACGTGACAACGGAACGCGAGGCGGTCATCGCCGAACTTCGGATCGCCGCGACGAACCTCGATGCCGCTCGCGACGAGGAACGGGCCCGCGAGATCGACCGAAATCGCACCGAGGCCCACTTCGAGAGAATGCACGCCCTGACCCAAGCCGCCGCGGTGCGGGTGTTCGCCGGCACGGACCACACGATCGATGCCGTACTCGGACTCGACGGCGAGGCGCTAACAGCGGCGCAGCGCGAGTTCCTCATCACGAACGCCACGCTCGACGAGCTGTTCGAGATGCGGCGCACCGCGGAGACTGAGTTCGAACTGGCCGTCGCCGTCCTGGAGGCCGCGGTCCGGCACCGTATCGACACCGAGGATCGTCACGCAGTGTTGGTCGACGATGCCGCGGCGCTCACCACCGAGCGCCAGGCGCTCGACGGTCTCGTCCGATCGCTCCTCCCGGACGCGGCCGCGGCCTACAGCCTGCCCCACATCAACGGTCAGCCCGGCCTGACACCGCGGGCGCTGAACGCCTAGATCAACGCGGAGCTGGCGATGACCGAACGATCGCCGTACTGCCATGTCTCGTGGCGCACGATCGCGGCGATCGGCTCCGTGGAGAGCCTCCACGGCGAGTTCGGCGACGGACGGCTGGATCTCGACGGGCGCCCCGGCGATCCGTTCATCGGGATCTCGCTGAACGGGCAGACGGTCGACAACTATGGCCACACGACGGCCTATCTGACCGACACCGACGACGGGCGCTACGACGACGACCCCAACTTCGACCGTGCCGTGGGTCCGATGCAGTTCATCCCGGAGGCCTGGGAGTCATGGCAGATCGACGCTGATGAGGATGGCGACCGCGACCCCCAGGACATCGACGACGCCGCGCTCACAGCCGCCGCGTATCTCTGTAACTACGGCTCGCAGCGCCACTGGGACAACTGGTGGGTCGCCGTCTTCGGCTACAACCATGCGGGCGCATACGTGAACTCGGTGAAGGCCGCGCTCGACCGCAACCAACGACTCCGTCTCCCTGAGTTCGAGGGCGACGACGAGCTCCGTCAGCACATTCCGTATGGCGTCTGGATCCCGCTGCCCGAGGAGTTGCCGGAGGAGCCGGTCACCGAAGACGAGGAGTAACGTCGCCCTTCGCGCCGTCGACAACCCAGGAGTCGGTCCCGACGAATGTGGCGAGGTCATCGAGCGCCGGCCGCAGAGCCTCCGCCACGCGGCAGGGATCCTGACTCTCCTCGGAGTACGCGGCGATGACCCGAAGGACACCGGCGGCGCGATCCGTCTTCAGGTCCACGCGGCCGACGAGTTCGTCGCCGACGAGGAACGGCAGCACGTAGTAGCCGTAGATCCGCTTCTTCGCGGGCGTGTAGATCTCGATCTTGTAGTCGAAGTCGAACAGACGTGATGCCCGCTCCCGGAACCATGTGACCGGGTCGAATGGCGACAGGAGTGTGCATGCGCCGATCGAACGAGGTCGTGCCGCGTCGGGGTGGAGCAGCGCCGGGCGGTTCCACCCCTCCACCTCGGCCTCGATGAGCCGTCCGTCCTCGACGAGTTCCGCGACTCGGGCCTTCGCGGGCACCTTCGGCAGGCGGTGATAGTCGACGAGGTCGGGCACCGCAGCGACGCCGAGGCTGGTCGCGGCGCGCATGAGGAGCTCGCGATGAGCCTCCTCCTCGGACGGCGTGGGCATGGCGCGAATCTGCGCGGGCACGATCCGTTCGATTGTGTCGAACTCCTTCACGAAGCCGGGTGTCCGTCGGATGCCGACCTCACCGATCCGAAACAGCCAATCGAGCGCGGTCGAACCCAGCGAGCGGGCACCCCACCATTCGCCCTCACGGCGCCGCGGGTCGCTCAGCTCACCGGGGGCGAGCGGACGCTCCTTGACTTGCGCAAGCACCTCCGCGATGTAGGCCGAGTCCTCCTCGGCAAACTTCGCGAGGTTGCGCCACGTCTCACCCCGTCGGGTCCGGGCTTTCGCCCACCGCAGGAGCGGTTCGTCGACGACCGGAAGCACCGAGGCCTCGTGACACCAGGCCTCGAACCATTCGTCGTCGCGGTACGCGATCCGATCGAGGAGATCCGGGTCGTAGGGCCCCAGTCGGGAGAATCCCGGCATGTACTGAGTCCGCATCACGACCGGCACGGAGTCGAGCTGCAGCAACTGGAGTCGACCCATCACCCGCCGAAGGTGCCGGCGATCCACGCGGCCGGACGGGCGTGGATCGCTGAACCCCTGCGCCGCGAGCGCGATCCGACGAGCGGTGGCCTTCGGGATCGAAACCGTCACGCGAGGTGCTCGGCGAGCGCGACGACGTCGGGCAGACGCCAATGGTCGTGCGAGTCGTGGAAATCGAACGGATCGAGCTGGACAACAGGCATACCGGCTGCCGTGGCGCCACGAACATCGGTGTGGACGGTGTCGCCCACGTAGAGCGTGCGGCCCGCGTCGGTGCCGAGCGCGTCGAGGGCAGGCGAGAAGATCGCCGGGTCAGGCTTGGCGATTCCGATCACCGTGCTGTCGACGATCGCGGCGACCTGCGGGAGCGGGCCGGCGCCGAGCTGGCAGATCTTCATGTCGAGGCACTGCTGTTCGGCGGTGCCGTTGTTGTTGGTGACGATCGCGGTGGGGCGACGCTCGCTGATGCGGGCGAAGGCCTCGCGGTTCTCGACCAACACATGGCTCCAGATCGCGGCGCTGTCGCCGCTGATCCGAGCGGCGTGGCGGGCGACGACCGCGGTGCCGAGCGCCTCACCCGCGAGGCCGGCGGAGCCGAAGTACGCGCGGTCGTAGGCATCCCATACGGCCGGATCAGTCTCGCGGACCTCGCCGTCGACGAGCGCACCCGTGAGCGCGGCGACACCCGCGTAGTGGGCGAGACGGGCCGCGGCGTCGTCGAGTTCGATCTCGACCCCGGCCGCGCCGACCAGCTCCGACACGGGGCCCGGCGCCGGGACGGCGAACACGCCGCCCATATCGAACACGACGGCATCGATGCGGTCGGGGGAGATCATGGCGGGACCGTACACTGCCCCGATGCCGACGTCGCCCGAGCGGAGCGCTCCGTTCTCCGGGTGGCGGATCGTTGGGCTCGCCACGATCACCATGGCGCTGACCGGCCCCGGTCAGACGATCGGCGTCTCGGTCTTCATCGACCACTTTGCGGCCGATCTCGACCTCGAGAAGTCGTGGATCACCGCCGGGTACCTCGTGGGCACATTGTCGGGCTCACTCGCCCTTCCCACGGTGGGGCGACTCGTCGACCGGTTCGGCGTGCGCCGGTCCATGACCCTTATCGCGGCGCTCTTCTCGCTCGCGTTGGCAGCGATGTCGGGCGTCCAGGGAATCGTCAGCCTCACCGCCGGCTTCGTGTTCATTCGCATGCTCGGCCAGGGGTCACTCTCGCTCGTCAGCATGATGTCGATTCAGCTCTGGTTCGAGCGGCGACGCGGTACGGCGATCAGCATCGCGGTGACCGTGTCGGCCGGGCTGATGGCGCTCGTTCCCGTTGGGCTGAACACGGTCATCGAGGAGATCGGATGGCGTGAGGCCTGGCTCATCGCCGCAGGAGTCGTCGCCACGCTCGTGCTGCCGATCGCCTGGTTCGGCATGATCGACCGGCCGAGCACCGTTGGTCAGCGCGTCGACGGTCTGCCTCCCAGCGGCGACGAGGGACAGGACACCGTCTGGGGATTCGAACGACACGAGGTGATCCGCCGCTACGACTTCTGGGTGCTGGCGAGTTCGAGTGCCTCCGTCTCGATGCTGATCACCGGCCTCAACTTCCACCAGGTCGCGCTGCTCGGCGAATCCGGCTTCTCCAGTGGAGAGGCCGCGGCGTTCTTTCTCCCGCAGGTGATCGGCTCCACGATCGCCTCACCGCTCACTGGCTACGCCCTCGACCGATTCGGCACCCGTTTCGGTCCGCCGGTCCAGGCCGGACTGCTCGCGGTCACGCTCGTGGTCGCGGGCACGGCGTCGTCGACCCCGACGGTCATCGGCTATGCCGTCCTGCTGGGGGTGACAGGCGGGGCGTCGCGGAGCATCTCGTCCACGCTGACGCCCGCGTGGTTCGGGGTCCGCAACCTCGGCGCGATCCAGGGCTCACTTTCATTCGTCGGCGTGATGGCCTCCGCCGCCGGACCGTTCGCGTTCTCACTGACCGAACTGGCGACCGGCGGATACCGGCCCACAGCCTCGCTGTGGGCCGTGATTCCGGCTGCGATGTGCGTCGCGTTCGCTCTCCGAGCGCCGCACCCGCCCGGGCCCGCCAGAGCCGCCGAGCTTTCATTGCCACCAAGCGAGTCAATACAGTGACAGTCCGTAGTCGGTAGTAGGCAGACGGAACAGGGACTCGACCTTCGCATCCACCATCCGCCGCGGCGCCTTCACCGGCATCATCGGAGAGGACGCCCGCACCCGCTGGGACCACCTGCTCGGACCGATCGGCGACCAGACATACGGCGACACGGCGATCCTCGCCGATATCGACGTCGACAGTGTCATCGAGAATCGCGGCGGAGACGTGACCTGGACCGAGCCGCGGCCAGACCTCCTGCAACGCCACCGGGACGCGGTCGGCGTGACGATCGAGCCGGAAGAGCCGTGCTTCGATCGTGCCGCGCCGATCGAGGCCACCGTCGCCAGACTTCAGGCCGACGGCTGGCGTGTGGTGATGTTCGTCATCCCACCCAACCCGGTATTCGTTGAGGAGCAGCCGGGCGGCATGGATCAGTACCTCTCCGACGCCACCACGCTCCTCGAGGAAAGCGGAGCCGACGATGTCATCGTGATCGACGAACGGTTCAGCGGAGACCTGTTCCTCGACGGCATGCACTACATCGAGGACGGACGGGAGGCGTTCACGAGGGTGCTCGCCTCGGCCGTCACACCACCAGGTTGACCATTCGCCCCGGCACGTAGATCGCCTTGCGGAGGTCCTTGCCGTCCACATGGGTCGCGACGTTCGGCTCGGCGAGCGCGGCCGCGACTGCCGTGTCCTCGTCCACATCGGCGAGCATGACGATCTTGCCCCGTACCTTGCCGTTGACCTGGACGGGCAACTCGACCGTGTCGTCGACAAGCAGCGATGCATCGGCCTCCGGGAAGTCGGCTCGGACCACGGACCCGTCACCGCCCATGCGGGTCCAGAGCTCTTCGGCGACGTGGGGAACGAGCGGGGAGAGCATGCGGACGATCGCGTCGGCGACCTCGACGGGCGTGGCACCGTCGCGCTTCGTCAGCTCGTTGTTCAGCTCGGTGATCTTGGCGATCGCCGTGTTGAAGCGCAGGTTGTCCATGTCGCCGCGGACGCCCTCGATGGTCTTGTGTAATACGCGTCGTAGATCGTCGTCGGCCGGCTCGTCGACGACTGTCAGCTCGCCAGTCTCCTCGTTCACGAGGTTGCGCCAGACCCGCTGGAGCAGACGATGCGAGCCGACGACCGAGCGCGTCTCCCACGGTCGATCCTGATCGATCGGGCCCATCGACATCTCATAGAGCCGCAGCGTGTCGGCGCCGTATGCCTCGTACATGTCGTCGGGCGTGACGGAGTTCTTCAGCGACTTCCCCATCTTCCCGAAGTGCCGAGTGACCGGTGCGTGCTCGTGGGTGAAGCCGGACTGGGTGTCGCCCTCGACCTCCTCCGCGGGGACGTAGATCCCTCGCTCATCCTGGAAGGCGGCGGCCTGGATGTAGCCCTGGTTGATCAGCCGCTTGAACGGCTCGGGACCGGAGACGTGGCCGAGGTCGAAGAGCACCTTGTGCCAGAAGCGGGCATAGAGAAGGTGCAGCACCGCGTGCTCCACGCCGCCGACGTAGAGATCGACGCCGCCGACTCCCCCGTCGTCCGGATCGGTCATCCAGTACTGCTCGACCTCGCCGTCGACCATCGCGTTCTCGTTCGACGGATCGAGGTAGCGCAGGTAGTACCAACACGATCCGGCCCATTGCGGCATCGTGTTCAGTTCACGCCGATAGGTACGCGGCCCGTCGCCGAGGTCCATCTCGACCTCGCGCCACTTCTCCACGCGGCCGAGCGGTGGCTCCGGCTCGGAGTCCTCATCGAGCACCCGCGGTGCCCAGTCCATGAGATCCGGCAGCAGTACCGGCAGCTCGGACTCTGGGACGGAACGGGGCAGGTCATCGTCGCCGTAGACGATCGGGAACGGCTCCCCCCAGTAGCGCTGCCGGCTGAACAGCCAGTCGCGCAGCTTGTACGTGACGGTGCCCTCACCCCGATCGTTGGCTTCGAGCCACTCGATGATCGCCACCTTCGCGTCGGCGATGTGGAGCCCGTCGAGGAAGTCGGAGTTGATGGCCGGACCGTCGCCGACGAAGGCCTCGCCCTCGAAATCCGCCGGCGGTTCGACCGTTCGGACGATCTCGATGCCGAACTTCTCGGCGAACTCCCAGTCCCGTTGATCCTGACCGGCGACACCCATGACGGCTCCGGTGCCGTAGCCCATGAGTGCGTAGTCGGCGATGAAGATGGGCACCTCACGGCCGTCCACGGGCACCTGGCAGCTGGTGCCGAGGAACACGCCGGTCTTCTCTTTGTTCTCCTGGCGGTCGAGGTCCGACATCTGCTCCACGCGAGCCCGGTAGGCCGCAATCGCTTCGCGGGGCGTGGCGTGGCCGTCGGTCCACATCGGGTTCGTGCCCTCGGGCCACTCCGCCGCAACGAGTTCGTCGACCAGCGGGTGCTCGGGCGCGAACACCATGCTCGTCGTGCCGAAGACGGTGTCGGGACGCGTGGTGAACACGCGAATCGCTGTGTCGGTCCCGCCGACGGGGAAGTCCACGTAGGCGCCCTCACTACGGCCGATCCAGTTGCGCTGCATCGTCTTGATCGAGTCGGTCCAGTCGAGCAGGTCCAGATCGTCGAGCAGACGGTCGGCGTAGGCCGTGATGCGCATCATCCACTGGCGCAGCGGACGGCGGAACACCCGGAAATTGCCTCGCTCGGAGCGACCGTCGGCTGTGACCTCTTCGTTGGCGAGCACGGTGCCCAGACCGGGACACCAGTTGACGGGCGCGTCGTCCACATACGCGAGGCGGTACTGCTGCACGATCGCCCGACGGGCGGACGCGTCGGCGCTCGCCCAGTCTTCGCCGCCCTTCGGCGTGCGGGTGCCGGCGTCGAACTCCTCGGTGAGCTCGTCGATCGGCCGGCCCAGCTGTTGTTCCTCGTCGAACCAGGAATTGAACAGTTGGACGAAGATCCATTGGGTCCAGCGGTAGAACGCGGTGTCAGTGGTCGCGACGCCGCGGCGGTCATCGTGTCCGAGCCCCAGCCGGTCCAGCTGGCGGCGCATGTTGGCGATGTTGTTCTCGGTGTTCGCCCGAGGATGCTCGCCCGTCTGGCGGGCATGTTCCTCCGCCGGGAGGCCGAACGCATCGAACCCCATGGTGTGGAGCACATTGAAGCCGGTCATGCGCTTGAACCGGGCGTAGACGTCGGTGGCAATGAAGCCGAGCGGGTGACCGACGTGGAGCCCCGTCCCGGACGGGTACGGGAACATGTCCATGATGAAGAGCTTTGGACGTTCCGCGAGGCCATCGGCGTCGTCGGCCAGAAGACCGGACGGATTCGGGGCGTGGTAGGTGCCGGCGGCGCGCCAATCGTGCTGCCAACGGCTCTCGATCTCGTCAGCCCGGGCCGCGTCGTAGCGGTGGCGGGGCTGATCGTCGGTCACGGTGCTGGCGGCAGTCTCGTCGGACACCCGGCAAGACTAGGGGTGAGCAGACCCCCTGAGGCCGTTTATTGGGCCGAACGACCAGTGGTTAGCCATCCGCGAACGCGGCATTCTGGCACCTAGTGTTTCCCGGAACGGGCTAACCTGTTTCATGATACGGTACGGTTCCACAATGCGGAACAGCGCCTCCCGATTTCCAACGGAGAACTGCCTTGGCTGGCGAGCAAACGGCTGACGAACAGAGCGACGACGAGATCGACCTCAACGCGCTGAGCGATGTAGACCTCACCGCGCAGATGCACGACGATCTCTACGACGGACTCGCTGACGAGATCGACGAGGGCACCCGCATCCTGATCGGACGCGGCTGGTCCGCCGACAAGGTGCTGAACGAGGCTCTCGTCGAGGGCATGCGCATCGTCGGCATCGATTTCCGCGACGGCATTCTCTTTGTCCCGGAGGTGCTCCTGGCAGCCAACGCGATGAAGGCCGGGATGGCCATTCTTCGCCCCCTGCTCGCCGAAACCGGCGCGCAACCGATTGGTACGGTCATCATCGGCACCGTCAAGGGCGACATCCACGACATCGGCAAGAACCTCGTCGGCATGATGCTCGAGGGCGCCGGCTTCGAGGTGCACGACCTCGGCATCAACACCGACGTCGATGAGTTCCTCGCCGCGATCGAAGAACACAAGCCCGACATCATCGGCATGTCCGCGCTGCTCACCACCACGATGCCCTACATGAAGGTCGTCATAGACACGCTCGTCGAGAAGGGCATGCGCGACGACTACATCGTCATCGTCGGCGGTGCCCCGCTCAACGAGGAGTTCGGTGAGGCGATCGGTGCCGACGCGTATTGCCGCGACGCCGCCGTCGCGGCCGAGACCGCCTCGTCGCTGGTGCAGGCTCGACGAGTCGCCTGAGCTCATGTCCCCGCGCGTCCTGATCTTGGCGTGCGGCGCTCTGGCCCGCGAGATTCGTGATGTCGCCCGTCTCCACGACCTCAACGGCGTCACGCTCGAGTGTCTTCCCGCTGCGCTGCACATGACCCCCGACCGCATCACCCCTGCCGTACGAGCCCGTCTCGAACGTGACCGCAGCGAGTTCGATCGCGTCCTTATCGGCTACGCCGACTGTGGCACGGCCGGCGAACTCGTCGACCTCTGCGGTGATCTCTCCACTCCCGAACGGCCCATCGAAATGATGCCTGGCGCCCACTGCTACCAGTTCTTCGCCGGTACCGACGCGTTCACAGCAATGCACGACAACGACCCGACCGCGTTCTACCTCACCGACTACCTGGTGAAGCACTTCGAGCGGCTCATCATCGGCGGGCTCGGAATTGCCGAGCATCCTGAACTCGAATCCATGTACTTCGGCAACTACACAAAGATGATCTACCTCGCCCAAACCGACGACCCGATGCTCGACGAAAAGGCTCAGGCCGCCGCCGACCGGCTCGGCCTGACGTTCTCGCGTATCGCGACCGGCTACGGCGAACTCGAATCAGAGGTTCTGACAGTGGGCACCGGGGCACGCACATGAGCGCACGAGGACGGCGCAGTCGACGCGGCGGGCCCGGGCTCGTCACCATCTACTGGCGCGACATCCCCGCCCAGATCACGGCCACGACGGCCGACGGCGACACAGAGAAGGTGCTGCTCGAACCTCGGTTCCAGCACGCCATCGACCGCGCCGCTCACGTCGCCGGCCTCACCGACACCAACGACTACGTGCAGGAGTGGCGGCGCGTGTCCACGACCGTCGACGGCGATCCCGCCGCGGCAGCGCAAGACACCGCCGACACCATTCATTCCGACTACCCCCGCGACCGGCTCGAGGCCCTCGTGGCCGCGGGTGGGCTCGAGCCCGATGGAGGGCAAGACCAGTGACAGAAACCGTTATCAGCTCCGCTACGAAGGAAGTCGTCATCGGCTTCGACCGCCCGTTTGTCATGATCGGCGAGCGCATCAACCCGACGGGCCGCAAGCTGCTGGCCGAAGAGATGAAGAACGGCGACTTCAGCCGAGTCGAAGCCGACGCGATCGCGCAGGTCGAGGCCGGCGCCCACATGCTCGACGTCAACGCCGGCATCCCGCTGGCCGACGAGCCGGCGTTGCTCGCCGAGGCGATCAAGCTCGTGCAGAAGGTGACGGACGTCCCACTGGCCATCGACTCGTCGATCATCGAAGCGCTCGAAGCCGGCATCGCCGTCTACGAAGGCAAGCCGCTTATCAACTCGGTCACCGGAGAGAACGAGGTGATGGAGCGGGTCCTTCCCCTCGTCGCCAAGCACGGCGCGGCCGTCGTGGCGATCTCCAACGACGAGACCGGCATCAGCGAGGACCCCGACGTCCGCTTCGAGGTCGCCAAGAAGATCGTCAACGCGGCCGCGGACCACGGCATCCCCAAGGAGGACGTGGTCGTCGATCCTCTGGTCATGCCGATCGGGGCCATGGGCACTGCCGGCCAGCAGGTCTTCGCCCTGGTGCGCCGGCTGCGTGAAGAGCTCGGCGTCAACACCACCTGCGGGGCGTCGAACGTCAGCTTCGGCTTGCCGAACCGTCATGCCATCACCGGCACGTATCTCTCGATGGCGATCGGCGCTGGTATGACGTCCGCGATCATGAGCCCGATGCACGCCGAGGTGAAGACGGCGATCATGGCCGCCGACGTCCTGGCCGGCCACGACGAGAACTGTGCCGCGTGGATCCGAGAGTTCCGTGACCCCAACGCCGGCGGCGGCGAGGGCGCGGCGCGACGTCGTGGCGGTCGCCGCCGCGGCGGCGCGAGTTAGCGCACCAACATGGGGGCCGAGGACGCAACCGTGATCTTCACCCCTTCGGGGGTGCAGGCGCGCGTCCCGATCGGCACCTCCTTGCTCGACGCGGCGCGGTCCGTCGCGGTCGATGTCGACTCGACGTGCGGCGGCCGCGGTCTGTGCGGACGCTGCCAAGTGACACCCTCACTCGGCGAGTTCGCGAAGTGGAGCATCACCTCCACGGCTGACGACGTCAGCGAGTGGACCACGAGCGAACGCGACTACAAGGGCCGCCGGCCGATCGTCGACGGCAACCGGCTCGGTTGCCAGGCCCTCGTGTGTGGCGACGTCGTCGTCGACGTGCCCGCCGAGTCCCAGGTGCACCGCCCGGTGGTGCGCAAGAAGGTCGATCTCGCCGGCCTCACGCTCGACCCGCTCATCACCGCTCGCTATGTCGAACTCCCCATGCCGCAGCTCGGCGACGAGCGCACCGACATGGAGATGCTCGCCGCCGCGCTCCTGCACGACTGGGACATCGCCGACGCAACCGTCGACGCTCGCGCCCTGAATGACCTCCAACACGCGATCAAAGGCGGGGCACGCGCGGTGACCGCCGTGGTTCACATCGACGGAACCGTCCTCCACGTGCGACCCGGATTCGACGAGACGATCTACGGCCTGGCCATCGACGTCGGCAGCACCACCATCGCCGCCTACCTGGTGGACCTCGCCACGGGTGACATCGTCGCCAGCGGCGGGGCGATGAACCCGCAGATCCGCTTCGGCGAGGACCTCATGAGCCGGGTCTCGTACGTGATGATGAATCCCGGCGGCCAGCACGAACTCACGAGCGCCGTTCGATCGGCACTCGACGGAATCGTCAGCGAACTCGCGGTCGACTTCGACGACGAAGCCACTCTGCGCACCCGGATCCACGATGTCGTCCTCGTTGGCAACCCGGTCATGCACCACCTCCTTCTGGGCCTCGACCCCACGCCGCTTGGTGCCGCGCCGTTCACGCTGACCGTCGGCGCGCCGGTCGACATGCGAGCCGATGAGCTCGATCTCGAGCTCCCCTTCGCCCGAGCCCACGTCGGCCCGTGCATCGCCGGCCATGTCGGCGCCGATGCCGCGGCCGCGACGCTGAACGAGCAGACACACCGCCCCGACGCACCCCAGCTCATGGTCGATGTCGGCACGAACGCGGAGATCGTCCTCGGCGCCGGAGGCCGCACCTACGCCGCCTCCTCCCCCACGGGGCCCGCGTTCGAAGGCGCCCAGATCAGCAGCGGCATGCGGGCGACGGCCGGAGCAATCGAACGCATCCGCATCGATCGCGAAACATTCGAGCCTCGCTTCAAGGTCATCGGCTCGGACCTCTGGAATGACGACCCCGGCTTCGCGGCCGACACCGCGAAGCTCGACATCGCCGGCCTGTGTGGCTCCGCCATCATCGAGATCATCGGGGAGATGTTCCTCAGCGGCGTCTGCGACCGCAACGGCGTGGTGCAGGGCGCCCTGGCCGAGCGAACCGACCGGGTCCAGCCCGAGGACCGCACGTTCCGCTACGTGATCCGACCCGCGACCGGAGATGACCCGGAGCTGGCGATCACCCAGAACGACGTGCGTCAGATCCAGCTGGCCGGATCTGCGCTGCGGGCCGGCATCGACCTGCTGATGGAGCACGCCGACGTCAGCGAGGTCCACGACGTTCGTCTCGCCGGCGCATTCGGCGCCCACATCGACCCGGTGTATGCCCTCGTGCTCGGCCTCGTGCCTGACTGCCCGGTGGACAGCGTTCGGGCCGTCGGGAACTCCTCGGGCGCCGGGGCGATCCGGATGCTCGTCAGCGCCGAGCAGCGACATGAGATCGCCGACGCCGTCATCGCGATCGAGAAGATCGAGACGGCCACCGAACCGCGCTTTCAGGAGCTGTTCGTGGCGGCCATGGCCTTCCCCCACGACACCGCTCCGAGCCCGCACCTGTCCCAGGTGGTGGAGCTCCCGGCCCGCCCCGACTCCGCCGATTCCGGTCGTCCTCGCCGCCGGCGAGGACGCGCTCGAGACACATCGGACACCACCCAGAACAAAGGACAGGAAGAATCGTGAGCGAGATCAAAGGGCGTCGGGGGCGTCGAGGCGGCGGACGAGCAGCTCGTCAGGCCGCGCGAGCCGAGTCCGGCGAAGCCACCCTTGCCTACCTCGAGCGCAAGCTGCCCCCCGTGGAGATGCTCGACGAGGAGGGGCTCGTCCAGATCGAAGAGAACGCAGAGACGATCCTCAGCGAGGTCGGTATCGCGTTCCAGGACACGCCGATGGCACTCGAGCTCTGGCGAGACGCCGGCGCCGATGTGGACGGCGAACTCGTGCGCTTCCCGCGCGGCATGTGCCGTGAGATCGTCCAGGCCAGCGCGCCCCGCAGCTTCACGCAGCACGCCCGAAACCCGGACCGCTCCGTGAAGATCGGCGACAACACCACGGTCTTCGCACCCAACTACGGCTCGCCGTTCGCGTTCGATCTCGACAACGGCCGCCGCTACGCGACTCTTGCCGACTTCGAGAACGCCGTCCGACTCACCTACATGCTCCCCCACCTCCACCATTCGGGGGGAACGGTGTGCGAGCCGGTCGACCTTCCGGTCAACAAGCGCCACCTCGACATGGTGTATTCCCACATCAAGCACAGCGACAAGCCCTACATGGGGTCGGTGACCGCCGCCGAGCGAGCAGCCGACAGCATCGAGTTGAGCCGCATCGCGTTCGGTGGCGATCTCGACGACCGGACGGTGATGACCTCACTGATCAACGCGTCGTCACCCCTGCGCTGGGACGGCACCATGCTCGGTGCTGCAACCGAGTACGCCCAGGCTAACCAGGCCGCGATCATGTCGCCGTTCATCCTGGCCGGTGCGATGTCGCCGGTCACCGTGGCCGGACTTGCCGCTCAGGCGCTGGCCGAGGCGCTGTCCGGCATGGCGTACTACCAACTCGCGCGGCCGGGAGCGCCGGTCATCTTCGGCACGTTCGCCTCCTCCATGTCGATGGCCACCGGTGCGCCCACATTCGGCACCCCTGAAGCGGGGCAAGCCATCAACGTGATGGCGTCACTTGCGCGTCGCGTCGGCGTGCCGTTCCGATCCGGCGGTCAGTTCACCTCGTCCAAGCACCCCGATGCGCAGGCCGCCTACGAGTCAGCCAGCACCATCCTCCCTACAGTCGCGGCCGGCGTGAACTTCGTGCTCCACGCTGCCGGATGGCAGGAGGGCGGTCTCACCCTCGGCTTCGAGAAGCTGATCATGGACGCCGACCAGCTCGGAATGATGGGCGTCTACGCCCGCGGCATCGACATGAGCGAGAACGGCCAGGCCCTCGACGCGTTCCGCACGAACACCCATGGCGACCACTTCCTCGGCAACGCCCACACGCTGGAGAATTTCGAGACCGCCTTCTACCGCTCGAGCATCGCGGACAACAACAGCTTCGAGCAGTGGGAACTCGAGGGATCCCTAACGGCCGCTCAGCGGGCGAACGCGAGATGGAAGGAGCTCCTCGCGTCGTATGAGGCACCTGCCCTCGATTCGGCGATCGACGAAGAGCTCCAGGCATTCATCGGCAGCCGCAAGGCTGCGATGCCGGACGCGGCCTACTGAACTATATTCAGGTGTCGACGACCCGGCGCCGTCTCACTTCACTCCTCGCGTTCGCCACCGTTGCTGCGGCGTGCACGCCGACGTTCTGGTTCGGGTCCACGCTCGACCATGCGGCCGGTGCCGGCACGGAAATCCGCATCGTCTGGCCGAACGCCTACGACCAGGAGTGGCCCGCGGCCGGCCATGCGATCGCCAACTACGAGGTGCGCGTCGACGATGTCTTGATTGCGTCGCCCTCAGCCACGCTGAACGCGTGCTGCATCGATGGGCTCGCATCCGCCACCACCTACGCCGTCGATGTTCGTGCCGTCTCCGTCGGCGGCGAGCGGAGCGACGACATCGCCGCGACTGGCATCCTTGCGGCGAGTGTCACTACCCCGCCAGGGGTCGACCCAGGTGGACCGCTCAGCTGCACCGGCGAGGTCGACACTGACGGCGATCGCATCCCTGACTGGGCGGAAACGGATACCGGGACATAAGTCGACAAGACCGACACCGGCACGGATCCCCTCGTCGCCGACACCGACCTCGACGGAATCAGTGACGGTGACGAAGTCCTCGGCACTCCGGAGGGCCTCGGGCTTCGTCAGCTCGGCGCCGATCCTTTGCGCCAGACGATCTTCATGGAGATCGACTGGATGGACGACAGCGATGAGTGTGCTGCGCACTCCCATCGCCCGACCGCTGCTGGCGTCGCTCGGATCCAGCAATCGTTCGCCGACGCGCCGCTGCCGAACCCCGACGGCAGCTTCGGCATCGATCTGGTCATCGACTATGGCCAGGGCTACCCGTTCCTCGAGGGCACCGTGGTCCCTGACGTCACCGCCCCGATCGGCTCGATCAACGGCGGCGTGAACGGGGCCGAATACGGCGCGATAAAGGCCGAGTACTTCTCACCATTCCGTGAGGACTACTTCCACTACAGCGTCCACATGCACCGCTACAACAGTTCGTCGTCAAGCAGCGGCCAGGCCGAATTCTTCGGGGACGACCTCATCGTCTCGCTCTACTGCTTCGACAACGAGCCGTTCACCTCGAACACGTTGATGCACGAGTTGGGCCACAACCTCGGCCTGCACCATGGCGGGAATGTCCTCACGAACTGGAAGCCCAACTACAACTCGGTCATGAACTACCGGTTCCAGTTCACCGGGGTGGACGCCGACACCGGCCCCGGTTCCTGCAACGCCGGCGGCGACCAGATCCTCGACTTCTCGCTCGACACCCGGATCGCGATCGACGAAACCGCTGTGGACGAGACCCTTGGCGTCTTTGGCACGCCGGCGATCGACTTCAACGCGAACAGCATGATCGACCCGATCTATGCCGGGGGCATCAACTTGGACGTCCCGCTCGAGGTCTTGGAGGACCACGACGACTGGTTCGCCACCAGCCTCGCCTCCGTCGCCGACGCCGACGGCGCAGCACCATTCGGACCCGTAGGCCCGGTGTTGATCGACGAGCAGCCGGTGCCAGATTGGATCACTGACAGCTGACCTATCCGGCGGTCTCTGCGTCGTCCGCCGCGGACTCGGCGTACTGCGATCGACGACGTCGGCCGATGAGGTTCGACGCAACAGCCGAGGCGCGGGCCGGATACGCGACGAACGCCCGCTGGCGCTCCACGGGCAGCGCATCACGGAACAGCACGCGCCAGGCGATGTATGAGGCGATCAACGCATGGGTCGCGATCATCACCGCGAAGAACGCTCGAGGGCTCGTTATCGCCATGAGTCCGGCCGCGACCAGCGGGCCGAACACTGCGCCGACGCCGTTGACCCTCACGAGGGTCGCCGAAGCGGCCGTGAGTTGGGATTGGGGCAACCAGTCACCGGCGAAGGCGATGGTCAGGGAGTAGAGCGGAAACGTCGTACCACCGAGCAGGAACATCAGGACGATCGCCGTCCAACTCCCGGCCGGTGCGGCGAAGAGACCGGCGCAGACGCCCGACGCCGCCACGGCGACCCACAGCATGACGGTTCGACGTGACATGCGGTCCGAGATCCAGCCGATCGGCCACTGGAGCAAGAACGAACCGATGAGCGGCGCCGCAAGAAAGGTCGGGATTCGATTCCCGGGAAGGTCGGCTGCGACGGCATAGACCGCGCCCAGCCCTATCAACACGCCGGCAGACATCCCGCCCCAGAACGAGCTGATCACGCCTGTTGGGACGAGCCAATACAACTCCCGGAAGGAGAGCGGCTCCGGAATGCTGGTCGGCGGGCTGCTCGATGCGGAGAGCGTGACGGGCAGCAGTGATGCGGAGACCAGGATCGACGCAAGCACGAAGAGCTTGAACCCCGACGGGTCGGCGGCCTCCAAAAGGAACTGTCCTACCGTCATCCCGCCCATCGTTGCGACCATGTAGAGCGAGAGCAGCCGCCCGCGAGTGGCGTTCGTCGCCATGTCGTTGAGCCACGATTCGGAGACCACAAAGAGACCCGCCATGCACATGCCGGTGACGAAGCGCATCAATCCCCAGGTCACGGGCGAGATGAACACGGAGTGCATCAGCACGGCTGCCGAAGCTGACGACGCCAACGCGGCGAAGACCCGAATGTGCCCGACCTGGCCGAGCAGCTTCTCCGCCGAACGACTCCCGAAGAGGAAGCCGGCGAAGTAGCACGCCATCACGATGCCCGCCGCTGCGAGCGAGAAGCCCTCTGCCTCGGTCCGCACGCCAAGGAGCGATCCCTGCAAGCCGTTGCCGGCCATCAACAGGAAGACGCCCAGCAAGAGCGCCCGCGCGGCAACCGTGGGGTTGCCTTCGATCAATGGACCGCCGACGACCTCGTCGTCATCGCCACTGATGCTGCCGATCTCGGACGTGTTCGCGTCCTCCGTCATTTGAGGTGCGGCTTCGCGACGACCGCGGCCGCAAGGCAGCCGTGAACGGGATGCTGAACCTGGAGCTCGGTGCCGATCGCCTGGTTCTCGGCGGTTGTGCGCACGAAGCCGATGTTCTTGCGTAATCGAGGCGAGTAGCAGGCTGATGTGAGCGTGCCGACCTCATCGCCACCGCGCGAAACCGCAAGGACGCGAGGCATGTCGCCGTCCGTGAACGTTCCGAGGTCCGGACCCTCCACGTCCACCCCGACGAGGCCCGTCCGCGGCCCCACCTCTCGCTGCACACGCAGCGCCTCGCGGCCGACGAAGTCGTCCGGTTGATCGAGATCGACCATCCAGTCGTATCCGGTGCCGACCTCGAGCGGCGTGGTGGTGTCGTCGATGTCGCACCCGAGGGCAGGCATTCCGGCCTCGATGCGCCGCACGTGGTTGGGCGCACCCGCAGTGATCTCGTGGCGCTCGCCCGCTCGCATCACGGTGTCCCACCAGCGCTCGGCGTTTGCGTTGTCCTTCGCTCGAGCATCGGCGACATACACCTCATAGCCGTCGGTGCCTCCCCATCCGGTGCGTGAGATCACGAGCTCGAGGCCGTTGTGGTGACGATGAATGAGCCGGTAGTACCCGAGATCTGGCAACTCGTCGCCGAACAGATCCTCCATCACGGTCGGAGCCTGCGGGCCCTGGATCTGCACCGGCGCGAGATCGGGCACACTCACGTCGACGTCGTACTCGCCGGCGAGCGCGAGCCCCTGACACCAAAGATGGATGTCGGCGTCCGCCGCACTCAACCAGAACCGATCCTCGGCGAGCCGGAGCACCACGGGATCGCAGGTGATCCCGCCGTCCGCGTTGGTCATGAATGCGTACTTGCACTGCCCGATTTCATGGCTCGAGAGATCACGGGTCACGAGGTACTGCATGAACGCCATGGCGTCCGGCCCCGTGATCTCGACCTGGCGTTGGTAGGCCACGTCCCACAGCGTCACGCCGTCGACCAGCGCCCAATACTCGGCGACCGGATCGCCGTAGTGGAGCAGGTGATACATGTGGTTGTAGACGCCGAGCGCTGCTCGCTCCGGGTCTGCGACCGCCAGGGCGCGTCGAAGATATGGCGACTCTTCGATCTTGGCGTATCGAGTCAGCGGCATGAGTCGCTCCGCACCAGAAAAGCGTATCGTTTGTGCAGGATGCAGCGTGTCCATCGGGCCCTTGTTCGTCACGCCACACCGCACGGCCGGCGGTGGGTTTCGTTCAGCGACCCCATCGAGCATTTCGTCGCCGACGACATCGCCGCGGTCGGCACAGCCATCGAGTCCGCGGAAGCGGCCGCGATCGCCGGTCGGTGGGTCGTCGGGTTCGTTTCCTTCGATGCGGGCCCGGCGTTCGACTCCGCAATCGCGAGCCACCGAGATGTGAACGTCCCCCTTGTGGCAATGGCCTCGTTCGCCGAGGCACGGCCCTCGCGAGGCCCAGCCGGACGGTCGTTCACCGCCGGCGAGTGGGAGCCATCGGACTCGCAGGAGCAGTTCGAGTCATCCGTCCGCACGATCCGGGACCGCATCGCGGCGGGCGACACCTATCAGGTGAACTACACAATGCGTCTCCGCGCCGCGTTCGAGGGAGACCCGGAGGGCCTCTTCGCCGCGCTCTGCCGCGCCCAGCGGGCCGACCATCTGGCGTTCATCGACCTTGGTGACGCCGCGGTCTGTTCCGCCTCGCCCGAACTGTTCATCCGCCGGGTGGGGCGGACCGTCGAGACCCGCCCGATGAAGGGCACCCGTCCCCGCCACCCGGACCCGGCCCGCGATCGCGACCTTGCCGAGGAACTCGTGCGCAGCGAGAAGGACCGGGCCGAGAACACGATGATCGTCGACATGGCCCGCAACGACCTCGGCCGGGTTGCCGACGTCGGCACGGTGCAGACCACGGCGCTCCATGCCGTCGAGAGCTACCCCACCGTTCACCAGCTCACCTCCACGGTCGTCGCCGAGACCGACGCCACCCTGCGGGAGCTCTTCGACGCGGCCTTCCCGGGCGCATCGATCACGGGCGCCCCGAAGGTCGCCACCTCGCGCATCATCACCGAACTCGAGTCTGATGCCCGCGGCGTCTACACCGGCAGCGTGGGCCTGATCGAGCCCGGTGGCGACGCCGAGTTCAACATCGCGATCCGCACCGCATGGGTCGACCGCCGCACGTCCACCGCGGTCTACGGCGTTGGCGGCGGCATCGTCTGGGACTCCGACGAGACAGCCGAATGGCAGGAGGCACACGACAAGGCTCGCGTTCTGTACCGGGCAACGCGGCCGTTCCGCCTCTTGGAGACGCTCGGCTGGGATCCCGGCGCCGGACCGATCCTGCTCGACCGCCACATGCAACGGCTGGCCGACTCCGCCACCCACTTCGGCTTCGACTGCGACATCGACGAAGTCACGCGCCGGCTCGGCGCCGTCCGGGCCGAGGATCCCCGGCGGATCCGCGTCCTCGTCGCGGCCGACGGGGCCATCGAGGTACAGGTCCTCGACCTCCCGGCCCGCGCCGTTGATCCGTGGCACCTCGAAATCGACACCATCCCCGTGCGCCGCGACGACGAGTTCCTTCGCCACAAGACCACACGCCGCGACCGCTACGAGGAGGCGACCGCTCGTTTCCCTGATGCCGACGACGTGATCCTGTGGAACGAGGACGGTGAGGTGACCGAGACCACCATTGCCAACCTCGTGGTCGAACTCGACGGCGAGGCACTCACTCCTCCCGCGACGAGCGGGCTGCTGCCCGGCACGCTGCGGGCCGAACTCCTCGCGAACAAGCGAGTGGTGGAACGGGTCCTCACGCTGGACGACCTCGCCCGCGCCGAGCGCGTCTGGGCCATCAACTCGCTGCGCGGCTGGGTCCGAGCGAATATCGTAACGGGGGGTCAAACCCCCCGTTTCACAATGCCTGTTACACGCTGACGTCAGCTCCGGTAGAAGTCGACTGACTCCGCGTGCAGCGGCTCGTTGCCGAGAATCAGATCGGCGGCCTTCTCGGCAAGCATCATCACCGGGGCGTAGATGTTTCCGTTGGTGACGTAGGGCATCGCGGAGGCATCGACGACCCGCAGTCCTTGGGTGCCGTAGACCTCCATCGACGCGGGGTCGAGCACCGCGTCGTCGCCAACGCCCATCTTCGCGGTGCAGGAGGGATGCAGGGCCGTCTCCGCATCCTTGCGGACCCATTCGAGGATCTCGTCATCCGACTCCACACTCGGCCCTGGTGACACCTCACCGCCGTTGAATCGCTCCATCGCCGGCTGATTCAGGATCTGGCGGGCGTGACGCACTGCCTCCGTCCACTCCCGTTTGTCGTTGGGCGTGGAGAGATAGTTGAAGCGCAGCGCCGGCTTCTGGCGGGGATCCGGGCTCGTGATCTCGACCGACCCGCGGGTGTCGGCGTACATGGGCCCGACGTGCACCTGGTAGCCATGTCCGCCTTCCGGGGTCGACCCGTCGTAGCGGATCGCGATGGGAAGGAAGTGAAACATCAGGTTCGGGTAGTCGACCTCGTCGTTCGACCGGATGAAGCCGCCGGCCTCGAAGTGGTTCGATGCGCCGGGACCCCGGCGGAAGAGCCACTGCAGGCCGATCCACGGACGCTTCCAGAAGGCAAGGTTGGGCTGCAGCGAGACCGGCTCCTTGCAGGCGTACTGCACGTAGACCTCGAGATGGTCCTGCATGTTCTGCCCCACGCCGGCCAGGTCGGCGACCACCGGGATGTCGTGCTGCTCGAGCAGCGCGGCGGGGCCAACGCCGGAGAGTTGCAGGAGCTGTGGGGTGTTGATCGCTCCACCACAGAGGATCACTTCGGCGCCTTCGACGTGGTGGGTTCGTCCTCGCCGTTCGTACGTGACGCCGGTACAGCGGGTTCCGTCGAAAGTCAGCCCGGTTGCGAATGCCTTGGTGACGAGCGACAGGTTCGGACGACCGAGCACCGGGTGGAGATACGCCCGCGCTGCGCTCAGACGCCGACCTCGGTGCACATTGCGATCGAAGGCATTGAACCCCTCCTGACGGAAGCCATTCACGTCGCTCGTGCGGGGGTGCCCCGCTTCGACCGTCGCATCGAGGAACGCCTCGAAGAGCGGGTTGGTGGCCGGGCCGCGTTCCAGGACCAGCGGGCCCTCGTCACCACGAAACGGCGGTCCGTCGTCGGGATGCAGGCAGGACTCCATCCGTTTGAAGTACGGCAGGCAATGGGCGTAGTCCCATGAGTCCATGCCCCGGTCGGCACCCCAGCGCTCGAAGTCCATCGGGTTGCCCCGCTGGAAGATCATCCCGTTGATACTCGACGAGCCGCCGAGCACCTTGCCCCGGGCGTGGCAGATGCGTCGCCCGTTCATGTGGGGCTCCGGCTCGGATTCGTACTGCCAGTCGTAGAGGCGGTTGCCGATGGCGAAGCTCAACGCCGCCGGCATGTGGATGAAGACGTCGAAGCGCCAGTCACGTCGTCCGGCCTCGAGCACGAGAACGCGGTTCGTCGGATCGGCGGAGAGCCGATTCGCTATCGCACAGCCGGCGGATCCACCGCCGACCACGATGTAGTCGTACCGATCAGCCACCGAGGGACCCAGCTCCTGCGTCAGGTCTTCGCGGTGAGCTCCACCGGCACCGGGAGCTGATCCACGGGCAAGTGGCACAGGATCCGGTGGCCGCCGCCCACGTCGACCTCTTCGGGCACGACGACGTCGCACGTGCCCTCGATCACGTACTGGCAGCGGGTGTGGAACACACAACCCGGAGGCGGGTTCGCCGGGGACGGAATGTCGCCCTCGAGCGGAATCCGGTTGCTGGCCGTGCCATCCACCGACGGGACGGCCGAGAGCAGCGCCTCGGTATAGGGATGCACGGGGCCGTCGAAGAGTTGCTCGGTGGTGCCGAGTTCCATGATCCGGCCGACGTACATCACCGCGATGCGATCCGCGAGATAGCGGACGACGCCGATGTCGTGACTGATGAACAGGTAGCTGGTCCGCTCCTCTCGCTGAAGCTGAGCCAGCAAGTTGAGAATGGCGGCCTGCACCGACACATCGAGCGCCGATGTGGGCTCGTCACAGACCACGACCTCGGGATCGCCGGCGAATGCACGAGCGATCGCGACGCGTTGCTTGAGACCACCCGACAGCTGCCGGGGTCGCATATCGAGATGTCGCTCGGAGAGCCGCATCGACGTCGCGATCTCGATCGCTCGCTCTTCTGCCTCGGCGCCCTTCAAGCCGGTGAGCTTCGTCACGGCCCGCATGAGGATGCGGCGGACGGTCCAGGCCCGATTGAGGGCCGAGTCCGGATTCTGGAAGACCATCTGGATGGCACGGATCGACTCCTCGACCCGCTCGGTCGCCTTGCCCTTCATCTCGCGACCCCGAAGGGTGATGGCACCGCCCTCGTCAGGCGGGTGCACGCCCGTCATCGTCTTGGCCAAGGTGGACTTGCCCGAACCGGACTCGCCGACAAGGCCGAGCGTCTCGCCCTCGGCGAAGCCCATCTCGATCGACACGAGGGCCGGAACATCGTTGCCCCGCTGACGGAAGGTCTTCGAGACGCCGCGGACGCCGATGATCTCCTCCGTGCCGACCGTGTGATCGATCGAGACCTCTTCTGGATCCGGGACCTGGTCGATGCGATCAGGATGGTGGCATCGAGTCCAATGCCCGCCAACGGTTCGCTCGACGACCGGCGGTACCTCGGTCGAGCAGATCTCGGTGGCGACCGGGCATCGCTCGACGTACACGCACGTCGGCAACGCGTCGCCGATCTGGGGCAGGTTGCCCGGGATGGCGAAGAGCTCGCGGTCGCCCTTGCGAATGCCGTGGCGAGGGATCGAGTTGAGCAGGCCCTTGGTGTAGGGATGGCTCGGGTTGTCGAACACGTCGGTGACGGTGCCCTCTTCGACGATGCGGCCGGCGTACATCACGCCAACGCGATCACACATGGTGCGAATGACGCCGAGGTTGTGGGCGATGAGCAACACCGCGGAGTTGAGCTCGCGACGGAGGTCACGGACGAGGTCCAGAACCTCTGCTTCCACGGTGGCGTCGAGACCGGTCGTCGGTTCGTCGAGAACAAGCAGCGTCGGGTCGCAGGCGAGCGCCATGGCGATCACGACGCGCTGCAACATTCCACCGGACAGCTGGTACGGGTAGCGGTCCATCACGCTCTCGGGAGCGGCGATTTTCACCCGCTCGAGGGCTTCGAGCGCTGAGGCCAGCGCCTGATCCTTCGACTGGCCGAGGATGGTGAACGCCTCGGCGACCTGGTCGCCGACCTTCGTCACAGGATTCATCGCCTGCACCGGGTCCTGGTAGACCATCGAGGCCCGCCGCGCTCGGAACTCTCGGAGCTCGGCAGAGGACATGTCGGTGAGCGTGAGCCCATCCGCCACGATCGAACCCTCGGTGATCAGGCCGTTGCCCGGCAGGTAGCGAAGTGCCGCGTAGGCGGTGGTGGATTTGCCACAGCCGGACTCGCCGACGAGGCCGTAGGCCTCGCCCGGTTGGACCGAGAACGTCACCCCGCGAAGCACCTCGCGCGGAGTACCTCGTACGACGTAGGACATCTCGAGTCCGTTGATCGCAAGGGCTGCCTGGTCGGTAGCGGTGTCGACAGTGTCCGTCATGACTTCAGCGCCCTATCGATCGAGTCGGCCACGAGATTCACCGCGATGACCAGGCTGGCGATCGCCAACGCGGGGAAGATGGTCGGCCACCAGACATCGGCGCCGATTCGTTCCCAGTTCTGCGCGACGTCGACACCCCAGTCAGGCAGCTGCGGATCGCGGCCGCTCACGCCGAGGAACGCCAGCGTCGCCAGCGTGAAGACGGCGTAGCCGAGGCGGACGGTGAGCTCCACCACGATGACGCCGGTCACGTTGGGGAGGATCTCCTGAACGATGATGAAGAAACTCTTCTCACCGCGCATCTTCGCGGACGTGACGTAGTCGAGCTGCGCCTCCGCAATCGTCGCGGCTCTCACCGTCCTCGCCACGGGCGCGGTGAACAACAGCGCGATCGTCCCGATGATGACCGGCGTGGTCTCGCCGAATGTGAATACCACGAGGATCGCCATCAGGATCACCGGGATCGACAGGATGCTCTCGACGATGCGGCTCAGGAACTCATCGACCCAGCCCAGGAAGTAGCCCATGGTGAGGCCGGTGAGGGTGCCTGCCGCGATGGCGATAGCCGTCGCGATCGGGGCGATCGTCAGGATCGAACCGGCACCGTGAATGACTCGGGCGAACACGTCACGTCCGATTTGGTCGGTGCCGAACCACGCTTCCCCACCCGGGGGCTCGCGGGGGAACGTGTTGCCGTCGGCGCCGCGTACCGAGATGATCGGATCGGTGCCGGTGATGAGCGTCGGGAAGAGCGCCGCGAGCACCCAGAAGAGCAGGATCCCCATGCCCACGATGAAGCCTGGCGTGGAGAACAGGACGCTTAGTTGCTCGCGCTGGATCTGCTTCCGGGTCGCGCCGGCGACCTCAGGCAACTCGGGCGTGGACTCTGCCCCACTTGCGGCATCTTGCGTCACCGGCTCAGGCGTCGAGTCGTCGCTCACGATCCACCTCCCTCAGTCAGGACGCGGGCTCTCGGATTCATCCACGCGATGATCAAATCAGCGGCGAGGGTGGCGAACATATAGATGACGGCGACAGTGAGAACGCCGGTTCGCAGAAGCGGATAGTCGGCGCTGTCGGCTGCGTTGAAGATGAGCTTGCCGAGGCCCGGATAGTTGAAGACGATCTCGAGACCCACCATGCCGCCGAAGAGATAACCCAGCTGCGTGCCGATCACCGCCACCGTGGGCTGGAGCGCATTGCGGAACACGTGCTTGAGGAACACGTCGCGCGTGGAGATGCCCTTCATGAACGCGGTCCGTGCGTAGTCCGAGTCGAGCGCGGCGATGGTGCCGGCTCTCGTGACCCTCGCGATGTAGCCGAAATAGACGGTGAGAATCACCAATGCGGGCAGCAGGAGATGCTGGGCCACGGTGAGCTGGCTCGCGCCGTCGGGCGCGTTGGCGCCGACCTTGAAGAAGCCGTATGGCACTGCGAGGACGGTCAAAAGGATGACACCGGCCACGAACTCGGGTATCGACGAGAGGGCCAGACCGGTGTTGACGATCGTTCGGTCGATCCAGGTGTCCTTCTTGAACGCTGCGAGCATGCCGCCGGCGACGGACAGCGGGACCACGAGGGCGAGTGAGAAGACCACGAGCTTGGTGGACTTCCAGAGCGCTGCGAGAACGAGGCCCATCGCCGATTCGCCGGGCTTGGTGAACGAGTCGCCGAAGTCGAGGGTGATGACGCTCCCGCCGAGATCCTTGAGCTGCGTCAGCACGGAGTCGTCAAGTCCGAGCGACTCCCGCACGTTCATAAGTCGCTCGGGCGACGCCGTACCACCGGCGATCTTTCGGGCCGGATCGCCCGGAGCGATGTTGGGGATCAGCGTGACGATCACCAAAATGATGCCAAGTGTGATCAGCGACAACAGCAGTCGTCGCAAAATGAATCTCGCCAACCGCTCCCCCTTGGTGTGTGTGGCCCAAACTCAGTCTTGCCCCGAAAGGAGCGGGGCCCAGATGGACCCCGCTCTTCCGGAATTTCTGCGTCTCCAAAGAGAAAGTCGGGCTATGCCTTGAAGCCAGCCTTGCCCAGCTGCACGTGGCCCAGCGCCGTCACTTCAACGCCGCCGATCGACGAGTCGTGACCCGACAGGTAGTTGTAGAAGTAGGGGTATAGGGCCGGCGCGTCCTCCTGGATCTTCACCTGGATCTGACCGATGGCCGTCTTCTGGCCGTCGACGTCGATCGCAGACTGGTACTGGGTCACCAGGGCGTCGTAATCGGCGTTGGCGTAGTTGGAAGAGTTCCAGTCGCCATCCGTCTGCAGCGCACGGGTGAGGAAGATGTCGGGCACCGGACGGTGGCCGTAGTCGACGATCCCGATCTCTGCGGACGCACCACAGGGAATGCCCGGAGCGGCAGTGTCGGGCTGAGCACCCCAGCTCGCACCGGCACACCAGTACTCGCCATAGAAGTCTGCGTTCGGGGTGACGCTGACCTCGAGGTTGATCCCGGCCTCGGCGCAGTTCTGCGAGACGATAGCTGCGAGATCCGGGATCTCCAGAGGGTCACCGACCTGCAGCGTGGACGAGATGCCATCGGCGTAGCCAGCATCGGACAGCAATTGCTTCGCCATCTCGATGTCACGGGTTCGCTGCGGCGTCGCGTCCTCATCGAAGAACGGGAGCGTCGGGTGGATCGGGTGGTCGTTCGCGACGATCGCCTGGCCCTCGAAGAGGGTGTCGACCATCTGGTTACGGTCGAGGCAGTGGCCGATAGCCTGGCGAACGAGCGGGTTGGTGTACGGACCATCAGCCGGAAGCTGCGTGTTGAACCACAGCTGGCGATGGTTCGCCGACGGCGGTGTCAGCAGACTAAACGAATCGTCGTTCAGCAGGTTCTTACCGTCGATGAAGCCGAACTGCTGGATCATGTCGACCTCGCGTGCCGCCATGGCGGCGATCCGCGTACCCGCCGACTCAAATCCCTGCAGGGTGATCGAGTCGAGGTGGACCGTGCCGCCCCACCAGTTCTCGTTGCGCGAGTAGTTCACGGTGAACGTGTTGGCATCGAAGCTGTCGAGGATCCACGGGCCGGTACCGGCCGGACGAGCGTCCAGCGTGCTGCCGTCCGAGAAGTCCGCCGGAGTTATCAACGACTGCGCGTTGTAGATCGACAACAGAACAGGGAGGTTGCCGTTCGCGGCGTCGAGGTTCACGACGGCCGTCAGGTCGTCAGGTGTCTCCACCGCGCCTTCGCTCACAACGCCGGCAAGACCGGCGCCGGCTATGACCATGCGGTCGACGGTGGCAGCGACATCAGCAGACGTGAACGGCGTACCGTCCTGCCACATGACACCCTCGCGCAGGTTGAAAGTCCAGACGGTGCCGTCGTCGTTCGGCGACCATCCGGTCGCAAGCGACGTGGGGCCGATGTTGCCGTCGGAAGCGAGACCGACGAGGTACTCGAAGCTCTGCGAGAGCACCGCGTAGGTTCCGAGGTCAAGCATGTTGAGCGGGTCGAGGCCAGAGTTGGCGTCACCCTGCTGGATGGCAACGGTCAACGAACCGCCCATCTGCAGGCCACCACCACCACCGCCACCGTCTCCGCCGGTGGTGGTGTCGTCATCATCGCCGCAGGCTGCGATGACTGCTCCCATGGCGGGGACCGAGAGCCCGACCATCGTGCCTCGCTTGACGAAGCTACGGCGGCTTATCTTGCCCTGTGCGTAGCTTTCGATCAGGTCCAGCTCAACCGGATTGGCATTTTTGCGCGTCCAGTCAAATCGTTTGATGTCCATGGAAGCCCCTCCGGGGAAACGTATCGCGTCTACTGATTAGCAAATGCGGCCGAGACGCTAGCACATGGCTGAACCGTGTATGCCAGCAGTCACATTCGAGGCAGCGGCGCATCGCGCACCGTCGTCCCGGGCGCAACGACGCACCCGGGACGCGACTACGCGCCCCTGTAATTCACGACGGCGTGCAGCTCGTGATCGATGCTGACGAGGTCCGCCTGCGCCGCCATCACCATCTCGATGTCCTTGTACGCCATGGGGGCCTCATCGAGCAGCGACTCGGCCTTGCTGCGCTGCCAGGTTCGTCCCTCCATGGACGCCGCGAACTGCTCCGTCGTGAATCGACGCTTGGCCTCCTTGCGGCCGAAGCGACGGCCGGCGCCGTGCGCGGCGGACATGTAGGCCGCCGGGTTGCCACGGCCGGTCACGATATAGGAGTTCGTGCCCATCGAGCCGGGAATCACGCCCCGGTCGCCCGCGGCGGCGCGAATGGCGCCCTTGCGGGTGATCCACTGCTCCACCCCGTCGTGGGTCTCACGCTCCGTGTAGTTGTGGTGGCAGTTGATGCGGCTCACCCCACGAACCGGCCCATCGAGGCAGTGACGAAGCACGCGGAGAAGCGCATTCATCATCTGCTCTCGGTTCTCGAGGGCATAGTCCTGCGCCCAGAGCATGTCGGCGACATACGCCTGGAAGCCATCGTCGCTCTGGAGGAAGTACGCGAGGTCGCGGTCCTCAAGGGCGCGCTCGAGGTCGCGACACAGCGTACGCGCGCCCTCGATGTGCGCCTTCGCCAGAATGCTGCCGATCCCTCGGCTACCGGAGTGCAACCCGGCCCAGACGACGTCTCGCTCGTCGATGCACACCTCCACAAAGTGGTTGCCACCCCCGAGCGAGCCGAGCTGCTGGCTGATCGTGCGCTGCTGCTTCGTGGTGAGCGACACGGTCGTCTGCAACGGATGCGCTCCAGACCACTGGTCGGCAGCCTTCGTCGCGTGCTGGTGACGGTCGAACCCGGACGGAATCGCCTTGCCGATCCCGCGCAGAATCGGACCGAGGTTGTCGGGAAGGTGGTGCGCGCTCACGTTGGTCTCGACCGCGATCATCCCGCACCCGATGTCCACGCCGACGGCCGCCGGGATGATCGCGTCACCTGTGGGGATCACCGAACCAACGGTCGCACCGAGTCCGAAGTGGGCGTCGGCCATAAGAGCAACCGGGCCACTCACTGCGTCGCAGCGCGCCGAACGGAGGGCCTGCTCCATCGTGTTCTCTTCGATGTCGGCGGCCCACGAACGGACGCGCTCGACGCCGCCCTCGGTTCGTATCTGCATGGTCATAGGCGGACCAGTGTGAGGACGGCGGCGATGGTTGCCAAGCGAGTTCCGCGCCGACGGCCGACGGGTGTCAAACGAGACCGATCGGGTACGACGTCAGCATCTCCGGACCGTCCTCGGTGACGACGATCATCTCCTCGAGCTTCACACCCTCGCCGCCAGACTTCGCGCCGACGAACGACTCCACGCTGAAGACGTTGCCCACGTCGACCGGGGCGTCGAAGCCGCAGACGTCCCACTGTTCGCGGGTGAACACTGACGGGAACTCATCGCACAGGCCGACGCTGTGGGCGAGCACGGTGTAGCCGTTGAAATCCTCGACCGACGGGTACGACATGCGTTCGGTTATCTCCCGGATCGTGGTTCCCGCCGCGAACAAAGGGATGTTCGTGGCGATCATGTCATCCGCACGTGAATGGACATCTTGTTGCGGACCGGTCGGTTCGCCACCACCGCACAGCCACGTCCTCGACATGTCGACGCACATACCGTAGGCCCCGACCATGTCGGTGTCGAAGCCCATCAGCTCGCCCGCGACGACCGGCTTGATGCTCGCCTCGTGGTACCAGGGGTTCGTTCGGTCGCCGGACGCCAGAATGCGGGTCTCGACCCATTCGCCGTAGCGCAGGAAGTTGGACTTCTGCAGCTCTGCCCACAGCTCGACCTCGAGGACGCCGGGTTCGAAGATCGCCCGCATGTCGTCGATGTTTCGCTCGCACGCATGGACAGCGCACCGCAGCGCATCGATCTCGTCGGCCGACTTCACAACACGAGCGTCCTCCATCGCCGCCATTCCCGGGACGACCTCGACACCTCGAGCCTCGATGGCCCGCACGCCCTCGAGGCCAAGAGTGTCGATACCGAGGCGCCCTCCGGCTCTCTGGCACTCGCGCACGAGTTCGCAGATCTCGTCGGCGAAGCGGCCCGCGATCTCCTCCGACCGGTCGCCCGCATAGAACGGAAGAAACGACGTGGCGGGCCGGATCTCATCGACGACTTCCGAGTGCGCGGACAAGAACTCGCCGTGCGAGAACTCGAACACGACGACCGGACCGTCCGCGGGGACGAACGCTGACCGGACCTCGTTGTGCATGGTCCAGATGGGCATGTTCGTCGTGTCGGTGGCGTACTTCACGTTGAGGGGATCGTGGAGGAGAACCGCGTCGAGATCGTGCGCGACCAACTGCTCACGAATCCGAGCGAGGCGGTATCGCCGGATTGCCGGCAGGTCGGGCAAGCGGAGCCCCGCCTCGGACCACTCGCGCAGCACGGTCTCCGAGGGACCCATCACGTGCCGATTGCGCTCGGTGTGCTCCACAAGCCAGGTAGCCGGCGGACCGGACTGACCGCCGATCTTCGGGAAGTGCCTTTGCGTCATCTGCTCATCAGCCCCTCATCCGTTCGGCGTCGGGATCCCAGAGGCAACCGTCGACGAGGCTCGCGGGCCGACGGTCGCCAACGATCTCGATCTCGAACGTGCCCGCCGACGCCGCTAGATCGACGGGCAGGTAGCCCATCGCCACCGACGCATCGGAGTGGTGGGCGTAGCCGCCAGACGTCACCCAGCCGACGACCTCGCCGTCGTGCCAGATCGGCTCGTCTCCGATCACGTCGAAACCGTCGCGGCCGGGAACGGTGTCGACGGTCCAGGTGCACAGCTTCAGCGCGGGGCCGGGGCCGTCGTCGCCGTACTTGGCAGCCAGGGCGTTGCGACCGATGAAGTCCTTCTCCATTCGCACGAAGCGGTCGAGTGCGGCCTCGAACGGGTCGTAGATCGGGCGGTACTCGCGGGCCCAGGAGCCGAACCCCTTCTCGAGGCGGAGCGAGTTGAGCGCGTGGAGCCCGAAGAGGCGGAGATCGAATGCTTCGCCGGCCGCACACAGCTGCTCGTAGACGTAGCGCTGGTAGCGAGCCGGCATCCAGAACTCGTAGCCGAGGTCGCCGGTGAACGTGACCCGGCCACACCACACGGGCGCGAGCCCGACCGTCATCTCCTTGAACGCCATGAACCGGAAACCGTGAGCGGACACATCTGCGTCGGTCACCGCCTCCAACAGCGCCCGAGCGTTGGGGCCGGCGAGCGACAGTCCACACATCTCCCACCCGAGGGTCTGATAGCGAACCGACCCGTCGGCCGGGAGGTGTTGGTCGAACCATCGCTCGTAGTACCGCTCGGCGACGCCCGACCCGAAGACGGCGAACCGCTCACCGCCACCGGTGGTGTTGGCCGTCGCACCGCCGGTGAACGTGAGCGCGGGGCCCGCGGCTGAGCCCGGCGTCGCCGGGAGGACGGCGACGGTGAGATCGCCGATCAGATTCCCGGCCTCGTTCGTCATCGGCGTGAGCGACATGCGGCCGGCGTTGGGGATACGGCCGGCGAGGATCCGGTCCAGGTAGGCCCGAGCGCCCGGGCCCTCGAACAGGAACTTCGAGAATCCCGTGGTCTCCATCATTCCGACGCTGCTGCGTACAGCGAGCGTCTCTGCCCGCACCTGGTCCCACGCGTTGGAGCGGCCGAAGGTGACCTCCTCCACGGCCTCGTCACCTTTCTTCTGGAACCAGAGTGGCGCCTCGAGCCCGAAGCCGTCGCCGAACACGGCGTTCTCGCCGAGCATGCGGTCGTAGATCGGCGACGTCTGTATGTCGCGGCCCATCGGCAGGAACTCGTTCGGAAAGACGATCCGGAACCGGCGGCCGTAGTTCTCCCGCACCTTCTCGTTCGTGAATCCGAGCGTGGCGAAGTCGCCATAGCGGGAGATGTCCATGCCCCAGATGTCGAACTCTGGATCGCCCGTCGTCATCCAGTTCGCCAGGGCGAGGCCGACGCCGCCGCCCTGTGAGAGGCCCGCCATGACTGCGCACGCCGACCAGTATCCGGGGAGGCCCCGGACCGGGCCAAGAAGAGGATTCCCGTCCGGTGAGAAGGTGAACGGACCGTTGATCACCTGCTTGATCCCGGCCTCCTGGAAGATCGGGAAGTGGGCAAAGCCGACGTCGAGCGACTCGGCGATGCGGTCGAGGTCGGGTGACAGGAGCTTCATGCCGAACTCCCACGGCGTCTCGTCCGCGGACCACGGCTCGCCGTTGCGCTCGTAGGTACCGAGGAGCAGGCCCCCACCCTCTTGACGCATGTAGATCTCGCCGCCGAAATCGATCGCGTGGAGGAACTCGCCCTTCTCGGCGTTGTAGTCGGCGAGGGCCGGGATGTCTTCGGTCAGAAGGTATTGGTGCTCCATGGCAAGCACTGGAGCTTCGAGCCCCACCATCCGGCCGACCTCTCGGGCCCAGAGCCCGCCGGCGTTGACGACGTGCTCGCAGCGGATCGCTCCCTTGTCGTCGCCAGACTCGGTGTCGAAGACGTGGACGTCCCATCCGCCGTCTGGCGCACGGGTGATGTCACGGGCCCACGTGTTGCGGTACACCTCTGCGCCGGACTGGCGCGCCGCCTTCGCATAGGCGTACGTCACGCCCGACGGGTCGACATGTCCCTCGTGGGCGTCGTACATCGCCCCGACGAAATACTTCTCCTCGAGGAAGGGCATCAGCTCCTTCGCCTCGGCGACAGAGATGAGGCGAGTGTCCATGCCGAGGTAGCGGCCCCGGGCGTGCGCCATCTTCAACCAGTCCATCCGCTCCGGCGTGTCGGCCAGCATCACGCCGCCGGTGATGTGGATGCCGCAGTCCTGCCCCGAGACCTCTTCGATCTCCTTGTAGAGCTCGATGGTGTACTGCTGGAGCTTGGCGACATTGGGATCGCCGTTGAGCGTGTGCATGCCGCCGGCGCTGTGCCATGTGGACCCAGCCGTGAGCTCCGTCCGCTCGACGAGCACGACATCGGTCCACCCCGCCTTCGTCAAGTGGTACAGCACAGACGCGCCGACCACCCCACCCCCGATCACCACAACCTGTGCCTGCGTCTTCATGTTCTCCTGCTTTTCTGAACGTTGAGTCGCGCCATGCGCGACTCAACGTTCAGAGATCGATGGTGGGTGGGTGGGGGTTGATGTCGGTGCCGAGGCGGGACTCGGGGGATCCGTCGTCGCCGGCCGGAACGGAGAGGGAGGCAAGGGTCGGCAGCGTCATGCAGTCCGCGAGCATGTTGTGGAAGCGGTGGAGTGGCTCTTCGAAGCGGGGCGCGAGTGGGCCAGGTGGGACGGCGCCGCGGGTGAGCCCTCGCTGGCCCCGCTCGACGATGCCGACGTCTTCGCCGTTCACGTCGAACCAGAAGGTAAGGGTGGATGTCATGTCGTCGTCGCTCACCGCAGCCGTGGACGGCGGGAGGAAGAAGGTGCACCGCTCGGTCGTTTGGCCCGGCGAGGTCGGGTCGAGCTGGATGACGAAGACGTGGTTGGGCAGCACGGACAGCAACACGTTGGGGAACAGCGCCACGAATCGCCCTGAGACCTCGTCGGACTCATCGAGGCCGGCCGCGGCAGGGAGGACGAGCCAGTCGTCGCGCTCATCGCCCGACACCGGCGTGGTGGTCTGGCCGCAGTACATCCCCGCGCCCTGATAGCGGTAGTGGTCCTTCACCCGAGATACTTTGGCGAGCTCCGGATGGATCCAGGTGAGGTGGTAGTACTCCTGGAAATTCTCCGAGATCAGTTTCCAGTTGGCCTCGATCTCGATCGAGCGCGTCTCCTGGACCCGCCACCCGTCGAGCTCGTAGCCGGCCATGCGCGCGGGGAGGTCGCCGAGCCAGTCACGAAGGGGCGCAGTCTCATGCGAGAGACACGCAAAGAGCAGCACGCCCCAGGTGTCGATGCGAACCGGGATCAGGCCGTGATCCGCCGGGTCGAACTCCTCGCGTGGGATGTCGTCGAAGAACGGGGTCGCAACCAAGGCGCCGTCGAGGCCGTAGCCCCACCGGTGATACGGGCAGCGGATCGTGCCCGCGACGTCGCAGTCGGATTCAGCGAGCTCGGTCCCGCGGTGTCGGCAGCTATTGAGGAATCCCCGGAGCACGCCGTCGGTACCGCGGGTGATGACCACCGACCGCTCCCCGACCTGGCGGACGAGCATGCGGCCTGGCGCGGCGACATCGGGCGCACTGCCGACGACGACCCACGCCCGTCCGAACAACTGTCGTTGCTCGGCTGCGAAGAACTCATCGCTCGTGTAGGCGGCGGGGTCGAGCCCGGTGGCCTCGTTGAGCGGGGCGCGGGTGCCGGCCCAGAACTCCTCCGTCGTTCCCGCGGCGGACATCAGAAGTCCGTCTCCACGCCACCTTCGGCGATCCGCCGATCGACGAACTCGTCGAGCTCGGCCCGTCGATCGGGGTCCATCACCGGTTCTTCGTACGTCGCGAGATGCGCGCCGAAGAGCCGTTCGGCGTGGTCGAGCGATGTCGGCGAGCCGGCCTCTTCCCACGCTTCGAAGTTGCGCCAATCCGAGACGGCCGGGGCGAAGAAGGCGTCGCGGTAGCGGTCCTGCGTGTGCTGCACCCCGAAGAAATGGCCGCCGGGGCCGACCTCGGCGATCGCCTCGACAGCCATCGTCGCGTCGTCGACCACGAGCGGCTGCAAGAACGCGGCCACGCTCTGCACCATGTCGTTGTCCACGATCATCTTCTCGAAGCTCGCCTTGAGGCCGCCCTCCATCCACCCGACGCTGTGCCAGATCATGTGGGCACCGCCCATCACCGCGCCCCAGAGCGAGAAGACGCTCTCGTAGCCGGCCTGCGTGTCGACCGCGTTCGCAGCGTTGACCCCGGAGGACCGGTACGGCACGCCGTAGCGGCGAGCGAGCTGACCGCCGAGCATCGCCGACTGGATGTATTCAGGCGTGCCGAACGCCGGTGAACCCGACTGCATGTCGACGTTCGAGGTGAATCCCCCGAAGACGACCGGCGCACCCCGCCGCACGAGTTGGGTGAACGCGATGCCGGCGAGCGCTTCGGCGTTCTGCTGGACAACTGCGCCCGCGACGGTCACCGGCGCCATCGCTCCGGCCAGGGTGAAGGGCGTGAGCACGATCACCTGGTTGCGAGCCGAGAACTGCAGGATGCCTTCGAGCATCGGCGTGTCGAGCTGGAGCGGCGAGTTGCAGTTGATGACAGAATGGATGGACGGCTCGCGTTCGAGCTGCTCGTCGTCTACGCCGCGCGCGATCCTCGCCATCTCAAGCGCATCGAGATTGCGCTGGGCCCCGAGCGAGTACGCGTTGATGGACTTGTCGGAGAGGGTGAGGAGATCCCGCAGTGCCACGAGGTGGCGGATCGACGGATGGATGTCCACCGGTTCGACCGGGTACCCGCCATGGAACTGGACCGAGTTGAGCGCCTGGCTGAGCTTGACGAGATTCCGGAAGTCCTCGTAGTTGCCGGTACGCCGTCCGCCGGCTCGGTCAGCCACGTTTGGGGCGCTCGCCACCGCTCCGAAGTTGACGTTGTCGCCGCCGATGCGGAGATCGCGCTCGGCGCTGGTCGCGTGGATCGTGAATTCCGCCGGTGCCGACGAGACGAGATCGTCGATCAGCTCGGCATCGAACCGGACCCTGTCCCCATCAACGTCGGCGCCCGCCTCCGCCAACATCTGGCGCGCCTCGTCGTGCATGAAGACCATCCCGGTCTCGCGCAGCACCCGCAGCGAGGCGAGGTGGATCGACTCGAGCTGGTCATCGCTGACCACTCGCGTGGGCTCGAACGATCGGCGATGCAGCCGCCAGTCAGGCTGAGGCGGGGCTTGCGGACCCTGCGGCCGGTCGCGACGTCCTCGGCGGCGGGGGGCGTCGGTCACGACGCCTCCTCGTCCGCGGCTCGGTGGCCGAGTTGGGCGTTGATCTCCGCGGCGACCGCGAGAATGCGATCCGCGACCACTGCGGATTGGCCCTTCGGCGGGTATCGGTACGTCGGGCCGTAGGTATAGAGCGCGCCGATCGCCCGACCGTTCGGGCCGACCACCGCGGCGGAGCAACTCGACAGGCCCTCCACGTACTCTCCATGCGTCCACATGACCTGCGACGAGCGGAGCCGGCGGATACGACCGCGCAGCTGACCGTCGTCCGTCACCGTGTTGGGCGAACAGGCGGCCAGCTCACCGCTGAGGTAGTCGTCGATCTCCTCGTCCGTCCAGGTCGTCATCGCGACGAGCCCCGTTCCCCCGGCGTGCAACGGCACGCGCGTGCCGGTCCAGTTCTCCGCCTGAACCGGCTTCGGCGCGTCGACCTGGTCCACGGTGACAATCTCACGCCCCGACACGACAGAGAAGCAGGCGGCCTCGCCGAGTTCCTCGCTCAGCGCCACGAGATACGGATGAACGATCGCCCGCACTCGCTGGCTCGGATCCGTGTCCGTCGCGAGGTTCTGGACCATCGGACCGACGACATAGGTCCCGTCCTCGCCTCTGCGGATCGCGCCCTCCGACTCGAGGGTCGCGAGGAGCCGAGCCGCCGTGGATGTCGCGAGACCGACGCGCTCCGAGAGGTCGACGAGCCCGCCAGGGGCGCGGCCGACTTCGCGCAACAGCGTCATCGCGCGTTCGACACTCTGGACCGTCCCCATACCAGAACGAAGTTACCGAGAAGCAGGAACCACGTCCACCGATTCCCACAGAGCGGGAACGGGACGGTGGCGGAGTCAGCGAGCGGAGAAGCCCACCGTCGGATCCTCGCCGGCGAAGAACGTCAGTCGATTCTCGACGATCTCGTATCGGGTGGCATCGGCGATGCCCGTCATCTCGGTACCCACGACGTCGCAACCGACGGTGCTGTTCAGGTCGCTCTGGCCCTCCGGGGCGGCGGTCACGATTCCGTCGGCGTAGTCGCCGTCCACCCAGCCCTCACAGCCGTTCGGCGATGTCTTGACAACCGACGCTCGGCTCTCCTCGAACACGACGGTCACGCCATCCATGTCCGCGCTGTTGACGGCGGCGCCGTCCGCGCCGCTTCCCTCGTAGCGAGTGTCGAAGTGCGAGACCGTTCCCACGAGCGACTGGTGCTCGGGAACGAAGAGTTCGTAGCGCAGAGATGCACCTTCGCTCGACAGGAGGAGCGTCGTGTCCAGCAGTTCCCACGTGGTGACTGCAGACAGGGCCTGACCGTACGTGAACTCGGACTGCATCCGAGCCTCGTCAACGCACGCCATCTCCGTGTAGCCGAGGCCGCCGACCACGAGGGGGCCGTCGTCCGCGATCATGACCGAGCCGAAGAACGAGTTGCAGCCCAGATCGCCGTTGATCTCCGCACCCTCGATGCGCATTCGCAGCGGTCCGTCCGGCACCGGCACTTCACCGGATCCGTCAGAGAGCGAGGTGAGCACCCATTCATTGACGAGGTCGGCAACGCTCGGGGACGGATCGTCAGCGACGGCCAACAGAAGGAGAGCGACGAGCAGGGGGAGGATCTTTCGCATGGATCTCCGACGACCGACCCGAGCTATCGGTTCCCGAGGATCTGCGCCTCGCAGCGGATCACCAACGAGAGGACGACCAGAACGATCACCACGCCGAGTATCTGGAGGCCGTTCACGGACTGGTCGAGAAACGCAATTCCGCCGATCGTGGTGAGGACGGGCACGCCGAGGGTGAGCATCGACGTGACGCTCAGCCGCACACGCGGGTGGGCCCAGTTCATGAGCATGTGGCCGGTGCCGGGCACAGCCAGCAGCGCCGCGAGCCAGAGCCAATTGCGAGCCGACGGGAGGTCGACGCCACGGCTATCGACGAGCATGAACGGGAGCAGCACGACCGTTCCCACGATCCAGATGCACGTCTGGAACTCCAACGCAGGGACATGCTCGCGGGCCGCCTTCGCGAGCGCGAAGTACGCCGCGAAGAACACCAGGGCGACCGCGGCGAGGAGATCGCCTCGGAGGCTCCAGGCCGTGGACGACGACGCGCCCGACATCACGAGGACGACGCCTCCAAGGGCGACCAGGCTCACGACGAGAAGGAACCGCGTGACCTTCTCGCCGAACTGGCGTGCGGCCACCCCTATGAGCAACAACGGCACGAGCGAGCCGATGACGGTCGCGCTCGCGAGCGTGGTCGCCTTGATCGCGACGAAGAACGCCGCGATCTCGATCGAGATCGCCGCGCCGGTCGGCGCCGTTCGGATCAGATGGTCGCGCGTGATACGTCGGCCGGACGCATACGTGAATCCGCTGTAGACGACCGCACCCAGGAGAATCCGCCAGAAGGCGATCTGGATGCCGGGCATGGGCACCTTGGCGACCATCACATTGCCCGCCGACCAGCACACGATCGCGAGTGATGCGGCAGCCAGCGGCGAGCGGGCGGCCCGGGGGTGGAGATCGACCGCGGTCATCGCGCCAAATCTGCCACGTTCCGCGGGTTCTCCGCGGCATGATGACGCCGTGACCGCGACCGACCACTCGCCCCTGCAACGGCGGACACTCTTCACCCTGATCGCCTCGGTCGGTCCGGCCGGGATGGGCATGGCCGGTGGCTTCGCGGCGACCACGCTCGCCTCGAAGGAAATCGTCGACAACGAGGGCCTCGCCACGTTCGCCGCAACGATGACCAGCATCGGCGGCGCGCTGGCGGCAGTGCCGCTGTCGCGGTTCATGGCCCGACGGGGTCGGCGGCCCGGCCTGCGGATCGGCTGGTCGATCGCGGGTGGCGGTGCCCTGATCGCCGTCATCGCCGTGGAGACGTCGCTCTACCCGTTGCTCGTGCTCGGCACCCTCGGGATCGGCGTCGGCAACGGCACCAATCTGGCGGCGCGCTACGCAGCGGCCGACCTCGCCCACGAAGACCGGAGGGCGCAAGCGATCGGTGTTCTCGTCTGGGCGTCCTCGATCGGTTCGGTCCTCGGCCCGACCGTCGCGCTCGGCGCGACCGAGCCGCCGGCCGAGTGGCTCGGGTTCGAACCGCTGTCGGGTCCGTACCTCATGGCGGTCGTCGTGTTCGTCATCGCGGCGACGGTCGTGGAGCTCTTCCTGCGGCCGGATCCCCTTCTCACTGCGACCGGTGGGGACGGGATCTCGGCGCCGGCCCGACCGTCGCTCAGAGAGTCCTTCGGCCGGATCGCGAGCAACCGGCTCGCGGTGATCGCGGTCGGCGCGATGGCTGTCGGGCAGGGCGTGATGGTCGCGATCATGACGGTCACACCGCTCCACATGGAGGACGGCGCCCACGAGAAGCAGATCATCGGCTTCGTCATCTCGCTGCACATCGTGGGCATGTACTTCTTCGCGCCGGTCGTCGGTTGGTTGGTGGACCGATTGCCGAGTGCACTCATCGTCGCAACGGCAGGTGTGGTTCTCTTCATCGGCGGTGAACTCGCCTCCCACACCGACCCGAAGGACAGCGCCGGCGTCTTCCTCGGCCTCTTCCTGATCGGCCTGGGCTGGTCGTTCGCGATGATCTCCGGCAGCTCGCTGCTCACCGGGGCGTTCCCTCCCGAGGAGCGCGCGGCCATCCAGGGCGCGGCCGACTTCACGATGACCACAGCCGGGGCCACTGCGGGACTCGCATCGGGCGTCATCGTGGCCGCCAGCAGCTTCCACTCGCTGAGCCACTGGGCGGGGGTCATCGCGCTCTCCTTGGTGGCCGCAGCGCTCTATCCGGTGGTCACGAAGGTGCGCACACCCACCAAGGTTTGATCAACAAGGTTTAATCAGCCGCGGGTCCAGTCCACGTGTTCGGGGCGGACGCGAGCGCAGACCGGACCGCCATCCGCACTGGTTCCGGCAATCGCTGCGACCACCACCGCAGCGTCGAGCAGACCGGCCGGGATCTCGTCGAGCATCACTTTGGCGCGCCGAAACATGTGGAAGTCGTCCGGCTCGCTCCCGAACCCCCAGGAGATGTAGACGAAGCGCTCGCCGCGTCGACCCTGCACGTAGGGCCCGCGGAAGTCGGCGCCGCCGTCGCCATCGACCACCTCGAACGACGCCCGCAGTTCCATCTCCGGTTCGGTGAGCGCGGTGACCTGCTCCACGATCTTGCGAATCTGGACGGCGCCATACACGGCAACCTCCGGGTCCGGGGCCGGGAGATCGTGGATCTGCACCACCAAGTCGGGCACGGCGAAACGGTAGCGCCCCCTTCAGCCCATCTTCAGGGCGATGTCCTTGCCCTCCGGGCCGATGAGCACAACACCACGCCTAGGAATCGCCGAGATCAGCCGTCGAGCCCCCGGACGACCAGCCGACTGGAATCTCCGCCGCCCGCCGGGCCGGCTGTCGCGCCCAACGCCCGGGTGGCTCGGACCGCTGGTGATCGTCGGATCAGTTGCCGTGTCCTGGCCGGCCTTCGCCGGCGTGATCGGCGAGGAGGGCGGCAACGTGCAGTACGGACTGTGGGTCGGCGCGACGTCGATCATCCTGATGGCGTGGAGCTTCGTCCTCGCGTTGCGGCCGCGGACTCTCGAACCACTCTTCGGCGGACTCGATCGGATGTACAAGGCGCACCGCTGGGCCGGTTCGGCTGCCGTGGTCGCCATGTTCCTTCACACTCAGGCGGAGCCGGAGGTGGAGGGCGGCATCCGCGGCGCGAGCCGGTCGATCGCCGGTCAGGCGCAGGACCTCGCCGGCGTCGCCGAGATCATGCTCTACATCCTCATCGGCATCAGCCTGCTTCGCTGGTTTCCGCAGCGGTACTGGCGCTGGACGCACAAGCTCCTCGGCATTCCGTTCGCGTTCGCATCGTGGCACTTCTACACCGCCGAGAAGACGTACGAGAACGGCTCCGCCTGGGGCTGGTGGTTCGGCGGCTTCATGCTGGCCGGCCTCGGCGCCTACGTCCTGCGGGTGATCGGCCGCGACATGATCCGGCCGGGAATCCGCCATCGCGTCACGGCAGTCAAACGGCAGGGCTCGACGACCGAGCTGCGGCTCGCCCCCGTGAACCGGCGCCTGGGTCAGCGAGCCGGTCAGTTCGCCGTCGTCAAGATCCAAGCGCCCGGGTTGCGGGAGCCGCACGTCTTCACGGTCGCCTCCGGTCCAGACGACGAGGAACTGCGGTTCTTCGTGCGCGACCTCGGCGACTGGACGGCGCGAATTCAGTCGGCGGACCTCATCGGGACCGAGGTCATCGTCGAAGGCCCGTACGGACAATTCGAGTCGCTCCCCCACGACCCCGACCCGGTGCTCTGGGTCGCCGGTGGCGTCGGCATCACACCGTTTCTCGCCGCAACGTCGACGCTCGCCCCGACCCCACCAGCTGAGCGACCCCTGCTCGTCTACTGCGTGCGTGACCGGGCCGACGCGACCGCGCTGGAGGCCGCGGTCGCCGAGGAACGGCTCCGGCTGGAAGTGTTCGCAAGCGGCGACGGGCGCCGCTTCGACGCGGCCCAGCTCGCCGAGCTGACACCTGATCTGCGCGGCGTCCACGTCGCGGTTTGCGGACCCTCCGGACTCGTCTCAGCCGCGATCGACGCGGCCCGCGGACTGGGCGCGTCCGACGTCGAGACCGAACTCTTCGACATCCGCGGCGGTTTCGGCCCGGACCTGTCGGTCACGGTCGAGCACGTGCTCGGCCGCCGGTAGACGCGCTCGGGAAGAACGCGGACGCGAGACTGGTTGACACCTCCATGAGCACCTCACCTTCCTCCCCGACCCTGGGCCTGCGCCACGCCGTACTGTGGGAGTCCGACCCGGCCGCCTCGGCTCGCTTCTACGAGCAGGCGCTCGGTCTCGAGATCAAGGCCGAGATGGGCGACGCCGTCTTCATGTCGTCGCCCGGCAGCGCAACGGACCACGACCTCGGCCTCTTCCGCACCGCCGATCCCACACCACCACCGTCTCGTGGGTTGGGCCTGTACCACCTCGCCTGGGAGGTCGCGACGCTCGCAGAGCTCGACACCGCCCGTGAGCGCCTGTCCCGGATGGGAGCCCTCGTCGGCGCGAGCAATCACCACGTCAGCCGGAGCCTCTACGCGAAGGACCCCGACGGCATCGAGTTCAAGGTGATGTGGGAGATCCTGGTCGATCAACTCACCGACGGCGGGCCCACAACGAAGCCGTTGGACCTCGATGCGGCGATCGCCGAGTTCGGCGCCGACTCACCGGGCCGGGGCGCCTCAGAACGCACAGGAGCCTGACCCCCTGTGCGTTCTGGCGTTCTCACCAGGACGCGGCGATGTACTGGGTCTCACAGAACTCGTAGATGCCCTCGCTCGCACCCTCGCGACCGAGGCCCGACTGCTTCATGCCGCCGAACGGGGCTGCGGGGTCGGACATCGCGCCGCGGTTGAGGCCGACCATTCCGGACTCGAGGCGTTCAGCGGTCCGCAGGCCCTTGGCGAGATCCTCGGTGTAGACATAGGCGGCGAGGCCCATTTCGGTGTCGTTGGCGTGCGCGACCATCGCGTCGTGGTCCGCGAACGGAATGACAGGCGCGACCGGTCCGAAGATCTCCTCGCGGGTGATCGATGCCCCGGGATCAACGCCGCTGAGCACGGTCGGCGCAAAGAAGTAGCCAGGACCGTCGATCGCGGAACCGCCGACGGCCACCGATGCGCCGCCGTCGACCGCCGCGGACACGAGCGAGCCGATCGACTCGATCGCGCTGGGGTTGATCATCGGGCCGCAGGTCACGCCCGGCTCGAAACCGTTGCCCACCTGCACGTCGCCCATCGCCGCCGCGAGCTTCTCGGTGAATGCATCGGCGATGTCGGCCTCCGCGAAGAACCGGTTCGCGGCGGTGCACGTCTCCGCGCTGTGGCGCATCTTCGCGACCATCGCGCCCTCGACCGCAGCATCGAGATCAGCGTCGTTGAACACGATGAACGGCGCGTTGCCACCGAGCTCCATCGCGACCTTCAGGACCCGATCGGCGCAACGCCGCAGCAGGACCCGGCCGACCTCGGTCGAGCCCGTGAACGAAACCATACGGGTGGCCCGATGCTCGGTGGCCGCGTCGAACCAGCCACCGGAATCCGCGGTCGGCACGACGTTGATGACCCCATCGGGCACCCCCGCCTCCTGGAGGAGGTCGGCCACCCGCAGCGCGGTGAGGGGCGTCTCTTGCGGCGGCTTGATGACGACCGCGTTGCCCGCGCCGAGTGCCGGCGCGACCTTGCGGGTGATCATCGCGGCCGGGAAATTCCACGGTGTCACCATCACCACGACGCCGACCGGCGGATGCCGAACGATGATCTTGTTGGCTCCCGACGGGGCGGTGCTCATCGACCCGTGGATGCGAACCGTCTCCTCGCTGTTCCAGCGGAAGAACTCCGCCGCGTAGCCGATCTCGCCGCGGGCATCGGCCAGGGGCTTGCCGTGCTCGCAGGTGATCAGCTCCGCGAGCTCGTCCGTGTGGGCGATGAGCGTCTGCCAACAGTTGCGCAGGATCTCAGCTCGCTCGCGGGGCGCGACCCCGGCCCACGACTTCTGCGCCCGATCCGCGGCATCGACGGCCGCCGTCGCATCGGCCGCGGTGCCGGCCGCGACGCTGGCGATCTCCTCACCGCTGGCGGGGTCGAGGACGGGGATGCGGGCACCGTCGGCGCCGTCACACCACTGACCACCGATGAGCATTTGCGTCTGCATTCGGGCTTTCTATCGCATTCGCGATGTGATTCGCTTCCATCGGTATGGCCGACCTCCCACCTTCCGTCGAGCGGCTTCTCGACGACACGGACCCGCCCACGATCCGGCCGACCACGACCGCGGCGGTGAGCGCTGCGGTCACCGCGTGTGCCTCGGAATCGGTGTCGATCGTGCCCGTCGGCGGTGACACGGGATTGTCCGGCGGCACCGAATTGCCGGATGCGACGCCCGCCGTGCATGTCGCGCTGGATGGGCTCGACGCCATCCGGTCGGTCGACGCCGGCCGATGGACGATCACAGCCGAGGCGGGCGTGACGATCCAAGCCGTGCAGGAGGCAGCGGCCGCAGTGGGCCGTCAGTTCGCACCGGACTGGGGAGCGCGCGGCTCGGCCACGGTCGGCGGCGCGGTCTCGACCGACGCGGGCGGCCACAACGTCGTCCGCCACGGCAACATGCGCGAGAACGTGCTCGGCCTCGAAGTTGTACTCGCAGACGGGACGGTCTGGGACGGCCTACGCGCGCTGCGCAAGGACAGCAGCGGGTATGACCTGAAGCAGCTGTTCATCGGTGGCGAGGGCACCCTCGGCATCGTCACCGCCGCCGTGCTCCGGCTCGTGCCCGCCACGCCCCACCGGCAGAGTGCCCTCGCGGCAATCCCCGACCTCGATCAGCTCGCTGCACTAGTCGAACTGGTCCGGACCGCCAGCGACGGCACCCTCACCGCGATCGAACTCATGCCCGACACCGGGCTCCAGATCGCCGCCGACCGACTCGAGATCGCCCACCCCCTCGCCGACACCACGGCGGACCACGTGCTGGTGTCGCTTGCGGCGGGCGAGCCCGTCACGGACCGGTTGACCGCGATCCTTGCGGAAGCCGCCGATCGTGGTCTGATCACCGACGCAGTCGTCGCCTCCTCCGGCGATCAGGAGGCGGCGTTGTGGCAGCTCCGCGATGTGCAGTCGCCGACACAGTCCCGCCCCGAACTCGTGGACGCGAGCCTGAAGTACGACGCGGCGGTGCCCGTCGACCGAATCGCCGATCTCGTGCGGGTCGTCGGGAGTCACGTCCGCTCGGCGGCGCCCGATGCACAGGTACATGCGTTCGGCCATGTCGGCGACGGCAACATCCATCTCTGGGTCCTGCCGGGAACCGACCCCGCCGCCTTCGCCGCGCAGCGGACGCAACTCCGTGACGACATCGACGCCATAGTCTTCGCGCACGACGGCACGCTGAGCGCCGAGCATGGGATCGGCACGCTCCTCCGGGACCGGATCGGCGACCAGAAGCCGCCGATCGAGTGGGACCTCATGCGGCGGATCAAGCACACGCTCGACCCCGGCAACATCTTCAATCCGGGAAAGACGCTCCCGGATCAGTCCACGTAGACGCGTTCGTAGCGGCGCCCGAGTGACGTGAGGATCTCGTAGGAGATCGTGTCGGCTGCAGCTGCGACCTCGTCCACCGGCACGTTGTCGCCGACCATCTCGGCGACCCCGGTGTCGAGCGCCTCCCGCGGGACCTCGGTGACGTCGAGGATCGTGAGATCCATCGACACCCGACCGACGACCGGGACGCGATGTCCGGCGACCGATGCGCCCCCGCGATTCGACGCCGACCGGGGGAACCCGTCCGCGTAGCCGACGGGCACGACAGCGTGGCGCTCCGGCCGCTCCACTCGATACGTCGCGCCGTAGCCGACCTCGTCGCCCGGCTGCAGATCGCGAATCTGCAGGACCGGCGCCTCGAGCACCACGGTGGGTTCGAGCGGACTGGGTTCACCCGCGACCGGTGAACCGCCGAAGAGCGCGATCCCGGGCCGGACGAGATCGAAGCGGAAGTCCGGCCCTCGGAACGCGCCGGCCGAGTTGGCGAGCGAAACCACGCCACCCGGTAGCCCTGGCAGGAGCGATCGGAAACGGGCGAGCTGGCGCTCCGGCTGGTCGCTCTCAGGATCGTCGGCTGACGCGAGATGGCTGAGGATGTGGCGCACCTCCAGACCAGCAAATGCGCCGGCGTCACCGCGCAGCTCCTCCACTTCGGACTCAGGCATTCCGGTGCGGTTCATGCCGGTGTCGAGATGCAGCCCGACCGGAAGCGCTCGATCTCCGGCGCCGGCCGCCGCGCGCCATCCGTCGAGCTGTTCGGCGCTGATGACGACCGGCGTGAGGTCGTGGAGAACGAGGTCGGCGGCCGTGCCGGGCACAACGCCGTGGAACACGTTGATCGCAGCCTCCGGAAGGACCGCACGTAGCTCGACCCCCTCTTCCACACTGGCGACGAAGAACTCACGGCAACCCTCGGTCCACAGCGTTCGAGCGACCGGCTCGATGCCGAGCCCGTAAGCATCGGCTTTGACGGCGGCACCCACCTGCACGCCGTCGCACAACGCGCCGATTCGCCCGTAGTTCGTCGCGATCGCGCCGAGACGGACCGTCAGTCGAGGTCGAGCGAGGGACACGCCGCCCAGTTTGCCTCGTCGTCGCGCCTCTGACTCAACGCCGTCGCTCAGCCCACGGCGATCAGGACCACGCCGGCGACCGCGCCCAGAACACCGATGCCCTGCCACCAGCGGACAGAATGACCCGCGAAGAGGAACAGGAGGGTGACACTGACGGTCGGAAACAGGCTGGCGGTCACGGACAGCACGCCGAGGTCGCCGGTCTCGACACCGAAGAGGAAGCAGACAATGGCGATGTTCCCGAGCACGCCCCCGATCAGGACCGCGCGACGGGTGCTGATGGGAGGAAGCCTCGGGAGACCGAGCGCCAGCGCAAGCACCGCGAACATCACCACGCCGATGCTGCGATGGGCGATCGCCGGCCAGACGCCGGAGCCCTCGGCCGCCTGTCCGAGCAGGAGGTTGCCCACGCCGTAGCAACTCCCGGAGAGGACGGCCCACTGCGCGCCGAGCCGGATGTGCCCCTTGGACTCCGGTGACCAGGTCGTGACGGTGAGCGAAACGAGGGCGACCACCGCTCCGCCCACGACCAGACCGGACGGCACCCGGTCGTCGACGACGATCTCCCACATGAGTGGCACGAGCGCCGCCAGAACCGCCGTGATCGGGGACGAGATCGAGATCGTCGTCACCTTCATGGCCTGGAGGTAGAACGCGAGCGCCGCGCCCATCACGGCACCCGCGCTCACTCCCACCACGATCGCGTTGGACGACAGCTCGCTGTCGATCACCAACAGCGCCAGGACACCGACGCCGACGCCGCCGATCGACGACATGATCATCAGCGTGATGACCGACATGCGGTTGCTCACTCGGGCGTAGGCGAGATCGCCGAACCCGATCATCAGCGACGTGAGCGTCCCCCACAGAACTGCCATCTCAGCCGAGGCCGATGAGAATCACGCCGCCCACCACGGTTGCCAGACCGATGCCCTGCCACCAGCGGAACGGATGCTTCTCGAAGACCGCAGCGAGGACAACGGTGACCGCCGGGGACATCGATGCCGTGACTGTGATCTCGCTCAGCGTTCCGCGCTGCGAACCGGCGACGAATGCCGCCACGCCGCTGCCCGTGAGAACGCCGCCGATCAACCCGGGACGCAGCAGCGCCGTGGGAACGAACCACGGGATACGCCGCACGACCGCGAGTGCACCGAGGACCGCGAAGGCAGCGAACCGTTGGAAGACGGTCGCCCAGAGGCCGCTGTCGATGTCGGTCTGTCCGATCAAGGTGAGCGAGATGCCGAAGCAGGTGCCGGAGGCGAGGCCCCATCCGACGCCGGCGAGCGCTCGATCGCCGAGCTCCGGCGAGAACGTCGTCACGGCCAGGCCGGCGAGCGCGATTGCGATACCGACGATGACCCAGCCGGCGAGCGACCCACCGGTACCGATGTCCCACCCGACCGGAATGAGTGCGGTGATGACCGCTGTGACCGGCGAAACCACGGCCGCGGACGACACCGCCATGCCGTGATACAGCAGCACGAGAGCGAAGCCGACCGTGAGCCCGCCGGCCGCCCCGAGCCCGGCGTTGCCGGCCGCGAACTGGCTCTCGACGGCGATCATCATGAGGAGCGCCGTCAGCCCTCCGATGCCCAGGAACGTGATGACCGCCGTGAAGGAGTGAACCCTGCGGGCGAGGTACGCGCCGAAGAAGTCACCCACCCCGATCGCGATCGAGAAGTAGATGCCGAGGGCGAGGACCAAGCGATGCGCCGTTTAGGGCCGGGGCTCGCGGGGTAGCCCGAGGAGCCGCTCACCGAGGATGTTGCGCATGACGTTCGAGGTGCCGCCCATGATCGTGTAGGCGGGCGAATAGTTGATGGCCCGAGCCAGTTCCGCGTCGGCTGTTGCGGCCATGCCGAGCATGCGAGACGCGAAGTCGGCCACGCGCCGCTCGTGTTCGGTACAGAAACACTTCGTCGCCGCCGAGAACCCCGCGGGCGCCTGGCGGAGCGCCTCGCGATAGACGAGGAGACGCCCAAGCCGATAGCCGATCTCGAGTTGGGCGATCTCCTGACGCACGAGCGGGTCATCGGTGTCGGCGACCGAGACCGCGAGGTCGTACAGGGGCTGGTTGCTGACCAGGCGATCGATGCCGCCCCGCTCGTGTTCGAGCTGCGACATCGTCTGCTTGAACGCGTCGCCTTCCACGCCGACGAGGTTCTCGATCGGGACCCGAACGTCGGTGAAGTAGACCTCGCAGAAGTGGGCGTTGGTGGTCATGTCCGTGATTGGCCGCACTTCGATGCCGGGCAGATCCATCGGGACAATGATCTCGCTGACACCCTTTTGGGGCGGCCCATCAGATGACGTACGACCGATCAGATAGCAATAGTCGGCCACTGCCGCGAAGGACGTCCAGATCTTCTGACCGTTGATGATCCAGTTGTTGCCGTCGCGCACCGCAGAGGCTTTCAGGCCCGCGAGATCCGACCCGGAGTCCGGCTCGCTCATGCCGATGCACCACGTGGTCTCACCGCTCAACATTCCGGGAAGGAACTCGGCCTTCTGATCGTCGGTTCCGTAGGCGATGAGGCCGGGGCCCATCTGGCGATCGGCGAACCAACTCGCCGCGATCGGTGCGCCGACCTTGATCATCTCCTCGCCCATGATGATCCGCTCGATGTTCGGACGGCCGCCGCCACCGACCTCGGTCGGCCAGGTCATCCCGATCCAGCCGTTGTCCGCCAGGACCTTGGAGAACTCCTCTGAGTAGCCGTTGATCCACGAATCCGTGAACGACCCGAAACGCTCCACGCCATCAAGCGCGACTGCACGGACCCGGGCCCGCAGCTCTTCGAGCTCCGGTGGCAGCGAGAAGTCCAACATCGCCAGCAAGGGTATTGCGGCACGGACGAACGCGACGATGCGATGATGCGATGATCCCCAGATGAAGCTCTCGCCGCGGGCCACCTCCGTCCCCCACTCGCCAATCGGGGCTGCCACCGCTCGGCTCGACGACCGCACCGACCCGCGACCGCTGGTCAATCTGTCACAGGCGGCCCCGGCCTTTGCTCCGCCACCCGAGGTGACCGCCCGGCTCGCCGAAGTCGCGGGCGAAGATGACAGTGCCCGCTACATGCCGCAGCCCGGCCTCCCGTCTCTTCGTGACGCGGTGGCGACAGATCTGTCCGCGGCCTATGGCGCCGAGGTGTCGTCCGAGGACATCCTGATCACGAGCGGCTGCAACCAGGCCTTCTGTGTCACGATCTCTGCGCTCGCCGGCCCGGGTGACAACGTGGCGCTCGTTCTCCCCTACTACTTCAACCACGACATGTGGCTGCAGCTCGAAGGGGTTGAGGCGCGCCACTGTCGTCCGACTGACGGCATGGTCCCCACCGTTGAGGATCTCGAGCCGCTGATCGATGTCGCGACCCGCGCCGTCGTGATCGTGACCCCCGGCAACCCGTCGGGAGCCGTCGTCGGCCCAGATCGGCTCCGGGAGATCGCGGACCTCACCCGCCGCCACGACACCGCACTTGTGATCGACGAGACGTATCGCAGCTACCGCGGCACCGATGCCCCGGCCCATGACCTGTTCGCCGACGCCGATTGGAGCGACCACGTCATCTCGCTGCACTCCTTCTCCAAGGACCTCGCGATCCCCGGGTACCGGGTCGGCGCCGTCGTCGCGGGGCAGGCAGTGATCGGTGAAGCGCTGAAGATCTTCGACTGCGTGGCGATCTGCACGTCGAGCATCGGCCAGCACGCCGCCGAAGCCGGGCTGCGCCACTCCGGTGCCTGGCGTCGCGAACAGGCCGGTCGGATCCTCGAGCTGCAGCACACGTTCGTGGCGATGATGAACGAACGCCCCAGTGGCTACGAGCTGGTGTCCGCCGGCGCCTACTTCGGCTGGGTCCGCCATCCGTTCGTCGACGAATCAACCGAATCCGTCGTGCAGCGGCTGGTCATCGACCACGGCGTGCTCTGCATTCCGGGCACGGCGTTCACTCCCACCGACGAGCGCATGATCCGGATGAGCTTTGCGAACATGGAGCCGGACGACATCGTGGTGTTGCGTGACCGACTGGAGGAGTCGACATGAACACCGACGCCGATGCTGTTCACATCGAGGCATCCGAGTGGTTCGCCGAGCACTGGGATCCGGCGCGGAGCGTCCGCGAGTGGTGGCGGCTCCTAGCCGACTCCGGCTGGGCGTTCCCCACGTGGCCAACCGAGTACGGCGGGCGCGGTCTCGACAAAGCCGGCGGACGGGCGGCCGTCCTCGCCCGCAAGGAGGCCGGTGCGTTCGGGCCGCCGAACGGCGTCGCCACGTTCCTCGTGGCACCCACGGTCATGCACTACGGCAGCGAGGAACAGCAGGCCCGGCACCTGCCCGGCATCGTGGACGGAACCACGCCGTGGTGTCAGCTCTTCTCGGAGCCGGGCGCGGGGTCGGACATAGCCGGTCTGGCGACGCGAGCGGTCCGCGACGGCGACGAGTGGATCGTCAACGGGCAGAAGGTGTGGAGCTCCGGCGCTCAGCATGCCAAGCGAGGAATTCTGATCGCCCGCACGGACCCGGATCAGCCGAAGCACCGAGGGATCACGTTCTTTCTCATCGACATGGAGCAGCCGGGCGTGGAGGTGCGTCCGCTCCGCGAGATGACGGGGGCGGCCGCGTTCAACGAGGTGTTCTTCACCGAGGCTCGCGTCCATGAGTCGGACAGGCTCGGTGAGCTCGGCGAGGGCTGGCGGGTCGCCATGACCACGCTCTCCCACGAGCGCGACCCAGACAACGCCGGGCTGGGCGACACGCCTCCGTTTGCCACCGTCGACCTCGATGAGCCCGTCGGGAAACACGCCGCCACAATCTTCGACACGGTCGACGGCTTCTCGCTGGCCATGATGGGGCAGGCCGGTCCGCTGTTCGACCGGGCGGTCAACGAGCACGCCGACACGAGCGATCCGGTCTTCCGTCAGGAGCTGATGAAGCTTGTCACCGAACGGCGGACGAGCCGGCTGTCCGCCCAACGGGCAGCGGCGGCGGTGAAGGCCGGCGGCCAACCGGGCCCCGAGGTGTCCACCCTCAAGCTCAAAGGCGCCGCGCTGAATCGTCAGATGCGCGACGTCGGCCTCGGCGCCCTCGGACCGGCCGCCATGTTGGACCACGACGACGCGCCGATCGACGGCCTGTTCCATCGCTACGCGCTCTTCACCCCCGCCGCGTCCATCGCCGGTGGCAGCGACGAAGTCCAGCACAACATCATCGGCGAACGCATCCTCGGCCTTCCCCGCGAACCCGGCGAAGCCGAGCAGCGCGAACTCCCCTGGAAGGACCTCCCCCGAAGCTGACTCAGCGTCGGGTCGGGGACTGCACGTAGGTCCAGCCGAAGCGGCCCTTGATGCAGAGGTGACCGTGGGTGACGGAGTGGTCGGCCGGTGAGGTGACCTTCACGATCTTGTCGTCTTGCGTGTGGAGCTCCAGGTTGCACCCAACGCCACAGAAGGAGCAGACCGTGGTGGTGACGTCCTGCTCCTCCGGGCGCCACTCCCCGGCGTTGCGCATGTCGAACTCGGTCTTGAACTGCAGCGCGCCGGTGGGGCACACGCCGATGCAATTGCCGCAGTAGACGCACGCCGAATCGGGCAGGGTGACATCGAACTCGGTGCCGATGCGAGCGTCGAAGCCGCGCCCGACGACAGCGATCGCGAACGTGTACTGGGCGTCGTCACCGCACGCCTCGACGCACTTGTAACAGAGGACGCACTTGTCGTAGTCCCGGATGTAGAGGTCGTCCTGGATCTTCGGTTCCTCGTACATCTTCTGTGCGGGGACTTCGGGCTGGTCGTAGCGATCCGGCTCCGCTCCGTAGTGGTCGATCCACCGGCCGAGGTCGTCGGCTTGGCTGAGGTCGATGCCCGACCCGAGGAACTCGAGGACCATCTTGCGGCTGTGCTGGACCCGCTCGGAATCGGTCTCGACGACCATGCCGTCCTCGACGGGCCGAGCACACGAGGGAACGAGCGCTCGGCTGCCCTCCACCTCGACGACGCAGACGCGGCAGACGTTGACCGGCGTGAGGTTCTCGGCCCAGCACAGCGTGGGCGTGTCGATCCCTGCGGACTCGCAGGCCTTGTGGATCGACGTCCCCGCGGGGACGTCCACCTCTTGCCCATCGATCGTCAGCGACACGGACACCTCTGTGACAGTCACGGGGCCCCCTCGATGAGTCCGAGATCGATGGCTGAGTTGATGGCCGACGCGGCGGTGTGGCCGAGGCCGCAGATCGATGCGTCGACCATCACCCGCGCCATGTCGTCGACGAGCGCTCGGCGCTCGGCCGTCATCGAGCCGCTGCGTTGAAGCTGCACCATCGTCTCGTGCTGACGGACGGTCCCGACCCGGCAGGGCACGCACTGGCCGCAGCTCTCATTTCGGAAGAACTCGGAGATGCGGACGCAGATCGCCGTCATGTCGATTTCGTCGGTGAACGCCATCATCACTCCCGAGCCGAGCGTGGTTCCCCGCTCCCGCGTGTCCTCCAGCGTCAGCGGCATGTCGAGCGCATCCGGGCCGACGAACGATCCAGCCGCGCCGCCCATGAGTACCGTGGCAAGTTCGCCGCTTCCAGTCAGCCCACCGGCGAGGTCGAGCACGTCGCCGAGCGTCGTTCCGAACGCGATCTCATACACACCTGGCTTCGCGACCCGCCCGGAGAGGCAGAGCAGCTTCGTGCCCGGCGACTGCTCGGTGCCACGCGAGCGATACTCGTCGGCCCCGTTGAGGACGATGTCGAGCGCGTTGAGGAGCGTCTCCGGGTTATTGATCGCCGTCGGCTCCTGGAAGAGCCCGTGGGTGGTCGGGAACGGCGGCTTGCTGCGAGGTTCTCCCCGGAACCCTTCGAGTGAAGCGAAGAGTGCCGTCTCTTCGCCACAGATGTAGGCGCCGGCGCCGCGGCGGATCTCGACGTCGAACGCGTGGCCGGAGCCCGCGGCGTCGGCTCCGAGCAAGCCGGCGGCCCGGCACTGATCGACGGCGTTCTGGAGCCGTGCCGTGGCCACTGGGTACTCGCCTCGGATATAGATCCAGCCGTTCTCGGCTCCGGTGGCGAAACCGGCGACGGCGAGCGACTCGACGACGGCGAACGGATCGTTCTCCATGAGCACACGGTCCTTGAATGTGCCCGGCTCGCTCTCGTCACAGTTGGCGACGACATGCTTCGGCCGCCCCTGTTCGGCGGCGACGGCCTTCCACTTCACGCCGGTCGGGAACGCAGCGCCGCCCCGGCCGGAGAGACCCGAGTCTGCGATCGCATCGCAGACGGCTTTCGGACCGAGCTCGACTGCGCGAGCCAACGCGTCGAACCCGCCGGCCGCGCGGTAGGAGTCGAGCGACGTCGGGTCGACGATGCCGATGTTCTTCAGCAATCGAAGCGACGAATCGCCCTGTTGAGGAATCCGCAGTTCGACGGAGATCTCGTCGGCGGGCACGCGGTCGGGGCCGCCGACGCCCTGTACGAACTGGGCAGGGGCACGCTCACACTGGCCCAGGCACGGCGACCGATGGACGTGAGCGCCGCCGGCTTCGAGCTCGGCGATGAGCTCCTCGTTGGCCGCGATCTGGCAGGCCGCGTCCATACAGACGTGGACGACGTCGTCGCCGTGACCCGGGTCGTCGACCCGGAACATCTCGTAGAACGTGGCCACGCCATACGCCTCGGCGGGCGGGACCTGCAGCACGTCGCAGACGTGGTTGAGGCCGCCCGGGGAGATCCAACCTCTCGCATTCTGAAGGGCGTGGAGCGCCGGCAACAGCAGATGACGGCGCTCGTGACGACGGGCCCCGCCCCCTATCACCAGACGTTCGGTTTCATGAACGATCGCCGGATCGTTCCCGATCGCAGCGGTGACCGCGGTGATCTCGACCTCGTCGGCGAGGTCGAGACCGATGAAGATGTCAGCCATTCGCGATCTTCTCGATCCGAATCGCTGCGGCCTTGAACTCGGCGGTGCCCGAGCGGGGATCCCATTCGTCGTTGGTGAGGAGATTGATGTCGACGAGCTCCGGGAAATGGAACGTGGTGAATGTGAGCCCCTCGGGCAGGTCGACTTGGATGCGCACATCCATCTCCACGGACCCGCGCGGCGAGGACACGGTCACGCGCTCGCCGTCCGCGATCCCGAGACGGTCGGCGTCAGCCGGGTTGACGTCGATCTCCTCGCCGTAGCGAATCGGCGATGCGAAGGCGTTGGACTGCACGCCCGTGTTGAAGCTGTCGAGCGCGCGGCCCGTCGTGAGGCGCAAGGGGAACTCCTCGGTGAGCTGCTCCTTCGGGCCTTCGAAGTTGGTGATGCTGAACGGCGCCGGTCCGCGGCCGCCGAGGCCTTCCTCGTAGAGCCAGCCGTGCAGGAACGGCGAGCCGGGATGGTCGAGGTCCGGGCACGGCCATTGCAGACCGCCCTCGGACTCCAGTCGTTCGTAACTCATGCCCGCGTGAAGCGGCGACAGCGTACGCAGCTCGTCCCAGAGGTCCATCGGCGAGGGCCTGCCCCAGTCGACGCCGAGACGGGTGGCGAGCTCCCTGATGATTTCGTGGTCGTGCATGCATTCCCCCGGGGGCGAGACGGCGGGTCGCACCCGCTGGACCCGGCGCTCCGACGACGTGACCGTGCCGTCGCACTCGGCCCATCCGACCGACGCAGGCAGTACGACATCGGCCATCTCAGCGGTTCGGGTCATGAAGATGTCCTGCACCACGAGGATGTCGAGGCCCTGGAGCAGCGTTCGCGCATGTTCGACGTCGGCCTCGCTATCGGCCGGGTTTTCACCGATCACGTAGACGCCCTTGATCGATCCTTCCTCCATCGCCTCGAACATGAGCGTCAGATGGAGGCCCGGCTGATCGGGGAGCTTCATGCCCCAGGCGACCTCGAACTTGGCCTGCGCCTCGGGATCTCCGATGTCCTGGAAGCCGGGGAACTTGTTCGGCAGCGAACCCATGTCGCCCCCGCCCTGCACGTTGTTCTGCCCGCGGAGAGGCACGAGGCCGCTCCCCCATCGGCCGATGTGGCCGGTGAGCAGGGCGAGATTGCAGAGGGAGAGGACGTTCTCGACGGCGTTGTGGTGTTCGGTGATGCCGAGCGTCCAGAGGATCTGCGCCGTCTCCGCAGTCGCGTAGGCGTGCGCCATCTCCTTGATCGCCCCGGCTGGCACGCCAGTGAGACGCTCGCCTTCGGCGAGGGTGTACGGCTCGACGTGAGCCTTGTACGCCTCGAAACCTTCGGACGAGTGGGCGATGAACTCCTTGTCATGCAGATCGGCGGCGATGATCTCGCGGCCGACGGCGTTGGCCATGGCGATGTCGGAGCCGACGTCGAGGCCGAGCCACGCGTCCGCGAACTTCGCGGAGCTCGTTCGCCGAGGGTCCACCGCATACATGCGGGCGCCGTTGTCGAGGCCCTTCAGCAGGTGATGGAAGAAGATCGGGTGGGCCTCACGGGCGTTCGATCCCCACAGCAGGATGACATCGGTCTCCTCGATCTCTTCGTACGACGAGGTGCCCCCGCCCGCTCCGAACACTGTCGCCAGACCGACGACGGAAGGAGCGTGTCAAGTTCGATTACAGGAGTCGATGTTGTTCGACCCGATCGCCGTCCGCATGAACTTCTGCGCGGCGTAGTTCATTTCGTTCGTGCTCTTCGAGCAGCTGAACATGCCGAGTGCTTCGGGCCCGTGCTCGTCGCGAATCGCGGCGAACCCGTCGGCCGCGCGGGTGAGCGCCTCGTCCCACGTCGCCTTCCGGAGTTCGCCGTTCTCGCGGATCATTGGCGTGGTGAGTCGAGCGAGCGGTCGACCGTAGGTCTTCCCCTTGCGACGGCGACGTGTCCCCGGCCCGGCGTTCTGCATAGCGGAACGGTACCGCATCACGGAACACTAGGGAACGGCATGGAGAACGGTTTCACGGGTCCTGATGGCTCGCCGTGAGCAGCGTCGCGTCAACCCCGTGGGCGAGCTCCAAGCCGATCGCGCGTACGTGGCGCATCTCGCCGTCGCAGCCTCCGATGCTCTTCAGGTCGACTGCAACGCGGTCATCCCAACGGCGAGCGCGGATCTCCGGGGCGATGCCGCACGACGGGAAGAGGGAGTAGACGACGACCGCGTCGTAGCCGCCGACTTCGAGAAACACCTGCGTCGCTGCTCGTCGTTGTGTGCGATCGCATTGCCGACGGTCGTGACGGGATCCACTGCCCACGCTCGGGTGACCGCGTCGTTGACCCACGGATCGTGGAGTTCTATCTCCACTGAGGCGTCGCCCTGGGCACGCCCGATCGGCTGGACCGCCTGACGGTCAGGCCCATCGAGCATGAGCGCGATCACGGCCGCCGCGACGGGCGCGGCGACAACCCAGGCGAGCGCCTTCCGACTCATGAACCGAAACTAGCTGCGCCGAAGCGTGCGCTACGTTGCACCGCCGACGACCTGCAAGATTGTCGTCCAGTATTCAACTAGCCAACCAATCAGATCCGAGGCCCCCTTGCGCCGTATTGCTGCTCTCATCGCCATCGCCGCCCTCTTCTTCGCCGCTTGTGGCGACGACAGCGAATCATCCGATCCCCCGGAGACGACCACCACAACGACCACAACAGAAGCGCCGGCCGACGATCCCGCGGAGTCAGAAATCGTCGACGATGATCACGCCGACGACACGAGCACCCCGGTCGACGAGCCGGACGACGCTCCCGCCGGACCGACCGCAGTCGGGCTCGCCGAGTTCAGTGTCACTGTCGACGGCGACATCGCTGCCGGCGTCCAGACCTTCGCCGTCACCAACGAAGGCCAGTTCCCCCATGAGTTCGGCATTGCCATGGGCACCAGCTACGAAGATCTGCCGAAGCTCGAGACCGGAGCAATCGACGAGGAAGCCCTCGGCGCCGACTTCCTCGGCAAGACCGAAATCCTGGATGCCGGCGCGATGACCGAGGTCGGGTTCGACCTGGCGCCCGGCGACTACGTCCTCTTCTGCAACATCGCATTCGGGCCGAACAGTCACGCCGCAAGCGGCCAGACCCTCTCCGTCAGCGTGGGGTGACCGCTACCTGATGCGTTCGCTGTTCGACCTTCCCGCTCACCCGTTCTTCATTCACCTCCCCCTTGTTCTCGTGCCCGTGAACGCCGTCGTCGCGGTGGCGTTGGCTGGGCGCCGAGCCTGGCGGGCGCAGGCGAGCACGGCGCTCGCGGCGGCCGCCTTCATCGGCGCGCTGGGCGCCGTGCTCGCGGCCCGCTCGGGGGAAGAGCTCAATGAGGTGCTGTCGTCGCGGATCGGTCCGCTCGCCGAAGAGCACCAACAGTTGGCCGAGACGGCGGTCTGGTTCACCATCGCGTTCTTCGCGGCAGCGCTCGGAGTTGCCGTACTGCAGCGAATGACGAGGTACGCCGACCGAGAAGTGGTGCTGCAAGGAGCGATGGCGTTCACTGCTGTGATCGGCGTGTTGGCGACGACGTGGATCATTCGGGCCGGACACGAGGGGTCGAGGATCGTCTGGGACGGCGTCCTGCAATGACTCTCGAGCGGCCCGAGTACGACCCCGCCGATCTCGCCGGGACGGGCCGTCACCTCACCACGGACGACCTGTTCACCTTTACCCGCTTCTTCGACGCGGCTCGCCTGATCGAGGAGATCCTCGCCCGGCATCTCGCCGATGAACACGGTATGACCCTCACCGACTACGAAGTGCTGGTTCGCCTCGACGGCAACGGAGGCGAGATGCGGCTACGCGAACTCGCGGAGCTCTGCGTGTCGTCGAAGTCGAAGCTGACCCACACACTCGACCGTCTCGAGCGACGCCGCTGGATCACCCGTCGCTCCGCGGAGAGGGACAAGCGGGGGATCGTCGCCGTCCTTCTGGATGACGGTGCCGGGGTGCTCGCCGATGCTTCTGTCGGCCACGCGATGCTGATCGAGGACCACCTGCTGTCGCAGTGGACCGACCGCGAACGCCACGTCATCGCCGACGCCTCCGCACGGGCGGCCGAACAGATGCGCAAACACCGCCGGGAGCGGGACCAGAAGTAGCAGGGAGCTGCCGCGCCCACCAGGTACGGTGACGGGCCATGCGCTGGTCGAACCTCTTCATCCCCACGCTGCGCGATGCGCCAGCCGACGCCGAGGCCGCGAGCCACAAGCTGCTCATCCAGGGCGGCTTCATCCGTCAGCTCCATGCGGGCCACTACTCGCTTCTCCCGCTCGGCCTGAAGGTGCACGAGAAAGTCGCCGCGATCGTCCGCGACGAGATGAACGGCATCGGTGGTCAGGAGTTTCTGCTGCCCGGTATGCATCCCGCGTCGATCTGGAAGAAGTCCGGACGCTGGGACGTGATGGGCGACGAGATGTTCCGCGTCATCGATCGCAAGGGCGCTGAGAACGCACTCGGCATGACCCATGAGGAGATCTTCACCGACCTTGCGCTGGAGATCACCTCCTACAAGTCGATCCCCCAGATCTGGTACCAGATCCAATGGAAGTTCCGCGACGAACCTCGCCCCAAGAGTGGCCTGCTGCGGGTCCGCGAGTTCGCGATGAAGGATTCGTACTCGTTCGACATCGACGAGGCGGGGCTCGACAAGAACTTCGATCTGCACCACCACGCCTATGTCCGGATCTTCAAGGCGCTCGGGCTGCCGGCGATGCCCGTTGAGGCCTCCTCGGGAGCGATGGGCGGGTCCGGGTCGACGGAGTTCATGGTGCCCTCCCCTGCCGGAGAGGACGACGTCGTCCACTGCCCGAACTGCGACTACGCAGCCAACGTCGAGCGCGCCACGTCCGCGCTGCCCGCGATCGAGGACCGCGACCTGCCTGAGCTCACGCGCTTCCCCACTCCGGGCGTGCGGACGATCGCCGCGCTCGAACAGGTGGACGGCGGCGCGCCCGCCGACCAACAGATCAAGACGATGGTGATGGTGCTCGACGGCGCCATCACGCTGGCGCTCGTCCGCGGTGATCACAAACTGAATCTGCAGAAGCTCCAGGATCACAGCGGAGCCATCGAGATTCGCCCGGCCACGCCGGAAGAGGCGCTCGAACATCTCGGCGCAAGCCCCGGCTCGCTCGGCGCCGTTCAGGTCCAGGGGCTCCGCATCATCGCTGACCCCGCGCTGCAGGGCCGAGCCGGTCTCACCACCGGCGCAAACGAGGACGACTGGCACTGGACCGGCGTGGACGTCGCGCGCGACATCGCTGTCGACGAGTGGGCCGATCTGCGCGAAGTCGGCGCCGGTGAGTCCTGCACGACCTGCGCCACCGCGCTCGTCGTCACGCGTTGCATCGAAGCCGGCCACATCTTCAAACTCGGCACGCAATACGCCGAGGTGCTCGGCGCCCATGTCCTCGATCCCGACGGTACAAAGCGAACGCTGGTCATGGGCAGCTACGGCATCGGCATCGGTCGCGGGATGGCCGCCGCAGCCGAGACACACCACGACGACAACGGGCTCATATGGCCGCTCTCCATCGCTCCCTACGAAGCGGTCGTCACCGTCGTGAGCATGAAGGATGAAGCCTCCGTCGCGGCCGGCGAAGAGCTCTACAAAGGGCTCCGCCAAAGCGGCATCGACGTCCTGCTCGACGACCGCGACGCCCGAGCCGGCGTGAAGTTCGCCGACGCCGAGCTGATCGGCATCCCCTACCGGGTCACGATCGGCCCGAAGACGCTCGCCGATGGCGAAGTGGAGTTCACTCCTCGAGCGTCGGGCGAGACCAGCCGAGTGGCTATTGACGCGGTGGTCGACCAGTTGGCGGCAGCAATCATCGCCAAGCGGTAACGCGTTCTCGTTCCACACCGTCTCGTTGCGCACCTGTTCCGCATTGTGGAACGCGAAAACGGAACGTACCGTGGTGCCGATGTCGGTGCAGTCGATCGAGCGAGCGTTCACGTTGCTACGGGCGCTCGCGCTCGGGCCCGCGGGAGTCACGGATCTCGCCGACCGCGTCGAGCTGCCGAAGTCCACGGTCGCCCGCCTCCTGAGCGCGCTCGAGACAGAGGGCGCCGTCACCCAGAACGAGATCGGCGGCGACTACCGGCTCGGCGACGGCTTGCTCGACATCGCCGGCGCGGCCCAGCCCGGGCGCAACCTCGTCGCCACCGCCCGACCCCACCTCCTGGAACTGATGGAGCGGTCGAACGAGACAGCCGGCATCTCGGTGCCCGACGGTCGCGACATGTACTACCTCGACCACGCCAATGCTGAAGCCGAGGTCCAAGTCCGCGACTGGACCGGCGAGAACTGCCCGATCCACGCCGTTCCCTCGGGTCTCGCGGTAATGGCGTACTGGCCGGACAAGAAGCTCGACGCGTTTCTGCGATCCGACCTCACCCGGACCACGTCGTGGACCATCGTCGACCCCGACGAGATCCGCGATCGTCTCGAACAGGTCCGCAGCATTGGATACGCGTGGGTCTATGAGGAGTTCGCCGACGGCATCAACTCGATCGCCGCACCCATCTTCGAGCCCGACGGCTCGGTCGAGTCAGCGGTCCACATCCATGGACCCGCCTATCGGTTCCCGGATCCGGAGCGAACCCACGATCTCGGCATCCTCGTGATGGAGGCAGCTGCGAGCATCGCCGAACACCTCGCCATCGACTGACAGGCGGCCGCATGAGCTACATCGAAGGCCGGGTCGTCCACGACGCCGACGCCCACATCATGGAGTTGCCGAACTGGCTCCGCGACCACGCCGACCCGTCGATCCGGGATCGTGTGGAGGTGCCCGGATACGCGAACGAACTCCGCCAGACGGGCGACAACGACGAGCAGCTCGCCGACATCGACAGCGCGTTCGCCCGGCTGATCGAACGTCACCAATCGGACGAGTACCGAGCCGACGAGGCCGGTGAGGTGATGCTGCGCAAGAACTTCGCGGCGACCGGTTCGTTCATAGCGCAAGACCGGCCCCGCGTGCTCGACTACATGGGCGTGTCATCGCAGCTCATGTTCAACACCTTCCACAACACGCGCCTCCGGGACTGGGAACACTCGGGCGACGCCGAGCTGGCGACGGGTGTGGCCCGGGCCCACAACCGAGCCATGACAGAGTTCTGTTCGGTGGACGAGCGGTTGTTGTCCACCTGTTACGTGCCGTTGTTCGACATCGACATCGCCACGAAGATCGCTCAGGAGTCGATCGACGCAGGGGCCGGCGCACTGCTCGTCGCCTCCGGTTGTCCACCGGATCACTCGCCGTCACACATCGGCCTCGACGCGGTGTGGGTGCAGGCCGAAGAGGCGCAGGTGCCGGTCGTCTTCCACGTCGGTGGCACCGGCGAGCTGCTGTCGCCGGCGTACTTCAACAACGGCCTGCCGATCCCGCCCGACTTCCACGGCGGCGAGGAGAACTTCCGCTCGGTCGACTACATGGGCATCGCCCACCCGCCCATGCAGACGCTCGCCACGCTGATCTTCGACGGGGTGCTGGAGCGATTCCCCGGCCTCCGAATCGGTGTGATCGAACAGGGAGCGGTCTGGCTGCCGAGTTTCGCCAAGCGCATGGAGTCGGCGTTCGACGCGTTCGTGCGCCACGAGGAGCGGCTGCAGGGACTCTCGCTCCGGCCGACCGACTACCTCCAGCGGCAGGTTCGCGCAACGCCCTACCCGACCGAGGACGTGGGCTGGATCACGGACAACCTCGGCCCCGACATCTGCCTGTTCTCGTCCGACTACCCGCACGTGGAAGGCGGCCGCGACCCGTATGGCCGCTTCGAGCGCAGCCTCGGTGATCGCTCCGAGACCGTCAGGCAGAAATTCTACTGCGACAACATGCTCGACTTGATGGGTCCACAGCTCGCGACGCTGTGACCGACAGAGAGCGAGATCGCCCCGGTTAGCCGCGGCGCCGCTTGACCTCTTCGGTGATCGCGGGGATGACCTCGTGGAGGTCGGCGATCACGGCCCAGTCCGCCTTGACGACCATGTTGGCCTCTCGGTCGGTGTTGATCGCGAGAATGTGCTTCGACGCCATGGCGCCAACCCAGTGCTGGATGGCGCCGGAGATGCCGGACGCGATGTAGACCTCGGGCGCGATGCGAGTGCCGGTCTGGCCGACCTGATCCGAGTGGGGGCGCCAACCGAGGTTGGTCACAGCTCGCGAGCAGCCGACGCGTCCGCCGAGCAACTCGGCAAGGGCCTCGAGCTGGGCGAACCCGTCCTCGCTGCCGACGCCGCGACCACCGCCGACAACCACAGGTGCGGTCGGCAACGTGACGCCGGCTTCCTGGACGACCCGGTCCTTCACGATCGTGATGGCATGCGACTCGTCGAGTGCAGCCTCGAACTCCTCTGCGTCGGCGTTCTGCGCGCCGCCAGGCTCCGCCGCGACCGTGTGGAGGCCGCACGAGAGCAGGGCGACATCAGCGTCGATCGCCGTGTCTTCCAGGAGCGAGCCACCCCACTGGACCCGGGTCATCGACCACGCATCGCCTGGGGTGACGTCCTTGCAGTTGGCGACGAACGGAGAGCCGAGCCGCGCCGCAGCCTGAGCCATGATTTCGTTGCCGCGGTCCGATCCGCACGCCAGCACCGCTTCCGGTGAGAGCGACTCGACCATCTGGGCGACGACCGCGCCGTAGGCGTCCGGGCCGTAGTCGGACAGCACGTCGTGGGTGCAGGTGTGGACCGTCTCGGCGCCGTACTCGCCGGCGGCCGCGACGAGGGCATCGTCGTCAGAGCCGATGAGGGCGGCTTCGAGATCCTCGCCCATCTTCGCCGCGAGGACGCGACCGAAGGTGAGCGCTTCGCAAGCGGCTTCGACCAGCTCGCCCCGTTCGTGTTCGAGAACGACGAGCAACATCAGAGCACCCCCAGTTCCTCGAGCACATCGACCACAGCGGCCGCCGCCTCTGGACCTTCACCGAGGATGACGGTCTCTGAGATCTGCTCTTCTGGACGGTGCAGCCTGACGCGGCTCTGGCCACCCTCGTCAGCGTCGACCTCCATCGACTGGATCTCGATCTTCTTCGAGGCCAAGCGACCCTTCATCGTCGGATAGCGAGGCAGGTTGAGCCCCTCCTTCACGCCGAGGACCGCCGGGCGGGGCAGTTCGTAGACCTCGAACCCACCGTCGATCTCGCGGCGAGCAGTGATCGACTCGTCGCCCACCTCGATGCCCTTGATGCCCTGCACGATCGGACGGCCGAGCGCATGGGCGACCCGGATGCCGACCTGGAACCCGCCGGCATCAGCGGACTCGTTGCCGAACAGGATCAGATCGAACTCGCCGTCCTCTGTCCCGTCGCCGCCTTCGGCGGACTCCAGCTCCTCGACCGCTTCGACGATTGCCGCCGCCGTGCGCTGTGGGTCGTACGCCGTGCCGTCGGTCGCAATGAGGACACCATGGTCCGCACCGACCGAGGCCGCGTAGCGCAGCTGCTCCTCCGCGTCACCCGGGCCGAGCGTGAGCACCGTGACCTCGCCCCCGTGCTCCTCCTTCAGCTGGATCGCACCTTCGACCCCGCACTCCTCGTGCGGGCTCGTGGTGAACCCGAGATGGGCTGCGTCGACGTCCATGCCATCGGCCGTCACATTGATCTTGGCGCCGGGAGCCGGCACCCGTTTCACACAACAAAGAATCTTCATCGTCGTTCCTCTCCTGCTTTTCTGAACCGTGAGTCGCGCCATGCGCGACTCACGGTTCAGAAAAGGTCGGGGGTTAGCTCTTGAGGCGGGTGTCGTCGGGGTCGAAGGCGGATCCCGGGCCGACAACGGTGCAGGGGTAGAGCTCGTTCATGTACATGGACTGGAGCTTGGTGCCGGGTTCGGCCAGCTCGTTGGGCAGATAGCCCATGAGCAGGTTCTTGCCAAGCGATGGGGCGTAGCCGGCAGTGGTCACGCGGCTGGCGCGGCCGTGGCTGTCGACGATGCGGTTGCCGTCGAGATCGAGAATCGGCTCGTTGCCGCCCTGCATGAACCGTTGGCGACCCTGGCTGTCGACGTTGTCGTCGACGATCAGCGTGACGCACTGCACCTCGGAGCCGGCTTCGCGGGCAGCCAGGTAGGCCTCCTTGCCGATGAAGTCGGCCGCCTTCACCTTCGGGCGAGCGAGCCCGGCCTCGACCGGGTTGTACTCGCTCTCCAGCTCGGCGCCCATCAGGCGATAGCCCTTCTCGATCCGACCGGAGAGGCTGTAGACGCCACCGCCGGTGACCCGCAGGCCGTGATCCTCACCGGCTTTCATGATCGCGTCGAACACCGACGGGGCCTGGTCCCACGGCACGTAGATCTCCCAGCCGGTGTCGCCCACGTAGGAGATCCGGAAGAGGTGGCACTCGACGCCAGCGATCGTCACCGGGAGGTAGCTGCCGTAGGGCGAGCCGTCCTGGCTGAGGTCCTGGTCGGTGAGTTGACCGAGCACGGCCGGCGCGTTGGGACCCCAGAGACCGAGCGTGCTGATCTCCTTGCTGAGGTTGGTGAAGGTGACCGAGCCGTCGTTCGGCATGTGCTTGCGAACCCAGAAGTCGTCGCGGCCGCCATCGAACACACCGGTGACGATCCGGACCCGATCCTCGGCCATCCGCATCATCGTCAGATCCGAGTGGAAGCCACCGTCGGCGTTGAGCCAAGGGGTGTAGACCGAACGGCCGACTGGCACGTCGATCTTGTTGACCGCCAGGTAGTCCGCGAACTCCACGGCGCCGGAGCCCTCAAGCTCGTAGATCTGGAAGGCGCTGAGGTCGATGAGACCGCAGTTCTCGCGCAGGTTCAGGTGCTCGGCGACCGTGATCGGGCTCCACCAGCGGTTGTCCCACTCGACCTTGCGCTCTTCGAGGCCGTAGCGCTCGACCAAGTCGGCGTTGGACGTGTACCACTGCGGCCGCTCCCACACGCGGGCCTGGAAGAACTCGGCGCCAAGAGCTTCCTGACGGCTGCGGTAGGGCGAGTCAACGAGCATGCGCCGGTCGGCCCACTGCTCGGCGGGGTGCACGATGCCGTACGTCTTGTTGAACGACTCCTCGGCGCGGGCCCAGATGTGCTCGTCGCTCTTCTCTTCGTCGTAGAAGCGGGCGACGTCGGCGCCGTGCGAGTCGATGACCCGCGGGTACCCGTAGTGCATCCACTCGGCGACGACCTGACCCATGCCGGGCCCTTCCTTGACCCACACGGCTGCCGCAGACCAGAGATTTTCGACGTCGGGCATCTCGCCGAGGCACGGCATGCCGTCCGGCGTGAGGGAGAGCAGCCCGTTGATCGCGTACTTGATCTCGGCATCGCCGAGCATGTCCATCAACTCGATGGCCTCTTCCATCTGCTGGTCGAAGTCGTCCGGCGTGAAGGGGAACTCGGTGGGCGACAACGCCGCCTCTGCGTTCGACGGAATCTCATCGGGGTGATGCAGGATCGGGCGGTGGGCGTAGGAGCCGACCTCCATCGAGCCGGCGGACTGGCGCTCGTAACAGAACGTGTCCATGTCACGGACGATCGGGTAGCCGATCTCGTTGTTCGTCTCCGCCAGGATGTCCATCGGACCGACATCGGCCATCTGATGCACGGCAGGGACGAGCGGAATGTACGTGTCGGCCATGTAAGCGATGCGGTTCGACCACACGCCACAGGCAATGACGACGTACTCAGCCTCGATCGTACCCTTGTCCGTCTCGACCGCGGTGACCTTGCGGCGCCCGTTGGGGCGGGGCGTGTCGTCAGTGATGACGTCCAGCACCTCGGTGTTGGCGAATACCTGCAGGCCGGCCTTGTCGATGGCCTCCTTGCGCATGGTGGTGCCGGTTTCGAGCGAGTCGACCACGCTCACGGTCGGGCAGTAGAAGCCGCCGAGGATGACCTCGCCGTTGATGAAGGGGACATGCTCCTTCACCTCTGCCGGGGTGAGCAGGTGGGCCTCGATGCCCCATGCCTTTGCGGAGGTCATGCGCCGCTGGAGTTCGACCATCCGCTCTTGGGTGCGGGCGACTTCGATGCCACCGGAATCCACCGATAGATCCATATCGCGGTACTGGTTGGCGGACTGCTCACCGAGCAGCGCCATCTCCTTGTTGTGGTCCACGGGGAAGATGAAGTTCGACGCGTGGCCGGTGGAGCCGCCGGGGTTGGGCAGCGGACCCTTGTCGAGGAGGACGAGGTCCTTCCATCCGAGGCGGGCGAGGTGGCCGACGACGCAGTTGCCGACGATGCCGGCGCCGATGACGACGCACTTGGCACTGGTTGGGAAGCCACTGTTGGGAATGTCGCTCACAGGTACTCAGTTCCTTCGAGACAGGGTGTGCGGGTGATATATCACTTGTGTATCATCAGAGCCTAGAACGTCGACCCCTGATCGGCAACCGATACCGATGCCCGAACTCACGCTCAGCGAAACCGCCTACAACGACCTCCGCACGATGATCGTGCGGCTCGACCTCGCGCCCGGCGACGTCCTGCGCGAGGACGACCTCCGCGAGCAGCTCGGCATCGGCCGTACCCCGATCCGCGAAGCGCTCCAGCGCCTCGCCCGCGAGCACTTCGTCACGGTGATCCCGCGCCGCGGGATGTTCGTCGCCGGCATCGACGTCAGCGAGCTGTCGATGCTTTTCGAGACCAGGACCGTGCTCGAGCCCTACGCTGCTCGCCTCGCCGCCGCTCGAGGCACGGCCGAGCAATGGGCCGAGATGGCGGACGAACTGAAGGCAACGAAGAAGGCGAAAGGCGACAACGAGTCGTTGATGGCCATCGATCGTCGTTGTCACGAGCTCATCTGGGAGGCGTCCGGCAACCGCTTTCTGCTCGACACCCTCGACACCCTCTATGCGCAGTCCGACCGCCTGTGGCACCTCTACCTCGCGGACGTAGCCGACATGGGCCATGCCGTCACCGAGCACCGCACGATCCTCGACGCGCTGAAGGACGGCGACGGCGACCACGTTGCAGGCCTCGTCGAAGCCCACGTCCGGGCATTCGACGAGGACATCCGGGCCGCGGTGACGGAACGGCTCGAATCGCCGCTCGCCGGGTAGCACCGACCCTTCGGCGATTCAGCGGTAGCCTCCGCGGCGGGGGCGAAATGGTCGACATCTTCATGAGCTACGCGTCGGCGGACCGCGATCGCGTCGCCGACCTCGCCGATTCCCCCGAGGCGCACGGCTGGTCGGTGTGGTGGGACCGGTAGATTCCGCCTGGACGAACCTTCGACGAGGTCATCGAGGAAGCGATCGATGAGGCTAGGGCGGTCGTGTGCGTCTGGACCGACGCGAGTGCGGCGTAACGCTGGGTTCGTACCGAGGCGACCGAGGGTCTGGGCCGCAACATCCTGGTGCCGGTCCTGTTGGAGGAGGTACGTATCCCGCTCGAGTTCCGGCGCCTTCAGGCTGCGGATCTCTCCAACTGGCGACGCGACGAGCACTACGACGCCTAGGACCAGTTGGTCGAGGCGCTGGAAGCGATTCTCGGCCCGCCCGTCTCGGCGCAGCCGGAGCCAGAACCAGAGCCCGAACCCGAGCCCGAACCCGAACCCGAACCGGAGCTGGCGACAACCGCCGAGCACCCCCAAGAGTCGAAGAACCGTCGAGGCGTTGTGGTCGGCGCCGCATTCGCTGCGGTCGTGCTGATCGCAATCCTGGGGTGGGTGATCAGCCTCGGTGACGACGATGGCGGTGGCGGTGGCGGTGGCGGTGGCGGTGGCGGTGGCGGTGGCGGTGGCGGATACCACAACAACGGCCGGCAGCGACGCCGACGACGAGCCCGTCAGTTCGACGCCGGTGGACAACCGGACCCTCCCCGAGATTCTCGTGGACGCGAGTTCGGGCGGTGGTGGGCTGTTCTTGGGCGTCCATATCGACGAAGACCTCTGTCTCGAATCGCTGATTGTCGAAAACGTCGACGGTCCGCCGCGACTCACCCCTTGCGAGTCCAAGACGGCGCAGGTCTACCTGTTCAACGACTTCGAGTTCGACGAGCCTTCGGTCGCCGTGTCGCAAGTCCCGTTCTGGGAGGGGGTCGAGCCGAAATGCCTCGACAGCACGGAACTCGGGCTCGATCACACGATCACAATGACCACATGCGTCGCCGGCGCGGGGACGCAGGCCTGGAAACCTGAACGGATCTCCTTTCCCGACGACAGCAGCACGATCGTTGCCACGTTCCGCCTCGTGCAGGACGGCCTCTGTGCCTCGAGGTGGACGAGGAGAACGATTGGACCGCGATCAAGAGGTCGTGCGGCGACGAGATCACGGATGAGGCGTGCGCGAATCTCGGCGGAACCAATATGGACACCTCCGACACCTGGCTCGTGCACGTATGGCTGCCGGTCTACGACGGCTGGCTCGCCACCGACATCTTCAACAAGGAACACCCGGGCATCAACTGAGTCCGACCACATCCCGGCTCGCGCTCCTGACGTTTGTCGCGCTGGTCGGGTTGACCCTCGCAGGCTGCGGCGCTGCGGAAGACGCCGGCGTTCGTGAGTTCGAGCAGGCCCTGGAGGCTGAGCTCGGCGACGACGCGGACGTCGCGATCGATCCCGACGAGGATTCGATCTCTCTCGACGACGACCGCGGGTCATTCACGTCAGGCGTCGACCTCGACATCCCCGACTGGATCGACCCGGCGCTCGCGCACCCGGACGACCTCTCGATCGACACCCTGATCGCCATCGACGGGATCACGAGCGCACGGGGAACAACGAGTCTCGGAGTCGAGGAGCTCGCCGCGTTCTACCTCGCGGCCGTGACCGAACTCAGCTGGACCGTCGACAGCTCAATCCTCACACCGCCCGACTTTTTCCAATTGCTGACCACTGATGACGCCGGACATCAGTTCGACATCGAGTTCGTGCAGGGCAAGCTGGGGTTCGTGATCGGCCGGAACCGGCCCGAGACCTGAGGCCGTTCCACTCCGTTGTCCACCCTGTCCACCCTGTCCACCACCCTGTTGTCTAACTCTCTCGTTCCACCATACGGAACGGTCCCACTATTCGGAACAGAAATGCTATATTGACCCCGCTTCCCCGCCGATGGGACAGCACCTGACAAAAGCAGGGACAAAGGGGTCAGTGTGAGCTTTCCGTCCGATCTCGAGATTGCAAACGGAGCAAGTCTCAAGCCGCTCGGCGACATCGCCGCCACCGCGGGCATCCCCGAGGACTGCCTCGAGCCCTATGGCGTCGGTGCCGCGAAGATCAGCCTCGACGCGATCCCCCGCATGCAGGATCGGCCTCGGGCGAAGTACGTGGTCGTCTCGGCCATCACCCCCACCCCGCTCGGTGAAGGCAAGACCACAACCACGGTCGGCCTCGGCCAGGCGTTCCAACACATCGGCAGCACTGCCACGATCGCGATTCGTCAGCCGTCGATGGGTCCGACGTTCGGAATCAAGGGCGGAGCGGCCGGCGGTGGCTACAGCCAGGTCGTGCCGATGGAACTGTTCAACCTGCATCTCACGGGCGACATGCACGCGGTGACAGCGGCGCACAACATGTGCTCGGCGCTGCTCGATGCGCACCTATACCACGGCAACGATCTCAGCTTCGATCCGCACAACATCACCTGGCGGCGCGTGCTCGACGTCAACGATCGCTCCTTGCGCAACACCGTGATCGGCCTCGGAGGACGTCTCGACGGCATTCCCCGCGAGACCGGCTTCGACATCACCGCCGCCTCCGAGGTGATGGCCACGCTCGCGCTGTGCACGTCACTGCAGGACCTACGCGAGCGACTCGGCCGGATCGTGCTCGGCTACTCCAAGGCCGGTACCCCGATCACCGCCGAGGAGGTCGGCGCCGCCGGCTCGATGGCGGTCATCCTGAAGGAAGCCATCAAGCCGAACCTGATGCAGACGTTGGAGAACACCCCGGCGCTCGTGCACACGGGTCCGTTCGGCAACATCGCCACCGGCAACTCCTCGATCGTCGCCGACCAGATCGGCATCCACACCAGCGACTTCCTGCTCACCGAGGCCGGCTTCGGCGCCGACATGGGGGCCGAGCGGTTCTTCAACATCAAGTGCCGCTACTCGGGCCTCGCGCCCGACGCTGCTGTCCTGGTGGCGACAGTGCGCGGACTCAAGGCGCACTCCGGCAACCACAAGATCGTCGCCGGCAAGGACCTGCCCGAAGCGATCCTCGAGGCCAACCCGGACGAGGTGCACCAGGGGGGCGACAACCTCCGCAAGCAACTCGAGAACATGCGGATCCACGGCTGCACACCAGTTGTCGCGATCAACGTGTTCCCCGGCGACCACGACGAAGACATCGCCGCCATCTACGAGATCGCGGCCGAGTACGGCGCTCGAGCGGCCGTTTCCACCCACTTCTCCGACGGCGGCAAGGGCGCCACCGAACTCGCGAGCGCCATCAAGGAAGCGGCCGAAGAAGAGTCACAGTTCGAGGTGCTCTACCCGGACGACGCCTCGTTGAAGGACAAGATCCACGCGGTCGCCACGAAGGTCTACGGCGCTGACGGGGTGGAGTACTCCGCTCAGGCCGACAAGCAACTCGCGACCTACACCGACGCCGGGTTCGACAACCTCCCGGTCTGCATCGCCAAGCAGCACCTCTCACTCAGCCACGACGCAAGCCTCAAGGGTGCGCCCACCGGCTGGACCCTTCCCGTTCGCGAAGTCCGCGCCTCCGTCGGTGCCGGCTTCGTCTACCCGATCTGCGGCGACATGCGCACCATGCCGGGACTCGGCAAGACGCCCGCAGCCCACTCCATCGACATCGACGCTGACGGCAACGTCATCAACCTCTCGTAAGGACACCTGTTGAACGCAATCGAGTACTCGTTCCGCCGGGGCCACCGGGCAATCAACAACCCGGCCGTGCGCTCGGCCGTGCAGGACATGACCTACGAGCTCATCCCGATGAAGAGCCTCGCCGCGCAGATCCCGCACCTCCCGGACAACACGCGGATCTCCGTCGCCGCGTCGCCGGTGAAGACGCTCGAAGAGACGCTCGACATCTGCGCTGAGCTGCTGGACCGCGGCCATCGCCCCGTGCCGCACCTCGCCGCTCGGATGGTTCAGGACGCGGACCACGTGAAGGCGCTCGCCACGCGCTGCAGGACCCTCGGCCTCGCCGAGATCTTCTGCATCGGCGGCGACGCCGAGGAGCCGGGCGACTACCCGGACGCAATGGCTTTCCTGCGGGAGCTGCTCGACGTCGCGGCTGGTGAGATCACCGCCGTCGGCGTCGGGAGCTACCCGGACGGACACGCGTTCATCCCCGCCCACGCGCTGCGCACTGCCCTCATCGAGAAGCAGGAACTCTTCGCCGAGGCCGGCGTGGCCGGTCATGCAACCACCCAGATGTGCTTCAGCACCGACGCGATCCGCAAGTGGCTGAAAACGGAGCGAGAGGCCGGCCTCGCGCTACCGGTCCACCTCGGCGTGCCGGGTGTGGTCGACCGCACGAAGCTCATGTCGATGGGCATGCGCCTCGGCGTGGGCGCGTCGTTGCGCTACCTCAAGAAGAACAAGGCCGGGCTGGTCCGCCTGTTCGCATCCACCGGCTACAACCCGAGCAACCTCATCGACCCGCTGGGTCGCGACTTCGAGAAGCTCGGCGTCACCGGTATTCACGCGTTCACCTTCAACCAGGTCGAAGCCACCCGAGAGTGGCAACAGAGCGCGCTCGGCTGATCTAGCCCGCCATCGCCGCGACGACGTCGGCAAGGATCAAGAACGAACCGGTGAAGAGGATGGTGTCACCCTCCTCCGTCGCGGCCAGGGCTCGCCGTGTCGCCGCCGGCAGGTTCGGCTCCGCCACGCAGTCGGCGCCGAGCCCTTGGAGCACGGCCGCGACATCCTTCGCCGCGTGACTGTACGGCGGGTCGTCTCCGCCGAACTCGGTGACCACGATCGGACAGCCGAGCGACACCAGTTCTGACCCGCAGGCCGCAAGATCCTTTCCCGCGCCGAGGGCGACCACTGCGACCGACGGCGCCGGTTCACCGTTCATGTCGCGGATGAGAGCCGCGATCTTGAGCGGATTGTGCGCACCGTCCAGCAGGAGTCGGCGACCGGCCAACTCTCGCACTTCGTGACGCCCGGGCGGCCACCCTGCGTCCCGGAATCGAGCGCGCTCGAACCCGTGCCGGCTCACGAGCGTCTGCATCGCCTGATCCGCGGTCGCGGCGGCGTCGGCGCGCCACCCGCCCATGGCCGGAACTTCGACGAGACGAGAACCCGCCTGTTGAGATTGGGCAACCACGACCTCGCGAGCTTCCTCGTAGGTCTGGGGCGCGAGGATCACGTCTCGCCGCCCGGAAATGACGGCGACCTTCTCCATGGCGATCTCGCGCACCGTCTCGCCGAGAACGTCGGTGTGGTCGAGGCCGATATTCGTGATCACCGTGACGGTGTCGGGTCGATCGTGAACTGCGGTTGCGTCGAGCCGTCCGCCGATCCCGGCCTCGGTGACGAAGACGTCCACTCCGGCGTCGCGGCCGAGAACCCATGACAGCGCGGCCGACGCGGCGAAGAACGTCGGCGGGCGGCCGTGCTCGTCGAGGACTCGGCCCGTCGCGACGCGCACGGTCGCCAACGCGGTCGCGAGCGCATCGTCGTCCGGGAACTCGCCGTCGAGCGTGAACCGCTCGCGGATGTCGTAGACGTGGGGTGACACGTGGGTGGCGACCGAGTGACCCGCGCGCACGATCATGTCCGTGAGCAGCGACGCCGCCGCGCCCTTCCCCGCGGTGCCGATGATGTGCACGGCCGGTGCCGCGCGCTGCGGGTTGTCGAGCTCGTCGACCAGCGCGCGGGCAAGCGATAGGGCCTCTTCGCCGCGGGCCGATGGGTGGACCGCCAGCGACAACAGCCACGTCTCGACATCCTTGACAGGCCCCGTAGACTCTTCCGTCATACGGATCCGTTCCGCGATGCGGAACGGATCCGCCGAAGGGGTGGCGCGTCGCCGGCACCGCCGGTACCACTGAAGCCGTTCCAACAACAGGTGATCACCTGATGAAGATACTCCTCGCCGACACACTGCCCGCGGCCGCCGTTGCCCGTCTCGAAGAGGCCGGCGACGAGGTGTGGGTCAATGGCGACCTCAGCGCGGACGATCTCGCCAAGGAGATTCCCGGCTTCGAGGTCCTGGTGGTTCGATCCACGAAGGTCAACGCGGCGGCGCTCGAAGCCGGCGACGAGCTGGCCCTTGTCGTGCGCGCCGGTGCGGGAACAAACACGATCGACTGCGACGAAGCGGCCGCCCTCGGCATCTTCGTCTGCAACGTGCCGGGCAAGAACGCGCTCGCGGTCGCCGAACTCGCGCTCGGACTCCTTCTCTCCATCGACCGCCACATCGCGGACGCAACGGCCGACGTCCGGGCCGGAGCGTGGAACAAGAAGGCGTACTCCAAGGCGGACGGGCTCTTCGGCCGCACCATCGGGATCATCGGCCTCGGCGACATCGGCATCGCTACCGCCGAGAGGGCCAGCGGATTCGGAATGGACGTCATCGCCGTCGACAAGGAAGGCCGCTCGGAAGACGCGACCGCGCGGGCGCTGCAGGCCGGCGTTCGCTTCGTCGACGATGAAGACGCGCTTCTCGCGCAGGCCGATGTCGTGTCTCTCCACGTGCCCGGTGGCGACAGCACCAGGGGCATGGTCGACGCTGCCTTTCTCGCGAAGATGAAGAAGAACTCGATTCTGCTCAACACCTCACGCGGCGACGTCGTGGACGAGGCCGCGCTCATCGCGGCAATGGACGAGAAGGGCATGCGGGCGGGCCTCGATGTCTTCGCTGACGAGCCCGGAAGCGGCACGGCCGACTTCGACTCGGTGCTCGCCAAGCACCCGAGCGTCGTCGCCACCCACCACATCGGAGCCTCGACCGAGCAGGCCCAGGCCGCAGTCGCCGACGGCACCATCGACGCAATCGACGCGTACCGCCGTGGCGGTGTCGTGAATTGCGTGAACATGGAGACGGCTCCTCCGCGGGCCGCGACGCTCACCATTCGCCACCGCGACCAGGTCGGCGTGCTGGCAGCCGTCCTCATGATGCTGCGCAGCGCCGAGCTCAACGTCTCGAACATGAGCAACAAGATCTTCTCCGGCAGCAAGGCCGCCGTCGCGACCATCGACGTTGCCAAGATCCCGACAGCGGAGCTGGTCGAAGAGATCCGAACGCACGAGAACGTCATCAACGTCGCTGTCACCAACGCATGACCGAGCGACTCTTCGAGCCCTTCCAGGGATGGCTGATCCAGCCGGACTGGGCGAGCAGCGTGATCGCTGGCGCCTACGACGGAAAGACGCCGGCCGAGCGACGCGCCATCGTGGAGGCCAACCCGTACAGCTACTTCGGCGTCACTCGTAGCCGCGAGGACCTCGCCTCCGGGGAAGTGGCCGACGACGATGAACTGCTCCGACGCGGCGCCGAGACGCTGACCCGCATCCTCGATGCCGGCGCGTTCGAGCCCACCGCCCACGCTGCGCTCTACGTCTACCGGCTCGTCTACGGGCACCATGTGCAGACGGGTGTCGTCGGCGCGCTCGATATCGACGGTCTTCGCGACGGTCGGGTGCTGACCCACGAGAACGTCCGGCCGGAGCGAGCGACGCTGCTCGGCCGGCACCTCGAGGTCGTCGGCGCCAGCAGCTCGCCGATCGCGCTCACTCATCCACCCGACGAAGCAGTCCGCGCAATCCTGGCGACGGCAACGGAACGCTCTCCCCACGTGGACCACGTCATCGAAGACGTGCAGCACCTGATCTGGCCGCTCGACGCGGACGACAGCGACGCGGTCGCCGACCATCTCGCCGGCGGTCACGTCTACGTCACCGACGGCCACCATCGTTCCGCGGCTGCGCTCGCTGGGCGCGACGCCCACCCGAACGACCCTGCCTACGCCCGCACGCTCGGCGTCCTCTTCCCCGCCGACGAGCTGCGCGTGGAGGCGTTTCACCGACGCGCCGCCGACGTTGATCTACGTGCGACCGACGACTTCCGTGCGTCGCTCGCGACGGTCGGCATCGTCACCGCGTCCTCGGACGAGGCCGGCGCGATGCCAACTGCTCGAGGCGAGGTCGGCGTTTACCACCACGGCGAGTGGACCAAGCTGGTGCTCGATCCGCTCGAGCGCCCGTCCGCGCTCGCGTCACTCGACGTCGAGCGGCTACGACGAGACGTCCTCGGCCACGTTCTCGGGATCGATGAACTCGCGCCCGACAGCGGCGTCGACTATGTCCCCGGACCGGCCGGCATCGCCGAGGTCGTCGCCCGCTGCGATGCCGACGACCTTCTCGGCTTCGTCGTCCACCCAACGGACATCGACGATCTCATGGAGGTCGCGGCGGAGGGCGAACTCATGCCGCCGAAATCGTCGTACTTCGCGCCGAAGCCACGCTCGGGCGTCTTCCTGCGCGTCCTCGGCACCGGCGCCACCGCCCATCTCCCCACGAGCTGATGCACTGGGACCAGCCACCGTCGTAGCGGTGCGCTCGCGCTGATGCGGCGCGAACGGTCCTCCTCTCGGCGGAACTCCGACGTCTACCGGGCGGTTCTCGCCGCTGCCTCTCGGAGCGGCCCCGTTCACCGACACCGATCCCGACGCGTTCTACGCCGACGCCCTCAACTGGGCGTTCAAGACCGGCTCGTCGGAGGGATCACCCCGACGACCTTCGAGCCGGACAGCCCGCTCGACCGCCGACGTCGCTGATCCTGATGTATCGCCTCGAGACGATCGTCGACCCGCGAGTGGAGTGATCAGGTCGGAACGGCGCCCAGCATGCGGGCGGCGGCCAACGTGTTCTCCATGAGGCACCCGATGGTCATCGGGCCGGTGCCACCGGGCATCGGCGTGATCGCGCCGGCCACTTCCTGCACGGCGTCGAAGTCGACGTCACCGACGATTCCGTCCTCCGTGCGCGAGATGCCCACGTCCACGACCGCGGCACCGGGCTTCACGAACTCGGCCGTCACCAGACGGGCCATGCCCGCCGCGGCGATGATGATGTCGGCCTGGCGACAGACGCCGGCGAGGTCGGACGTCCGGCTGTGGGCCAGTGTGGCTGTCGCGTCGCAGCCCTTGCGTCCGAGCAGCAGAACCTGAGGTAGACCGACGAGGGTGGAGCGACCGATGACCACCGCTTGCTTGCCGGACGTCTCCACGCCGTAGCGATCGAGCAGCCGCATCACACCGAGCGGCGTGCAGGGCACGTGCCCCACGCGACCGCGCACCAGTCGGCCCATGGACCGTTCGGTCAGGCCGTCGACGTCTTTCTCCGGCGGAACGAGGTCGAGCACGCGCTCGGCATCCAGACCGGCGGGAAGCGGGAGTTGTACGAGGATTCCGTGAACGCCAGAGTCCTCGGCGAGATCGCGAACCGCGTTCTCGACGTCGTCCTGGGTCGCATCCTCTGCGAGCTCGACGTGACGCGAGATCATGCCGGCTTCCTCGGCCTTGCGATGCTTGTTGCGGACGTAGATCTGGCTCGGCTTGTCGGCGCCGACAAGCACCGTGGCGAGGCAGACGGCGGGGTTGCCGAGCGAGTCGATCTTGGCCCGGATACCGGCCACGATCTCGTCGCGAAGCTTGTTGCCGTCCATGAGAACGGCACCGCCGGCGGTCCGCTCGAAGTCGTCGTAGGTGGTCACCCGCGCAGGCTATCCGACGAGTGAAACACCCCGGTCGAACGGCCCATGCGAGGTAGGTCGAATGAACTCCTCGACGATGTTCCCGGGCGAACCAACCACTTCGTGATGAGCGGGCTCGCGGTCGCGGCGATCCAGATCCTCGACGGAGAGCCCGAGTTGGCGCTCGAGACCGTGGACAGCCACGACTGGTCGACGAGCCTGTGGGACTCCTCGCCGACGACCCGAACGATCCGGTCCCGATCGCCCACCGCGCCCGCGTGCTCGAAGCGGCCTGGCCTCCGGACATACCCGACCGACTCACCTTCCTCGAGAGCCGATGCCGCGGACGATCGCTGCTCGACGTCGGCTGTGTCGCCCACGCCGAAGCGCGCCTCGAAAGTGATGAGTGGCTCCACGGACGACTCGCGCGGGTCGCGGCGCGCTGCGTCGGTGTCGACATCCTGGAGTCCGGCGTGGAAGCAGTTCGGGCCGCGGGCTTCGACGCGGTCGTACACGACCTACGCGACGGTCTCGGTCCGTTGGCCGAGCGAGGCCCATTCGACGTGATCGTCGCGGGCGAGTTGATCGAGCACGTACCGGACCTCGACATGATCCTCGCCACCGCGGCCGAGGGCCTTCCCCCGGACGGCGAGCTGATTCTCACGACCCCGAATCCGCACGCGCCGCAGCGAGTCCGCGCCGGTCAGCTCGGAATCGTCTGGGAAAACGTCGACCACGTCAGTTATCTCTTCCCGAGCGGCATGGCCGAACTCGCCGAGCGCCGGGGCCTCGTCCTCGCCCAGGCTGCCACCATCGCGCGCCGACCCCGACCGGGCGCCGCCGCCACCCAGCGGCTCAAGCGACGATTCGCGGGAGCCACTGGCGCAATGTCGGCTGCCGAACCATGGGCCGTTCGGGCCAGGCACTCGTCGACGCGGGCCCGGTCACCCGATCCGTGCGCCGATTCGTTCGACCGCGGCCGCGCTTCATCAGTGAGACGTTTGTCTATGTCATCCGCCACGGTGCGTGACGGGGCGTCCGTCCCCCTACCCTGACGAACGAATGCGCGACCTCTACCGCTGGCAGCACGATGCCCTGACTGCCTGGAACCGCTGCGGACGCAAGGGGGTCATCGAGGCCGTCACGGGATCTGGCAAGACCGACGTCGCCATCACGGCGATCGGCGACGCGTTGGAGCGCGGCCTGTTCGTTCTCGTGATCGTGCCGTCGCGGGTCTTGATGGAGCAGTGGAACGAGCGGCTCGTCGAGTCGCTGCCCGAGCGAACGATCGGTCGCCTCGGCGACGGCTATCGAGATCGGCCCGCCGACTGCGACGTCCTGGTCACCACCCGCCACAGTGCGGCCAGCCGTGTGCCGCTGCCCAAGACCGACGCGGGTGGCCTGCTCGTCGCCGACGAGTGTCATGGCTTCGGTGGCGCGGTTCTGCGCAAGTCACTGCTTCCCGAGTATCAAGAGCGGCTCGGCCTCACCGCCACGCTCGAACGCTCCGATGACGCGGTCGAGTCCATCCTCCTCCCCTACTTCGGGGGCATCTGCTACCGCTACGACTTCGGGGCCGCGATCGACGACGGCGTCTGTGCGCAGCCTCGCGTCGCGTTCGTCGCCGTGCCCCTCACCGCTGAGGAGCGCAACGAGTACGACACCACCGAGGGAGCGATCGTCGCCGCTCGTCGCGTGCTCAAGCAGATCCCCGGCGTGCCCCACACCCCGTTCGGCGACTTTCTCGCTGCGGTGCACCACCTCGCCGAGAACGACGGCGGTCCAGACGGCAAGGCGGCCAACGACTACCTCGAAGCGTTCTCGGCTCGCCGGGAGATCGTCGCGACCAGCTCTGCGAAGTACGAGTCGCTCGGCACATTCGCTGACGTGATCAAGACCGCCGAAGGCTCCCTGATCTTCACGGAGACGGTCCGGGCCGCGAACCACGCCATCGTGCGCCTCGACCCCCACGTCGACATCGAGATCATCACCGGCGGCACGGGCCGCAGCGACCGTGGCCAGATCCTCGACAACCTCCGCGATGGCACGCTGGACGCCGTCGCTGCACCACGAGTTCTGGACGAGGGTGTCGACGTCCCCAACGCCAACCTCGGCATCGTCCTGAGCGCGAGCCGCACCCGGCGCCAGATGATCCAGCGCATGGGCCGCATCCTCCGGCGCAAGCCGCTGGGCAGCGGCGCACGATTCGTCATCATCTTCTCGGCGGACACCCTCGAGGATCCCCGCTACTCCGATGGCGGCGACGGCTTCCTCGACGAGATCGAGAACATTTCCGAGTCCTCCCACCTCTTCGGACCCGAACAGACCGATCAGCTCACCGAGTTCCTCGACTATCGCGGGCCGGCCGAGATCATCGAACCGGTCACCGTCGGCACGTTCGCCGCGCCGAATCTGTCGCCGGACGAGATCACCGAGTGGGCCGACTCGGCTCCCTACCTCGAGATCCGCAGCCCTGAGCTGCCCACGATCAGCCAACCGAAGATCGTCAAGGAGAAGCCGCGGCTCTCCACCGGCGAGCATCCGGTCCGGCTCGAAGCGATCGACAAGGAATGGGTCCTCCGATGCACCGGCTGCGGTGTCGCCTCTGAGCCCCGTTCCTTCAAGTGGCAGGCGCTCGAGGACAAGGTCGACTGCACCTGCCTTCGCTGAGCCGTTTTTCGATATCGGGCGCCGCGTCGTAGGGTCCCCACATGTCTCAGTACGGGGAAGAACAGGCCAGTCCGAGCAGCGGAACGGATGTCGATGACGAGCATCAGTGGGTGCTTCTCGACGACCCGATCCCAGGTATTCGTCGCATCACCTTCAATCGCGCCGACAAACGCAACTCGTTGATCCACCCGCTGCGTGGGGCGATCCTCGGCGCGCTGCGCGACGCCGACAACGATCCCGACGTGAAGGTGTCGATCGTGCGAGGCGACGGGCCATCGTTCTCCGCGGGCTACGACCTCGCCGGCGGCAACGAGGGCTACGAGCTGCCGTTCTTCACCGCATCGGGCGAGGGCCAGTGGCCCCGCCACGTCACCGAGGGCTGGATGAGCATCTGGGACCTGGCGAAGCCGGTCATCGCGCAGGTCCACGGATACTGCCTCGCCGGCGGCTCGGAGCTCGCGACCTGTTGCGACCTCGTCTACGTCGCGGAGGATGCCCAAATGGGCTACCCCGCCACCCGTTTCGGCGTGCCCGACATGCACTTCCACGCCTGGTTCATGGGCATGCGCAAAGCGATGGAGATGATGCTCACCGGCGACTCGGTCTCCGGGCTCGAGGCCGTCGAGTACGGCTGGGCCAACGCGGCATTCGCGGCTGAGGACCTGTCCGAGAAGGTCCTCGAGGTGGCTGCTCGGGTCGCCCAGACTCCGTCCGACATGCTGCAGCTGAACAAGCGGGTCGTCCATCGCCAGATGGAGGTCATGGGCATGCGCACCGGCATCCGGCAGGGCACCGAGTTGTGCTCCCTCGGCATCCATCAACAGTCGATGCGCGACTTCATCGGGAGCGTCCAGTCCAAGGGACTGACCGCGACCCTGAGCGAACGCGACGAGCCCTACGACGACTACCGGACCGCCGACGAGCAGCCCAAGCAGGCCGACTAGCGGTCAGTCCCAGTCGTCGATCGCGAACGCGTAGTCGTTGCGCCGCAGGACCTGCAGTCCGACCACGCCGACGAGCGCGGCACCGAGAATCTCAGTAAGTACCGCGACCCATGTAAGGCCGTCGACATCGCCGTCTGGTAGCGAATCGCTGAGCGTTCCGAGCCAGCCCGGCAAGAGGTGCACCGCCGACACGCCGACGACCAGACCAAGCCCGACGACTGCCGCCACTGCCGGCGCCGAAGCGTGGCGGGACACGACGACCGTGAAGAGCACTGCGACCAACATTGCCGCGAGCGTGCCGCCCACGATCACACCGTCACGGACGACATCGAAGCCACGGCGCACGTGATCCGCGTTGTGCAGCACGAACCCACCGGCAACACCCATGTCGCACGCGTGAGGTCCATGGGCCCATGCCATTAGCCCTGTCGCAACGGCGCCAAGCCGCGCTCGGAACCTAGCCGGCACCGTTGACGTATGGCGCGGTGGTTCCGGTGAGGTCCATCGAGCCAAAGCCGAGCTTGCGGTGATCCCATGTGCGGATGCGTTCGATCTCGAGCTTCACGGCAACGCGCTTCTGCAACATCATCTCGACGTGCGGCTTCATGTCTTCGTTGTACGGCCCGTTGTAGCGCTCAAAGACGTTCACGCCCATACGCCAGATCTCGTCTGGATCTTCGATGACGATGCCACACCCCTCGAGGGCGACGCCCCGCAGCTGGTCGTAGGTCAGGCCGTCTTCGATCATCACGGAGAGGCGATCGTTGCGACGGAGGTTGACGACCTTTTGGGCCTTCGCCTTGGTCTCGAACCAGACGGTTCCGTCGAGCCACGCGTACCACATCGCCACCAGGTGGGGCGCGCCGTTCGGGCCGACGGTGGCCATCGTCGCCGTACGGCTCTGTTCGATGAAGACCTCGATCTCTTCGTCGGTCATCGTGATCTGAGCACGCTGGTTCTGTCCCACGAGAAACTCCTGTCGACTACGGCGGACGGTGAGCGCCAGTATCGTCGCGCTCATGGCCGCGGGGCCAACCAACCGAACTGTCACGTTGCATCCGGCCGACAACGTCGTCGTCGTGGTGGAAGGCGACGACGTGGAGATCACGATCATCGACCGGGACGAGTTCGACGACTGGCAGACACGTCTGGACCAGTCGACGATCCGCGTCCCGGCCGTCGACACCGACGTGATGGCGACCACGATCGATCTCCGGATCCTCGCCGACGCAATCACCTCCGATGCCCAGCTCGACGACTGGCGACCCGTGATCGGCGGCAAGTCCGCCGGCTTCGTCGCGCTCCTCAACACGTCAGGCCTCCCCACGCCGCCCACGCCGATGGCGATCACCGTGAAGCCGTACCTCGAGCATCTCGAACTGGTCAGCGGCACGCTCAACGCGGTGCTCAACAACAACGACTTCGAGGACGATCCGCGGGCCCGATTCCTCTTCCTCGAGGGGCCCACGGACTATGCGTCGTTCTACAGCGCGCCGCGCGACCTGGAGTACGGCCTGGAGCTGGCGGCCGCGCACCCGCCGGGCACCATTCTCGGCGACGTGCTCGCGGCGGACGGCTTCAAGCAGTACTTCCGGGCCCAGGCGATGAACCCGTCGACGCTCGCAGAGATCACCGCCGACTTGACGTCCACCTTCGGCCACTACGACGTGACGCAGGGGCTGCGGTTCCGCTCGTCGTCGTCCGTCGAGGACATCGAGGGCTTCAACGGCGCCGGTCTCTACAACTCGAACACTGGCTTCCTCGATGCGGCCGCGCAGCCGGACTCCGGGGACCACAAGGACACGGTCGAGTACACGATCAAGAAGACGTGGGCCTCCTACTGGAGCTTCGAAGCGCACAAGGAGCGCCGACGAGAGAAGGTCGACCACCGCAGCGGCACGATGGGCGTCACCGTTCACTCACGGTTCGATGACGCGCTCGAGCAGAACAACGGTGTCGCCACGTTCACCCTCGCTCCCGACGGCAGCGATCGGATCGGCACCGCTGTCATCAATGTGCAGGACGGCGCCGTCAGCGTGGCCAACCCCGATCCGACGTCCCGCGATCTCCCCGAAGTCATCGAGGTGGAGGTCGGCAGCGACTTCGAGACAATCCGCCGGTTGCAGTCGTCCACGATCACCGACAACGAGATTCTCTCCGACGACGCGCTCGACGAACTCGTCGCTCACCTCCGCGCCGCCACCGAGACGTGGCGCGACCAGGTCAACGCTGGCCTCTCCCCCGAGCAGGCCGTCGATGTCGTCACGCTGGGCTTCGAGCTCAAGACGATGGCAAGCGGCTGGCCGGCCGGGGCCGACGACGACAGCGGCGGGCTCATCATCAAGCAGGCCCGAAGCCTCGACCCAGGGCCGCGCGGCATTCCGTCGTCGGTCCTCGCGCTTCCGATCCCCCGCGAGATTCTCGCCCGCGCGTCGCGGGTCGCCGAACTCACGTGCGGTGGATTCCCCGTGATCGCGGCCTGGACCGATCCGCTGCTCGAGCCCGACATGGGCTACAGCGAGATCCCCTTCACCGATCCGCCCGACATGGACACGAGGCTGTGTGGTCGAAGGACGCTTTACTCCACACCGGACCAGTTCCTTGTCGAGCTCCTGGAGTCCGGCGACCGGGTCGACCTGGCCAGCTGATACCGGCACGTTCGAGCGTTCGCTCGCATGAAGGCGAGGTCGTCGAGACTTGCCCGGGCGTATGGGGTTCCGCGAGCCTCGCATCATGGACCTCGGCATTCACCTTCCGCAGTTCGGACGAGCCGCGGGGGCAGATGCCATCAGCCGGGTTGCCCGCGAAGCCGAGGCGATGGGCTTCGCCGACGTCTGGGTGTCCGATCACATCGTGCGACCCGCTGCGCAGCCCTACCCGTCTGCCTTCCTGTTCGATCCTCTGATCTCGCTCACCTGGGCCGCCGCAGCCACCGAGCGGATTGGCCTCGGCACGAGCGTCATGGTGGTTCCGCAGTACCACCCACTCCAGCTCGCCAACTCGCTCGCCAGCCTCGATCAGCTCAGCGGCGGTCGCGTGATCCTCGGAGCCGGCGTGGGCTGGAGCGAAGGCGAGTTCGCTGCACTCGATCAGGACTTCACGAACCGCGGGCCGCGGATGGATGAAGCGCTCGACATCATGCGAGCGGTTTGGAGCGACGACCCGGCGTCGTTCGCCGGCGATCACTACAAGTTCGAGGATCTGAAGGTGCTTCCCAAGCCGACTGGCGAGATCCCGATCTGGATCGGCGGTGGTTCGCCCGTCACGTACCGCCGCGCCGCGGAGCGAGGCAACGGCTTTCAGGCGATCAGCACGGCCCCGGAGGACCTTGCCCCGATCATCGCCGGCATACGTGAACAACGACCGGAGCCGGAGTTCACGATCTCGTACCGAACCGGTTGGGACCCACAGGGTATGGACCATGGCGTAATCCGCGAGGAGGCAGCGGCATACGCGGATGCAGGCGTGACCCACGTCGTCTCTGCCCCTTGGCGCGAGACGGTCGACGACTGGCTGCGGTCAATGGAGCTGCTATCAGGCCTGGTCGGCTGACGTCACGGCGCGATCGCGGATCGCCTCCTCGACCGCTTCGATGAGCATCTCCGCAGTCATCGGCTGGAAGACGACCCGACATCGCTCGAACTCATCGGGGTGGCGTTCGACGTATGGACGCGGTGCCTCCACAACGATGGGAACGTCAGGATAGCGATCGAGAATGTGGCGCAGTACCTCCCGATTTCGGGGGTCCTGCGGTCGCATGGCGTGCACGACGACATCCGCGCCGGCGACGCCGTTGCACGTCTCGTGCTCGACAAGCGCGCATCGATCGTCGGTCCCCTCCGGCCCACGGCAGCTGAGTACGGCGTAGCCAGACTTGTCGAGAATCCGGGCGAGCGCGACCTGCTTTGCCACGTCGGGCGTCTCGACCACCACGCGGCTTCGGCCGTCGCGACCGACCCAGATCGGCATGGGCATTGTTCGGGACATGGTGCCTCCTTTCTCTCAGTGTTCGGAGATCCCGCAGGTCCGGCAAGGGACCTTCGTCCTCCGGCGGCGCCAGGTGATCGGAAGCGACAGCCTTCTGAGCGGGTTTCGGTGCCATCGCTGCTCTTACGTTTCTGACGCGACGGCGCGGTGCATGGATCGCCGTTCTGGCGATCGCACTCGCTTTGGCCGCCGCCGGGATCGTCACCCTCGTCGAGGACGACCGGCGAGCCGTGCCGCCAGCGCCGCCGTCGCCGTCGCCGTCGGACGTCCACCTACTCGACCAGTTCGTCCAGTTGGTTCCGCGTGACTTCATCGAGCCGATCTACGAACCGAGCTCGCCAGCGCGAAGGAGATCACCTGGCCGGACGACTCGGACGTGATCGGCGTGGAGGTCGACGGCCACGCTCGCGCCTACCCGGTGAGCCTTCTCAACTCACGCGAGATGGTTGTCGACCGGGTCGGCGGAGTGCCGATCCTCGTCACGTGGTGCCCGGTCTGCGCGACCGCGATGGTCGATGGTGAGGAGATCATCTTCGGCACGCAGGGCGCGTTGTATCGCAACGCGATGACCTGGTGGGACCACGACACCGGCAGCATCTGGAGCCAGCCGCTCGGCGAGGCGATTGCCGGACCCCACAAGCGGATCCGGAACAGCTCCATCGAAGTCACCGTCACGATCGGTATCGGAGCAGAACAGCCGCGGTACGTCCTGTCCGGCCATCATTACTCGGAGCGTCTCACGCTCGACATCGGCCAGGTGTCGCACCAACCCGAGGAGCGACATCGTCGAGGGCTCGACAGCACGTCGTGCCATCGCCTCCGCGTCGAGATCTGCGCACTTCAGTTCCAGGGTCAGACGCTGACAGCGGAGAGATTCGACCAGCGTCGTCGCTCGTCGCCCAGTCTCGGCCCGTGCTCCCGAGGATCATTCTCTGACGGCCTACCGTCAGCGGTAAACATGTCGGCTCGCCGAGTCGTAGCCACGACGACATTGTTGTCGATGCGTTCACGGATCGCACAGCGTTGTACAGCTGCATCGCCCCTCGTCAACGAAGGATCACTCGATGCGCAGACCCGAGATGGCCCGGCTGATCACCAGCTGCTGGATCTGCTCGGTGCCTTCGAAGATGTCGTGGATCTTCGCATCTCGGTGCCAGCGCTCCACCGGGTACTCGCGGGTGTAGCCGTAGCCGCCGAGGATCTGGATCGCGCGTTCGGTGACCCACACGGAGACTCGGCCGGCCTTCATCTTGGCCATCGAACCTTCGGCGTTCTGGAACTTGCCGTTCTTACCGAGCCAGGCGGCACGGTGGATCAGCAGGCGGGTGGCGTCGATCTCGGTCGCCATGTCGGCGAGCATGAAGGCGATCGACTGGTTCATGATGATCGCTCGGCCGAACGCGTGGCGCTCCTTGGCGTACTCGAGCGAGTACTCGTAGGCGGCGCGGGCGACACCGAGGGCCTGGGCGCCGACGGCGGGGCGGGTGGCCTCGAACGTCTGCATCGCGGCTTGGGAGTTGCTCTTCTCACCGCGGCGCACCTTGGCGATCCGCTCGTCGAGCTTCTCCTTGCCGCCGAGCAGGCAGTGGCCCGGGACGACGACGTCGTCGAGGACGACCTCGGCCGTGTGCGAAGCACGGATGCCGTGCTTCTTGTACTTCTGGCCCATCGACAGACCCGGCGTGTTCGGCGGGACGATGAAGCTGGCATGGCCCTTCGAGCCGAGCTCAGGGTCCACCACGGCGACGACGACGTGGATGTCGGCGATGCCGCCGTTGGTGATCCATGCCTTGGTGCCGTTGAGGGTCCACTCGTCCTTGGCCTCTTTGTAGACGGCGCGGAGGCGGTAGCCGTTCACATCGGAGCCGGCGTCGGGCTCACTGGCGGCGAAGGCGCCGAGGGCAAGCTTGTCGGGCGTGCCGTAGCACTGGGGCACCCACTCCATGACCTGCTCGGGCGTGCCCGAAGCGGCGATGCCGGCGGCGGCGAGGCCGGTGCCCATGATGGCCATGCCGATACCGGCGTCGGCCCAGAACAGTTCTTCGATGGCGACCGGCATCGTGAGGCCGGTGGGGTCGCCCATCATGCCTTCGGCCATGAACTCCCAGCCGTAGAGGCCGATCTCGGCGGCCTGTTCGACGATCGGGTACGGGAACTCCTCGCGCTCATCCCACTCGGAAGCAGCGGGACGAATCACGTCGACACCGAACTCATGGACCCACTTCTGGATCTGGAGCTGGTCTTCGTTGAGCTCAAGTGAGAACTTGGGCATCGGGGGCCTCCTCGATACGGCAGGGCCGGAAACGGTTGATGGGCGCTCGGTTACTCTTCGGTAACCAAGCGCATTCCATGAGAGTACGGATCATCGGGGATTCTGACAACCCCTCTGCCACTATCGGCCGGGTCGGATCAGCCAGGAGCCAAATGACCGGCAGGCGTGACGATCGGCCCGGAACCGGTTCCAGTCCTCCCCGCTCAAATGCGCCGAAAAGATAGCGATAAGAGTGGAAGTGAAGTCGCGTCGCACCGCCGAGACCCGTTGGAGCGACCGCACCGCCCTTCTCGCGGCCGCGGTTGCCATTCCTGTCGCGCTCGCGGCCGGGGTCGCGACAGTGATTGCAGGGGACCCTGGCACCACCCTCGGGATGGCTTGCATCGTCGCGCCGGCCATCGTCGCAGCATTGGCGACGGCGCTCACCACGCACTTCGGTCTCATCAGCCCTCACCGAGAGCGTGAGCGCTCGTCGAACCGGCGGTTGTCCAACACCGAACGCGAGCTGCACGACGAGAAGCAGGAACGCGCGGTGCTTCGAGAGCTTGATGGCGCCATCGACGTCGCATCAACCGAAGCCGCCGCGATCGAAGTGATCCGCGAAGCGTTCACGAAGCACCTGTCGATGCAGCCGATGGAACTCCACCTCGTCGACGCGGTCGATCCTGTCCTCGAGCTCGTGCTCGCCACCGGCGATCACGCGACAAAGGCAGGGCTACGCACGTCACCGTGGGACTCGCTCGCGGCTCGTACCAACACCACGCTCGTCTACGACACCACCGACCGCCTCGACGTCTGCCCCCACCTGCAAGGTCGACTGCGCAGCCCGATGTCCGCCATCGTCATCGACGTGGACGAATGCTTCATGCATTGCGGCAAAGCGCTTCGCCGAGCCGGGGTCTGGAAGCCCGAGACGTGGCCGTCTCGCGACACCGTGCCGACCGGCGGCGAGATGATCACCGCCTCGCAGGACGTCGGTGTCGAAGCGGCCGTCGTCGACGAACTCCTGGAAGCCGACTACGACGCCACGCTCTGGCGAATCGGCGGCGACACCGACTACTGACGGGCATCAGAACTCCCACTGCCCGGGAGTAGCTGACGGATACCCTTTCGGGACTATGAGTACGTCTCGCATCCCCGACAAGCCCGACCTCGCCGGCCTCGAGGACAAGTGGGACGCGGTATGGGACGAGACCGGGATCTACCACTTCGACGAGGACACCACGCGTTACGAGGTCTTCTCGATCGACACCCCGCCGCCCACGGTCTCCGGCTCCCTCCATGTCGGCCACGTCTTCTCCTATACGCACACCGACACCGTCGCCCGCTACCAGCGCATGGCCGGCAAGAACGTCTTCTACCCGATGGGGTGGGACGACAACGGTCTTCCCACCGAACGCCGCGTCCAGAACTACTACGGCGTCCGCTGCGATCCATCGCTCCCCTATGACCCTGGGTTCACCGCGCCGGAAGACGCAGGCGACCCGAAGGCCGTCGGTAAACGAAAGACGATCTCGGTCAGCCGGCCGAACTTCATCGAGCTCTGTACCGAGCTGACCGTCGAGGACGAGAAGGCCTTCGAGACGCTGTTCCGCCGGCTCGGGCTGTCTGTCGACTGGACCCGCACCTACGAGACGATCAACGCCCACTCCCGCCGCATCAGCCAACTCGGATTCCTGCGCAACCTCGACGATGGGCAGGCCTACCAGGTCGAGGCGCCGAGCCTGTGGGACGTCACCTTCCAGACGGCGGTCGCCCAGGCCGAACTGGAGGACAAGGAGACGCCCGGGGCGTACCACAAGCTCCGCTTCGCCGGCGTCGGCGACACGCCCGACATCTGGATCGACACGACGCGCCCCGAGCTCGTCCCGTCGGTCGTCGCCCTCGTCGCCCACCCCGATGACGAGCGCTACCAGCCGCACTTCGGCGGCACCGTCTCGTCGCCCCTCTTCGATGTCGAGGTTCCGGTCCACGCCCACGAACTCGCCGACCCCCAGAAGGGCACCGGCATCGCGATGATCTGCACGTTCGGCGACACCACCGACGTCACCTGGTGGCGCGAGCTCGACCTGCCGGTCCGGACCGTCATCCAGCGAGACGGCAAGTTCGCCGAGGAGACCCCGGATTGGATCGCCGAGGGTGCTGCGACCGATGCCTACCAGCGGCTCGCCGGGCTTCGCTCCAAGAACGCGCAGGCTGAGATCGCCACGATGCTCGCCGAGTCGGGCGACATGGAAGGCGAGCCCCGGCCCATCACCCACCCGGTCAAGTATTTCGAGAAGGGCGACAAGCCGCTCGAGATCGTCAGCTCCCGTCAGTGGTACATCCGCAACGGCGGCCGCGACGCCGATCTGCAAGCCGGCCTCGTCGCCCGCGGCGACGAGATCAACTGGGTCCCGAGCTACATGCAGACCCGGTTCGCCAGCTGGATCGAGGGTCTCAACGGCGACTGGCTGATCAGCCGCCAGCGCTTCTTCGGCGTCCCCATCCCACTCTGGTACCCACTCGATCAGAACGGCGAGCCGGAATACGCAGAACCGATCGCGCCCTCAACCGACGAGCTCCCGATCGATCCGTCCACCGACATACCGAACGGATACACCGACGATCAGCGAGGCCAGCCGATGGGCTTCATCGGCGAGCCCGACATCATGGACACGTGGGCGACCTCGTCGCTCACACCGCAGATCGCGTGTGGCTGGGAGACGAACCCGGGACTCTTCGCCGTCACCTACCCGATGGACGTCCGGCCGCAGGCCCACGACATCATCCGCACCTGGCTGTTCTCCACCGTGGTCCGCTCCCACTTCGAGGACGGCACGGCGCCGTGGAAGAACGCCTCACTGTCGGGCTGGATCCTCGACCCGGATCGCAAGAAGATGTCGAAGTCGAAGGGCAACGTCGTCGTCCCCACCGACCTGCTCGAGCAGTACGGCTCCGACGCCGTCCGCTACTGGGCATCGTCCGGCCGCCCGGGCACCGACACGGCCTTCGACGAGGGCCAGATGAAGATCGGCCGGCGCCTCTCGATCAAGCTGCTGAACGCGTCGAAGTTCGTTCTCGGCTTCGGTGAAGGCTCGTCCGACATCGACCCCGCCGCGATCACCGAACCGCTCGATCAGTCGATGCTCGACAAGCTCGCCGATCTGGTCGACGCCGCGACGACCGCATTCGACGCGTTCGACTACGCCCGCGCCCTCGAACGCACTGAAGAGTTCTTCTGGTGGTTCACCGACAACCACGTCGAACTCGTCAAGGCCCGCGCCTACGGCGAGTACGGCGACGAGCGAGCGGCGTCAGGCCAACACGCGTTGCGGGTGGCGCTGTCCACTGTCCAGCGGCTGCTCGCCCCGTTCCTCCCGTTCGTCACCGAAGAGGTCTGGGACTGGTGGCAGGACGGTTCGATCCACACCGCCGATTGGCCCGAGGCCGACGGCCTCCGCGCTGCCGCCGCAGGCGTTGGCCCCGGCCCGAGCGACGTCGCGAGTGAAGCGCTGTCCGTCGTGCGCCGCGAGAAGTCGGAGGCGAAGCGCAAGCTCCGCACGCCGGTCATCTCGGCGACGTTCGCCGCCACCCAGGCCCAGCTCGACCTGCTCGACGAGGTCATCGACGATGTGAAGGCCGCGGGCATGATCGAGACCGTCACCACAGGCACACCGACGGACCGCACCGAGATCGAGGTCACCGCCGAGCTTGAGCCCGAGGCCGAGGCGAGCTAGTGGGAGCGGGCGACCGCGAACGCTGGAATGAGAAGTGGTCTTCCGTCGGGACGGGTACCGACCATCAGTCGCAGCTCGTCGACCTGCTCGAACCGTGGCTGCCCGATAGTGGTCGACTTCTCGACGTCGCGGGCGGCGGTTCACCAGCGGCGATCGAGTTCGCCCGCCGCGGGCTCGACGTGACTGTGGCCGATGTGAGCGACGTCGGTCTCGCCGCCGCCCGCGTGCACGCACAAGCCGCAAGGCTCGCCGTCGCCACGGTCGAAACAGACCTGGAAGCGGATCCACTTCCGACCGGTCCGTGGGACATCATCACCGTCGCCAACTACCTCCAACGTGATCTGTTCGGCGCCATGGTCGAGCGCCTCGCACCGGGCGGCCTCCTCGGCGTCGTCATCGCCACGGAAACGAACCTCGAACGGCGCGACAAGCCCGGTCGCCCCTTCCTGCTGGGTCGCAACGAACTGCCGACGCTCCTCCCCGGGCTCGAGATCCTTCACCACAGCGAGGACTGGCGCGACAACGGCCGGCACGAAGCCCATCTGGTCGCGCGACGCTGACCTCTGGCCATCAGAACTGGGCGCGATACCTTCAGGCCCGTGAGCTATCTCGACGACGACAGCCTGAACCCGATCGAGCGGGCCGTGCAGCGAATCCTGCACGGCTAACTCGAGTTCTTCTACGACGCTTGGACGAACCTGAACATCAACGCCATCTCCGGCGACTACGTCGAGTTCGGATCGTGGGGCGGCAACACCATGAACCAAGCGCACCAGGCGATGAAGCTCAGCGGTACGGCGAACCGGCACATGTGGGCGTACGACTCGTTCCAGACTCTCCCCGAGGCGAAAGATGATCGGGACTACCACCCCGGCTGGAATCCGGGCGGCAAGCAGGGTGGCGGCGGAGTCGAGAACTTCCACGCTGCCTGCGAGCGCCACGGCATCCCTCGCAGCGCCTACACGGCCACGGAGGGCTACTTCGAAGACACGATCGGCCTCGCCGGCCCAGCCGACCCGCCCGTCGACATCGCCCTCTGTCTCATCGACTGCAACCTCTATTCGAGCGCTGGCGAGCAGCGATGGGGGGCGCCGGTGAACGATCGCTCTTCCAGGTGGTCTGATCGGTCTTGACCCACTGGCCGCCTTCGCAGCGGTAGGCCCGGAGCAGCTTCAGCGTCAGCCACTCGGTCGGGATCGAGTAGCTCGTGACGACTGCTGACGTCTCGTCGTCGAGACCCGAGCACAGATCCTCGAGCTGGCCCTCGTCCATTCCGGCGAAGGTGCTGCCCCGAATCGGACCGCCGGTCGCGGCGACCCAGTCTGCGGTGGGCACCCGCAGATCCACGGGGCCGGCCCGCACTCAGAAGCGCTTGGTCGTCTCGACCTTGGTCTTGACCTGACCGTCGGTGCAGAGGCACGGAGCCGCTCCACCACCGGTCGCTACGGCCGGACCGGTGACGCCGCCATCGACGACCTCATCGTCTGCGGGCCGCAGCGGGGTGCAGCCTTCGCAATCGATGAGGGCGATCCGGGCACGCTCCAGCGCGTCCCGGGCGTCTCTCGCCTCACGAAGACCGTCAAGACCGTGCTGGGCGTCGGCGGCTCGCTCCTCGAGCATCTCCCACTCGGCCATCTGCTCATCGAAGACCCGATCAGCCTCGGCCTCGCCGGCCTCGCCCTCGCCGTAGTACCCGCGGACGGGAAGCGCCAGCGGTGGCGAGAACGGGTTCGGCGGCACGCCCGCTGCGGCCAGCTGGTCCAACGGCTCCGGGTCCGGCGCAAGCATCGGAGGTTCGCTGCAGAGCGGCGCCTTCCTCGACAGCCCGCCGTTCGGCCTCGCCGCGACCTCGCGTGGCACCAGCGCCAACGGCATCCACATCTCGGAGATCCGCAACGTCGGCTGACCCACGCCGCGGGGACGACGGGCATACTGAGCGCGTGATCGATCTCCGCTCCGATACCGTCACCCAGCCGACACCCGAGATGAAGAAGGCGATCGCCGACGCCGAACTCGGCGACGACGTCTTCGGCGACGACCCCACGGTCAACCGGCTCGAAGCGGTCGTCGCCGAACGACTCGGGAAGGAAGCGAGCGTGTTCGTCACGAGCGGCACGCAGTCGAATTTGTGTGCGCTGCTTGCCCACTGCGGCCGAGGCGACGAGTTCATCGTCGGTGACTCGGCCCACACGTATCGGTGGGAGGGCGGCGGGGGTGCCGTGCTCGGCGGCATCCAGCCCCAGCCCGTCCCGATGATGGCGGATGGTCTTCCCGATCCGGCTGCGATCGCCGGCGCCGTCAAGCCCAAGGACGACCACTTCGCCCGCACCCGTCTGCTCTGCATCGAAAACACGAAGGACGGCAACGTGCAGTCGGTCGCTCGCATGCACGAAGCAGTCGCGGTCGGCCGAGCCAATGGGCTCGCCGTTCATCTCGACGGTGCCCGCATGTGGAACGCCGCCGTGGCCCTCGGCATCGACGGTGCCGAACTGACCGCCGGGTTCGACAGCGTGTCGATGTGTCTGTCGAAGGGCCTCGGGGCGCCGGCGGGCTCTGTTTTGAGCGGCTCCGCGGCGCTTATCGAGGAAGCCCGTCACTGGCGAAAGATGATGGGCGGCGGACTCCGTCAAGCCGGCGTCCTGGCCGCAGCCGGGCTGTACGCGTTGGAGCACAACATCGACCGCCTCGCCGACGACCACCGCCGAGCGGCATCGATCGCTGCAGGGCTCGCGGCGATCGAGGGCGTCGCAGTCGCTCAGAACTCGAACATGATCTTCGTCGACATCGAGGACGCACCCGCAGACCTACAGGAGCGAGTGAACACCGCTGGTGTCACCGCGCTCATTTCGCGACGTGACGGTTCGAGTTCCATTCGTCTTGTCACCCATCTCGGTATCTCCGACGACGACGTCGCCACCGTCGTCGACGCATTCGCCGCGGCCATGGGCTGAGCGACCCACACCGACCACTCGACACCATCCGTCTCAACCACTCCCCGTACTCGCGCGCCACTCTCCGCGGCGTTGAGTTGTGTAACCGTCGCCGGTACCCTTCGGTGGGCATTCGGCGAGGAGAATCGAACCATGGTGTCTGCTTATCTGGATCCTGCATCGGGAAGCGCGATCATCAGCGCCGTTGCCGCGGGCGCGGCCGGAGCCGGTGTCGCCGCCAAGACGATGCTTGCCAAGATGCGTTTGAAGAAGCGCGGCGCCGACGCCGACATTGATCCGACCGACGAGGCCGGCGCCGGCGCAACCTGATGAGTTCGTCGGGCGAACCGTCGCCCGCCCTCTACGACAGCGGCTCCTTCCGAGATCCGACTTCTCGCGTCTGGCGCGATGGCGATCGGATCCTCCGAGGGCTCGATGAAACCGCAGCCGCCGACTGGAATGCCGCCCGCGAGGCCGCGTTCTTCGCCGCCGCAATCGAACGAGGCGACATCGTCGCCACGAGTGAAGTGAACGGCGCCAGCCCCGACGGCCGCGCCTGGACAACCGTGTTGGAGCACGAGCGCATCCCCATCGTCTCCTACGCCCACGAGTGGTCGTTCACGATGCTGCAGGACGCCGCGCTTCTGACGCTTCGTCTCGTCCGCGCCGCGATCGACGACGACATAACCAGCAAGGACGCCAGCGCCTACAACGTGCAGTTCGTCGGCGCGAAGCCGGTGTTCATCGACGTGCCCTCGTTCGAGCCGTACCGCGCCGGCGAGGCGTGGTGGGGCTACCGCCAGTTCTGTCAGCTCTTCCTGTTCCCGCTGATGTTCACCGCCTACAAGGATCTGCCCCATCAGCCGTGGCTGCGCGGCGCGGTGGACGGCATCACCCCCGAACACGCCCGCCGCGTGCTGCAAGGCAAGCGAGCCGGCCACAAGGGCTACCTCTCGCACGTCTGGCTCCACGCCAAGGCCGACAGTCGCTTCAAGGACGGGTCCGCCGACACCGTCACCGAGATGAAGAACGCGGGCTACAAGAAGGAGCTCTACATCGCGACCATCGACCGGCTGATCAAGCTGGTGGACGGGCTCAGCTGGGAGCGCTCCGAGTCAACCTGGGGCGACTACTCCGACCGGGGCCACTACGAGTCCAAGGAGCTACTGCTCAAAGGCGACTTCGTCCGCCGGATCGTCGGGCAACAGCCCCGCAACCAGGTCTGGGACGTCGGCGCGAACGACGGTATGTTCTCACGGATCGCAGCGGAGAACAGCGAGACCGTCCTGGCAATGGACGCCGACGACCTCGTCGTGGACCGGTTGTACCGCGATCTACGCGAGAGCGGAACCACCGGCATCCTTCCGATGGTCATGAACTTCGCTGATCCGTCGCCCGGCATCGGCTGGGACGGCGCCGAGCGACCGCCGCTCAGTCAACGCTCGAGCCCCGACGTCATCCTCGCCCTCGCAGTCATTCACCATTTGGCGCTCACCCACAACGTCCCGACGAGCTCGATTCTCGATCTCTTCCGATCGCTGGGATCCAAGATCGTCCTGGAAGTGCCCACTGAGGACGACCAGATGGTGAAGACCCTGATGCGTCACAAACGGGCCGGCACCCACGACGCGTACACGCTCGAGCACATCGAGCGGCAGATCGAGGAACGCTTCGACGTGCGCGAACGCAAGGTCCTACCGGGCGAGACGCGGGTCCTGTTCCACCTGGCCTCATGAGCTCCTCTGCCTCGTAGCGAGCAGGGAGTGGGCTATCGACGGCCGGGACCTCGATTGATCCTGGTCTTGCCGTACATGCTGCCGAAAAGCAGCCGGCCGTCGTCGTCCACCGTCACACCGGCGCCGATGGTGTTGAACCTCGATCCACCGAGCACGTAGTGGAAGGCGGACTCGCCCGACTCCCAGTCGGCGCCCTCGATCGTGAACTTCCCGTCACGGACACCGCAGGTGTAGACGAGGCCGCTCTCCTCGGCCACGAAGGGCACCGAGTTCGGCGAGGAGATGTCGTGGTTGACCCACGCCTCGGAGAACTCTCGCGTGACGGGATTCCAGGCGTACTTGTGCATCCCGTGCGGCGTGTACTCCGGCTTGTGCGGGAGCATGAAGCACAGCATGCGCACGCCTTGCCCCGGGAACCCTTCGGGAATCGTCGCCGGCTCGTTGTTGACGGTCATGGCGCCGTAGCCGGACGTGGTGATCGACTGCTCGGTCTGGATCGTGGCCAGGTCCGGGTCCCCCATGTTGGCGGGGCCGATGCCGGCAATGCGCCGATCCGGCGCGTTCGGCAGCTGTTGCCAGTCCTCCGGGATGTCCTCGCGCCAGGCGATCGTGATGTTGACGACCGAGTCACCGTCCCCGAACACAACGAACTTGTCTTCGTCCGGCCCGAAGCCCATGAGCGACGGAGTGGTGCCCGAACCGGTGCCGCCGCCGTTGCGGTAGGGCATCGACCAGCACCCGTGCGCGGTGTCGTCCGTGAGCTCTGCCCCCGTCCAGCGCAGCTTGTGGTGGTGATCGTTGGACGAGACGTAGATGCCGTTGTCATCGTCCACGCAGATGCTGGTGCGCATCCAGCCGTAGCCAACGCGCCCCACATCAGCCATCGTCTGGTTGTAGGCCGCGGCCTCCTCCGCCCCGCCCCACACCTGTAGCGCGTGATACGTCGAGAAGTCCCGCGACAGCACGACGATCCATCCGTGATCCGTGGACATCACCAGGTGGCCGTCGAAGGTCATGTTCATACCGACGAACGCGCCCGGAATGTGGTCGGGTTTGTACCAGCGGTCGCGCTCCACGATCTCGGAGGCCCGATCGGACGGGTCCATCTCGACATAGGCGACGGCATGATCCGTGCGGCCAAGGAAGAGCGTGTGGTCGCAGTCAAGGAGTGCGTAGACGCCGTCGAGGCCCGCCATGTACTTCATCGACAACTCGATGGCGTGCTCGATCGCCTCCATGCCCTCCTTCTCGTCAAGTCCCTTGAGGTTGTCCTGGAGGTCCGAGGCAGGGGTGCGGCCCGGGCCGCCGACGATCTCGTGGTCGGCCAGCACATCGAGCGTGTCGTAGTCGAGCTTCGCGATGTTCTCGCGACCGTTGCTCCAGAGCACTCGCTTACCGTCGGCATAGCGGCCTGAGGTCAGGTGGCCGAAGTGGCAGGGGCCGAGCCACGAATACTGGACGTCGGCTGATCCGTCGAGCACCTCGGTCGGGCCTTCCGGCCCGCGCCACGGCACGTTGTCCTGCTGGTCCGAGCGGCCGTGCGCCACGCCGTACGACGAGTCGGCGAGGAACGGGTTCTTGGGTCCGGAATCCATGGTTCTGGGGTCCTCAGTCGGTCGTGGCGAATGGTTCGGCGTGGAACTCCACACGATGGACGACTCGACGACCGGCGAAGTCGTTGAGTGCGTAGTGCTGGGTGCAACGGTTGTCCCAGATCACGACATCACCGTCGTGCCACATGTGGCGATAGCTGAAGTCGGGCCGCTGCACGTGGCGGATCAAGAACGGCAGGATCGCGTCGCTCTCGGTCGGCGGGAGGTTGATGATGCCGCGGGTAAAGATGTCGTTGACGTAGATGCACTTGCGACCCGTGAGCGGATGAGTCTGGATCACGGGGTGGATCGCAAAGTTGTCTTCGTTGATCTCGTGGCGCGCCCGCCGGTTGTCGAGCAGCGTCTTCATGCCGTTCGACAGGGCGTCGTAGGCGGCCTCGGTGCTCGTCCACACGGTGTCGCCACCGACCTCGGGCTTCACCTGCATCGACAGCACCGCACCGGAACACGGCTGGTCGACGAACGTCTCATCGGTGTGCCATTTGTCGGCCTTGTACCCACCGTCGCTGTCGAAGACGCAGACGAGCGAGTGGTCTGGGTGCCTGGGGTTCTGGCCGAGAGGCGGCCGGGCCTCGCCGAACACGTCGGCGAGCTCGATCTGCTGCGCGGGAGTGGGGGACGCGCCGCGCATCACGAGTACCCCGTGGTCGGGCAGCGCCGCCCGCAGGGACGACTGGAGGCCGTCGTCTGCAAGCACGTCGGCGAGAGGCGCCAAGACCTCGGCCGCAAGGTGGCCGCTCAACGGCCGTAGTCCGAGTGAAGTCGTGATGTCGGCCATGTCGGGCGTCACCTCAGCGGGAGTGTGAGTGGAACGCCGGCGACGAAACCGGCGCTGGGCGGCAGGCCGCCGTCCACTTCGAAGGCCTCGACGAGGGCGCGGACGACGACGTCGGCCTCATCCAGGTCGACGGAGTCGAGCACTCGCTCGACGCGCGCGACGATCGCCGCGAGGAGCCGGGCATGGAACGCCTCGCCCTCCTCGGTGAGCACGACGAGCTTGCCTCGCCCGTCGTCCGGGTCCGCGACGCGCTCGACGAGGCCGTCGGTTTCCAAGCGACGAAGGGTGGCGGTCAGGCCGCCACTCGTCTGTACCACGAACGTGGCGATGTCCGACGGGCTGGCGGAACGATCGGGGCGGTGCGTCAGAAGCGACATCACCCGCACCTCGGCGGGGGTGGTTCCGTGCTCGGTGCAGATCTCGCCGATGAGCGTCTCGTTCAGTCGCGCCAGCCGCCCGAGCAGAAGGGCGAAGGTGGTCGGGTCGGTCATGTGAGCATCTAACTTTTCAGAAAGCTTTCTGTCAAGCTACATCCGAGTGCCCGCCCCGGCACAGGGGAACGAATAGCGTGGCGACGATGATCGTGGGCCTCGACGTTGGCGGCACCAATGCCCGAGGGATGCTGATCGACCCGGACTCGTTGTCGATCGTCGGCCAGGAACGGGCGTCGAGTGCCGGGGATGGCGCCGTGCTCGTCGAGACGCTGCGGGGCCTGGTCGAACGGCTCGTTGGCGACGAACAACCAACTGCGGTCGGCCTCGGCGTCGCCGGACTCGCCCAACGGTCCGGAACCGTTCGTTACAGCCCGAACCTGCCGGACCTGATCGAGTACCCGCTCGGCCCCGCGCTCGCCGAGGCGACCGGTGTTCCCGTCGCCACGCTGAACGATGCGTCCGCGGTCGCGCTGGCAGAAGCGCGGCTCGGCGCCGGACGCGGCGCAGACGACTTCGTCTCCATCACGCTCGGTACGGGGATCGGCGCCGGCGTCGTGGTGGACGGCTCGTTGGCGCAAGGCGCGTTCGGATTCGCCGGCGAAGTTGGCCACATGGTCGTCGAAGTCGAAGGCCCCACCCATCACACGGGCCAGCGGGGCCCGTGGGAGTACTACGCGTCCGGCTCGGCACTCGGAGCGCAGGGACGAGCCGCCGCCGCGGCCGGCGAGTTCGCCGCCGGCGTCGCACTCGCCGGGTCGGTCGACGCGATCACGGGCTTCGAGGTGGCCGAGGCGCTCCGGGCCGGAGACGACGACGCTGCTCGCATCTTCGACGGCTTCTGTCGATGGGTCGCCGTCGGCTGCGCCAACCTCGTCATGATCATGGATCCGCAGCGCATCGTCATCGGCGGCGGGCTGAGCGGGATCGGCCAGCCGCTCGCGGGCGGCGTCGCGTCGTGGATGCCCGAGGTCACGCTCGGTTCGGCCCACCGGCCACCGGTGGAGATCCGCATGGCCGAACTCGGCGACGAAGCGGGCGCGCTCGGCGCGGGCCTCTTCGCACTCGAGTCGCTCCCAGCCGACTGAGGCCGACCTTCAGTCGTCGCCCTCGGGCTTCTTCGCACGGCTCGGGCTGACGCGGGGCGGCTCGTTGGGCTGCTTCGGGTAGACGGGTGGCCACGGCGCGTCCATCAGGCCATCGGCCCAGTCTCGCTCGTGCCATTCGAGCAGCGGTTCGATCGACTGAAGATCGTCATCGAGTGCCGCCCAGGGATCGCCCCGCTCCGCGAGGAGCCCGGGGACGGTCGCCAGGGTGATGTCCTCGGGCTGGACATCGCCCACCTCGTCCCATGAGATCGGCATCGATATCTGCCCGCCGACACGCGGGCGAACCGACCATGTCCCGAAGACCGTCTTGTGGGGCGCGTTCTGGTTGAAGTCGACGAAGACCCGTTCGCCCCGCTCTTCCTTCCACCACTCGCAGGTGAGCAGGTCTGGCCGCCGGCGCTGCAGCTCGCGAACCAGCGCCACGGCCGCGTAGCGCACCTGGTAGCTGTCCCATTCGGGCCGGAGACGAACGTAGATGTGGATGCCTTTCGAGCCCGAGGTCTTGGCCCAGGCGAGGATGCCGAGCTCGTCGAGCACCGCTTTCACCTCCATGGCCTCAGCGTGAACATCCTCGAAGTTGGTCCCGGGCTGGGGGTCGAGGTCGATGCGAAGTTCGTCGGCGTGCGCAGGGTCGGCCGAGCGGTACGGCCAGACATGGAAGCCGAGGCAACCCATGTTCACCGCCCAGACGATGTGCGCCATGTCGTGAGCAATCAGGGCGTTGGATGTCGTGCCGTTCGGCGTGCTCACCACGGTGGTGCGAAGCCATTCCGGTGCCCCCGTCGGCACCCGCTTTTGGAAGAACGATTTGCCTCTGGCCCCATCGGGGTAGCGCTCCAGAAGCAGTGGCCGCCCGCCGACGACGCGCATGAACGGTTCGGCGACGGCCAGGTAGTAGTTCACGAGGTCGAGCTTCGTCTCACCTCGCTTCGGGAAGAACACCTTGTCGGGGCTCGTGACCCGCGCCTCCACACCGTCGACATCGAGGAGTGCGGGATCGCCGCTCATGGCCGCGACGCTAGCCGCGGCTCCGCTCTCCTCCGGACGGACGCAGGCATCCAAGTCACCGCATGGGCGCTCTGGTTGACTTGCCGGGCACCTAAACGAAGAAAACGGCGGATGAGCGACACACCGAACGACGACGAGACCGGAGCGATGGAGTCTGGTGTCCCCAGCCCCCCGCCTGCGCCCGCAGCTTCTCCGACGGACGGGTCGCCGCCTCGCGTCGGACTGACTGCCGACGGCGCCGTTCCATTGCCCCCGACACCGGAACAGCCGCCGATCTGGAAGCGCATCCCGCTGAAGTTCCTGATCGGTGGTGGCGTGCTCGTCGTGATCCTGATCGTGGCGTGGGTCGCCGGCCGCGGCAAGACGGACGCGACCGATCTGAGCGTCGGCGACTGCTTCGAGTTCCCGTCCGCGGGCGAGAGCTTCGGCGAGGTGAAGGACCAGTCATGTGGCGGCCTGCTTGAGACCGAGATCTACGCCGAGGTCACCGCGCCCGCAGGAACCGAGTGGCCGGGAGCGAGCCTCTTCGGCGCCCCCGAACTCTATGAGCTCTGCGACGCCCAGTTCGTCCTGCTCGACAACGCCGGACGAATCAACTGGGACAACGTCACGGACGACGCTATCCCTGACATCTTCTTCGCCGGCTCACGCGGGTGGAACGACGGCGACCGATCGATCCTCTGCTACGTGTACTCCGAGACAGGCCTGCCGGGGCCTTTCGTTTCGGGCTAGGTGACCTAGGCGCCCGGCTTGAAGACCATCAGCCACATCGTGACGAGGAACATCACGGTGATGAGCTGACCGCCGATCATCACGGTCTTGGTGGCGCTTTCGTCACCAGCGGCGATGGCCTTCTCGCCCTTCAGAATCATGCCGTGGAGCACACCGTTCATCGCGACCCAGATGATCACCGCGGTGAGTATCCACCCGTCGCTGACCCTGTAGATCAGTTCGTCCTCGGCCGTGCCGTCACCGGACATGCCCGCGAGACCGAACCCGAGAAGGCCACCGATGATCAGCGCCGAGCCGTAGATCTTCATGCCGCGGGCCGCTATCCCGGTGAACAGCTTCTCGCGGAACGACCCGTCGCCACGGGTGTCGTTCTCGAGGAACGGGTGGACAAAGGCCGGTGAGAACGCGACGAACATCGTGAGGATGTGGAGCAACAGGATCACGTTGTACGGTGTGTCTTGGTAAGCAGCGAGGATCATGCGCGCACTCTAGCTTCGAAAGACTGGGCCACTTGGCTAAGCGGGCCGTAGGCTGACTTCATGCCTGAGTACCGCAGTCGCACCACCACCCAGGGACGCAACCAGGCCGGCGCCCGCGCTCTCTGGCGCGCGACCGGCATGACCGACGACGACTTCGAGAAGCCGATCATCGCGGTGTCCAACTCGTTCACCCAGTTCGTGCCCGGCCACGTGCACCTCAAGGATCTGGGTCAGCTCGTGGCCCGCGAGATCGAGGAAGCCGGCGGCATCGCGAAGGAGTTCAACACGATCGCGGTCGACGACGGCATCGCGATGGGCCACGACGGCATGCTCTACAGCCTCCCGAGCCGCGAGCTGATCGCCGACTCCGTCGAGTACATGGTCAACGCTCACTGCGCCGACGCGCTGGTGTGCATCTCGAACTGCGACAAGATCACGCCCGGCATGTTGATGGCGTCCATGCGGCTCAACATCCCGACCATCTTCGTCACCGGCGGCCCGATGGAGGCCGGCAAGACCCGCCTCGCGGGCGTCGAAGTGAAGCTCGACCTGATCGACCCGATGATCAAGGCGGGCGACAGTTCGGTCAGCGACGAGGACGTCCTCCAGATGGAACGCTCGGCATGTCCGACGTGTGGCTCGTGCTCCGGCATGTTCACCGCCAACTCGATGAACTGTCTGGCGGAAGCGCTCGGGCTGGCGTTGCCCGGCAACGGCACCGTCGTCGCCACCCACAGCGACAGGGAGCGACTGTTCCTCGAGGCCGGACGGCGCATCGTCGACATAGCGAAGAAGTACTACGAGAAGGACGACGAGTCGGTCCTTCCTCGCTCCATCTGTTCGAAGGGTGCGTTCGAGAACGCCATGACCCTCGACATCGCCATGGGTGGCTCCACCAACACGGTGCTCCACATCCTCGCTGCAGCCATCGAAGCCCAGGTCGACTTCACGATGGCGGACATCGACCGTCTGAGCCGCATCACTCCCTCGATCTGCAAGGTGGCCCCGGCGACGCCGGAGTACCACGTCGAAGACGTCCACCGCGCCGGCGGCATCATGGCCATCCTCGGCGAACTCGACCGCGGTGGCCTGCTCGACACCTCGCTCCCCACGGTCCACAGCGAAACCTTCGCGGCGGCCCTCGATCAGTGGGACGTCGCCAGCGACCCGGCCCCCGACGTCGTCGAGTTCTACCGGGCGGGCCCGGCCGGCATCCCCACGCAGACCGCGTTCAGCCAGAGCACCCGATGGGACACGCTCGACCTGGACCGAGAGAACGGGTGCATCCGCAGCGTCGAGAACGCCTACTTCCAGGACGGCGGGCTCGCGGTCCTGTTCGGCAACATCGCGGAGAACGGCTGCATCGTGAAGACCGCTGGTGTGGACGAGGAGATCTTCAGCTTCTCCGGCCCAGCTCGCGTGTTCGAGAGTCAGGACTCTGCCTGTGACGGCATCCTCGACGAGTCCCGCATCAACGCGGGCGACATTGTGGTCATCCGCTACGAAGGGCCCAAGGGCGGCCCCGGCATGCAGGAGATGCTCTACCCCACCAGCTACATCAAGAGCCGCGGCCTGGGGAAAGAATGCGCGTTGGTCACCGACGGGCGCTTCTCCGGCGGCACCTCCGGTCTCTCCATCGGTCATGCCTCGCCGGAAGCGGCCGAGGGTGGCGCGATCGGCCTCGTCCAGGACGGCGACATGATCGACATCGACATCCCGAACCGCACGATCTCGCTGCAGATCTCCGACGAGGAGCTGGCCGCTCGGCGCGCGGCGATGGAAGCGAAGGGCGCAGGCGCCTGGCAACCGGCCGAGGTCCGCACCCGCAACGTCTCAGCCGCTCTGTGGGCCTACGCCGCGATGACCACCAGCGCCGACAAGGGCGCCGTGCGCGACGTCAGCCAGATCAGACGCTGAGATGAGCGACGACAAGCCCACCCGTGGCCCCGACGCGGTCCGTCGAGCGCTCATTGACTCGGCCAAGTCGCTCATGGGTATGCGCTCACCTCGTCAAGTGAGCGGCCGCGAGCTCGCCCAGCACGCCGGTGTCAACTACGGCCTAATCCACCACTATTTCGGTACCAAGGACAACGTCTTCGCCGAGGCGGCCGCCGAAGCGACTGAGGCGATGGGCGAGCGCTGGGACGACGGTGGCATCCTGCCCGTCAACACCACCGACGAAGCGACGAGCTACCGGACGTTCGCGAAGCTCGAGCTGGACGACGCTGCCAATCCGATCCAGGACCTCATCGGCCGCATCGTCGTCGGACAAGCCGAGTTGTCGGGTCGCGACAGACACGACGCCGAACTCCTCGCCGAGATCGCGATCGCGACTGCGCTCCAGTTCGGCTGGGGCGCGTTCGAGGACGACATTCTCACGGCCCTCGAACAGTTCGGCGCCGAGCAGGACGCACTGCGCTCCCGTGTGAGCGAACTCTCCCTGCGGTTGCAGAGCGACTGACCGACACCACCGTGAACAGCCTCCGGAGCGACCGCTCCGTCGTCGCGTACCTCGCCTTCATGTCGGTGATCCTGGCCTTCGGGATCGACACTGCCCTACCCGCGTTCGACGAGCTCCGCGAGGAGTTCGGCCTACGCGACGGTTCCGGTGAGGTCTCGCTCGTCGTCACCACGTACTTCCTGGGCATGGGATTCGGCCAGCTCATCTGGGGTCTCTCGTCCGACCGCATCGGGCGGCAGCGGGCCATGCTGCTCGGGCTCGTGCTCTACAGCGTCGGCGCCGCCGGCGCCGCGTTCGCGGACAGCATGACGATGCTTCTCGTCGCTCGCGTCCTGTGGGGCCTCGGCGCCGCCGCGCCGAGCGTGCTGCGCAACTCGATGGCCCGCGACCTCTACAGCGGCGACAAGCTCGCGCAGATCACGTCGGTCACGATGGCGATCTTTCTCATCGGTCCGGCCATCGCTCCGTCGTTCGGCGAGTTGATTCTCCTGTCCGGGTCGTGGCGGTGGGTCTTCGCGGCGGCCATACCACTGGCCGTCCTCGGTGCTGGTTGGACCCTTCGTTTCGGCGAGACGTTGGCGCCGGAGAACGTTCGCTTGCTCGACCTCGCGAGCATCTCTGCCGGCGCACGGGCCTTCGTGTCGAACCGGGCGGCTTTCGGCAACTCACTCGTCATCACTGCGACGTCCGCGGCGTTCTTCATCTACCTCGGGAGCGGCCAACCCATCGTGGATGAGATCTACGGGTACGGCGACTGGTTCGCCGCGATCTTCGCGGCCACGGCGGCGATCATCGGCATCACCGTGTGGAGAAGCGGCCGATTCATTCGCCGGTATGGGGCCGCGAACGTGGCTCGCTTCGCCATCGGCGTCATGGTCTGCGTCGCCGCGCTCTTCCTGGCCGTGTCGTTCATGTCGGACGGGACACCGTCGTTCTGGTTCTGGTTCAGCTGTGCGGCGGTGTTCGCCTCCTTCTCCACCGTCGCGACACCCGCGCTGGTCTCGCTCGTGATGACGCCTATGGCGAAGGTGGCAGGCACGGCGAGTGCCCTCAACGGTCTCGTCACAATCGCCGGCGCCTCGATGTTGGCGGCGATCTTCGATCGGATGATCGACGACACCATCACCCCGATGGCCGTGGGCTTCCTGCTCTACTCATCGATCGCGTTCGCGGTCCTAGCGTGGGCCCGCGGCGGATCCGACGAGGTCGCCGAGGTCGGCTGAATCGGCCTGGGTTACCGTGGCCGCATGAGCGACTAGTTCTGGGACGCAGCGGCTCCTCTGCTGGCCGAGTGCCGCATCGAGGAAGGCGCGATCATGGGCGGCGCCTGCGTGCGCAGCGCGGGCGAGTTCGTCGGCATGCCGCACCACAAGGGCGCCGGCATCGTCGTGAAGCTGCCCCGGGACCGGGTCGATGCGCTGATCGACGCGGGCGACGGCGCGCCGTTCGCTCCTGCCGGGAAGGTCTTCCGGGAGTGGGTCCTCGTCGAGGCCCACGATGAAGACCGCTGGGTCGAACTGCTCCGCGAGTCGCCCGCCTTCGTGAATCCGTGACGCGCCCAGCCCGGATCCCCGGCCTGCGTCAGCAGTACCACTTCATGTCCGACGACAACGGTCGTAAGGCGTGGGACGTCTTCCGCCTGATCGAGTTGAGTGCGGACTTCCCGGTCGAGCACGTGCCGCTGAGCGAGATCACCGAGGTGGACTCGGTCTACTGGTTCGACGACGACTATCAGCGCCCGACCGTTCGGGCCGTGATCGAACACACGATCCTGATGGGTGCCACTGACCTGTCGTATCCGATCATCCTCGGCGCCGACGGCAGGGGGATGGACGGCATGCATCGTGTTTGCAAGGCGATCCTCGAGAACCGCGAGACCGTCTCGGCTCGGCGGTTCACGGTCGACCCGGAGCCCGACTACCGCAACTGTCACCCGGCCGATCTCCCCTACGAGGACGGGTAACGTCGGCGGATGCGCTTCGCCACAGTTCGCCACGACGGTACCACGCGAGCGGCCCGAGTCGAGGATGACCACTACGTCGTGCTCGATCACGCCGACGTCGGCGAACTCCTGCGCAGCGGTGACGGCGGCCACGTCCACGGACCCGCAGTGGACCGGGCGACAGCCGACCTCGCGCCGCTGATCACGCACCCCGGAAAGATCGTTTGCGTCGGTGTCAACTACCGCGATCACATCGAGGAAATGGGTCGGGACGTTCCGCCCGCGCCCACCTACTTCGCGAAGTTCCGCCAGGCACTCATCGGCGCCCACGACGACATCGCACTTCCGGACCCGGCGACTTCCACGAGCATCGACTGGGAAGCCGAGCTCGCGGTGATCATCGGCACTGAGCTCCGCCACGCCTCGTCGGCCGACGCCCTCGCCGCAATCGCCGGCTACACCGTGCTCAACGACGTCAGCGTGCGCGACTACCAGCGCCGAACCACCCAGTTCCTCGCCGGCAAGACCTTCGAGTCCATGACGCCACTCGGCCCCGAACTCGTCACCCGCGACGAACTCGGCGACGGCTCCGGGCTGGCCATCCGTTGCGAGATCGACGGCGTCGTCAAGCAGGAGAGCAACACCAGTGAGCTGGTCTTCAATGCCGTCGACATCGTTGCGGACCTCAGCACGATCATCACGCTCGAGCCGGGCGATGTGATCGCGACCGGGACGCCCGGCGGGGTCGGCGCGGCGCGGACACCACCCGAGTGGATGATGGACGGCACCGTGGTTCGGACGATGATCGACGGAATCGGCGAGTGTCAGAACGTCTGCCGCAACCAGGTGCGAGGATAAAGCATGGGTCTCTTCAGCCGCAAGAAGCGCGACACCACCGACGACCCGACGATCGACGACACGCCCGACGTGGATCTTCGCTACGACACGCCGACCCCGACCGACCCTCGCGAGGATTTTGCAGATCTGGTCGACCGGGAATGGGAACGTCTCGCCAACGCCGGCACGTGGTGGAGCGGCGCCGAGCGCCTCGCCATCGCGTCCGATGCCCGCCAGGCACTTGCCGGCGAAGAGCTGAGCGGCATCCTGCCCGCGCCGGTTGAGGAAGCAACTCGCCGCGTTGCCGCTGAGCCGGCGTCCATCCGCGGCACCGACGTCGCGCGCTGGGAAATGGACGGCCTCGACCCGTATGGCTATATCGAGATCGTCGGCATCATCAGCCGGCTGATGGCGATCGACACCGCGAGCTACGGGCTCGGCCTCCCCCTTCACGAGTTTCCGACGGCGATCGGCGGCGAGCCGACGCGGACAAAGCCCGACGGCTCCGCGATCACCACCGGATGGGCGCCGACCGTGGGGCCCGCAACGGCTCCCTCATCGCTCTCCGCGGTGCCCGTGGAGGCCGAGGCGATGTTCGATGTGCACGGCGTGCTCTATCTCTCGTTGGACCAGATGTTCGAGATGCAGATCGAACGTGAGGGACTCTCGAGGCCACAGATCGAACTGATCGCGGCGCGGACGTCCAGCCTCAACGACTGCTTCTATTGACTACTCAGCCATGCATCGATGCTCCGTGCGAGCATCTCCACCTTCGACGGCACTCTCAGCCCTCAGCCCCTCGTCACCGGTGTCGGCGAGACCGGCGTGGACCACGACGGGGCCCTGCTCGCGTTCGTCGACGCCGTCGTGCTTCGGGACGACGATGAACTCGGCCCGGCTCGCGAGTGGATCGATATCGCCCTCGGACCCGACGCAGCCGATCGGGCCGCGATGGTCGCCGGCAACTTCTCGATGATGAACCGGGCGCTCGATGCCATCGGTGCGCCGGTGGACCGCGGCCTGGAGTCGGTCGCCGAAGAGATGGGCCTCGAGATCCCCGCTCACCTGGCGCCCACGCCGCACCCCCGCTGACGGGCCGCTCAGCGTGCGTCGACGTTGGACAGTGCAGCGAGGAACCGGTCGTTCTGGTCCGCGGTGCCAATTGTGACGCGGATCCCCTCGCCACTGAACGGGCGGGTGACGACGCCCAATTTCTCGAGGGCGATGTAGACGTCGTCGGTGCGGTCGCCAAGGGGCATCCACACGAAGTTCCCTTCGGACGCAACGAACGTGTTCCCGTCGGAACCCAGCGCCGACGCCACGCGGTCGCGTTCCGCTCGCAGTACGTCGACTCGCTCTGCAACCTCGGCGTCGGCGGCAATCGCTGCGATCGCCGCGGCCTGCGCAATCGCGTTGACTGCAAATGGGAAGAGGGTCTTGTCCACGGCCTCGACGACAGGGGGCGAGCCGACCATGTAGCCGACGCGCAGGCCGGCCAGGCCGTGCGCCTTCGAGAACGTGCGTAGGACCACTGTGTGCGGATGGTTCGGCAGCACGTCTGTCACCGGGTCGCCAAGGGCCGCGTCGTTGAACTCGCGATAGGCCTCGTCGATCACGATGACGGTGCCGGGGCCAACGCGATCGGCGAACCGATTGAGGTCGTCAGACGACACGGAGGTGCCGGTGGGATTGTTCGGCGTGGCGAGGAACACCAACTTGGTGCGATCGGTCACGGCGTCGGCCACCGCGTCGAGGTCGAACGCGTGCTCTCGCAGAGGGACGGTCACCGCGCGGCCGCCGACGAGCTGTGTGAAGACGGGATAGACCTCGAAGGACCGCCACGGATACACGACTTCGTCACCCGGGTCGACGTAGGTCAGACACAGCTGCTGCAGCAGCCCGACCGAGCCGCACCCGACAGTCACCTGCTCGGCATCGACCGACAGCGACCGGGCCAGCTCGGCGCGCAACACCGAGGCTCGATGATCGGCGTAGCGGTTGACGCCTGCCGCGGCTTCAGCGATCGCGGTGGCGACCGTCGGGACCGGCGGCCACGGGTTCTCGTTGCTGGCGAGCTTGATGGCGTCGGAGATGCCGTGCTCCTCCTCGGCCTGGGCTGCGTCCTTGCCAGGTCGATACGCCGGAAGGGCATCGACGGCCGGTCGCGGTCGACCTGCGGTCGTCATTCGTGCCTCATCATCTCGGCCATGAGCTCGTCGAATTCCGGAAGCTTCGGCGGACCCGCGTCGATCACAACGGAGTCGAGAGCAGACAGCGGGAAGGGTGGGTCGTAGTCGTCGGCGACGGGAAAGTCCGTGGCGTAGCCGACTGTCAGCCACTCACCGTTCGTCGTGATGATGCCCGGGACACGACCCGCAACCGCTCCCCGACCGATCTCGCGGCCGTCGGCGGTCATCACAACCTCGAAACCTCCGTCGGCCGCATCCGCGATCACCATGCCGAGCAGCCGCGCCTCCGCCGGCGCCGGGACCGCGAACCGATGTGCCCCGGAGTCCGGCGCATGCAGGAAGAACACGAGCTCGCCGCCGACCACGACCCACGACCAGCCGGCGATCCAGTCGCCCTGTTCGCAGATCGTTCCCGCCGCGTCGCCGAGCGGTTCGGTCAACGACGCCGCTGCGGTGAACCCGCCGCCCATCATCGGGCCGGAATAGACGCTGATCCGCTCGCCGCGTCGTAGCTCATAACGCCGCCGATACCCGAGGTACGGCGTGTGCATGAAGGGGAACCGGTTCTGGACGGCGTCGTCGAGGGGCAGGACGTCGTTGCGGCCCGCCTCCTTCCACCAGAGCGCCACCAGCTCGTCGCGTTTCTCAGGGTGAGTCTCGGACAGGTCGGTGATCTCGCTGAAATCTTCGTCCGAGTGGTAGAGCGCCCAGTGATCCGTGCGGAAGTCGTCGCTGCCTTCCATCCGCTCGCGCTCGTAGGGGTTGAGCTGGTTCACATGGTCGGTGACCACCTTCCAGCCCTCGTGGTACATCGCCCGGCTCCCCCAGACCTCGTAGTACTGCGAGGTGCGGACGTCTGCGGCGCCTGCGTCGTCGATCGTCGGGCGAAGCGACACGCCGTCGAGCGACATCTGGTCGACGCCGCGGACCTGCGTGGGCATGTCGACGTCGAGCAGGTCGAGAACGGTCGGCAGCAGATCGACCACATGGCAGTACTGGTCGCGCAGCCCACCGACGTCGCCGGCCCGTTCGGGCCAGCGGACGATGAGCGGGTCGCGCACGCCACCTTCGAACGCGTACCGCTTCCAGCGCTTGAGCGGCGTATTGCCGGCGTGGGCCCATCCCCAGGGGTAGTGGTTGTAGCCGTGGTGACCTCCGGCGCGGTCGGACTCGTCCTTGAGCTGCTCGAGATCCTCCAGGTGGTTGTTCAGCTGTGCGAGATGATTCACCGACCCGTGGGGGCCGCCCTCGCCCGACGCGCCGTTGTCCGAGATCAGAACGACGATCGTGTTGTCGAGCTCACCGGACGCTTCGAGCTCGTCCATGATGCGGCCGATCTGCGCATCCGTATGGGTCAGAAACGCGGCGAAAACCTCTTGGAGTCGGGCGTAGAGCGTCTGTTCCTCGGCCCCGAGGTCGTCCCATGCATCGACCCATGACGGCCGATCGGACAGCTCAACGTCGGATGGCACGATCCCGAGCTCCTTCTGGCGCTCGAGAGTGCGCTCGCGGAGCACGTCCCATCCGTCGTCGAAGCGCCCCGCGTAGGCGTCGATCCACTCCTGGGGCACCTGGTGCGGCGAGTGCGGAGCACCGGTCGCCCAATACATCATGAACGGCCTGTCAGGCTGATGTTGGCGCAGATCACGGATATTGGCGATCGCCTCGTCGGCAATGTCTTCCGTGAAGTGATAGCCCTCGCTCGGCCGGGAAGGCCGCTCGACGTAGCTCTGATCGCGGATCATGTCGGGCGTCCATTGGCTGTCCTCACCACCGATGAAGCCGTAGTACCGATCGAATCCCTGCCCGGTCGGCCACGTATGGAAGGGCCCCGCCGGGCCGCGATGGTCCCGCGGCGCCAAGTGCCACTTGCCGATCGCCCATGTCACCCAGCCCTCTTCGCGGAGAATCGCGGGGAGGGTCGCGGCCTCCGGAGGGATGACGCCGCTGTAGGCGGGGAACGGGAGCGGGATGTCGGGAAGCATGCCCATGCCCACGCGATGGTGGTTTCGTCCCGTGAGGGCGGACGCTCGGGTGGGCGAGCACACCGCCGTGGTGTGGAAATTCGTGTAGCGGAGCCCGCTCTCGGCGAGCTGGTCGATGTTCGGCGTATCGATGAGGCCGCCGAAGCAACCGAGCTGGCCGAAACCGCAGTCATCCAGGACCATCAGGATGACGTTCGGGGCCCCGCGTCGGTACGGCTCGGCCGGCCGATCCGCAGACGACTCGGGCAGGGTGAGACCGATCTTGTGTGGCACCGGGGGAATCTGTCACCTCTCGCCCGATTACGCCAAGCGCCCGTCCCCCGGCTTCACTGGCGACGTGGATGTGGACGCACCAGCCCTCGCGATCGCACTGATCGTCTTCCAGCTCCTCGACGCGATCGCGTGCATCGGACCGGTCAGCTTCATTCGAAAGTCGCTTGACCAGATCAACTGTCCGGAGTCGATTCGGAAGCTGCTGCCGTTCGTGAAGTTCGACTCGGCGGTCGGACTCGCCATCGGCCTCTGGGTGCCGTGGGTCGGCGCGGCAACGATCGTCGCGCTGATCGCCTACTTCTGCGTCGCGATCTGGTTCCACATCCGGGCCCGCGACACGATCGCCAACTCGCTGGGCGCAATGATCGTGATGGGGTTCGTGATCCTCGTGGGTGTGGTCAGCTACTTCCCCGCGGTCTGATCGGCCGCAGCCGGACGCCCCGCTCCCGCCTCCGCCGTCGTAGCCGATCGCCACCAGACAACGGCGGGCGAGACCAGCACGTCCGCAGCCGTGATGAACACCGTCGCCAAGAGGGCGCCGTCGTAGGTGCCGGATCCGTTCTCTTGCCATCGCAGCAGCGGAATCATCGGAACGGTGACTACTGCGAGCAGAGCGGCGCCGAGCAAGACGCGTTCCACAACGTCGAGACTGGTCCACAGCCGCGTCGGCGCCATCAGTGCCAGACCGCAGGCCACGACCAAGGGAAGAAGAAGGAGCAAGACGAAAGGGACGAGCAGAGGAAGACGGAAGTTCCCTGGGGGGACCAAGATGCCACCTCCAGTATCCGCGGCAATCTCCCGAAGGACGACGAGGCACAGCCAAGCGCTGACGATCGCGGCGGTCGCCGTACCCATTGCCCGCCCGGGAGCGACCCTGCGGCCGGCTGCAGAGGCGGCGAGTGTGGTTGCGGCCAGGAGCGCTGCGACCGCGCCGATGGCGAGCGCCACACCGGGGAGCGACCGGAACTCCGAGGGATCTGGCGACCACGTCCCGTCCTCGAGTCGCCGCACGACAGGCTCGATTCTGTCGAAACTCGCGACGACTTCCGCGTCGGTCACGACCAGATCGCGCGGCCGGATGTCCTCTGGGTCGAGAGCCGTCACCTTCCGAGATCGAAGCGTCTGGGCAGCGTCTGCCTCGACGGACCACACGACGAGCCACGTCGCGCCCCCATCGGATGACTCCTCGATCGAAACGCCATCTCGGAGCCGGAAGCACGACTCCGGGCTCGACGGTCGACGCCCCTCGTTCTGGTAATGGTGCAACGACCGGTCAAAGGTGACACTCCAGGCGTCCGTGTCGTCCACCTGGACGGACCCGTCTGGTCCGACGAAGAGATCCGCTCCCTGATTTGCGTCAGGAGAGTTCGTCGCAACTGCCGCAGATGCCGCGATCACGAAGCCGGCGACACGAATCGACCGCGATCGCTACCAGACGACCGGACGGCGAATGCTCGGAGCAGCGAACAAGACTGCGGGTACGGCGAGCAGGTCGGTCGGATCCGTGACGATCGCGTTCGACCACGGAGTCAGCGCGTCAGCCCGGCCGACGGTCAGCGTGGCGGCGATCGGGAGCGTCTTGATGACTGCGAACGAGAGCGCCAGGACAGCGACGCCGACGTGCCCGGCTCGAGCGGAGCGACCCGCCATGCCGGGAGGTTAGAGCCGGGTCAACCTTGGTCGCCGTCACCCAGAAGTTCGTCGGCGAGATCACGCAGCTTGTTCTTGGCGACCTTGTCGAGTGTCGCTCGCGGGAACTCGTCGACGAAGTGCACTGCACGCGGGACCTTGAAGTCCGCGAGCTGTGCCGCGCAGTGGTCGATGATCGACTGGCCATGACTCGCCTCGTCATCGGGGGCGTCCGCGCCTTTGATGATGAACGCCACAGGCACCTGGTCGAGCATGTCGTGCGTGCGCCCGACCACCGCGATGTCGCCGATCCCACCGACCTCCCGGCAGGTCTCCTCCACCTGGCGAGCGGAGACATTCTCGCCACCGACCTTCAGCAGGTCCTTGTCTCGTTCCTGGTAGAAGAAGCGGCCCGCGTCGTCGACCTTGACCATGTCACCCGTTCGGAACCAGCCATCCTCGGTGAACGCCTTCTCGTTGGCCTCCGCGTTGTCGAGATACTCGAGGAACAGCTGGATGCCGCGGGTACCCCGCATCCAGAGCTCGCCGACCTCCTCGGGGCCACACGCGGTTCCCGAGTCCGGATCGACGACCATTGCCTCGTAGCCGGGGGTCGGCCAGCCCATCGTGCGATCCGGGAACGGATGATGCAGTGGGGCATGGATCGCGTGGATCACCGTCTCCGTCATGCCGTAGGCCGGAAGCACTCGCAGGTTCAGCCAACCTTCGAGCATGGGCATGACGAGGCCGAACACGCCGACCCGAATCGTGTGCTCCGGCACCGGCTGGCCACCAAGCGCCTTGAAGACGAACGGGATCAGGGAGATGTGGGTGACCGAGTGACGTTCGACGACCTCCCAGAACCGACTCGAGCTGAACTTCGGCTGGAGGACGACCGTCCCGCCGACTCCGAGGACGCTCCACATCGACCAGGTCTGCGCGTTGACGTGGAAGAACGGAAGGTAGATCAGGTAGGTGTCGCCGGGCTGCAGGTCGATGTTGCGGGGCCCTATCCGCGAGGTCCAGATCGCGTTCGCGTGGGTGTGGACGACCGCCTTCGGCCGAGACGTCGTCCCGCTCGTAAACATCACGCCGACCGGCAACATCGGATCCGCAGCCCGCTCGGGCACGGTTGTCCCGTCGCCGTGGAGATCCGCCCAGGTCTGCGTGCCGGCCGGCAGATCCGCGCTGGGCGTCTCGCCGCTGTCGTCGTCGGTGACCACCATCCAACCGAGCTGCGGCGCGGCCTCGGAGACGAGCGACGCGAACTGGGGTTGCGTGATCGCGCCGACGGCCTTCGAGTGCTCCGCGAAGTAGGCGACCTCGTTGGCAACGGAGCGGGTGTTCGTAGTGACGCCGACGGCCCCGATCCGGGCGCAGGCATACCAGGCCAACACCATCTCGGGGCAGTTGTCGGCGTGGATCAGCACCCGGTCGCCGAGCTGCACGCCGCGATCGATCAGGCCGGCGGCGATGTCGCGCGTCTCATCACGAAACTCGCGATACGTCCACGTCCGGGTAGTGCCGTCCCGGGGTTCCCACACGAGCAGCGGCGTGTCCGGCTGCGACTCCACCCAGGTGTCGAGCAGGTGCGGAAGGTCCTGCCCGACCATCTGGAACTGTTCGATCGCCGTCGCATCCAAGGTCATGCCGGCAGTACAGCCGATCGATGACGACGAGAGCGAGTTCGCCCCCGCGTTGCATTCGCGACCGGCGACGCCCGTCAGCCCGGCGTACCCCAGTCGATGGGGACCGGGGTCGCGTCAACGAGGGCCGGGCGGCCGTCGCGAAGGACCGGCACCCAGTCCTGGTTGAAGGTGAACTCGTGCGTGACCTCCGTGCCGGCCGGCGAGTAGTGGTACACCATCGCCGCCCGCATGCCGTCGCTCACGTTGTTCGTGGAGCGATGGCGGAGGTGGCAGTCGAACACCAGCAGGTCCCCGGCCGTCATGAGGATCTGCTGCTCGTTCGACGTGTCGGCGCCCTGGATCTCGACGTAGCCCATGTTCGCCCCCGGGCGAGGGTCTTCCACGACGTCCTCGTGCACGAGTTCGCGATGCGAGCCCGGGACGACCCAGAGCGGTCCGTTCTCCGGCGTTGCATCGGTACACGCGAGCCACACGCCGACCTGCTTCGGCGGGTCCATGCGGAAGTACCACTCGTCCTGGTGCCAGGGCTGGCCCATCGCGCCCGGCTGCTTGAAGATGAACTGCGAGAGGAAGCAGTCGATATCGCGGCCCATGACCTCGGAGAGGATCGCCAGCAATCTGTCGTCCGTGGCGAACTCCCGGAACACATCCTCGGATCGCATCACGCGGAAGATCTTGGAGAGTCGCCCCTCCGCAGTCGGCGCGTCGGACAGGGTATTCTCGGGACTCACCAACAGGTCCGGTCGTTCCTCGCCGTCGTCGATCGCCCGGGCGAGTTCGACGATCCGATCGATCATTCCCTCGCGCACCGACGCCGCCGCGAAATCCTTCGCCAGGAAATACCCGTTGGCGTCCCAGCTCTCGTGCTGCTCCTCGGTCAGAAGACTGGCCCTCATCCGAACTGCTCCTGGAGATCGCGTTTGAGTACTTTGCCCGCCGGATTCCGCGGGAGCGCCCCGACGGTCTCCACCTGCTCGGGAAGGGCTTGCGTTCGCAGTCCAGCCTCCGTGAGGTACGCGCCTAGGCTGTCGACCGAGTGCTCGGATTCACCGGGGCTGACCACCACCGCGCAGACTCGCTCGCCGGTCCGTTCGTCGGGCACGCCGATCACGGCGACGTCGTTGATCTCGGCGTGTCCGAAGAGCAGATCCTCGACTTCCTTCGCCGAGATGTTCTCGCCGTTGCGGATGATCACGTCCTTCAGACGACCCGTGATGGCGACGAACCCGTCGTCATCGATGATTCCCAGGTCTCCGGTGCGGTAGTAGCCGTTGGCGTCGAACGCCGCGGCATCCAGCGACGCGTCCACGTAGCCGAGCATCACCTGCGGACCCTTCGCCCTCAGCTCACCTTCGACACCGGGCGGGCAGATCGACTCGTCGTCGGCCACCGCGATGAGGTCGACCCCCGGCATGGCGCGACCCTCACTCGTGGCGAGTTTCTCGTCGGGATCGTTCACGTCGCCGTTGGTCAGGATGGGTGTCTCGGTGAGTCCCCACCCGGACGCGACACCGACACCACCGAGTTCCGCGACCACACGGTGATGGATCGCGGGCGGAATCGGCGCGCCGCCGCCAGGACACACCTTCAGGCTCGGGAACAACCGCTGACCGTCAGGTAGCGCCTCCTGCGCCGCGAGGTACATCAGATAGAACGGCGTGCCGGTGCCGGCGTGCGTGCAGTCGTTCTCCGAGAGGAAGCGGACCGTCTCGATGGGATCCACGGTCTCGTCCATCAGGTGACTGCAGCCCGTCTGCAACGCCATGTAGAGCAGCGCGACGCCGCCGATATGGGGAAACGGGAATGTGAGCGAGTACCGGTCACCCGGCTGGACGTCCAGACGCTGGCTCAACGCTAGCGGCACCGCGCCGACGGTCTGATCGGTGTGGCGGGCTCCCTTGGGGTCGGCCGTCGTCCCGGACGTGTAGGTCAACCAGCGAACGTCGTCGGGTCCGGAGAGAACCGGCTCGCCGAGGGTCGACGGGTCGCCGTCGGGGAAGGAGCCCGGACCAACGACGAGGTGGCGAAGCCCCTCGATGTCCGCGACGACGCGGCCGCCCATCGCGGCGAAGTCGTAGTTGCCGAACTCGCCGGGAGTGATCAGCAGCGAGGCTCCGGCCTGAGCGCAGCAGAAGCCGACCTCGCGATCGCGGTAGATGGCGATGATCGGGTTCTGGACCGCGCCGAGACGAGAAAGGGCGGCGGCCAGTACGACCGTGTCCACCCAGGTCGGGAGGATCCAAGAGACAACATCGCCCGCCCCGACGCCCTCGGCCGCCATACCGGCGGCCATCCGCTCGGCTCGGTCGCGGTATTCCGAGAACGTGGACGAGTCGCCCTGTCGAGAGCGCAGCATCGGGGCATCCGGCCAGGTGTTTGCTGCATCCTCGACGAGATCCCAGAGAGCTTCAGCCATGCGTGGCGACAGTAGCGCGGGAGCGACGAAGGTCCCTTGTCTCGAACGAACGCGAGGCGTACGTTCGGAGGTGACGAGACGTCGAGTGGGGAATGTCGTTCGAGGCGGGGTATCGCCCCCGAGCCTGCGGGATGCAGGCCGAACGAAAGGCACATCATGTACATCACCTCCCGGCTCCTCCGAGCCGCGTCGGGTGCGTCCCAACTCACCGCTGCCGCGGTCGTGTCGGAGGCGGTCGACCACATCGGCGAAACCCACGGAGTGCAGTTCAACGTCGGAGTCCAGATCGGCGGCGACCCGCTGCTGATCGGCGTCTCCGGCGCGTTCGAGCACCTCAGTGGCTACGAGACGTTGATCACCGCCCTGGGCGAGGATCAAACCTTCCAGTCCATCCTGCAATCCGGAGAAGGCGTCTTGTCCGACACCATCGAGGACACCATCTGGCGATCCCGGATGGAGCCTGGCGAACCCGAGAAGTTCACTCAGGTCAGCACGGCCAACATCGTCCTCACGAGCGTGGCCGAGGCCATGGCCTTCTGCGCAGAGGTGGCGAGCACGGCCTCATCGACGGTCAATCGGGACGTCGGCTTCGCGACGGCCGTCACGGGCAACCGGAGCCGCGTGCTCTGGATCGGCTACTCGGGATCCCTCGCGGAGATCGAAGCCGACGGCGAACAGCTCGAAGCATCGGCCGATTACCTGGACTTGTTCAAGCGCTCGGACGGACTCGTTGTCCCGAACAGCCTCGAGCAGCACATCTGGCAACAGCTGGGCTGACCACAACGAAAGCCCATCCGAAGTCGAGCACGCGCGGCGGCCGGACCGCGGTCTCGCGTTGCTCGCTCGCTCAGCCGGCCGCCGCGGCCGGCAGGATCGCCGCGTCGAAGAACGGGCGACCGCCGTCGATCTCGATACGGCGGACGGACCGAAGTTGGCCGGCGTGATCGCCGGCTGAGCGGTGCATCGTCTGCGCCTCGTCCCAGATCGCAAGATCGCCCTCTGTCCACCGCCAGCGCACATGAAACCGAGGATCGTCGAGCATGTCGGCGAGCATCGCCATCACCGCGGCGGACTCCGACGGAGCGAGCTCGACGATGTGCTTCATGAACCGCCCGCCCCAGTAGACCGTTCGGCGGCCGGTGACCGGATGGGTGCGGATCAGCGGATGGTCCACCGGCGGGTACTCAACCTGCAGCCTCTCCACGAGGTCGTACTCGACCGCCTGCTCCTCGCCCATCTTGTCCAACACGCCCCGAATGAATGACTCGTTGTCGTGGCGGACGGTGAGCGTGCAGAGCCACGCCTGCATCGCAGGTGACAAGGCGTCGTAGATGGCGCCGCCCGAGGCCCAGAGCGTGTCACCGCCGCGCTCGCACGTGATCGTCGACTGCAGCAGCGCGTAGGCAGGCGGCGTGGCAGTCCACGTGACATCGGTGTGCCAGTAGTCCGCCCGCGGCGGGCTCTCGGCCGAGTCCGTGATCTCTGTGGTCGCCGGCTCCGTCATGCCGAAGATGCGCGCGGTCGGGAACAGGCTGGGCTCGCCGAAGTGGCGGCCGAGTTCGAGCTGCTCCTCCTCGCTCAGCTGCGCGCCGCGAACGAAGATCACACCGTGTTCGTGGAGCGCGTCGAACACCTCTGGCATTCCGGGTGCGGGGTCTCGGACATCGAATCCCGAGATCTCCGCACCGAGCGCGCCGGCTATCGGGGTGACGGTGATCGCCATGTCAGATCGTGACGACCTCACTGGTCGGCTGCGCAGGGTCCTCGTCCGGAAGCAGGAGCCGCCAGAAGACCGAGCCCCGCCGATGCGAGTCGGTGTCGAGCCAGTTCGGATGACCGGGGTCCTTGGCACTCACCCAGATCTCGAACGTGCCGTCGTCTTCGAGTTGGATCTGATCGCCGTTGAGCGACGACTGCCGGCCGCGGTACTCGAGCGTTTGCATGTGGGCGTTCCACAGCATGACGTTGGCGAACGGCCCCGGGGGAAGCGTGCCGCGCATCACGAGCGCCTGGTCCGGTTCGAGGTCCCAACGGCACATCGCGTAGTGAATGTCCGCGGCGCCCGGGACGGGAAGGCCGGAGTCGCGGAAGCTGAACGGCTTCGGGCACACGTTGGGCACCTCGGACACGAATGGCGCGGCGCTCGGCCCGCCGAGCTGGCCCTGCCCGGTGGTGACCTGGCGCAGAAAGGCGATGCCCTCGGCCATCCGGCCGGCGATGAACTCATCGGAGAGGGCTGGCGGGGGCGTGTCGACATCCAGACATTCGATGTCGATGTCGACCGAAACGCCGCTGTTGTTCTGGGCGGAGACCGGGAGCTGGAAGTAGCCCCGCACGATCACGTTGATCGTGTCGTCGGGCAGGTCGATCCAGTCCCCGCCGTCGGCATCGGCTTCGTCAGCGCTGATCGTCAGCGAGTAGCACCCGTCGGAGTCGACCGTGAGGTCACGGTCGTTCACATCACCGCGCAGCGGGCCTGCCATACCACCGTCGTCAGCGGCTGCGTGCAGCGTGAACGACGTGTAGCACTCCTGCTGAATCCGACCGGTCACCCGGTACTTCCGTGATCCGTCGATACGGGCGTAGTGATAGATCGCGTCGGGATTGTCGCCCTGGAGCTTCCGACCCGGGTCCACGATCGACACGAAGCGAGGATGCAGCGGTTGCGCCTCCCAGTAGAGCTCCGACATGGCAGAGAGCATCTGCCCGACGTAGCGCAGCGACTCGACCTGCTCGAGCGGCTCGACCCAACGGGCGGCATCGAGCACGTACCCATCGCGGATCTCGCTCAAGGCGGTGATCAGATCATCGAGTTGGGCGAGAGATTCGGGAATGTGGTTGTTCGACATGGCGCGAATACTGTCACGCCGTGCCGGAAAACTCCGAAGAGGCTCGCTCGGAACAGGACGTTGCGATCGATGATGCCGAACTGATTGGGCTGTTCGCCGGTCACGGCATCGACCGCGACAGCGCCGCCCACTTTCGAGGGCGTCTCGAGCGTCGACTCGTGATCCACCGGTGCGATGACTGCGCGCACTGGCACCACCCGCCCCGGCCGATGTGCCCAGCGTGCTGGTCATGGAACATCACGCCGACGGAGGTCTCGGGGCGGGGCACCATCCACTTGCTGATGACGTTGCACCAGGGCGTGCCCGCGCCGGGTGTCGACTACGCAGCGGGTCACCCCGTCCTCACCGTGGAGCTCGACGAACAATCCGCCCTGAGGTTCACCGCGACCGCGACGCCGGACTTCCCGGCCGACCAGCTCGAGATCGGCACTCGGGTCGAGCTCGACTGGATCGACCGCGACGGTACGCCGACCCCCGCCTTCCGGATCGGAACCGGCGCGTGACCGACCGCAGCCCGATGAAGGACCAGGTCGCCATTGTCGGGCTCGGTTCGACGGGGTTCACCCGCGCCGGCAACCGCTCGCCGCTCGCAATGGCATTGGCCGCAGCCACCGAAGCGATCGCTGATGCAGGGCTCACGGCAGCCGACATCGACGGCGTGGTCGCGACATCCGAGCCAGCCGCCAAGGGATCCGAAGAGATCGCGGCCGCCCTCGGGATTGCCGCCGCGACCCATCACACCAAGCCGTCGCCGGTCGCGATGTTCTCGATCCTCGACGCAGCGCGGGCGGTCTTCTCCGGCGCGGCCGACCATGTGCTCGTCGTGACCCCCGTCGTCATGGGCCCGTGGAACTCCCGGCAGGCCGCGGGCGATCCCTGGCGACGGGGAACCCGCTCCGGCATCCTGCCCAACCCCGACGACGCGACCATGGCCGCCGCCTACGCGGCTTGGGCGAGCCGCTACATCCATGAGTACGGCGCGTCGAAGGACCCGTTTGCCCGGATCGCGATCAACAGTCGCACCAACGCGGCCGACAACCCGCTCGCGGCGATGACCGAGCCGCTCAGCTTCGGCATGTACGACGCGGGCCGCATGGTGCGCGACCCGCTCAACGTGTTCGACATGGATCTCCCGGTCGACGGAGCCGACGCGTTCGTCCTGACCACCGCCGAGCGGGCGGACGCACTCCCGCATCAGCCGGTCCTGATCCATGCCGCCACCACCGGCATCGTCGGCAAGAACGACGAGGACCAACTCACCACGCTCGGCCGCACCGGCCAGCATGTCGTCGTCGAGCAGCTGCGGCGCACAAGCGACATCTGGATCGACGACGTCGACCTCTTCTACCCCTACGAGGGATTCACGATCATCACACTGGCCTGGTTCGAGAACTGCGGCTTCTGCCCACCCGGCGGAGCCGAGGCGTTCCTCCGAGAGCACTGGAACGACGACACCAACCGGATCGAGATCAACGGCCGCGTGCCCGTCAACACCCACGGTGGCTCTCTCTCCGAGGGAGCCACGCGCGGGACGGGCCACATCCGCGAAGCCGTCCACCAACTTCGGGGGACGGCCGGGTCTCGCCAGGTCGAGGGTGCCGAATCAGCACTCATCACCCCGGGGGGCTTCTTCTTCAATCCGCAGGGCGCAGTTCTGCGGAGGGGGTGACCTGACATGAGTGTTTCCGCCGACGATCTCATCCTGATCAGCGTGGACGACCACATCTGCGAACCGGCCGACATGTTCGCCGCCCACGTACCGGCCGCATTCAGAGACAAGGCGCCGCGAGTCGACACCGATCCGAACGGGTACCAGCAGTGGTGGTACGGCGACGCGATGGGCCGGAATCTCGGGCTCAACGCTGTGGCCGGCAAGCCTCCGGAGATGTTCAACGTGAACCCGAGCACCTACGAGGAGATGCGCCCCGGTTGCTACGACGTGGACGAGCGAGTCCGCGACATGTCCGCGGGCGGTCAGCTCGCCGGGCTCAACTTCCCGAACTGGACCGGCTTCGCCGGCCAGGTCTTGAGCGAGGGACCCGACCGCGACGTCAACCTCGTCATGATCCAGGCCTACAACGACTGGCACGTGGACGAGTGGTGCGGCGCTCATCCCGAGCGGTTCATCCCCTGCGGCATCGTGCCGCTCTGGGACGCCGATCTAGCCGGGGCCGAGGTCCGCCGCCTCGCGGCCAAGGGTGTGCGGGCGATCAGCTTCTCGGAGAACCCTGCCGCGCTCGGCGTGCCGTCGATGCACTCCGGCTTCTGGGATCCCCTCTTTGGTGCATGTAGCGACGAGGGCGTGGTGCTGTGCTGCCACATCGGGTCGTCCTCGAAGGGCATGAACACCTCGATCGACGCGCCGCAGTCCGTGCCGATGACCCTGAGCCCGGTCAGCACGATGTACACGCTCAGCGACCTGCTGTGGGCCGACATCTGGCACCGCTTCCCCGATCTGCGCTTCTCACTGAGCGAAGGCGACATCGGATGGATCCCGTATCTGCTCCAACGGGCCGATCACGTGCAACGCCGCCACCACGGCTGGACGGCCCACGACTTTCCGGCCGGTATGGACCTGCCGAGCGATGTGTTCCGCAAGCACGTGTTGTGCTGCTTCATCGATGACCCGGTCGGCGTCGGGATGCTCGACCAACTCAACCTCGACAATGTGATGTGGGAGTCCGATTTCCCCCACAGCGACAGTTCGTGGCCTCAGGCGCCCGAGTCGCTCGCCGGGATGCTCGCAGATCTGGACACCGACACGGTCGAGCGCATCACCCACCGCAACGCGGTGGAGCACTTCGGCTTCGACCCCTTCTCGATCCGACCGCGGGAGAGCTGCACGGCCGCGGCACTGCGAGCCGAAGCGGCCGACGTCGACACGGTGACGCATGTGGGCCGGCTCGCCGACGAGTCCGACCGCGACGCGTTCCGCGAGATCTCCACGCGGGCCCTTCGTGGCGCGGCCGGAAAAGACAAGCGCTAGCAGTGGGTCGCGATCAGATCAGCGACATCGAGGCGTTCGGGCTCGCCCGTCAGGAGTTCGAGCTCACCCTCGAGGCGGCCCGCGACGCAGACCTTCGCCAGGTCATGCAACCTCACGCCGAGACCACGCGGACGATGGCGATCGAACTGCTTTCTCGCGTGGGATCGACGGATCCGGAGAACGACGCGACGTGGCTCACCGGGCTCGCATCGAGGGCGCGATCGACCGAACCGGCGCTCTCCTTCTCCCGTAGCCGGCTGCTGCCCTGGCGGGAACAGCTCTAGCTGGCGGCTGTCTCGATCCACTCCAGCGCCTGCGCGTAGTCGTGGCAGACCGGGAGATGCGGGAACCGCTCGGTCAGTCCCTCCGGCGGGTGGATGAAGCTCGCGGCGTCGGCCGCGTCGAGCATGCCCATGTCGTTGAACGAGTCGCCCATGGCGGTGACGTGATAGTTCAACCCCTGATACGCCTCGACCGCTCGCCGCTTCGGGTCATCGACGCGATGGGTGAACGAGATGATGCGGTCGTCCTCGACATGGAGCCGATGGCAGAGCAGGTGCGGTCGACCGAGCTGATCCATGAACGGGTCGGCGAACTGTTCGAACGTGTCGGACAGCAACACCACGGGATGACGCCGGCGTAGCTCGTCGAGGAACTCGCGAGCACCGTCGAGCACACCGAGGCCGGCGATCACACGCTGCATGCCGGAAAGCGTGATGCCGTGTTCCTTGCAGATGCCGATTCGCTCGTCCATCAGCTTCTGGTAGTCCGGTTCATCGCGGGTCGTCCGGCGAAGAGCATCGACACCGAACTCGGCCGCGACCGCGACCCAGATCTCGGGCGTGACGACGCCCTCCATGTCGAGGGTGATCACGCGCTGGCGGCCATCGGCCGAGGAAGACATGACGACCATTGTGCCGTCAGTCGGCCCCGTTGCCAGCGAGTTCGCGCGCGAGTTCTCCGGCGAGATCGTCGCCGTCGCCGAATGCGAGGTCGTGGACCCACGCCCGCTTGAGGAACAGGTGGGCGTTGACCTCCCAGGTGTAGCCCATGCCGCCGTGGATCTGGACGCAGTCCTTGCCGCACATGGCGGCCGCGTGAGAGGCGAGGATCTTGGCGACCGCAACGGTCCGCTCGGGCTCGTCGACGCCGTTGCCGTCGAGGGTGACAGCGGCGGCATAGACCGCCGCTCGCAGCACTTCGACGCGAGTGATCATGTCGGCACAACGATGCTTCACCGCTTGGAACGCGCCGATCGGCTTGCCGAACTGCTCCCGTTCCTTCGCATACGCGACGGCCAGGTCGGTCGCGCCGATCGCCAGCCCGAGCTGGAGCGCCGCGGTGAGCATCGAGCCGCGGAGTCGCCAACTCGCGGCCGCTCCGGCATCGCCGATGCGATCGCCGGCGGGGAGTTCGGCCACGGTCCACACCGGTGTGAGCGGATCGAGCGGCTGCGCGTGTGGAGTCGCGTCGAGCTCCGGAACCGCGACAGACGCCAGGCCGTCGTCGTCCACGATGACGAGGACGTCGGCCCAACCCAGATGCTCGATCACCGCGGGGCCCGTTGTGCGCTCGACGGAGGCGACGACGACCGAGCCGTCCGCCGCACCGTCGACCAGACCGGCCGCGAGCGTTGTCGCCACCAACGGTCCGGGGACGAGTGTCTTCCCCAGCTGCTCGAAAACGACGGCGGCTTCGGCCCAACCGAGCCCGACGCCACCATCCGCCTCCGATAGACAAAGGGAGAACACGCCTGTCTCCGCGAGCTCCGTCCATCGACCACGATCCAACCCGTTGTCGGCCATCGCTCGCACGGCGTCGATGTCGAAGCGCCCCTCACAGAGCGCAGCGACGCCCTCGGCCAGTGCTTCTTGATCGTCGGAGAGTTCGAAGTCCATCTCGCTACCTCCTCAACGTTCCCGGGGCAGGCCAAGTAGGCGCTCGCCGATGATGTTGCGCTGAATCTCCGACGTGCCGGCCGCAATCGTGAGCGTGAGTGTGTAGAGCCGCTCCCCCACATGGTCGAGATCGCTCAGGTCCATCGACTCGCCGATCGCCAGACCCGCTCGGCCGAGAATCCGCTCGGCGAGATCGGCCATGCGCTTGCGGACATCCGCGTAGGCCAGCTTGAACACCGAACCGCCCGGCCCGACCATGCCGGTGCGTTGCGCCTGCGAGACGTTGCGTTTGGTCAGCGACCACAGTGCGTCGAGTTCGGCATCGAGACGACCGAGTTCTCGGCGAATTCCCGCGTCGTCCCATGCGGTCCCGGAGCTGCGGGTGACCTTCTGCGCGACGGCCGCCAAGTCCGCAAGCAGACGTTGCGTGGAGATGACCTCGCTGATGAAGGCGGTGCCGCGCTCGAACGAGAAGGTGACGTTGGTGACTCGCCAGCCGTCGTTCTCATCCCCGACCCGGTTGATCTTGGGGATGCGCACCTCGTCGAGGAACATCTCGGCGAACTCGCCCGATCCGAGCGCGGTGTCGATCGGCCGGATCTCGATCCCGTCGAGGTCCATCGGCATGATCAGCCAGGTGATGCCCGCGTGCTTGCGCGCGTCGGGGTCGGTGCGGACGAGGAGCTCGCAGTAGTCCGCCACCTGGGCGAAGGACGTCCAGATCTTCTGGCCGGTGACCACATAGTGATCGCCGTCGTCGACCGCGCGGGTGGACAACGACGCGAGATCCGATCCTGATCCCGGCTCGGAGAACCCCTGACACCAGACGTGTTCGCCCTTCAGAATCGGGGCGAGATGTGTGGACCGCTGATCGTCGGTGGCCTCAGCGATCAGCGTCGGGCCGGCGTGCAGCTGCCCGACGAAGTTGACGCCGACATAGGGGGCGCCGGCGCGTTCGGTCTCCTCGAGAAAGATGAGGTGCTCGGTTGGTGTGGAGCCCCGACCACCGAACTCGGCCGGCCAGTGGATACCGGCGTAACCCGCGTCGTGAAGCTGCGCCTGCCATGCCGTGTCGTAGGCGCGCCGAGCCACGAGATCGGTGTGATCATCGGGTACAGGCGGCACGTCGTGAAGCACAGACGCGAGCCACGAACGGAGCTCGTCGCGAAAGTGCTCCTCTTCCTCGGTGTAGCGAAGATCCATCGGCCGACGATCGTAGGCCGCTCGCGGCAGACTGAGCGCATCACCCACCGCTCTTCTCATCGTCGGCGTCCTGGCCGCGTCGTCATCCGCCTGTGCTGTCTGGCGGGTTCGGCACCCGTCCGCGATCAGCGTGACCGGATCGTGGACGTGCAGGACCAGTTCGGCCGAACGCTCGACGACTGGCCGAGCTGACGCGACCACCGGGTCAGCGCAAGTGGGCCTTGGCTTCTTTCTTGAACGCCGCGAGCTGCACCCGTTCCTCGCGCTCGTTGTAGAAGTCGTCGAGCGGGTAGCAGCCCGAGACCAAGCCGTTGCGCGGCGCGGTGGTGCAGTCCGAGAACGTCCGGCACAGCAGACGCCGTTCGAGTTCACGACCCGCGAGGACATCCGCTGGCATGTGCGGATACGACAGGACCATTCGGCCGAGACCGATAGCATCTGCCGCGCCGCCGGCCACCAGGGCATCGCCCACATTGGGGAGCCACTCCTGCAGGTACGACAACCCGGCTCCGACGATCCGCATCTCCGGGTGGTGGTTCGTCACCTCCGCGGTGGCCGCGATCATCCGGGCGACGCCGATGAGCGGGTCCTCCGGCGGCTGATACCCGTCGCTCGGTGGGAAGTAGGCGGGACGCTGCACGTGCGGCACGTAGTACGGCGATCCGGCGGTTGCGCACACCAGCCCGACGCCGAGCATGTGAAGAGCATCGAGCACTGCGTGGGTCTGGGCGAGGTCATAACCGAGGCCGGTGCCGTCGCCCCCGAACGCATACGGGTAGGCGCCGTCCTGTTCCGGCACGCCGGTACCGCCTTCGCCGGCCACGTGGGGCACAACGTCGAAGAACGACATGCGGATCGCGACGCCGAGGCCCGGCGCCCGCTCTCGGATGCCCTCGGTGACGGAGCGAACGAACTGCGTCCGGCCCAGGAGGTCGCCGCCGTAGCGACCCTCGCGATCGATGGCAGAGAGGAACTCGTGGCCGAGGTAGCCATGGCACGCCTTCACATCCACGAACTCGAAGCCTGCTTGGTGAGCGAGCACAGCTCGCTCGATGAACTGCTCGACCAGCTCATCGATCTCGTCGTCGGACAGGATCTCGTCGTCGCCGGAGCCGACTCGGTTATCGAGGAGCGGATGACGATAGAGAGTGCGAGGGGCGGGGCCCGCAGCTGACGGCCGGGAATAGCGGCCGGAGTGGGTGAGCTGGAGCACGGTGACCTGGCTCGGATCGAGCCTCGCCCGCAATGCCGCGATGTCGTCGACGGTGGTCTCATCGAGCACGAGCTGGTTCGGGTTCGCCTTGCCGTCGTGGCGAACGGCCGTGGCCTCGCCCCACACGAGCCCTGCGCCGGAACTCGCGAAGCGGTCCCAGCGCCGACGCACCAGATCGGTCGGTCGACCGTCGGCGTCGCCGTCCCAGCCTTCCATTGGCAGGACTGCCCATCGGTTGGGGGCGAACCGGGTGCCCGCGCTGCCGTCGGTGATCGTCATCGGCGCGGCGAGCACACCGGCGGGGTCGACCTCGTCGGTCAGCGGGAGCTCCACGCCAAGCGACGCGATGTGATCGCGAAACGTTTGCGCGTCGGTCAGCTTCTTGACCTGCGTGTAGCGAGGTCCGGCCACTGCATCACCTCCGCTCGTCGATCAGCCCAGCACGCCAAGCCGCTCGGCGATGTCGCGCAGAACCTCGCGGTCGCTGTCGGGCCGTCGAGGCGCACCCGCCGGCACGTTGTCGGACTCAGCCCAGTCCCGAAGCTCCATGAACGTCGCCGCATTGTGGCGATACCCCGGTACCGGCGGACGGAAGGTGAAGTGGCCGAGGTACTGGAGCATGTCGTTCAGCTCGTAGAACCCAGGATCGCCCGCGGCCCACATACGGTCCCGCTCGGCGAAGAGGTCCGGGGCGAAGGTCGAGAGCCCGAGCAGATAGTCCGAGCCGTACATGACCATGTCGATCCCCAGGTCGTTGCCCGTCAGCACCATGAAGTCGGGCCGGACTTCGTCACGCAGGGCGAGCCGATCCCACTCCAACTCGCGACTCAGCGACGAGTGCTTCGCGCCAACGCACTGCGGGATCTCCATGAGCCCCCGGTAGGTGTCGAGGCTGAAGATCCGTCCGTAGGGGACGAACATCGAGCCGAGCTCGAAGCCGAGAAAGCGGTCGAGTTCGGCGCCGATCGAGGTGAGTGCCGCGATCCAGTCGTCCTCGGTGCCGCGGTTGAGTCCGTGGCTCGGGAAGATGACCGGTGTGCCGCCGCGGGACGCGATGTCGGTTGCAGCCTCGACGTAGGCGGCGATGTCGACTCGGTCGCCATCTTCGTCGGCGACGAACGCGCCGGCCGCGAAGCTCCCGCCGGTCACCTGTGCGGCGAGGTCGAGGACGCGCAGCTTGGACGCGTGATCGAGGAGCTGGACGTAGCCGGTGTCCATGTTCACACCGGGGATCAGGCCGACGTCGTGGGTCCGGGCGATGTGGGCCTCGGTTGCGGCCCAGTCGATCTCTCCCGCCTGCGTGTGCGGGAGCAGGACCGCGCTCATGCCCGTGATCGTGCGGCCGGTCTCGATCCGGGCGGAAGGGTGCGATGCCATCCCCGCCGACGCTAGTCGAGTTCTCCAAACGTCCGAGAAATCCCTGGTGAGGGGTTGCAGAAACGAACATACGTTCGCTCTAGTGATCGTATGCTCACGGCCACAGCCGCAGCGCTCAGAGACGATGATGTCGAATCTCTGCACCGCGCCGAGCTGGTCACGCGAGTGAAGGCAGTCGCCGAATTCGAGGGCGCCCTCGCCGCCTACAAACTGCGACTCGCATCGGCGATCGACGCACTCAAAGACGACGGACTCAACTCCCGCGGTGTGCTGCGATCTCACGGCGGCGTCGCAGGCAAGACCGCCGCCCGATTGGCCGACACCGCCGCCGGCTTGGCAGAGATGCCCCGTACGCGTGCAGCACTCGATGCCGGCCGGATTACCATCGAACACGCCACGATCCTCGCCCGGGCTGGCGAAGAGATCGACCCAGCTCGTGCCGATGAAGAGCTGGTCGGCGTGGCCGAGTCCGGCCCGGCCGACATCGTCGCAAAGCGAGTTCGGGAGTGGGTCGGCCAGCGCACCAAGCCCACCCTCAACACCGACGAGAACTAACACCAAGCCCGGCTCTTCAAGCGGTGGGACGACAAAGAGACCGGTCTCGCCATGTACCTGTTCGGCATCTCACAGACCACATCCGCCGGCGTCGATGCGCGACTCAACCGAACCGAACGACGCCTCTACGACGACGACGGCGCCCCCGATCTCATTCGCACCCGCACCCAGCGCTTCGCCGACGCCATGGTCGAGCTGCTCACCGGCACGTCACGGACCGGCGAGACGCCGCCCCATCCCAAGTGCTCGATGGCTGCCACGTTCGACGTCTCCGGCATCAACCTCGACGACGGCACACCGATCCTGTTCGACGGGCCCGCCAACCCCATCTGGGTCGGACGAGACCACCGCACCGCCACCATCCACCAATGGAAAGCACTCATCGCCCGAGACCGCCACTGCATCGGGGGCGGCGCCTCACCAGACCGCTGCCACGCCCACCACATCCGCTACTGGGAACACAACGGACCCACCAACATCGACAACCTCGCCCTCGTCTGCTCGAGATGCCACCACGACATCCACATCCGAGGCCACACCCTCCATCACGACAACGACCGCTGGACCATCCGCCCACCCGGCGCGCCACCGGACACCGGCATCACGAACTTCCCCGACAGCGACTTCCCCACAACACCGGAGACCTCGCACCTCACGCTCACCGCCTGAGCAATGCCCGCCCCCGGTGTCGTCGCACGTTCCTTGACAACTGAAGAAGCTGGTCGGTTCAGCCCTGATCGCCCCAGCCGCCAGGGACGCGGCCGTCGACGGTCACCTTGCGCTCGGCGAAGAGCCAGCGTTCGTCCATCCGTCGGTAGCGATCGATGTAGCGGCCCCAGTGGTCGAGTCCTCGATCGGTGAGCACCTGGTAGTAGCAGCGGCTCGATGCGGTCTCGAGACCGTCAAGATCGATCTGCAGCGTGGCGGTGTGGTGGCGGATGAACGCCGCCGCAGCGCCGTCGCCAGAGCCCGTCTTCGCTGCAGCGTTGGTGAACATGCCTTCGATCTCTGCGATCCCTCGATGCGAGCCGCTGGGAATGTGCATCACGGCATCGGGGGTGAAGAGCTCGAGCATTGGCCCGAACCGGCCTGAGTCGCCGTTGGCGTTGTAACGGGCGACGAGATCGCGAATCGCCTCTCGTGCTTCGAACTCCCAATGTTCCATGTCAGCTCGCCCTCCAGATCTCGGGATAGAGCGGGCCACTGACCCGGTCACCCGGGGCCAGGCCGTGCTCGATCATGACGTCGCGGTGGTCCGGATCCATGCCCTCATCGCGAAAGATGATGCGAACGTCGTCGCCCAGCCATTGCGTGTTGAACACCTTGAGATCTCGGTCAGGCGCGAGGTTGCCCGAGCCACCGTGGATCATGCGCGCGTTGAAGATGGCGACGTCGCCGGGCTCCATGTCCCAGCTGAGCATGTCGTACTGGTCCCGGTCGCTCTCGATGTCGGGGAAGGGGATCACGTCGTCGCGGTCTGTGTATTCCACCTGATCACGATCATCGCCGGTGAGGGCACCGAAGTTCGTTTGGGCATAGCGCTGGTTCCAGCGATGCGACCCGCGCACGAACTCGAGCGCACTCTTCTTCTCCACCGAGACGAGGGGCATCCAACTGGAACAGGTCTGGTAGCCCTCGACCGACCAGAACGGCTCGTCCTGGTGAAACGGGGTCCGGAACTGCGCGCCGGTCGTTCGCGTGAAGATCGCGTCGAAAAAGAAGTTCACGGCCGTCGCCCGCATGAGGCGGCCGGCGAGCTCGGCCATGGGTGAGCCCTCGACAAAGGCCCGGTACTCCTCGATGTCGAGCCACACCTGGCTGTCGTACAGAGTGGTTCGGCCGTGATCGTCGTGGTCCCAGACGCGACCGCGGGGCGACGGAGTGGCGATGTTCTTGTCGACGCCGATGCAAAGCGAGTCGATCCAGTCGGCGTCGATCACACCTCGCAGGCAGACCACGCCGTCGCAGTCGAAGGCCTCGATCAGATCATCCGTGATGCTCTCGGCGTGCGAACCCACGCGCGCATCCTGCCACACGCCGAGAGGACTGCCGTTCCGCTCGGTTGCTAGATTCCGAGGCCATGAACAACCCGGCCCCGTGGGCAACAATTCCGGAGCTCATCGACGACTCGGCCGCCCGTTTCGCGACGAACGAAGCAATGGTCGACGGCGACGTGCGCTGGAACTTCGCCGAGTTCCGCGACGAGATCCACCGTGGGGCGCGGGCCTTCATGGCGACCGGTATCGAGGCGGGCGACCGGATCGCCATCTGGGCGCCGAACGTCTGGGAATGGGCGATTGCCGCCCTCGGGGCTCACTGCGCCGGCGCCGTGGTTGTGCCCGTCAACACCCGGTTCAAGGGCCGCGAGGCCAACTATCTGCTCGCCAACAGCGGCGCCCGCATGCTCTTCACTGTCACGGACTTCCTCGACACCGACTACGTCGCCGCGCTGCGAGAAGCCGGCGACGTTCCTGCATCCGTTGAAGAGGTCGTGGTGATGCGAGGTGAGTGCCCGGACGGCACGACCGCATTCGCGGACTTCGTCACTCGAGCAGACGGCGTGGACGACGCCGATCGGGCCGCCCGCTCGGCCGCGGTCACCGGTGACGACCTGTGCCACATCATGTTCACCTCCGGCACCACAGGTGACCCGAAGGGAGCGATGCTGATCCACTCGGCGATCTGCCGGGCGTACCTCGCGTGGGCATCGGTGATCGGTCTCGACGAGGACCGGTACCTGATCGTCAACCCGTTCTTCCACTCGTTCGGGCTCAACGCCGGCATCCTCGCCTGCCTCATGACCGGATCGACGATCATCCCCCACTCGGTGTTCGACGTGCCGTCCGTGATGAACCGTATCCCTGAGGAACGCATCTCGATGCTTCCCGGCCCGCCGGCGATCTACCAGACGATCCTCAACACCGAGGACCTCGATCAGTGGGACATGAGCTCCCTTCGCCTCGCCGTCACCGGCGCCGCGGCGATTCCCGTCGAGATGATCGTGCAGATGCGCGAGCGACTCGGCTTCGAGAAGGTCGTCACCGGCTACGGCCTCACCGAGTCCTCAGGCATGGCCACGATGTGTCGCCACGACGACGACCCGGAGATCATCGCCAAGACAAGCGGCCGAGCGGTCGAAGGCGTCGAGGTGCTGATCATGGACCCCGAGGGCAACGAGGTGGCCCGCGGCGAGCCGGGCGAGATCGTCGTGCGTGGCTACAACGTGATGAAGGGCTACCTGAACGACCCCGAGAAGACGGCCGAGACGATCGACGCCGACGGGTGGCTCCACACCGGCGACATCGGCGTGATGGACGACGGCGGCAACATCGACATCACCGACCGCGTGAAGGACATGTTCATCAACGGCGGCTTCAACGCCTACCCAGCCGAGATCGAGAACCTGATGATGAACCACCCCGACATCGGCCAGGTCGCCGTTGTCGGCGTGCCCGACGAGCGACTGGGCGAGGTCGGCTACGCCTTCATCGTGCTGGCTCCCGGGGCAGCCCGAGACGATGCGGCGGCCGAAGCGATGCGGACCTGGTGCAAGGCCGAGATGGCCAACTACAAGGCGCCGCGCCACATCGAGTTCGTCGACGAGTTCCCGCTCAACGCGAGCGGCAAGGTCCTGAAGTACGAGCTGCGGGGCCAGGCCACCGCCGCGCTCGGCTGACTGAGCCGGCGATCCGGATCACACGAGGATCGCGACCCCGCTCGCGCCGATCCAGACGAGGCCGGTGCCGCCTGCGGCCACGACTGCCACTCGTCCGAATCGAGTCAGAGCCGGAGGCCGCGGGAGACGTATGGCGCGTACGGCGACGACAGCCAGCACTGCGACCAGTAGCGGCGGGATGGGAGCGAGGAGCGCCAACGGGAGCATCCCGGCGATCCAGCGGACGGACAGCTTCGGCCTGGGCCAGGTCAGCACCCAGCGGTCGACCAGCACCGCGATCGTGAGCGGACCAAGGGCGATCACGGCGATAAACAGCGCCACGGCGAACCAGGTCGGTTCGAGGATCTCGAAGTCGCGATTCTCCGGGTCGAGCAACCAACTGGGCCGGGCGAGGAGACCACCGGCGATCCCGGCACCAACGAAGCCGGCCGCGAGGCTGCGGGCGGGAAGCAGTCGACGAGCGCTCAGGTAGCCGATCGCGCCGACGACTCCGATGAAGGTGCCCGCGGCAAGAAGGAAGCCGGTCCCACCGCCGGTGACCGCACCGACGACCTCGTCGGCATCAGTGAGCCTGCCAGTCGCATTTGGCGAGGTAGCGGCCAGCAGCCGCATCATCAGGCGACCGCCCATTCCGATCGCCAGCAGTCCGCCGATGGCGCCCGCGGCGACGGCGGCACAGACGGCGCCGAGCTCGGCTCGGGCGCGGGTGCGCCACGTATCTCCCTCGTCATCCGGAGGTCTCACCTCGACGGCGCAACCCCTGAGGATCACCGCGACCGCGATGAGGACGCCGAGCGAACACAGAGCCGTCAGCTGCGATGTGGTCCTTGCCGCTCCTGGTCAAAACCGGCCTCACCCTGACAGACGAGTGGAATCGCCCCGCGGGTGACATCAGCAGGTTCTTTCTGATCTCGGTGTGACCTAGCGTCGGCGCGATGGCGACCTACGAGCACCCGTATCCGAGCCCGGAACTCTCGGCCGCACACCCGTTCGTGGTGCACGCGCACGAGCCCGTCGACGACAACACGATGCGGGATCGTGCGCTGTCGTTCCATGCGCTGATGGACGGGCGCCGCAGCGTGCGGATGTTCGACGACCGGCCTGTCCCCCGCGAGCTCATCGAGACAGCGATCTGCACAGCTTCCACCGCCCCGTCTGGTGCGCACATGCAACCGTGGACCTTCGTCGCGATCAGCGCTCCCAACGTGAAGCAACAGATCCGCGAGGCCGCCGAAGAGGAGGAGCGAACGAACTACTTGGACAACCGGATGAACGAGGAGTGGCAGGCCGCGCTCGCGCCGCTCGGCACGGACCACCACAAGGAGTTCCTCGAGGTCGCGCCCTGGCTCGTCGTGCTCTTCGAGCAGCGCTTCGGCGAGACCGACGACGGATCGAAGAAGACGCACTACTACGTGAAGGAGAGCGTCGGCATCGCCGCCGGAATGTTCGTCACCGCGCTGCACCAGATGGGTCTCGCCACGCTGCCCCACACGCCGAGCCCCATGCGCTTCCTGCAGCGTGTTCTCGATCGACCGGAGACCGAGCGTCCGTTCGTGCTGTTCCCGGTAGGTCACCCACTTCCGGGGGTGCAGGTGCCGGACCTCGCCCGCAAGCCACTCGACGAGGTCGCGGTGTTTCTCTAGCTACAGGGCTTCGCCGCCCGGGCGGGCATAGCTGCGGGTCGGCACGCGGGGCGGCATGTTGAAATCGCCTTTCGGCGCCCACTGCGCGGCCTTCAGGTCCTGGTTGATGTGGCCCATGTTCATGAGGTCCATCTCGTAGGAGAACTTGCCGTCGCCCGCGTAGTAGAGGACGGAGATGCCGGCCTGTTGGTAGGTCTCGCCGTCGGCGCCGGGAATGAGCTGCTCGAACATGGTGACCACGCGGTCGCCGTCGACCATCGTCCAGCGCTCCGGGAACGACCAGTCGTCGAGCCCCACCATCGACTCTTCCAAGAACTCCCGGACCGCATCGATGCCCTCGACTCGACCCCAAGCCGGATCGATGAAGACGGCGTCGTCGGTGAAGTACTCGCCGAGCGTGTCCCATCCGGCCTCGCCCGCCTGGATCTTCTCCCGCTGGGCGACGTAGGCGCGGTACGTCTCGAGTGCTTCGGTTTCCTGGGCAGTGAGCTTCTCGGGCATGCGCGGACCTTACGCTCGGCTCGCGGCTGACAGCGAATGCGTGCAGAATGAACGCCCATGACCTAAGACCCGTTCTCATGTGGGCCCCACCCGGTAGGCGTCCGCTAGTTCGAGGTGTCTCCGGCCAGCCGCGGCGGCAGTGCAAGCCCGTCGATTCCCGTTGAGGTCTGGTGCCCGGCGCGGGACAGCAATCTCGGGAAAGACCTCGATCCCGCGATGCAGGACACCTACTCGCTGATCCCCAGCCTTCCGGCCTCCCCACAAGCCGCGGTCCGCGACGCGCAGCCCTCCATCGAGGCCACGACGGGAACTGCACCCGCGATCATCTTCAGCCACGGCTTCGCCGGTCACCGTCGCCAGAGCACTCACCTCGCCACCCATCTCGTCAGCCACGGCTACGTCGTCGCCGCTCCGAACCACGTCGGCACCACCACGCCTGAGGTCTTCGGCTGGGCGATGGGAATCGGGGCGCCGGACGATACGGCCGAGTACACGCTCGCAACCGGCCGCCAGCGGGTCGACGACTCCACGACGACGCTCGACGGGCTCCTCGCCGGCGAGTTCGGCGTGACGGGCGCATCGGCGTCCGTCGGCATGTCCGGCCACAGCTTCGGCGGCTGGACCACGCTGGCCACCACCGCCGCGGACCAGCGCATCCGAGCGACACTCCCGCTCGCCCCGGCCGGCGGCGACAAAGGACTTCGATGTCAACAAGTCGGCAACGCTTGTGCTCGGTGTTTACGACTGCGCCGCCAACAAGACCGACTGCAATCTGCTCGCGAGTGGCAGCGCCACGTTCGATCAGTCCGAGTTCGGTTCGGACTTCGGCAAGGTGACGATCACAACCGGCCCGGTGAACACATTGCTCGACGCGAATCGGGGCCTGCTCGTCAAGATCGCTCCGACGAACGCTTCCGGCGACCACGTCTGGCTGGCCTTCGCCAACGCCAACTACCCGACGGTTTTCACCATCTCGTAGCCCGCCGGTCATGATGGCTTCGTGCCGTCCGGACAGCCCACGAAACCCAACGTCATCCTGATCAACTGCGACGACCTCGGGTACGGCGACCTCGCATGCTACGGCTCGGAGCTGAACCGCACGCCGCATCTGGACCGCATGGCCGCCGAAGGGGTCCGCTTCACGGACTTCTACGCGACATCGCCGGTGTGCTCACCGTCTCGAGCTGCACTCATGACCGGCTGCTACCCGCTACGGGTCGGATTCGGGGGCAAGGCCTCCGGCGGGCTCGGTGGCGTGCTGTTCCCCGGATGGTCGGTCGGGCTGAACCCGTCCGAGATCACGATCGCTCGGCTGCTGTCCGATGCCGGCTACGCCACCAAGCTCGTCGGAAAGTGGCACCTGGGTGACCAGCCCGACTTCCTGCCCACCAACCATGGCTTCGACGAGTACTACGGCATCCCCTACTCGAACGACATGGGTCGCCAGGTCGAAGGCGAGCGCGTCCACGGCTTCACACCTGAGCAGATCGAAGAGATGCTCCGCGACATGGGGATGGACGAACCGTGGATCCGCCCGCCGCTCCCCCTCGTCGAGTCCACGGCCGACACAGTGGAGGTGATCGAGGCGCAGCCGGATCAGGCCTCGCTCACCAACCGCTACCTCGAGCAAGCTGTGCGCTTCATCCGGCGTGAGTCGAGCGCCGGAACGCCGTTCTTCCTATATCTCGCCCACATGTACGTCCACCTGCCGATCTATGTGCAGGAGCGGTTCAAGAAGGCGTCGCAGAACGGCGACTATGGCGCCGCCGTCGAATGCGTCGACTGGGTCACCGGCGTGATCTTCGCCGAGCTCGCAGCGGCCGGCATCGACGACGACACCATCGTGATCTTCACCAGCGACAACGGCGCCCTCGCCATCGAGTCCGGCGGATCCGGCTCCAACGCGCCGCTTCGAGGATCGAAAGGCACCACCTGGGAAGGCGGTCAGCGGGTGCCGTGCATCGTGCGTTGGCACGGTCACGTCCCCGCGGGGACGTCGTCGGCGGTCGCCGCCCAGATCGACCTCTACCCCACGATCGCCCAAGCCTGCGGCGCCGACGTCCCGACCGATCGCATCGTCGACGGCGTGGACCTGTCGGCAGAACTCGGGCTCGACAGTGACGGCTCTGCCGGCGGGGATCGGCCCTTCTTCTACATGATGGGGACCACGATCGACGCGGTGCGGGTCGGGCGCTGGAAGCTCCACGTTCGCAAGGGCGGCGAGGACCTCGTGCGGCTCTACGACCTCGACGCCGACATCGCCGAGACCACTGACCTCGCCGAGTCCAACCCGGGTGTGGTCACCGAGCTCACCGCCCTGATCGAGACGGCCCGATCCGACCTCGGCGACGAACGACTCGGCATCCCCGCCACCGGCGGACGCGAGATCGGCAAGGTCGACGACCCGGTCACCCTCACCGAGTTCGACCCCGATCACCCCTACTTCATGGCCGAGTACGACCTCGCCGACCGCGGCTGACCTGGCCGGCGGGTAGCGCCGTCGCGAGGTTTCTAGGACACCATCGGTTGCACTAGACCTGAGCTCCTGGCGTGTGCGCACTGCGAGACGGCGGCCAACTGCGAGTGCCCGGCCCTGCCGGCGATCTGTGAGCTCGGCGGTGTCTGCCCCTGCGGTCCGGACTGCCCGTGCGCTGTACCAGAGGCCGAGCTACCCGAGCCGAACTGCCGGAAGTGCCCGGCGCCCGTCCTCTGCGGTTCGTTCGGCGCGCTCCTCGGCCTGGCGGTCGGGATCGCCGCGCTGATCCTCGTGTTCCTCTGGTGGGAGAAACCCCGCGCGTCGCCATCGCCCTCCTTCTCCTGGTGCCGGTGGCGCTGTTCTGGGTGTTCCTCATGCTCGGCTACTTCGGCAGGTGGGGCCGACGGGCAACGGTCCGACTCATCCCGCCGAATTGGCTCTGGTGGTTGTTCTTTCTGCTGGCCGGCGTCTTCGGCGCGCTCGGCGTCATCGCGCTCCTCGACGGGGCAGAGTCGCGGGCCGGCCTCGTCCTGTTGGCGCTCGGCATCGTGTTCGCAGTCGGCGGCTGGGCCCGGATGATGCTGGTTCTCTACCGGATGCTGCCGCCGCTCGTGATGCTGCCGACACTCGCGCTGATCGTCGGTGGGGTTGCGGTGGGCGTTCTCGGCCTCTTCGCCGGCGACGAACCGTACGGTCGGATCGCTGCGCTGGGCGCAATTTTCTGGCTCGGGGTGATGGTTGCCGCCCCGTGGCTCCTGCTCTGGATGCGCGGTGTGCGCCACCAGCGACTCGTCACCGGTCTTCCCGCCGCGCTGGCGCTCGTCCCAATCGCTGTCCTCGTCATCGGCGTCGTCATGCTGGCAACCAACGGATACACCCGCGACAAGCCCGGTCCACGAGGCGCCGAAGCGTAGGTCGAGTCAACGATCGGAACCGACTCGAACGCCACGGGTGCGACGAACACGGGCACGGTCGCGCAGGACAACAACGAATCGGACGCCGACGAGACGACGACGTCCGATGACCAGCAACAGGAGCCGCCGACATTTCGGCTGACGCTGTCCGACGGTCGTTCGCTCCCGATCTACCTCTTCGACAACGGGACCGAGTTGGCGCTCGGCATCATCCTTCCCAAGCCGGCCGCGGACCGGTGTTGGATCCTCCAGTACGACGCGGGCGGCGCCGACTCCGTCGGTGAGTGCCGAACGAGGTTCCCCAACGACCTTGAGCCGATTCCGGCATCGATCCTCTACGAGTCAGCGGACTCGGTGATCGTGCTCTTGCAATCCGAAACCGACATCATCGTCGTCGACGTGGCCGAGATCCTCACCGCCCAGGGTTTCAGCTCCGAGCTCGATCGGCAGTACTTCCGGGCGGTCGACGCGTCGCAGGAGACAGCCGTCATCGAGGGCGTCGAGTACTTCGGCGGCTGAGCGCGGCGCTCCCGTCGGCGGCGGCGGTTCAGTCCGTCGTGACCTCGTGGAGCTTGCCGGTGTCGACGTCGTAGACGAAGCCACGGATGTGGTCCGTGTGCGGAAGAAACGGCGAGTCCGCGAGCGCAGCCATCGACTCGGCCGTGTCGTCGAACGGGTCGTCGAACGCGCCGAGGATCCAGTCCGGCCGGACGCCGGTGTCGGCCTCCAAATCTTCGACGAACTCGTCCGCCGTCACCTTTTGCAGCCCGCAGTCGGTGTGGTGGATCAACACGATCTCGCGCGTGCCGAGCGCTCGCTGGGAGAGCGTGAGCGACCGAATGACGTCATCGGTGAGGACACCACCCGCGTTGCGGATCACGTGGGCCTCGCCAGGCTCGATGCCGAGGATCGACTCGACCGGTAGGCGGCAGTCCATGCAAGCAACCACGGCGACGCGCTTGCTCGGCGCGCCGGGAATGCGGGACGGGTCGAGTTGCTTCGCCCACCGCTCGTCCGCCTCGAGGAAGCGGTCGGCGTTCGGCTCGAAGTCGTCGCTCATGGACAACAGCTTTACCCGGCCTGGCCCCGCGAACGAACATGGGCCATGACATCTTCTGCGAACACTGGTTCAGCGAGCACCGGCGTGATGGACGGCATCCGCATCCTCGAGGTGGCGGACCACACCTTCGTCCCGGCGGCCACCGCGATCCTCAGCGACTGGGGCGCGGACGTGATCAAGATCGAGCACGCCGTTCGGGGCGACGCAGCCCGCGGCCTGGGCTCGAGCGGAGCGGTGGACCTGAGCGGCGACGTCCACGCCATTATGGAGCACGCCAACCGGGGCAAGCGCAGCCTCGGGCTCGATCTCCAGACCGACGAGGGTCTCGGCGTCCTCAACCGGCTGATCGCGATGAGCGACGTCTTCCTCGTCAACAAACCGCCGGTCGTCCGCGAGAATCTGCACATTACCGAGGCCGAGGTCCGGGAGCACAATCCGTCGATCATCTACGCGGCCGGCACTGCCTGGGGGCCCAAGGGCCCGGAGGGCGACCGCGGCGGCTACGACATGACTTCCTTCTGGTGCCGGTCCGGCGCGGCGATGGGCGCCTGGTACGTGGACGACGAACGCATGCCGAGCCAGCCCGGGCCGGCCTACGGCGACTCGATGGGCGCGATGACGATCGCCGGCGGGATCTCGGCCGCGCTCCTGAAGCGGGAGCGCACCGGCGAGCCGCAGTCGCTCGAGGTCTCACTGCTCGCCACCGGCATGTGGGCCATGGCATCGGGCATCGCGATGAGCCACGTGAACGGCACCGCCTGGCGGCCGTTCGACCTGGCCGGCATGGTCTTCAATCCGCTCCTCGGCACGTTTCCCACTTCCGATGGACGCACGGTGAACATCACCTGTCTGCAACCCCTCCAGTACTGGCAGGAGTTCTGTGGGGTGATCGGTCGCGAGGAGCTGATCGCCGACGAGCGGTTCGTGACGCACGAAGCACTGACCGCCAATGCGAACGAGGCGAAGGCCGTCGTCGACGAGTTCATAGTCACGCGGACGCTCGATGAGGTGCGGCGAGATCTCGCCGACTTCAACGGCCAGTGGACGCCGGTCCTCGACTCGCTCGAGATCATCGACGATCCCCAGTCCATTGCGAACGACTACGTGCAGGACCTCGAAAACGAGGCCGGGGTGCCGTTCAAACTCGTCACCACACCCGTGCAGTTCAACGGGGCGCCCAGCCCGGTCGGACGAGCGCCCGGATTCAACGAGCACGGCGACGACATCCTCACCGGTGACCTCGGCATGGACATGGACGAGGTCATCGAGCTGAAGGTGAAGGGCGCCGTCACATGAGCATCGGCATCACGTGCGTGACGGTCGACTGTGCCGAGCCGCGCGCCCTCGCAGAGTTCTGGAACGAGGCCCTTGGGTGGGGCGGGGTCGCCGAGATGGAGGGCCGCAGCGGCGCGATCTGCGGACCGTCCGGCGGCGGCGTCTACCTCGAGTTCATCCGAGTGCCGGAGGACAAGCAGGTGAAGAACCGGCTCCACCTTGGCTGCGGCGCCGGATCGCTCGAGGAGCTCGACGCCGAGATGGTCGCCTCCAGGGGCTGGGGGCGACCATCGCTTGGGAGGAGGAGTTCGACCCCGAGATCGCGGCCGACTACCGCAACGTCGTCCTTCGTGACCCGGAGGGCAACGAGTTCTGTCTCGGCGGCGAGATGCCGTGAGCCCGCTGGTCTCCGACGAGGTGTGGGCGTTCGCGCTCGTCGCCGGGCTCTTCGTAGCGATTCTCTGCTACCAGACGTGGACGGGCTACCGCGACATCGATCGACGCGAGGACGACCATGTCGACGATCGCCACTCGGATGCGTTCTTCGTCGTCATCACCATCACATGCAACACGACGGCGACGGCCTGGGCGCTGTGGGTCGACATCGGCGTGATCGGCGCTCGACCGCTCGTCCTCTGGCTAGGGGTGGCACTGATGATCGCCGGCTTCGCCTTTCGTGCGTGGGCCCGCCGGGTGCTCGGCCGCTGGTTCCATCCGGTCGTCACCGCGAAGGCGGAGCACGACCTGATCCGGGACGGTCCGTATCGCTGGCTCCGCCACCCGATCTATCTCGGCATCCTCGTCAGCTACATCGGATTCGGCGTCGCTCTCGGGACGTGGCCATCGATCGCACTCACGTCGGTGCCGGCGCTCGTCGGGCTGCTCTACGTCATCCACGTGGAGGAGTCGGTGCTGGCCTAACAGCTCGGCGAGTCCTATGACGCCTACGTCGCGGACACGAACCGGTTCATCCCTGGCGTGTGGTGAGCCGCTGGCTCAGAGGCCGAGGATTCGGGCGGCATTGCCGCGGAGGAACGGCTCCCACACGTGGTCGCGGAAGGGCACGTCGTCCATCTCCGCGAAGATTCGATCGAGCTCCAACGCGAACGGGTGATAGCCGCCGTAGAGCACCTTTTCGGCCCCACGGGTGTTGGCGTAGTCGACGATCGCCGAGGGGTAGTGCTTCGGCGCGAAAGCAGATGTCGAGTAGTGCAACCCGGGCCACTTGAGCATGAGCTTCACCGCGAGCGCCTCCCAGGGTTCGCCGCCATGGCGCATCACGAAGACGAGCTCAGGGAAGTCGTACATCACGCGATCGATCGCCTCGACATGCTGCACGTCCATGGGGACGCGCGGGCCGGGCACACCGGCGGTCGCGAGGAACGGGAGGCCGAGCTCTACGCAGGTCGCGTAGACCGGGTACCACTGCGCGTCGTCCAACCGGATCTGAGGCGACGTGCCGGCCGGGAACGCACTGACCGCTCGGGTGCCGTGGTCGGCGTGCTCAGCCCGAATCTGGCGGACCGCACCGACGACGTCGGTCGCGTCGACATGGCTCGACAACGCGAACCGGTCCGGGAAGGTGAGCGCGGCCGGCGCGGCCGCGGGGTGAGTCAGCGCGATGAGACCAACGCCGACGTCGTTCGCGTCCATCGCCGCGAGGGTGTCGGCGATCACCGCCGCGTCGTCGTCACCAGGCCGCGCCACCTCGGGGATGTCGTTGTAAATGTAGTCCGCCGGGTGCTTGTCGCCCCGCTGCGACTCGCGAACGTTGGCCGGGTTGCGATCGACATCGGCTGGCGAGCGGAACCCGATCAGCGTGTCGATCGCCGAGATGTCACGGGGCCGCGTCACGTGCGGCATGGTAGGCGCAATGGTCGAGTCGTCGATCCCGAACCCATCACCCGCCGCAGTACTCCACGCGCAGATGACGCACGCGTGGTCGACGAAGAGGTCTTCGAGAGGCGGCCGGTCCACTGGGGCGAGCGGTTGCCGATCGTCCACGTCGTCACGTCGATGATCGCTGAGAACGTCCACCACATCGCCGAAGTCGGCGCCCTACGCGACATCCGCCGCGGTGCCGCTCGAAGCCAGCCGTTCCCGGACCGAGTCGGACCGCCGTGGTGGCTCGGAGAATCGCCCGACTCGGCGTGAGACGCGTGTCTCGCGAGAGATTCCGTCCATGGCTGAAACATCACAAGAGATTCTGACCGCGGGCGGGATGGTGATGCTCGTCCTGGGCGTGCTCACCGGACACGTCATGGGCATGATTCGCATGAACGACTCGACACCGGCGCCGCATTACCTCCTGCGCACCCACGAGGGTTGCTACATGCAGGGCGCGATACTGCTCGGACTCGCCCTTGCCGCCGGCCTGAGCGATCTGTCGTCCGGCTGGGAGAACGCCGCCGCATGGGTGCTCGTCGTCGGCGCCGTCCTGCTGTTCGTGAAGGACTTCCTGAACTGGCGCCTCGGCGTCGAGGACGAGTTCGCCACCAAGGGCATCGGCATTGCCCTCGGCTCGATCATGGGGATCTTGCACACGGCCGGGATCGCCATCCTGACCGTCGGCGTATTCATCGCGATCTAGCACCCACCGATCTGCGTCGAGCAACGCGGGCTTACCACGCGCAACTCGGTTAAGAAGCCGTCAGGCGACGCGGGTGAGGTGACTCTGGACGGCGGTGAGCCAGTCGGACTGATGGGTGAGTTGGGGCGAGTGGTAGGCGCCCTCGATGATGACGGCCTGGCCGTTCGCCACACCGTCGGCGAGCGCGTGGGCGTGATCGACGTAGGGGTGGTCGTGCTCGCCGGCGATCACGGTGACCGGCGCGTCGATGTCACCGAGGCGGTGGTCGACCTGTTCGAGGCGGTCACCGAAGAGGGCGAGGCCGAGGGCCTTGCAGGCCATCGGGTCGAACGCCGCACTGAGCTCGTCCTTGCGGGCTTGCCAATCCCCCGGCGTCGCTGCGGCGATCAGCGGCGTCTCCGGCGACTCAGGTACCTGACCCATCGGCGTGTCGAGGGTGATCGAACCGAAGAAGCCGGTGATCATCTCGGCAACCTCGGGATCCTCGATGCCGAAGCTCCACGCCGTGGTGTCCATCAGGATCATCGAGTTCAGGAGGTCACGCCGGGCGAGAGCGAAGCGCAGCGCGACGCGGCCACCCATCGAGTGGCCGAGCAGATCGATCGGCGCGTCGACGGTGTGGGACAGCCAGTCGATCACGTCGTCCACGATGTGGTCGACCGTGTACGTCTCCTCGTCGAGGGAGTTCGAGGAACGCCCGTGGCCACGGTGGTCGATCGCGAGGACTCGTCGATCGGCGGAGAGCGCATCGATGTGGAGATCGAAGTCGTGGGCCGAGCCCGAGAAGCCATGGACGAGTACGAGCGGCGGACCGTCGCCGCTCCCCCACTCGTCCCACGCGAGCGAGAAGCCCTCTACCTCGTACGTCCTGGTGAGTTCGTGCGTCATATCCGCAGTGTCGCGAACTCAGGCCTCATTGACGAGCGGGACGACCTGCTCGACGAACGCGTCGACCTGCTCCAGGTACTCGGCGACGTCGCGCGACCGGAACTTGAGGTGGATCGTGTTCGCCCCGACTTCGCGGGCAGCCCTGATGTCCTCGGCCAACGGCTCGATGCCGCCGGACAACGCCATCACGCCCTCCGGTACGTCGCCGAGGAGGTAGGTCCAGGGCGGCATGTAGCCGATGTCGAACGTCGCGGCACTTCGACCCGCGGCCTCCCCCGCCGCACCGACGGTGTCGATGATCTCGGCGTACTGCTCCTTGCCGTTGCCCATCGGGATGTAGCCGTCGCCGACGCGGCCGGTCCGACGCCACGAGGCTCTACCCGAGCCGCCGACCCAGATGGGCAGTTCGTTCGCCGGCTGTGGCGCGACGCCCACGTCGGCGTAGGAATAGAAGTCACCCTCATGGGACACGTAGGTGTCGGCGAACGCACCGCGGACGGCGTCGAGCGTGTCGTCGAGTCGCTTGCCTCGCGTTTTGAAGTCGACACCGAGGGCATCGAACTCCGCCTCGACGTGACCAGCACCGACGCCGAGGATGGCCCGCCCGCCGGAGAGATGATCGAGCGTGCCGAACGACTTCGCGGTCTGGAGCGGATGGCGGTAGCCGGCGATCCACACGACGGAGAGCAGCCGCGTGTTCTGTGTCTTCGCCGCGAGGTACGCAAGCGTCGCGATCGTGTCGTACCAGGTCGTGGTCATCCGCGACGCGTACGCGTTGTCGGGAATCGCGACGTGGTCGCAGACGCCGACGAAGTCGTAGCCCCGGTCGTCGCAACGACTCGCGATCGTGACGAGATCGTCGACCGTCGCGTCGTCCTCCCACGGGTCGACAAGCGTTCGGGTCAGGGTCTGGATCGGCAGCTGAAGACCGAAGCTCCAACCGTCACCGGCAGTGATGGCAGCCATCAGTCGGTCTCCTCGGCGTCAGCCTGTTCTTTCTCCCACCAGGCGATCGCGCCTTCTGTCACACCGGTGAACTCTGCAGCTCGCGGATAGCCGACGTACGGCGTCGCCTGAATCAGGACCTCCCGCAGTTGCTCTGCGGTGAAGTCACCGCGCTTCAGACCGGCCTTGCACTGGATCTCCCAGGTGCTGGTGCCGCCGATGGCGGCGATGACACCCATGATGATCAGACGTCGGTCGCGAACCTCGAGCGCATCGCGGGTCCAGACGGCGCCGAACAAGTCCTCGGTCATGATGTCGGCGAAGTCCATGAACCCCTGGGGAACGACGGGGACGATGCCCTGATAGACGTCCTCCAGCTTCGCCGCACCCTGCTCCCACTTCGCCTGATCCACTTCGTGCGCCATGTCAGCTCTCCTGTTCGTCGGCCGCATCGGGCATGCCGTAGACGAGATTCATCGAGTCACGCACCGCCTCCACGACGGGCATCGGTCGACCGGTCTCGAGGCCGAGGCTCGCGGCGAGATCGAGGTCCTTCTCCGCAAGATAGATCGGGCCCTTGAGGAAGTCGCCGATCGGGCCGCCCTTGTCGTCGGCGGAAATGTCGAGGATCCCCCAGAACAGTTCCGTCAGTGCTCCGAGTTGCCCGATGTGGCGCCAGCCGTCGAGCAGCAGGGCCGGATCCGCACCCTCGCCCACCATGATCTGGTGCGCGGCGCTCGCCGCGGCCTGCTGGAAGTAGGTCATGACGTTGAACGCGACCTTCATCGCGGCGCCCGTTCCGACACCGCCGGCTTCGAAGACGACACCGCCACACGAGTCGAGCACCGCCCGCGCCGTCGGCGTGAGCCCGCTGTCCGGAACGCCGACCATGATGGACAGGTTGCCTTTGTCGGCGTTCGCCGTGCCGCCACCGACGGACGCATCGAACACGATCACCTGATGATCGGCGGCGAGGGCCGCGGCATCTCGGACGGTGTCGGGATGAATCGTCGAGTGAATCGCGATCGTCGTGCCGGGGTTGCATGACTCGAGGATGCCGTTCTCCCCGCTGATCACGTCCATGACGATCTCGTCGTTCGGCACACAGATGGAGATGTGGTCACAGGCCGCGGCGAGCGCCGCGCCGGACTCAGCGGCCGTCGCACCCTTCTCGACGACCGCGGCGACGGCGTCGGCGCTGAGGTCGAAGACGTGGACGTCGAACTCGTCCTGTTGTGCGAGCCAGCCAGCCATGGAGCCACCCATGTCGCCGATCCCGATGTAGCCGATCATGGCCGTCACGAGGCCTCCCGTTGCCAGTCGTTGCGACGGCCAACGTACCCGTTGCTTCGGGCCGGGTGAGAATCAGAGATAGTCGAGCGGCAGGGCGGTCGTCTGCTTCATCTGCTCCATCACGAAGACGGTGCGAACGTCGTAGAGATCGACCCGAGCGATGAGCCGCTTGTAGAAGTCGTCGTACGCCTCGATCGACGGCACCACGACCTTGAGCGTGTAGTCGATCTCTCCGGACGTTCGGTACGCCTCGACGATTTCCGAGAGGTCGGCGATGCCGGCGCAGAACCGGTCGAGCCACGCCGCGCTGTGATCGTTCGTCCGAATGTGGACGAGCGCGGTCACGTCGAGGTTCAACGCCGCGGGATCCACGAGGGCGACCCGACCTCGGATGACGCCGTCCTTCTCGAGGTTCTGGACGCGCCGCCAGACGGGCGTCGGCGTGAGCCCGACCTCCTCTGCCAGCTCCCGCGCGGTCAGGTCACCTTGCTCCTGCAGCAAACGCAGTATTTCCCGATCAACTTCATCCACAATAGAAGAATCTACCAACACCCATGGTCACAGGGGCTGTGTGTTCCGCCAAGTATCGGAATTGCGCAGATTTTCGCAGGGATCTTCGATCCAGATTTCCCTACCCTGGATCCATGGCTGCCAACCCCTTCACCGAGCACCCGCACGAGACCGGCGAGACCTTCGGCGAGCACTTCTGTGTCGCCATGGGCGTCAGCCGTCAGCTCGCCGGTGCTGCGATGGCGGCGTTCGTCCACGCGCTCGTGCCGCGATTCCACAAGACCACGGCCAGCGACAAGATTCGTGCGCTGAACTGCTGCCTCGAGCGCAAAGATCGCGACGGCCTCCGCACGAAGGCCGAACTTAAAGCCGTCAGCTAGGGCGTTTCAGCGCACGGTGGCCGGTCACCACTTGTCGCGGTAGGTGCCGACTCGGTCGTACTTGGGGCCGAGGATGACGCCGAGCTGACGCTCTTCGCCGTCGGTGAGCTCGATGCCCGGGCGGCCATGCGCGAAGCGGAAGTTGTCGAAGACGGCGATCTCGCCGACTCTCCAATCCACCTTGATGCCGAACCTGTCGTACTGACTGACCATCTGCTGCAGCTCGTCGCGGCTGAACTCCGAGTCGTCACCGAACGTCATGTGCAGCGGCCGGTCGTTGTGCGGAAGATGCATCACTAACGGCCACCCGTCGAACCACATGCCGTGGTCAGCGATGGAGCAATAGAAGAGGTTGCGGTCCGTGACCGGGTCGTACTCGAAGGCCTCGCAGTAGTAGCGCGTCTTCAACAGGCGGTCCGGGCCCCACTCGGTGAACAGGCCGCGCTCGCGGGCATACGCCTCCGCCTCGGTCGAATCGTCGGTGTCCATCGACAGCTGCCAGTGGTTGTAGACGCCGACCTCGAGCTTGTCCTTGAACGCCTCACGGTCGGTCAGGTTTCGGTGGTAGCAGACGCCGAGTTCCTTGAGCTTCTGTCCGAGCTCGGTGGACAGCATGTATTCGGTGCTCGCGAGCCCGTCGGAGAAGTAGGTGGCCCCCCGGTCCGGGAGAGACTTCTTGCACAGGAACGCGAGCGCCCGGGTGCTCTTCGAGACGTAGGCCATCTCGTGGTGATAGTGGAGGTGAGCGGTCAGCGGAGCGCCGACCTCGAACACGTTGGCCTCGAGGGCCCCCCGCGGATTCGAGCCGCCCTCGTACTTCATCTCGCCCGGAAGACAATGCTGCGCGAGCGTCCGCATGTCGGCCAGTTCGGTGAGGCCCGTGTTGCGCACGTGTACGAGTCCGACCTCGTCGTAGACGCGCTGCATCTCGGCGGCGAGGTCGCCGGCCGGGTCCAGATCGGCCTGCCCTCCGGCGTCGACCTCGTAGCGATCCGTTGGGATCGCCGGCGTTCCGTCCCACCATTCCGGAAGGATGAGATCGTCCAGCTGCTGATCGAGTTCCGCCGGCGCCTGAAGGAAGTCGATCGACTCCGTCGCTGTCATGTTGCCTGCTCCGCGTTTCGCTCGGTGGGCTAGCCCGATGGTCTTGGCCCCGTTGGCCAATCCCGAAATGTCTTGCCAGGAATAGTAGCGGCAACTTAGCCGCCTGCTCAATAGGGCGGCAAGCACGAGACATTCGCCCGCTGAGTTCGCTCTCCACGCCTCGGCCCGACAGACTACGGAGATGAGCGAGCACCACATCGTCATCAGCGCCGACACGCATTGCGGCGCGGATCTTCTCGACTACCGGCCCTACCTCGAATCCAAGTACCACGAAGAGTTCGACGCCTGGGCCGGGTACATGACCACGGAAGCCGAGAACCGAAAGGCCATGTTCGCGGGCATGGAACGCACGCCGCTGGAAGTCGGCGTCGACGGCGACCCCGAGGTCTTCGGCTACCGCAACCACTCGTCCGAGAAGCGGCTCCAGGAACAGGAGGAGGACGGCGTGATCGCGGCCGTGTTGTTCCCGAACACGCAGCCACCGTTCGCGCCACCGGCATCCACGTCGTTCGAGGCACCGCCCTACTCCGACAACTTCGAGCATCGCTGGGCCGGCCTGCGTGCGCACAACCGCTGGCTCGCGGACTTCGTGAGCCAGGCACCCGAGCGTCGCGCCGGCATCTTTCAGATCTTCCTCGGCGACGTCGAAGGCTCGGTCAAGGAGATCGAGTGGGCCGCGGACCAGGGACTTCGGGGCGGCGTTCTCGTACCCGGCGCGCCGCCGGACTCTCCGTTCGAGCCGCTCTACTCGGCCTCCTACGAGCCGATCTGGGCCGCCGCCGCCGCCCACGACATGCCGCTCAACCACCACGCCGGCGGTGCCACGCCGAACTTCGGCAACCACTTCCCGTCATCGCTCGCCATGTTCATGCTCGAGGTCCAGTGGTGGACGCAGCGGGCGCTGTGGCACCTCATGTTCTCCGGCGTCTTCGAGCGCTACCCCGACATGCCCTACATCATCACCGAGACGGGCACCGCGTGGGTCCCCGACACGCTCGCGAAGCTCGACAGCTTCCACCACCGGATGAAGTACTCGAAGTACGGCAGCGAATCGATCTTCGGCGGCCAGGCGGTCGAGAAGATGTCGCTCACCCCCACCGAGTACTTCGAGCGCCAGTGCTACATCGGCGCCTCGTTCCTGCGGCCGGCCGAGGCGGAGAGCGCCCGCAGTGTCGGCGTGGAACGGATCATGTGGGGCTCCGACTACCCCCACATCGAGGGCTCCTATCCCCACACGCATGAACATCTCCGGCTGACGTTCGCGCAGATGACGCGCGAAGAGACCACCACGATGCTCACCAACAACGCGGCCGAGGTCTACAAGTTCGACATCGAGGCGCTGCGTCCGCTCGCCGAGCAGTTCTGTCCGACGAAGGAGTCCGTCGAGACACCGATCGACTATTCGGAGATTCCCGAGCGGGCCAAGGGCTGCCCGGGCATGAACCCGATCAACCAGGTCCAGGAGACAGCAGCATGAGCGACGACACGATCGCCGACATCGACATCGCCGGCTCCGTTTCGGTGGTGACCGGCGGTGCCGGGGGTATCGGCAAGGGCATCGTGGGCGCGCTCCTGCGGGCCGGTTCGGCCGTCGTGATCGCCGACATCGAGGGCGAGACGATCGACGCGACCGTCGAGGAGTTCTCCTCGCTCGGCGACGTGTCGGGCGTGCGTACCGACATCACCGACGAATCATCCGTCGCCGCGCTCGCCGACGCGGTCTACGAGCGCCACGGAAAGGTCAACCTCCTCTACAACAACGCCGGCGTCACCTCCGGGGGTGGCGGCAAGCCGTGGCAGCAGGAACCCAACGACTGGCGTTGGTGCTTCGGCGTCAACGTGTTCGGGATGGCGATCTGCACGTCCGAGTTCGTACCCCGCATGCTCGACACCGGCGCGCCCGGGCAGGTGATCAACACCTCATCGGGCGACGGCGGCTTCGCTCCGGTTCCGACCGCATCGGTCTACGCCGCGTCGAAGGCCGCTGTGAGCTGCTTCACTGAAGCGCTGCACCACAACTTCGTGATGGAGGACACCTCGCTCCGCGCGTCGGTCTTCTACCCCGGCGGCGGGCTCCAACGAACGGGTCTCTTCACCGCCCAACGCAACCGGCCCGAGCACCTGCAGCGCGTCGGTGAAGGGACGGGCCGCAAGAGCATGACCTTCGACGAGATGAAGGCGATGCTCGAGAAGGGCGGACGTCAAGTGCAGGAAGCTGATCTCGACGCCCAAGGCGATTTCGTCGTGAGCGAGACCGCGGCGCGGCGCTACATCATCACCATGAGCCTCGGAGATACGGTCGAGCTGCTCCACCGTCGCGCCGATGCCATCGGCGACCTCGACGTACCGCCCCACCACGGCATGCCCATCTGATCCGGCTTCTGTAACGGGGGGTCTGACCCCCCGTTACGAAACGGGCGGAAGTCAGAGGTCGCGGGGGCGGTTGACGAAGCGCCCGGCGGTTGGTGAGAAGAACCAGCCGCCGCCGGCCTTCGTGCCTCCGTCGACCGGAATGTTGTGGCCGCTGACGTAGGACGACATGTCGCTCGCGAGGAAGAGGGCGACGCGAGCGGGGTCCTCCGGCCAGCCGAGACGGCCGACCGGCGCCCATGACTCCCACAGGTGATCGGCGTCTTCGTAGCCCGTGAGATAGTCGACCTGCGGGCTCTGCGTTGTGTCGGGGCCGATCCCGTTCGCCCGGATGCCGTTGCGTCCGTAGCCCACGGCAAGGCAGGTGGTGAAGTGCGCCATCGCCGCCTTCATCGCGCCGTAGATCGGCTCGCCGGGGTAGCCCCGCATGCCCTCCACCGAGTGCACATTGACGATCGAGGCGCCACCGTTGTCGATCATCGGATTCAGGAAGGCGTGGGTGACCTGGACCGCGTGAAGGAAGTTGATCTCGTACATCTCGTTCCAGGACTCGGGGTTCGAGTCGTGGAAGCGCACGATCGGCCGGTAGTCGCCGACGTTGTTGACCAGCACGTCGGGCGCCGGGTGGTCGGCCAGGACCGTCGCGGCCAGCCGCTGGACGTCGTCGAGCTTGCGCACGTCGACGACGTGGGCGCGGGCCGCGCCACCGGCCTCGGTGATGTCGTCGACGACCTTCTCCGCCCGCTCGGGGTCGATCTCCGCCACCTCGACGATCGCGCCATGCGCTGCGAACAGCCGGCTGATGCCACCGCCGATCCCGTCACCGCCCCCCGTGACGACAGCGACCTTGCCGTCGAGCAGCCGGTTCCAGTCGGCGATCTCCGGCACGTTGTCAGGGCTCTGGGTCATGTCGCCTCCTTGGCGGCGGTCTTCAGAAGGTCCCGGGTCCGGGCCTTCTCCTCTGGGTTGGTGCCGACTTCGACGGCGGCGAAATCGGTCACACCCGCGGCTGCGAGCGTGGCGAGTTGCTCGCGAACCCGGGCCTCATCGCCCACCAGGCAGATCTCGCCAGGGTTGTCCACGCCTTCGCGATCGAGCATCGCGGCGTAGGTCGGCAGCGAGCCGTAGCCCGCTAGGTTCGTCGCGTGACGTTCGCGCACACCGGCCTCGTCGTCCGTGACGGTGACGATCAGGCTGGCGACCACACGGGGCGCGGGCTTCTCGGCTGCTTCGGCGGCGTCTCGAACCCTCGGCACGATGTGGTCGCGCAGTGTCTTGGGCCCGGTCAGCCAGGTGATGGTGCCGGCTGCGTGGCGACCCGCCACCCGAAGCATCTGGGGGCCGAGCGCGCCGAGAAGCACGGACGGGCGTCGGTCGGTGAACATCGCGTAACGCCCGTTGGCAGCATGGATGTCGCCGTCGTAGTCCACGCGCCCGTCGTCGAGCATCGGGTTGAGCACCGACAGGTAGTCGATGGCATGGCGAACCGGCCGGTCCCACGTCATGCGCAGCCGCTTCTCGACCACTGCCTGATGGGACAGGCCGACGCCGAGCGTCAGTCGATCGCCGACGACGGCCGCCGTGGTCAGTGCTTTCGCGGCGAGCGTGTGCGGCGGATACAGCCACGTGGGAATCACTGCCGTGCCGAACTCGATGCGCGGGGCCGTCTCGGCGACTGCGGCGAAGACCGTCAGCGCGTCCAGATAGCCCGCTTGCGGAAGCCACCACGACGCAAAGCCGTCAGCGTCACACTGGCGAGCGCTCTCGATAACCGGTTCGAGCGAGTCGATCATCGTCGTATTGGAGAAGTTGATCCCGATCCGCATGGCGGGCCTACCGTACGGCGATGAGCGCAGCCGACGGAAACGCCATGGCCGAGACGATCGCGTACACCGCGATCCGACGAGTCCAGGACCGCTACGCGGACATCGTGACGCGGCGGGCGTGGCCCGAGCTGGCCGATGTCATGCGGCCGGACTGTCGGATCACCGTGGACCTGCTCGACCGGGCGATCGACTTCCACGGCCCAGGAGAGATCGGGGACTTCATCGGCGGTCAGCTCGAACAATTCGACTTCTTCGAGTTCGTCATCCTCAACACCGTTCTGGCGATCGATGCGGAGGCCGGTCGCGCCGGTGCTCGCATGTACATGCAGGAGGCGCGCCAAGAGATCGCGACCGGCCGGCGGACGGACACGTTCGGCGTGTACCACGACCGGTTCGAACGAGACGCCCACGGTGCCTGGTGGATGGCGCGCCGGCACTACCAGTCGTATGCCCGCACGAATCCGGTTGGTGCAGACGCAGACCTCGTGGTCTTCGATCTACCCGTGCTGGATCTCGACGCTCTCGGCCGAGGCGACCTCGGCTGACGTCACCAGTCGGCGGCGAGGCCCGCAAGAATGCGCGGCATCCACAGATCATCCATGGTGTCGTCGCCGTAGCCCTCGCCCCGAAGCACGGCGATGCTCATCAGGATCTGCACCGCCAGCGTCCGATACGTCGCCTCGACACCCTGTCGGAGCACCTCGGCATCCGGCGAGACGCCGTTCGCGGTGAGCGCAGCGTGATAGCGCTCCGTGAGGGCGGGTCGCGACTCGAGCCGCTCGGGCCCGAGGCAGCTGCTCAGCAGGTAGCCGACGTCGAATGCGGGGTTCGCGTAGCCGGCGAGCGCCCAGTCCAACAGGACGACCTGACCGTCGTCGCGGTACAGGATGTTGTCCGAGCGGGGATCGCCGTGAATCAGCGTGCGGGGCTCGTTCACCAAGGCCACATCGGCGGGAAACTGGTCGAGCGCGTCGTGCAGCAGTGCCGTCTCTGCCGCCCCGATCCAACCAGCCCAACGATCCTGGGCGAGCGGAAGGCAGCGCTTCCGACCGACCGTCTGGTACAAGCCGGGCGTCGTCGTCACGACCGCACGGAAGGTGTCGTTGTCGGCCAGGGTCCGGTCGTCCCAGAAGGCCGCGTGCACCGCGGCAAGCACGTCCGGCGCCGCCCCGAGCTGTTCGTCCTCTCGCGCGGGGCACTCAGGTCGAAGACCTTGGTGCCTGCGCCGAGGTCTTCGATGAGCAGCACGTAGCGTCGCTTGGTGGCCCGCATGAACCTGCGGACGTCCTTCGTGACGGCAAGCTGGACGACGTCGGGCAGCGCGTCGATGAACTTCGACATACGCGGACCGCGAGCGCCGTCCTCGTCGTAGTCGCCGCCCAGGTAGGTCGGCGTCGGGCAGGGCATACGGTGGGCGAACTGTTGGTAGAACCGGATCTCGCGGGCGTACGCGTCGAACTACTCGAGCATCCCCCGGTTCTGGCGATAGCTCGTGGGGAACTTCGCGACGATGCTCGACGGGCCGCCATCGGCTCCTTCGTAACGACGCGCAACGCGAACGGTCTCGCCCGTGAACCCGGTCCCACCGTCGCCGAGCTCCTGGACCTCCAAGCCGCTGACTTTTCCCGCAGGGAGCGCACCGGCGTCGCGCATGGCGGTGGTCATCCATTCGGCCGTGAGCTCACGGTGGCTAGACGGAATGAAAGAAGGCACGAACAACCAGATTATCGCTGTGAGCGCCGACCTCGGGAGTCACGTGTCTCATGCCACGTCCTCGCGACCCACGACCTACGGTGCCGATCATGACCACCATCCAGACGGTGACCGGACCGATCGACAGCCGCGAACTCGGCCGGACCCTGATGCACGAGCACCTGGCCGTCGGCTACCCCGGCTGGGAGGCGGCGACAAACGAGGCGTTCGACCGCCCGGCTGCCACTCGTGTGTGCATCGAGCACGTCGAGTCGCTGCAGGCTCTCGGGTACTCATCGATGATCGACCCCTGTCCGAACGATCTCGGTCGCGACATCGAGCTGATGGTCGACGTGGCGGAGGCCACCGGGTTCAACATCATCTGCGCGACCGGGCTCTACAAAGAGCACGAGGGCGGCGCGGCGCACTGGCAGTTCCGGGCTCGCTACGAGGACGTCAGCGCGGCCATGGCCGATCTCTTCATCGGCGAACTCACCGACGGGGTCGGCGGCACGGGAGTGCGGCCCGGGATCATCAAGGTCGGCACCGGGCTCGGCGATCTCACGACGCACGAGACCGCGGTGTTCGCGGCCGCCGCTCGCGCCGCGGGTGAGACAGGTACACCGATCACGACCCACACGGAGGACGGCACCCTCGGGGACCGACAACAGGAGGTGCTCACCACTGCCGGCGTTCCCGCCCACCGAATCGTTATCGGTCACTCCTGCGGGTCGACCGAAACCGACTATCACCTCCGCATCGCGCGGGGCGGCAGTTATCTGGGCTTCGACCGCTTCGGCATCCCGACCGTTTCCGACGACGACCGCGCCGCGAGCCTTGCCCGACTGGTCGAGCACGGTGCGGGAGACCGGATCGTCGTCTCCCATGACTCGGTGTGGTGCTGGAAGGGCAACCCATGGCCGGTGGCTCTGCGCGAACGCATCGCGAAGCAGTTCATCCCGACGCGATTCGACACCGAGATCATCCCGAAACTCCAGGACAGCGGCGTTTCAGAAGAAGCGATCGCACGTCTCACCGTCCACAACCCGAGGCGGTATTTCGAAGGCGAGGCGCTCGCGTCGTTCGGAGCCTCGCGATGACTGACCTTGCCGACCGTCCCCTCGCCGCCGACTCGGTCGGCCTTCTCGAGGGGCTCACCACCACTCGCTCGATCCGGCGCTACGCCGACGAGCCGATTCCGGACGGCGCGCTTCGCGACATCCTGTTCGCGGCCACCCGCGCGCCGAGCGGTTCCAACCGGCAGAACTTCCGCTTCATCGTGCTGACCGACGGTCCGGTGGCAACCGAGGCGAAGGCGATCATCGGCCGGACGGCGCGCCAGGCCTGGGACCACAAGCGGGCCAACGAGGGATACGACGAGGGATCCGGCGCGACGCCGGACTCACCGAAGGCCCGCATGGCTCGCAGCATGGAGCGCTATGTGGAGGAGATCGAGAAGGTGCCCGCTCTCGTTCTGCCCTGTCTGATCCGCCACCGGCGACCGACGTCGACCGAGGGCGCGTCGGTCTACCCGGCGTGCCAGAACCTTCTTCTCGCCGCACGCGCGCTCGGCTACGGCGGCGTGTTGACGATCTGGCACGCGCTCGTCGAGGACGAGCTGCGCCAGCTACTCGAGCTACCGGACGAGGCCGCGATCGCAGCAACGGTCACGCTCGGCAAGCCCGAGGGAAACCACGGGCCGGTCCGTCGCGTCCCGCTCGACCAGCTCGTCTACTCCGGCACGTGGGGTGACGCCCCCGAGTGGGCCGTCGACCCACCTGGCACCCGCTTCACGCGGGCGGGACCACCGCCGGCACCAGCTAGCTGAACGACTCCCCGACGAGCTCCTCGGACATCGCCCACAACCGAGCGGCTGCGTCGCCATCGAGCGCGTACGGGGCCGGAGTGGAGACCGACGCGTCCTCGCAGTACGTCCCGCCGACGTCCGTCATCTCATCGGCGACCGCGACCCATACGGACGTTGCTGCGCCCTGCTCCAGCGACTTGAACTCCGGCAGGCCCGGGCCGCTGCGCTTTGCCGCTCGCTCCCCCAGCTCGGTCAGGTCGTCGGGGCCCATGTGGCGGGCGAGCTCCGTCATGATCATCCCCGGATGCACGGCGTTGGCACGCACGCCGTCGCTGCCGTGGCGCCGATCGAGCTCGACGGAGAACAGGATGTTGGACGTCTTCGACTGCCCATAGGCGTTGAACTTGTCGTATTCGGTCGTCGCAAAGTTCGGGTCGTCCCAGATGACGTCACTGGTGAAGTGGCCGGCGCTCGAGAGGTTCACGATGCGGCTCGGAGCCGCGGCCTTCACCGCGGGGAGAAGTCGGTTCGTCAGCACGAAGTGGCCGAGATGGTTCGTTCCGAACTGCGTCTCGAAGCCATCAACGGTCTGGCCCTCCGGGGTGAACATCACGCCGGCGTTGTTGATCAGCAGGTCGATGCGGTCGTGGCGTGCCAGCAACGCATCTGCGCCCGTCCGCACCGTAGCGAGGTCGCCGAGATCAAAGGTCTGCGACTCGAGGCTGGCGCCCGGAACGCTCTCTCGAATGGTCGCCATCGCGGCGTCGCACTTTTCTTCCGTGCGGCCGCAGACCACGACATGGGCGCCGGCGGCCGCGAGTGTGCGCGCCGTTTCCTGACCGAGTCCCGTCGTCGCACCCGTGATGACAGCCGTCTTTCCCGAGAGGTCGACGCCCTCGATCACTTCATCCGTCGTTGTTTCAAACGCCATGGTTCTTCTCCCGAGTTGATGCAGCTGGGCAACAGGGGCCCGTTGGTGCGATCATGTCGCGTCGCTGGTGGTGAACGCTATTGTCACAGTGACTTGCAGCAGTTTCAGGGGATCGACAGTGCCGGACCGGTCATGGGGGTTCGAATGAGCGACGAGCAAGACGAGACGCGGTCAGCAGCATCGCTTACTGCGTCAGTCCTCGACGAAGAGGCCGCTCGTCAAGCCGCCCAGATCGCACGCTCGAAAGAAGTTCTGTTCGCGGACGACATGCTCCCCGGCGTCGGCAGCGAGGAGATGACGCTCAGGGAAGGGCTGAAGAAGGGCGGGCCGTTCACCTTCGGCACCCTCCTCGTCCTGAACTCGCTCGACGAGCTCGAGGCCGCGGCCGTGCGGATCCTCGGCCCGGAAATCGGCGAGACCTTCAACATCTCGGACGGCGCAGTCACCGCGATCGGTGGTGCCGGTCTCATCTTCTTCCTCCTCGGCGGCGGCCCGTTGGGTTATCTCGCCGACCGAGTCCGCCGCGGGCCGCTCGTCGCGATCGCGAGCACGATTTTCGCGGTCTTCAGTTTCCTGACCGGCATGGCGGTCAATGCCTTCATGTTCTTCTGGACCCGCGTGTTCGTCGGCGTGTCCCGCGCCAACACGGTCACCGTCCATCCGTCGCTGCTCGCCGACACCTACCCCATCGCGATCCGCGGGCGAATGTACGCCACCAATTCGGGCGTCGGCCGCGTATTCGACGCGATGGGCCCCGTCCTCGCGGGTGGCATCGCGGTGACCGCCGGCGGCGTCGAGGGTTGGCGCTGGGCGTACCTCCTTCTCGGCATCCCGGTTGGCATCGCGGCCGTGTTCGCGTTCTTCATCCCCGAGCCGGAACGCGGACAGTGGGAGAAGAAGGACGTTCTCGGGCACAGCTTCGGCGTCGACATGGAAGAGATCCCGATCAGCGTTGGCGCCGCGTTCAACCGCATCTGGCGTATCGACACGATTCGCAACATGACGATGGGCCTGGTCGCGATCGGCTTCGCGCTCTTCCCGCTCGGCTCGTTGCAGGCATTCTTCCTCGACGAGGAGTTCGGGCTCGATCCACTCCAGCGAGGCTGGGCGACGTTCCCCACGGGGCTGCTGATCGTGCTCGCTCTCCCGTGGCTCGGACGCAAATTCGACCAGACGTTCCGCGTCGCGCCGGACCGGGCGCTCCGGCTCATCGGCATGCTCTTGATCCCGGTCGGCGTCCTCGTGCCACTCCAGTACTCGATGCCGAACATCTGGCTGTTCGTTCTCATCGGCACAATCACAGGTACGTTCCTCGGCGCCGCGTTCTCGATGATCCAACCGTCGATCCAGCCGGTGCTCCCCTACCGGTTGCGGGGTATGGGCGGCGCCATCGTGCTCTTCTTCATCGCCGCGCTCGGCGGACTCGGCGGCATCCTGATCAGCGCCTTCCTGCAGGACCAGTGGGGCGAGCGATTCGCCGCATCGATCATTCCGATCTTCCTTATGCCGATCGGCGGCTACAACATCCTCAAGAGCAGTCGGTCGGTTCGCCGCGACCTCTCGCTGGTGGTCGAGGAGTTGCAGGAGGAACAGGCGTACTTCGATCTCGTCGCTGCCGGCAGCGAAGTTCCGGCGATGCAGGTCAAACACATCGACTTCAGCTACGGCCAGGTCCAGGTCCTGTTCGATGTCTCGTTCGAGGTCAAGAAGGGCGAGTGCCTGGCCCTCCTCGGTACCAACGGCGCCGGTAAGTCCACGATCCTGCGGGTCATCTCCGGGCTCGAGACGCCCGAACGCGGGGTGGTGCGCTACCACGGACGTGCGGCCACGTTCGCCGCGCCGGAGACGAGAGCTGCGCTCGGCATCCAGATGCTGCCTGGCGGCAAGGGCGTCTGGCCAAATCTCACGATCGGCGACAACCTCGACGTCGGCGCCTACCAGTACCGAAACGACCCAGCCGACGTCGCCCGGCGCAAGGCCCACGTCCTCGAACTCTTCCCGGCCTTGCAGGATCGACTCGATGAGCGAGCCGGTGACCTCTCCGGCGGTCAGCAGCAGATGCTCGCGCTCGCCCGCATCATGCTCCACGAGCCGGACCTGCTGATCATCGATGAGCTGAGTCTCGGACTCGCACCGACCGTGGTCCAGGATCTTCTGACCCACATCGACCGGCTCCGCAATGCCGGGCAGACGATGATCATCGTCGAGCAGTCGCTCAACGTCGCGCTCGCCATCTCGGACCGGGCGATCTTCCTCGAGAAGGGCCAGGTCCGCTTCGAGGGCTCCGCACAGGAGCTCGCTGAACGCGATGACCTGGCCCGTGCTGTCTTCCTCGGGAAGGAAGGCGGCTGATGGAGTCCGGCCTCATCCTCGGCGCCTGGGTCACCCGCCAGATCCTCTTCTGGACTCTCGTTCAGGGCCTGATCTTCGGCCTTCTGGCGATGGGCATCGTGCTCATCTACCGAAGCACCCGGGTGATCAACTTCGCCGTCGGCAACATGGGCTTGCCCGGTGCCACGCTCTTCGGCCTGATGATAATCAACTACAACTGGCCGTTCTGGCCGGCGCTGATCGCCGCTCTGGTGATCGGTGGGCTTCTCGGTCTGGTCACCGAAGTCATCGTCGTCAAACGGCTCTTTCACCGTCCGAGAATCGTCCTACTGATAGCGACCGTCGCCATCGCAGATTTCTGGCGGGCCATCGTGCTGCTCGGCTTCCCGGACATCGAGGGCGCACAGACCACCTATCCGGCCGCGATCGGGCGCGGCTACGACAACGTGCTCGGAGACTTCAGCGCCCTCGAGGGAATCGGAGTCGGTGCCGACGACGGCATTCTCATCAAGGGATCCGACATCCAGATCCTGGTACTCGTCCCCCTTGTGGCAATCCTGCTCGGAGTGCTGATGTCGCGCACCACGTTCGGCAAGGCCATCACTGCGTCGGCCGACAACCCGGACCTCAGCCGACTGTCGGGCGTCAACCCGCACATGGTTTCGACCGTCGTCTGGACGATCGGCGGGCTGCTCGCCACGCTCTCGATGATTCTCCTGAGCAGTGGACGAGCCGCGACCGGTATCGACAACCTCGGACCGTTCACGCTCACCAACGCACTTGCGGCGGCCGTGATCGCCGGCATGCGATCGTTCCCCCGAGCCATGCTCGGCGGAATCCTCATCGCGCTCGGCGACAACATCTTCGGCTTCAACTTCACTCGAGACCCGGGCCTGTCCACCCTGCTCGTCTTCGTGGCCGTCATCATCGCCCTGTACTGGCAGAGCCGAACGGAGAACGACGAGTCCCCGCTGAGCTTCGCCACGAAGGTGCGGCCACTGCCGCCCCACATCCATCGCATCTGGTGGATCCGATGGATGCCCCGAATCATCCTCGGCACCATGCTCGTCGCGGTCTGGATGTTCTCGATCCATCACGCAACGGTGTTCGATTGGGCCGACTCCTACATCTGGTTCTGGGACACGCCACCCGAACGGATCGTGCCGTCCAAGTGGTTCCTCTACAGCACGGTCATTGCGTTCGCGATCATCACCGCATCGCTCACCGTCATCACCGGCTGGTCGGGCCAGGTCTCGCTTGCCCAGGCGTCCTACGCCGGCATCGGCGCTCTGAGCGCCGCAGCATTCAACCGCGGCATCGAGCTCGACATCGGCTACGGCAGCACCCGCCTGCTGGACGTCCAATGGGCGGGGATACCGACACTTCCATCGATTGTGTGCGCGGTGATACTCACCGCAATCATCGCCGCCATCACCGGCATCGGCGCGCTCAGAGTGCGCGGGATCATGCTCGCGATCTCCACGTTCTCGTTCGCGATTGCCGCGGAGAAGTACATCTACCAACGGCCGTTCTTCTCCGACGGTGACAGCTCCGTGGTGTTCGAGCGTGGCCACTTCCTCGGGATCCACCTGAAGCAGCAGGAGAACTTCTTCCGCTTCAGCCTCGTCTGCCTCGTCATCACGATTCTCGTGATCGCTCGGATCCGACGATCCGGGATCGGCCGGTCGATCATCGCCGTGCGGGACAACAGCGACACGGCGTCGGCGTACACCGTGTCGCCGGTTCGCATGAAGCTCACCGCATTCGCGATCGCCGGCGGCATCGCCGGCCTTGGCGGCGCGCTGTTCGGCAACGCCGCCCGCCAGATCCGGTTCGGCGAAGCCCACTTCCAGATCGCCGACTCGATCCAGGCAGTCAACATGGTCGTCATGGGCGGCCTCGGGTCGATCATCGGACCGGTGCTGGGCGCGTTCTGGGTTCGAGGTCTTCCCTCACTGTTCCGAGACAACGCGATCATCGGCCTCGTCACCTCGTCGGTGGGCTTCCTCGTGATGCTCATGTACTTCCCGGGCGGGTTCGTCCAGATTGCGTACAGGGCGCGAGAGGCGATCGTCAGCCGGGTCGAGCTCCGCCATGCTGCAGACGCCGCCTCGAGCACGACCGCTACCCCGAACGCGGTCCGACGCGGCAACGCCGGCGGCGATCGAGCCGGCGTGGTCCCTCTCTATGAGTGGATTCTCAGCGGCGTCGCAATCCTGATGAAGGTCGTGGTGCTGGGCTACGTCCTTCGCCTCGCGCTCGACCATCTCACCGGCGACGGCACCCGGACCATCCGAGGCTTCCCGATCGAGAGCACGTGGTTCGACTTCTACCTCGTCGCCGCGCTCATCTCCGGACTCATCTCGCTGGCGATGCTCGTGCGGCTCGCCCAGACCACCAGCGACGCGATCGGCAGCAAGGGCACGAAGACCGGTTACTCGCTCTACCTGATCTTCGAACCCGTCATTCCCTTCTTGTGGCCCGCCGTGATCGGCAAGTGGCTGCGCAAGGACCTCGCCTCCGCGGAGCCGCGTGAAGCCCGGGTCTACGAGAACCTCCCCATCGGGGCCACCGGTCAGGAACTCACCCTCCAGACGAGCAACATCACCGTGCGCTTCGGCGGCAACGTTGCGGTGAGCGATATCAGCATCGACGTCGGCCGCGACGAGATCGTGGGCCTTATCGGCACGAACGGTGCGGGCAAGTCGACGCTCATGAACGCGGTCGGCGGCTACGTGCCGGCCGAAGGCAAGGTCCGGCTACTCGGCAAGAACATCGAGTCCCTCGCATCACCGACCCGTTCGGCGATGGGTCTGGGGCGTACCTTCCAGGCCGCCACTCTGTTCCCCGAGTTGACCGTGCGCGAGTGCGTCCAGGTCGCCCTCGAGGCCCGCCACCGTTCGTCGTTCGCTCGCAGCGCGCTCTTCCTCGACATGGCGAACGAGCGGCGCATGAAGAGTGATGCCGACGACCTCATCGACTTCCTCGGACTCGGCCGTTACGCCGACTCCTTCATCTCGGACCTCTCCACGGGCACCCGCCGCATCGTGGAGCTGAGCGGCCTCCTCGCGCTTGATGCCGATGTGCTGTGCCTCGACGAGCCCACCGCCGGTGTCGCCCAGCGTGAGACCGAGGCGTTCGGGCCGCTCATCGTCGAGATCCGTAAGGAGATGGGCGCTTCGATGCTCATCATCGAGCACGACATGCCGCTGATCATGAGCATCAGCGACCGCGTCTACTGCCTCGAGGCCGGATCGGTGATCGCAGAGGGTCAGCCGGAGGAGGTCCGCGCCAACCCACTCGTCATCGCGAGCTACCTCGGCACCGACGAGCGGGCAATCGACCGCAGCGATTCCTGATCTGACGTGGCGGTCCTCGGCTCGCTTCGATCGGTTCTTCGCTTCCGGCGGTTCGAGCGCAACGGCGATCGCCGGCGGCTCCAATCCGTAGCCAACGTGGACGACCTGCGCGAGCTCGCGAAGAGGCGCCTTCCCGCTGGCGTGTTCGACTACATCGATGGCGGCGCCGAGGACGAACGCACGCTCGCTGACAACAGCGATGCATTCGGCCGCTACGGATTTCGACCACGCGTGCTGCGCGATGTCAGCAGGATCGACACGTCTGCCACGGTCCTCGGTCGACCGACGCCACTGCCGCTCGTGCTCGCGCCCACCGGCTTCACCCGCATCGCCGACCCGCAGGGCGAACTCGCGGTTGCGCGGGCCTGCGCCCGCGCCGGGCTTCCCTACACGCTCTCCACGATGGGGACTCGGTCGATCGAAGAGATGGCCGCAGCGAGCGACAGCGTCGACTGGGCCGGCGACGGCACCCGACGCCTCTGGTTCCAGGTCTACGTCTGGAAGGACCGCTCCCTCGTTCGGGAGATGATCGAACGCGCCGCGGCCGCCGACTACGAGGCGCTCGTGATCACCGTCGACACCGCGTACCTGGGTCGCCGCGAGCGCGACGTCCGTCGAGGCATGGAGCTGCCGCCAAAGCTCGGACCGGGCACGATCGTGGACGGCATCCGCCACCCGAGCTGGACGCGCCGATTCCTGGCGAACGAACCGATCGTCTTCGCCAACATCACCACGAGCACGGCCGCCCAGGCGATCCCTGACGGTCGCTCCGCGGTCAATCTCGCCGAGACCATCAACACCCAATTCGATCCGTCTCTCAATTGGAGCGAGATCGAGTGGCTGCGCTCGATCTGGGACGGGAAGATCATCGTGAAGGGCATCCAGACGGTGGAGGACGCCGAGCTCTGCGTCGCTCATGGCGTGGATGCCGCATGTCTGTCGAACCATGGAGGCCGCCAACTCGACGGCGCGCCCGCACCGGTCGACCTCGTGGCTCCGTGCCGAGACGCCGTCGGCGATGCGATCGACATCATCTGCGACGGCGGCACCCGACGAGGTTCAGACATCATCAAGGCCCGCGCGCTCGGCGCGGATGCGGTCATGGTCGGCCGCCCCTACCTCTACGCGCTCGGTGCGGCGGGTGAGATCGGCGTGGACTGGCTGCTCGACTTCTTCGCGACTGGCACGCGGCGGACGATGGCGCTCTGCGGCCAGTCCTCGATCACCGATCTGGACGAGAATTTGCTGTCCGGGGTGTAACAACTCCCTTCTCGTTCCGTCATGCAACCATGACGGAAACAACGAGAAGGAGCCATCCATGCGACGCGTGTCCATGATCTTCGTGGTCCTGGCATTAGTCGGCGCCGCGTGCGGCGGGGGCGGCGATGCTGCACCGGACGTCGAGTCCGGCGGTTCGACGACGGCCGCTCCCTCCGAGGTGACCACGACCACCCCGACGACGACATCGGAAGCCCCACCCGAGTTCGACATCTCCGAAGTCGAAGGGTCGGTCGTCCGAATCGAAGGCACCGGAACGTTCCTCGAGCCGGGCGACGAAACCGCCTACACGTGCGGCTTCACCGGCACCGGCTTCGTCATCAGCGACGACGGCCTGGTCGTGACGAACAACCACGTGGTCAAAGGCGCGGCGACCCTCGAGGCCAGCTTCTCCGACGGCGAACGCCTCAACGCGCGCATTCTCGGCGTCAGCGAGTGCTCCGACCTGGCCGTCATCGATCTCGAAGGCGACGGCTACCAGGCGCTCAGCTTCCGCGACGACGGGGTCCGCGTCGGTCTCGACGCGTACGCCGCCGGGTTCCCGGCGCAGGACGAAAGCGACACGTCGTAACTCGACTACACCCTCACGCACGGCATCGTCGGATCCGTCGACGCGAAGGGCGAATCCACCTGGTCGTCCGTCGACTCCGTGATCCAGCACGACGCGCAGATCCTCGGAGGCAACTCCGGAGGACCACTCGTCGACGAGAACGGCCACGTCATCGGCATCAACTTCGCCGGCAACGACGAGTTCGACACCAACTTCGCCATCTCCGCCGCAGAGGTACGCGACGTCATCGAGACGCTCATCAGCAACGAGGACGTGAACAGCCTCGTGTCAACGGTCGGGAGCGGGTCTTCGACTCCGGTCTCTCCGGTATCTATGTCTCGAGCGTGTCCAGCGGCTCGCCGGCCGACCAAGCAGGAATCGAGCCCGGCGATGTCGTGATCAGCCTCGAGGACCTACCGATGGCGACCGACGGCACGATGGCCGACTACTGCCAGGTGCTACGGACGCAGGGGCAAGATTCGACGATGAACGTCGAGGTGTATCGACCATCGCTCGACCTCGTGCTCTCCGGCCAGGTGAACGGCGATGAGCTGGGACTACCCCTCGTTGCCGGGACGGTCGTGGGTGACGACGGCGGTGCGGCCGATGCGCCGATCGGGAGCGCCCCCTACTCCTACACGACGGTCGAAGACGAGCAGGGGCTCATCAGCGTCTCGATCCCCACCGCGTGGAGCGACGTCGACGGCACACCGAACCCGAGCTTCGGCCCGAGCATCTGGGCCGCGCCGAGCATCGAGGGTTGGCTCAACAACTGGGACGTCCCGGGAATCATCGTCGAGTCCGCACCGGACCGCAGCTCGACGGAGATCGACGCGCTGCTCGCCGAACGGGACCAGTCGCAGTGGTGCGACGACTTCGGCCAGGAGCCCTACGAGGATCCGCTGTACTTCGGCGTGCTTCAGATCTGGGCGAACTGCGGCGGCACCGACACGTACTACATCGTCCTCGCGGCGGCGCCGTTCGACGCCGACTACCTCGCGCGAGTCGAGGTACAGGCCGTGGAGCCTCGGGACCTCGAAGCGGCGGACGAGGCGCTCGCAACGTTCATCGCCAGCATCTGACGCAGATTCTCGGGTCTGCGGCCGCAACACTACGGTGGGTCGCCGACCCGAGGAGTTCGTCATGAGCCGATCAAGCTTCGTTCGCGACGATGTCGCCGAATACGCGGAGAACCACAGCACGCAGCCCGACGAGGTGCAGCGGGCGCTCATCGCGGCGACACATGAGAAGGCGGACGCGTTCGCCGGGATGCAGATCGGGCCGGACCAGGGCGCCTTCATGAGCGTCCTTGTTGCGATGCTACAGCCGACGTTCGCGGTCGAGGTCGGTACGTTCACCGGCTACTCGTCACTGTGCATCGCCCGCGGGCTCGCCCCCGGCGGCACGCTGCTGTGCTGCGACATCAGCGACGAATGGACGTCGATCGGCCGCGAACACTGGGAGATGGCGGGTGTCGCCGACCGGATCGACCTAGTGCTCGCGCCCGCGCTCGAAACCCTCCAGGCGTTGCCGGCCGAGGAGTCGATCGACTTCGCGTTCATCGACGCCGACAAGACCGGCTACCGCGCCTACTACGAGGAGATCCTCCCCCGCCTCGCGCCCGACGGCGTCATCCTCTTCGACAATACGCTCTGGTTCGCCCAGGTTCTGCCGGATTCCGGGGCCGACGACGACGACACGCAGGCATTGCGCGCCCTCAACGACTTCCTCATCACGGACGACCGCGTGGACGTCGCGCAGCTGACCCTGGGCGACGGCATCACGATGGTCCGCCGCCGCGGCTAGATCTTCACGACCTCGACCGTCGGCTCCACGTCTTCTTCGGCCTGGTTCCAGCGGAGGCCGATGGCGCCGTGGCTGTGACCGTCGGTCGTCATCCAGTTGCCGAAGCCCGGGTCGCGGTGGGCGACCACGATTTGTACTGACCCGTCATCCTCATACACCACCGAGTGCTTGTTGACGGTCACCGGAAGGAACCGATAGTCGAGCGATTCCATCCACCGGTTGTCCACCTGGAAGTTCCAGTAGAAGCAGTCCGGTGGCGTGAAAGAGATGACGAGCGCCTCGTCATCGTCGAGGCGATACCCGCCGTGGCGAAAGATCTGATTCGGGTCACCCCACGCCCCACCGGCCGCGCCGGTCTTCGTCGTAAACGAGTTGCACGCATCGGCGAGCAGGTCGTCCACCCAGTCGGTGAAGATGCCGGAGCAGCCCTGCACGAACGTCATCGCCTGCTGCAGTTGGTGACCGATGCGGCCCGGTGTCAGCGGCTCGGGCAGCTCATCGTGGTCAAGGCACTCGATACGAAGGGTGGCGAGCGTCTCCGAGTCTCGATCCAGAAAGAACTGGCGGATCGCCAGCAGCCCTGGCTCGGGGCCGGTCTCGACCCAGTTGTGGTCGTGCGGCGTCGGACCCACGAACATCTCGAAGTTGCCGTTCTCGTCGACCAAGAGGTCGCTGCCGTCGATGAACCCCATGACTCCGAGGCGGTCCTGCCCCGAGCCGTAGTTCCCGGAGAACGCGCTGAACGATAGGTAGTGAACGCTTCCCCGGTTCCCGGTCACTCGGTAGTTCAACCGGCCGTCGATCGGGCTCGTCTGATACAGCGAATCGGGGTTGTCCGAGCCGATCTTCACTTGGTACGGCATCGAACTGATCAGCGGGAACTTCGTGTCCCCGGTCTCCATGTGACTACTCAGCCCACCGCGCAACAGTCGAGCAAGGAACCGATAGCCCTCGGCCTTGTCCAGGTCCGTCTCGGACCGTTCCTGGACCAGCGCACCCGCGGCCTTCAGGTCGTCGCAGAACTCCGCCCAGGCCTCACCCGAGATCACCTTCTCGTGCAGCTCGTCTCTGTCACTCATGACGCGAGACGCTACGTCACGCCTCGGCCCGACGTCAGACCGACGCCTCGTCGTCGTGGGCTTCCGCGATCTCGGCAACCGGGACGGTGGCGGGGTCCGGCGGCGGCGCCATCGGGTGGTCGCCCTGGTCGCGGAACCACACGGTCTGTTGCGGGAACGGGATCTCGATGCCTGCTTCATCGAGTGCGTTCTTGAGACGGAAGCGCAACTCACGCTCCACCGCCCATTGCTGCGACGGCTCCGTCTTCACGACGAGACGGATCGCGATCGACGACGCCGCCAGCGCCTGAATGCCCCACACCTCGGGGCGTTCCATCAACTCGTCACCACCCCACTCGGGGTCGTCCCACAAGTCGTCGGCCACCCGCTGGATCACACCCTGCGCCAGCTCGAGGTCCGTGTCGTACGACACCTCGACGTCGATCAGCGCACGGCTCCACAGCTGGCTGTAGTTGCCCACCCGGAGAATCTCGCCGTTGGGAATGTGCCACACGGTGCCGAACACGTCTCGGATCGTGGTGGACCGGAGCGACACCTTCTCGACGGTGCCCGTAGCATCGCCGATATCGATGATGTCGCCCACGCCGTACTGATCCTCGATGAGCATGAACAGCCCCGAGAGGAAATCCTTCACGATCGATTGCGCACCGAAGCCGAGGGCGATGCCGCCGATCCCCGCGCCGGCGATGAGCGGCGCGAGATCGATCTCCAACTGGCCGAGCACCATGAACGAGGCGACCGTCCACACCGCGGCGACGACGATGCTGCGCAGCACGAGCCCGATCGTCTCCGCGCGGGCCTCCGCCCGGACACGCTCGGTTTCCTCGATCAGGAGTCGTCCGGGGCCCCGTTCCCGAAGCGCCTTGAAGCGCTCGTCGGTGGGCGACGTCGCGATGGTCTTGACGAAGCGACTGACGACCCGCTGGAGGACCTTCGACACAATCCAGGCGAGGACCACGATGAAGATGATCCGAATCGGACGATCGAGCAGCCAGTCCGCGGCTGCGGCCAGGAACTCGTTCTCCGTCCACTCGAACACCTTCTCGCAGGTGTAGGTCACCTCGGTGACGCCACAGGCATCCGCGAGCGCCTCCGCGTCTGAGGTGCTGGTGTCTTGCGCGGGTGAGATCAGAGCCATCCCTTGACGCTATGGGCGCGCCGTATTCCGACGGTGGATCGCATCTATTTCTCAGATGTGCAAGTTTTTCTCTATGATTATCTTGTATGCACCAGTTCCGGATGGGTGAGGCGGCACGACTGCTCGGCGTCAGCGTCGACACGGTGCGGCGATGGGCGGACCAGGGTCGCCTCGAGACCGCCCGGACTCCCGGCGGACACCGAGAAGTCGCCGGCACCGAACTCGCCCGTCTCGCGATCGAGCTGGGCGACGAACCGACTCCGGACTCGCGGGGCGTCTCGGCGCGAAATCGCTTTCCCGGGCTCATCACCCGCGTGGTGAAAGACACCGTGATGGCCCAGGTGGAGATCCAGGCCGGCCCGCATCGGATCGTGTCGTTGATCTCCGCTGAAGCGGTCGACGCGCTCGGACTCGAGCCAGGCGCACCGGCAGTCGCGTCGATCAAGTCGACGAACGTCGTCATCGAGAAGGGCTGATGCGGCGCCTCGCCGGCGCTCTCGCCGCACTCCCCCTCATCGTGTCGGGCTGCTCGGGCAGCGGTGACGAGACGACGACGGTCATGGTGCCGTCGTCGTTCACGGACGTCACGACGGACATCGACAAGGCTCGCGACGTGGAGATCGAGTGGGTCATTGCCGGCAGCAGCCGACTTGTCCGCCAGCTCGAAGACGGCGCCGACGCGGACCTCTTGCTCACCGCCGACGCGGAGACGATGGCGGACGCCGCGGTCCGCGGTCTGGTCGACGAGAGTCTGGGAATCGTCGCGACGAACCGACTCGTGCTCGCCCTCGCACCTGGCAACCCGGGCGGGATCAATCGCCTCGAGGACATCGCTCGCCCTGCGCTCCTCATCGGCATCTGCGCGTCCGAGGTGCCCTGCGGTCGCCTCGCCACGGAGGCCGCTGCGACGTGGGATCTGGACATCGCAGCCGACACCGAGGAGCCGAGCGTGCGGGCATTGGCTCTGAAGATCGCCGCTGGCGAACTCGACGGCGGCCTGGTCTACGCCACGGACGCCCTCGCCTTCAATCTCGAAACCATCGACAACGACCGACTCGCGGTGTTCGAGACCGAGTACCCCGCGGCCGCCATCGGCGACGCCTCGATCAGCTTCTTCACCTTTCTGACAACCAGCGAGGGACGCGAGATCCTCCGCGACCGCGGCTTTGGTGTCCCATGACCACGGTCCAGCAGCGCACGCCGCGCCCCCTGCTCGTTCCAGCGGTGATCGGCGCCCTCATCCTCATCGCCCCGCTCGTCGGCCTGCTGCAGCGCGCGCCCTGGTCGACGCTGATCGAGCGGCTCACCACCGACGCTGTCCTCGATGCGATGCGGGTGTCGTTGATCGTCAGCATCGGCGCGGCCGGCGCGTGCCTCGTCTTCGGGCTGCCGCTCGCATGGGTCATGGCGCGATCGAGCGGGCGCGGGATCGCCGCACTTCGAATCCTCGTACTCCTCCCGATGGTGCTGCCGCCGGTGGTGGGCGGCACCGCGCTGCTCTTTGCGCTCGGCCGCCGGGGACTCTTCGGCGAGTACCTCGATCGTTGGTTCGGCATCACCCTGCCGTTCACGACGGCCGGCGCCGTCGTCGCTGCGACATTCGTCGCGCTCCCCTTCTTCGTGACGACGGTCGAGTCGGCGTTACGCGACGCTGGCACAGATCTCGAGGAGGCCGCGGCCACGCTCGGCGCCGGTCCGTGGGCGACGTTCGTCCACGTCACGCTGCCGGCAACCCGCTCGGCAATCGGGGCCGGGCTAGCGCTGTCCTGGGCGCGAGCGCTCGGCGAGTTCGGCGCCACGATCACGTTCGCCGGCAGCCTCGGTGGCCGCACCCGCACGCTGCCTGTCGAAACATTCCTCGCGCTCGAGACCGATCCCGAGTCCGCCGTCGCGATCAGTGTGCTGCTCCTAGCCATCAGCATCGCCGTGCTCGTCCTGCTCCGCGGACGGTGGCTGCAGCGATGACCCTCGACCTGACCGGTCGCGTCGCCCGCGGCGACCTGACCCTCGACATCGATCTTCACCTGTCGGCCGGGCTCACGGCGATCACCGGCGCAAACGGCAGCGGGAAAACCACCTTGCTGCGAGTGATCGCCGGCTTCGAGCGTCTCGACGCGGGCGAGCTGACCATCGACGGCGAGGTGATCGACACGTCGGGCGCGGGGCCGATCAGCGCAGCGCATGAGCGGCCCGTCACGATGATGTTCCAGGACCACCGGCTGTTCGATCATCTCTCGGCGGTCGACAACGTCGCGTTCGCGGCTCGGCGACGCCGCACGCCGCGTGCCGAGGCCCGCCAGACGGCGATGTCGCACCTCGAGGCCGTCGGGATGGCGTCGCTCGCCGATGCCAGGCCGAGGGCGCTGTCTCTCGGGCAGCGCCAGCGCGTTGCGCTCGCCCGCACGCTCGCGGCGCCGACACGCGTGGCACTGCTCGACGAACCATTTGCGGCGATCGACGAGTCCGGGCGAGCCGCCGTGCGGGCGCTGCTCCCCGCGGTGGACGCCACCTACGTACTGTGGGTGACACACGATCCGGCCGACGCGACCGTCGCCACGCAGCACGTCTCGGTGGACCGCGGCGTCGTACGGCAGACTCTCACCCGATGACCACCCCTGATCCACTCGCTCAGTTCCGCCTCGACGGCCGCGTCGCGATCGTCACCGGCGCGAGCTCCGGCCTCGGCGCGCGCTTTACTCACGTCCTGAGCGCCGTCGGCGCTCGCGTGGTGATCACGGCTCGACGCGCCGATCGTCTCGAAGAACTGGCCGCCGAGCTGCCCGACGCCCTACCGGTCGCGGCGGATCTCACGGAGACCGGCGCCGCGGAGTCGATCGTCGAGGCCGCCGTCGCCCACTACGGACAGATCGACATCGTCGTCAACAATGCCGGCGCGAGCACGGCCGTCCCCGCGCTGCAGTTCGACGCCGACGCGTTCCGCCGAGAGATCGAGATCGACCTCGTTGCGCCCTACGCGCTCGCCCGGGCCACCGCGGCCTGGGCGATCGACGCGGGCCGGCCGCTCAGCATCATCAACATCGGCTCCGTGCTCGGGACCGTGGGCGGCGGCAAGCTCCGGGTCCCCGGCTACGCCGCTGCGAAGGGCGGCATCCACAACCTGACCCGAGAGCTCGCGTCCGAATGGGCCCGCAAGAGCATTCGCGTCAACGCCCTCGCGCCTGGCTGGTTCGAGACCGAGATGAACACCGAGATGTTCGCGGATGATCGGTCCGCGGCCTACATGGACGACGGTGCCCCCATGGGGCGCCCTGGTGTGGACGGCGAGCTCGACGGAGCGCTGCTCCTGCTTGCGTCCGACGCGTCGTCGTTCATGACCGGCGCGATCGTGGCTGTCGACGGCGGCTGGACCGCAATCTGAGCGACTCGGTAGTCTGATGGCGATGAGCCTGCTCCGAACGGACGATCTCTCGGTGTCGTTCGGCGGCGTCCACGCACTGTCCCATGTCGACCTCGAGGTCGTGGAAGGCGGCGTCACCGGCCTGATCGGGCCGAACGGCGCGGGAAAGACCACCTTCATCGACGCGGTGACCGGCATGGTCACCTCCTCCGGCCACGTCTTTCTCGACGGCGTGAACATCACCGCTCTTCCGCCCGCCGACCGCGCGCGGCGCGGCTTGGTCCGAACCTTCCAGACGTTGGAGCTGTTCGAAGACCTCACCGTCGAGGACAACCTCGCCGCCGGCGCGATGCACACGCCCTGGTGGCAGTTCCTCAAGGACGCGCTCTGGCCGTGGGGCAGCCGACACACGCCGCATGAGGTGGAGGACGCGCTCGAACTCCTCGGCCTCACTGCAGAACGCGACCGCTTCCCGGCGGACCTGAGCCACGGCCGTCGGCGTCTTGTCGGCGTGGCTCGTGCGCTCGCGGCAGTTCCGCTCGTACTGTTGCTCGACGAGCCGGCTGCGGGGCTCGATTCCGCGGAGAGCAGGGCGCTCGGCGAGCGGCTGCGCGCGATTGCCGACACGGGCGTGACCGTCTTCCTCATCGATCACGACATGAGCCTCGTTCTCGACGTGTGCGACACGATCCACGTGCTCGACTTCGGCGAGATCATCGCCTCCGGCACCCCTGAGGAGATCCGCAACAACCCGGCGGTGGTGGCCGCGTATCTCGGTCGAGCGGCGGAAACGTCGTGACCGTCCTCTCGATCAGCGGGCTCGACGCCGGCTACGGCGGTGTCCCCGTGGTGCGAGGTCTGAACCTCGAGGTCTCCGCCGGCGAAGTCGTCGCACTTCTCGGTCCGAACGGGGCCGGCAAAACCACCACGCTGCGAACGATCTCGGGCCTCCTCCCCGCGATTGCCGGTGCGGTCACCGTGGACGGACGCCCAACCGACAGCCGGCGACCGTTCCGTGTCGCTCGCCGCGGGGTCGCGCACGTCGCCGAGGACCGATCGTTGTTTCCGGGGTTGACCGTTCGCGAGAACCTTCGTCTTGCGTCCGGGCTCAAGCGACGTGACCGCGCCGCGGCCTATGAACGAGCCACCGATGTGTTCCCGGCGCTCGGCCCGCTCATGAACCGACGCGCCGGCCTGCTCTCGGGCGGAGAACAGCAGATGCTCGCCGTCGCCCGCGGCATCATCACCTCGCCCCAACTGCTCCTCGTGGACGAGATGAGCCTCGGTCTCGCCCCGGTCATCGTCGAAGAGATGCTTCCGGTCGTACGTCGGGTCGCGGACGAGATGAACACTGCCGTCCTCGTCGTCGAACAGCACATCCACCTCGCCCTCGATCTCGCCGACCGGGCGGTGGTCCTCGCCAACGGCTCCGTCGTCCTGGACGGCGACGCGGCGGAACTCCGCGAGGATCCGAGCCACATCGAGGCCAGCTACCTCGGCTGACCCGCTGTGTCCGGGCGATCGATCTAGATTGAGTCGACGGCGACACGGGGCACGACTTGAACGACGACGCAGGCGAAGTGCCCGAGGCGGGCTGGTATCCGGACCCGGGGTTCACCGGCGAGCTCCGCTACTGGAACGGGTCTGAGTGGACGGACGAGCGCCAACCTGCGCCGCCCAGCTCGGCCCCACCTCCACCAGGTCCGGCCGCCACGCTGCCACCGCCGCCGTTCGGTTCGCCGCCACCGCCGCCATACACCCCACGCCGTTCGTCGCAGGCCGGCACCGCGCTCGCCCTCTCGATCATCGGGATCATTTGCTGCGGATTGACGGCACCGTTCGGCATGGTCATGGGCCGCAACGAAATGAAGACGATCGACGCCGGGCGGGGCGACCCAACCGCGCGCGGCACCGCCCAGGCGGCCTGGATCATCGGCCTGATCGCCACGATCATCTTCGGTCTGGCGCTCGCGTTCTACGCCATCGTCATCCTCGCCGCGGCGGGAAGCTCATGACCGACGGCCCGCTCCCTGCTTCCGGTTGGTACCCCGACCCCGATGGCCCGGCCGGCGAGCGCTATTGGAACGGATCCACCTGGACCGACGAGCGCAGAGTCGCGGGGCCGCCACCACCTCCGGGCATGGCGCCCCGTTCCGGCGGCCACAACTCATCGGCCATCACTGCCCTCGTCCTCTCCATTCTCGGCCTCGTCGCATGCCAGGTTCTCAGCCCGGTCGGGATGATCCTCGGCCGCAACGAGCTTCGCCGGGTCGACAGCGGCGTCGGCGACCAGAGTGCCCGCGGCATGGCGAACGCCGCCTACATCGTCGGCACGGCGATCCTTGTCCTCGCAGCCGTACTCCTCATCATCATTCTCATCGCCGTGGCGGCCTCCCCCAGATGACCTCCACCGCCTTTCTCTCCAATCGCACGGCGATCATTCCCGTCGCCCCAGTGGGCGGGCTCGCCGTGGCCGCGGGGCTGATCGCGACCGCGAGCGCCGAGGACGGCTTCGTGCTGTGCGTGTTCCGGCGCTGCACCGGCGGCTACTGCCCCGGCTGCGGGGCGACTCGGGCCGCGAACCGACTCGTCCGCGGTGATGTCGCCGCCAGTTGGTCGCACAATCCGTGGGTGATCTTCGGCGCGATCCAGTTCGTCCTGTTCGGCGCGCTCTTCGCGATCAATCGCGACTGGCTCATGGCTCGACACCGATGGTTCGTCCCGCTCGCGTGTGCGAACGCTCTCGCGCTGACGGCGATCTGGATTGTTCGCCTCTCGAACGGATCGATCCCGACCGGGATCTTCTGACGCTCAGATGGCGCGGCCGGCGTCCGCCCAATAGGGCTCGCGCAGCGCTCGCTTCAGGATCTTGCCGGTGCCCGTGCGGGGCATCTCGTCCACGAAATCCACCGACCGGGGCCGCTTGTAGCCGGCGAGCCGATCGCGACAGTCCTCGAGCAACGTGGCCTCGAGAGCAGCACGGTCGACGCTCGGATCGGAGACGGCGACGATCGCCTTGACCTCTTCGCCGAACTCCTCGTTCGGCACGCCGATCACCGCGACATCCTCGACCGCCCCGTTCTCGGAGATCACCGTTTCGATCTCGGCCGGGTAGATGTTGACGCCGCCGGAAATGATCATGTCGATCTTGCGATCCGAGAGCCAGAGGTAGCCGTCGTCATCGAGGTGGCCCACGTCGCCCGTCGTGAAGACGCCGGGCTCCAGATGGGCCTCGGCCGTCTTCTCCGGATCGTTGTGGTACTCGAAGTCCGAGCCCATCGCGTTCTTGAAGTACAGCGTGCCGGTCTCGTTGGCGGCGAGATGGTTGCCGTCGTCGTCCACGACGAAGACCTCCATCACCTCGAGCGGCTTGCCCACGCTTCCGCCCCGCTCCAGCCAGTCGTCGGAGTGGATGACACTGATGAACGCGCCTTCGGTCGAGCCGTAATACTCGTGCACGACCGGGCCGAGCCAGCCGATCATGGCGCGCTTCCACGGTGCCGGACATGGCGCCGCGCCGTGCCAGACGGCAACGAGGGAGGACCCGTCGAAGCCGGAGCGCACGTCGTCCGGAAGGTCGAGCATGCGCTTGAACTGGGTCGGAACGAGGTGGAGGTTCGTCGCGTTGTGCTCGTCGATCAGCGCGAGCGCACCGGCGGCGTCGAACTTGTGCTGCATCACGACCGTGGAGCCGTTGACGAGCGGCATGAAGCTGAACGCCCATTGGGCCGAGTGGTAGGCCGGACCGCACAGCACCGTGGTGCCGTCGTTCGGGACGTAGTCGGCCATCCCCGCGCAGATCAGCTGAAAGATCTCCGACGGGATGCCCTGACCGCCCGAGAGCATGCCCCGCACGCCCTTCGGTCGACCGGTCGTGCCCGACGTGTAAAACATCGGCCCGCCGAGAAGCTGGTCCTCCAGCGGCTCGTCTCCGCCGGACGCCACGAGATCCTCGTAGTCGTCGAGGTCGCCGGAGCCAGCGACCGCCGAGAACTCGATGGAAGCCGAACGGGGGTCGGCCAACGCCGCGGTGGCCACATCGACGAAGCGATCGCCGACCAGAAGCGCTCGCGCTCCCGAGTCCTCGATGACATACGCGAGTTCGTCCGCCACCCAGTGCCAATTGACCGGTACGACCGTGAACCCGGTGTGGGCGGCCGCGAGCAGGATTTCGTAGATCTCGCGACGGTTGCCCATCATCACCGCGATCGTGTCGCCGGAACCGAGACCGCGATCCGCCATCGCCCGGGAGAGCCGGGTGACGCGGGTCCGCAGTTCGGCCCATGTGGTGGTGCCGAGTTCGTCGACGAGCGCGGCCCGGTCCGGGTGCGCGGCGACGTGGTCGTCGAGGAGGATCGCCATCAGCCGCGGGGCATCCAGTTTCCGTGAGCGCCGTAGGGCACCCGCTGCGGCGAGAACACCCTGGCAACCGGCGGACCGCTGAAGTCCTGCGCGTCGATGATGCGGAACTCGCTCGTGTCGGTCTCGACGTCGTGACCAAAGAGCACGATCCAGCCGTCGTCCTCCGCACCGTCCTCGCCGCGTGGCACGAAGACCGGCTCGCCGCCGTTCACGTTGCCGAGTTGGTGAATCTCGGGGATACCAGTCTCGAGGTCGTACTTGTAGATCTCCTGACCCATCGACGGATTGTCCGGCGTGTGACCGAGCTGCTGGGTGTAGCCGAAGCGGGTCGGCAGCCCGACGAGACGGTCGTTCACTCGGGGGAAGTCGGACTTGTGGTCGTCCAAGTGCTCTTCCTTCACCGTGCCCGCCGTCAGGTCGATGGTCCAACGCCACAGCTCGGCCTTGCCCGAGATGTCGTCGAATCCGCCGTCCATGAAGCTGGCGAGGCGACAGACGACGAGAACGATCTTGTCGCCGTCCTCCCACGAGTTCACCGGATGGAGGACATACCCGGGCTCGATGTCGAACCAGCGCACATCGGCATCGCCGCCGTCGCGGGGCATGACCCCGAGACGCGTGCCGTTGTCTGGGTTCCAGCCGAACGGGGCCTCGCCCTGCATCGCCTTGTCGAGGCTGAAGCAGACCGGCAGGTCCATCCAGATGACGTGGTTACGGGTGATGTTGACGTCGTGCATCATCACGCCGGACGGGAGGGTGATCGGCTCGGCCTGGATCAGGGCGCCCGACGCATCGAAGCGGTAGTACCGCAGGAACTCCGGGCCGACCACGCTGTAGCCGAAGGCCAGCATCTCGCCGGTGACGGGGCAGAGCTTGGGGTGTGCGGTGAACGGTCCGACGATCTGCCCGTCGAAGTTCTCCATGCCGATCGTGTCGAGATCGCGATCGACCTCGTAGGGGGCGAAGCCCTCGTTCAACGCGAAGAGCCGGCCCGCGTGAGGAACGATGTTGGTGTTGGCGGGCGAGTTCGCCGGGTCCATGGACATGCCGTCCGCGCCGCCTTCGAGCACCGGAGTGCGCACATAGCGGTTGTGGATCGACGCCTTGCCGTCACGAATGTCGACGGCATGGATCATGCCGTCACCGAAGAACCAGTGATCGCTCCATCCGGTGATCGGGTTGAACCCGTTGCGCATGTAGACGCCGTCGATCTCGGGTGGGATCACACCCTCGACCTCGAGGTCGTGCAGGTCGAGCTCTTCCTTGATCGGGCCGTAGTTGCCCTGGAGATGCCACGGCAGGTCCGTGGGTGTCGTGGTGGTGGCGTCGGCTTCGGTCGTACTCATCGGTCCCCTTGTGGTTCGCGGCCTTGGTGACAGATCGCGCGTAGTGACAAACCTAGCCGGTTCGGTTAACACTGTTAAGCCCTGAGCGGCTAACGTCGATCAACTTCATCGGGATCACCAGGGAGATTTCCGTGCGCCGTCGCTTTTTCGCCGTTCTGACCATCGCCGTCCTGCTGGCTGCCGCCTGCAGCGAGGCGGACCCCGAGACGGAGGCGGGACCGTCTGACGATCCTGTCGACTCAACGGACACCGGCACGGATACCGACACCGACACGGATACCGACACCGAGCCCCAGGGCGACGGGACCTCGATCGTCGAGCGCCTCGCCGGCGAAGAGTGGTTCCTCGGCACGATCCCGAATCTCCCCGTCGAGGCCGACAACACGCTCGAGCCGATCAAGATCGGCATGATCAACCTCGAGGACTCGCCCGCAGGCTCGTTCCCCGAGCTCCGCTATGCAGCCGAGGCGTCGATCAACTTCATCAACAGCGAACTCGGCGGCGTGGACGGACGCCCCATCGAGTTCTACCCCTGCGTCGTGAACTTCAGCGTCGAGAGCTCGCAGGCGTGCGCCCAGGAGCTCGTCCTCGAAGAGGTCGTCGCGCTCGTCGGCGGCATCGATGTTCTCGTGCACGGCGCACTGCCGGTGCTCGAGGAGAACGGTCTCCCGATCGTCGGCGGCATCCCGGCCGGCCTGGCCGAGCAGCGCAACCCGATCTCGTTCGCATTCTCCGGCGGGACCGCCGGCGGCATGGCGGCGTTCATGCAGCACGCCGTTGATCAGGGCTACGAGAAGGCCTACATCGCGTACGGCGACTTCGAGTCCTTCGCAGTCGCGGCCGAAGAGTACGGCGCAGGTGTCGGCCGAAGCCTCGGGCTCGAGGTCCGCACCAACGCCTTCCCGCTGTTCGGGGCCGACTACATCCGCGTACTCAACGACGCGAAGTCCTTCGGCGCCGAGGCAGTGATCATCAACGCGGCCGACGCCGCCTGCGTCCCAGTCATGCAGGGCTTCCGCGACCTCGGCTTCGAGGGCACGCTCTACATGTTCGGCGCATGCGCCGGCGAAGAGATCATCGAGGCCGCGGACGGCGCCAACATCGGTGTGGTCTACAACAGCGAGGGCCCGCCCGACAGCGACGATGTTGAGGGCGAACTCTTCGATCTCGCATCGAACGAGTACAACACCGGCAACGCCCAAGCCGCGGGCACCGTCGCCTTCCGCGGAATGATGAACCTCTACGCCGTCCTTCAGGAGCTCGGCGGCGACAGCATCACGAGCGCGGGAGTTGTGTCCGCGCTTCAGAACTCGGTCGACCGAGAGAGCTTCTGGGGCCACAACTACACGTGCGACGGGAACCAGGTTCCCGGATTGCCCTCGCTGTGCGCCCCCCAGCAGACGCTGATGACCATCAACGGATCGACGCAGGACGACCTGGAGTTCATCACGGACTGGATCGACACGGTCGCGCTCTTCGAAGCGGCCTTCGCCGAGTAGACCGCGCCACGGGCAGTGACCTCCTTCTTCTCCAACCTCCTCCTCGGACTCGGAGTCGGTGGCGTCATCGCGGCACTGGCCGTCGGTGTCGTCGTCACCCACCGCGCCAGCAACGTCATCAACTTCGCCCACGCGGCGATCGGCACCTACCTGGCGCTCGTGTACTATGAGTTCCGGCGAACCGGCGACATCGTACAGCCGTTCCTGCTGCCGTTCGTTCCGGATCGGTTCCATCTGCTGGACCGGCCGACCGTGGTCAGCGCGCTGATCATCACGCTGATCATCTCGGCACTCGTCGGCCTGATCACGTACTGGCTCGTCTTCCGCCCCCTGCGAATCTCGCCACCGTTGGCCCGGATCGTGGCCTCGCTCGGGCTGATGACCTACCTCATCGGTGTCATGGACGTCCGCTTCCCGCCCAGCGGCGCCGTCGGCAACGCCCTGGACGGCCCGTTGCCCTCAGGGCTCGTCGAGTTCGGCGGCACGTTCATTCCCGCGGATCGCTACTTGCTCGCCGCCGGTGTGGTTGGCGCCGCGCTCCTGATCAGCGCGCTCAGCAAGTTCACCAACTTCGGTCTGGCCACTCGGGCCAACGCCGAGAACGAAAACGGCGCCACGCTGGTGGGCATCTCGGCAAACCGAATCAGCGCGCTCAACTGGATGCTTGCGACGGTGCTCGCCGGCGCCGCCATGATCCTCGCCGCGCCAGTGCTCAACAGTCTGGATCCGCCCACGAGTTCTCTGCTCGTCGTGCCGGCACTGGGCGCCGCGTTGCTGGCCCGCTTCTCGTCGATCGGCATCGCGGCCGCGGCGGGGCTCGGCATCGGCATGCTCCAGTCCGAGATCCAAGCGGCCCAGTCCGAGTGGGACAGCCTGAAGGGGTTGGGCCTCGCCGAGGGTGTCCCGTTCCTTCTCGTCCTCTTGGCGCTGACCCTTCGCAGTGACCGAGTGATGGGCCGCGGGGAGCTCCAGATGGCTCGGCTACCGGGCGCTCCCGACCCCACCCGCACCCTCTGGGTGACCTTTGCGATCTTCTGGCTCGGCGTCCTCGGGCTGTTCACACTCGAGAGCGATTGGCGCAACGCGATCATCTTCTCGGCGATCTCGGGGATCATGGCGTTGTCCGTCATCGTGTTGACCGGCTTCGTCGGCCAGATCTCGCTCGCGACGTTTGCACTCGCCGGAACCGCTGGCTTCTCGATGGTGAAGGTCGGCGAGGAGCTTGGTTTCGGATTCCCGCTCGCCCCGCTCCTCGCAACGATCGTTGCGGTCATCATCGGCACCCTTGCCGGCCTCCCGGCCATTCGGGTGCGCGGCCTCACGCTCGCGATCGCGTCGCTCGCGGCCGCGGTGGCCGTGGAGCAGCTCCTCTTCAGGTGGGACTGGTTCACCGGCGGCATCGAGGGGTCCCAGGCCGAGGCGCCATCGCTCTTCGGAGTCGACCTCCAGATCCGCGGGGCCGGTGCCGTCTTCCCCCGGAAGGAGTTCGGCATCCTCACGCTCGTCGCCCTCCTTTTGGCGATGTACATCGTCGTCAACCTTCGTCGAAGCCACACCGGCCGGCAGTGGCTCGCGGTGCGGGCCAACGAGCGAGCGGCGGAAGCGCTCGGCATCTCCGCCGCGCGGGAGAAGCTGTCGGCCAACGCCGTCGCCGCGTTGCTCGCCGGCATCGGCGGAACGCTCACCGCGTATCAGAACGGCTTTGTGTCCGCGGACTCGTTCGGTTCGTTGAAGTCTCTCGTCCTCGTCGCGATGACATACCTATCCGGCATTGCCGCGCCGATCGCGGCGCTCGTTGCGGGGGCCCTGACCGAGAAGGGCCTGCTCACAGTCGGAATGGACCGGTTGAACGACGACGCGTCGCAGTACCAGTTCGCGGTGAGCGGTCTCTTCTTGATGATCGCCGCCATCAAGTTCCCGTCCGGCATCGTCGGCACGTCCAGCCGGCTCGCCCGCAGGAAGCAGGACGCATGACCGAGCGTTCTCCGCTCAGCCCGGAGTCCATCGTCAACGAGGCGATCGCGCTGATCCGAGAGAAGAACGTCGAATCGCTGTCGATGCGTGCCCTGGCGACGCGACTCCAGGTGACTGCACCAGCGCTCTATGCGCACTTCGCCAACCGCGACTCGCTACTACGCGCATGCGCGCAGGTCGGCTACGACGAGCTCGACAACCGCTTCCGAAAAGAAGAGCCTGAGTCCGCGATCGACATGATCTGGGTGTCGAGCCGCAGCTACGTCCGTTTCGCGCTGGACGAACCGTCGCTCTTCTCGCTGATGTTCATGTACCGGCCCGACGCGATCGAGATCTCGGTCGACGCCGACATCGCGCACGGCGGGGCGAGCACTGTCTTCGACTCGATGCTTCAGAACCTGGCGCAGGCAATGGACGACGGACAGCTCGAGCGGGGCGACCCCCTCGACAAGGGCCTCGCCCTGTGGGCCTCGGTCCACGGCGTGGCGACGGTGGCCGGCCTCGCCCCCGGACTCGACGTCGAGACCCTCCTCAACGACGTCGTCGGCGGCCTCCTCGCCGGCTGGCAAGCCACCTAACTCCCCCGGCGCCCTGTCCCCCCGTTCCCGCGTTCTGGTGAACCACATGTGTCGGATTGACACTCCTCGTGCACCAGAACGAGAAAATGGGGGTCTCGACGAGCCGGAAGAGGCGGCGGCGGAACGCACCTCCTCCCCCATGGGTGCGCACCGCCGCCCCGCTATCCCGGGCACCCGTCACGGGTCCCGGCCACGTCACGCCCAGCGGGGCGTGTGGCGGGCGACACATGTTGCGCCACTTCGCCCTTGTGGTCAAGGGGTCACGCGCTGTCGTTTCGTTCAGTCGGGAACGGGAAGGTCCTTGACGTCGCCGACGTCGACGAGGCGCGACGTCACGTCCGGCTCGGCCGAGGGGCGCACGAAGCGCAGACCCATCACGCCGTGGTCGTGGGTCGCCGGCTCGATCCAGTTGGGAACCCCCGGATCCTCGTGGGCGACGACGATGCGGACGCGCTCACCGTCACGCACGCCGTTTTCCTTGTCGATGTAACCCTTGCCGGTTGCGTAGTTGGCGAGGTTCTCCATCCAGTGGTTGCAGAGCTGGAAGTTCCAGTGTTGTGTCTCCGGTTCGACGAAGTCGACGACCAGCGCCTTGCCGTCCGGGACGTCCCAGTAGCCGAACTCGAAGTGCCGGTCGTCGGGCGACCCGCCGATCTTCTCGTACCACTCGCGAGTGAACTCGGTGTCGTTGACGCGGGTGCGCAGGTCGTTCGTCCAGCCCTCGTAGTCGGCAACCAGGCCCATGATCAGCTGCCCGCCGACCGCGAGGCGGACCGACATCTCCTCGGGCGTGGGCGGGTCCGACTGCTCGTGCTCGTCGAGACAGACGATCCGTAGCCGAGGCGGGATCTGGTTGGCGCGGTCGTCCCACACGGCCCGGCCCATCAGCTCACGCGTCGTCGGCGCCATGGACATCCACTTCGAGCCGTCGTCGGGCGGCTCGACGGAGAGAATGAAGTCGACGGTGCCGTCATCCTCCGCGAGATCGGCCAGAACCACACTGTGGGGCGTCTTCGCGTTGTTCGGATTGAAGTACTCGAGCTGGGACTCGGACTCCAGCCCCGAGTCGAAAGCGCCAACGTTCTCGGGAACGGGCGGGCTCCACGCCGAGAGGTGCGTGTAGACGTTGCCCACCGTGCCGGTGATCCGGTAGCGGAACTGACTGTCGACGCCCTGCACGATGTGGTCCTGGTTCGGCGATTGGACGCCGATCCCGCCCTTCAGCGGCGGCGGGATCAGCCCGATGCCGTTGCCTCGTGTGGACGGCGTGCGCCGCTCGATCGAGCGGCCGGCGGCCATGAAGAACATCCGGGTGAGATAGCGGAAGCCCTCGACCCGATCCTGGTCATCGGCATCCGTCGTCTGGCGGATGATGATGTCGCCCGCCGCTTTGAACGTGTCGCAGAAGTCGGCCCACGCGCGACCGTCGTGGAGGCGGGCGGCGCGCTCGGCGTCGAATTCACTCATGGCGTTCCCCTTGTTCGGCCGAGAGCATCGCGAAGGAATGCCAGTTGCAGCAACAGGAGGTTCTCGGCCACTTCCTCCTGGGGTGTCATGTGCGTAACACCGGACAGCGGGAGGACCGTATGTGCGCGACCCGCCTCCAGGAGGGAGCGGGACAGCGCGAGCGTGTGAGCCGCGACGACGTTGTCGTCGGCGAGTCCGTGAATGATCATCAGTGGCGGCAGCGGGACGGCCGGATCCAGACTCGCGGGCTCGATCGTCAGATCGGTGCGCTCGTAGTTGTCGGGCTCGGTGTCGGGGTGACCGAGGTAGCGCTCGGTGTAGTGGGTGTCGTAGAGCCGCCAGTCGGTTACCGGGGCACCGGCGACTGCGGCGTGGAACACGTCAGGTCGACGCAGCACCGCCAGCGCGGCGAGGTAGCCGCCGAACGACCAGCCTCGGATCGCGACGCGACCGAGATCGAGTCGCGGCTCGAGCTGGGCCGCTGCGTGGAGCGCATCGATCTGATCGTCCAGCACCGGCGCCGCGAGATCACCGCGGACGGATCGCTCGAACGCCGGTCCTCGGCCCGGCGTACCCCGGCCGTCGGTGACCAGCACGGCGAAGCCCTGATCGGCGAACCACTGGGACGCATGGAACAACGAGCGAGCCTGCTGCACCCGCTGGGCGTGCGGACCGCCGTACGGGTCGAGCAGTACAGGCAGGGAGTCATCGTCAGCGACCCCGTTCGGCAGGAGGAGCGCACTCGCGAGCTCGCGGCCACCGAGCCGGACGAGGGCGAGGTTCAACGCGACGTCGGGCCGCTCGGAGAGATCGGCGATCTCGCCCGCGACGCCGTCGGGCGTGCGCACGACGATGCGAGGGCCGTCGAACGCGAGGCTGCGACTCACCTCCACCAGCGTCTCACCGCCCACCGATGCCGAGTGGACACCGGCGTCCTCGGTCAGCCACTCGATAGCGCCGGTCCAATCGATCCGGGCGACGTGAACAGTGCTCGGCTCCCGGGAGGCCGCCACGACCACGCCACCAGCCCCCGTCGACAGAACCCGTCGAACCTGCACGCCATCTCCGGTGACCGTCGCACCGTCGATACACAGCCGCCGGGCTGCGCCCCGATCTTCCACGGTCACGAGGCGGCCGTCGTGAACGGCCGGGGTGCCGGGAATCAGTTCGACCCAGTGCTCGTCCTCGATGCGGTGGCGCTCGGTCTGCTCGCCGGTCTCCGGATCCACGTGCAGCACGGCGAGCCGGCGCTGGTCCCGGGTCTGCACGGTGAGCCAGATGCCCTCGTCGTCCCAACGAGCGTCGGCCAGGTATTCCCACTCGCCGTCGTTCCACTCGAGATCGACTCGTCCCCCGTCGAGATCGACAATCGCGAGGCCGACCTCGGCGTTCGTCGTCCCCGCGGCCGGATACCGAATGGACGTGGGCGAGGCCGCCGGGTCCACCGGCGAGGCGATCCACCACTGGGCCACAGCGCTGACATCGACTCGCTCGACGAGCAGACGGCCGCCGTCGGGCGCCCACCAGAATCCCCGCGTGCGTCCCATCTCCTCGCCGGCAATGAACTCGGCCGCTCCCCAGCTGATGTAGTCGCCGGACTCGCCGACGACCAGCCGGTCATGTCCGTCGACAACCGCTCGGAGTACCGAGCCGCTCACATAGGCGACCGTGTCGCCCTCGGGCGACAGACGGGGGTCGAAGACGCTCGCCGTCTCGGGCATCGACAGGTCGGCGGACGCCACGTCGACGATCGCGAGCTGGCCACCGATCGCAAACACCGCGGTGGACAGATCAGCCGTGGCATCGAACGACACCACACCGCCGCCCGACTCTCGAGCGCGCTCGCGGCGTGCCTTCTCCTCCGCCGGAAGATCGGCGTCGTCCGCGCCGGTGGCCGCAGCGTCGACGACAAGGCGTTCGGTTCCCGCCGCGACGTCGAATGCCCACAACGAGTTGGTCGGGTCCTCAGGCCCGGTCGACCGAAGGAACAGCACCGTCGAGCCGTCGGCGGCCACGCGGAAGTCCCGCGGGGCACCGAGCGAGAATCGCCGGGTGACGGCCTGGCGGCGAGGAAAGGACCGGGAGTCGCTCATGTGCGTATCGTGGCCGCTCACGGGCCGAGATGCAGGGAGCACCCATGGAACCGATGACCGGACCGATCAAATGGGGCCTCGCAGGCACCGGCGGCATCGTCACTTCCTTCGCCCGCGATTTCGCTCACGTGGCCGACGGCGAGATCGTCGCGGTCGGCTCCCGGTCCGCTGATTCGGCGAACGCGTTCGCAGCGGAACACGGCATCGGCACCGCGCACGGCAGCTACGAAGCACTCGCGGCGGATCCGAACGTCGATGTCGTCTACGTCGGCGGCATTCACCCGGTGCACGCGCCCCAGACCGTCATGTTCCTCGACGCCGGAAAGCATGTGCTCGTCGAGAAGCCCATCGCGCTGAACGCGGCCCAGGCCGACGACATGATCGCGGCCGCAACGGCGAACGACCGGTTCCTCATGGAGGCGTTGTGGACGCGTTTCAATCCCGCCCACGTGGAGGTGATGGCACGCATTCACGACGGCGCGATCGGCGAGGTCCGCCGCATCCAGGGCGACTTCTCGTTCGCGCTCCCCCACGACCCCGGTCATCGGCTCCTCGACCGGGCGAAGGGCGGCGGCGGTCTCCTCGACCTGGGTATCTACCCGCTGACGATGGCGTGGTGGACGCTTGGCGAACCGGAGACGATCCACGTTGTCGGGCGCGTCGGCGAGACCGGTGTGGACGACGAGGTCACGCTCCTCTGCGGGTGGCCCGGCGGTGCTGCGGCAACACTGACCGCGAGCCTGCGGGTCGGCGGCACCATGACCGCTCGGATCGAAGGCCTCGAAGGCGCCGCCGAGTTCGGCTTCCCCGGCCACGCGACCACCACCGTGACCTTGCGCCAGGGGCGCGAGACCGAGACGATCGAAGGCGAGCCGGCCGGCCTGCACCACCAGGTGGCGGAAGTTCACCGCTGCTTGCGCGCCGGCGTGCGGGAGAGCGTCCGGATGCCGTGGGCGACGAGTCGAGCGATGATGCATCGGTTCGACCAGATTCGGGCCGAGCTCGGCGCCACCTACGACGTGGACTGAGCGGCCTCGTCGGCCAGCACGACCTGCACGATCTCCATCACGGCGTCGCCCATCACGACGCCTCGGCCGGGAAGGGCGGGCAGCGCGAGACGCGCCGGCAGTTGACCGCCGAGCAGGTCGGCGTCCATGGGATCGGGCCGCAGCAGAATGCCTCGCCGCGAGACGCGGATCTCCGTGGCCCAATGCCCGTACGCACCGCGGAGTCGATCGGGGCGAACCGCGGCGACCACATGGACACCTGGCGGCGGTGCGGTGACGAGCGCCGCGAGCGCTCCGGTCGGATCCTCGACGTCGGTCGCGTCGTCTACAAGGACGAGAGTGGCGCCGCGGCCCTGGATGGCGGAATCCAGGACCGCGGGCATCGAGGGAACCACACCGCACTGCCGGGCCAGCGGACCATCTCCGACCACGATGGCCGCGCCGCCGGCAGCACGGTAGATTGCCGCGAGTGTGTTGGTTCGCCCCGACCTCGGCGGCCCGATGACGAGGGCATGTTCGCCGTGATGCAGGACGAGCGCGTGGCCTCGCAGGTCGCGGTCCGCGATCGCGACGGTGAGGTGAGCTACCTGGTTGGCCAGTACGACACCGACATCCGCGTGATCGAACGGAACGACCGCAGTCAGCTCTCCGACATCGTGCGGCGCACCCGGCGGTTGCGGGCCGGCGAATGCGGCGACCCCGGCCGCGATGCTCGCCCCGTCACGGATGACATGGACGTGGGCACCGTCCGACGCCCGGCCGGCCCGACCAGCGGGAAACTCGCCGAGCGCGGCCTTGACGTTGAACCGGAGCGCCTCGCCCTGATCGGCGGTGCGATGCAGCAGAACGGTGCCGACCGTGGCCGCCATCGCCGGTAGCAGGTCCGCTGCTCGGCGGACCGACACCGCGACCGTCACGCCGACGGCCGGGCCGTCGGCCCAGATGCGACCGAAGCGATCGTGAATGGCGGCATCTCGCACCGGATCGTGGGCCCGGGCGGGTCCCCCGAGGTCATCGATCACGAGAAGGATCGGCACGGCCTCGTTGTCCGGAGCCGCGCGGCGCCGAGCGATCTCGTCGTCGAGCCAGCGCACGAGGCGACCGCGGCGCTCGGCGTCGGCCGGGCCCGCGAAGGTGCCCACGACCGCGAGGTCCGCAATCGGCGCGAGGTCGAGCCCGTGGACGTGGTGGGTGCCCTGACGAGCGACCGCCATCGCCGCGGCCGCGAGCGTGGTGGTGGCACCTGACCCCGGCCCGCCGACGATCAGGAGGTGGCCATCGTCGCTCGCCCAACCGTCGATCCGCTGGCGCGCGAAAAAGCAAGAGATTCATCAAAAAGCATCGGAATCTGGCTCGGGCGGCTAGCGGCCCTTGAAGGCCGTCGAGCGCTTCTCGACAAACGCCAGCCCAGCTTCGGTGACATCGCTCGTGCCGAAGTTCAGATTCTGAGCGAGCCCCTCCGCCTCGACTGCCTGTGCCATCGAACTGTGGGCGGCGTTGTCTAGCAGCCGCTTCGACATCGAGAGCGCGAGCGGCGGGCCCGCGACGATGCGGTCGACGTACTCCCCGACGGCCGCGTCGAGTCCCTCGGCCGGAACGACCCGGTTCACGAATCCGATCTCCTGTGCTGCAGCGGCGTCGTACTCCACCGCCGTGAGCGCCATCTCCTTCGCTCGGTGGAGTCCGACCCGCTGCGGGAGGAGATAGGACGTGCCGAAGTCGAGCGACAGCGCGCGGCGGGCGAAGATCAGCGAGAACCGAGCCCGATCCGTGCAGACCATGAGGTCAGCGGACAACGCGAACCCGAACCCCGCGCCTACGCACACGCCGTCCACTGCGGCGACCGTGGGCATCGGCAGCTCGTGCAGCGCGACCACCGCGTCGCCGATGCGACGCATGTTGTGCAGACCGTGATCGGCTCCCTCGATGCCGTCGGCCCCTTCGCCACTAACATCGGCGCCAGAACAGAAATGGTCGCCGCTACCCCGGAAGACGGTGACCCGGGGCCGTTCGTTACGCATGATCAACGCCGCCTTGTGGAGCGAGTCGAACATCGCCCCCGTGCACGCGTTCATGCGCTCCGGGCGGTCGATGGTGATCGTGCCGACATCGCCGTCGATGTCGACCAACACGTTGGGATGCGGATTCTCGATCATTCGCTACTCCTTCACGGTCTTCTTCATTGCGGCCAGCGGATCGGCCTTGAACGCCTCGACCGATGCCTGATGGCCGGCCAAGGCCTGGAACTCCTGCCCGGCGCGCATTGCCGCGCGTCCGCCCTGCACATCGAACTGGCGATGCACCATGCGCTTCACGATCTGCGACAGATCGCCGGCGACCCCGGCGATTCGCTCCGCCACCGCCAACACCTCTGCCTCGAGCTGTTCCGCCGGGTAGGAGCGGTTGGCCCACCCCCGGCGCATGGCTTCGATGCCGTCCATGCCGTCGCCGGTGAGCATCGTCTCCATGGCGTGGCGCATGCCCATCAGCGGCTCGTGGTACTGCCAGTCCGGAGGCGACGCCACCCGCACGACCGGGTAGGAGATCTGCGCGTCGTCCGCGACGTAGACGAGGTCGCAGGCCGACGCTAGTTCGGTCGCCCCCGCCATCGCGTAGCCGTGGACCTGAGCGATCACGGGCTTCGCTAGATCCCAGATGCCGAACCAACCGTCGGTTGCCTGGCGGGCCCACTGGCCGTCACCGGGCGCCGACGGATACGGCGGGTCGTCCATCAACGAACTGCCGAGGTCGTAGCCGGACGAGAAACACACGCCGGCGCCGCGGACGATCGACACGCGGACATCGGCGTCGTTGTCGTGGGCCTGCAGCGTCTCGAAGAGCTGCGCCCGCATAGGCGTGGAGATCGCGTTCCGCTTCTCGGGCCGATTGAGCGTGACGTAGCGGACAAGCGGCGCAACCTTCTCGACGGTCACCAGCTGCTCGGCCATCACTCGCCTCCCGTGTCGCGGGTGCCGGCCAACTCGGCCGCAAGCTCGAGCCCCTCGTGCGTTTCGGTTCGCACCGTGAGACCTGTCACGCCCTCAGGGATCACCTCCGTCCAACGACTTCGGATCCGATCAGCGGTACCGAAGAGCGAACCGGCGTCGATGTACTCATCAGGCACGGCGGCGATCGCCTCGTCCTTCTTTCCGGCGAGCCAGAGATCCTGGATCCGCTGGGCCTCCTCGGGGTAGCCGCGGCGCGCCATCGCCTCCTTGTGGAAGTTCTTCGACTCGCTTCCCATCCCCCCGACATACATGCCGGTGAGCGGCTTCTTCGCATCGATTGCCGACTTCACGTCGTCGGTGATCTCGATGGTGATGCCGCCCATGATGTCGAAGTCGTCCGGGCGACCGCCGCGGCGCGCCCACCCCTTCTCGAGGTTGGGCCCGTGGATCTCCCAGCCATCCGAGCCGTAGCCCATGGGCAGCCAGCCGTCGCAGATCTCCGCGGTCAGCGCGGTGTTGAGCGGCGCGCCCGCCGCGATCCAGATCTCGATCGGGCCGGCCGGGTGCAGGATCGACTTGAGCGCCTTGCCCTGCCCGATCGAACCGGGCCCTTCGTACGGCAGCGAGATCTCGGCGCCATCGTGGGTGACCGGCCCCTCGCGATCGATCACCTTGCGCATGATGGCCACATAGTCACGGAGCCGTTTCACAGGCGATCCCCACGGCTGGCCGTACCAGCCCTCGACGATCTGTGGACCGGACACGCCGAGCCCGACGATCACACGGCCGCCACCGGCCAGTGCGTCGATGGTCATCGCCTGCATGGCGGTAGCCGCAGGCGTGCGCGCCGCGATCTGAACGATTCCCGTCGCGAGCTTGATCCGGTTGGTGTGAGCCGCGATGTACGCCAGCGGCGTCATCGCGTCGCAGCCGTATGCCTCTGCGGTCCACACGGAGTGATAGCCGAGGCCCTCGATGAGCCTGATCGTGTCGATCGGGACGTCGAGTTTCGCGGCGCGATAGAGGTCGAGTCCGTAGCCGAGCTTCATGCGTCGGACCCTAGTGCTGTGACTCGCCGGGGACAGAAGCGACACCCGAGTGGTAGCAACAGTGGATGGCAGATGACGACCTTCACGAGATGCTGCTCGACTACAACCGTTCGGTCGTCGAGGAGTTCAGGGCGAACAAAGGGAAGTGTGGCGGCGGATTCGAGGGCAACCCGATGCTTCTGCTCACGGTGACCGGCGCGAGGTCCGGGCGCCGGCTCACGTCGCCGTTGTCCTACACCCCACTAGACGATGACTTCATCGTGTTCGCCTCCGCCGGCGGCCAGCCGACGCATCCGCAGTGGTACTTCAACCTGGTTGCGAACCCCGGCGTTGAGATCGAGGTGGGAACGGAGAGCTTTGCCGCGACGGCAACGGTGCTCGAAGGCGACGAACGCGAGCGCGCCTACACCGCGATGACCACCGCGCTCCCCCGTTTCGGCGAGTACCAAGCGGCCGTCGAGCGGGAGATCCCGGTCATCCGCCTCCGCCGCAAAGGCTGATCACTTGATGAGGGGATCCCTCGGAAGACCGAGGATCCGCTCACCGATCTGGTTTCGCTTCACTTCCGAAGTGCCACCGGCGATCGACATCCCGCGGTGCATCAGCATCATCGGACCAGCGATCGCACCTCGTCCCTGGAGATAGAGGCTCTCCGGTCCGGCGAGGCACGTGGAGATCGCCACGGACTCATGGCCGATCTCCGAGAGCACGAGCTTCGTCATCGCGCCCTCCGGACCGGGCTCGCCACCGGCGACGGCTCGATGAGCGGCGCGGAGATTCAAGAGCGCGATTGCCCGATCGAGAGCGAGGAACCGGCCGAGCCGTTCGGGGCCACCGGGGAGCCGCTCGGGCGTCTCGTGATACTGCCGCACGAGTTCTGCAGGCGGAACCGACATCGTGGAGCGACCGCCGCCGATGCTCACGCTTTCGAAGCCGAGCGTTGCCCGAGCGACGGCCCAGCCGCCGTCTTCCGGGCCGACGACATCGTCGTCGGCGACGAACACCTCGTCGAAGAAGACCTCGTTGAAGCCTTCGTGCCCCGTCGTCATCACGAGCGGCCGGACCTCCACGCCCTCCGCGTGCATGTCGATCGCCATCATCGTGATGCCGTCGTGCTTCTTGACGTCGGGGTTCGTGCGTACTGTCGCGAAGCCCATGCCGGAGGCCTGCGCTCCGGACGTCCAGACCTTCTGACCCGTGACCAACCAGCCACCCTCGACGCGGGTTCCGCGGGTCTTGATGCCGGCCGCGTCGGAGCCAGCGTCGGGCTCGCTGAAGAGCTGGCACCAGCTCACGTCCTGACGAAGGGCCGGCATGACCCAGCGCTTGCGTTGATCGTCCGTGCCATGGCCGATGATCGTCAGGATGTTCCACCCGGTGATCCCGAGCGCGGGCTGGCGGACCCCTGCCGCACGGAATTCCTCTTCGATCACCAGCTGTTCGATCGCACCGGCGGCGCGCCCGTACGGGGTCGGCCAGTTCGGGACCGCGTAGCCGGTCTCGAGGAGCCGCTCCTTGCGCGCATCGTCGTCGAGTCCGTCGAGAGTCTCGACGAACGCACGAACCTCGGCCCGGTGAGCCTCGGCCTCGTCGGGTAGCTCGATCGAGTTGCCGCGATCGACACCGTCGGCGTTGAGCTGCGTTGCGTCGGCCGCGGCAGTCGCCGGACCGAGTAAGTGCTGCAACACACTGGCTCGACGCATGAACAGGTGTGCGTCGGCCTCCCAGGTCATGGCGATCCCGCCGTGCACCTGGGTGTTGAGATTGGCGCACAGATCCGCCGCCTCCGCGGCCAGAACCGCAGCGGTCGAGGCCGCCAGCGAGAACTGGGCACCGCCCGTCTCAGCGGCGCGTGCGGCGTCCCAGACATTCGCAACGGCGAGTTCGGATGCGACCGCCATGTTGGCGCAGTGGTGCTTCACTGCCTGGAACGTGCCGATCACGCGGCCGAACTGTTGACGCTCACGGGCGTAGTCGGCGGCCAGACGCGTGCACTCCCGCGAGACTCCGACGGCCTCCGCGGACAACAGCAGACGGGTCAGGTCGGTCAAGAGCGGCGCGGCGCCGGCGAGCACGACCGCGGGCGCCGCGTCGAAGGTGACGCGGGCCGCGGGGCGACTCGGGTCGAGGTTCGGCGGCACCTCGATGGAGACGCCGTCACCCGCCGCGACGATCGCGACGTCGTCGCCGACGGCCACCACGATCTGGTCGGCGAGGCCCGCCGAAAGGACGGTCTCGCAGCTGCCGCTCGCTCGGTCGCCATCGAGCGTGACGCTTCCGCCGATGCCGAGGCCGGCGACCGCCGATCCGTCGGCGAGCGACGGGAGCAGGCTTGCGCGGATCTCGTCGTCTGAGGCGCGGTCGACAAGTGCGCTCGCGATGACCGTCGGTGCGAACGGACCCGGCGCGACTGCCGCACCGAGCTCTTCGCACAGGACGACGAGTTCCTCGATCCCGAAGCCCGAACCGCCGACGTCCTCGCCGAGGTGAATGCCCAGCCATCCGAGCTCCGCGACCTCATTCCAGAACTCCGGGAGCGTGTCGTCGGCTCCGTTCAGCAGGGCCCGATTCGCGGCGAGCGCGTCGCGGCTCGCGAGAAGGTCAGCTGCTGTCTCGGCCAGCAGGAGATGGTCGTCGGAAATGGCGATGGTCATCGGCGGAGCCTCTCGGATCAGTGCGCGTGAATCCACACGATCCGCTGCTTCGCCCCGCAGCGCAAGTTTCGGCGTTGCCGAGACTCGACACCATCGCCGGTAGGTTGCCGTCGTGCCATCCGCCCCGCCGCCTCGCGACGCCCGTCCGGTCTTCGACCGGGCCGATGACACGCCGCGGGCCACCACCCGCCCAGGGGGCGAGGGCGTCTACCGGCGTCGCGTGATCGTGCGACTCGAAGGAGCTCATGCGGGCGGCGAACTCGAGGACGACTTCCATCACTTCCGGGTCGAGCTCGATCACGATGGTTCCGCGGTCACGGCGGTCGACGGGTCGGGAGTGCGGGCTCCGTGGACGATGTGTCTGACGGCCGGCGAGCCGATCCAGGCGCTGGTCGGGGCCCCGCTGCGCACCGGTCCGCTTGCCCTGGCTGCGCTCGATGCCAGGAAGAACTGCACCCACATGTTCGACCTCGCCGGGCTCATCGTCACGCACACAGCCCGCGGGATCGACGGCGATCGCATCTACGACATGGCCGTCGACGACCCGCACCCGGAGACCGCTGAGCGTCATGCCCGGCTCTGGCGGGACGGTGAACTCCTGCTCGACTGGCATCTGCGCGACCGCACCGTCCTCGGCCCGTCCGACTGGATCGACGCGCCGCTGTGGACCCGCTTCATCCCCTGGGCGGCGGAGCACCTCGATGCGGAGATCGGTGAGGCCGCCGTGGCGCTGCGCCGCGCCTGCGACATCGCCCGCGGCCGAGAGGCCGATCTCGACGAGATGGATTCGGCCGCGCCGCTGATCGATGTGATGAATGAGATCTGTCACTCGTTCCAGCCGCAGAACGCTCCACTGGCGATCCGCTCCAAGGGCTCTGGGCGTGACTTCACCGATCGGCCGGAGCTCCTCCTGGCCGACTTCGACGCTCGTCGGTCATGACCGCTCGTCTCGCCGGCGATGGTCGGAGGCCGCTCATCGTCGCCCTCCTGACGGTCATCGGCATCGCGTCCTACAACAATCTGTCGGCGGCCGCGGCGCTCCCCGACATCGGCGACGACCTCGGATCGATCTCGCTGCTGACGTTCGTCATCACCATCGAACTCCTGACATCCGCAGTGGCGATCCTCGCCGCCGGCCCCGTCGTCGACAGCTTCGGAGCGCGGCGAGTGTTTCGCGTTGCCGCGATCGGCTTCATCGTGGCGTCGATCGCCGTCGCGGCGTCACCGACCATGCCCGCGCTGCTCGGCGCGCGCGCCGTTCAGGGCATCTTCGCCGGCGCGATCATGACGGTCGGTGTCGCGAGCATCGGGCTCGCGATTCCCGAGGTGCTGCGTCCCCGAGCGTTCGCGATGACATCGGCCGTATGGGGGGTCATGGGTGTGGCCGGGCCCGCAATTGCTGCCGTGCTCGTCGCGACCGTCGGCTGGCGCGGAATCTTTCTCGTCAACATCCCGGTCACCGCCGTTGCCGCTGTCGCCGGCTGGAATCGGATCCCCGACCGGCACGCCGCCGCGACGCACCAGCGCGCCGACCGTCGCGGCATCGCGCTCGTCGCGGTGATCACCACCGCGGCGCTGGCCTGCGCCTCCTATCAGCTGGTCATGATCGCGGTCGCTCTGGCGATCCTGCTCGTGACTGTTCCCCTCTACCTGCGTTGGAGTCGACGAACGCCGGATCCGGTCGTGCGCATCCCGCACCTGATCGACAGCCGGTACCGGTCAGTCCACCTGACGTCGATGGCCGTGCTCGCGGGCGGCGTGGGCGCCAATTCACTCCTGCCGCTCTACCTTCGGACGGTCCGCGGACAGAGCAACTCGGTTGCCGCGTTCGGCGTGCTGTTCCTCACCGTCGGCTGGTCCATGAGCGCGTGGGTCTCGAGCAAACTCCAGGACCGATACAAGGCGGAGTGGGTGTCGCTGCTCGGCGCGGTCATCGCCACCCCAGCGGCGATCATCACCGCGATCACGATCTGGGCCGATGCGCCGCTCGGTGCCGTCTACGCGGTCTTCTTCTGGCTCGGCGCCGGCGTGGGCATGGTGACGTCGACCGGTGCGGCGCTGCTCCAGTCGCGCACCCGAGCTGATGAGATGGGGCGCCTCAGCGGTGCCCACCAGTTCCTCCGGACGCTCTCGATCACGTTTGGCATCGCGATCGTCGGCGCCATCACACTCGCCGTGGTCGATTCCCGCACCGGCAACGTCGAACTCGTCCGCGACTTGCTGTCCGACGACGACGGCGTGGTCATCAGCGCAGATGTGCTCCGGTCGATCAGCGACGGGTTCGCGATCGCGATCGGCGTGACCTCGGTGGTCGTTGCCGGATCGCTGCTGAGCGCACTTCACCTCGTGCGCCGCCGTGGGCAGGGAGTAGCCTCCGCTCCGTGAAGGCGCTCCGCTTCAGTCGCAAGGAAGCCCGCTATGCGGCCGCGATGGTGGCGGCGCGTCTCCGGCCCGGATCCGGCGCTTCCGTCGGTCCGCTCGATCTCGTGGATGACGACGCCCCAGACCTACCGGGCGAGGACTGGCACCGCGTCTGGCCTCGACTCACCGGGATCTGCGGCAGCGACCTCTCCACCATCGATGGCCACGCCTCCCGCTACTTCGAGGACTACGTGTCCTTCCCGTTCGTGCCCGGGCACGAAATCGTCGGCGACATGGCGGACGGGCGGCGCGTCGTGATCGAGCCGGTGCTCGGCCACGCCGCGAGGGGCTTCCCGCTCCCGTTCGAAGGCGCCGCCCCGGCGGACGGCAACGACTACCGCCATCTCACCTGCGGGCACCTCGAGCCAGGCATCCAGACAGGCTTCTGTGAAAGCACCGGCGGAGGCTGGGCGACCGAGTTCGTCGCGCACGACAGCCAGCTCCACGACGTGCCCGACTGGATGAGCGACGAACTCGCCGTCACGATCGAACCGGTCGCCGGCGGCGTCCACGCCGCACTGCGAGCCAACGTCGAGGACGGCGCGAGCGTCGCCGTCATCGGCGCCGGAGCGATGGGTCTCTCCACCGTCGCCGCGCTGCGCCACTTCACCGACCCTAGATCAATCATGATCGGGGCGAAGTACCCGGTGCAGCGCTCGCTTGCCGACGAGTTCGGCGCCGACATCGTCGTTGCGCCCAGCGAGTTGGGCCGGGTCGTGCGACGCTCCAGCGGATCGTTCATGATCGGATCTCGACTGTCCGGCGGCGCCGACGTGGTGATCGACGCAGTCGGCTCCGAGGCATCCATCGCCGAGGCGATCGGGCTCTGCCGGCCCCGGGGTCGAGTGGTGATGCTCGGCATGCCGGGCGTCGTCAGTGTCGACCTCACCGCCCTGTGGCATCGCGAGACCGAACTGGTCGGCACCTACACCTACGGCACGGAGACGCTGCGCGACGGCCGGGTGACCACGAGCTTCGAGCTCGCGATGGAGCTCGCGGGCAAGGTGCCGTTCGACAAGATGGTGTCGGCTACCTATCCGCTCGACCGATACACCGATGCGCTCGAGCATGCGGCCAACGCCGGAGCGCGCGGCGCCGCCAAGATCGCGTTCGATCTCCGCGACGAGAAGCGCCGCGGTCTCCCAGACTCTTAACCGGCGCGAGGTCGTCTCTCGGCCTCGGAACCGACAGAATGGTCGAATGCCCGACACCGAAGCACCTGCGCCTGCCCTGGACGATGAGACCACCGCGGCGCTGACTCTCTACAACGAGTACGTCGAGGCGGACCGCGAGCGCACCCAGCGCGAGAAGCGGATCAAGAAGGCCGAGCGGGCCAAGGACGAGGCCGCGGCACTCGTGAAGAAGATCGGCGAGCGCGGCTCTGCCGAGGAGAAGGCCGAGGCCGAGACCGCCTACCGCACTGCCGCGGATCGCTGGAAGAAGCTTCGCGACGGCGAAGATCCCGATGAAGAGACGGCCGCGCCCGCAGCTGAGGAAGCTCCCGCCGAAGAGGCCACTGCCGAGGAAGCACCGGCTGAAGAGGCGTCTGCAGACGACGTCAGCGACGACTGACGTCGATGTCGATCGTCCACGAGGCAGACCGACTCGCATTCCTCGCTGATGGGGTCGTGGCGCTTCGCGGCGTCCTACCCATCGATCTGGTTGCCGCGCTCGACGCGCCGGTCGAGCGGGCATTGGCGAACGAGGACACGACCACCGACATGACCGCGCTCGGCGCCGCCCTCACGGGTGACGACGCCGACGGCGACCGCGGCCGCTTCCGCAGCGGCGTCGACCACTGGCGACACGACGATGACCTTCTGCGATTCGCCACTGCGTCCCCGCTCCCGGAGCTGATCGCAGCGCTGCTCGACACCCGCACGCTCTTTCTGTACGAGGACTCCGTGCTCGCCAAGGAGCCCAACACGCTCGAGCCCACCGTCTTTCACCAGGATCACCCCTACTTCTCGGTGGACGGCGAGGCGGTGTGCACCACCTGGATCCCGCTCGATCCCGTCACCCGCGACACGGGCGGCATGGGCTACGTCCGCGGCAGCCACCGCGACGACACCAGGTGGCGACCGAACCTGTTCGTGACCCGCGATGCCATCCCAGGAGCGGAGGGCGAGGACGTACCCGATCTGCATGCCGATCCGGGCGACGCCGACATCGTGTGGCTCGACGCGGAGCCCGGTGACGTCATCGTGCATCACGCCCGCACGCTCCACGGCGCCGGCCCGAACCACTCCACGTCGCAGCGGCGTCGAGCGATCTCGATCCGCTACTGCGGCGAGGGAGTGACCTTTCGGAGCCGAGCACTGACGCCCAAGCCACACCACGAAACGATGTCGGACGGCGATCCGCTGCGCGAACCCGAGTTCCCCCAGGCCTGGCCCGCAACGGTTCCGTAGGCGAGGCGACAGCAGCAAAACTGCAGCGGGGGTCTGACCCCAAGTGCAGCGGGGACGCGAAACCGGCGTGTGCTGTCGACCGAAGTCGAGAGTACACGCCGATCTCAGCCCGAGTGCGGGTAGGGATCTACTCGGGCTGGGGGACTACTCCGGGGAGGCGTCGGTGACGCTCCAGACGAGCTCGTCACCGTTCTCGTTGCCCCAGGCTTCGACGATCCAGAGGGCGCCTTCGCCTTCGAAGTCGACCTTGGCCACTTCGGCGGGGTCGCCACCGTTGTAGTCGTAGAAGCCGAAGCCTTCACCGGTCTCCCAGTTCTTGACGTAGACCAGCCCGTCGCTCCAGAGCTTGAACTGGACGGCACCGACCTCGGGCACCTCGACCCACTGGTAGATGGGCTCGAACGGCGGCTCTTCGTCCCAGAAGTGGAGTTCCACTTCACCGGACTCGTTGATGAGCGCCTTGCCGTACCAGACCCATTCACCGTTGGTCGAGCCGACGTAGACCTTCCAGCCCTCACCCTTGACGATGTCGTAGTCGCAGCCCTCGTTCGGGGAGACGTTGCCGACCCAGAGGGTCTCGCCTTCCCGTTCGACGATGAAGGAGCCTCGGCCTTCCACGGTCGCCGTGAACCGATCGGTGACGACTGGCGGCAGCTCATAGGGCACAGTCGTCGTGGTTGTCGTCGTGGTCGGGATCACCAGATCAGAGATGTCGACCTGGAGTTCGTCGTGGAAACCCTGCGTGATGGTGATCACCTTCACGACGTTGCCCTTCTTGACGACGATGCGAATGCCGTCGTCGGTGACGTCGATCGAGTAAACCTCCCAGCCTTCGCCGAGGTCGGCGTGGGCGAGTTCGAAGGCACCGTCTGCTTCGATGACCACTTCGGCCTCGCCGAGCGGACCGAGGCTCAGCACCTTCGTCTGCTCCTGTGGTTCCTTCGGCTCGTCACCGTCGTCGCCGGTCTCGTCGTTGCCGGAGGTGTCGTCGTTGTCGGCAACGTCGCCACCGGCATCGCCGATGTCAGAAAGGTCGACGTCGGGGGCGTCAGCGCCTTCCTCACCGTTGCCGGCAGCTTCGAACGTGGGCTCGTCGGCGGCCATGGCCACCGCGCTGAGGCCCAGGATCGGGACCATGGCGAGACACGCCATCATGCGTCGCACGTGGGTGACACGCGCCGCCTTCATGCGGGGCCGCAGGCCCTCGAGGACTTCATCGGTGTGGGGGTTCATCGCGCTACTTCCTGACTGGCGGTACCGGTCATTTCCTGACGACCGAGCTTCTCGGCCATGCGTGGATTGAGGGATCGACGGGCTCGACTCAGATGGAAGCGGAACGCGCCGGGCAAGATGCCCATGCGGGTTGCTGCTTCGTCCGTGCTGAAGCCGGCGCCGCAGTAGAGATCGACAGCTTTCCGCTGCTGCGGAGGCAGCCGGGCAAGGGCATCGTCGAGTCCGTCGACACTGTCACCGTCGTCCACCGGGGGAACCGTCATCGGTTCCGCGGCGAGCTTGGGCAACGTGTTCTCCCGAACCGTGCGGTGGCGGTGCTGATCGCGGACGATGTTGACCGCGACCCGCCGCACCCACGCGGCTGGTTCCTTGTAGTGCCCGACTCGCCACCACCGTGCGTACGCCCGGACGAACGCCTCTTGGGCGGCGGCGTGGGCGTCGTCGATGCGAGTGCCGTCGAGCTCCAATCCTTTGACCGTGAGGTCGTAGGAATCTCGGAAGAAGTCGTCGAATGTTCGGGCCATGCCCTACCTATCTGCCTGATGTTGCTACCGTGCATCGCCGTCATCTCCCACGCATCTCACGTGTGATGTGACGGTTTTGTTTGGCCACGCGAGGAAAAATCCTTCACGCGTCGCTCCATCGACAGAACTCCTTTGAAAACAAAGGGATTTCGGGCGGGTTCAGTGCGGGTGCATGCCCCCGTCAGCCACCACCACTTGGCCGGTGACGTAGGAGGAGGCTCGTCCGGCGAGGAACAGCGCCGGGCCGACCATTTCGTCGGGTTGGGCCGGGCGGCCTAGCAGGGTGCCTTTGCCCATCGCCTCCGGGGCGCCTTCGCCCAGGTTGCGGGTCATGTCGGTGTCGACCGGCCCGGGCGCAAGAGCGTTGACCCGGATGCCCTGTCCAGCGAGTTCGCCGGCGAAAGAGCGGGTGACGGAGAGCAGAGCAGCCTTCATGGCCGCGTACATCGAGACGCCACGGGCGAACTGGAAGGCACCGACGCTGATGACGTTGACCACCGATGCATTGTCCGACGCCTCGAGGTAGGGGACGGCGGATTGGATCAGGAGCGCTGGGCCCCGCAGGTTGACGTCGAACGACTTCTGCCACGTCGCCTCGCTCTGTTGGCCGACCGGCGCGGCGAGCGCGTTGGCTGCATTGTTGATCAGGATGTCGATCCCACCGAAGCGGTCGACGGTGGTGGCGATGAGTTGGTTCGCGCCGTCGACGTCGCCCATGTTGACCGCAAGGCCGAGCGCCTTGGCACCCATCGACTCGAGGTGGGCCTGCGTCTCTGCGCAGGCGTCTTCCTTACGACTGGCGACGACGACGCCGGCCCCGCCCGCGGCGAGGCCCTCCGCGATCGCTCGGCCGATTCCGCGGGTCCCGCCGGTGACGATCGCGGTCTGGCCGGAGAAATCGAGGAACGAGTTGAGCTGCGTTGCGTCCATAGGCGGCGACGCTAGCGCCCGGCGCAGAAGGCGATGAGCTCACTCGGCGAGCGAGGAGTACAGCATTTCGAAGAAGTGGTCGCTCGGGTAGTGCGTGACCACGTCGATGTTGGGTTCGGCATCGGTGATGCCGATCTGGTCGACGTCCATGACGCCGCGCTGCGGTCCGTCGCCCACCATCACGTCGACCCACAGTCGTTGATGCTCCGAGCGGCTGGGATCGATCGCGTGGGCCATGGCGATGGGGTCGGGCAGGTCATCACCTTCCAGGCCGTTCGACATCGCGAACTCGCGCACGACCTGGGCGATGCTGACCGCGAAATCGGCGAGCGGTGTGCCCATCGCCTTCAGGGCGGCGTGACGTTCGGCGGTGACGACGGCCGACCCGATCGAGATGTCCCAACCGACGAACTCGAGCGGGAGCCCGGACCGAGTCACGATCTGGGCAGCCTCGGGGTCGGCCCAGAAGTTGTACTCCGCCATGGCCGAGACGTTGCCGGGTCCGTGCACGCCGGTGCCACCCATGACCACCACGCGATCGACGGCTTCGACAATCTCCGGGGCCCGCATGACGGCGAGGGCGACGTTGGTGAGCGGGCCGAGGGTGACGAGCGTGATCTCGCCCGGGGCACCGAGGATCGTGTCGACGATGACATCGCATCCTCGACCGGCCGCCGGGGTTCGTCCGGAGAGCGGCAAGCCGCAGTCGCCCATACCATCCGCGCCGTGGACATACTGGGCCGTCTCGAGAGTGCGCATCATCGGACGAGGAGCACCGGCATAGACCGGCACATCCGCCCCGCAGAACTCCACGGTGTACAGCGCGTTCTGCACAGCTTGGTCGAGGCCGACGTTGCCGCACCCAACCGTGATGGCCTCAACCGTCACATCGGGATGGCGGAGGGCCATGATGAGGGCGACCGCATCGTCGGACGCGGTGTCGGTGTCAATCAGGAAGCGACGCATCGGGCGAGCCTAGGACGTGGTGTCGGTGGTGGTGAGTCCGAGCCGGACGCCCAACTCGTCGAGGAGCGTGAGCATCGGAGGCCAGTCACCATCGGGCTGGCGGCCGATGAGATCGACCATGCCGTGGATCCAGGTGTGCACCTGGATGGCGACGAAGCAGGCTCGCTGCTCGTCCTCGTCTCCGGCATCGTCATGGCCATATGCGCGGCACCCGGCGCGAGACGATTCTCCGCATGGCTCGGTGGCATCGGTGTCTTCGCAGGCATGGTGAGCCTGATCGCCACGGTGATGGAGCCGGACAGTGCCGTGCAGTTCGGCATGGTCTGCATCGTGGTCGGCGCAGCCGTCATCCTCGCCGGGGCATTCCTCGACGCAGAATCGCTCAGTCAGAACCAGCCGGTCGGTGCTGGTGCTGCCGCGCCGGCGGCGTCCGCTGACGAAGCCCCGGCTGATCTCGTCGACGTCGTCCAGGAGGGCTAGCACGCGGACCCGTCGGGCGGGCACGAGCTCCGCTACCACGACGGTACAGCCTGGACGACGCACGTATCGGATGCCGGCGTCGCCTCCGAAGACGACGGGATCTAGCCCGGAGGCAAAACTCCGAGCAGTGCCCAGCATTGCCACCGATAACCTGACCGACCATGAGTAGCGCCGAGAATTCGGGGGCGGAAACGCCCTATCCGCAGGTCGAGAGTCCGGATCTTCCGGGCATCGAGCGTCGAATTCTCGAGCGGTGGGAGACCGCCGCGACCTTCGAGGAATCGGTCGAGCAGCGTCCCGCCACCATCGTCACCGCTGATGATGGTGAGGTGAACAACGAGTACGTCTTCTACGACGGCCCGCCGTTCGCCAACGGGCTCCCCCACCACGGGCATCTGCTCACCGGTTACGTGAAGGACGTCGTCCCTCGCTACCAGACGATGAAGGGAAAGCGAGTCGAACGCCGCTTCGGCTGGGACTGCCACGGTCTCCCGGCGGAGATGGAAGCGGAGAAGGAGCTCGGCGTCCACGGCCGCGCCGCGATCCGCGAACTGGGTATCGCCCGTTTCAACAGCCACTGCCGTGAGTCGGTCATGCGCTACACCCGCGAATGGGAGAAGACGGTCGACCGCCAGGCCCGCTGGGTCGACTTCGAGAACGACTACAAGACCATGGACATCGACTACATGGAGTCGGTGATGTGGGCCTTCAAGCAGCTCTGGGACAAGGGCCTCATCTACCAGTCCAACCGTGTCCTCCCCTACAGCTGGGCCGCGGAGACGCCGCTGTCCAACCACGAGATCCGACTCGACGACGCTACGCGCCCCCGCCAGGATCCCGCGATCACCGTCGCGTTCACCCTCGACGACACCAGTGGTATCCCCGGTGACGACGACACGCCCGCCGCAATCCTCGCGTGGACCACCACGCCGTGGACGCTGCCGTCCAACCTCGCCCTCGCGGTGGGGCCGGACCTCGACTATGCGGTCATGCTCGACGAGAACGGCATGCGCTACCTCCTCGGTGAGGCCGTGCTCGAGAAGTACGCACCCCAGCTCGAGAACGCCGAACAGGTCGGCACGATCGCCGGCGCGGAGCTGGTCGGTCGCACCTACGAGCCCCTCCTGCCCTTCTTCGCCGACATGGCCGAGGTGGATCCAGAGGATTCCCGCCACGGCGAGAACCGCGCGTTCGTCGTGCTCGCCGGCGACTTCATCGACACCGAAGAGGGCACCGGCGTGGTGCACATGGCGCCAGGCTTCGGCGAGGACGATCAGCGCGTGGGTGAAGAGGCAGGCATCGGCATGGTCGTGCCGGTGGACGACGCCGGCCGCTTCACCGAAGACGTCGTCGAGTGGGCCGGGCAGAACGTGCTCGAAGCCAACCCCGACATCATCCGCCACCTGCGCGACGCCGGGAAGCTGATCCGCCACGACAGCTACACGCACAACTATCCGCACTGCTGGCGAACCGATGAGCCGATCATCTACAAGGCGATGCCGAGTTGGTACGTGAAGGTCACCGCGATCCGCGACGACCTCCTGGCCACCAACCAGCAGATCAACTGGGTGCCGTCCCACATCCGCGACGGCCGCTTCGGCATGTGGCTCGAGGGCGCCCGCGACTGGTCGATCAGCCGCAACCGGTTCTGGGGTTCGCCGATCCCCGTGTGGATCAGCGACAACCCGGAGTACCCGCGTACCGACGTCTACGGCAGCCTCGACGAGATCGAGGCCGACTTCGGCGTTCGCCCGGACGACCTCCATCGCCCGGTGATCGACGAGCTGACGCGCCCGAACCCGGACGACCCGACCGGCGAATCCACGATGCGCCGCGTGCCCGAGGTCCTCGACTGCTGGTTCGAGTCCGGGTCGATGCCGTTCGCACAGGTTCACTACCCGTTCGAGAACAAGGACTGGTTCGAGGAGCACTTCCCGGCTGACTTCATCGTCGAGTACATCAACCAGTCGCGCGGCTGGTTCTACACGATGCACGTGCTGTCCACGGCGCTGTTCAACCGGCCCGGGTTCGACAACGCGATCTGCCACGGGATCCTGCTCGCCGACGACGGCGCCAAGCTCTCGAAGAAGCTCCGCAACTACACCGAGCCCGAGGAGATCTTCGAGAAGCAGGGCGCCGACGCGCTGCGGTGGTACTTCATGTCCACCAGCATCGTGCGAGGTGGCGACACGCGAATCGCCGACCAGGCGATCGACGATGTCGTCCGCCAGGTCATCATCCCGATCTGGAACGCGTACAAGTTCTTCACGCTCTACGCGAACGTCGAGAACCACCGCGCGAGCTTCCGCACGGACTCCACCGAGCTGCTCGATCGCTATCTTCTCGCGAAGACGCGCGACCTGGTCGCCGACGTCGAGCGTCGGATGGACGCCTACGACCTCCCGGGCGCGGCGATGGAGATCCAGTCGTTCATCGACGCGCTCAACAACTGGTACATCCGTCGATCTCGCGACCGCTTCTGGGGAACCGACGGCGCTGGCGCAGACACGCACGGTCTCGACACGCTCTACACGGTGCTCATCACACTCATGCAGGTCGCCGCTCCGCTGCTTCCGATGATCACCGAGGAGATCTGGGTCGGGCTCACCGGCGGCGACGCCGACCGACACGATTCCGTGCACCTGTCGGACTGGCCCGACGCCGATGCCTACCCGGCCGATCCCGCGCTGGTCGCAGCGATGGACCGGCTGCGAGACGTCGCGTCAACCGGCCTTCGCCTTCGCGAGGACCAGGGCCTGCGAGTCCGGCTGCCGCTGGCGTCGGTCACCGTCGCCGGTCGCGACGCGAACACGCTCGAGCCGTTCACCGAACTGCTCGCCGATGAGCTCAACGTGAAAGCAGTCAACGTCACCGAGGAGATCGGGTCGCTCGCTACCTTCGTCCTGCGGCCCGATGGCAAAGCCCTCGGGCCCCGGTTGGGCAAGGACGTGCAGACGGTCTTCGGTGCGGCGAAGTCCGGCGACTGGCAGTCCAACGACGACGGCAGTGTCACAGTGGCCGGTCACGTGCTGGCGGAGGACGAGTACGAACTCGCCCTCGAGTCGCCTGACGACGTGGTCGCCGCCGCGCTGCGGTCCAACGACGCCGTTGTCACGCTCGACACGGAAGTCACCCCCGAGCTCGCGGCCGAGGGCCTGGCCCGCGACGTCGTGCGCGAGGTCCAGAACGCCCGCAAAACCGAGGACCTCGTGGTCACCGACCGCATCGGCGTGACCGTCGTTGAAGCCGCCTCCGCGGTGAAGGCGGCGATCGAGACCCACGGGACCTACATCCAGGGAGAGGTGCTCGCGACGAGTCTGGATGTCGGCGCAGCTCCGGACGGCGCAACCGTGCACGACGCCAAGATCGATGGCAAGGCCTTCGCCTTCACCCTCCAGGTCACCTAGCCGCTACAACGGTGTCAGACACCCGCTACATCTCTGAGGGCGAGCGGGAGATCAGTTTCGGCTCGCCGGCATGTTGCGGTAGATGTACTGGACGATCTCGTCGGGGTTGCGGGATTGCATCATCAGCTCGCCGGGCCCGGTGAAGACGAAGACGAGCCCCTCGCCGGACTTCATCGACTTCCATGCGGAGTCCGAGGCCTTCTTCAGCTCCATCGTCACCGTCTCGGCGAAGGCGACCATATGGTTGGTGTCGACCACCACCTGCTGGCCATCCTCCAGCTCGAACCGGTCGAGCGCGCCGTAGGTGGAGAGCACGACTTCACCCTGGCCACTGGCGCGCAGCAGGAACCCGCCCTCGCCACCGAAGAGGTTCTTCATACCGCCCCATTGGGTGTCGATCTCAACACCCTGCTCAGCGCACAGGAACGAGCCCTTCTGGATGAGCAGAGGCCGCTCGGGGGTGATCGTCGCCATCGCTATATCACCGGGTAGCGACGGTGCGAAGTCGATCCACCCGCCGCCACCGCCGGCTGTGGCCGTGGTGATGAACAGCGACTCGCCGCCGAGCACGGACCGCTTGAGCCCCTTCATCAGCCCGCCTTCGACCTTTGCGTCGATGGAGGTGTCGGCGGCCATCGCCATCATCGCTCCGCTCTCGGCTCGGATCGCTTCGTTGGGGGACAGAATCGCTCGGGCGACCGAGAAGGAGGGGTTGTGACGAAGCTGGATTTCCATGACCAGACCATAGATGCCATCGGTGAGATCAATCGTGCGGGCCGTTCTGCCGGGCTACCGTCGACAGCATGGTGTGATCCCGATTCATGCAACTGTCCGCCGCTCTCCTCGTCATAACCCTCGTCGCCACGGCATGTGGCGGCGGAGGCGACGATAAGACCGCCGACCCCACGACGACCGAGGCGCCGACGACGGAACCGACGCCCGACGCCACAACGACGAGCACGACAACGACGACCACGGTTCCGGATCCGACCGGCCCCGATTTCAGGGGGAGAAGACCGGGTAGCGTGGCGGCATGGGAGACGCCTCGATTCTCGATGTCGATCTGATCGCGTTCGAGAAGGGCGACGCGGCCGCACGGAAGGCGGTGATCGATGGCGTCACGCAGTCGCTGCGGACGGGGTTCGTCTACGTCGAGCACGACCTCAGCGTCGACATGATCGACGACGTCTACGGGCAGCTCGAAGCGTTCTTCACCCTCACGCAGGAGCAAAAGGACGCCTACGTCGTTCCTGGCTCCAACGGGCAGAGCGGCTACACGGGGTTGCTCGTGGAGACGGCCGCATCGGCCGATGTGCCGGACTGGAAGGAGATGCTGAACTGGGGCGCGCCCCTCGGTGACGGGCATCCGCTGCGGGCGAAGTACCCCCACCGCTACGGCCCGCCGACGCTGCCGGAGGCCGACCTTCCGGGCGTCAACGATCTGCTCCTCGGTTTCCATCGCACGTTCGCCGACCTTCAGGCTCGGGTCTTGCGGATCATCGCGGCGGGCCTCGGCATCGACGAGCGGTTCTTCGACGACATGCTCGTCGACGGCGCCACCCTGACCCGGGCGATCCACTACCCGGCGATGGAGAACGCCCCCGGCGAACAGCACGTGTGGGCCGGTGAGCATGCCGATATCAACCTGATCACCGTGTTGCCCCGAGCCACAGCCGCCGGCCTGCAGGTGAAGGTCGACGGCAACTGGGTCGACGCCGCGCCGCCGGAGAACCGGGCGATCATCAACACCGGGCTCATGCTCGAGCGACTGACGAATGGCGTCATTCCTCCCGGCATCCATCAGGTGGTCTCATCACCGGGTCAGCAGGGCGATCGCTACTCCGTGGTGCAGTTCGCGCACCCCACGCCGTGGACGATGCTCGACCCGATCGGAACGTGCGTCACGGACGACACGCCGCTGCGGTTTCCCACGGTCAGCGCCGCCGACGCGCTCGACAAGGTGCTCTGGGAGATCAACCTCGTGGAGGACGGACGCCGGGTCGACTGAACCCCGTCTACTTTTCCTGGCCGCTGCCCGACGAGGTTCGAGTAGTCGGGATGCAGGCACTTGCCTACGACATGGCGGAGCTCGCCGACGACCACGGCCTCTCGAGCCTCGGGGCGGAGGCCATCGCCGCATGTCGGGTCCTCGACGCTCCCCTCTACGTCGACATGAACGACGACGGGCCCCGAATCCGTGCCGCGGCGACGGCGAATCGCATCACCTATCGCACCGTTGGCCGCTGAGCAGGAGCCGGCGCGCAGGTGCGCATTGGGGCCCCGGCTGGCAAGCTGATTGCATGGCCATTACTGAACGCCCAGAGGGAACCGACGTCGACCTGACCCCGGTCGACGTTGCCGGAATCGTGGAGAGCGTCCGCGCCGTCTACAACACCGGCCGCACCAAGCCGATGGCATGGCGCCAGGAACAGCTCGATGGGCTCGTCCGCATGCTCAAGATGGAGGGTTCACGCTTCGAGGAGGCGCTCGCCCTGGACCTCGGCAAGCCGGCCATCGAGGGATTCGCCGCCGACGTCGGATCGACGGCCTCCGAGATTGCCGCGATGCGCAAGAACGCGCCGAAGTACGCCAAGCCCCGCCGCGCCCGGCTCCCGATGGCCTCCCAGCCCGGCAAGGGCTACGTCGTTCCGGAGCCGCTGGGCGTCGCTCTGATCGTGGCTCCGTGGAACTACCCGGTGCAGCTGCTTCTGCTCCCGATGGCCGCCGCCATCGCTGCCGGCAACGCCGTGATCGCCAAGCCATCCGAGGTCGCCGGCGCCACGAGCAACCTGCTCGCCGAGCTGATCCCGCGCTACTGCGATCCCGAGGCCATCGCCGTCATCGAGGGTGACGTCGCCGTCGCAACCGACCTGCTCGAGCAGCGCTTCGACCACATCTTCTACACGGGTTCCACCGACGTCGGCCGCATCGTCTACCAGGCCGCGGCCCGCCACCTCACCCCCGTCACGCTGGAGCTCGGTGGTAAGAGCCCCGTGCTCGTCGACGACTCCGCCAACATCGAAGTCACCGGCCGCCGGCTCGCCTGGGGCAAGTGGCTCAACGCGGGCCAGACCTGCGTCGCGCCCGACTACGTCCTCGTTACCGAGAAGAACCGCGACGCCCTCGTCGACAGCTTGCAGAGCGCGTTCGACGAGTTCAGCGCCGGCAACGGCACGAAGGACAACAAGGACTTCGGTTCGATCGTCACCGACCGGCATGCGAGCCGGCTCGAAGGCCTCCTGGCCGACCACGGCGGCACCGTCGCCTTCGGTGGCGACACCGACGTCGACGCGAAGTACGTCGAGCCGACGGTCATCGTCGACCCGGATCGGAACTCGAGGATCATGCAGGAGGAGATCTTCGGACCGCTGCTGCCGGTCATCACGGTCGAGTCGATGGCCGAGGCCGTCGAGATCGTGAACGAAGACGAGAAGCCGCTCGCCCTCTACGTCTTCGCCGAGGACAGCGAGAAGGCCGACGAGCTGATCACGTCCACCACCTCCGGCGGTGCCTGCGTCAATCACGTGGTGCTCCACATCACGCCGCCCGATCTGCCGTTCGGTGGCGTCGGCGAATCCGGTACGGGCCGCTACCACGGCCAGTCAGGGTTCGACACGTTCTCCAACCTGAAGTCGGTCATGAAGAAGCCGACCAAGATGGATCCGAAGATGCTCTACCCGCCGTACACGGCGAAGAAAGAGAAGCTGATCCGGCGGTTCATCTGAACCGCGAGCAGCTTCGCCTCCACGAGGCGTCGACCTACTCGCAGAACGGTGAGGACGGCATCCTCACCGCGCTCTTCGCCGCGATCGGCACCACGAATCGCACATTCGTCGAATTCGGCGTGGGCGAGATGGGCGCCGAGTGCAACAGCCGGCTCCTGCTCGAGCAGGGGTGGATGGGGCTGCGCATGGACGGGATGGACCAGCCCGGCCCGACGGACATCCGCCAAGAGTTCATCACCGCCGAGAACATCAACGAGCTGTTCGAGGCGTACGACGTTCCCGACGAGTTCGACGTCCTGTCGATCGACATCGACTCGAACGACTACTGGGTGCTGAAGGCGCTCGACGAGCGCTACCGCCCCCGCGTGCTCGTCATGGAGTACAACGCGTCACTCGGGCCGGTCGATCGCAAGACGATCGCCTACGACCCCCACCACGTGTGGGACGTCTCGTCGTACTTCGGTGCGTCGCTCGCCGCGCTGCACAGCGTCGCCTCGGCTCGCGGCTACGCACTCGTCGGCTGCGATTCCGCAGGCGTCAACGCGTTCTGGGTACGCGACAACGCGTTGGCGGGCTTCGAATCGCTGACGCCGGCGGATGCGTTCCAACCCCCCGGATACGGATTGCACGTCTGGGGCCGCCACATCGGCTTCAGCCCGAGCGCCCGCCCGTTCGTGCGGGTGTAGTCCTTCTCACAAACCGAGTCAGGCCCGCCGATGGGCATCCATGGTCACCACGACCCGTGCGACGACGCACGACACTGCTGAGCCGACGATCTGGCATCGCGCTCGCAGTTGGTGCGGCCGCAGCGGGCGACTCAAGTACGCAGTCGTCCTCCTCGCGTCCGTCATCGCGACCATCGTGGGCGTTGTGTTGCTGCTGTCGCCCGCGCTCGAGCCGATCGGCACGCCGGCCGCCTTCGCGTGGGTCGCCGTCTGCGCCTACTTCTGGATGTGCTCGATCGGGAGACGCATCCACGACCTCGACTGGCCCGTTCTTGCGGTGGCAGTGGCCGGGGGCGTGCCCGGATTGGGGATCGTCGTCGGACTCGCGCTCCTCCTGATGCCCGGACACTCCTCCGCGACCGCCAATGGCCCAGTCCCGATTCTGCGCTGGCGCTAGACGCCCGCCTCGACCCCTCATGGACGAGTGGGTAACGTTTCCCTTCGTGAATCTTCGGAGCGAATTCGGGGTATGACCTCGCACGACGTGGTCATCGTGGGCGCGGGCTTGGCCGGCCTCGCGGCGGCCGTCCGGCTTCGCGAGAAGGGCCACGAGCCGCTCGTTCTCGAGCGCAGCGACGGGCCCGGTGGCCGCGTCCGCACCGACGTCGTGGACGGGTTTCGGCTCGACCGCGGATTCCAGACGCTCCTCACTGCGTACCCCGCAGCCCAGGAGCAGCTCGACTACGACACACTCGATCTCTGCACGTTCGACCCCGGCGCGCTGGTGCGAGTAGGCGGCGAGTTCCACCGTGTTTCGGATCCGTTCCGTTGCCCCGGTGATGCGTTCGGCACGCTTCGGGCGCCGGTCGGATCGTTCAAGGACAAGCGGACCGTTCTCAAGTTCCGCAAGAAGGTCCAGGCCATCGATCTCGATCACCTCTTCACGGAGAAAGAGACCACGGCGGCTGAACGCCTCTCGTCGATGGGGTTCTCTCCCACGATGATCGACACGTTCCTGCGTCCGCTCTTCAGCGGTATCGCCCTCGACGACGACCTCCGCTTCTCGAGTCGCTCGCTCGAGTTCATCTTCCGCATGCTGAGCGAGGGCGACGCGACCGTGCCGCGGCTGGGGATGGGCGCCATCGCCCAACAGCTCGCCGACCGACTTCCTTCAGGCGCGATCCGTTGTGGGGCCGAGGTCACCGGCGTGGCCGAACACCAGGTCGACGTGGACGGTGACCGTCTCGATACCCACGCCGTGGTGATCGCAACGGATGCGAACGACGCGTCGCGCCTCACCGCCGGCGAGGTCGTCGACCCCGGCTCGCACGGCATGACCACGTGGTGGTTCGTCGCGGCGGAGACCCCGGTGCAGCGACCCGTGATCGTCCTCGACGGCAACAGCGACGGCGCACTCAACAACCTCGCGGTGCTGTCCCAGGTCTCCGCCGACTACAGCCCCGACGAACGAGCGCTCGTCGCCGTGTCCACTCCCCGGACCGGTGTCATGGAAGCCGACGTCCGCGCGTCGCTCACCGAGTGGTACGGCGGTGTCATCGAGAAATGGGAGACGCTGCGCGTCGACGCCATCGAACGAGCCCAGCCCCGCCAGGCCGTCGGCGAGGACCCCGATCAGTCCGTGCGCCTCCGCTCCGGCCTCTTCGTCGCCGGCGACCATCGCCAGCACCCGTCGATCCACGGCGCCCTCGTGTCCGGCAAACGCGCCGCCGACGCCGTCACCGCCAAGCTCTGCCGCGACGACTGACCCCGCTACATCTGGGGTCGGGGATGTCGGCGCAGCCGAGTTCCAAGGAACGCGGAGCGTTCCTAGACACCCGCTACATCTCCGCGCCCCCGGGTGTGCCGTGATCCCGGGTCCGAGGCCGAAATCGCGTCTTTGTCATTCGGCGCGGGCCCGCGCGACCCTGCGCTTTTCGCTCTGTTACTGGGCTCTGCGGACGCGCGAAAGTTCCTCTTGACGAGCATGTAGTTACGCGGCTGTAATTACGGGTCCGCAACTCTTGTTGGAGAGAGCTGCGGCGGGGAGTGATCTGACCGGGAGTCACGCCCTTTGACTCGCATTCCCGGCGCGGAAGAGGGGCCCAGAATGGCGATTACGGAGGACCGGCTGACCGCCGTCGACAACACGGAGACGGCAGCGGCAACCACCACGAGTATGCGGGTGAAGAAGCGCAGCGGTGCGCTCGAACCCGTCGACGTGAACAAGATCGTCAATGCGGTCGCCAGAGCGACCGAGGGCCTGCTCGGCGTGGACCCGATGGTGGTGTCCACCCGCACCATCGCCGCGCTGGCCGACGGCGCCACAACCCGCGAGCTCGACGAGTTGTCGATCCGCACGGCGGCCGGCCTCATCGTCGAGGAGCCGAACTACAGCAAGCTCGCAGCGCGCCTTCTGTCGACCTACATCGACAAAGAGGTGCGCAACCAGAACGCACCGTGGTTCTCCGAATCGGTGTCGCTCGGCCACAAGCTCGGCCTGATCGGCGACGATGTGCTCGCGTTCGTCGAGCAGCATGCACCGGAGCTCAACGCCGCGATCAACAGCCAGCGCGACAAGAACTTCGAGTTCTTCGGCCTGCGCACGGTCTATGACCGTTACCTCCTGCGTCACCCGGAGACCCGCGACGTCATCGAGACGCCGCAGTACTTCTTCCTGCGCGTCGCCTGTGGCCTCTCGACCAACCCCAAAGAGGCGATCGAGTTCTACGACCTCCTGTCGTCGCTCGCGTACCTCGCGTCCTCGCCCACCCTGTTCAACTCGGGCACAACACACCCGCAGATGTCCAGCTGCTACCTCCTCGATTCGCCGGAAGACAGCCTCGAGGGCATCTACAAGCGCTACACCGACATCGCCCGGCTCTCGAAGTTCGCGGGCGGCATCGGCGTTGCCTGGCACCGCATCCGTTCGAAGAACAGTCTGATCGTCGGCACCAACGGCCTGTCCAACGGCATCGTCCCGTGGCTGAAGACGCTCGATGCCTCGGTCGCTGCCGTCAACCAGGGCGGCCGTCGCAAGGGCGCAGCCTGCGTCTACCTCGAGGCCTGGCACGCCGACATCGACCAGTTCCTCGAGCTGAAGGACAACACGGGCGACCACGCCCGCCGCACCCACAACATCAACCTCGCCAACTGGATCCCCGACATGTTCATGGAGCGGGTCGAGAAGGACTGGCAGTGGAGTCTCTTCGATCCGAAGAACGTGCCGGAACTGATCGACACCTTCGGCGACGAGTTCCGTTCGATCTACGAACAGGCCGAGGCCGATGGCCGCTTCGAGAAGCAGGTGCCGGCCCGTCAGCTGTACCAGCGCATGATGAAGACGCTGGCCGAGACCGGCAACGGCTGGATGACGTTCAAGGACTCGTCCAACGAGAAGTGCAATCAAACGGGGCCGGGGGCCGTCGGTGACGGCAACGCCCGTGATCGCGTCGTACACCTGTCCAACCTGTGCACCGAGATTCTCGAGGTCACGAGCCAGGACGAGACCGCGGTGTGCAACCTCGGATCGGTCAACCTCGGCGAGTTCGTCGTCGAGTCCGAGGGCGTCACTGCGATGGACTACCAGCGCCTCGGCGAAGTCGTCCGCCAGGTCGTGCCGTTCCTCGATCGCGTGATCGACATCAACTACTACCCCACCGAGGAATCCAGCGCGTCCAACAGCCGTTGGCGCCCGGTGGGCCTCGGCCTGATGGGTCTGCAGGACGTCTTCTTCAAGATGGGCGTGCCGTTCGACAGCCCGGTTGCTCGCGACGTCAGTCGTCGGATCTCGGAGGAGATCTACTTCAACGCGCTGTGGGCCTCCACGGAGCTCGCCGAAGCCAACGGCGCGCACGAAGCGTTCGCCGAGACCCGCGCTGCGGCCGGCGACCTCCAGTTCGACCTCTGGGGTGTCGAGCCGACCGACGCCGAACGCTGGGGTCCGCTGCGGGACCGCATCGAAGAGCACGGCCTGCGCAACTCCCTGATGATCGCCATCGCTCCTACGGCCACGATCGCCTCGATCGCCGGCTGCTACGAGTGCATCGAGCCGCAGGTGTCCAACCTGTTCAAGCGCGAGACCCTCTCCGGCGAGTTCATGCAGATCAACCGCCACCTGGTGAAGGAACTCCAACGTCGCGGATTGTGGGACGCCGAGATGATCGCCGACGTGAAGAAGGCCGAAGGGTCGATCCAGGACATCGATCGCGTCCCGGACGACCTCAAGGCGATCTACCGCACCGCGTGGGAGATCCCCATGAAGTCCCTGATCGAGATGGCGGCCGACCGCGGTGCCTTCATCGACCAGAGCCAGTCGCTCAACCTGTTCATGGAGGCGCCCACCATCGGGAAGCTCTCCTCCATGTACATGTACGCCTGGAAGGCCGGTCTCAAGACCACCTATTACTTGCGCAGCCGTCCGGCGACCCGCATCAACAAGACCACCGCTACCGCTGGTGGTCCGAGCCCGACTCCGGACGGCCCGGGAGGCGGCGGCGAGCCGAAGAAGACGTTCACCGACGAGGAAGCCGTCGCCTGCTCGCTGGAAAACCCTGAGTCCTGCGAGGCGTGCGACTGATGGCGCTGGCCGACGATCTCAACCTCGCTGCGCCAGCCGTTGCTCCCGATTCGAGCGCCGGCCACTACGCGGCGCACGCGGGGGCGCAGACCAACATCCTTGATCCCGGGTTCAACCTGACGCTTCGGCCGATGCGCTACCCGCAGTTCTTCGACATGTACAAGGACGCGATCAAGAACACCTGGACGGTCGAGGAGATCGACTTCTCCGACGACCTCACGGATCTCGACCGCAAGCTCATGCCGGCCGAGAAGCACATGATCAGCCGCCTGGTGGCGTTCTTCGCGACCGGCGACTCGATCGTGGCCAACAACCTCGTGCTCAACCTCTACGAGCACATCAACGCTCCCGAGGCCCGGATGTATCTGTCGCGCCAGCTCTACGAAGAGGCGCTGCATGTTCAGTTCTATTTGAACCTGCTCGACAACTACATCCCCGATGCCGACGAACGAGCCGAGGCATTCGCCGCCATCGAGAACATCCCGTCGATCCGAGCGAAGGGCGAGTTCTGCTTCAAGTGGATGGAGTCCGTCGGCAACGGTCCGCTGGAGACGCAGGAGGACCGCAAACGGTTCCTGATGAACCTCATCTGCTTCGCCACCTGCATCGAGGGTCTGTTCTTCTTCGCCGCCTTCGCCTACGTCTACTTCCTGCGGTCGAAGGGTCTGCTCAACGGCCTCGCGGCCGGCACGAACTGGGTGTTCCGCGACGAGTCGATGCACATGAACTTCGCGCTCGAAGTCATCAACACGGTGCGGGCCGAAGAGCCTGAGCTGTTCGACGCCGATCTCGGCGAGCGGATCACCGAGATGATCGAAGAGGCGATCGACGCCGAGTTCACGTTCGCCGAGGATCTCCTCGGTGAGGGCGTGCCCGGCATGTCCACGGCCGACACCAGGCTCTACCTCGAGTTCGTTGCCGACCAGCGGCTCGCTCAGCTCGGCCTGGCCAAGCGCTTCGGATCGGCGAACCCGTTCGCCTTCATGGAGCTGCAGGACGTGCAGGAGTTGTCGAACTTCTTCGAACGCACCGTCTCGGCCTACCAGGTCGGTGTCGAGGGCGACGTCGCCTTCGACGAGGACTTCTAGCGCATCACTCTCGGCGGCTTCGGCTGTCGGTCACCACCACTCCCGTCTCGCGAGGACGGGGTACCCCCCTGACGGCCGGTCGTTTGTCTCTCGAGGCAGCGGCCGGCCGTCCCGCGTCACCAGTCGACGAGTTCGGCGGTCAGGCCCTCGGCCAGGATCGCGTCGAGCACCCGTTCGGCGTGTTCCGCATCGAGGGTGTCGATCCGGAGTTCGAGCACGGTGCTGCGAGCACCGCTCGAACCGAGCCCGTCGTGACCGAACTCGACGACGTTTGCCGCCTCGCGGGCGATCAGGTCGGCGACGAGAGCCAGCCGACCCAGCACGTCATCGAGTTCGACCCGCAGACGATTGAGCCGACCCGCGACCGCGAGCCCACGCAGCGCCACGACCGACAACGTGCGGGGGTCGATGTTGCCGCCCGACAGCACGAGACCGACCCGGCGGCCCGCAAATCGCTCCGGATAAGTCATCAGCGCCGCCAGAGCGGCGGCGCCCTCCACGACCGTCTTCTCGATCTCCAGCAACATGGCGATCGCCTGCTCGATCGCCGCCTCGGGGACGACCAGAATCTCGACCGCATGATCGGCGAGCAACGAGGACGTGAGCCGGCCGGGCTCGCTGACGGCGATGCCGTCGGCGACGGTTGAACCGGCGCGTGCGGTGGACACCCGACCCGCGAGGAGGTCGGCCATCGACGGGTAACGCTCGGTCTGCTCTGACGACAGGGATCGACGACGTCAGGTCACCGCGGAACGGTCGGCCGAATAGCCGGCGGCTGCGTCGCTCTCAATCACACGGGCAAGCCGTTCGATCGCGGTGTGGACCTCGACATGCGACGTGGTCAACGGGGCGAAGCCGAGCCGAATCGTGTCGGGGGCACGGAAGTCCGGAATCACCCGGCCGTGCTCGATCAGCGCCTGGCAGATTCGCCACGCGTCGTCGTGGGCGAGCAGCGCGTGGGCGCCCCGGCGAGCGGGGTCGCGCGGCGATGCCCAGCGCATCCCGAGCAGCGCCAGTCGCGCCTCGAACTGAGCTTCGGCGCGCGCAACGAGCGCTCGACCCTTGCGGTCGATCGCCTCCATGCCGGCATCCGCGACGACATCGATGCCTGCCTCCGCACCGACGAGCGACAGGATCGGCGCCGTCCCGGTCTGGAACCGGCTGACTCCGGGGGCGCCGACATGATCGAGCCCGAACTCGAACGGGTCCGCGTCGCCCCACCATCCCGCGATGGGGTTCTGCAGGCGTTCCTGGAGACCTCGACGCACGAAGAGGTAGGCGGGCGATCCAGGCCCACCGTTGAGGAACTTGTATGTGCACCCGACAGCGAGGTCGGCCCCGGCACCCGCAAGGTCGACCACAACGGCCCCTGCCGCATGGCTGAGGTCCCAGAGAACCAAAGCGCCAGCTTCATGGGCGGCCGCGGTGAGACGATCGAGGTCATAGGTGTAGCCGGACTTGAACGCCGTGGCCGACAACGACAGCAGTGCGGTGGAGTCGCTGAGCGCTCCGATCAACTCCTCGACGGGCCCGTGCACCCCATCGGACGGGACGACGGTGAGCTCGCCACCGGCTGCAGTGGCAACGGACCGAAGCACGTGTACATCCGACGGGAAGTTCAAGTCATCCGTCACCACTCCGTCCCGGCCGTCCTGGGCGGTGAGCGCCGCGGCCGCGAGTTTGTGAAGGTTCACGGTGGTGGAATCAGCCACGATCACCTCGTCCGCCGTCGCGCCGATCAGTGGAGCGATGCGACCGCCCACGTCCTGGGCAAGCGTCCACCATCGCTCGTTCCAGCTACGGATCAGTCGGCTGCCCCACTGGGTCCGCACGGCATGCTCCACCGCAGACACCGCGGCGAGCGGCAGTCGTCCGAGGGAGTTGCCGTCGAGATAGATGAGCTCGGGATCATCATCCGCGAACCGATCGCGGAACCCAGCGAGCGGATCGGCCGAGTCGGCCGTACGGGCGTCGTCATAGCCATCCGAGTCAGGGAACGGACCGAGGTCCACCGTGGGGCTCACGGCGGCGACAGTAGCCCGGGAACTCTCACGGCCCGACCAGCGTTTCCTCACCATGACCCCATCCTCGCGCCGCGCCGTCGCCACGCTCGTCCTTATCGTCGCGGTGGGAGCGGTCGTCTGGGTGGTCGTCCGAAACGACGACGAGCCCAGCGTCGCTGAGATTCGCGCCGGGCAGGCCTCGGCCGACAGCGACGAAGCTCCCGTTCCGCCAGACCCGATCCCCGTGTTGGGAAGCCTCGACGCTCACCGGCCTCGATGGCTGGCTGAACACCGATGCAACGAGCCTCGAGGAGGTTCGCGCCGACAACGAGCTCGTCGTTGTCCAGATGTGGACCTTCGGGTGCTTCAACTGCAAGAACACGATCGAGGCGCTACAGGACATCCGAGCCGAGTTCGGCGATCGGATCGAGATCGTCGGAGTACACGCGCCCGAGTTCTCCTTCGAGGCCGACGTGGACAACATCATCGAGGCTGCCGCCGATCTCGGCGTCGACTGGCCGATCGCGCTCGATACCGACAAGCGCAACTTCCATCGTTGGCAGGAGGGGCCCACGGCGTGGTGGCCCACGGTGTACCTCATCGACGGTGACAACCAGATTCGGATGCAACAGAGCGGCGACGGGACGCATCACTACGTCCGGCTCGCCGACTACATCGAGCGCCTTCTCGCCGGCGAGGAGTAGCAGCCGGGTGGCAACGTTTCTCGAAGGGGTCGAGTCCGTCGGATTGGCGTGCTCGCTCGTGGTGATCGTCCCGTGTGTACTGATCGTCCTCGTCGCTCGGGAGACGCGGCCGATCGTCGCCATCGCGGCCCTCGTCGGCGTCGCCACGATGATGTGGGCCCGAGCCGGACGACTCTGGGAGATCGAGAGCGACGGCATCACGACCGTGGTCATCGGCGCCGTCATCATCGGACCGTCTCTCGGCATCGTTCGTACGGAACGGCGTCGCGCCGCGGCCACGTACGCGCTGGTCGCCGGTGCCGTCGCCGGGTGGTTGTGGCAACCCTGCGTGGGCGGGCATTTCCGCACCGATCGACGCAACGAGACCGAGCGCGCCGATCACCGTCGCGAGAGCGACACCAATGAGGACGGGTCGACGGAACATGGAGGACATTTCCCATCCCCATCGGCCGAAATCTCCCGGGATTCAGGCCAAAATACCTAAACGCGGTTCAGGCGACGACAGCAGCGTCAAGCAGCTCCACGAGGCGCTCGAGGTGCGCGCGTTCCGTCGACTCGACGCCGATCGAGATGCGAACCATCCAGTGCCCATCGAGCATCGATGGGCTCATGAAGGCCGCGCCGGACGTGTTAATCGCCCGCACCCACGCGAGTGTGTGCGCATCGAGCTCGTCGCCCTCGAGGCCTGCCGGTCGATGGCGAACACACACGGTCTGGAGTCGGACCGGAGCGACGACCTCCCAGCCGGACTTCGCCTCGAACTGGTCAGCGAGCCAGGCCGCGTTGTCCAGGTCACGCCGCAGCCGGGCTTGGATCGCGTCGATCCCGTCGATGCGTAGCTGATACCAGAGCTTCAGAGAGCGGAAGCGTCGACCGAGCGGCACCCCCCAGTCTCGATACTGCGTGGCCTCGCCGCCGGCAGTGGACCGGAGGTAGCTCGGGTTGGTCGACATCACCCGGATCAGATGGTCGGGATCGCGCACGTACATCAGCGAGCAGTCGAGGATCGTGCCGAACCACTTGTGCGGGTTCCACGAGACGGAATCGGCTCGCTCGATGCCGGCGAAGAGTGGTCGCATCTCGGGAAGAACCATCGCCGCTCCCGCCATCGCTGCGTCGGCGTGGACCCAGACCCCGTGTTGGTCGGCGATGTCGACGATCTCGGCGATCGGATCGAACGCCGTCGTGCCGGTGGACCCGAGGCTGGCGACGATCGCCATCGGTCGGTGCCCGGCGGCGACGTCATCGGCAATGAGACGCGCCAGATCTCCCGGCTGCATATCGCGCGTCTCGGGATCCATCTCGACCAGCCGGATGTGATCGGCCCCGACGCCAGCGAGAAGGGCGGCCTTGCGCACCGACGAATGCGCCTCCTCGGTGGTGTACACGCACAGCGGCTCCGACTCGCCGACAAGCCCGCCGCTGGCCTGGGCGTGGTCGGTCGCCCGCTCGCGCGCCGCGAGCAGCGCAACGAGACACGCCGTCGACGCCGTGTCCTGAATGACGCCCTTCCATTCGGGCGAGAGGCCAGTGAGCTGCCGAAGCCAATCGACCACGACCTCCTCGACCTCGGTGAGGGCCGGCGAGCTCTCCCACGAGATGCCGAGCGACCCGAGGCCTGACGCAGCGATGTCTCCCAGAATCGACGAGAGGCTGGCGTTCGACGGGAACCAGCCGAAGTGCATCGGGTGCTGCACCTCGAGCACTGCCGGGGCGACGACGGTCTCGAGATCGGCGAGGACCGCAGCCGCTGGCTCGGGTGCGTCCGGCGGCGCGTCGGGAAGCGCGGAGATGACGTCGCCCGGCTCCAGGTCCGGACGCACGCGCCGGCCCTCCACCGAGGCGCGGTGATCCGCGATCCAATCGATCAATTCGTGGCCGGCGTGGCGAAACTCTTCGGGAGTCACGCCGGGACGCTAGCCGTCGCCACGCTCCACGGCGCCGCCGAATCCCTCGGTGCCGGAGGCACCAGCGGCCGAGCCGAGCCGGTCGAGGGGCATGGTGTTGGTGGACGGCGAAGCCGTGAACTCGACCGGCATCGCCTTCACGCCGCCGATGAAGTTGGATCGCAGGTACTCGAGGTCACCGGCGAGACGGATGTCGGGCAACCGCTCGGCGATTCCCTTGAACATCAGCGCAATCTCCATCTTGGCGAGGTTCGAGCCCAGACAGAAGTGCGGGCCTCCCCCACCGAAGCCGACGTGGTCGTTCGGGTCGCGAGTGATGTCGAACGTCCACGGGTCGTCGAAGGCACGCGGGTCGCGATTGGCGGCGATGTGCCACATCACGACCTTGTCGCCCTGCTTCATCTGAACGCCGTCGAGCTCGTAGTCCTCCATGCACTGGCGCCGGAAGTTCAGCACCGGGGTGGCCCAGCGGACGACCTCGTCGACCATGGTGTCTTCGTACTTGTCCGGATCGCTCTTGTAGAGCTCCCACTGGTCGGGGAACTCGAAGAAGCCATGCATGCCACGGGTGATGGAGTTGCGGGTGGTCTCGTTGCCGGCCACGCACAGCAGAAGGAAGAACATGTCGAACTCGACTTCGTCGAGCTGTTCGCCGTCGAGATCTGCCGACAGGAGCGTGGTGATGATGTCGTCGGACGGCTTGTCTCGGCGTTCGGTCTGCAGGGCGTTCGAGTAGGCGAACAGTTCGCCGAAGGCGCCCATGACGTCTTCCTCGCTCTGGGCGAAGTCCGGGTCGTCCGCTCCGATCATCGAGTTGGTCCAGTCGAAGATCTTGGATCGATCGTCCATCGGGATACCGACCATCTCGGCGATTGCCTGGAGCGGAAGCTCAGCGGACAGCTCGGTGACGAACTCGGCCGAACCTCTCTCGCTCACCCGATCGATGATCATCTGCGTTCGGTTGTTGAGGTAGTCGCCCAACAGGTTGATCATGCGGGGGGTGAAGCCGCGGCTGACGATGCGCCGGTAGCGGGTGTGCTTCGGCGGGTCCATCGAGAGCATCAGCGAGTCGTTCTGGAAGTCGTCGATGTCGCTTGCTCGGGCCCGCTCCTGCATCTGGGTGCCGCCCGCGTTGGACGAGAAGGTCTCGGCCTGGCGGTTGACCTCCTTCAGGTGCGCCTGACGGGTGATTGCCCAGTAGCCCGGCCCGATGTCGCCCTCATCCACCCAGTGAATGCCCGGGTCGGCCTCGCGCAGCTTCTCGAGCATGCCGTGGTGTTCCTGGCGTTGGAACGCATCCATGTCCCAGAGGTCAACATCATCGAACGTGGTCATGGCACACCGCCCTCTCGCCCCCGTCTGCCGAGGAAAGCTTCCGTGGAAGGTAACCCTAGAACGGCGGCCACGCCGAGGGAAGTCAGCGGGCCATGTTCACCTGCGGCTCCGGGCCGATGTAGCGCGCGCTCGGTCGCAGGATCTTGCCCACGCCGTGCTGCTCGATCACGTGCGCCGACCATCCGATCGACCGGCTGACGGAGAACGTCGGCGTGAACATGGCTCGCGGTAGACCTGCGAGCTCGAGCACGACGGCGGCCCAGAACTCGACGTTGGTGACGATTCGTTGGCCAGGCTTCCACTCGGCCAGTACCGCGAGGATCTCGGTCTCGATCCCGGCTGCACGCTCGACGAGATCTCATCCGAGCCGCTCAGCCGCTTCACGCAGCACGACGCCGCGCGAATCCTCGGCGCGATACACCGCGTGGCCGAAGCCCATGATCTTCCCGCCGACGTCGAGCTGCGACCGCACCCAGTCCGCGGCGCGATCCGGCGTCTCGATCTCGTCGATCATCGCGATGCAACGGCTCGATGCACCACCGTGGAGCGGGCCGGTGAGAGCGAGTTCGTCAGGATCGTGGTGGGCGCCAGCTGGCGACGCAACGGCCCAGAGCGTCCCGGTGGCGGGAACCGCAGCAAGGCAGAAACGGGGGAATGAACGCATCTTCATCTCCGTGGTGTCGGACGGAGGGGCCGGTTTCGCTGTGGTTCATCCTCAGCACCGCGACCAGGCCAGCTGAAGGGTCATCGCCTCCCCGCGGCCCGAGGGTACGAGACGAACGGCTCTACGTCGATAGTTCGCTCTGACCACCCTGAGTGTGTTCTCAGAATTCGTCGAGCAGCCGTTCGACCGCCATCGACGGCGTGAGCTCGCCGGCCTGCACAGCGGCCTCGAGCTGGGCACGACGGGCGATGACCGACGGATCGGACTCGAACCGCTCGACCAGCCGGTCCCGAAGCATCGACTGGAGCCACTCCAACTGCTGCGCTTCGCGCCGCTCCGCACGAACCCCGGCGTCGTCCAGGGTGCGGCGATGTAGTTCGATCGCGTCCCAGAGCTCGTCGAGACCATCGCCCGTCAGGGCAGAACAGGTGTGGACCGGCGGCGTCCAGTGCGGGCTGGCCGGCTGGAGTAGATGGAGCGCTCGCCGATAGTCGCCTGCGGCCAGCGCCGCCTTTTGCACGTTGTCGCCATCGGCCTTGTTGACGGCGAGGAGATCGGCAAGCTCGAGGACGCCCTTCTTGATGCCCTGGAGCTCGTCGCCGGCGCCGGACAGCATCAGGACGACGAAGATGTCGACCATCCCGTGCACGACCGTTTCGGATTGGCCGACGCCCACGGTCTCCACGATCACCACGTCATAGCCGGCGGCCTCGAGAACGAGAATCGATTCGCGAGTCGCTCGAGCCACCCCCCCGAGCGTGCCGGCGGACGGCGAGGGCCGAATGAAGGCTGCGTCGTCGACCGCGAGCGTGGGCATTCTCGTCTTGTCGCCGAGGATCGATCCGCCGGTTCGCTGGCTCGACGGATCCACGGCCACCACGGCCACCCGATGCCCGCGGCCGGTGAGCTTCGTGCCGAGCGCTTCGATGAACGTGGACTTCCCCACGCCGGGAACGCCAGTGATACCGACTCGATGCGCATCACCCGTGTGCGGCAGGAGTGCCTCCAGCACGGCACCGGCTCGGGGACGGTGCTCGTCCAGCGTGGATTCCACGAGGGTGATCGCCTGGCCGATGGCCGTGCGATCGCCAGCGAGGACGCCCTCGACGAGCGCCCGATCGTCGTCACCCATTTCTGCTGCCACGGCCGCTGACGCTACCGTCTCGCGATGGCTCACGACCGTAAAGAGATCAAGGCGACCATCGACCGCTATCTGGAGCTCCGCCGAGCGGCAATCGCCGGCGACATTCCGTGGAGCGGCCTCAAGGAGGTATTCACCGACGACGCAGTGTTCATCGACAGCGTCTGGGGACGTCACCAAGGCGTCGACGCGCTCGTCGAGTTCCTGGACTCGTCGATGACCGGACTCCAGACGTGGGACTTCCCGCACTACTGGGAGGCCATCGACGGCGACAAGGTGTTCCTCCGGTGGAGCAACCACCTGCCCGGCCAGACCGAGGACGGCAAGGAGATCCACAACATGGGCCTCTCGTATCTGGAGTACGCCGGCGACGGAAAGTTCTCCTACGAGGAGGACATGTACTCCGAGAGCCACCTCGCCGTCACGATGCGTCAGACGACCTGGGAGCCGAGCGCCGACATGGTGCCGCCGCCGCGTGATCGAGACTGGGTCTAGGTTCTGACGCCATGATCCGTCACACCGTGCTCATCGCCTGCGAGGGCGCCGACACCGCCGCCCTCGATGCGATCGTGGACGAGCTACGAACAATGCCGTCGCTCATCCCGGAAATCGTGGACTACACGGTCGGCCGCAACCTCGGTCTCGACGGGTCGACCGCCGACATCGTCGTGATCGGCGACTTCGCTTCCGTCGAGGGCTACCGCGTCTACGCGAGCCACGCCGAACACATCCGCGTCATCAACGACCGCATCAAGCCGGTCGCGACCGGCATCAACCGGGTGCAGATCGAGCTGGACTAGCTCAGCGGTTCGGCCACGACCGCGCTCGTCGGCCGACGAGCGCGCCGGTGCCGATGAGCGACACGCCGAGCGCCGCGAAGAAGGTCGCGTCCACGCCCGTCAGCGCCAGCTGATCGTTGGTCTCGGACGTTCCGAGCACTTGGGTGGGCACCGTGGTCGGCGGCGTGGTGGTGGGCGGCGCCACCGTGGACGGCGAGGAGAGCACGATGGTGGTCGTGGTGGTCTCGACCGGCGGGGCCGGCGCGATCGTGGTCGGCGGCGGGACCGAGTCATCGAAGGAGACTGCGGCAGGAACTGCCCCCTCGGCGGAAAACGTCGTCCAGGTGTTGAACACGATGACACACGCCGCCAGTGCGCAGTCCGTGCCGTCATTCGTGACGCGAGGGAGAGGCACGGTGATCGACACCACGTCGCCGTCCTGGAGCTCAGTCGTCGGTGTCGCGACGAACGAACGAGCGCGGATATCCAAGAACGCCGCCACGGAGAGAACGTACGGGTCACTCGGCCCCGGATCGCGATGGCCGAACACCACGAGGAAACAGGCGTTGAAGAAGGGCAGCGACGTGCAGTCGTAGGCATCGCCGTCGTCACCGACCAAGGGGCCAGGGATCGCGAACGAGCCCGAGTAGGACGTCAGTCCGACGATGGGCGGCAAGCCGACCGAGGCGCACGTATCGACATCGGGACCGATGTCGAGGTTGCCGTTGCAGACTCGGACCGTGAGGCCGTTGCCGTACTGGTCGATGTTGCTGAGTGATACGTCGACGAGGTCGCCGACGTGCACAGGATCGAACACGATTCCACCAGCCGGGAGATCGTGCGGAAGATCGAACGACGACCTGAGGTCGGCGCTGAAGAAGACGTCGCCGAACACATAGGTGTCGATGCCGTTCGTGCTCAGGCGTGCGCCGAGCACGCACCCGGGCGCGAATGCGGTGCAGTCCACGGGATCCGAAGCCGAATCGTCGATCCAACGTGGGAGGCCGCTATGTGACCGACGTGTCCGCCCACGTAGGGAACCGCCGGGCCGTGTTCGACACACGCGCCGGGAGGATTGTCCGCCGCGATCGGCAACTCCTCGACGCACTGGATCATGACGACGCTGTCGATCACTGGGGTGCCCGTCACGGCAAGCGATACCGGCTCCAGATGACCGATCGATGTCGGCAAGAATTGCACCAACGGGGCCGCTGCGAACGACAGCGGCACGATTTCCAGGAAGAGGACGCTGGAGCCGTCGACTCCTCCGAATGCCGTCACGCACGGCGTGGCGAGACAATCGATCGGGCCGCCGGGAGTCTCGATGACCCTGGTGACGGTCCATTCGAAGTCGAACGACTCGTCACCAACGAAGAACGTGATCAGCTCACAGGTGAGCTGCGCAGTTGACAGCGACGTGAAGTCGGTCGCCGCGTGGCAGACACCGACTACACCAATGGGAGTCCCCGGCGTCGCCGCGCCGGAGATCTGAACGGTCTGTCCGGCGAGGAGTTCGGTGTTCGGCGCCACTGCCAAGGAGGGCGACTGGGCAGCCGCGGGTACGACCGCCAGTACGAACGCGACGAGCGCGACGCTCACCAGTGCCCTCCTGAGTCCTCGCACCCCCCCCCGCTTCCTTCGCCCCGCACAAGTTTCGAGCGCAGCGTGGCCTCGGCACAATGGGCCAGACAAGCCCGTCGGTTGGTCAGCTGAGTTGGTCGAGAAGCTCGAGTGCGGCCTCGGCAATGACGGTGCCCGGCGGATAGACCGCGACCGCACCCATGTCGAGGAGCGTCGCGACGTCGTCCGGCGGGATCACACCACCGACGGCGATCTTGATGTCGCTCCGGCCGAGCTTCTCGAGTTCGTCACGCAGTTCCGGCACGAGCGTGAGGTGGCCGGCGGCGAGCGACGACGCGCCGACGACATGAACGTCGGCCTCGATCGCCTGGCGGGCGACCTCGCCGGGAGTCTGGAAGAGCGGGCCGATGTCGACGTCGAATCCGAGATCGGCGAACGCGGTTGCGATCACCTTCTGGCCGCGGTCGTGGCCGTCCTGACCCATCTTGGCGATCAGGATGCGAGGACGTCGGCCGTTGGCGGTGGCGAACTCGTCGGCCTTGGCCCGGACGGCCGTGATGGAATCGGATTCAGCACCCACTTCGGCTCGATACACCCCTTCGATCGTGCGGATCTGCGCAACATGACGACCGTAGACCTTCTCGAGCGCATCACTGATCTCTCCTACGCTCGCCTTGGCGCGGGCTGCGTCGATCGCGAGGGCGAGAAGGTTGCCCTCACCGGTGCCGGCGGCCTTGGTGAGCGCGGCAAGCGTGTCGTCCACCTCGGATTGATCGCGTTCGGCTCGAAGCCGTTCGAGCTTCGCGATCTGGGCGGCGCGCACCTCCGCGTTGTCGATCTTCAGAACGTCGATGTCCTCGTTCTCGTCGAGGCGGTACTTGTTCACGCCGATGACAGCCTGACGGCCGGAGTCGATGCGAGCTTGCGTGCGAGCTGCGGCTTCCTCGATGCGCAGCTTCGGGATGCCGGCTTCGATCGCGGCGGCCATGCCGCCCATCTCCTCGATTTCGGTGATGTGGGCCCACGCCTTCTTCGCGAGCTCGTACGTGAGCCGCTCGACGTGGCGGCTCCCGCCCCACGGGTCGACGGTGCGGGTGGTGCCGGACTCCTGCTGGAGAAACAGCTGGGTGTTTCGAGCGATGCGAGCCGAGAAGTCGGTGGGGAGTGCCAGCGCTTCATCGAGCGCGTTGGTGTGCAGCGATTGAGTGTGGCCCTGGGTGGCGGCCATCGCCTCGACGCAGGTCCGGACAACGTTGTTGTAGACATCCTGCGCAGTAAGCGACCAGCCACTCGTCTGACTGTGGGTGCGCAGCGACAACGACTTGGGGTTCTGCGGCTCGAACTCCTTCATCAGTTTCGACCAGAGGAGGCGGGCGGCGCGTAGCTTCGCCACTTCCATGAAGAAGTTCATGCCAATCGCCCAGAAGAAGCTGAGGCGCGGAGCGAACGCGTCGACCTCGAGGCCTGCGTCGACACCGGCCCGCACGTACTCCACGCCATCGGCCAACGTGTAGGCGAGCTCGAGATCGGCGGTCGCGCCGGCCTCCTGCATGTGGTAGCCGGAGATCGAGATCGAGTTGAACTTCGGCATCTCCTGGCTGGTGAACGCGAAGATGTCGGAGATGATCCGCAGACTGGGAGCAGGCGGGTAGATGTAGGTGTTGCGGACCATGAACTCCTTGAGGATGTCGTTCTGGATGGTCCCCGCCATCTGCGCCGGCTTCACCCCCTGTTCCTCACCCGCAACGACGTAGAGCGCGAGGATCGGCAGCACCGCGCCGTTCATCGTCATCGACACGCTCATCTGATCGAGCGGGATGCCGTCGAAGAGTTGGCGCATGTCGAGAATCGAGTCGATGGCCACGCCCGCCATGCCGACGTCGCCGCTCACCCGTGGATTGTCGGAGTCGTAGCCACGGTGCGTCGCGAGGTCGAAGGCGACCGACAGGCCCTTCTGGCCGCCCGCGAGGTTGCGTCGGTAGAAGGCGTTGGACTCCTCGGCGGTGGAAAATCCGGCGTACTGACGGATCGTCCACGGCTGGTTGACGTACATCGTGGGGTACGGGCCCCGCAGGAACGGCGGCAGACCGGGAAGCGTGTCGAGGAAGTCGAGATCAGCGACGGCGTCGGCGGTGGTGACAGCCGGAATGTCGATGCCTTCGGGCGTTTCCGAAACGAAGTCGGACGCCCCGGACGCGGCCGGCAGACCCTCCAGATCGAGGTCGACGCTCGTGAAGTCCGGGATCACGCTCATGGATCCACGGTACCCGCCGTAGAACGGGCCTCCCCAACGGCTTGACCTCAGAGCACCAGTGTGGTGCCGCCGTCGACCTTCATGATCGTGCCGTTCATGTACGTATTGGTGACGCACGCCATGATCGCCTGGGCGCAATCCTCGGGCGTGGCCGACCGCTTCATGGGATTGATCATCTCCATGCCGCCATGCAGATCGTCCCAGTCCTCGGTCCACGGGGTCGCGACAAGGCCGGGAGCGACGGCGTTGGCCCGGACGGGGCCGCAGTAGCGGGCCAGGTCCTCGGTGAAGCTGTTGAGCGCCGCCTTGGCCATGCCGTATGCGAGTGACGAGCCGAGTGGGCGGAGTCCGGCGATCGACGTGACGTTCACGATGCAGCCCTCGGACTCGCGCAGCGCGGGCATCGCCGCCCGCGTGAGCCACCACGTTCCGTAGACGTTGATCTCGAATGTCTTGAACAGGATGTCGTTCGTCAGCGCCTCGTGATCGGCGTGGTCGACGCGGGTCGTCCATCCCGCGTTGTTCACGAGGATGTCGAGCTTTCCGAACCGGTCGAGCGTCGTGGCGATGAGTGCGCGGTCCTGCTCCTCGTCTGAGATGTCGGCCTGCACATAGATCGAGTCCGTGGGCAACGACGCTGCGATCTTCTCGCCGGCCTCGACCGAGCTCGACGAGTTCACGACCAACGACGCCCCCGCATCGGCAAGCGAGCGCGCGGCCGCTTCACCGATTCCGCTCGACGACCCGGTGACGATCGCGACCTTCCCGTCCAGATCTCCCATGACAGACCCACCTTCTCGGTTTCTGACGAACCCGAACCGTATACGGCGACGAAGGCATCAGAGAACGGAGGGGGCGGGTACGGTCTGCACCGATGTCGCGGCCCACCACCGTTCTCGGGATCAGCGCCTTCTACCACGACAGCGCGGCCGCGCTCCTGGTGGACGGCGAGCTCGTCGCGGCTGCCCAGGAGGAGCGCTTCACCCGGGTCAAGCACGACGCGTCGTTCCCGGAGAACGCGATCGAATGGTGCCTGCACTCCGCCGGGGTCGAACGTGACGGCATCGACGCCATCGTGTTCTACGAGAAGCCGCTCACGACCTTCGTCCGGCTCCTCCGCACGTATCTGAAGGTCGGCCCGCGGGGGTTCGCGTCGTTCCGCCAAGCCATCCCGCTGTGGTTGCGCGAGAAGCTCTGGATCCCCTACGAGATCGACAAGGGAATCGAGTCGCTCGGCTATGGCCGCGCCGGCGACCGCTGGTTCGTCGAGCACCACGAGAGCCACGCGGCGAGCGCGTTCTATCCGTCGCCGTTCGAGTCAGCCGCGATTCTCACGTTCGACGGCGTCGGCGAATGGGCGACGAGTTCGATCGGCCGGGGTGCCGGCAACGAGGTGCGCCTGCTCGAAGAGATCGACTTCCCCCACTCGCTCGGCATGCTCTACTCCGCGTTCACCTACTTCTGCGGGTTCCGGGTCAACAGCGGCGAGTACAAGCTCATGGGGCTCGCCCCCTACGGGGAGCCCCGCTACGCCGAGACGATCAAGCAGCATCTGATCGACCTTCACGACGACGGCTCGTTCACACTCGATCTCTCGTACTTCGACTATCTCGCCGGGTTGACGATGACCAACGATCGGTTCGCCGCGTTGTTCGACGGGCCCCCGCGGTCACCCGAGTCCGACATCACACGCCGGGAAATGGACCTCGCAGCTTCCATCCAACAGGTGACCGAGGAGGCGGTTCTGGCGATGGCGCGCCGCGCTCGTGCGATCACCGGCGAGTCGAAGGCGTGTCTCGCCGGCGGTGTCGCACTCAACTGTGTCGCCAACGGCGTGCTGCTGCGCGAAGGCGTCTTCGACGAGATCTGGCTCCAGCCGGCGGCGGGTGATGCAGGCGGCGCGGTCGGCGCGGCCTACCTCGGCTGGCACCGCCTGATGGACCGACCCCGCACCGTCGACCCCCGGGGCCGCGACGCGATGCACGGGGCCTACCTGGGGCCCGAGTTCGCATCCGACGAGATCGGGGCGTGGCTGAACGAAGCCAGTCTCCCCCACCACACGCTCCAGGGCGCGGCGCGAGCCGAGCGGATCGCCGCCGAGATCGACGAGGGTCGCGTCGTCGGGATGTTCCAGGGACCGATGGAGTTCGGGCCCCGAGCCCTCGGTCATCGGTCGATCATCGGCGACCCCCGCTCAACGGACATGCAGTCCACGATGAACCTGAAGATCAAGTACCGCGAGTCGTTCCGGCCCTTCGCTCCGGCTGTGCTCGCCGAGCAGGTGGACGACTGGTTCGAACTCGAGGGCGAATCGCCGTACATGCTTCTCGTCGCGCCGGTTGCCCACGAGCGGGTCGACACGGCGACCCTGCGCCGCAGTCGAGACAGCGACGACCTGCGGTCATGGGTGAACGAGCGACGCTCCGACATCCCCGCGGTTACCCACGTCGACGGCAGCGCGCGAGTCCAGACCGTGAGTGCATCGACAAGTCCACGATTCCGGGAGATCCTCGAAGCGTTCGAAGCCCGCACCGGGTGTGGCGTGCTCATCAACACGTCGTTCAACGTCCGGGGCGAGCCGATCGTCTGTACGCCGGACGACGCGTACCGCTGCTTCATGCGCACCGAGATGGACGTGCTCGTGCTCGAGAACCATGTGCTCGTCAAGGACGAACAGCCAGAGTGGACCGAGCCCGACGACTGGCGCGACGAGTTCGTGCTCGACTGATGCTGCGGGCCCGTCACTTCGTGCGCCTGGTGCGTGACTTCGCCGGCTTCGCCGTCATCAACCGCGCGTGGTGGATCCTGCCCCTGATGGCGGTGCTGGCACTGATCACGATCTTCATCGTCATCAGCCAGGCCGCCGCGCCCTACACGCTCTACACCGTGTTCTGATGCGCGACCTTCCGACTCCGAAGTGGTCGGCGCTCCCGCCGGCGCGACTGTCCGCACCGCCGCCTCGTCGCATCCTCCCGATCGTCGTGCCGCTGGTGCTCATCGCCGGGCTCTGGCTCCTCGGCGCGCACGAGTTGGCGGTCATCGCGCTCGTCCTGGTCACGATCGTCACGGCCGCGACGCTCGTCTCGCCTCGCTTTCGAGAGCTCCTGGACCGTGGCGCGGCGTGGCTCGGTCATCACGTGGGTCGCCTGCTGACCATCGTCCTTCTCGGCCTGGTGCAGCTCGTCATCTTCACACCGGTGTCGCTCTTCGCCCGGGCGACCCGAACGGATCCAATGGACCCCTTCGCCGGTCGACGCGTGGACAGCCGGTGGCTTCCCCGGCCGGCCGACGAGTCGGACCTCCGGTCTCGGCAGTTCGGCGACGAGCGCTACCGACGCGAGGCGACCGGCTCCTCGACTCCTGTTGGCTCGCCCCGTTGGATCCGGGGAGTCGTCGGCGCCGTGGTCCTCCTGCTCGTGGCGGACGTCGCCCTCGGATCGCTGATCGTGTGGATCGACCGCGGCGACCCCTACGATCCTGTCGCCGGGCCGGTCTTCGGGTTCGACCCGGTCGCACAGGAAGCGCTGGTCGCGCAGGACAATGCGGCGCAGCTCTTTCGAGAGTTCGGCTCGGCCGGGCTCGGCGCGACAGACCCGTTCATCGGTTGGCGCTTCGGCACGGGGGTGACGCATGAGAGCGACCTCGTCACCGTCACCGACGGCGCCCGGCGCTCCAACTCCTCGGCCGCCGGCTCCGACGGGCCGGAGGTCTGGTTCTTCGGCGGCTCGACGATGTACGGATCGGGCCAGGCCGACGATGCGACGATCCCGTCAGCGCTTGTGGACGCCCTCGCCGCGAACGGCGTGGCCATCAACGCGACCAACTTCGGCCATCCGGCGTACTCACAGTGGCAGCAAGTCCAGCTCCTCGAAGCGGAGCTGTCGGCCGGCACGCGGGCACCGCCGGACGTGGTCGTCTTCTACGACGGCTTCAATGACCTCACATTGCAGACGCAGTTCGGCGTCCACGACGAGCCGACGCACCTGTTCTTCGGGCTGACGACCCCAGCAGCGACGGTCGATGAGAAGACCGTGGCGCAGACGGTGCGCTCGTGGTGGGCGGACCACAGCTCTGTGGCTCTTGCCATCGGCAGGGTCCGCGATGCGTTCGGCGATGACGCGCCCGCGATTCAGGTCGCCGAAATCGAGGCCGCCCCCATCGGCTCGATCGATCCGATCGCTGCTGCCGACGCCGCCGTCGCCATCCATCGCCGGGGCGTGGACCACGTCACCGCTCTCGGCGCGGGCTATGGCTTCGACGCGCTCTTCTTCTGGCAGCCGTACCTCTACACCAAGGACCCGTTGGCCCCCGCCGAGGTCGAACTGGTCGGCCTACCCGGTTACGACACCGACGTCTGGTTCCCGATGACGGAGCGGGTCCGGAGCCGACTTGCCGATCCGGTCATCGATCTCAGCGACGCCCTTGACGGCGAGGCCAGGTCCCTCTTCTGGGATTTCGTCCACACCAACGAGGCCGGCGCCGCCCTCATCTCCGACGCCATCCTCCCCCACCTCCAGGCATCCCTCCCCAGTTGACACAAGGGGTCAGGCTCTTGTGTCAACTGGTCAGGTGTTGAGAGTGGTGTGGAGGCGGGTGAGGGCGTCGAGGAGGTCGACGCCGACGTGCCAGTACTCGTCGACACCGGCGGCGTCGAGCTCGTCGCGGCGATCGCCAGGGGCGCCGGCCAACGCAATCGTGAGAGCGCCGGCTTCCCGCAAGGCGGTGGCTGTCGCTGCAGCCCGCTCGGCGTAGACGCCGTCAGAAGAGCAGATCACGGCGACTGTCGCACCGCTCTCGGCGAATCGTGCCTCGGCTTCGATCGGCGACACCGCCCCATCGACATCGCCACCTTCGGCATGGATGCCACCAACTGCGAGGAAGTTGGTGATCCAGGTACTGCGCGCGGTGTGAGTCGCCAGGTCGCCGAGGACGGCAAGGTGGACGCGGGGCCGGGAACCAGATGCCGCGAGATGGCGATCCGACGCGTCGCGGAGTTCTTCAAACGGGGCGGCCAGTCGTCGGACCGGGAACCCGGGCGACGCGGCACGCTCCGTCCGCTCGATGGGGGCCTCATCGAGATCCGGGAACTCGGAGACGCCGGTGATCGGCACGCGGCGCGTGCCCAGGCCGGCAAGCCGGTCGTCCCACGCTGAGTCCAGCGCAGCGCTGATCTGTCCCGACTCGAGCGCAGCCACGATCCCGCCTTCGGCTTCGACCTTCTGGAAGACGGCCCAACTCGCGGCGGCCAATCGTGCGGTCATCGATTCGACGAACCACGAACCTGCGGCCGGGTCCGCAACCTTCGCCAGATGCGACTCCTCGAGTAGGAGCAGCTGCGTGTTGCGGGCAACGCGGCGCGAGAAGCCGTCCGCTTCACCAATGGCATCGTCGAATGGGAGGACGGTGATGGCATCTGCGCCACCGACCCCTGCCGCGAGGGCGGCCGTGGTGCCTCGCAGCATGTTAACCCAGGGGTCACGCCGGCTGAACATCGCCTGGCTGGTGACTGCCTGAATCTGAGCCGCGTGCGCGCCAGCGTGAACACCGCATGCGTCGAGCACCTGACTCCACACGATCCGAAGCGCTCGCAATGTGGCGATCGTGAGGAACTGGTCTGCGCCGGCAGTGATCCGAAAGGCAATCGTGTCGGCAGCATCGGCGGGAGCAGGCCCCGCATCTTCGAACGCCCGCAGGTAGGCGACACCGGACGCGATCGCCCATCCGAGCTCCTCGCCCTCGGTCGCGCCGGCCGCGCCGTAGCGGGTGGAGTCGACAGTGACGGTTCGGCCCACAGGCAGCGAGGAAGCCAGTTCAGCAGCGGCACTCACACAGGCGGCCAGGTCCGATTCCTCGCCGCGCGAACGGGCGCCGATCGGATCGAGGCCCAGCCAGGATCCGGAGGACTCGAGGTCGCCCCGCTCGGCGATCACGGCGTGCAGTGCTCCGGCCGACGCCGGGTCGGCGTGCGGCGCGAGACACACCGGCGCGAGGTCGAGCAGCACCCCGTCGATCGCGGCGCGCAGGGCTCCTGTCGACCAACCGCTCGCCGGCGCCAGCAGCTCGACGGATGTCACGCCGCGTTCGAGTTCAGCCACGATGCCGCTCGCACATTCCGGGGCCGCGCCGTCGTGAACCTGACGCACGTCCCAGCCGTCGGCCAAGCGGCGTTCGTTCGTCACGCCCGGTACGCCGACCGCAGTGGCGTCATCGGCGGTGTAGAGCGGCTGCACATCCAACCCGTCACGCGTGGCGCTGACGAGGACTTTCTCGAACGGCTTCCCCCGAAGCACCTTCTCGACGGCCTCCACCCAGTCGGCGCGGTCCGGCGTCGGGAATTCGGCAGCGAGATCGAGTTCGGTCATTGCGCTCTTTCGTGCGGTCGGGAGCGCTGTTGACGGTACCGGCGGGCCGAGCGCGCCGTCGATCCGGGCGGCGCGCTCGTTTGGGAAACTGAACGCTGTACGAACTACCGTCCTGGCGCAGCGGGATCGGACCGTCACGGCCGGCCCTTGGAAACCTGGGGGATCCATGTCGAAGAAGCTCGTAACCCGGTGGCTTGCTGCCCTACTCACGCTCGCGGTGCTTGCATCGGCGTGCGGTGGTCGCGACGACAGCGCGGCCGATACCGCGACGACCACGACAACGGCGGCACCGGACACCGGCGACGATGACGTCGACCAGCCGGACGAACCCGACGAGCCGGATCAGCCTGACGAGCCCGACGAGCCGGATCCGTGCGACGTCACCCTCGAGGCCACCGAGATCGGCGTCAGCGAGGACGAGATCACCGTCATCATTATGGCGGACAGCGACAACGCTCTGGCCCCCGGCTTGTTCGAAGGCGCCCGGGTCGGCGCGTTCGCCTGGGCCGACGATGTCAACCGTCGCGGCGGCCTCGGCTGTCGTACTGTCAACATCGAGTTCTGGGATTCGATGCTGAACCCGACCGAGACGGAGAACGGCTTCCTGAAGGCGTGTAGCGATGCGCTCGCTCTCGTGGGCACGACCGTGTTGTTCGGAACGAGCACGGACGACCTCGAGAGCTGTGCGGACATCAACGGCGACCCGACAGGTGTTCCGGACCTCGCCTACATCACGACCGAGGTACCCCACCAATGCTCGTCGGTGAGCTTCCACATCAGCCGGCCGGGCGCATCGTGCCCCTACGAGTCCGGCGAGCGCGACTACACCGCGGCAATCGGCCCGGTCACCTGGTTGGCCGAGCACACGGGCGAGGATCTCCATGGTCTCTACCTGGTGCCGAGCGACCTTCCCTCCACCACAGCCTCCGCCGTGCCGCAGATCGCGGCCCACGAGCAGGCGGGCGTCATCTACGAGAAGGCCTTCGGTGTCAGCGGCGCGCTGCCGCAAGCGTCCTTCACGCCATTCGTGCAGGCGATTCGGGAGAACGAGTCGAACTTCGTGTACAACGGCTCGAACGACGCCACAATGGCGAAACTTCTGAACGAGGCGAACGATCAGGGACTCGACCTGAGTTCCGTCAACTGGCTCTGCACCCTGTCGTGCTACACCCCGGCGTTCCTCGAGAACGGCGATGTGGTCGAGGGCGTCTACGTCTGGATGTTCTTCCTTCCGTTCGAGGAGGCCGACACCAATGAGGAGCTCAGCAACTTCATGACGGCGGTCGACGACGACTTCCCCGAGGCCTGGGCCGCGGGTGCGTGGGCGGATGGCGTCCTGCTCGAAGCCGCAGTCAACGGAATCGTTGCCGCCGACGGACCGAACGCGATCACCCGCGCTCGGTTGCTCGAAGAGCTCGCCGGCATCAGTTCGTTCGACGTGAACGGCTGGTGGGGGGCTGCGGACTTCGCGTCGACGAACTCCATCTCGGACTGCTTCATGGTGACGCAGATCCAGGACGGCGAGTACGTGCGGATCCACCCGGAGGAGCGAGGCACGCTGGACTGTGGCGAGGACAACGTCCTCGGTGTCACCGCCGACCCGTCGCAGTTCACGCCTGACAGCTGAGCAGTCGCCAGCCGTCCATGACCAGAGTTCAGCTCAGACCGTCACAGATCGCCGCGCTGGTCGGCGGCGTGGCGTTTCTGGGCGTCCTCGTTTGGCTCAACTGGGCGGGCAACGCGGTCACCCGAGACGGTTTTCTGGTCGCGACGATCGCCGGACTGTCGGTCGGGTCGCTCTACGCGATCTCGGCGACGGGCATGGTCGTCGTCTACACCACCACCGGCACCTTCAACTTCGCCCATGGCGGCATCGGCGTCTTTTCGGCCTTCTTCTACTGGGAGCTTGTCGAGAACGCCGACGGGTTGGAGCTACCGAATTGGATCGGTCTCCTCGTGGTCGTGCTCCTCATTGCGCCACTCATCGGCATCGTGCTTGATGTCGTCTTGATGCGCAGCCTTCGCAACGCGCCGATGGTCGTGCAGCTCATGGTCACCGTGGGACTCATGGTGTTCCTGCTGACGCTCACCGGTCAGCTGTGGCAGGGCGATCGCCCTCGCACGATTCAGCCCTTCTGGCGCGGGAGCGGCTTCGACATCGGCGACTTCCGTGTCACCTGGCATCGCTTCATGGTGATCGCCGTCGCCGCACTCATTGCCGCGCTGCTGCGGGTGCTGCTCTTTCGGACCCGGATCGGCGTCGCGATGCGCGCCGTGGTCGACAACCGTGAACTCACCGCCCTCAATGGCGCCCGACCGGGGCTTCTGTCGTCGTTCGCGTGGGCGCTCGGCGCATCGCTCGCGGCTATCGCCGGCATCCTCATCGCGCCGGAACTGAATCCGCTCGATCCCGGCAACCTGAACAACCTGATGCTCATCGCGGCTATCACCGCCGCCGCGATCGGGCAGCTCAAGAACCTGCCGATGACGGTGCTCGGCGGCCTGCTCATCGGCCTGCTCTCCCAGCACCAGGCCAGGTGGCTGTCGTTCGGCAGTGACTGGCCTTTCGTGCGCGACGCCGCCGCGCCGGTGTTGTTGTTCATCGTCGTCCTCGCGCTGCCGCAGTCCCGCCTGGCCGTCGGACGGGTCTCCAGCAACCTCCGACCGATCGAGCGAACGACCACATGGTGGGAGGGCGCGATCGGCGCCGTCGCGCTGATCCTGTTCGGTCGATGGTTCGCCCGCGGGAGCCTGAACTTCGGCGTGTGGGATCCGGGCGAGTGGGATCAGATCGCGCTCAACAACGGCATCGCCGCGCTGGTGCTGGCGATGATCGGCCTCTCGCTCATTCCCCTGACGGGCTGGGCCGGTCAGATCAACTTCGCGCCTTTGGCCTTCGCGGGCTTCGGCGCCTTCATCTTCCTCAAGCTCGCCGGCGAGAGCGGCAACCTGCTCTGGCTGCCCGTTGTGGGCCTGCTGTGCGCACCGCTCGGCGCGCTGGTCGCGCTCTTCGCCGCCCGCTTGAGCGGCCTCTACCTCGCGCTGCTCTCGCTCGCCTTCGCGCTCGTCATGGGCAAACTTGTCCTGCCTCACCCGAAGATCTTCCCGACGATTCACCGATTCGAAGATCCAACGCTGTTCGGATGGGCGATCGACAATCGGTACGACTACTTCGTCACACTCCTCGTCTTCCTCGGGTTCGGCATCTTCGCTCTCGTGCTACTCCGCCGGTCGCGCTACGGCAGGCGCTGGATCGCGATGCAGGACTCCGAAGCAGCCGCCGCGACCGTCGGCATCAACACGATGTTGACCAAGGTGGTCGTCTACGCCTTCTCGGCGACGCTCGCGGGCATGGCCGGAGTCTTCTGGGCCCTCAGCAAGGGCAGCGTCGACAGCGGACGCGACTTTGAAGTACTGGCGAACTTCGAGATCGTGTTGTTGATGGCGGCCGCCGGCGTCGCCCTGCCTTCCGCGGCGCTCTTCCTCGCCTTCATCCCGCTCACGCAGGCCCTTGGCGGACGTCTCGACGACGGTGGCTCGGTCCCCTGGCTCGTTTGGCTGCTCGATGACTTCCTCGCCAAGTTCGGACCCGGCCTCCTCGCGATCGGTATGGTGGTCAACCAGCGAGGCGCGATCTTCGAAATGGGCCGAGGCTTCGCGCCGATCCTGCCGTGGCGCCGCGACGCCCGCGAGGAGATGGCACAGGAACGAGCGGCCAAGACGACCGCGGAGATCGGCGGTCTCGGTCTGGATCTGCCGTTCACGAACGAGACGGTGCTCACTCTCGACACCGAGCTCGGCATCATCGACGAGGTCACGCCGAGCGGCGGGTACACCCACGGAGTCGGGACGGTGCCGCGATGAGCGAACCCGTCCTCGAGGCAGTGAGTGTCGACGTGCGCTTCGGCGGGCTGCAGGCGCTCTCTTCGGCAAGCATCGAAGCCAACACCGGCACGATCACCGGGCTGATCGGACCGAACGGTGCCGGCAAGACCACGCTGTTCAACGTGATCACCGGGCACCAAGCGCCAACGGCAGGCGAAGTGCGCCTCCTGGGCAAGAGGGTCAATCGTTACGGCGTCCACAAACGAGCGCAGCTCGGCCTGTGTCGCACGTTCCAGAAGCTCGAGGCGTTCAATTCGCTGAGCGCGCGCGACAACGTGCGGGTTGCGGCAGAGATGAGTACCAGCGTCGCTTCATCGACGGAGATCGCCGACTCGGTTCTGGCCCGCGTCGGCCTGAGCGACGTCGCCGACATCACAGTCGGAACGCTCCCGACCGGAACGGCGCGCCTCGTCGAACTCGCCCGTGCGCTGGCCACGAAGCCGAAGGTACTCCTGCTCGACGAGGCATCGTCCGGGCTCACTGAGGAGGAGACGACAGCGGTCGGCGACCTGCTGAAGCAGCTCGTCGCCGAGGATGACCTGGCCGTCCTGTTGGTGGAGCACGACATGAGCTTCGTGATGAACACGTGTAGCCGCATCCACGTCCTCGACTTCGGTCAGATGATCGCGGTTGGCTCGCCCGAAGAGGTGCAGAACAACGACGCAGTGCGCGCGGCCTACCTGGGCACGGACGCATGACCGCTCCGCTGCTCGAGCTCCGCGGCGTCCGAGCCGGCTACGGCATCATCGACGTGCTCCACGGCGTCGACCTCGTGCTCGAACCGGGGCAGGTGGTCGCGTTGCTCGGGCCCAACGGCGCCGGTAAGAGCACCACTCTCGGGGTTGCGAGCGGTCAGATCCAGCCGTCTGCCGGCCAGCTCCTGATCGGAGGTCGCGAGGTCAACGGTGCGAAGCCCGACGCGCTCGCCCGGGCCGGCGTGTGCCTCGTTCCAGAAGGTCGCGGCATCTTCCCGAACCTGACCGTCTCGGAGAACATCCGGATGATGACGTTCAGCGGCCGCTCCTACATCGAGGTGCAAGACAAGGCGTACGCGCTCTTCCCCCGCCTGGGCGAACGTCGACGTCAGCTCGCCGGCACACTTTCCGGCGGCGAGCAGCAGATGCTGGCCATGGCTCGAGCCATGTCGACCGACCCCGCGTTGCTGATGCTCGACGAACTCTCGATGGGGCTCGCGCCGATCATCGTCGAAGAGCTCTACGGCCAGGTCGCCGAGCTCGCCAGCGGCGGACTCTCCATTCTCATAGTCGAGCAGTTCGCCCAGACGGTCTTGGGCGTTGCCGACACCGCTGCGATCATGCTGCACGGCCGAATCACCCGTACTGGCCCACCTAACGAGATCGCCGAAGAACTCACCGCTGCCTATCTGGGCATCGACGTTGGAGGACACGACAAATGAGTGACGAAACCAGCCCCCGACTGCAGGAATTTCAGGAGCAAGTAGACGGCCTGAAGCTGAGTGGCGGCAAGGCGAATCCGGAGCGCACGACGGTGCGTCTCGCGATCGCGCTGTTCGTCGTGGCAGTGGTGCTCGAGGTCGTGGCCTACACGGGCTCCACGGGCACGAGCAACGCGCTGGAACAAAACGACTTCCTCATCCTCGCCATTCTCGGCGTGGTGGTGGCGCTCGGTGCCGTCGCGTTGTTCATTCGGGCTTCGATGACCCGATATTTCCGGTATTGGCTCGTGCGCCTGATCTACGAAGACCGAGCAAGCACCGACCGCATCGTCGAAGCGATCAAGGACGCCGACTAGTGCCCCTCGGCGACCGCGGCGGTCCCGCCGAATGGCGGCGATGACAATGTCCCATCCGATGGACGGGATCGGTGCTGTCGACTGCATGATCTCGTTCCCCGCGCCGGACTTCGCGATGTACGACTTCATCCGGGATCAGCTCAAGGACGACGAGTCGACGGACTTCGAGTTCCCCGTCGAGTACATGTTCAAAGGGGTACCGAAGGAGCTGTACGGCAGCGACGATCCGATCGCCCTGACCGTCGGCGAGATGGACAAGTACGGCATCGAATGGGGCCTCATCGGCTGTGAGGGTGAGGTCAGCCAGAAGGCCCTGACGGACTATCCCGATCGGTTCCTCGCCCAGTCGAGTGTGGACCCGAACGACGTGGTCGGCGCCGTCCGCAAGCTCCGTCGTGAGCACGACGAGTTCAACACCCGTAGCGTCGGCGCCTTCCCGGCCGGCTGTAACCCGCAGGTGGCGATCGACGATCCGAAGTTCTATCCGATCTACGCGACGTGCTGTGAGCTCGATCTGCCGATCTTCGTTTGTGCGGGTGTGCCCGGACCGCGGCTGCCGATGTCGCCCCAGCACGTGGAGCGGATCGACCAGGTGATGTACAACTTCCCGGAGCTCACCTTCGTGACCCGCCACGGATGCGAGCCGTGGGAGGACCTGGCGGTGAAGCTGATGCTGAAGTGGCCGGGGCTGCACTACTCCACCTCCGCGTTCGCCCCGAAGCACTACCCCCAGGCGATCATCGACTACGCAAACACGCGCGGCGCCGACAAGGTGCTCTACGCCGGCTACTTCCCGATGGGCTTGTCGATCGAACGCATCATGACCGAGATGCGCGACGTCCCGTTCCGCGACCACGTCTGGCCCAAGTTCCTCCGCGACAACGCGGCCCGCATCCTCAAGCTCGATTGATTCAGTAGTCGTCGAGGCGGCCCGTGATGGGGGCGTCTTCGGGATTGATGTCCTCGAGTTCGCGGCTGGCCGTCTCGGGATAGAGGAACGCGACCATGGCCGCGACCACAAGCGCACCGATGCCGAGAAGCGTGACCCCGCGGCTCAGCGAGCCGTATCTGTCGTCGAACCAGCCGGCTACGACCAGTCCGAGCGCGGACCCGCCGACCGTCACCGTCGTGATCACCGCGTTGGCGCGCGCTCTCAGCGATGTGGAGAAGAGCTCCGGGCCATAGACGCCGAGGGCGGGGACCGTCGCTGCGCTGAAGATGATCGACACGAGCGCGATGCCCCACATGGCGAGTCCGTCGGTGTTGAAGGTCGCGACCGTGGCCGCCCCTCCGACGACGATCGCCACCGCACCGACGCGTCGGCGTCCGTAGATCTCCGCGAGTCGGCCACCGATGACGATGCCGAGGATCCCCGGCAGCGACGTGACCATTCGGAACAGCGAGATCGTGCCGGCGGAAAACCCCCGCTCGTCCTTCAGGAAGTCGTTGAGTAGCTGGTTCGTTGGCGCCTGGAACGACGCGTGGATGAAGCCGGCGACCGCGAGGAGCAGCAACCGTCTGCGGAACTGACGGCGGGCCTCGGGCTCGGCACGGAGCGCGTCGTCCTCATCGCTCGACTCGGCGGCGAGGAAGCGCCTCGACTCGGGGAGGACTCGGGCCACGGACCGGCACATCCGAAGGAACAACAGCGGCACGAGAAATAGCAGCCGCCACGTCCACTCAGCGATGCCCGCGACCGGCAGGAGCATGATCGCAAAGAAGGCACCCGCCCCGCCCGACATGACGAGCATGCTCACGGCGTAGGCCCGGCTCCGGGACCCGACCTCCTCAGCAGCGACGATCCCCAGCAGGATCGCGGCGGTGGTCGCGAGACCTCGAGTCAGCGTCTGGGAACCCGCGAGCAGGTAGATGTTGGGCGCCAGCGCGCCCAACGATGCGGTCACGCATGCGGCGGTGACCGTGCCGATGAGGATGCCGCGGCGGCCTCGTCGGTCCGCGACCGCCATCAGCACGAGCGACATGAGCACGCCGATCCGCACGGACGCGAGCGCGTTGCCTTGCGCCGCGTCGGAGACACCGAACTCGTCGATCGCAAACGTCATGGTCTGCGTGGTGACCGCCGTCGAGTAGCCCACGACAAAGGCGAGAGCACACAACAGGCCCAGCATGTGCGAGACCCGTGACGTCTGCCGCTCCGGAGGATTCCACCACGGCCATGAGGGCTCGCCCGCGGAGATCTCTCCGAGCTGGCGACGGATCGGGCGGCGGAACATCGATCCGAAGAACGGCATCGCCGTTCGGTAGCGAATCGTCTGCACGACCGCCGAGGCATTCTGGCCCGGCGCATCGAACTCGACGGTCCGCTCGTATTCGTGAAATGGCCCCTCTACGAGCGCAAAGCAGCCCGGCGCCGTCTCCGTCTCGAGAACAACGTCGTCCCGAGGCTGCAGAAGACGCGCTCTCGTCTCGTCATCGACGATCTTCTCGGTGACTACGACCTCGCTCGACACCGAGGCACACTGCCAGACCCCGGCGACGGACACGAAAGCGTGATCAGTCCCCCCGAGACGCGGCAGCGCCGGCCGGTTGCTGGGATTCGACGGGGGCGGGGGGACGTTGTCGAATCGTCAGGCCGGGCGGCGCTGTTGGTGTCGAGCAGAGCCGATGGCACGAAGCCCGCTCGAGATTGTGGTGAATGTCAGCTCAGTGAGCTCTCGGTACCACTGTCCGTATCTTCACGAAGAAGGCCGCGGCCCATTCCGATTGTCACGAGAGCCATCACGCCGCTCAGTACGAGTGCGACGGACCCGCCCGGCAGACCAGTCAAGATCATTTCCATGGTTCCTCCTTCACCCCTCGTCTCGTCGTTTCGCCAACGAGATCTACGGTCCGCTGGGCTCGGCTGTTGATCCGAACCCGTCGAACCACCCATGCGGCATTGACGGGAGTCCCGGGACCGAGGTCCCTAGCGACGCGACTGAATTCAGCACGAACGCAGGCGGTCCTCGGAAAAGGTGACACTCCCGGAGGTGAGCGCCTCCGGGAGTGTCGTAGTGAGAACGCACCTCGCTGGACAGGAAGGGCCGGAGCGTTCCAATCGCGCAATCGGCATGTCCAGATTCGAACTGAGGCTTTCCACACGTTCCGACCCGTTCCGAAACGGGGGGGGGTCAGACCCCCCGTAGAGGCCGCGGAATATGGTGACCTCGCGAGCCAGGTGCTCCTCGTACAGCGCATCGACATCGTCGACGTTGATGTACGCGTCAGTCTCGATGTCCGGTCGATCAGCTGACGGGCACGCCCCTGTCGTCGATACCGAACGTGGCGACCCGCTCGAATCCCAAGACGGCGACGAAGTGCTCGACGCTTGCGGCGACATCTCGAACCCCGAGAATCGGTGTCGCCGACCACATCAGATCGAACGACCTGCGTCCGCCCAGTACTCGTCCTTCAGCAGCCGCTTGTACAGCTTGCCGGTGGGATGGCGGGGCAGCTCCGCCCGGAAGTCGATCGTGCGCGGGCACTTCACGTCCGCGAGCTGCTCCTTGCAGTACGCGATGAGCTCTCGTGACAGCGCGGCTGCCGCTTCGTCATCGGCCGGCATCTCAACCGGCTGGACAACGCCCTTCACCTCTTCACCGAAGTCCTCGTTCGGCACCCCGATCACGGCGACGTCATCCACCTTCGGATGCATGGTCAACACGTTCTCCGCCTCCTGCGGGTAGATGTTCACCCCTCCCGAGATGATCATGTACGCCTTGCGATCGGTCAGGTAGAGGAATCCGTCCTCGTCCACTTTGCCGACGTCGCCCAGGGTGGACCAGCCGTTCGGGTGACGGGAGTCCGCGGTCTTCTCCGGATCGCGATGGTACTCGAACTCCGAGCCCCCCTCGAAGAAGACCGTGCCCGCCTCGCCCACGGGTACCTCTTCGCCGTCCTCACCGACGATGTGGATGATCCCGAGGATCGCGGAGCCGACCGTTCCGGGGTGCGCCATCCACTGCTCGCTGTCGCAATAGACGAACCCGTTGCCTTCGGTACCCGCGTAGTACTCGTGGATGACAGGGCCCCACCACTCGATCATCTGCCGCTTCACGTCGACCGGACACGGCGCGGCCGCGTGGATGCACGCCTGCAGCGACGACACGTCATACGCCGCGCGCGTCTCCTCCGGCAGCTTGAGCATGCGAACGAACATCGTCGGCACGACCTGAGACACCGAGATGTCGTGCTTGGCGATCAGCCGGAGATAGTCCTCAGGGTCGAACCGCTCCATGACGAAGACGGTGCCGCCGGCGATGTGGATCCCCATGCAGAAGCGCAGCGGGGCCGCGTGGTACAGCGGCGCGGGCGAGAGGTAACGAGACTCCTCGTTGAATCCGAAGAGCATCGCGCCGAGTCCACCCACACCACTCCCCGCTTCCTCGAGCGGCGTCGGCGGCACGGACGGGATGATGCCTTTCGGACGCCCCGTCGTTCCGGAGCTGTAGAGCATGTCGGTGCCTGCGATTCGATCGGCAAGCGGCTCAGGCGACCTACTCTCGATCGCGGCCTCGTAGCTGTCGTAGCCGTCGATGGTGGAATCGACCATCAGCCGCAGTTCGACCTGTGGCATCTGATCTCGGAGCTCGGCGGCCTGGTCGGACTTGTACGGCGAGGTGATGAACACCTTCGCCTCACAGTTGTCGATGACGTACGCCATCTCCTCGGTGGTGAGGCGGCTGCTCATCGCCGTGTAGATCAGACCCGCGTAGTGCGCACCCCAGCAGATCGCGAGGAAGCGCTCCTGGTTCTCCATGCAGAACGCAATGTGGTCGCCGGGCTGCAGCCCCATGTCGCGAAACACATGGCTGAGACGGTTCGCCTCCGCGTCGAGCTGCGCGTAGGTGATGACCTCGCCAGTCGTCGCCATCACGATGGCGGGTGAGTCGGGACGAGTGGCGGCGTGAGCTCCGGGGTACAACGGGTCCTCCTGGGTGCGAGCCCTGGAACCTAGCAATCGACGGCGAGGCGGTGCATCAGGTCCTCAAGCATCGGCGTGCAATCGCACGATAGGAGGAGGTGGGTCTTCCTGACGCCGACACGGCAAAGAAGTCAGCTGACGGCGACGAGGTGATCACCCGCGTCCGGCTGGACGACCGAACCGGCGAGCTGATCATCAGCGAATGGCGCGGCGACGAGTTGCCCGCCGAGCGCCGCAAAACCCCCAGCGAGTCCTGAGTCTTCCCGCTCTTCGAGCGTTCTGGTTCACCAATGGTGTCCGTTTGACTCGTTGGGTGCACCAGAACGGTGGGTTAGATCGAGAAGCCGCCGTCGATGTCGAGGTGTTGGCCGGTGATGAAGCGGGCCCGATCTGAGGCGAGGAAGCACACGGCCTCCGCGATGTCCGCGGCCACACCAAAGCGACGCATCGGAATGTTGTCCCGTGCCGCCTCGAGCGCTCGCTGGTCGAGGTCGCCCGCTGCCATCAGTCGTTGCGCCATGCCATCGGTGAGCATGCCGGGGCCGACGGTGTTGGCTCGCACGCCGAATCGGCCCTCCTCCGCCGCGAACCCGCGTATCGCCGCTTCGACGGCAGCCTTCGGGATGGACGACAAGCCGTCGCGCACCGGGAAGCGCCGGGTCGCTGCGGTCGTCACCGCGACGATGCTGCCCTCGACCTCTCGCAGATGCGGCAGGGTCGGTTGGGCAACGGCGAAGAACCCCGCGGCATCGACGTCCAACTGCTCGCGGACCTCGCCGGGATCGACCGTGCTCAGGTGCTTTTGTGGAACGTGCGGACCCGCGGCATAGACGAGCGTATGGATTCCGCCCGCCGCCTCGGCGATCGCGTCAGCCGATGCCCTCGCCGCGTCGTGATTCGTGAGATCGAGGCCAACTGCCCACGCCCGCTGTCCCCACTCGCTGATGTCCGCAGCGAGCGACTGGGCCGCTTCTTCGTTGCCCCGATAGGTCAGGGCGACGTCGCTTCCTCGTACGGCGAGCTCTCGACAGATTGCCGCGCCGAGTCCGCCGGTGCCGCCGACGACCAACGCCGTGCCGGTTCGCTTGGAGAAGTCGGAGGTGAGGTCGGTCCCATGTTCGGTCACGGCGCCAGCGTGTCTCAATTCCGGGGCTCAGGCCAAGCTTCTAGGCTCCCGCCATGCGCATCGGTGTATCCCTCTCGTCCGCCCAGTTCGTCGATGACCACGCGGAGGGAGCCGCCAACATCATCGAACGAGCCCGGGCCGCGAGGGACGCTGGCCTCGACTCGCTGACGCTCGGCGACCACCACTCCATGCCGGTGCCCTACTACCAGAACGTCCCGATGATCGGCCGGCTGACCGCGGAGTGGGCCTCGGACCGCCCACTCGGCTGTCTGTTCCTCCTTCCGCTCTGGAATCCCGTGCTCGTCGCCGAGCAGATCGGCACCATGGCGTCACTCCATCCGTCGACGTTCGTCATCCAGACCGGCATCGGCGGAGGGGACAGCCAGTTCGCGGCGATGGGCGCGAACCTTCGGACACGGGGCTCCGATCTCGATGAGTCGATCCGGGTCATCAAGTCGTTGCTCGCCGGAGAGACAGCGTCCAGCGAACAAGTCGGGCTCACCGATGCGGTGGTGTCGCCCCGTCCGCCCGCGGGCACCGAGTGGTGGATATCTGCTGGCGCCGACGGACCGCTCCGCCGAGCCGCCCGCGAGGGGGATGCCTGGTACGGCGGACCCGACGTCACGCCGGACCGCGCGCCCCGCATGATCGAGGTCTACCGCAACGAGGCCGAGCGGCTCGGTCGCCCGCACTGCGTGATCGTGCGCAAGGACGTCGTCATCCTCGAGGACGGCAACAGAGCGACCCAGCTGGGCGACGACATGATCGCGGCCGGCTATCGGGGAATGCCTCGCGAGGCCGTCGTCTACGGCGGCGTCGACCAGGCCACCGAGGAGCTGGCGGTCTACCGCGAACTCGGCGTGGACGACGTCATCATCCGCTGCATGACGATCCCTCAGGCAGACGCGGTCGAGACACTGACCCTCGCCGGCGCAGTCAGAGCCAATCTGACTGCGTGATCTCCCAGATCACCTCGACGCCCGCTTCGCCTGGCGTATCGACCTCGACGTCTCGTCGCTCCGTCTCCGTGTAGCCGAGCTTCTCGGCCACCCGACCCGAAGCGACGTTCGCGGCATCGTGTCGGATCTGGGCGATGTCGATGGTCTCGATGTCGAGCGCTACCTCCGTGAGGAGGCGAGCCGCCTCAGTCGCGATTCCTGACCCGGCGCGGTCGGACCGCACCCAGTAGCCGATCTCAAGGCGACCGGGCCCCTGGCGGGTCATCAACCCGCAGCCCCCGATGACCTCCGCCGAATCGGGGTCGGTCATCACGAAGTTGAACTCGCGACGCTCGCGCCACATGACCTGCCACGTGGCGAGCACGTCCAGCGTGACCTGGTGCGTCTGGGGCGTGTCGCCCGATGCCCAATCCATGAACGCATGGAGTTCCGGGTGACTGCTCTCGATCGCCGCGTGAAAGGAGTCGATGTGGCTTGGGCGGGCTCGCTCCAGAACGACGACGTCGCTCTCCAGACGATCGGACGGCTCGAGGCGAGGCATGCGTCGAGTGTTGACGAACATCTCCACCGGGACAACCCGATTCCGAGTTGAAGCGGGGGTCAGACCCCAGTTGAAGCGGTTAGGCGGGGATGACGTCGACGGGGATGCCGTTGAGGACGGCGTTGCCGGAGAGGGGGTCGATCATCGTGGGGTCCGTGAGGACGTTGCTGTTCACACCGGCGTGCTCGGCGGCGACCGACATCTTGGCGCCGGGCTTCGAGTGACCCCAGCCGTGGGGAAGGCTGACGACACCGGGCATGATCGAGTCGGTGACCTCGACGGGCGCGGTGACCTCGCCGACTCGCGAGCGGATGGTCGCCGCGTCGCCATCGGTCAGTCCGAGATCGGCGGCGTTGTCCGGATGGAGCTGCAGCGTGCAGCGCGGCTTGCCCTTCACGAGGACCTGGAGGTTGTGCATCCACGAGTTGTTGCTGCGGAGATGACGGCGCCCGACGAGGCGGAGCCGCTCATCGGCGGCCCACTCCGGAAGCCGCTCGCTGAGGCGAGTCAGATCATCGGCGAACGGGCCCGCGAACAGGTCGACGCGCTTCTCGGGTGTCCGCAGCAGCCCGGGCAGACGCGGTTCGAGTGCGCCGAAGTCGATGCCGTGAGGATTGTCACGGAGGAGAGCGAGAGACAGACCGCCATCGTTGGATCCGAAGCCGTCGCCTCGAGCCCCGGTCCGCAGCATCGCGTCCAACAGCCGCTCGCTTCCCGTGTCTCCGTCCACCATCGAGAGGAGCTCGTCGAGATCTCGGCCCGCGACCGGTGACACCTCCGTGTCGATCTCGGCCTGCAGCAACCCGGCGAGCACCTGGTCGTGAAGATCGTTGGGGTCCGCATCAGGCCCGAAACCGAGCGCGATGAGGGCGAGCTTGGCAAGGATGTCCTCTTCCGGCGGTCCGTCCGCCTCGAAGACGGCCGGCGAGTAGTTGGCCACGTTGCGGATGCTCAGGTTGGTGAAGTTGATGTCGTAGTGGCTCTTCTCGAGTGATCCCGGCGGCGGGAACACGACCGACGCGTGGCGGGTCGTCTCGTTAAAGTAGATGTCGACGCTAATCATCGCGTCGAGCGCGGCGAACGCTTCGTCCATGCGCTCCCCGTCCGGGCAGCTCAGCACTGGGTTGCCGGCGACCGTGAACATCATCCTCAGCTGTCCGTCGCCCTCCGTCAGGATCTCGTCGGGCAGATCGGCCACCGGGAACTCGCCCTGGATCTCGGGGCGACCGTTGACTCGGCTGTGACGCCGGCCGACCCGATACGGGCGACCCGGCCGCTCCGCCCGCACGCGATCGTGCGACGGCTCGGGAAACATCATTCCGCCCGGCTCGTCGAGGTTGCCGGTGAGGATCGAGATGACGTCGAGAAGCCATGTCGTCAGGGTGCCGAACTCGACGGTGCAGACGCCGATGCGGCCGTAGACCGCGGCAGAGTTCGCGGCGGCGATCTCGTCCGCGAGAGCGTCGATCGTCGTAGCCGCGACCCCGGTCGCCGCGGCAGCCAGCTCCGAAGTGAACGGCTCGACAGCGGTGCGCAGCTCGTCCACGCCGTCCAGCATCGACGCGATCCGGGCGTCCGCGGCCGCGCCCTGCGCCAGAAGGCGACGCACGACGGCGGCCAGGAGCACGCCGTCCGTTCCCGGCTTGATCGAGATGTGCTGGTCGGCTTGCTCTGCCGTGCGCGAACGGCGGGGATCGATCACGATGACCCGCCCGCCTCGCTCCTGGACCGCCTCGATACGGCCCGGAAAGTCCGGCGCGGTCGCGATACTGCCGTTGGATGCGTAGGGGTTCGCGCCCATGCAGATGAAGAGGTCGGTGCGGTCGATGTCCGGCACGGGCATGGACCCGCCGCTGCCATAGAGATACCCGGACGCGACGTGGCGCGGCATCTGGTCAACCGTGCTGGCCGAGAACACCGCGCCGCCGCCCACCGCCTTGATCAGATGACGCGAGTGGGTGGAAGCCGCGAGCACATGGGCTCCCGGGTTGCCGAGGTAGACGCCCACAGACTCGTTGCCATGCGCATCGCGCACCTCTCGGAGGACTCGATCCGCCTCGCGGTACGCCTCGTCCCATTCGACCTCTTCGAAGATCGGCGCGCCGTTGTCGTCGAACCCGCGCCGGACCACGGGCTTGCGCAACCGGTCCGGATCGTCGTGCAGCTGCTTCAGGGTCGACCCCTTCGGACAGATGAACCCATGGGAGAACACGTCGTCGCGATCACCGCGAATCCGCTTGACCGCCCCGTCCTTGATCTCGATCTCGAGGCCACACGTGGCCTCACAGAGCGGGCAAGTGCGAAAGACGGTGCGATCGGTCATTCGGTCATCGTGGCATGGCGATCGGGCAGACACCCAGTGGTGTTTGGGGGATTGTCCCGATTCTGCGTCCGGGCCATCTCCCGCACACTGATCCCATGAAGACGCACGAATACGTCATCGGCCTCGCCGGCGTCGGGTTCGCGGTGCTCCCGGCAATCGTCGCCATCAGCCGCCGATCGACGCGAGCATGGCGGACGGGACATCGGACGGTCTGATGAGCCTCCCATCGCCCCCGCAACCGTTGCGACCCGCGCGACCGCTGCTGACGCCATATGCGACCGCGGACGCTCGGCCAGCATCCCCCCTTGTGCAGACGCTGATGACCGTTCTCGCGATCGGTTGGCTCAGCGCGCCGTGGCTCAGTAGTCCAGGTAGCCCTTCAGACCCTCGACTGCCTCGATGAATTCCTCGACCATTTCCATGACGACCTGGGTGGCCGACTTGCGCTGGTTCATGTTGCCGACGATCTGGCCCACGAAGTAGTTCGCGAGCTTCTCCGCCCCAGAGCCGGCGTGGTGCGACGACCGGTCGATCCGGGCTTGCGCCTCTGCGGTGAGGATCGGCTGCAGCGGCATGTCGAGCGGATCCGGCGTGTCCTCGCGGTCCCACTCCTCCGTCCAAGCGGATCGGAGCATGCGCGCATGCTTGCCGGTAAGCGAGCGCGACCGGATCGTGTCGGCGGAGGTCGCGGCGAGGAACTTCTCCTTCACCACCGGATGGGTTTCGGCCTCATCCGTGGTCAGCCAGACCGATCCACACCACACGCCCTGCGCGCCAAGCGCCATCGCGGCGGCCATCTGACGGCCGCGGCCGATGCCGCCGGCACCGAGAACCGGGCGAGACGTGGCCTCGACGATCTCCGGGATGAGCACCATGGTGCCGATCTCGCCGGTGTGACCGCCGGCTTCGGATCCCTGGGCGATGATGATGTCGACCCCGGCCCGCTCGTGCGCTTCGGCGTGCGACGGCCGGCCCGCGAGGGCGACGACGAGTCGTCCTGCGCCCTTCACCGCGTCGATCATGTGCTGGGGCGGCGGGCCGAGCGCATTGGCGACGAACGCCGTCTTCTTCGAGAGGGCAACGTCGATCTGCGGGCCGGCGGCGTTGGCGGAGAAGATCGCGGCGCCGGAGCGCGCCATTCCACCTTGACCACGTGACGACTCCTCGTCCGCCTCCTTGCCAGGCAGGGGCGGCACTTTGTAGCGAGCGAGAATGTCATCGATAAACTCGCGATGTTCGCCAGGAATGAGCTGGACCAGATCGGCGGTCGTGTAGCCACCCTGGTCATCACCGGCGTACTTGGCGGGAATGATCAGGTCGACGCCGTAGGGCTTGTCGCCCACCTCGTCTTCGATCCAGTCGAGGTCGATCTCGAGCTGCTCCGGCGAATGGGCAACGGCGCCGAGCACCCCCAGTCCACCCGCCTTCGACACGGCAGCGACGACGTCGCGGCAATGGCTGAACGCAAAGATCGGAAACTCCAGATCCAGCATCTCGGTGACGTCGTTCTGCATCAGACGCTTCCCTTCCTTCTCTGAGCCTCGGCCCATGTAGCCCATAGTGCCAAACCGCGACGCTATCCCCGAAGTTAGCGACCGTTCACATTCCTCGAGCGAGTCGCCCGGGCGACACTGCGCGCGGACGAAGGTCTGCTCCACGCCAAGAACGCCGGCCGGGACCGCGTGGTGTCGTACCGCGACATCCACGCCCCGGATGAGACGAAGGCAGAGTCGGTGGACAGCAGAGACCAAATGTGAACGATCGCTAACTTCCCGCTACCCTCGGGCGTATGAGCGAACGGGAAGTAGTCATCGTCGATGCCGTGCGTAGTCCCATCGGGAAGCGCAACGGCGAACTGTCCACCATGCACAGCATCAACCTGCTGGGCGACGTCCAGAAGGCCATCTTCGAACGCACCGGCATGGACCCGGCTGAGGTCGGCCAGGTCGTTGGCGGCTGTGTTGGCCAGGTCGGCATGCAGACCATGAACGTTGCCCGCAACGCATGGCTCGCCGCCGGTCTCCCTCTTGAGGTCGCGGCCACCACGGTCGACGCCCAATGCGGTTCGAGCCAGCAGGCCACGAATCTCGCCTACTCGCTCGTGAAGTCCGGCGTCGTCGACTCCGCGCTCTCCTGCGGCATCGAACTGATGAGCCAGATCAAGATGGGGGCCACCATCCCCGACGCCGAGACCACCGGCGTGCCGGTCAACGCCCGCTACTGGGAGAACTACGAGTGGACCTCGCAGTTCGAAGGGGCCGAGCGCATCGCCGACCAGTGGGGCATCTCCCGCGAAGACGCGGACCGGTTCGGCAAGCGCAGCCAGGACCTGGCCGCAAAGGCCCGCGCCGAAGACGCCTTCGGCACCCAGATCGTGCCGATCCAGGTGCCCGTGCTCGACGACGAGGGCAAGCCCACCGGCGAGATCACCGCGGTCACGGCCGACGGAGGCATCCGCGACACCACGCTCGAAGCGCTGGCCGGCCTGAAGGCGGTCGCCCGCGAGGACGGCGTCCACACTGCCGGCTCGTCCAGTCAGATCAGCGACGGCGCCGGCGCCGTGCTGATGATGACCCACGAGAAGGCCGACGAACTCGGGCTGAAGCCGCTCGCCAGGATCGTCGACACCTGCCTCGTCGGCACCGATCCGGTGCTCATGCTGACCGGCCCGATCGATGCCACCAAGAAGCTGCTCGACGACAACGGCCTCACGATGAACGACATCGGCGTCGTGGAGATCAACGAGGCGTTCGCCTCCGTCGTGCTCGCCTGGGAGAAGGAGTTCTCACCGGACATGGACACCGTCAACCCGAACGGCGGCGCGATCGGGCTCGGTCACCCGCTCGGCGGCACCGGATCGATCCTGATGACGAAGGCGGTGCACGAGATGCAGCGCTCCGACATCGAGTACGGCATCGTCACGATGTGCTGCGGTGGCGGCCTCGGCACCGGCACGCTCCTCCAGAAGATCTGATCTTCCGTGAGCTGCAATGCGGCGCATCGCCGTATTGCAGCTCACAGAATGGTCAGCTGAAGGTCGTGGTGCCCTCGCGGGCGAGTTCGATCCAGGTGATGCCTGGGACAAGGGCGACCGGAACGCCGTCAGCGGTCGTCCATGTCGCGACCGAACGAATGGACGGCTTCGTCCAGGTCACCTCGCCCACGTGGCCGTCGGTGAAGACCCAGCCGCGCCCCGAGCCGAGGAACTGCTGCTCGAACACGGTGGACCCGGCGGTGTCGACCGAGCCGGTTGCCACGTCGCGCACTTCGGCGACGAGCACGTTGGCGGCGATCACCCGCTCCCCCTGCGCATCGACGTGCTCGCTACTCCCCTGGGTGCGAGCCCAGCCCGCCGCGGCCGCGTCCCAGTCCCATGTAGCCGTGACCGACGGGAACGACACCGTGAGGGTCGATGCCGGAACGGCCGTCGCCAGGAGACCGACCTCAGCGTTGCGGTACTCGAAGTGCGGGGGCGGCGGACCGCTCCCGCGGTTCTCCGCGATCCCGAACAGCGTCGTCGCCTCACTCATCAGGTCGTAGGTGCCGGGCCGATCCGGCGATCGGAAGTACTCGCTTCGGCTCTGGGCGCCGAGATCGATCATGTCTTGGCGACGCAACAACGCAGCATGAACGAGGTTGGCGCCCGAAAGCAGGGTGATGCTCCCAAGGCTGCCCATCGGCTGGACGTTGAGCTCCGGCGCAGGTCCGCGAGTGGTCGGCGGCCCCGCCGGGAGCGTGGAGGACGTGCTGGACGTCGTCGTGCTGCCGTCGCCGTCGACTGTGATCGTGGTGGTCATCGACTCATCGATCGCGGTCGCGCCATCGTCGTCACCTCCGCCGCCACACGCAGCAGCGAGAAGGGCTAAGGCGACGAGGGACGCGAGGAGGCGGTTCGGCATGGGTCGCCACGCTAGAGGCGTGAACGGGACCCGCGTGTTCGCCTAGTCCTGGCCGGCCCAGAACTCCTGCCACGCCGGATCGTCATAGGGCACCGACCCGAGCCCGATCTGACGTTCGGGCCAGTTGGCGGGTGTCTGCGCGAGCGGCGCAGCCTCGTCGTGCTTCCACCCGAGCCAGAGGAAGTGCTTGCGTCGGGTGAACCGCCACTCGCCGTCCACCCGCACGTACCGATCGTCGTACTTGATGAGCTGCTGGATGAAGCCCGCGTCGTTGTCGTCGATGAAGCCGTGAGTCCACACGGTGCCCGTGGCGTTGTCGGCGTCGTCGAAATCGACGAGGTGGTTCGCCACCAACAGAACTGCGATCCCGATCTCGGCGAGCGACTCGGTGAAGAACGCCCGGCACGCGTCGGGCCCCTCGCCGTGCGTACCGAAACGAGCGTCGGGACGGTAGAGCGGGACGAGCGCGTCCAGATCACGGCGATCCAGCGCATCGGCGTAGCGGTACACCAGGCGGCGAATCTCCTCGGTCGCCACCAAGCGGTCCAGGGGACTCATCTCCTCGGCCATCCCCGGAAGCTACCGTTCCTGCGGTGGAGGACGCGACACAGGACCCGGTAGTCCGATTCGCAGTCATCGGCGTCGACCATCTCCACTCGATCGTCCTCACCGCCGACGTGCTGGCGGCGGGCGCCGAGTGCATCGGGTGGGCGGAGACGCCCGGCGAGCCAGATGGGGTGTTCGCGTCGGTGTTCGACGCGCTGCCCAAGCTCGACATCGACGAGCTCCTCGATCTCGAGCCAGACCTCGTGGTGATCGCCGCCGTCCCGAATCTCCGCGCCGACCTCGCCATCGAGGCCATGAAGTCCGGGGCCGACGTGCTGGTCGACAAACCCGGCGCAACCGAACAAGCACAGCTTGCTGAGATCGAGGCGGCAACCAACGCGACGGGTCGACGGTGGTGGGTGGCCTTCACCGAGCACTTGACGAGCCGTGCGGTGATCCGGGCGGACGCCCTGATCGCCGACGACCGCATCGGCACTGTTCGCCATGTGCTCGGGCTCGGCCCGCATCGCCGCGGCGATCGCCGTCCGGCCTGGTTCTCGGACCCGCGGCAGAGCGGCCCGATGTTGACTGACCTCGCCAGCCATCAGCTCCACCATGCGGCTCGCCTGCTCGGGACAACCGATCTCTCCGTCGTCACGGCCCGGACCACGCCCGCCAGCGATGGGAGCCACCCGCACGAGCTCGCCGAGGTCATGCTCGAAGGCGGTTCCGGGAGCGCCTACTGCCGGGTCGACTGGCTGACGCCGGCGGGGCTCGACACCTGGGGGGACGTTCGCCTCATGATCACCGGCGACCGCGGAACCATCGAAGTCCGATCCAACTGTGACACCGGCGGCGCGAACGGCGGCGACCACCTCATCGTCGTGGATGCCGACGGAATCGAGCGGATCGACTGCAGCAGTGATGAACTCACGTGGGCCAGCCGCCTATGTGCCGACGTACGCAACGGCACGGAAGAGGTCGTGACCACCGCCCACTCGCTCGCGATCAGCCGACTCGCGCTGCTGGCCGCGGACCTCGCGTCGGAGTAGGCGCTAGGCCGGCGCTTCGGACGCGGCAACCACCTGGTCCATGAACCCGCCGATCACTGTGAGGGCCAGATCGACGAACGCCCAGCCCTCCTCGGTCGGCTCCGGATCGACCACAAGACCCCACGAAAGATGGCACTCGTCGCCGTCGTCTCGCAGGACGAACGTCGCCTCGTAGAGGTCCAGCCCCATGTCGCCCTCCACCTTGTAGGCGCGGCGCCAGGGCGGCTCGAACGACAGCACGGTCTCCACGAGCGGCGGACCATCGCCGAGCTGGAGATGGATCACTGCGCCCGCGCCGTGCGGCGGCGGATCACCCTCGACGACATAGCCGCCGGTGTTCTTCTCGATGAGATCGAGCATCACGGCCCAGGCGTGGTCGCGGGGCGCTCGAATGTGGCGCTCCAGCGAACGTGACGTGTGCTTGACCTTCTTCGGCTTGTCCGTCATCTTTGCTCCGATCAACGACGCCGGTGCGACATGGCCGCCACGATGTCGTCCACGATTTCAGGCCGGCTGATGATGAGCCCGGGCGACCACGGATCGTCCTTGTTGAAGACGAGCTCACTTCCGTCGAGTCGACACCCGACCAGCCCAGCGGCCTCGGCAACTGCGACCGGCGCGCACGAGTCCCACTCGTAGAGCCCGCCGCCGTGGACGTAGGCATCAACTTCGCCCCGCACGACAGCCATCGCCTTGACACCGGCGGATCCGACCGCCATCACCTCGGCCCCCATGCCCTCTTGCAGGAGCCGACCGTCCATGTGGCGCCGCGATCGCGAGACGACGATCCGGGGCCGCTCCCCCACTCTCGACATGATCGGCTTCGGTGTGGGCTCCGTCGCCCACGTGGTGTCCCAGCCCGGCACGGCGACGGCACCCGCCGTCGGCCGACCGTTCTCGACAAGGGCGACATGGACCGACCAGTGATCGCTCCATCCGAAGTCGCTCGATCCATCGAGGGGATCGACGATCCACACTCGGTCCGCCGTGAGCCGAGCGCGGTTGTCGCGCCCTTCCTCCGAGAGAACGATGTCGTCGGGTCGCTCCCGCGTCAGCTCCTTCAGGATGAACTGATGGGCGGACCGGTCGCCGGTGTACTCGATGGAGCTCCAGCCCTCGCGATGTGCATCGGGGTCGTCGAGCAGGGCGACGAGCATGTCGCCGGTGTCGGATGCGATGCGCGCGGCGAGCGCGTGGTCAGAGGAGTCAGCCACGGGCCCCTCAGATGTCCCAGCTGACGGGCAGGTCGCCGGCGACGAGACGCTCGCCTCGCGCGGCGATCTGGGGCCCGAATTGCGGGTGGGGAAGAATCGTGAACCGGCCGCTCTGCAGCGCTTCGAAGATCCGCTCGGCGACATCAGCGGGCGGGATGCCGCCGGCGACCAGGTCGCGCATGGCGGCTCGCATCAAGTCGGCATCCGGCCGGTCGGCCAAGGGTTCAGCCATGTGCTCCGGCATGTTGCGATCGCTGTCGGCGATGTTTGTCGACACGAAACCCGGGCAGAGGACGTGGACACTCAGGTTCGTGCCCTGCGTCTCCAGCGAGAGCGTCTCGCTCATCGCCACAACGGCGTATTTCGAAACGGTGTAGGCGCCAAGCATCGGCGTGGGCAGAAGACCGGCCATGGATGCGGTGTTGACGATCGCGCACGGATCGCCATGGGCGACCATCGCCGAACCGAACGCCCGGATGCCGTGGACGACGCCGTAGAGGTTTACGCCGAGCGTCCACTCCCAGACGTCGAGGCCCGCCTCGAGCATCGGCCCTCCGCCGCCGACCCCCGCGTTGTTGAAGAGCACGTGGACGTCGCCGAATCGTTCATTGGCTGCGGCCGCCAGCGCGGTGACGGCCTCCTGGTCCGCTACGTCAGTGACAACGCCGAGCACATCGACGCCCTCGCCGGTCAAGCGGGCCACCTGTTCGTCAAGCACTCGCTCCTCGATGTCGCCAATGACGATGTTCATTCCGGCGGCGGCGAGACGCTCGACTGTCGCAAGGCCGATCCCGCTCGCACCGCCCGTGACCACCGCCGTTCGCCCCGTGAACTCCTGCATGGCCCGATCCTGGCACGTCCATCGCCGCGGCAACGAACGGGCTATGTCGACGACGATCCAGGAGCAATGTGCACGAACACGGCATAGTCGCCGCCGGCGAACGGCTCGCGGCCCCACGTGGCCCAGCGGGCGACGCGAGCGAGGCCCGACGCCTCTGCATGACGGTCGTAGTCGTCGGCAGACAGCCGGGACCCGCCGGTCTGGAAACCTGCGACCAGCAACCCGCTAGGCCGGACGTGGCGCGCCATGTTGGCGACGACCCCAGCTTCGGTGCCCGGCGCGACGAAGATCATGACGTTGCCAGCCATGACGACCGCGTCGAACCGGCGCTGGAGGTCGACACTGAGAAGATCATCGAGCACCCACATCACGGCGGGGGCCTTCGCTCGGGCCTCATCGAGCATCGGAGCGTCAAGGTCCACGCCGACGACGTCGTGGCCGCGGTGCTCGAGCTCGATCGCCAGCCGGCCCGTTCCGCATCCGGCATCGAGCACCGATGCGTTGTCCCCGAGTCCGTGCTCCTCGACGAGCGAGGAGACGAGGTCGGCCTCGCCGTGGATCGACTGTCCCGCGGCCGCCATTGCCCGCCAGCGTTCGTCGTAGTCGGCGCCCCGTTGGACGTCGTCTCGCTCGGACCAGCGCGACATCGTTCGGGTCAGCCGAGCGCTGCGTCGCGCAGCACGTTGAGATCCGTCACCGAGATGCGGCGCCGCCCGGTACTGACACAACCGGTGGCGCGCAGCGTCCGTAGCGAGCGCGCCGTCGCTTCGCGGGTCGCACCGATCCACCCGGCGACGTCGTCCTGCGTCAAGGCGAGATCGATGTCGCCGTTGACCTCGCCGAACCGGTCCGAGAGGTCGACCAGGAGCATGGCCAGGCGCTGCGTGGTGTCGGCGCTCGCTCGGGCGGTCGTGCGTCCGACCGACTGTCGCAAGTCGTGGCTCAATCGACGGAGTAGATCCACCGCGAGTCGAGGCTCTTCACCGAGGGCCCGCATGAAGTCATCGACCGTCGCCTGCACGAGCTCGACATCCTCCACGGCGACAGCCGTCGCGAAACGAGGGCTGCCGTCGAGCGCCCCGAGTTCACCGGGCTCCTTGACCCCGAGCACGAGCCGGCCACCCGTCGGGGTCGTCACCTCGACGCGGATCCGGCCCTGGGCCACGCCGTACGCCGCCGCCGACGAGTCGCCTTCGCTGAACACGGCGTCGCCCTGGTGTATGCGCATCGACGTGCCGTACCGCCCGAGCAGTTCTGTCGCATCCACGACGCGGAACCTAGTGGTGGCGAAGACGACCGTCAGGTCCGGGTGCGGATCCGATAGACGCAGCGCTCATCGCCGGACAGCAGATGCTGGCTTCGTTCGACTGATGCCGTCTCGCCGATAGCGGCCTGGAACAGCGCAAGCTCGTTGCGGCACAGACTCTGGCACTCGGTCGCCGCGGCACACACCGGGCAGTGGTGTTCGACGAGAAGGAGGTCATCGCCGTCGGCGACCACCTCGGCCATGTAGCCCTGACTGGTGCGGGCGTCGGCGAGGACCGCCACCCGCCCGTTCACGTCGTCGGCCGGCACGCCGCTCATCTGCGTCTCGAGCGTCGCCAGGTGGGCACGATCTCGTGCTGCGAGCACCGCATCGAGCGCCTCTTCACCGAGCTCGTCACGCATCGTGGTGATGAGTTCGACGGTGAGGTCGCGGTGACGGTCCGGGAAGAGATCGATTGCGAGCGCAGTCAGAGCCCACCCCACGGGCGGGCGTCCGCGAGTGCCGGTGCTCAGCGTCTCGGCGGAGACGAGCCCCCGTTCTTCGAGCTCCACGAGCTGCGGGCGCACGGCCTGGGTGGTGACATCGAGCGTGTCGGCGATGGATGCAGTGGTACTCGCTCCTGCTCGCTTGAGATGATCGACAATGCGCCGTTGGGCGTCGCCGACTGCCGCTTCGGTCATGATGACAAGCGTAGCGGATATTTCACAATACTTCTCTTGACAATTTGGCCCGGCCGCAGGGATAGTAGGCTCATAATATTAAAAGTCTAAGCTTTGGAAACTGGCGGGCATCATACCCGGCACCCTCGAACACGCGAACGTGACCGTCACCGACCCCGAGGCAACCGCCGCCATGCTCGGCCGCATCTTCGGCTGGCACACCCGGTGGTCCGGCCCGTCGCTGCTCGGCAGACGAAGCATCCATGTCCGGCACCGACGACACCTATGTCGCGCTCTACACGCCCCCGGAGTCCCCGGAACCGATGGCAGATGCCGACCGCACGGGCGGACTCCAGCACCTGGGCATCCTCGTCGATGACCTCGACCCGATCGAGGTCCTGGTGAAGGCCGAGGGGATCGAGCCCTACAACCACATGACCTACGAGCCCGGCCGTCGCTTCTACTTCAACGACGACGACGGGATCGAGTTCGAGGTGGTCGCCTACGACGTGTAGTCCCCCGTAGGCGGACACCCGTTTCGTTCGAACCGAACACCGGTGAACGGGTCGAGACGTGCTTCACTCTCTGGGTGGCATCCCTGCGCCAAATGAGCGTCCCGAGACCTTCTGCCGGCGACGTCATCGCAGGCGTCTCGGTGGCGCTCGTATTGATCCCGCAGTCGCTGGCGTACGCGGAGATCGCCGGGGTTCCACCCCACGTCGGATTGTTTGCTGCGGCTCTCCCGCCGCTCATTGCCGCGCCACTGATGTCGTCGCCGTACCTCCAGACCGGCCCGGTCGCGCTCACGTCGCTGCTCACCTTCGGCGCACTCTCCGGACTGGCGGCGACGACCACTCCGGAATACGTCGAACTCGCGGCATTGCTGGCCCTGATCGTCGGCGTCTCTCGGCTCCTCCTCGGGCTCTTCCGGATGGGGACCATCGCGTACCTGATGTCCCAGCCGGTCCTCCAGGGGTTCACGAGCGCGGCCGCGATCCTGATCGTCTCGTCCCAGCTGCCTTCGATGTTCGCGGTGGATCCCGACACCGATGGCGTGCTCCCCCGAGCGTGGTCCACGATCACGTCGCCGGGCGACTGGTCCGGCTCGGCGATCGCGTTGACCCTGCTCACCGTCGCGGTAGTGCTCGGCTCGCGGGGGATCCACAAGCTCTTCCCCGGCGTCCTGCTCATGGTGGTCGGCGCCACCGTCTGGAGCGCGGTCACCGACTACACGGGGCCGACGGTCGGCGATCTTCCCGACGGCTTCATCACGCTGAGCCTCGATCTGCCGTACGACAAATTCGGTGACCTCATCATCCCGGGCATCGTGATCGCCCTGGTGGGCTTCGCGGAGCCGGCATCGATCAGCCGCACGTTCGCGGCGCTCGATCGCATCCCGTGGAGCGCGAACCGCGAACTCATCTCCTCCGGCGTTGCCAACATGACGTCGGCGATCTCCGGCGCCTTTCCCGTCGGTGGCTCCTTCTCACGCAGCTCGCTGAATCGGTTCGCCGGGGCGAAGAGCAACTGGTCCGGCGCCGTGACGGGTGCGGTCGTGATCGCCGCACTGCCGTTGGCCTCGAACCTCGAGTCACTCCCCCGTGCCGTTCTCGGCGCCATCGTCTTTACCGCCGTCTACCGCCTCATCCAGCCGCTACCGATCATGCGCATGTGGAAGCAAAGCGCTCCGCAGGCGGCGATCGCCACCGGCACGTTCGTCGCCACGCTGCTCTTCTCACCGAACGTCGAGCGAGGCGTCCTGCTCGGCGTCGGCCTCGCCATCGGCTTCCACCTCTACCGCGAGATGCGCGTCGACCACGCATACAGCGTGGACGGCGACCAGCTGACCGTCCGCCCGAGCGGTGTCGTGTGGTTCGCGTCCACACCGGGCCTGGAGGACGCATTCCGAGAGGCCGTGGCGGAGCATCCAGAGGCTTCGCATCTGATTGTCGACGTCGGCCAATGCGGCCGCCTCGACTACTCCGGAGCGAACACGCTCTCTGAGCTCATCGGCGATCTCACAAACGACGGCATGACGGTGGAGTTCGCGAACATCCCGCCCCACGCGGCCCGAGCGCTGGCGGTCTTCATGGGCGGCAGCCATGACGTCCCCGCAATCGACGACCTCCCGACCGACACCCGCTACCAGTGGATCGCCCCCTGGCGGCGATGAACTGCCAATTCCGTAACGGGGGGTCAGACCCCCCGTTACGTTCAGCCCTTGACGACCTCCGCGAGGCGTTTGATGTCGTCCGGGTCGCGGGCGGAGAGGTTGAGCATGGTGACCGGGCTCTCCTCCCAGGCTTGGAGGCGATCGCGGACCCGCTCGATCGGACCGACGAGGGAGATCTCATCGGCGAACTCCGTCGGCACCATCGCAATGGCCTCATCCCGCTTGCCCTCGAAGAAGAGGTCCTGGATCTTGTACGCCTCTTCTTCGTAGCCCATTCGAGCCATGAGCTTCGTGTGGTAGTTCTGCCCCTTGGCTCCCATGCCGCCGATGTAGAAGCCGAGCGAGGCCTTGGTTCCCCAGAGTGCGGCTTCGATGTCGTCGGTGATGTTCATCGAGACGTTGACAGCGATCTGGAAATCCGACTTCGCATCCTTCAGCTGGTCGGCATAGACCTCCGGCCGGAACGGCGAGTAGTAGAGCGGGAGCCAGCCGTCGGCGATCTCCGCCGTCTGCGTCACGTTCTTCGGGCCCTCGGCGCCGATCCAGATCGGGATCTGTCGAAGCGGGTGGGTCATGATCTTCAGCGCCTTGCCGAGACCCTCGGCACCTTCACCGGTGTAGGGCATCTGGATGTGGTCACCCTGGAACTCGGCCGGGCCCTCACGATCCATGATCTGACGAAGCACCTGGACGTATTCGCGGGTGCGGGCCAGAGGCTTGCGCGACGGCATCCCGTACCAACCCTCGACCACCTGGGGTCCGGACACGCCGAGGCCCAGGATCACGCGACCGTTCGAGAGGTGATCCAGTGTCACCGCATGCATCGCGGTGGCCGCGGCCGTTCGCGCCGAGAGCTGCACCACGCCCGTACCGAGCTTGATGCGGTCGGTGTGCGCGGCGATGTAGGCGAGCGGCGAGAACGCATCGCTTCCCCACGACTCAGCCGACCAGAGGCAGTCGAATCCGGCGTCCTCGGCCGCCTTGCTGAGCTCGACGAAGTTCTCGGGCATCGCCCGCGTCCAGTAACCCCACGTGAATCCAAGTTCCATCCGGCGAAGTTAACCCGAGACGTCGAGGCGAACGGAATCGGCTAGCGCGACGCGACGACGTCGTCGATCAACTCGTACGTGGCCTCGGCGATTGCGTCCCATTCGTGCGCGGCTCGACGCTCGGGAATCGCGGCGCGAGCGGCCTCGAGGTCGTCCGCGGAGAGCCCGTCGAGACACGCGGCGAGATCGGCCGCAGTGTCGCCGTAGTAGATCGCCGTCTTGCCGAGCGCCTCGCGCAGGTATCCCCATGAGGAGGCCAGAGTGGGAATGCCCGCACCGATCGCGTCGGCCATGGTGCCGGTGGTCAGCATCCCCTCGGTGAACGGCATGACCAGTGCGTCGAGCGTGAACAGCCGTCGCGCATAGAGGGCCGGGTCGGTCAGCTCGTAGCGCTCCGCGATGATCCGAGGATCATCAGGCACCGTCTCGTCGCCGAGCGACCACACCCTGAGCTCGATGTCGTCACGGCTGCTGGCGTGCACGGCGTCGATCACCAACTGCACGTCCTTCTGGACCCGTGGTGCCCCGACGACCCCGAGCCGCAGCACGACCGGCTCCATCCCGAGGAGGTTCTCCGCCTCGGCTCGGCCGCCCTGGGGGCGCAGCGGCTCCAGCATGTGGCCCCAGTGGCCATGAGGAATGACGGCGTGGCGAGTGTGGTCGCCGTAGGTGTACTGCGCCTCCATGACGGCGCGGCCGTACTCGCTGTGATGGACGACGACATCGGCGTTGGCGGCCCAGACCTCGTACATCTCGGACGCGTCCTGGTAGTAGTGCGGCACGCGATTGTGCTGGGTCCAGAAGATCGTCACACCAGCGGCGCGTAGTCGGCCGATCGTGCGCTCGGCATCGGCCGCGGTCTCCCCGCTCGTCCACTCGGGCCAGTGAACGTGGGCGACGTCACAGGCCGACATCGCGACGGCGTCCTCGAACGCGAATCCGGTGTGGCGGGTGACTCGATCTCCGAGCGGGTCCCAGAGGCTCGAGTCGTAGAGGTGTCCGTGGGCGCTGCTCGCGATGCGGATCGCAGGCGTGATCCGGCACCGGTACGCGATCGAGCGCGCCGGCTCGATCGACAACTCGTGGAGTCGGTGATGCTCGTTCCAGAACGAGCGGTGCTGTCGCATCCCCCGCGTGTCCACCACCGTCGCCGTGTGGGGAGCATCGGTCTCGAAGACGACCGAGAGCGGCCGATGCCGAACCTCCGGAACAGCGACCGAGATCGCGTCGATTGTGTCCGGGTCGCGGTCGATTTCGAGAGCATCGTCGATGACGAGCGAACGCCCGTCGACGGTGTAGGTCGCGGTGCGGGAGCCCTGGACCGGGATCGACGCGGGCTCGGCCGCGCCGAGGTCGAAGGACGTGAAAAGGTTGTGCTCGACCCACACCTGGCCCGGCTCGTGATCGAGCGCGGACGGCGGACCCTGCACCCCGCGCACCGTCCCGTCCGCGTGGATGAGCGGAAGCCAGCCGACGTGGCGATTGCTGTCGACTGCCGTTTCGAACGTGCCCGGCTGGCGCGGCGATGACGCGTAGTCCCCCGAGAAGCCGCCGACGAACGGAAGGACAAAGTCCAGCCCGCCACCTCGATGGGTCCACACTCCAGCGTTGCGAGCGTCCTCGAAACGGACCAGTCGATCGACGGTCGCGAAGCTCTCGGCCGGCGAGGCCGCTTCGATCGCGGCGCCGGCGCGGAGCTCGTGAGCGGCCTGAACGAGCTTGCCGAGAAGATCCAACGTCATCTGGAGCCGACGCTCGGGCCCGCGGTAACCCATGGTCATGCGGTACTGGTGGGAGTTGACGACCCCCGACTCGAACCAAGCGCGGAGCGCGATGGTCGCGAGCGCTGCCTTGCCCAGCCATCCCGCCGGGTTGTCGCTCATGTTCCGTCCGACGGCGGTCGCACCGAGTTCGACGTTCATCACGACACCGAGCGCGCCCGTGGACCTCCCCCACGAGACTGCGCCACCGGGCGTCGCCACGTCCGCCAGATCTGCGAGCGCCTTGCGTAGACCGGTCTCCCAGACGTCGCCGAGCTCGTCGCTGAACGGCTCGGCGAAGAGGTACACGTCGGGCGTGTACATGTCGTAGTTCGCGCCGCCGAAGTCGTCCCACCAGCCGTGGGTCAGCCCGCCGAACAGGCCGCGAAGTTTGTCGAGAAGCTCGTCGAGGCGATTGTCGGCGGGGAGTCGACCGAGCGCTCGCCGGGCGACTTCACATCGGGTCAGCACCACCGCAAAGTTGTTGGGGAGCGCGCCGTCGTCGAGCATCGTGAGCATCGAGGTCGAGTCGATCACTGCCTCGACATTCGCGATGTCAGCCTGCGTCCATGCCGAGAGCCGCGGGTTGTCGTCGAGGCCACCCAGACGCAGGACCGTCTCCGCGGCGCGGTAGGAGTAGAAGCTGTGCGTCGAGGGGCCGTCGAGGCGGCGCACGATCTCCAGTGCAACGTCGTCGCAGCGGACACCCGCGATCTCTTCCACTCCCTCGGCGTGCAACAAACCGAGTGTGAATGCCAGGTCGGCCCGAGCGTCCGCCCCGACAGCAAAGCCGCCGAACACCCGCGGCAACTCCAGACCCGGGGCATGCAGACGCTCGAGATCGGTGAGAACGGTCACGGCCAAGTCGCGTAGTTCGTCGGCCAGTTCCTGCGGTGTGGTCATCTCGTGGCCCTCCCCGTGGCGAAGTCGTACGGTAGTCGTCGTGTCTGATCCGTACGGAATGACGACCGGCCACCGGCTCCAGCCGTCCATGCCGGTCCACCGTCATCGGCTGGAATCGGCGAGCGGCCTGGCGATCGAAGTCATGGATCTGGGCGCAACGCTGGTGCGGGTGGAGGTTCCCGGCCCGCACGGTCCGCTTCCCTTGTCGCTCGCGCTCGATGACCTCTCGGACCACGAGGATCCCGTTCGCAATCCGCACCTCGGCGTCACAGTCGGCCGTTGGGCGAATCGCATCGCCGGAGCGATGATCACCATCGACGACCTGGCGCACGCCCTCGATGCCAACGAGGGCGACAACCAACTGCACGGCGGAGGGATCGGGTTCTCCCGCTTCGTCTGGGACGCCGATACAGCCGACGACCGCGTGACATTCCGGCGCACGAGCCCGGACGGCGAGATGGGATTCCCGGGTGAGGTCGAGGCGACCACGACGTTCACCGTCGATGACCGCACGATCGGGATCCGCCACGAAGCGATTACCGACCGGGCGACGGTCGTGTCGATGACGAACCACACCTACTGGAACCTGGGCGGCCCGGCGGAGACAGACATTCGCGACCACGTCGTCGAGGTCGACGCGACCACTGTCGTCCCCATCGACGACGCCACGTTGCCAAGCGGCCCACCGGAGCCGGTCGCCGACACGACATTCGATCTCCGCGAACCGACAAGGCTCGGAGACCGACTCGGCTTCGCGCTCCCCAACGGCTTCGATCACTGCTTCATGGTCGACGGCGACGGACTCCGTCGACAGGCCCGGGTGGCCCATCCGAACGGCGTCAGCCTCGAGGTGTGGAGCGACCAGCCGGCCGTACAGTTCTACACCGGGGCATTTCTCGCGGGCGGCCCCGGAGCGGATGGCCGAAACCACGACCCCTTCGCCGCGTTCTGTCTCGAGCCTCAACAGGTCCCCGACGCGCCGAACCTCGACTGGGCCCCCTCTGCGGTGCTCCGCCCGGGCGAGCGCTACGTTCACGAACTCCAGTTCCGTCTGGACTGGTCCTGACTCGGAGGCGCTGACATGAGTGACGACACCCCGGGCCGTCTCACAAGCCGAAGCCGGTCCGTCGCGGGCAAGGTCGTGCTCATCACGGGTGCGGCGTCAGGTATGGGGCGGTCCGAGGCCCATCTCTTCGCGGACGAGGGCGCTCGGGTTGCGGTGACGGATCTTCGGCAGGAGGCCGTCGATGAAGTGGTCGCCGAGATCGAGGGAGTCGGCGGCGACGCCCGTGGGTATGCGCTCGATGTCAGCGACGCGTCGGCCATCGAGTCCGTGACCGAGCAGATCCGCGCCGACCTCGGGCCGATCGACGTTCTGGTCAACAACGCCGGCATATCGGTCGGCGGCCCGATCGACGACGCAGAGTTCGAGGACCGGTGGCAACTCGCCATGGACGTCCTCCTGACCGCCCATCAACGGACGATTCGCGCCTGCCTCGACGACCTGCGCGCCAGCGGGGAAGGCCGAATCATCAACATCTCGTCCACCGAGGGGGTCGGCGCACAGCGTGGCGTGCTTCCCTACGCCGCGGCCAAGCACGGCGTGATCGGGCTGACTCGAGCACTCGCCGTCGATCTGGGGACGGACGGCATCACGGTCAACGCCATCTGCCCCGGCCCGATTCTCACCGGGATGACCGAACTCATCCCCGAAGAACACCGGGACAAGTTCGCCCGCCGGCGCACCGCCGTGCGCCGATACGGCGATCCCGAGGAAGTTGCCCATATGGTCCTGAATCTGGCGCTTCCCTCGTCGTCCTACATCACGGGGCAGGCGATCGCCGTGGACGGCGGGTTGACGATTAAGAACGATTGACCCGGCGCGGCGCGAGCGACCGGCAACCGGGGCGCAGTTTCGTTGGGCGGCCGGCTCCGGTACGGTCTTGGCCGTTCATTACGTTTCTGTGACGAACTCCTGTTCATGCGCCTGTTCCATCGCTTCCGCCGACCGCACGTCTTCCTCGGAATCGTCTTCATCGCGTCCGCAGCGATGGCACCGCTCGCTGCCGCCCAGCAGACCCCGGACGAGCTGCGCGAGGAACGCCGCGAGGTCCAGGAGGACCAGGCGGACATCTCCATCCTGGTGAACGCCCTGACGGTCGACGCCGACACCCTGGCCGCCGAGCTGGACAAGCTGCGGGAATCAATCGACGCCCAACAAGCCGCGCTCGCGGCCGCACAGCGCCTCGTCGACGACGCCGTTGCTGCTGAGGCCGCAGCGCAGCGACGAATCGAGGACCTCGAGGCCGACATGGCCGCCGCCCAGCAGTCGTTGCGCGACACAGCGGTGAACGCCTTCGTCGGGTTCGGAGGCCGTCACTCGGACACCGCTGCGCTCGACGCGAACCCCTGGCAGTACGTCCGCACGGAATCGTTGATCGAGTTCGGCACCGGCAACGCCACGGAGATCATCGACGATCTCCGCGCCCTCGGCGCCCAGCTCGGTGCCGAGCGCGTCGCCGCAGCGGAAACCACCGGCGAACTCGAGGATCAGCGAGCGGTCGTCGCCCGGCGCAAGGCCGATCTCGAGATCGCATTCACGCAGGAAGACGAAGCGTTACGCGCCGTTGAGGATCGCCTCGATGCCCGGCTGGCGGAGGTGGCCGCTCTCGAAGAGCTCGACGCGGAGCTGGCGGCCGAGATCAAGTCCGAAGAACAACGCATCGCCGACGCCATCGCCCGCCGACAGCGCGAACGCCCCGTCAACATCCCCGACAACGCGCCGGTCGATCTCACCACCGTGCGCGGCATCGTGGTCAATGTCCTCATCGCCGACCAGGTCGAGGGCTTTCTCGCGGCGATGGAAGCGCGTGGCTACACGCTGTCCGGTGGCGGCTACCGCAGCTCCGACTCGCAGATTCGCCTTCGCCGAGCCCACTGCGGCACATCGGACTACGCGGTGTGGGAGATGCCGGCGTATCAGTGCCGACCACCGACGGCTCGACCCGGACGCTCCGCGCACGAACGCGGCCTCGCTATCGACTTCACCTACAACGGGTCGATCATTCGGAGCCGCAGTACCGCCGTGTTCCAGGTGATGAGCGAGGTCGCCCCGGCGTACGGCCTGATCAACCTCCCGAGCGAGCCCTGGCACTGGTCGACCACCGGCGGCTGAGCATGATCCTCGACCTGGCGGCCGCCGAACCTGACGCGCTCGCCCTCACTGACGACTTCGGCGCTAGTCGTACCCGAGGCGAACTCGTCGACCGCGCGACCCGGCTCGGACACGTGCTGCGCGATGACCTCGACCTTCGAGAAGGCGCTCACATCGCCGTGTTGACCGACAACCGCGTGGAGGTCTTCGAGATCTACCTCGCGGCGGTCCTGAGTGGCGTGTGGTTCGTGCCGGTCAACGGCCTGCTCGCGCCCCACGAAGTCGGCTACGTCCTTCGCGATGCCGAGGCTTGCGTTGTCCTCGCCGAGTCGGAGCTTGCCCATCTCGTCCCCGCCGAGATTCCGGTGATCGAGCTCGGCCCCGATCTCGATCGTCTCATCGAGGGGGCGGCTGATACCCCGTTTCCTCTCGACGCCACGCCGGGCTCACGCTTCAGCTACACCTCCGGCACGACGGGCCACCCCAAGGGCGTCAAGCGGGCCGTTCCTTCCACGGTGAGCGAGATGCTGGCGCTCCAGCAGCAGCTCGGCAATCAGGTCGGCTTCGACGGCGACGGAACGCAGCTCGTGACGGGACCGGCGTACCACGCCGCGGTCGGCGGCTACGGCTTCTTCGATCTTTGCAACGGTGCGCATCTTCATCTGATGCGGAAATTCGACGCCGAGCGCACGCTTCGATTGATCGGAGAGATGGACGTCCGTCGCACCCACCTCGTGCCGACGATGATGGTCCGGCTCCTGCGGTTGCCGGAAGAGGTGCGCGGCGAGTTCGACCCGTCGCCACTCCGCATGGTCCTGCACGGTGCCGCGCCGATCAGTCGGTCAGTGAAACAGCAGATGATCGACTGGTTCGGCCCGATCCTCACCGAATACTGGGGCACCTCCGAGGCCGGCGTCTTCACCCGCGTCGACGCCGACGAATGGCTCGTCAATCCCGGCACCGTCGGGCGCTCGGTCACCGGGTTCGAGGTGTTCTCCGTGGACGACCACGGCAACCGCCTCCCAGCGGGCGAGGTCGGCACGCTCTACTGCCGCACGCCGGGATCCGACCGGCCGTTCGACTACTGGAACGCCCCCGAGAAGACCGACGCCGCCTACCTCGCACCCGGGGTCTTCTCGCTCGGCGACATGGGATCAGTCGACGCCGAGGGCTGGGTGTATCTCGCCGACCGAGCGACGAACATGATCATCAGCGGCGGCGTGAACATCTACCCGACCGAGGTCGAGCAGGCGCTACTCGACCATCCGAGCGTCGTCGATGTCGCCGTCTTCGGCATCCCCGATCACGAGTGGGGCGAGCAGGTCAAGGCCGCCGTGGAGTTTGCCGCCGACGCTAGCCCGGACGTGGTCGACGCGCTCCTCGAGTTCGCACGCGAGCGGCTCGGCCGCCACAAAGTGCCGCGTTCGATCGACGTGCACGCCTCGCTCCCCCGTCAGCCGAACGGCAAGCTCTACACCCGACAGCTCCGTGACCCGTACTGGCAGGGACACGAACGAGCGATCTAGCCCGCGCCGACCCGTTCGGTCTCACGATGCTCGCCGTCATCCGTCTGCGATTCCGCGCCGTCAAGGCGCTCGTTCAGGTAGAGACCCAGAAAGATTCCCGGGATCGCCACGAGCCCGAGCATGGCGCCCGACGACACCATGACGAGCGCCGGCGCCGGGCAGGTACCCGCAATCGCCCAGCCAAGGCCGAACAGCGCGCCACCTTGGTAGTGGTGCTTCTCGGGGCGGGAGCGAGACAGGCGGACCTCGCCGCCGCCATCGCCGGCGACGATACGGCGAAGGCGCTCCAGCTCGGCATCGAGTACGACCCTCGTCCACCGTTCGACTGCGGGTCCCCTGACAAGGCTCCTCCCGAGCTCGTCGAGCTCGCCGGTGGGGCGCTCTTCAGCTGATCAGTCGCGGTACGCGCCGCGACCACAACCGCCGCGCGAAGTCACCGGTTGGGTTTCCTCGGTCGAGTCTGTGTGGACGACGCGACTCGACGCGCTGGGCGACGCTCTCGGGGGCTAGTCGACGGACATCATCTGGCGGGTGCGTTCGAGCGAGTCGACGCACTCCTCGACCATCTCGAAGATGACATCGGAGCTGCGCTTCACCTTGTTCATCGTGCCCACGATCTGCCCGACCGGATTGAACGCCACCTGCTGGGCCTTGTCCGGATAGCGGCCACTGCGAACCATCGCTTCGCGGACCGCCATCATCTGCAGCGGCATGCCGAGCGTGTCCGGGGTGTCGTTGCGCTCCCAGGACTCGGTCCAGTCGTTGCGCAGCATCCGGCACGGCTTGCCGGTGTAGCTGCGGCTGCGGACGGTGTCCTTGCTCGTCGCGTCGAGGTACGACTGGATCTGGGCCGGCGTACCGGCCGCCTCTGCGACGGCGAGCCAGAGCGATCCGGTCCACACGCCGGCTGCCCCCATCGACAGCGCGGCAGCCATCTGGCGACCGTTGCCGATGCCACCTGCAGCGAGCACCGGGATCGGCGAGACGGCATCGATGACCTGAGGCCAGAGCACGACTGAGCCGATGTCGCCGGTGTGGCCGCCCCCCTCGTAGCCCTGCGCGATGACGAAGTCGAGACCCGCCGCGGCGTGGCGACTGGCCTGCGCGGGAGTTCCGCACAGTGCACCGACGGCCCGACCGGAATCCTGGATCTGCTTGACGAGACCCGGGGGCGGGGTGCCGAGCGCATTCGCGACCATCACGACGTTGTCGTGGCGGAGAATCTCGTCGACCTGTGGCACTGCGGTTGCCGCGTTCCAGCCCATGAGACCGCTTCCGAGCTCTTCCTCGTCGGGCAGCTCGGGAACGTCGTGCTTGTCCAGCATCTCGCGGACGAACTTCTTGTGCTCGTCGGGGATCATCCCCTGGAGATCCTTCGTCAGCTTGCCGAGGTCCATCTCACCGGCGTCCCCGTCGTACTTCTGCGGGAGCACGATGTCGACGGCATAGGGCTTGTCGCCGATGTGCCCGTCTATCCAGTCCAGCTCCACCTTCAGCTGCTCGACGCTGAATCCCACCGCGCCGAGCACGCCAAGACCACCAGCCTTGCTGACGGCCACCACGACGTCACGACAGTGCGTGAAGGCGTAGATGGGGAACTCGATACCAAAGCGCTCAATCAGATCGTTCTGCATGACTCGACCGTACGCCCGGCCCGCCCCGATGACCAGATCCCCCGCTTCAACTGGGGCCTGACCCCCGCTTCAACTCAGACGGAGTGTCGGGATGCGGGCATCCAGTTCTTGCCGGCGGTCGCGTCGATGCGGGCGATGAACCCGTCGTGGTGCGGTTCCATCAACTCGCAGAAAGCAAGCGTGTTGGGTTCGCCGAACGCCTCCCACATCTGCCCGCAGATTTCATCCGTCCGCAGCTCGATGTCCGTCCGAAACGCCCGGGCCTCGTCGGTGAACGTCTTGTCGTTGGCGAGTCCCTTGCGCTCGAGACGCTCCCACCCGACGGCTATCGCCTCGTCGCTCGCTCCCCGGCTGCGGGCGATCCACTCGGCTTCCTCGTAGTCGACCATCACGTTGTGGAGCAGCCCGACCTCCGCGCCATCGAGGTCCGCCGCGGCGATGAGCGCCCAGTGGGTGTCACCGCGCCACTCACGAAAGCAGTTCAGCGCGAGCCAGGCGGACAGCGCGAGGTTGCCGGTATGGCGCTGCACGCGCCCGCGGTGGGCGGCAAAGAGGGCGCGGGCGCCGTTGTGAAGGCTGTCGACAACCGCCCAGGCCGGTTCCGCGAGCGCGCCGAGTCCCTCGGCGATCGCCGGCGACACCTCGTCGAGCCCGGGGATCACCCGAGCGTCGCGGGCGAGCTGCACGGACTCGGGGTCAGTGTGTTCACGCATCAGGTCCATGCCGATGCCGAGGAGGGTGCCGTTGATCGAATACGCGGTGGCCGCCACGACGTCGTTCCCGCCTCCGGCAATCGGGGCGAACCGCGAACCGGCGTAGTAGCCCGCCCCGTCCGGCACGCCGAGGTCGCCGTACATCTCTGCCGCTTTCGGATCGAAGTAGATCCAGCCGATCAGATCGTGACAGGCGCGGGACCCGCGCTGGGCGAGCGCCGGCCAGTCGGCCACGTCAGCCCTCGCTCACGGCAGGCATGACCTTGTCGACCACGAGTTCGAGCGACTGCCAGGCCGAGTCGATCGGCATGCCGCCACACAGCGGGTGCAGCGACAGCGCTCCAGTCTCCCGGATGCGGTTGATCGCCTGGTCCGGCGAGAGGAACTGGTAGATCCCCTCCTCGCGTAGCTCCTCGACGTTGGTGGCATGGGTGTGGACAGCCGACGTTTGTCCCGGCGGCTGCCAGGAGTCGTAGGTGGACGCCTCGAGCCAGAAGTGCTGACCGAGTTCCGCCCACGCCTTGTCCGGGTCCTCGACTACGTGGACCATCGCTACCGCTTCGGGGACGATACAGAACCCCTGCGTGCCGTTCTTCTGGCACTCCTCGTAGTACAGCGCCTCGATCTCCGGCTTCGCTGCGGGGAGCTGGAGGGGCAGACCGAAGCGGGCGGCGCGCTTCGCGGCGGCCGGGCTCGAGCCGCCGACCATCACCATCGGGTGAGGGCGCGAGTACGGCATCGGGCCGACCTGGATCGTCTCGCCGTTGATCTCGAACTCCTCGCCGGACCAGACCTTCATCATCGTCTCGAGGCAGTGGTCGAGGATCTTCCCCCGCCGCTTCCACTCCTTGCCGACCGCGGCGTACTCCGCCGGGCGGTAGCCGATGCCGGTCGTGATCGACAGCCGGCCCTTCGACATCAGGTCGATCGTGGTCATCTGCTGGGCAAGTCGCACCGGATCGTGGAGCGGCACGAGCAGGGCGGTGATCGCAACGGACAGGTTCTCGGTGCGGTTGAGGATCATGGCCGCGGTGAGCAGCGGCGTCGGGCTCCAGCCAACCGCAGTGGCCGTGTGTTCCTCACTGCTCACCATGGCGAAGCCGTTCTTGTCGGCGTACTCAGCGAGGTCGATGCCGGCTCGATACCGGTCGCTCATCTCATTCGGATCGGTGGGATCCGGATGCACATAGTTGAGACGCATCATCATGAATGCCACAGGAGCTCTCCTTCTTTGTTGGCCCATGCGGGCTGCGTGGAGACTATGGGGAGCCACAGAGGGAGTCCTCATCGATGACCGAATCGACAACTGCGCCGCTGATCATCGTCTCCGGATCCCCCGGTAGCGGGAAGTCGACCGCGGCCGCCGCGCTCGCCGACCGCTATGAACGGTCCGCGATCGTGGGCGGAGACTGGTTCCTCGAGAAACTCAAACAGGGAAAGATCGAGCCGTGGCTCCCCGAATCACACGACCAGAACACGCGGGTTATGGAGATCACCGCACGCGACTACGCACTTGCGGGATTCACCACGGTGCTCGAAGGCATCATCGGGCCGTGGTTCCTCGATGTCGTGCGGGCCGAGCTCGGCGACGTCGAGGCCCACTACGTCCTGCTCGACGCGCCGCTCGACGTCTGCCAGGCCCGGGTGACGTCGCGGGGTCGTGGCTAGATGTCGGAGGTCGTCGAAAAGATGCACGGCGAGTTCGTCGCCCATCGGATGACGGAGCACGTTATCGATGGCGAACGACCGACGCCAGAGATCGTGGACGCGATAGCCCACGCCGTGGACCACCGCGACCTGCGGGTCTAGTCGACGCTACGTCTCCTTCGTCTCGGCATCGATCGCCGCGAAGAACTCGAAGTCCTCGGCGAGCGTCGCGGCCCGCTCATCGACGAAGCGTCGTCCTCGACTGGCGTGGGTGAGCACGACGGTTCGATCATCCTCGATCCCGGCGACGACGTACTTGCCGACGTCCTCCTGGGCCATGGCGAACGGGTTCATCCCCACGGTCTCGTCGAAGTGCTCCGGCCCGCCAAAACGCTCCGGTCGATTGCGCATCGACGTGGCCATGAGATTGCTGTCGACGGTTCCCGGACAGAGGCACGACACGCCGATGCCATCGGGCGCCAGCTCGTAGCGAAGCGTCTCGGTGTAGCCGAGGACCGCGTGCTTGGTCGTGGTATAGAGCCCGAGATTCACGCCGTGAACCTCGTCGGGCTTGCTCGCCCACAACGCCGCCATCGATGCCGTGTTGACCACGTGCCCGCCCGCGTCGTGGGTCTGGATGCGGGGAACGACCGCCGCACAGGCGCGCACGATCGACATGAGATTGAACTCGACGACCCAGCCCCACTCGGCATCGGTCGCGTCGAGCAGGGCGCGATCGTGCACCACCCCGACGTTGTTGGAGAGCACGTGGATCGCGCCGAATTGGCGCTCGGTCTCCTCGGCAAGGGCGGCGAGTGAGTCGTTGTCGGTCGCGTCGACTGGAACCGCCAGCGACGCGACGCCGAGCCCGGCGATCTCGTCGGCAACCGCCTTTGCGTTGTCGAGCTCGATGTCAGCAATGACACAGCGCACGCCCTTGGAAGCCAACCCGAGCGCCGTGCCGCGTCCGATGCCGCCGCCACCACCGATGACGATGGCTGTGTGGTCCGCTCCGAGCTTCATGAGTTCGAGAAATAGTGGATTGTCGTCATGGACTGTTTCTAACATCGGTGTCATGTCACCTCCCAACGTCTCGCCGGACTGGTACAACCCGCCGCCCTACGACCAGTGGGAGGACGCGCAGCCTCATCCCATGTGGGCCCAAGCCCGGAGCGAGTGCCCGATCATCGAGACACCAGGGAACGAATGGGCTCCGGACCCGACGTTCTCGACGCACACATTCGCGGACGCCGACCGGGTGATGCGCGACAGCGAGACATTCACGGCCACGATCAACGGTGAGTCGATGGCTCCGTTCATGGGCGAGCTGATGCTCGGGATGGACGGCGACGAGCACCGCCGCTACCGAGGCATCGTCGCCCAGGCGTTCAAGCGCTCGGCGATCGAACGGTGGAAGCCAGAACTGATCGACGGCGTTCTCACGCGACTCCTGGACGAGCTCGCGCCGGCCGGCCGGGGCGATCTCGTGGCATCGCTGACGTCGAAGTATCCGGTGCAGGTCATCTGCGGAATCGTCGGCGTGCCGATGGAGGACCACGAGCAGTTCAACGAGTGGGCGGACCAGATCAACCACGGACCGCTTCGTCCGGACCCGGGCATGGCGGCCAGCGCGGCGATGGTCGAGTACCTCGAGCCGCTCGTCGAGGCCCGGCGGGCGGAACCGACGGGCGACCTTCTCAGCGAGCTTGTCCACGCGGAAGTCGACGGCGAACGCCTCACCGACGGGAAGCTCTATGGCTTCCTTCGGCTCCTCCTCCCCGCGGGGGCAGAAACGACCTACCGGCTGTTCGGCAGCTGTCTGTCCGGACTGCTGACCCATCCGGAAGTGATGGATCGAGTGGTGGAAGACCGATCTCTGGTCGCTCCGCTCATCGAGGAGACGCTGCGGTGGGACAGCTCCGTCCCGATGGTCAGCCGCCGCGCCACGGTCGACACCGAGATCGGCGGATGCCCTGTCCGCTCGGGATCACCGGTGACCGTTTTCGCCGGGTCCGCAAACCACGACGAGTCACGCTGGGCCGACCCGGCCGCGTGGGACATCGACCGTGAGCCCCAGGCCCACATGGCGTTCGGAACCGGCGCGCACCAATGCCTCGGCATGCACCTCGCCCGAGTGGAACTGGACGCCGGCATCAACGCCGTCCTCGACCGCCTCCCCGATCTCCGCCTCGACGAGGCCTTCCCGCCGCCCGTGGTGACCGGCTACGCCTTCCGTGGCCCCAAGACCCTCCCCGCCACCTGGAGCCCCTAACCGCTACATCTGGTGTCAGACACCCGCTACATCTCAACCGCGGGGCAGGCCCAGCACCCGCTCGGCGATGATGTTGCGCTGGATCTCGGAGCTGCCCGCGCTGATCGTGGTTCCGAAGGATTCGAAGTACGCGTCGAGACTGCCGGTTGCGCCGTAGCGGCCGGTCGCAGCTTGCAGCGCGTCGGGGCCGAAGAGTTCGGCGGCGAGCCGGACCAGATCGCGCCGCGCTTCGCTCGTGTACGCCTTCATCAGCGCTTGCTCCGGTGCGCTGCCACTCTTCACGTAGCGGGCGAAACCGCGATACCCGAGGCAGCGAGCCGCCACCGCATCGATATGGCTGCCCACGAGCGCGTCGGCTGCGACTGCTCGCTCCTCGATCGGGAGATTCGCCAGCCGTGTCGGCGCGACCTCGAGCAGCTCAACCATCGCCGACTCGATGTTCATCACGCCCATCAGCCAGACCATCGACCGTTCGTGCGCCAGCGATCCGCCGGCCATCGCCCACCCGTTGTTCACGTCACCGACGATGTTCGACGCAGGGAGCACGACGTCGTCGAGGAACACCTCCGCGAGGTCCGGGAACTCGGGCGCCACAATCTCCTTGAGCGGACGCACGGTCACACCGGGCGTGTCCATCGGCATGAGGATGATCGAGATCCCCTTGTGCTTCGGTGCATCGGGATTGGTCCGACAGAAGAGGAAGCAGAAGTCCGCGTAACCGGCGCCGGACGTCCACACCTTCTGGCCGTTCAGCACATAGTTGTCGCCGTCGAGAACAGCGCGTGTCTTGAGGTTCGCGAGATCGCTGCCGGCGTCCGGCTCGCTCATGCCGAGGCACGCGGCGATCTCTGCTCGCAACAACGGCATTGCGTACTGCTCGATCTGTTCCTCGGTCCCGTAGTCGAGCAGCGAGGGCGCGATGATTCCGAGCCCTTGTGGGTTCGCGGTTCTCGGCAACCGAGCGCGGCTGAGCTCCTCCATGTAGACGAGGGTCTCGATGGGTCCGGCGTTGCGGCCACCGCGCTCCGGGGGCCAGCCCGGGACGAGCCAGCCGTCGTCGAACATCCGCTGCGTGAATGTCCGGGACCATTCCGGGATGTAGGCGCTGGAGCGCAGCGGGTCAGTCTGCATTTCCTCGACCGGCGGGCGATTCTCGTCCAACCATCCGAGGAACTCGGCCCGGAACGCTTCGACACTCTCGTCGAACTGCAGCTTCATGACGATGCCTCGATGAGTCCGAGATGACGGGCGAGCTGCGCCCGATGAAAGGCAGTCGAGCCGCACAAGATGTCGCCGGCCTTGGCCCGCTTCAGCAAGAAGTGCAGGTCGTTCTCCCACGTGTAGCCGATGCCGCCGTGAAGCTGCAGCCCGTCCTCGGCGATCAGCCGCTGACACTCGCCGGCAGCGGCCTTCGCCGTGCTCACTGCCGACGACCGGTCGACGTCCTCCTCCGCGATGGCCAGCGCCGCGTAGTAGCCGACCGCGTTGGCTCGCTCGACGGCGAGGAACATGTCGGCGAAGCGGTGCTTGAGCGCCTGGAACGAGCCGATGACACGGTCGTACTGCTCCCGCACCTTCGCGTACTCGAGCGTCACCTCAAATATCCGGCGGCACGCGCCGACCGTGTGGAGCGCCATCGCCGCGGCAGCGGCCTGTGCCACTAGATCGAGTGCAGCTTCGGCAGCCGGGCCCGGCCCGATGAGCAGTCGCGCCGGCGTGTCGGCACATGCGACATCGGCCAAGCCGATCCCGGGATCGATGCTGCCGGGCACGGTGACGGCCGCGTCTGCTGCGTCGACGAGGAAGACGCCGATCCCGGCGTCGGCTCGCGCCACGAACGCGAAGACATCGGCGTACTCGCCGCCGAGGACCATCGCCTTCGTGCCGCTGACGCGCCACTCGCCGTCCGCGTTGCTCGCGCTCGACCCGATGGCGTCGGTCGTCCAGCGACCCTGCTCAGCGAACGCGAGCGCGCCGACTCGCTCGCCGCTCGCTGCGGTCGCAAGAAGTTCAGCGTCGCCCACCTCGACGAGCATCGGCACGTACTGGCTGACCACGGCGAGCAGAGGACCCGGCGCCGCGGCACGCCCGAGTTCCTCGGCCAGTAGCCCGACTTCGACGAATCCGAAACCGAGTCCGCCAGCAGCCTCCGGCACGCCGAGGGCCGGCCAGTAGAGCTCGACCATCTGGGCCCACAGCTCGTCAGCGGTGCCGTCGCCGTCGTGGATCGCGCGGACGACGCTCGGCGGGCATGCGCCCTCGAGGACAGTTCGAATGTTGTCGCGGAGTTCGAACTGGTCGTCGGAGAGTTCGAGGTCCATACTTCCCTTGTCCGTGCTGGCTGACGCCGTCTAACAGTTGCGTCAGCGTAACCAGCGACCGTCTGGGAGAGAAACCAATGACCATCAATATGTTCCGTTACGAAGGAAAGCGAGTCGTCGTCGTCGGCGGCGCGACCGGCATGGGCGCCGCGACCGCGAGGATGGCGAATGATCTCGGCGCCGAGGTCATCGTTCTCGACGTCGCGCCGGTCGAGTACGAGTGTGCCCGGTCGATCGAGGTCGACCTGCGCAACCAGGCGAGCGTCGACGCGGCTGCTGACGCGATCGAGGGCGGCGTCGACACGGTCTTCGCGTGCGCCGGCGTGGCCGATGGCACGGCCGGGATCATGCTGATCAACTTCACGGCGCAGCGTCACCTCATCGACCGTTTGATGAGTCAGGGCAAGCTCAACCAGGGCGGCTCAGTGGCATTCATTTCGTCCACCGCCGGTCTCGGCTGGAAGAACAACAGGGAGCGGGTGTCGGACTTTCTCAGCAACAGCGACTGGGCCTCGGCCGCAGCGTGGACCGAGGAGAATCCGGACACCGACGCGTACGGATTCAGCAAGGAAGCCATCAACCTCTACGTCGTCCAACAAGCGTTCCCGATGCTGAAGGCCGGCTTCCGTATCAACGCGATCTGCCCGGGCCCGACGGTCACGCCGCTGGCCGAGGCTAACGCCGACCTGTGGTTGACATACGCCGCCGACTTCCGCGAGGAGGCGGGCGTCGAGACGCTCCAACCGGACCAGATGGCCAGCACGCTCATCTTCCTCGGCAGCGGCGCGGCGAGCGGGGTCAACGGCGAGATGCTCCAGGTCGACCAGGGCCACACCAACGCATCCCTGTACGACGCCTACGACGCCCCCCTCGTCAAGATGATCGCCGGCGACATCGAGTGGGACCTCTCTGCCCTCGGCTTCGAGTAGCCGCTACATCTGGGGTCAGACACCCGCTACATCTTGGGCGTCACAGGGCCTCGGTGGCGTCCGCGGTCATGGGACGAATGAGTCGGAATCAACTCGGTGGCAGGTGGCATCACGTCATGAACCGAGGGGCCAGGCACCTCTCGATCTTCGGTGACGACGACGATCGCCAGTACTTCTTGCAGACGATCGAGGCCGCGTGGCGGGCCGCCGGCGTGGACGTCCATGCATTCGCGTTGATGGGCAACCACTACCACCTACTGATGGAGGCGGAGGTCGTGGCACTCTCCGCCGCGATGAAGACAATCGGCGAGAGATACACACGGCGATTCAACTGGGAGTATGGACTCGATGGACCGCTCTTTCGCTCACGCTTTCATTCAAAGCCGATCACCTCCGAGGACTATCGCCGAGAGGTGATCCGGTACATCCATCGGAATCCCGTCGTGGACGGCATCGGCGATTGGTCGTATCCGTGGTCGAGTCACCCGATCTATACCGGCCAGCAGGCCGCGCCGCGATGGTTCTCGCCCGACAGTCTCGAAATCTTCGGAGGCTCCTATCGGAGCTTCGTGAAGTTGACGGAACCCGAGGTGGCTCTTCCGCAGCCGCGCGGCGTCCACCTCGGAGCCCCACAGGCCGTGGAGTGGGCGTTTGGAGTCGACTCGCCACAGGAGCGATCGATCGTGACTAGCGGCGGGAAGGGGTTGCGCAACGACGCCCGCCTCGCCGTGGTGCTCGTGTGCCAGGAGACAACGGCCTGGTCCTCGGAGTCGCTCGCTCAGCGCTATGGCTACTCGTCCGGGAACAGTTTGCGGACAGCCGCAACGCGTGCCCGGCATCGGCTGGTCACTGATCCCGCTTTCGCAGCGATGGTCTCGATGGGCCGAAGGCGGCTGGGGCTCGGCGAGGCGCCCACCGTCAAGATGTAGCGGGTGTCTGACACCAGTTGTAGCGGTTAGCGGAGTTCGGTCTTTCGGATTTTGCCCATGGGGGTGCGGGCGAAGCCGTCGACGAATGTCACGGACTCGGGGACCTTGTAGCGGGCCAGGTGTTGGCCGCACAGGTCGACCAGATCTTGCTCCCCTACTGCGCTGTCCTCCATCAGTTCGACGAACGCGACGACACGTTCGCCGAGTCGGTCGTCTGGCACGCCGATGACGGCGCAGGCCGCGACGGCCGGGTTCTCGTGGAGCACGCGCTCGACCTCGGCCGGGTAGACGTTTGCGCCACCCCGGATGATCAGGTCGTTCTTACGGTCATGGATGCGAAGGTTGCCGTCAAAGTCGAGCGACCCGATGTCGCCGGTGTGAAGCAGTCCACCCCGAAGGGCCTCCGCTGACTCGTCTGGACGGTTCCAGTAGCCGAGCATCGGCCGGTAGACGTCGGCGAACGGACCTTCGGCGGCGGGACCGACGCACACCTCGCCGGGATCGCCGGGCTCGCACTCCGCCCCGTCGTCGGCCAGCACGACAACCGAGCATTGGGGCAACGCCTTCCCGCAGGACCCGGCTACCGGCGGCTGGCTCACGTCCTCGACCGTCACCGCGGTCGGCGCCTCCGTGAGGCCGTAGCCGGTGCCGACGCGCATGCCGAAGCGCTCCTCGTACAAGCGCCGAAACGCATCGGGCATGTCGGCTCCCCCCACGCCGATTCCCTGGATGGAGGCGAGCATCTCATCGGTCACGGCCGGGTTCGTCAGCAGATCGTGGACCATCGCGGGGACTGCGGAGAACGCGGTGATCCCCTCGCCTTGAATCCACTCGGCCATGCCGACACCGTCGACACGATCCATGCAGACGAGCGTGAGACCGCACTGGTAGGTGACGCACGGGCTGAGCACGATCAGGTTCAGGATCGTGAGCGGCAGGGCGACGCCGATAACGGCGCCCTCCGAGTGGGTCCCTCCGACGGCACTCACTCGACCGGGGAGGAGCATGTTGTGCTGGGAGTGAACGGCTCCCTTCGGAAACCCGGTCGTGCCTGACGTGTAGGCGATGGCGGCGGGCGCCAGCGGGTCGACGTCCACACGCTCCCCCGGCGTGGCCCCGACGACGCGTTCGCGCCACTCGGCGACGTCCACGATCGCGCCCAGCTCCGGCACCTCGCCGTGATCGCTCTGGGCCGCGGCTACCTCGGAGTCGGCGACCAGAACCGACACGCCGGCGTCGCGCAACATGTATGCCTTTTCCGGCGGTGCGAGCGGACGGTTGATCCCGAGCCAGATCGCGCCCATCCGCATCGACGCGAGGAAGCCGATGACGATGTCGACGTCGTTCGGAAGCGACATCGCCACCCGGTCGCCCGGCCCGATGCCGAGTTCCGCGAGGGCGCCGACGGCGCGATCGACCTCGGCGTCCAACGCGGCGACGGAGTACCGACCGCCCCGACCCACGAGAGCGAGTGCGTCCGGCGAATCGAGGACGGCCTGATCGAGCAGCGCGGCGACAGTGCCGGGACCGCCGATGTCGCGCGGCGCGGTCGCTGGTGCGATGAGCCCGTGGGCGGCGAGATCGATCACGCGGGACCGGCGGCGAGCGAGGCCATCGTCTGGCCCATGATGAGGTCCTGATCGGCCGTGGCGAGCCCTGTCAGGCCGTCACGGAACGACAGCGGCTCGGCCAATCCCTCGGCATGGGGAAAGTCGGACCCGAAGAGCACTTGCGATGCCCCGATGACATCGCAGAGCGCCGGGATGTTCTCCTCGTGGTAAGGCGAGACGAACACCTTCTCCTTCACGACCTCACTTGGCCTGCCGGACACATAGCCGCCGGGCCACGGCCCGTTGCGACCCATGCCCTTCATCTTGTCCATGGCCGCCAGCAGATAGGGCACCCAAAGCGACCCATTCTCGACGGACATGACCCGCACGTTCGGGAAGCGGCCGAAGAAGTTCATGAACGTCATACCGGAGATCGTCTGCATGATCGGCAGGTCGCCGTAGAAGCTCGTCCACTGGAAGGCCGACTGCTGATGCGACGACGGATTCGCCTCCTCGCCCCACGCCACGGAGAAGAGCTCGTTGTACCCGGACTCCGAGATATGGAACGTGACCGTCACGCCCGCCTCGTCCACCCTCGCCCAGAACGGGTCGAACACCGGATCGGCCGGATTTCGCCCGCCCTGCGGACCCGGCCGCAGGTGGATGAACCGTGCGCCTCGATCGAGCACGAACTCCAGCTCGGCGATGGCCGCGTCGAGATCGATGAGGGAGAGGAGCGGCACGCCGTAGATCCGGCCATCGGCGCCAAAGCCCCAGTCCTCCTCGAGCCATTGGTTGAACGCGTGGACGTTGAGGAAGGTGCGCTGCGGGTTCTCCTTCATGAAGTGCTCGACGCAGACAGCGACCGTCGGAAACAGCACCATCGCATCGACCCCCTGCTCATCCATCAGGGCGAGACGGGCCGACCGATCCTGGTAAGCGGGCTGGACCGACTCGATCGCGTCGTTCTCTTCGATCGGGAGGCCGGCCTTCATGTTCCGGAGCATCTCTCGCAGCGAGCCCGGCTTCGTGTGGATAGCGGAGAACGGCTCCCCGAGGAAGGTGAACGGACGATCACCGACCATCACATGAGGTCGACCGCCGTCGTCGACGACGCGGATCGCCTCGTCCATCTGATCAGACGGCATGAACCGCGTGAAACAGTCCGCAGGCTCGTAGTAGTGGTTGTCGGCATCGAAGATCATGGTGGCTCCGGCGCCGTCGTCTGGAAATCAGACCTGACGCTGGTGTTAGATATCCGTCAACGACACCATTGGTCAAGGGAGACCCCGCCATGGACAAGAACGACATGATCCTCGTGAGCGTCGACGATCACCTGTGTGAGCCGCCGCACATGTTCGACGAGCACCTTCCGGCGAAGTGGAAGGAGGAGGCGCCGAGGCTGATCCGCACGGAGGACGGCAACGACGTGTGGACCTTCAACGGCGCCGTCATTCCCAATGTCGGTCTGAACGCGGTGGCCGGTCGCCCGAAGGAGGAGTACGGCATGGAGCCGACCTGCTTCGAAGAGATGCGCCCCGGCTGCTACAGCATCGACGACCGCATCAAGGACATGAACGCGGGCGGCGTGCTCGGTTCGATGTGTTTCCCGTCGTTCCCCGGGTTCGCCGGACGGCTCTTCGCCGCCCACCCGAACAAGGAGTTCGCGGCGGACCTCATCCGCGCGTACAACGACTGGCACATCGACGAGTGGTGCGGCTCTTACCCGGGCCGGTTCATCCCTGCCGCGTTGCCGATGCTCTGGTCCCCGGAGGAGACCGCAGCCGAAATCGCCCGCGTCGCAGCGAAGGGCTGTCACTCGATGATCTTCACCGAGAACCCGGTGCCGCTCGGCGAGCCGTCATGGCACGACGAGCACTGGAACCCGATGCTCGAGGCGTGCGTGGAGCACGACACGGTGCTCTCGATCCATCTCGGTTCGTCGGGTCAGCTGGTGGTCACCGCGCCCAACGCGCCGATGGACGTCATGATCCAGATGCAGCCGATGAACATCTCGACCGCGGCCGCCGACCTGCTCTGGTCCACAGTGCCCCGGCGCTACCCCGACATCAAGATCGCGCTGAGCGAAGGCGGGACCGGCTGGGTTCCGTACTTCATGGACCGCGCCGACAAGACGTACAAAATGCATCACCTCTGGACCGGCCAGGACTTCGGCGACCTCCTCCCGAGCGAGGTGTTCCGTCGCAACTTCCTGACGTGCTTCATCAGCGATCCGGTCGGCGTGATCCTCCGCAACGAGATCGGCATCAACAACATCTCCTGGGAGATGGACTACCCGCACTCCGATTCGAACTGGCCGAATGCTCCCGAGGAGCTCGAGGGAGTCTTCGCCGGCGTCTCGGACAGCGACATCGACCGGATCACGCACCTCAACGCGATGGACTGGTACTCCTACGACCCGTTCTCCGTGCTCGACCGAGCCGACTGCACCGTCGGCGCCCTGCGCGAAGCCGCTGGTGACCACGACGTGTCGATCCAGTCGATGTCGACCGGGCGCCACGACGGCGCAGAGAAGATCTCGCTCGTCGACTTCGCTACCAACGCGAAGGCGAAGGCCTGAGCACCATCTACGACTTCTCGGGGCGAACCGCTCTCGTCACCGGCGCGGCCGGCGGCGGAATCGGCAAGGCAACCGCTCGGCGGCTGCTGACCGAGGGGGCGAACGTTGTCGTCACCGACGTCCACGAGCGCCGCACCGAGGAGACGGTCGCCGAGTTCACCGAGACGTTCGGCGCGGCCCGGGTCATGGGCGCGCTGATGGACGCGGGCGACCGAGGCCAGATCGACGAGGTGCTCGGCGCGGCCCGCGAGCGATTCGGCATCGTCGACGTGCTGGTCAACAACGCGGCCGTGAACGCGCTCAACCCGGTCGGCGACATGACCCCCGAGGAATGGGACTGGGCCGTCGGCGTCAACCTCTCTGGCCCCTGGTATCTGTGCCGAGCCCTCCTACCGGCCATGGCCGATCAGGGCTGGGGATCTATCGTCAACATCACATCGGTTGCCGGCTGGATCCACGGCACCAACGAGGGTCCCTACGCCGGCGCCAAGGCGGCCCTGCACCAGCTCACCCGCACGATCGCCACCGAGTACGGGCCCAAGGGCATCCGCTGCAACGGTGTCGCCCCGGGCATCATCCACACATGGTTCGTCGACGCGAAGGCGCCGCAGCTGCTGGACGAGGCGCCCAAGACACCGGTGCGCCGGCTCGGCACGCCGGAGGACATCGCCAATGTCGTCGCCTGGCTCGTCAGCGACGAGTCCAGCTTCGTCACCGGCGAGACCATCAACGCCAGCGGCGGCTGGTACATGCGCCCCTAGTCATGTCTCCCGGTCAAATCGGGAACTCTGGCGAACCCCACCGAGCCGCCGTCCTGCTCGGCGGGCGCGTCGGCCTGTCGATCGCCGAACGCGCCGTCGACCGGATCCTCACACGGGGGCTGGGCCGCCGCCTCGGGCAGTCCTGACACGCACAGCCCGACGAGCTGGCTCGACGCGCCGTCAGCGGAGGCCGCCGTCCATGCGCAGGATCGCGCCTGTCGTGAACGACGAGGCATCGCTGGCGAAGTAGAGGGCGGCGCCGACAATCTCGTCGGGCTCGCCCGCCCGCCCCAAGGAGAGGTTCGGTCCGATTGCCGCGATCGCCTCGTCGCCCCACGCCTTGGAGATGTCGGTCAGGAACGGCCCGGGCTGGATGCAGTTGACGCGCACCTCGGGGCCGTAGGCCTTCGACAGCCCCTCCGTCATGTTGTGCAGCCCCGCCTTGGCGAGGCCGTAGACCGCCTCGTTCGGGGTGGGCTTCACGGCCGCGCTCGAGCTGACAGAGATGATCGAGCCCCTGCCGCTGGCCTTCATGTGATCGCCCATCAGCACCGAGAGCCGGAAGGTCCCCTTGAGGTTCACGTCCATCGTCTTGTCGTACAGCGCCTCGGTGATCTCGCCGAGCGACGGGTACAGCGGCGACATGCCCGCGTTGTTGACGAGGATGTCGATCGTGCCGAACTCCGCGATCGCGGCCTCGGCGAGAGTGTCGGCCTGGTCCCAGTAGCCGATGTGGCACTCGACCGGCAGCGCCCGCACACCGAAGGTGTCGCGGACCTCGGTGGCTAGCTCTTCGCAGTTGGCCAGCTTGCGGCTCGCAATCACGACGTCCGCACCCTGCGCAGCGAGCGCGAGCACCATTTCCTTTCCCAGGCCACGGCTTCCGCCGGTGACGATGGCCGTGCGGCCGGACAAGTCGAATAGATCGGTCGGTGTGCTCATGAACCCCGGACATTACCGATCGCGATCTTCGTCTGTGGAATGATGCGCGCGTGATTCGAATCGCGCGGCGCTGCCTGGTCGCGCTGCTCGTTGCGACGGTCGCCGGCGCGGCGACGACGCCGTTTTCGGCTATTCACGACGACTTATGGTATGCCGACGCCGTCGCGTGGCTGGCCGCCGAAGGCATCAGGACCGGGATCAGCGACGGATGCTTCGATCCGGACGGGTTGGTCACCCGCGGGCAGGCCGCAGCGCGCCTATCGCGATGCATGGGCGTCCTTCGAGCGACTGTTCCTCCTCGACGACCTCACCCTCATCAACCTCGAATGCGCACCGACGCTGCTGGGTACGCCCGTGCCCAAGAACTTCAACTTCCGGTGCCCGGCCGAGGCGCTCGGCCCTACGCACGCAGCGGGAATCGACGTGGCGAGCCTTGCAAACAACCACTCGGGAGACTTCGGTCTGGCGGCCATGCTCGATGCGAACACGAACGTCGCCGCGTCAGGAATTCAGCCGGTCGTCAGCGGCGTGAACCTTGCCGGGGCCACCGCGCCGGTCGTCATCGAGAGGAACGGGTGGACGATCGCGGTGCTCGGGTTCAACGCCAAGCAGTACAACCCGGAGTGGTTCGCCGGTCCCAGCTCACCCGGCATGGCGCCTGGTGACATCGAGACGATGGTGGCCGCCGTCCATGCGGCCGATGAGACGGCCGACCTCGTCTTCGTCACGATCCACTGGGGATTCGAAGGAACGTTCACGCCGGCTCCCGCCGATGTCGAACGGGCCGAGGCTCTCATCGGAGCGGGCGCCGACGCGATATTCGGGCATCACCCGCATCGCCTCCAGCCGCTGTCCTTCATCGATGGGCGGCCGGTGTTCTGGTCGCTCGGCAACTTTGTCTGGCAGAGCGTCGCTTCCTCTCGCGCGACGGCGGTCGCGTGGGTGGACGTGCGAACCGATGGCACATTCCTGGCCGGCTTCTTTCCGGCCGACATCGTCTCGAAGGGCGTCCCGGTCCTCACTGGCTGACCAACCGACGCCGCGAGTTGAACCGCCACCTGACGCGAGCCAAACTGACACGACCGTTAGATAGCTTCGTGGAGACACCAATGGCACGCACGATCGACTTCCCGGTATTCGACTCCGACAACCACATGTACGAATCCGAGGAGGCGTTCACGCGCTACCTCCCGGATCGCTTCAAGGGGACGATCAAGTACGTCCAAGTCAACGGTCGGACCAAGATCGCCATCAACGACAAGATCTCGGAGTACATCCCGAACCCGACCTTCGAAGTTGTCGCTCGGCCCGGCGCGCAGGAGGAGTACTTCCGCAACGGCAACCCGGACGGCAAGAGCCTGCGGGAGATCTTCGGCGAGCCGATGAAGTGCCCTGAGTGGGCGCGCAACGCGACTGCCCGCCTGCCCCATCTCGACGAGCTCGGCCTCGACGGATCGCTGATGTTCCCGACGCTCGCGAGCCTGCTCGAGGAGCGGATGCGAGACGATCCGGACCTTTGCCACGCCGCCATTCACTCCCTGAACCAGTGGATCTACGACGAATGGTCGTTCAACCACGAGGACCGGATCTTCGCCACGCCCGTGATCGCACTACCGATCGTGGAGAAGGCCATCGAAGAGCTCGAGTGGGCGCTCGAAAAGGGCGCCCGGTGCATCCTCATTCGTCCGGCGCCGGCGTGGGGGCTGCGCGGTCCCCGCTCCCCAGGCCTCGAGGAGTTCGACCCGTTCTGGGCACGCGTGCAGGAGGCGGGCGTCTTCGTCGGCATGCACTCGTCCGATTCGGGCTACAACGACCTGGCCGCCATCTGGGAAGGCAAGGGCGAGATGTTGCCCTTCAAACCCAACCCGTTCCGCGGACTCGTCATGTCCAACCGACCGATCACCGACATGATGAACGCGATGATATGCCACGGGGCGTTCAGCCGGTTCCCCGAGATGCGCTTCGGTACGATCGAGAACGGTGGCACGTGGGTGAAGCCGCTCGTCGAGGGCCTCGAAGCGATCTACAAGAAGATGCCGCAAGAGTTTGCCGAGCATCCGGTCAACACGTTCCGCCGCAACGTCTACGTCAACCCGTTCTGGGAGGACGCGCTCGAGGGACTCATCGAGATCATGACCCCGGATCGGCTCCTCTTCGGGTCGGACTACCCGCACCCGGAAGGACTCGAGAAGCCGATCGAGTTCGTCAACGATCTGCCGGACAGTCTCTCCGACGAGGACGTGGCCAAGATCATGGGCGGCAACCTCAAGGAACTGCTGAAGGTCCGACCGTGAAGGTCCACCTCGACCGCGAGCGCTGCCAGGGCCACGGCCGCTGCTACGTTCTTGCCTCGTCCGTTTTCGAATCCGACGACGACGGCTATGGCTTCGTGATCTCCGGAGCCGTGCCCGACGACTTCCACGACGCCGCCCGCAAGGGCGCCGGCAACTGCCCCGAAGACGCCATCACACTGATCAGGGATTGATCATGACCGACGACACCTCCCCACCGGACGACATCGAGGTGAGTGACACCGGCCTCGCTCTCGACGGGCCACCACAGGAGATGTACAAGTTCCTGCGCGACCACATGCCGGTGATGGCGGTCGAGCACGAGATGATGACGGGGACCAGCGTCGCGTTGCACGAAGACGTGATGACGGTGCTGCAGAATCCCAACATCTTCTCGAGCCTCGGCGCCGCGGAGATCGGACAGGTGCGGCCGCTCATTCCTCTCGAGATCGACCCGCCCGATCACTCGAAGTTTCGAAAGCTCCTCGACCCGCTGTTCGCTCCGCGCCGCGTGGCCGAGCTGGAGGCAAGCACGCGCAGCCTGGTGAACGACCTCATCGATGCCGTCATCGAAGACGGTGCCTGCAACTTCCACTCGTCGATCGCCGAGCCGCTACCGAGCCAGGTCTTCCTGACGATGTTCGGGCTGCCTGTCGAGCGAACGGCGGAGTTCATCGAACTGAAGGACGGCATCATCCGCCCGCCGGTTGAGGGCATCGAGGCCGCGACGGAGCACCGGAATATTACCGGTCAGAAGATCTACGCCGCGATTCAGGAGGCCATCGATGAGAAGAAGGCCAACCCCACAGGCGACTTCATCTCGCAGTTCCTCGACGCCGAGGTCGATGGCCATCGGCTCACAGAGGACGACGTCCTCGACATCGGCTACCTCTTTTTCCTCGCCGGACTCGACACCGTCACGGCCTCGCTCGACTGCATGCTCGCCTATCTCGCTCAGAACCCGGCCGACCAGCGCCGGTTGGTCGAGGCACCAGACGACATTCCGGCCGCGATGGAGGAGCTGCTTCGCTGGGAGACGCCGGTCGCTGGAGTGATCCGCGTCGCGACGCAGGACACCGAGTTGTCCGGTTGCCCGATCCGCGCGGGCGACAAGGTGTCCGTCAACCTCGGCTCGGCCAACACCGATGAGCGGTTCTGGGATGAGGCCGACAGCGTCGACTTCGACCGCGAGATCAACAAGCACATCGCCTTCGGCGGCGGCATCCACCGCTGCCTCGGCTCGCACTTGGCGCGCATGGAGCTACGCGTGGGCCTCCAGGAATGGCACAAACGAGTGCCGTCGTATGAACTCAAGCCGGGCACAACGCCCGCCTACACCATGGGGCTGCGCAGCGTCGACAACCTCGAACTGATTTGGGAGACCTGATGGACCAGAAACTGTTGATCGACGGCAAGCTTGTCGACGCCGAGAACGGTGCGCTGTTCGACAATGTCAATCCGGCAACCGAGGAAGTCATCGGCCAGGTCGCCAACGGCAGCAGGGCCGACATGGAGGCAGCGGTTGCCGCCGCCCGGCGCGCCTTCGACACCACGGACTGGTCGACAAACCACGCGTTGCGCAAGGAATGCCTCCACCAGCTCCAGGCGGCCATCGAGAGCGAACAGGAGGAGTTCCGACAGGATCTGATCGCTGAGGTCGGCTGTCCGCTCCTCATCACCTACGGCCCTCAACTCGATGCGCCGCTCCGCGAAGCACTCACCTGGCCGGCAGAGATGATCGACCGGTTCGAGTGGCGTCGATCGATCGGCGAAGCAGACGCAATGGGCGTCGGCTACCAGACCGAGCGCGAGGTCTGGAAGGAGCCGCTCGGCGTGATCGGCGTGATCGTGCCGTGGAACTTCCCGATGGAGATCACCCTCAACAAACTGGGTCCTGTCCTCGCCATGGGCAACACGTGCGTGCTCAAGCCGGCACCCGACACCTCGGCCACAGCGGCTCGCCTCGGCCGGCTCATTGCCGAGAAGACCGACATTCCGGCGGGCGTGGTCAACATCGTGTCGAGCCAGGACCACCTGACAGGCGAGGTGCTCACGACCTCCCCCGACGTCGACCTGGTCGCCTTCACCGGTTCGAGCGCCACGGGCAAACGAATCATGGAGGCGGCGGCGTCCACGCTCAAGCCTGTCTTCCTCGAGCTCGGCGGCAAGTCGGCCAACATCTATCTCGACGACGTCGACATCTCTCAGGCGTTGGCCAGCGCTGTCACCTCGTGCATGCACGGTGGGCAGGGCTGCGCGATCCCGACGCGGCTCCTCGTACCACGCGACCGCTACGACGAAGCCGCCGCCGCGGCGACCGAGAGCTTCGCCAACTGGAACTACGGCGACCCGACCGACGCCAACAACCTGCAGGGTCCGCAGGTTTCGAAGAAGCAGCAGGACCGCGTGCTGGGCTACATCCAGAAGGGCATCGACGAGGGCGCCCGGGTGGCGATCGGTGGCGGCGTTCCGTCACATCTCGAGACCGGCTACTACGTCGAGCCCACGCTCTTCGTCGATGTCGACAACTCGATGACCATCGCGCAGGAGGAGATCTTCGGCCCCGTCATCTGCGTGATCGCCTATGAGGACGAGGAAGACGCGATCCGAATCGCCAACGACTCGGACTTCGGCCTATCCGGCAACGTGTTCAGCGGCGATCTCGAACGCGGCAAGCGTGTGGCGGCGAGGATCCGCGCGGGGACCATCGGCGTGAACGGCGGTGTCTGGTACGGCGCCGACGCGCCGTTCGGCGGCTACAAGAACTCCGGCATCGGGCGCCAGTGCGGCATCGAAGGCCTAGAGATCTTCACCGAGACCAAGACCGTCGGCTGGCCGGCATGACCAAGCCACTCGAAGGAGTTCGCGTCGTCGAGTTGGCGAGCTGGATGTTCGTGCCGTCGGCCGGGTCGGTGCTGGCGGATTGGGGTGCCGACGTATTGAAGGTGGAACCGCCGGATGGCGGCGACCCGCAGCGCGGGTTGATCACCTCCGGGCTCGTGCCCGGCGGGCCGGGCGGGGTGAACTTCATGATCGAGCAGCCGAACCGGTCCAAGCGCAGCCTCGCGATCAACCTGACGCACGACGACGGGCGCGAGGCATTCATGAAGCTCATCGAGACCGCCGACGTCTTCCTGACGAACTACCTCCCCCACGTACGCGAGAAGCTCGGTGTCGACACGGACGACATCCGGGCCCGCAACCCGTCGATCATCATCGCTCGCGGTTCGGGTCAGGGACCGCGGGGCCCCGACGCGCCGAAGGGCGGCTACGACGGGGCCTCGTTCTGGGCCCGCGGCGGCCTCGGTGCCGTGTTCCCGCCCGGCGAGGACGGGTGGCCGGCCGGACAGGCATCACCCGCGTTCGGCGACGTCATGGGCGGGCTGTCGGTCGCCGGCGCAATCGCTGCGGCGCTGGTGAAGCGGGAGCGGACGGGCGAGGGCAGCATCGTCGACGTCTCTCTGCTCGCCACGGCGTTGTGGCAGATCTCCCCCCTAGTCGTGGCCTCCAAGCTCTTCGGCATGGGCTCGCTCCCTCGCGGCGACCGCCGCATGTCCCCCAACCCCGGAGTCGGTGTCTATCGGACCAAGGACGACCGCTTCATCTCGCTGATTCTCCTGCAGAGCGACAAGCACTGGGAGGACTTCGCGGCCCGGCTCGGGCGTCCGATCCTCGTCGAGGACGAGCGGTTCAACCACTCCTCGACGCGCGCCGAGAACGGGCCGGATTGCATCGACATCCTCGACGAGGCGTTCGGCGAGCGCACGCTGGCCGAGTGGAAGGAGCGGCTCGACACGTTCGACGGTGTGTGGACCCCGTTCCAGACGCTCGACGAGCTCTACGAGGACCCTCAGGTGATCGCCAACGGCTATCTCCCGTCGATGACCCATGCGTCGGGCGACGAGGTCCAGCTCGTCGCGAGCCCTGCCCAGTTCGACGAGCAACCCGTCGAGATCGAACGTGCCCCAGAGCTCGGCGAACACACCGAGCTCGTGCTCAACGAACTCGGGATCGACTGGGACGAGATCACCGCCCTCAAGGAGTCGGGCGCGATCCTGTAAGCGATGGAGGACATCGACTCCGCGCGACGGGCACCATTCGGCTCCAACCCCCACGTCGGGGGTGCTGGCCGGGCCACGCAGCTGCGGATCCTCACAGCAGCGGCCGAGGTGTTTGCCGCCGACGGCTACGCCCGTACGAGCGTCGAGGCAATCACCGCGCACGCTGGCTGTAGCCGGCCGACGTTCTACCAGTACTTCTCCGGGAAGGAGGACCTGCACCGGCGGCTGGCCACTCGGCTGGGCACAGAGCTCGCCGCACTCGTGGAAGACCTCGGCGTCGTCGACGCGAGCGCCGACGGCCGGGCCGCACTTGCCCAGTGGCTCGAGGGGTTGATGGCGACGTACGAGCGCCACCGAGCAGTCGTCGACAACTTCTCTGCGTCCGTCCGAACCGACGACCAGATGGTGCGGGGAGCCGGCACCCTCAGCAATCGCTATCGAGCCGCACTGGCCGATGCCATCCACGAGCCAACCGAACTCGGCGCGAGCATCGACGCGGTGGCTGCGGTCGTGAACTCGATGGCATTCGGCGCCTGCACGTTCCGTCAGCGGATGGGCGGCGTGCCGATCGATCGACTCACCGAGGCGCTCGCCGACACGATTCACCGAAGCTTCTTCGGCCCGATCGACGGCGTGAACCTCGGGCCGCGACGACGCACCGGTATCCCGGGGCAGGCGACTGTGCCAAAGCCCGCCGAGCCGGAGCCCCCGAGCGGCCGCGGTCGTCAGACCCGCGACCGGCTCGTGGACGCCGCGGCCAAGGCGTTCGCATCGCTCGGCTACGACAGTGTCCGGGTGGACGACATCGTCAGCGAGGCCGGCGTGTCGCACGGAAGCTTCTACCGCTACTTCGCCGACAAGGAAGCGGTCTACACAGAGCACCTCGAGGTGATGATGACGGAGGTTGTCGCACTCTGCGCTGACCTCCCCGCCTCGGATCCTCGGGCGTGGATGGACCGCTACTTCGAGATGTACGGACGGCAGGGCGGCATCATCTCCAACCTGCCCGAGGCGTTCGCGGCCGGCGTGACCGCAGCCCCAGAAGCGCGGGCGACCGGCGGCGCCGCCCTGGCAGCAGCCATGGAACGACGCTCCTTCGGTGACGCGGACGCCGACATCTTCGTGGCGTTCGCGTTGCTCGACTCGGTACCGGCCGCGGCCTTTCGTCCGGGAGGAACCTCTCAGGACGAGGCCATCCCTGCGGCATCCCGCGTGCTCCATGCCGGCCTGTTCGGCCGCGGAGACTGATGCCGCAGATCGTCATGGCCGTGTTGGTCCGTGACGACGAGGTGCTGTTGTGCCATCGGACCGCTGAACGCGAGTGGTACCCCAACGTGTGGGATCTGCCCGGTGGCCATGTGGAGGACATCGAGGAACTCGATGACGCCCTCCAGCGTGAACTCGAAGAGGAGCTCGGCATCACCGTGGCCGAGCTGCCGGAGCCGATGCTCGGCGTGTCATTCTACGATGTCGAGGGAACCGTCTGGGCCTTGCCGCGCTGGAACGGTGAGGTGGAGAACCGGGCCCCGCAGGAACATGACGACCTGCGCTGGTTTCGCATCGATCACCTGGGCGATCTCGACCTCGCCGCCCCGCAGATTGTCGAGCTGTGCCGCCTTGCCGTCGAAAGCACCCTGCCGGACCGCTAGGCGCGAGCCGCGACCGACTCGGCCAACGCGCTGAGTCGACGACGGAACTTGGCAGTGGACGGATCGTCGTACTTGAACCCGATCGGGGCCAGGAGAACGAGATCGACGGCACCCGCGACGTCGGCTACCGCGGACGCGGTGAGGTGGTCTCGGAGCGCTTTGCGGATCCGGGTGTTCACCGCGTCGTAGACCGGCTTCGCGTATCCCGTCTTCGCCTCGACGAGATCGCCTCCGTGTTCGGTCGAGCGCATCTGCTCGGCGAGGTCACCCGTCCACCGCTGCAGGAATCCGTCGAGCTGGACTTCGAGACCGGACTCGGCGTCGAGGGCGGAGATTGCCTTGTCGGCCGCCCCCTCGAGAATCACCTCGAGCATGGCGCGGAAGATCTCTTCCTTGTTGCCGAAGTGCTGGTACAGCGCCGGACGAGACATCCCCGCTGCTTCAGCGATGTCGGCCATCGAGGTGCGAGCGAAGCCGTACGCCGCGAACTTTCCGAGCGCGGCGTCGAGGATCGCCGTGCGCCGCTCGTCGCTGTTCGTCTCGGCCATGAACGCCATAGTACCGATCTGACAGAGGTGGACAAGCTGACACTTCATGCTTAGAGTGTCAGAGCGTCAGAGCGTCAGAGCGTCAGAGCGTCAGCGAATGGAGCCACCATGACCCGCCTCGGCTATCAGATCCCCAACTTCGACTACCCGGGCGCCGCGGCCGGCGACACCTTCGACATGGTCGTCGCCCAGGCGAAAGCCGCCGAAGCCTCCGGCTTCGACCGGGTCTTCGTGATGGACCACTTCTATCAGTTGCCCGGCATCGGCGAGCCAGACGCCAACATGTTCGAGTGCTACACGCTGCTCGCCGCGCTGGCCCAACACACCGAGAAGGTGCGGTTGTCAGCGCTCGTCACGGGCAACACCTACCGGAACCCGGCAATCCTGGCGAAGACCATCACGGCGCTCGACCACGTGTCCCACGGCCGAGCCACGCTCGGAATCGGTTCGGGTTGGTTCGAACTGGAGCACGATTCGTTCGGCATCCCGTTCAACACGTTCACCGAACGATTCGAGAAGCTCGAGGAAGCGCTCAACATCATTCTTCCGATGCTGCGGGGCGAGCGGCCGTCGCTCGACGGCAAGCACTACAAGGTCACTGACGCGATAAACGAGCCGCAGCCGCTCTCGCGCATTCCCGTCATGATCGGCGGAAGTGGCGAGAAGAAGACGCTGCGCATGGTCGCGCAATACGCAGACGAGTCGAACCTCACCGGCACGGCCGAGGAGATTCCCCGCAAGCTCGATGCGCTCGCCGCGCATTGCGAGCGACTCGGCCGCGATCGGTCCGAGATCAAGGTGACCAAGCTCGTCATGATGGCCATCGGCGAGTCGCACGATCAGTGCGTGGCCGACATTCAGACGTTCGCCGAATTCAAGGATTGGCCCGAGGGCGTCATGGACATGATGCTGCCGATGATCACGCATGGCGGGCCGGACGAGATCGGCGAACAGATCAGCGACCTCATGGCATCCGGAATCGACGGCGTGACGGTCAACCTCGTCGCCAACGGCCACAACCCGGAAATGGTCGAGCTCGCCGGCAAGACCCTGGACGAAGCCATCGGCTAGTCACAACGCCGTCAGCGCCGGGCGAACTCGTCGATCGCATCGAGTGCTCCGAGGTCGGCGACCGCCTCCTCCGCCCGACGAACAAAGGCGGCGGCGAAGGCGCTCCGTCCTGGGCTCTCGTCCGGCCTTGGCACGATCGATTGGCAGGACGCGACGACCGTGTAGGCCGACTGGAGTCGGTGCCAGAACCACGCGTCGTCGCCCGCGATCGGCGCAGCCCCGTGCCGGCGGCGCGCCTCGAGGTACTCGTTGATGAGCCGGCGCTCATTGGCTCGTCGGTCCGCCGGCGAGAGCGTCATCGCGAGCAGATAGGAGATGTCGCGCATCGGAGAGCCGATCGTCATCAGCCCCCAATCGAAGAAGCCGATCCGCGGCGGTGTGACTCTCTCGTCCGCGAAGACGTTGCCGATGTGCCCGTCGCCGTGCAGCACCGTCGCCGGACCGAGCTCCCAGGCATCCTGGAGCAGATCGCGATCACGGATGTAGCGCTCTGCGACGGCCACGAATGGCGGCGCGAGCGCCGCACCGCCATCGATGCCCGCGCGCAGGAGTCGTGCCCCGTAGTCGCTTGTCCGTCCTGACCTCGTGAGCCACGGGACCTCGGATTCCCGCGTCGCGAGGTTCTCATACCGGGCATGGAGGTCCGCGAACTCACCCATCGTCGCCCCGAGAAGTGCGGGGTCGAGTCCTCCCACGAGATCGGGCATCCGCGTCCGGCCGGTGCCGAGAACCTCCATCACGAGCGCGAACTCTCCCGTGTCGTCGTCAAGCTCTGCCGCGTAGACGTCGGGTACGGCGATCGAAAGCGGCACCGTGAGATCCCGATAGAAGCGCGTCTCGCGGTCGGCCATCGACGCCCAGTCCAAACGGGCGCGGCGATCCGGGTCCACCGGCGCCATCTTCACGAACAGGCGATTCGGCAGTCGGTCCGGGGCGTCGTGAACGACCGACATCGTGGCGTTCGCGTTGGTGGCATCGACGACGCGCTCGACATCCACCCGCGACACCGTGACGCCCGGAACCCGAGCCTGCAGCGCGCCGGACAGCCAACCGGCATCGATCGCTTGCGGCGACGAAGGGATCACAAGAACGCCCCGAGTGACCAGCCCATCACCCTCCTCCGGGACGATCTGGAGCGGTTCGACCGCCCGCGCTAATGTAATGATCTAACACCAGCGTCAGTTGCGTCACCGCATCCGACTCGGTCGTCTCCTTGGGGGAAAGATGCATCGAAAGCTGTCTACCGTTCTCGCACTCTTGCTTGCGTTCTCGTTGCTCGCCGCTGCATGCGGCAACAGCGGCGACACCGCGACCGATGCGACCACGACCACCACGACGACCACCGCCGCGCCCGTCGGCGACGGTGACGGCAACGTTGTCGATGAGCCCGTCGTCGACCGCAACACGTTCGTGGCCCTCGAGGGCGTCCCGGGCGTCAGCGACGAGTCGATCGCGGTCGCTGTTCTCGGGCTGCGGGAGAACAACCCGCTCGGCACCTGCATCCTCGATTGCTACCTCACGGGGATCGAGGCGTATTTCGACTACGAGAACTCGCTCGGTGGCGTGTTCGGCCGCCAACTCGAGGTGGGCACCGCGCTCGACGACGAGCTCTTCCTGCACCAGGACCGGGCGCTGCAGATCATCGCTGACGAAGACACTCTGGTGACCTTCGGCGCGACACTGAATCCCGGCGGCTACGGCGACCTGAACGACGCCGGCATCCCAACGTTCAACTGGGGGATCCAGGCCCCGCAGAACAACGAGCGGTTCAACATGTTCCCGCATCAAGGCGTGTTCTGCGTCGACTGCAAGGGGCGCGCCCTCCCCTACATGATGAGCCTCGCCGAAGCGACAACGGCCGTCACCCTCGGATACGGAGTCTCCCCCGAGTCGCAGACGTGCGCGAACACGCTGGCTGCCGCGGTCGACGAGTACAGCGGCGACCTCGGTATCGAGGTCGCCAAGGTCTACGACGACCTCGAGTTCGGCCTGAACAACGGCATCGCTCCACAGGTGACGGAGTGGGGCGACCTGGGCGTCGACTTCGTCGGGACCTGTCTCGATCTCAACGGCATGAAGACGATCGCCGAAGAGCTCCAGCGCCAGGGCCTTCGGGACCAGATCACGATGTGGCATCCGAACACCTACGACGCCGGCTTCGTCGCCGAGGCCGGAAGCCTCTTCGACGGCGACTTCGTGGCTCCGCAGTTCGTCCCGTTCGAGTTCACCGATCACCCGCAGATCCAGCTCTACAACGAGTGGGTCGGCGCTCACGGCGGCCAGACGGCAGAGCAGACGATGGTCGGCTGGATGAACGCGATGCTGTTCGTCGAGGGCCTGATCGCCACCGGACCGGAGTTTGACCGGCCGTCGATCGTCGACGCGATCAACACCGAGTTCACGGCATACACCTACAACGGGCTGAACTTCCCGCTCGACTGGTCGCGCCAGCACGTGGCACCGACCGATGACGACAGGCTGACCCACGGCGCGACGCTCGAGTGCGTCGCCCTGATGCGAATGCTGGATGGGGCGTTCGAGAAGATCAACGACGACCCCTGGCAGTGCTGGCCGCAGGACGACCTGAGCTGGCAGGACCCCACACCGTCGACGTTCGAGTGACGCGAACGCAACCAACACGGGGCAGGGCGCGGTGACACTTGCGTTAATCGGCGAGGACTTCGTACGCGCGCTCCTCCAAGGCACACCGCCGGGCACGGTCTACGCACTGATCGGGCTCGGCTTCGTGCTGACCTACAAGACCTCCGGCGTGTTCAACCTCGCGTTCGGCGCGCAGGCGTACATCTCGGCTGCGATGTTCTTCAAGGCACGCCAGGAGTGGGGGTGGGGCATCGTCCCGGCCGTCGTCTTGTCGGTCTTCGTCATCGCGCCGGCGATCGGTCTCACGCTCGAACGACTGATCTTCCGGAACCTGCGAACGGCGTCGGCGGTCTCGAAGCTCGTGATCGCGATCGGGTTGAGCGTGGCTCTCCCTGCGCTGTTCGAGCTGATCGCCGACTACAAGCCGGTAGCCGGTCGCACACCGACAGGCATCGTTCCGGATGGCTCGTCCGTCTTCTACGACCCCACCGGCGTCTACCCCTTCAGCCGCGACGAGCTGGCGCAGATCATCGTCGCCGGGGTGGGTGTGATTCTGCTCGGGGCGATGTTCAGGTTCACATCCATGGGGTTGGCGATGCGCGGCGTCGTCGAGAGCCCGCGCATGACCGAGCTCGCGGGCATTCCCGCCGACCGCGTCTCGGCGCTCGCCTGGGCGATTTCGAGCATCTTCGCGGGGATGGCCGGCGTGTTGATCGCTCCCCGACTCAACACGCTCATCAGCAACGACTTCTTCACGCTCATGGTGCTCGCCATGGCTGCGGCAGCAGTCGGGCGCCTCGTGAGCCTCCCGGGAGCGTTCTTCGGTGGCATGGGCCTCGGCTGGTTCATCGCGGTGTTCAACACGTATCTGCCGCGTTGGGCGGACGACCACACCTGGCTCGAGCCGTTCAAGGACAACCTCACCCCGTCTCTCCCCTTCGTCGTCCTGTTCGGGATCCTCGTGTTCTGGCCCGCGATCCGCCGCGCCGTCGACGCCGCGGACCCTCTCTCCGGCGTCGACCCACCCCCACCCGCGCTCGCCGCGACAACCCGCCACCCGCTTCTGACGCTGCAGACCCGGATCTTCGGCGTGTGCTTCCTGGGCCTCGTGGGTTGGCTGGGATTCACCCAGGCCGATGTCCGCTGGATCGCGCTTCTCAGCACTGCAACGGTGCTCTCGATCATCTATCTGTCGATCACGGTCATCACCGGCTTCGCGGGGCAGATCTCTCTGTGCCAGGGCGCCTTTGCGGCGATCGGCGCGTTCACCGTGTTCCAACTCGTCGATCGCTACGACATGTCAGCGCTCACGGCGGCGCTCATCGGCGCCGCAATCGCCGCGGTGGTCGGCGCCATTGTCGCGCTTCCGGTCCTCAAGCTGGGCGGCGTGTGGCTTGCTATCGCGACGCTCGCTTTTGCCTTCTTCTTCGACGCGGTGATCGTGAAGTTCTCGTGGGTCGGCGGCGGGGAGAGCGCCCTCTTCTCCGGAACACAGGTCCCTCGGCCGGTCATCGGCCCCTTCGACTTCGGGGAGTCCGACCGTGCATTCCTCGCGCTCGCCGTGATCGTGCTGGTGATCGTGTCGGTCGCGGTGATCCAGCTCCGAGAGGGCACGATCGGACAGTCGCTGCGGGCGCTTCGGAGTAGCGAGGTTGCAGCGGAGTCCATCGGCATCTCGCCGGCCCGCGCCCGGATCGTGGCCTTCGCCGTGTCCGCGTTCATCGCCGGCCTCGGCGGCGCGTTCCTGGCGATGCTGGAGGGCGACGTCAACTATCCGAAGAACTTCAGCCCAGTGGCTGCGATGTTCTGGCTGGTGCTCGTCGTGTCTCTGAGCGCGCGCACCGTAGAAGGAGCGATCCAGGCCGGAGCGGCATTCGCGCTCTTCAGTCCGGTGATCCTCGAAGGTTCGTTCCTCGAGTGGCTTCCGTACTTCAATGAGGACAACCTCCCGGGCATCTTCCCGATCTCGGCGAAGTGGCGATTTGTCCTCTTCGGCCTCACCGCGATCCAGTTCGCCCGCCACCCCGAAGGCATGCTCGAGTTCGGGAAACGGCGAGCCACGCAGAAACGCAACGACCGCTACTACGCACGAGACGCGGAGCGAGCTGCGGCTCCGGAGGCCGCGACATGACGGCCGTACTCGAGTCCGAAGTCATCACCAAGACATTCTCCGGCATCCAGGCCCTGAGCGACGTGAGCATCCGCGTCGACGCCGGCGAGCGGGTCGGCCTGATCGGACCCAACGGCGCAGGCAAGACGACGTTCTTCAACTGCCTGCTCGGCATCCTTGCGCCCGACTCCGGAACGGTTCAGTTCCAAGGCCGTGACATCAGCTCGTATCCCGTTCACAAGCGAGCGCGGGCCGGCATCGGACGGACGTTCCAGCGCATCGAACTGTTCTCCGACACGAGTGTTCGTGAGCACCTCCTGATCGCGGAGCGGGTCCACAACGGCACGGGCGCGTTCTGGAAGGACCTGATCGGATTGGGGCGTCCTCGCCGCGACGAGATCGATCGCTGCGACGACGTGCTCGATCTGCTCGGGCTTCTCGATCTCGCCGACGAGCCCATCGAGGCGCTGAGTCTCGGGCAGGGTCGACTCGTGGAGGTCGGCCGGGCCCTCATGACGGAGCCGACACTCCTCCTTCTCGACGAGCCTTCCTCCGGCCTCGACCGAGACGAGACCACGGCGCTGGCGACGACGCTTCGGGCGGTGCAAGCCGAGAAGGGATTCGCGATCCTGCTCGTGGAGCACGACGTCGAGCTCGTCGCCGACTTCACCGAGCGGCTCTACGTGCTCGACTTCGGTTCGCTCATCGCCGAAGGCCCGACCGCGTCGACGCTGGCGATGCCGGCCGTGCGCCACGCGTACCTCGGCAACCTCGAGGTGAGCGATGGCTGACACTCCACTCCTCGAGCTCGAGGATGTGACGGCCGAGTACGGCCCCTTCCGAGCCCTCTTCGGCGTTTCGCTCACGATCCACCCCGGTGACGCAATGGCCTTGCTCGGCTCGAACGGCGCCGGCAAGACCACCGTCGCACGAGTCGCGAGCGGGCTTGTCGACGCGGCCACCGGCGCCGTCCGCGTCGACGGCGTGACGATGACGCGCGAACCCACCTACCGCTTCGCTCAGGCCGGGATCGCCCATGCCCCGGAAGGTCGATCGGTGTTCGCGACATTCACGGTCGAGGAGAATCTCGTCCTGTATTTCCGCCGCTCCCTCGGCCGCAAGAACGTGCCCGCCGCGCTCGACGAGGCCTACACGCTCTTCCCCCGACTCGGCGAGAGACGCCGCCAAGTGGCAGGGACGTTGTCCGGCGGCGAACAGCGAATGCTGTCGCTCGCGCGCGTCCTCGTCGAGAAGCCCCGACTCCTGATCGCCGACGAGTTGTCCCTCGGGCTCGCACCGATCATCGTCGACGAGGTCTACGAGACGCTCACATCAATCCGCTCGAGCGGGGCCGCACTGCTGATCGTCGAGCAGCACGTGCAGCACGCCCTCGAACTCTGTGACCACGTCGCGTTGCTCGACCACGGCACGATCGCGTGGACGGGCCCGTCGGCCGAGGCGGCAGACGTGGTCGTCGACCACCTCTTCGAGACAGGATCATCATCGTGACCGAACCACTCGAGCGACAGGCGATCATCAGCGGCGCCGCCCAGAGCGACATCGGCCGACGCCTGTACCGCAGCGGTCTCGACCTCACCGTTGAGGCCTCACTGCGGGCGATCGAAGACGCGGGCCTCACGGTCGACGACATCGACGGCATCTCCACGTACCCCGGAATGGGTGGCCCCTTCGGCGGCTGCTCCGGTGCCGAGCTCCACGACACGTTGCGCTTCTCGCTGAACTGGCGCGACGGCGCGGCCGAAACCAGCGGACAACTCGGCGCAGTACACAAGGCAGTTCTCGCGGTCGCCGCCGGGCTCGCTCGCCACGTCCTGGTGTTCCGCACCGTCGTCGAGGGCAGTCGCGGTGCTGTCCGCGCCGGCGGTGGTGGTGGTGGCGGAATGGGGGGGATGCCGCCTGCCTTCCAGTACCTCATTCCCTACGGGGTCACATCCGCGGCGAACTGGATCGCCTGCTACGCGCAACGTCACATGCACGAGTACGGCACCACCCGCGAGCAGCTCGGTGCGATCGCGATCAACGCCCGCACCAACGCGGCCAGCAACCCGAAGGCGATCTACACCGATCCGATGTCGATGGAGGACTACCTCGGCATTCGGACGATCAGCGACCCGTTCGGCCTCTACGACTGCGACGTTCCCTGCGACGGTTCGACGGTGGTGATCGTGTCGCACCGCGACTACGCCCCCGACGCGCCCAACGGCGCCGTGCATGTGAACGCCATGGGGACCGCTCTGCGGCACCGTCCGAGTTGGGATCAGTTCGACGATCTCACCACGATGGCCATGCGCGACTCGGCCAGCTCGATGTGGGAGCGAACCGAACTCACGGCGGCCGATGTCGACACCGCCCAGCTGTACGACGGATTCTCCTGGCTGGCGATGGTCTGGATCGAGGCACTCGGCTTCTGCGGCAAGGGCGAGGGCGGACCATTTGTCGAGGGTGGCGCCCGTATCGCGCCAGACGGCGAGTTGCCACTGAACACCTGGGGTGGCCAACTCTCCGGCGGGCGCCTCCACGGCTTTGGCTTCCTCTACGAAGGCGTCATGCAGCTGCGGGGCACCGCGGACGTGCAGGTGTCCGACTGCGAGGTTGCCGCAATTGGCGCCGGCGGCGGCCCGGAATCCGGCTGTCTGCTGCTGACGAAGGGGATCCGATGACCGACGGTCCCCCGCCCCGGTTCATCAGCCCTCACGCAGAAGGCGAGTTTTATTGGACTGCCGGCGCCGACGGTTCGCTTCGCCTTCAACGCTGCGGGGCCTGCGGTCGCTACATCCATCCTCCGGGCCCTGTCTGCCCGTACTGCCACTCCCGCGACCTGAACCCCGGGCCCGTCAGCGGCAAGGGGACGGTGGCTACCTTCACGATCAACCGCAAGGAGTGGATCCCGGGCTTCGAACCGCCCTACGTCTTCGCACTCGTGGAGCTGGACGAGGACCCGACAATCCGGATCGGCACGAACATCGTGGGCTGCGCCGTCGAGGACGTCGCGATCGGGATGCGGGTCGAGGTGGAGTTCGAGGAAAACGGCGAATGGTTCGTCCCCCTGTTCCATCCACTCGACGAGAGCTGACCGATGGCGAAGGAGGCTCTGGCCGAGTTCATTCCGCAGACGCCTGACCAGATCACCGCCGAGTGGCTGACGTCCACCCTGGGCGACGGCACCGCTCGGGTCACCGGCTTCACGACGGGTACCCCCGGGTCTGGCGTCGGCTTCTCCGGCATCACGACCAAGCTGACGATCGATTGGGACGCCAAGGAGTCCACGCTGCCCAGCGAGGTGCTCGCGAAGTTCCCGACCGATATGGCGCACCGCGGCCTGACCGAACAGGAAGGCGGCTACGAGCGCGAGATCTGGTTCTACGAGGGGCTCGGGCGCGACATGCCCGTCCGCATCCCCGTCTGCCACCACGCCGAGATGGACCCCGGGCAACCACAGGAGAAGCGGCGCAAGAGCGCGCACCGGATGAACCGCACACCGGCGCCGATCGCCCGGTTCGCAGCCAAGCGGATCACCAAGCTGGTGCGGGCGACCAAGCGCCGCTACGTCGTCCTGATCGAATACATCGCAGACGCGCGGGTCACGCCACTCGACAAGACGGTCCCCCGTGCCGATCTCGAGGCGATGATGCGAGTGCTCGCCAAGATCCACGCTCGGTACTGGCGAGACCATCGCCTCCCGTCAGACCCGGCCACGAGCTACGACACCGCGTCTCAGAACTTCAAGTTCCTCCAGGCGGGATACGACCTCTGGGTGGACGACTTCTTCGATCGAACGCCCGGGCTCGAGGATCAGCACCGTGTCGTCATGGACTGGGCGCAGGCGAACCTCGATCAGGTCCTCGTCCGGCTCAACGAGCCGTACACCTTGCTGCACGGTGATGCCCGATCCGACAACATGCTCTTCCTCGATGACGGCGGCCTCGTGGTCATCGACTTCGGCACGATCAGTTCGGGTCCGCCCGGCTGGGACGTCGCCTACGCGATGTCGGCCGCCGTCGAGCCGGGCGTCGACGCTCGCACGACGCTCGATGCGCTGGCAGACGTCTACCACCACGCCCTCGTCGCCGAGGGGGTCACCGACTACTCCCGCGAGACTCTCGGCAACGACATCGACGTCGTGCTGTGCTTTCTCGGACACCGCCAGGTGCTCACCGCGATGGTGATGGAGGGCGGCTATGACACCGACGGTGCCGGCGAGACCGCCAATCTCGGCGACCTGTGGATGCGCAAGATCATCGATCTCCTTCCCAAGGAGATCCCGATACTGGAGACCGACCATGGCCCTTGTTGACCTCGGTGCGATTCTCGGCTGCCTCGCCGTCGAGCAGACCGGCCCGACCAAGTGGACCGCTCCCAACATCGAGATGGACTACCGCCGGATCTTCGGCGGCCAGCTTCTCGCCCAGGCGATCGCGCTCGGGGCAGCGACGAGCGAGGGGAAGACGGTGAAGTCGCTGAGCTGCCTGTTCCCGCGGGAGGGGTCGCTCGACGAGCCACTCGAATTCGAGGTGGAGGAGACGCAGACCGGCCGCGCCTTCGCCGCCCGACGGGTCAGCGCCGCCCAGAACGGCAAGACGTTCTTCATCGCCCAACTCTCGATGCACGACGAGTCCGAGCAGAGTCCCCACGATCATCACGACCCGATGCCCGACGTCGGCTCTCCGAACGACGCGTCGGACGAGGAGTCCACGATGATTCCGTGGCAGAACCGCGTTGTCGGCGGCGTCGACCTTGCCGACCGGTCCGCGGCCGAGGCCGACTTCGCGTTCTGGAGTCGCGTCGACGGCGCTGAGCTACCGGACGACCTGACGACACATCAGGCTCTCGCCGCCTACGCCACAGATCTCAACGTGATCGCCACGCTGCTGCGGCCGATCGACGGGATCAGCGTCGCCGATGCTCACGTCTCGCTCCACACCGCCGTGACAGGACACTCCATGTCGTTTCACCGGCCGTTCCGCATCGATGACTGGTGTCTCGTCACGCAGCACGGCATCAGCCTCGCCGGCGCCCGCGGCTACGGCCACGGCGGCGTATACCGCGCCGATGGCGCGCTGGCCGCCAGCTTCGCTCAGGAATCCATGGTCCGACCGCTCCCGCCGTCTTAACTAAGTTCTTGTCGCATATCGACAGAAACTGACCTCAGATCCGAAAGGGGATCTCCGTCATGGCCATCGAATTCGATCCGTTCAGCCGCCAGTATTTTGACGATCCCACGGAGATGTACGTCCACCTCCGCGAGGAGGCGCCGTGCTTCCACAGCGAGCAGTACGACTTCTACGCGTTCAGCCGGTTCGACGATTGCGTCGCCGTTCATCGCGACACGGAGAACTTCACCTCCACGCACGGGCTGACCTACGAGCAGCTGTCCGACCCGGACCCGCCACCGATGAACTCGATGATCATGATGGATCCGCCGGACCACACTCGGTATCGCAAGCTCGTGTCGCGCTCGTTCACGCCCCGGGCGATGGCTCGCTACGAAGAGCTGATCCGCGGCCAGATCACGAAGTACCTGGACCCGCTCATGGACCGGGACGAATTCGATCTCGTCGGCGATTTCTCCGGCCCGTTCCCGGTCGAGATCATCTGCGCGATCCTGGGCGTGCCCGAGGCCGACTGGCAGATGATCCGACATCAGACCGACGCGATGCTGCACCGCGAGGAGGGGCAGGCGCTCGGCACCGCGGCCCAGGCCGAGGCCGCGATCAACCAGGCCGTGTACTTCATCGAGTTCGTCAGCGACAAGCGATCCCATCTCGGCGATGACCTGGTTTCGACACTCATCGAGGCCCAGGTCGAGACCGAGGACGGCGCCATGACCGGCCTCACCGATGAGGACATCGCCGGGTTCGCGTCTCTGCTCGGCGCGGCCGGCAGCGAGACAGTGACCAAGGCCGTCGCCAACGGCGCCGTGCTCTTCCACCGGTGGCCGGAACAGTGGGAGCGGCTGAAGGCCGACCCGGGCAAGACGACAGCCGCGGTCGAGGAGGTCCTTCGCTACTGGGCCCCATCGCAGTACCAGGGCCGCTACTCCGTCAACGCGACCGAGTGGCACGGCGTGACAATCGAGGCGGGCAAACCGGTCTTCATCGTGACCGGTGCCGCGAATCAGGACGAGCGGGAGTTCGGGCCGACTGCGACGCAATTCGACATCGAACGCGAGCAGCGACTCGCGATCTCACTCGGCCACGGCATCCACACCTGCCTCGGCGCCGCGCTGGCTCGCATGGAGTGCGAGGTCGCGTTCGACGAGATCCGTCAGCGGTGGCCGAGCTTCACGATCGACGAATCCCGCTGCGAACGCGTCCAGATGTCCAACGTCGCCGGCTACGCCAACGTCCCCTTCTCCCCCCGCTGACCGTTACATCGGTGTCAGACACCCGCACCATCCAGTCATCGGTGTGTGCACCTGATGCGGGTGTCTGACACCGATGTAACGGTTAGTCGTTTTGCTTCTTCATCTCGGAGAGGTTGACGAGCACGGGGTAGCCGTTGATGGTCATGGCGTTGCCGTGGCCGACCGTGTGCATGTCGAAGCCGGACTGGAGGGCGTTGTAGAAGCCCTGGATGTCCTGCGTCTGGTTCACGATGCGCTTCGCCTGCGTCAGCGCGAACGGGTGCATCTCGGAGATCTGACGGGCCAACGTCATCGTCTCCTCGAGCAGGTCGTCGACCGGAACGACTCGATTGACCATGCCGAGCTTCTCGGCTTCTTCGGCGTAGAACCGGCGGGCGGTGAAGAGCATCTCCTTCGCCTTGCGCGGGCCCATCTCCCAGGTGTGACCGTGGTACTCCACGCCACCGATCCCCATCCGCAGCACCGGGTCGGAGAAGTGGGCGTTGTCGGCCGCGATGATCAGGTCCATCGGCCAGCACAGCATCAGACCGCCGGCGATGCAGGCTCCCTGCACGGCCGCGATCGTCGGCTTCGGAATGTCTCGCCACTTGCGGCTGTAGCCGAGGTAGTGGATGCGCTCCCACTCGAAGATCGCCTGGAGCCCACGCTCCTCCCAATCGAGGCCGCCGCGGTTGTCCTTCGCCTTCTCGGGATCCGCGTTCTCGCCGATTGCATCGTCGGAGGCAGTCATGTCGTGGCCGGACGAGAAGTGATTGCCTTCGGCGCGTAGAACGACCACCTTCACGTCCATGTCGTCCGCGGCGGCCTGGAAGCACGCGTCCATCTCGTCGAGCGTCTGCTGGTTGACCGCATTGGCCTTGTCGGCGCGGTCGATCGTGACGATGCCGATCGGGCCATCGACCGCATAGGACGTGTGGCCGAGATTGTTCATGTCGACTGGGTTGGGCATTGGTCTCTCCTGTTGTGATGCGCTCAGGACGCAGTGGCCGGGTGAGGCGGCTTCCAGCCGCCTCGGATCAGGCCGTAGATGTTCGTGAAGTTCTCGATGATCTCGTCGGGGAGCGGCACCACGCCACCGAGCGCCTCGGCGCCCGCGACGATCTTGGCGGTGTGCTCTACGACTGCGGCGGTGTGCAGCGCGTCCTCGGGTGACTTCCCGACGCAGAGCAGGCCGTGGTTCGCCATCAGCACGGCGCCCCGATTACCGAGGTGGAGAACGACCTCGTCAGCGAGCTCGTCGCTACCGGTGGTTCGATACGCGGCCACCGGGATGTCGCCGCCGATGTAAACGATGACCTCTTCGATGCACGCCGGAATCGCTCGGCGGGCGATGGCGAACATCGATGCATGCGCCGGGTGGCAGTGCACCACGCCACCGACCTCGTCGAAATGGCGATAGCAGTTGAGGTGCATGGCCTTCTCGCTCGACGGGCTCGCCGACCCCTCGACGATCTGACCGTCGAGATCGACCACAGCGAGGCCGGGGACGGTGATGTCCGGATACGGAACGGATGACGGCGTCATCGCGATCGATCCGTCAGCCTGGCGTCCGGAGACGTTGCCGGCAGTTCCGACCACGAGGCCGGTGGTGTACATCTCCATCGCCGTCTCGACGACTGCCTGCTTCACGTCGCTCATGCGAACACCTCGGGGTTCTTGCAGCGGACCGGTGCCTCGCCGGCAAGGATTGCCTTCACGTCAGCAACGATCATCTCACTCTGTCGTAGCTCGACGTCGTAGGTTGCACCGCCGATGTGGGGCGTCAGCACCACATTGTTGCGTCCGAGCAGCGGGTGCCCCTCGGGCAGCGACTCGCCGTCGACATGATCGAGCGCGGCGCCGCCGAGATGGCCGGCATCGAGCGCCGCGACCAACGCATCTACATCGTGGAGTCCGGCGCGCGCCGAGTTGATGTAGACGGCGCCCGGCTTCATCAGCGCGAACTTCGGCTCGTTCATCATCCCGAAGGTCTCGGGCGTGACGGCGGCATGCATGGAGATTACATCGGATTCGGCAAGCAGGTCGTCGAGGTCGTGGGTGGCGTCATCCGCAAACGGGTCAGCCGCGATGACCTTCATCCCGAGCCCCTCGAGCCGCCACTTGGTTGCCCGACCCACTGCGCCGAGCCCAACGAGCCCAGCCGTCTGACCAGCAACCTGCCACGCCCGATAGCGCTGGTACGGCAAGGACTCGCCGTGAACGGTTCCCTCGGTCATGTCGCGATGGCCCGGGACCACATGGCGACCGAGCGCCATGAGCAGGGCGACCGTCATCTCCGCGACTGCGTCGGCGTTGCGTCCTGGTGTGTGGATGACCGGAATACCGGCCGCCGTTGCCGCGGCGACATCCACGTTGGTGGGGTCGCCTCGCGTGGAGCCGATGACCTTCAGCGGCAGGTCGAGGACCTCGCCCATGCAGAAGTCGGCCTCGCAGATCACGATCGTTGCGCCCAGCTCGGTGAGGCGAGCAGCGAGGTCCTCCGGACCGTGAAGCTTGATGGGCTGGTACTCGATCCACGGGTCGAAAACGACCTCGGCGATTTCACGAAGTTCATCGAGCGCAGGACCCCGAAGCGGGGCCGTGACGAGCGCAACCGGTCGCGACATGACGCAGACGTTAGTTTTACGCAGACGAAAGGGAGGAATCCGTGGGCGACGCCGCCGCCAGAGCCGTCACGGTGGGAATCGACATTGGTACAACGTCGGTCAAGGCCGTCGCTGCCGAGGGCGACGGAACGATCGTCGCCCGCACTCGAGTCCCCCACCGTCTCCACAATCCCGACGCCGACACGTTCGAGCATGACGCTCGCGCCGCGTGGGTCAATGGCGTACTCACGGCGTGGAACTCGGTCGCCGATGGCCGCGATGTCGCCGCCGCGCTCGTCTCCGCGATGGTCCCGTCCTTGTGCGGTGTGGACGACGACGGCATGCCCGTGACCCCCGGCCTGCTCTACGGCGACGCCCGCGGCCGCGGCTACGACGACGCGGCCGGTGGCATGGGCGAGGCGCTCGGCTTCGCGCAGGCACTCGCCGCACAGGCAAGCGGCGCCCGACTCTGGCCTGCCCAGGCCGTTGCGAACCATGCGCTGTGCGGGGTGGGCGGGATCGACACGTCCACGGCGATGACGATGCAGCCGCTCTTCACCGGCACCGGTTGGGACGAGACCCACCTTGATCCGATCGGAGTCGAGAGCGATCAGCTTCCATTGTTCGTGGTCGGCAGCGACCCGCTCGGCACTCGGGGCGACACCGTCTTCGGCGGCGGCACGATCGACGCGCTTGCCGAACAACGGGTCGGTGATGCGACGGCCGCGGGCGACGTGATGGTCATCTGCGGCACCACGTTGATTCCATGGGCGCTGACGACGGAGTGGATCGAGGTCGACGGCCTCTGGACCATCCCCTACACCGTCCCTGGCGTGATCGCCGTGGGAGGCGCGAGCAATGCCGGCGGGCTCTTCATCGACCATGTCCGTCGGCTGACCGGCGACCCGGCGCCCGACGAGGTGCTCGCGGTCCCACCCGTGGATCGTCCGGTATGGCTTCCCTACATCAGAGGCGAGCGCACGCCGTTCCATGACCACACCCGACGGGCACGGCTCGTCGATGTCGACACGAACCACGACGCCGCCGCAGTGATGGCGGCCGCCTACGACGCCGCGGCTATGGTCGTGCGCCACCACCTCGATCTGGCCCGGCCGCAACTCGATGCGGCCGACACCCCACCGACCCGAATCGTGGCCGCGGGCGGCGGAACGCAATCAGCGGCATGGATGCAGTCGCTCGCCGACATCACCAGCCTCCCGGTCGACGTGTCGACGCATCCCGAAGGTGCCGCGCTCGGCGCCGCGTTTGCGGCTCGCGATGTCGTCGGGCTCGAGACCAACGACTCCTGGCGGTCCACGAGTCACCGCGTGAAGCCACGGCCCGACCACGTCGACGCGGCCGAGGCCCGCTACATCCGATTCCGAGAGGAAGCCCAGCGATGAAGTTCTCCGTGACCTACCCACTCGTCACCCATCCGTACAACCCCGAGTTCCTGAGCAAGGACGGACTGGTCCGCTTCGCCACGGCGGCCGAGAACGCCGGCTTCTCGGGCATCGGGTTCACGGACCACCCTGCGCCCACGCACCGCTGGCTCGAGGCCGGGGGTCACGATGCGCTCGACCCCTTCGCCGCCCTCGCCTTCGTCGCCGCTGTGACGGATCGAATCCGGCTGATTCCGAACGTGGTTGTCCTCCCGTACCGGAACCCTTTCCTCGTTGCGAAGTCCGTCGCCACGATCGCCGCTCTCTCCGACGACCGGTTCACGCTCGCCGTGGGCACGGGCTACCTCAAGGGCGAGTACAAGGCGCTCGGCATCGACATCGAACAACGCAACGTGATCTTCGACGAAGCGCTCGATGTCCTCCGTGGTGTCTGGACGACGGACGACTTCACGTACGAGGGATCGGACTTCGTCGCGCTCGGCCAGACGGCCAACCCGAAGCCCGGTCACGTCCCGATATGGATCGGCGGCAACAGCAAGCTCTCGCGCCGCCGCGTCGCCCAGAAGGCCGACGGCTGGGTGCCGTTCCCGGCACCCCGTGGCATGGCGACGACCGCGAAGACGCCGGCTCTCGAGACCGTCGAGGACCTCGCCGCCATGCTGGACGACCTCTGGCAGCTCGTGGACGAGGCCGGTCGCGACCGGAGCGATCTCGACGTGAGCTTCGGCACGAGTGCGGGCGGAAGCCCGGCCGCGGACGGCTTCAACGCCGACGCTCATCTGAGTGGGCTCGACGAACTGGCCTCACTGGGCGTGACGTGGAGTGGCGTCAGCGCCCCAGGTGACTCGATCGATCACGCGATCGAGACCCTGGAGCGCTACGGCCGCGAGGTGATCAGCGTCGGTTGAGTCAGCCGAACTGGTCCGGCGAGATGCCGCAGTTGGCGATCAGGTTGCCGTACAACTCGCGAGCAGAATCCTCGCTCACCGTGGACGCATCGAACGTCAACAAGGTGTCGATGCTGAGGTTGTCGAGGAAGCAGTTCGCCTGAGTCTCGGTGAAGCCGTTCTGCACCATGCCCTCGACCATCGGGGCCCGGAACGCCGGGTTGTTCAGGATGTCGTTGACCGCATCCGGGTTTTCCGAGAAGTCACCCAGATCGACGTCACCGTCATCGCTGTCGTCGCTCTCGGCACCGGTGCCGCAGTTGGTGTCGCTGTATTCGGTGACTCGATCGCTCGCGTCGTTGAACGTCGCGCTGTCGGTGATGGCGTCCATCTTCGCCGGGTCGGCGCTGAAGATGCTCCATTCGGCAGCCTCGAGAATCGCGATCATCTCCGAAGTGCCCTGCGCTATCTCCTGGAGGTCGGCCTTCACCTGATCGTTCGGCGCGGAGGCGATGCCGGCGGCGAGCGCGTTGGCGTTGGACCGGAAGACGGTCTCGATCGCCAATTCGTCGGCACTGATGAAGTCGAAGGCGTCGGCCTCGGCCTCTAGATCGAGTGCAATCTCACAGAATGAACGTCCGCCAGCCGCCGATCCGCCGTCGTCGCCACATGCCGAGGCGACCACAACCAGCGCCAGGAATGGAATCACGAGCGATCGGATCCACGTCTTGGAGGGTTTGTTGCTGTTTGCCATGCTCAGAATGGTAGAGGGCACGCCCTCGCGGGGCGGCGGCGTTCGTCAGAAGACGATGCCGCAGACGTTCTCGTCGTGCGCGTCGAGCACGTCGGCGGCCGCGTCGAACTCCGCTTCTACGTCTGCTTGATAGGCGTCGAGGTCCGGTCCGGCAGCGGTGAAGTCGAACTCGCACTGCTCGAGGATCACGCAGAAGGTGCTGAACGTCTCTCCGAGAACGTCGAGGTGCGGCTTCAGTTCCTCGGGAACCACGGCATGCAGGGAGGCGAGGCTGGCCAGTAGGTCGTCGTAGTACTCCTCGACGCCCGCCGGGTCCCCGAACGGGATGCCATCGTCCGGCTCGTTGTTCAGCGCGAAGGAGGCTTGACAGTACGGCGACGCGTTCCCGTCCTGGGGGTCGTCGGCAGGTTCGTCCACCGGTTCGATGCCGCAGACCTCGACGTCGAACGCATCGAGTCGAGCATCGGCCGCGTCGACCGCCGGGTCATCGAAGAGCGCGGTGATCTCGTCGACCGCGGCCGACAGGTCCCACTCGTGGCTCTCCAGAATGGGGATCGAGGACTGCACCGTGCCTTACATCAATGCGAAGTCATCGCGGAGTTCCTCCGGGACAACGGCGGTACCTTGATCGACGAGCGCGGCCTGCGAACGCCAGTAGTTCTCGAGCTCGGCCGGCGTTGCCGACTCGATGTCGAACTCGTTGTCCGACTGGTCGGCGATCTCGGACAGGCTGCAGAACTCGTTGACGTTCGGCGCGGGCGGAGCGTCCATGTCATCGCCGTCGTCCATGTCATCGCCGTCGTCCATGTCGTCGACGTCGTCGGTGTCGTTCGCATCGGCCGGCGGCGACGCGTCGGCCGGCTCGGTGGATCCATCGTCACCACATGCCGACGCAACGAGCGTGAGCGCGGCGATGAGGGCGAGCAGGCGTAGAAGGGGGTCCGCATGCGGCCGAGGGTACCGGTCAACAGAAGCAGATTCGGTCAGGGGTCGCGGGGAAGGCCGAGGAGGCGCTCGGCGATGACGTTGCGCTGCACCTCGCTCGTGCCCCCGGCAATCGTCAGACTGCGATTCCACAGGAACGAGCTCACCCATCCGGCAGCCGCGCCATCGGCAGACGCCGCGGCCGCTCCGAGTAGTTCGACGCCCGCCTCTTGCACGTCCTGATCGTGAATCACGCCCAGCAGCTTGACGATGCTCGCCTCCGGGCCCGCGTCCGCGCCCGCGAGCGAGCGGATCGTCATCCGACTCCGCAGCGCACCGAGCGCGCCGTCGCGCGCGAGCAACTCACCGACTCGTCCGCGGTCGTGCGGCGAGCTTTGTGCATCGAGCAGACCGACAAGTGCCGTGACGCCGGCACCGATCGAGGCACCGGACCCCATCGACACCCGCTCGTTCGCGAGCGTCGTGCGGCCGGCGCGCCACCCGTCGTCGACGGCACCGATCACGCAGTCGCCGGGTACGAACACGTCATCGAAGAAGACCTCGTTGAACCAGGCATCGCCGTTGATCTCGCGTAGCGGACGCACGTCGATACCGGCGGATGTCATGTCCACGAAGAAGCACGTGATGCCGTCGTGGTTCGGTTTGTCGGGTGAGGTTCGGGCGAGGCAGATTCCCCACTGCGCGGTGTGGGCCATCGAGGTCCACACCTTCTGGCCGGTCAGTCGCCAACCGTCGCCATCGCGGTCGGCCCGCATTCGCAGCGAGGCGAGGTCGGACCCGGCGTCGGGCTCGGAGAACAGCTGACACCACATGATCTCTTGGCGAAGCGAGGGCCCGACCCAACGTTCTTGCTGCTCGGCGGTGCCGTGGGCGATCAAGGTCGGCAGCGCCCAAGCCGCGACCTGGAGGTGTGGGCGCCGGACCTTGGCGCGAGCAAACTCCTGGTCGATGACGACCTGTTCGACCGCGGTAGCGCCTCTCCCCCATGGCTGTGGCCAGTGCGGCACGAGGTACCCCTCGTCGGCGATGGTCGTGTTCCACTCCTCGCGAGGACGCGCCTGCAGCCCATCGAGCCACGCGACAACGGTCGGGCGGATCTCCTCCGCTTCGGCTGGGAGCTCGATCGGCAGCGTCCGCGTCACGCCGCGATCGACGAGCTCGACGACCTCGTCGCGACGCACCGACGACTCGGGCAGAAGCGCCCGTGTCGCAATCGCACGGCGGAGATACAGATGAGCGTCGTGTTCCCAGGTGAACCCGATTCCGCCAAGCACCTGGATGCAGTCCTTCGCGATACCGACGACGGCATCGGGCACCAGCGCGCCGGCTCCGGCAATCGCGAGCTGTTGCTCGTCCGCCTCGCCTCCGCGGCAGGCATCCCATGTGGCCGCGCGAGCGAGCTCGAGCGACGCCAGCATGTCGGCGCAGCGGTGCTTCACGCCTTGGAACTGCCCGATCGGGCGACCGAACTGGACTCGATCAGCGGCGTAGACAGATGCCGTATCGACACACCAGGCCGCGAGACCGACGGCTTCCGCGCACAAGAGCTGCGTTGCGATGTCGACCGGCCGGCCCGCAGCGATCGAGACGTCCGCACCCGGCCCCTCGACCTCGACGGCGGCCACGCCACGCACGAGATCAACGCCGGTCGTCTCGGCGACGTTGAACGCATCCGCCGACCACAGCGCCCACCCGCCCTCGGTCGGACCTATCAGGAATGTCGCGTCGCTCGCACCGAGCACCGTCGCGAACGGCGACGCACCTCCGGCAAAGGCGACGGCGGCGGTAGCGCCCGACGCAACACGGGGAATCCACTCGGCCGCGAGCGCGCCGCCAGCCTCGTCCAGAATCCCAACCGCGATCGCCGTCGCGAGAAGGGGGCCGGGCACACCACCGCGTCCGGCCTGTTCGAGCACAACAGCCAGATCGGCGAGATGGAATCCCTGGCCACCGCGGCCCTCCGCCGCGTGCAGCGTCGGCCAGCCCATCGAAACCATGTCGTCCCAATGGGCGAACGGCGCGGCGTCTTCGATGCCCGCGCGCCGACCGGCTTCGCCGACCACTTCGTCGACCCAGCGCCGGGCGGTGTCGCTCAGCGCCTCGTGGTCGGCGCTCACGCCGAGGGTCGAGCTGGCGCCGTTCACGGCGCCGCTGCCCCGAGCGCGATGTCCTTGGCCCAGGTGTAGTCACCCTTGCCGGTGACCTTGCGGGCAACCTCGACGACGATGATGAGTTCGCGCGGCACCTTGTAGCCGGCGATCACCGAGCGGCAGTGGTCGGCCAGCTCCTCGACGGAGGGCGCTTCGACCCCCTCGATGAGCGAGGCGACAGCGGCGACCCGTGACCCGAATCGCTCGTCCGGCACCCCGACCACGAGCGCGTCGAAGATCGCCGGATGACCCTTCACCGCTGCTTCAACCTCTTCGGGGCAGACCTTCTCGCCGCCCGTATTGATCACCATCGACCCGCGACCGAACACGGAGATCGTGCCATCGGCTTCGATCGTCGCCAGGTCCCCCGGCACGGAGTAGCGAACGCCGTCGATCGTCGGGAATGTCGCCGCTGTCTTCTCCTCGTCGTTCCAATAGCCGAGCGGGATCCAGCCGGCCCGAGCAAGCCTGCCCTGGACGCCGGAACCCGGTTCGAGCGGCCGACCGTCGTCACCGATCACCGTCGTCTGCTCGTCCGCCAACAGTTGCAAGGGACCGCTGCCGTCGGCCGCACGTTTGATACGGCCCTGGCCCCCGGTCTCGGAGGCGCCGAATCGGTCGATCACCTTCGTGGCGGGCAGGTGCTCTTCGAGCGCCGCTTTCACCGCCGGCGAGAGGATCGCACCCGACGAGGAGATGAGCCGCAGACCGGTCATGTCGTAGAGGTCCGGGTGGCGAGCAAGTTCCTGGGCCAGCGGACGGGCGACGGCATCGCCGATGATCATGAGGAACTCCGCGCCCTCGTCGGTAGCGAGGCGCAGCGCCGAGCCGGCGTCGAGCGATGCGTCGACAGTGAGAAGGCAGGTGCCGCCGGTGAGCAGTGCGGTGAGGGCCACCCACTGAGCGCCACCGTGGATCAGCGGACACAGCGGTAGCCGGCGGGTGATTCCGGTGCCCTTGCGGACGAACGAGCCGATGTCGTCGGGCGATTCGAGTTTGGGGAGACCCTGACGAGGCGCGCCCGTTCCGCCGAGAGCACCGAAGAAGACGTCCTCGTGACGCCAGACGACACCCTTCGGCATCCCGGTGGTGCCTCCCGTGTAGAGGAGGTACCGATCGTCCGGGGATCGAGGACCGATGTCGAGCGGCGTGGCGGGAGCCGAAGCGAGCGCCTCGTCGTAGTCGCCGCCGATGGTGATCAACGGACGGTCACCCGCTGCGGCAACGGCTTCATTCCGGATGGCGTCCTGGGTGAAGACCGCGGCGACCTCGGCATCGTCGAACACGTAGCGGAGCTCCTCCGGCGTGTATCGGAAGTTGCCGTTCACGGGCACCGCGCGCAGCTTGAAGACGCCCAACGTGATCTCCATGAACTCGAGACAGTTCATGGCGTGGACCGCAACGTGATCGTCGCGCCCGACCCCGAGGTCCGCGAGCACGTGGGCGACCTGGTTCGCCCGAGCGTCGAGCTCGGCATAGCTTCGTCGTCGTGTCGGCGCGTCGGCTCCTCCCGCCACGACCGCGTCCTGGTCCGGGAGTGCCTCGACGGCACCTTCGAACAGGTCGGCGAGGTTAAAGGTGCGACTCATTCTCCGTCTCCCATCACCGGTCATCGTGCCCTGCGCCGAATGAGCATGCGAACCCACGGCGACGGAGACAAACCCGAGGTCCGCTTCCTCGCTCGCCGTTCGTTGGCGTGACCGATGTCAGCGGAACCGGTCCAGGAGTCGGCTGAACTCCGCGTTCTCCACGGCCTCCGCGGCCTCGATCGCAGGTCTCTGCCACGCGGCGAGCGTCCGTTTGATCGCGGACAGCGAGTCCGGATCGTTCGCGACGATCGTTTCCGCGCGGGCGACGGCGGTCTCGACAAGCTGGTCGTCCGGCACCGCCTCGAACGCGAGCCCCCACTCGACCGCGGTCACGGCATCGACCCATTCACTGCTCAGTAGCATCCATGCGGCTCGTTGGTGACCGATCTGCTGTGGAAGCAACCACGACGACCCGATCTCCGGGGCAACGCCCAATGACGAGAACGGCGTGCGGAAGCGAGCCGACTCGGCCGCAATAACGAGGTCCACATGGAGGCACATGGTGATGCCAACCCCGACCGCCAAGCCGTTCACCGCGACGAGAAGTGGCTTGGGGAAGTGACGCACCGCGTCGTTGAACGCGACGGTCGACTCCGAGGACTCATCGCCCTTCGCCATCGCTTGGAGATGGTCCAGGTCCACGCCGGCGCAGAACGCTCGGCCGGCGCCGGTCAGAACAACGGCACCAATCGAGTCGTCCGCCGCTGCAGCGTCCAAGGCCGCCTCGGCCCGCTGCGCCAAGCCCTCATCCAGTGCGTTCAGTTTCTCCGGCCGGTCGAAGGTCAGAACCCGAACGTTGCCGCGATCGTCGACATCCACGGCCGGGACGGTAGGGGCTTTTAACACTGGCGTCACTTTTCACTACGCTCGCAATATGGGCGACCTTCCGTATCTCGCGTTCGACGCCGACAACCACTACTACGAGGCAGAAGACGCCTTCATCCGCCACATCGATCCGAACATGAAGAAGCGGTGCATGCAGTGGGCGGAGATCGATGGCAAACGCCGCTTTCTCGTGGGCGGGAAGGTGAACAAGTTCATTCCGAATCCCACGTTCGATCCGGTGGCGAAGCCGGGCAGCCTCGAAGACTACTTCCGGGGCAAGAACGTGGACGGAGGAATGGACCTCGGCAAGATGTTCGGCGATCTCGATTCGCTCTCCGATCACCCGGGCTACCGGCACCGCGACGCCCGGTTGGAGTTGATGGACAGTCAAGGCCTCGAGACAGTCCTGCTCTTCCCCACCAAGGGCGTGGGTATGCAGGAGGCGCTGAAGCGCGACATCCCGGCCCTGCATGCAGCGTTCACCGCCTTCAATTCGTGGCTCGACGAGGACTGGGGCTTCGACCGCGGCGACGGTCGTGTCTACGCGGTGCCCTTTCTCACGCTCGCCGATCCCGAGCTTGCAATCGCGGAGCTCGACCGGGTCATCGAGATGGGCGCCCGCATGGTGTGCACGGTGCCGGGGCCGGTACCCACCGAGCACGGCTACCAGTCTTCCGGCATGCCGGACTACGACCCGATTTGGGCCCGCCTGCAGGAAGCCGGCGTTCCGTTCGCCATTCATGCCGGCCTCGGCGGCACCAATCAGTACAACAAGATCTGGGAACCGCCCACAGGACAGTTCTCCGCGTTCCAACACTCGCCATTCCCGATGGTCGCGTTCGCCGATCGAACGATCGCCGACACGTTCGCGGCGATGATCTGCCACGGTGTCCTCGATCGATTCCCGGATCTGCGGCTCGCGACGATCGAGAACGGCGCCATGTGGGTCCCGGACCTGCTCCGCAACCTCCAAGCCGGCTACGGCAAGATGCCGTTCGCGTTCAAGCGACACCCGGTCGAGGCGTTCAAGGAGAACGTCTGGGTGTCGCCGTTCTTCGAGGACGACATGGACCTTCTGAGGGACACGCTCGGCATCGAGCGGCTCCTGTTCGGGAGCGACTTCCCCCACGCCGAGGGCCTCCCCACCCCGACCGACTACGTGAAGGACATCGCCAACTTCTCCGACGCGGACACGAAGCAGATCATGCGGGACAACGCCTACGAGCTCCTCGCCTCCTCGGCCCGGTAGCTCGTGTACCCCGGCGCTCACGACCCTGACCGCGCCGCGGTCGTCATCGCGGAATCCGGGGAGACGGTCAGCTATGGCGAACTCGAGCAGCGGTCGATCCAGCTCGCCAGGTTCTGGCACCACGCCGGACTGCAGCCCGGCGACCACGTCGCAATCCTTCTGGGGAACAACCCCCGCTACTTCGAGGTGGTGTGGGCCGCGCTGCGGTCCGGCCTCTTCTACACGCCGATCAACCGGCATCTGACGAGCGCCGAGGTCGCATTCATCGTCGAGGACTGCGGCGCACGATCGGTCGTGACATCACTCGCTCAGACCGAGCGCATCGACGGGGTCGCGGTCGAGTTCCCGTTGATGATGGACGGGACGACTGCGGGCTGGACGGCGTACGAGGCGGCGCTGGCGGCACAGCCCACCGAGCCGCTCGCGGATCAGCCGAACGGTCACGGCATGTTCTACTCATCAGGCACCACCGGCCGGCCCAAGGGAATTCTGTTCCCCCTCCCCGACCGTCAGGTCACCGATGACGACCCGATGGTCATCTCGGGGGGTCCACTCGGGCTCCTGGACGGCTGCGTGTATCTCCTCCCCGCGCCGCTGTACCACACGTCCCCGGTTGTCACTGGCTCGCTGTGTCACCGCTACGGCGGCACGGTCGTGGTCATGGAGCGGTTCGACGCGGCCGCGTGTCTCGACACGATCGAGCGGTATCAGGTCGATGTCGCCCAGTTCGTCCCGACCATGTTCGTGCGGATGCTCAAGCTCCCCGACGACGTGCGCACGCGAGCCGACCTGTCGAGCCTTCGCCACGTGAGTCACGCCGCCGCGCCGTGCCCGGTCGAAGTGAAGCGACGCATGATCGACTGGTGGGGCCCGATCATCCTCGAGTTCTATGCGGGATCCGAGAACGTCGGCTCCACGATGATCACCTCCGAGGAGTGGCTCGCTCATCCCGGTTCTGTCGGTCTCCCCCGCTTCTGTACTGCCCACATCTGCGACGACGACTTCAACGATCTGGCCGTCGGCGAGATCGGCAACGTCTGGTTCGACACGCCCGGCGCGGCGATGGAGTACCACCGAGACCCTGAGAAGACCGCCGAGAACCGAAGCCCCCAGGGCTGGTACACGATGGGCGACGTCGGCCATCTCGACGAGGACGGCTACTTGTACCTCACGGACCGCAAGTCGTTCATGATCATCTCCGGCGGCGTCAACATCTATCCGCAGGAGTCCGAGAACGTCCTCATCGCCCACGATGCGGTGATGGACGTCGCGGTCATCGGCGTGCCGAACGACGATCTCGGCGAGGAAGCCAAGGCTGTCGTACAGCTCGTCGATCCGGATGCCGCGAGCGACAGCCTCGCCGCCGATCTCCTTGCCCACTGCGGCGAGCAACTCGCCCGCTACAAGTGCCCCCGATCCATCGACTTCGTGGACGAACTCCCTCGTCTGGACACCGGCAAGCTCTACAAACGGCTTCTGCGAGATCGCTACTGGGGCGAGCGCGAATCAAGGATCGTCTGATGCAGAGCCACTCCTTCTCCTTCGACATCGACGCCACTCCGGACGAGGTGTGGGAGGTCTTCCACGGCCCGAAACCGAAGGTGATGGAGCACGGCGAGGTGCGGATCGAGATCCTCCACCCCGGCGCGAACGGTGGCGAAGGACTCGTCCGCCACTGTCACTTCCGGGTACCCCGCTATCTGATGTCCGGCGGGCGAGCGAAGAGCTGGGAGTGGCTCACCGAACTCGACGCACCGAACCGGTGGCGTTACGACGCGGTGGGCAAGCCGTTGTGGTCCGAGGCCACGGGCGTGACGGAGCTCGAGGATCTCGGCGACGGCCAGACCCGGGTCCACTTCACCGAGACGTACCACGTGTTCAATCCGGTCATGCGGGCGCTGCTCGAGAAGCGGGTCCACCGCTTCATCTCGAAGGACAACGACCGGCTGATGAAAGCAGGGGTCGAGGCCGGACTCCGCGGCCTCCGGAAGCACCGACCGCCTACGTGAGCCGGTAGCGAACCCGCAGCGCCTCGACCTGGTTCACGGTGGCAAAGGGTTTCCAACGGGGTTCCTCGACCACCTCCAGGTCGGAACAAAGGCGAGCCACCGCGGCCGCTGTCTCCTGGAGCTCGGTACGGGCCAGAGCCTGCCCGAGGCAGAAGTGCGGACCCATGCTGAAGGTGAACGACCACTTCGTGGGATCGCGGGTGATGTCGAAGCGCTCGGGGTCGTCCCACCGATCGGGGTCCCTGTTCGGTCCTCCGAGGATGATCGACAGCGACTCGCCTGGTTCAAACGCCAGGTCGCCGACCGTCGTCGGTGCTACGACCTTCTGACCGACGGCGTAGAAGGACGGGCGGTGCCGCAGCACCTCTTCGACCGCACCACGCTTGAGCCCGTCCGGGTCCGTGGCGAGCAGCGCGAGCTGGTCGGGATGACGGGCCAACTCGTACACGACGCTCGTCATCGCACTCAGGGTCGATTCGATCGCGCCGCCGAAGATGTTGGTGAACAAGACGACGAGCTCGTCGTGACTCAACCGGTCCCCGCCCTCCTCTGCTTCGATCAGGGCAGAGAGGAGGTCCTCGCGCGGGTCCGCTCGCCGCTCCTCGACGAGATCGCCGACGAACTCCATCAACACGGCGAACGTCGTGTTGGCCGCGTCGCGGATCTCTTGCGTGACCGCCGGCCCGAACGCGTCGGCGCTGCCCTGGCCCATCGTGGCGGCCATCTCCATCGCCTGATCCAGATCGACGCCGAGAAACTCGGTGATGACGAAGAACGGCGACGACCGGAACCCGGATCTGATGTCCTGCTCGACCGTGTCGCCCGGCCCGGAACCAGCCCGAAGCGCAGCCTCGACATGGGCTCGCGCCGAGTCGCGCATCCGATCCGTGGAACGGACGGTCATCGCCCGATTGACAAGACTGCGCAGTCGCTGGTGTTCCGCTCCGTTCAGCGCTCCGATCGAATAGCGCCGCCACTCGTACAACGGGTCACCCGGCCGGAACCCGCGCTCCTCGATGAACTCGAGCCCTTCGTTCTCGAAGGCTGGCGACTTCTTGATGGCCTCGGCATCGGCCCACCGCAACAGGACCGCCATGCCGTCCGGCGTCACGCCGCTTCCATGCCCATCGCGCGCGGCGCGAAGGCTCGGGTAAGGGTCCTGCCACCACTGCTCGTCATCGAGCGGGATGACGGGCGGCGCGCTCATTCCGAGAGCTTCGGCTGAACCTGATCGATCAGCAAGCCCATCTGGGCTTCGACGAGGTCTTCCGGCATGCCACCGATCGACGCCCACAGGTAGAGGTGTTCGACGGGCGCTGCAGCCGTGATCTCGTTGATTCGGGCGACCGCCTGGTCCGGCGTGAAAATCTTCAGTGCGCCGACGACGCCCGAGCCCCTTCCCTCGCGCACCTCGTCCTCGGTCAGCATCCGCGGCGTGTGGCCCGAGCCCTTCGCCGCGTTCTGCCGGTAGCTGTTCAGCTGGTGCGTGCGGTGCGGCACGATCTGCGCGAAGAACCGCTCGGGGTCCTCGGCCACCATGAAGTCGACCACGCCACCCATTCGCGCGACCGACAGGTTGTGGCCGGCTGCCGACAGCGCATCGCGATAGATCGGCCAGCTCTCGGGGTTCCAGGTGAGCAGCCCGACGCCGAGCCGACCGGCTCGGCGCGCGCCGACGGGGCCGAGGTACCCGGCCCAGATCGGGAGCGGGTTCTGCACGGGCCCCGGCGTGCATTCGCCGTCCGCGAAGATCCGTCCGACCTCGGCGAGCGCGTGGTCGGTGTCGTGGTAGCGCTCGGCGAGATCGGCACCGAACGCCTCGAACTCCGGTGCCACGTAGCCCGCGCCCAGGCCGAGCTCCACCCGGCCATCGCTGATGACGTCGGCCAACGCCGCCTGCTCCGCAATCACCATCGGATGCATCAGCGGCGCGACGACGACGCCGGTGCCGAGCCGACACTGCGACGTGCGGCCGGCGATGGCAGCCAACATCGGGAGCGGCTGCGGAAGATAGCCATCCTCGACGAAATGATGTTCGGTGGCCCAAAGGGCCCCGATGCCCCGACGGTCGGCGTCCTCCATCAGGTCGAGGTGCCAGCCGTAGTACGCCGCGGGATCGCGCTGCCACGGTTCGGGATTGCGGAAGTCGAAGTAGAGGCCGAGCGTTGGGCTCATGAGGTGGTCAACCATTCCTGGTAGGAGGCGGCAGCCTCGGCGAGATCGTCGTCCGACAAGGCCCACACGGCGTAGAGCACCCACGGCTCAAGCCACTGCATCTCGAGGAAGCCCGCCGTGCCGGCGATCGGCAAGAGGAAGTCGACGACGGAGTGGCTGTTCCAGCCCTCCGCCTCGTACTCGGATTCGGGCGCGCCAGTGGTCAGGGCACAGGCGAGCGTCTTGCCCTTGAGGGCGAGGCCCGAGCCGCCGGTGCCGGTCGGGTCGTAGGCCCAGCCGAAGGTGAGCACCTCGTCCTGCCACTGCTTCAGGATGGGCGGCGTGCTGTACCAGTGGAGCGGGAACTGGAAGACGATCAGGTCGTGGGCCTCTGCGAGCTCCTGCTCCGTCGCGATGTCCAGCTTCCCGTCGGGATACGCGGTGTAGAGGTCGTGGACGGTCACGCCGTCTGTGTCGTGGGCCGCGGCCGCGAGCATCGCGTTGCCCCGAGAGCTCGGCATGTCGGGATGGGCGAGTAGGACGAGCGTGCGCACGTTCAGCCGTGGTCCAGAAGCGTTGGGTCGTCACGAAGCTCGGTCCGCACGGCGGCCTCCCAGAACCCGATGAAACCCTCGCCTTTACTCGCCGCGAACATCGCGACGGCGTCGGATCCGATCCGGCTCTCGAGCGGGCCGTTGCTGATCGCCCGGGCGTGCCATGCCCGTTGCGCTCGCTGCTCGACCGCGACGCAGCGCTGGTGGGCAGCTCGCACGGACCCGGCCGTGACGAACACCCCGTGAGCCGCAAGCAGCGCCATGTCTGCGTCGCCCATGAGCTTGACCGCGGCCGCGGCCGCGTTGGCGTCGTTGGCTGCACCCTCGTACTCGTCCACCACGACCAACTCGCCGCCGCCGAGCGCGGACGACTGGTCCATCGCCGGCGGGACCTCGGCGATGTCGGCCCAGACCGTGGAGTAGAGCGGATGGCTGTGCACCGCGACCTGCACCTCGGGGCGCACCTTGTGCAGCTCGAGGTGGAGTGGAATACCGAAGGGGACGGGCCAGTCGTGCCCGTCGAGGCTCGGCTCGACCACCTTGCCGTCGAAATCGATTGCCACCACGTGTTCGGGTCGCAGCTCTTCCCAATGGAGCAGCCATGGGTTGCACCAGAGCGTGCCATCGCCCCGGTTGATCGTGATGTGGCCGGCCAGATGATCGTTGTAACCCTCGCGCCAGAGGGTGCGGGCCAGCAGCGCCAGCTCCTGCCGCGGTGACAGCGGAGGAATGAGACGATCGGGAGTCGGTTGGTGCGCCATCGGTCAGACGCTTACGGGCTGCGCAGCCGGGAACGTGATCGGCAGCGAGCGCCAGCCGGTCACGTTGCTCGAATGGAACCGCACCTTGGCGTCGTGGTCGACCGCGAAGTCCGGGATTCGGCGGAAGATCTCCTCCACGGCGACCTTGCCCTCCATGCGAGCGAGAGCGGCGCCCAGACAGAAGTGGGCGCCGTACCCGAACGCGAGGTGGCGATCGGTCTTGCGATGGATGTCGAACTCCTCGGCCGTCGGGCCGAACTCCCGCTCGTCGTGATTCGCCGCGCCGATCAGCATCAGCACGGAGTCGCCCGCCTTCATCTGCTGACCGTGCATTTCATGATCACGCGTGACCGTGCGGTGCATGTATTGCGTGGAGTTGTGGAAGCGGAGCACTTCCTCGATCACGTCCGGGACGAGCTCCAGATCGGCCGCGACCTCTGCGCGCTGATCAGCATGCCGGGAGAGGATCTCCATGACGTTGGCGACCATCTTCGTGGTGGTCTCGTGGCCGGCGATGATGAAGAGCACACAGAAGCCGAGCAACTCCTCGTCCGTCAGGCTCCGGCCATCCACCTCGAAACCGACGAGATCGTTGATGAGCCCGGATCCCTCCCCCGCCTTGCGCTTGGGCAGGTCCTCCATGAAGTAGCTGACGAGGCCGAGCATGCCTTCGGCGGCAGCCGGTGGAATCTCGAGGACGCCGTCGTTGCGGATCATGATCTTGTCGCTGTCGCGACGGAGCCCCTCACGGAACTCCTGCGGGACACCGAGCACCGCCGCGATGACGTCCATCGGATAGGGGCTGGTCAGGTCGTTCACCACTTCGGCCTGGCCGGCCTCGATCACCTTGTCGAGATGGCGGGTGAAGATCGCCCGGATCTCGTCCTCCATGCGAGCTACCGTGCGGATGGTGAAGACCCGGCTCACCAGCTTGCGCAGGACCGTGTGCTCTGGCGGGTCGAACTCGATGAACTGGTCGAAGCCGTTGGACTGCCCGATCGGTCGACGACTCTCGAGCGCGATGCCCCCGGCCGACGAGTAGAGCTCGGTGTCGCGGAACCCTTCCTGCACGTCGTCGAAGCGGCTGAGGGCCCAGAACTGGAGCTCGTCATTCCAGTAGCAAGGCGCCTCGTCGCGCAGGCGCTTGTAGATGACGTAGGGATCGTCGTGGTGGGAAAACCCGAAGGGGTTGAATATGAGGTCGCTCACAGCGCGACCGTAGCCAACCTGGGTGCCAGGTTCGATTTCCGCGCTATCGGGCGGCTGCCACTTCGGCGACGACGGCGGCCACGCGGGGCATGTCCTCCTCCGCAAGGGTGCCGATGCTGAGCCGGATGTGCTGCGCATCGGTGTCGGCGACGCGGAAGGGCCGGCCCGGGGCGACACCGACGCTGTGCGCCGCGAGCGCCACGACGGCGCGCTGCTCATCGTGGACCGGGATCCACAGGTTGAGCCCCACGCCTGGCGCAACGTCCACACCGTGCTCAGCGAGCAACGTCTCGAGGCCTTGCCGGCGACGCCGGTAGGTCTCGGCTGCGTCTTCCACGAGCGCTTCGATATCAGGGTCGGTGAGCATCGTCAGGAGGATCTGCTGGATCAGCCGGCTGGTCCACGACGGTCCGAGTTGTCGGCGTCGGACGATGTTGCCGATGACGGCGGCGGGCCCGCCCAGCGCGGCGATGCGCAGATCCGGGCCGTGCGACTTGGAGAAGCTGTGGATGTGGAGCGTGCGCTCCGGAACGCACTCGCCGACGCTCGGTGCGGCGACACCCGCGGCCCCCGCCGAATGATCATCCTCCACGACAACGCATCGCGTTCGGGCGACGATCTCCGCGATCGCCACAGTGCGGCGCGAGGAGGTGTGCGCCCCGGTCGGATTGTGCGCCCGCGGTTGGGTGAACAACGCGACCGGGTCCGCCTCCATGGCCAGCCGGAGCGCCTCTACGTCCGGCCCTTCGTCGTCGAGAGGCACACCGATCACCTTCGCACCGGCCGCCTCGAGCATGTCGAGGAGTGGCGGGAATGTCGGATCCTCGACCGCCACGACGTCGCCGAGGTGGACGATCTCGTCCACAACCCGGTCGAGTGCATCGAGCGCGCCGTCGACGACTGTCACCGCGTCAGGTACGTAGGGCCACCGGCGCCGCAGCTCGACCTCGAGATCGGCCAACAACGGTGGATCGACATAGGAGGTCACCGCAACCCCCGTGTGCAGTCGGTGCAGGACGGGCCCGAGCGGCGGCAGCAGGTCGGTGTCGGGCGTTCCGGTGCTCAGGTCGAGTTCGATTGTGCCCGGAGCGACCGGCACCTCCCAGTGACGCGCGGCGACGCCCGGGCGGGGCCCACGAACCGTGGTTCCGCGGCGGCGATCGGTCTGGATCGCTCCATGGGAGCGCAGGATCCGCCAGGCATCGGAGACGGTGTTCGGGCTCATCTCGAGATGTCCGGCCAGGGACCGCACTGTCGGCAGCTTGTCACCGGGGACGACGACTCCCTCGCTGATCAACGAGCCGATCGCGGCCGCGAGTGCGTCGGGCGTGCGCGCCTCCAGTCGCCCCTCGATCCGATCCAGCATGATTGCTTTGTATGCCACAAAGTGGGCCTTGTAAAGGCTCCTCCAATCAAATAGGTTCGATTCCCGTCGGGGGCTGCGTCTGCTCGGCGCGCGAACGAGCCGGGAGGCCAATCACATGTCCAACGTTGTCAAGGCCGCGATCCTTCAGACCGCCTGGACCGGCGACAAGGAGTCGATGATCGAGCTCCACGAGAAGTACCTGGCCGAGGCTGCCGCGGCCGGCACACAGGTGATGTGCTTCCAGGAGCTCTTCTACGGGCCGTACTTCTGTCAGGTCCAGGACGCCGAGTACTACAGCTACGCCGAGGCCATTCCCGACGGTCCCACGACCAAGCGATTCCAGGAGCTGGCTGCCAAGTACGGCATCGTCCTGGTCCTCCCGATGTACGAGGAGGAGCAGCCCGGATTCCTCTACAACACCGCCGCGGTGATCGATGCCGACGGCTCCTACCTCGGCAAGTACCGCAAGCTGCACATCCCGCAGGTCAAGGGTTTCTGGGAGAAGTTCTACTTTCGCCCCGGCAACCTCGGGTATCCGGTGTTCGACACCGCGGTCGGCAAGGTCGCCGTCAACATCTGCTACGACCGCCACTTCCCCGAGGGTTGGCGAGCGTTCGGTCTCAACGGAGCCCAGATGGTGTTCAACCCCTCTGCCACGAGCCGCGGGCTCTCGGCGTATCTCTGGCAGCTCGAACAGACCGCGTCAGCAGCAGCGAACATGTATTTCGTCGGTGCGATCAATCGCATCGGCGTCGAAGACCTCGGCGACAACGACTTCTACGGCACGTCGTACTTCGCCAATCCCCGCGGCCAGTTCGTCGGCGACGTCGCGTCCGAGACCGAGGAGGAACTCGTCATTCGCGACCTCGATCTCGGTCTCGTGAACGAGGTCCGCGATCAGTGGGCTTTCTACCGCGACCGGCGCCCGGACATGTACGGCGCCCTCACCGAAGCCTGAACCGCTCGAGGCCGTCGCACCATGACCACAAACGCCGAGCTCCACGATCGCTACAAGGCGATCCTGCCGTCCTACGTGCACCCGCTCTACCAGGAGCCCATCTCGATCGAACGAGGCGACGGGGGCTACGTCTTCGACATCGAAGGCAATCGCTACCTGGACTTCTTCGGCGGCGTGCTCACCACCATGGTCGGCCACAGCAACGCGGCCGTGGTCGCCGCTGTCCAAGCGCAGGCGGCCAAGGTGATGCACACCTCCACGCTCTACCTGTGCGAGCCGATGATCGAGCTCGCCGAGAAGATCGCGGCGCAGTCGGGCATCCCGGATGCTCGGGTGTTCTTCACCACGTCCGGCAGCGAGGCGAACGACACGGCCATTCTGTTGGCCACCAGCTATCGCAAGTCCAACCAGGTGCTCGCGATGCGCAACAGCTACCACGGCCGTTCCTTCACCGCCCAGGCAATCACCTCCCACTCGTCATGGAGCTCAACGAGCCTCTCCGGGCTGTCCGTCAACTTCGTCCAAGGCGGCTATCGCCTGCGCAGTCCGTTCCGGAACATGGACGACGAGGAGTTCACCAACGCTTGCGCGGACGACCTCCAACAGGTGATCGACATGATGACGGCCGGCGACGTCGCCTGCCTGATTGCCGAGCCGATCCAGGGGGTCGGCGGCTTCGCCACGCCGCCCGACGGCTTCTTCGGGTCGCTGCAGAAGATCCTGTCGAACCACGGCATCCTCTTCGTCACCGACGAAGTGCAGACGGGATGGGGCCGAACCGGCGAGCACTTCTGGGGCTACGAGGCACACGACGTGGTGCCGGACATGCTCACGTTCGCCAAGGGCGTCGGTAACGGCATCACTCTCGCCGGCATCGTCGCCCGAGCCGAGATCATGGACACCATCAGCGCCCTGTCGTTCAGCACGTTCGGCGGCAATCCGCTCTCGGCGTCGGCCGGCCTGGCCACGCTCGACTACGTGCTCGACAACGACCTCCAAGCCAACGCGAAGGCGATGGGCGACCGTCTCGTGGCCGCCCTGCAGCCCGTGGTCGACGCGACTCCGTGGATCGCGGAGCTCCGGGGCAAGGGGCTCATGCAGGCCATCGAAACGGTGCACCCCGAATCGATCGAGCCGGACGCAAGCCGCGCCGGCGCCATTCTGGAAGGATGCAAGCGTCGGGGAGTGCTCGTCGGCAAGGGCGGCCTCTACGGGAATGCGATCCGCATCACCCCGATGCTCGACGTGACCGAGGAAGAGATCGACGAGGGCATCGCCGCCCTGGTCGCTGCGATCGAGGAGACAGCATGAAGAAGCTCATCAAGAACGGCACCGTGATCAGCTCGACCGGCGCCGACCCAGCCGACGTACTGATCGATGGCGAGACCATCGTCGCCGTCCTCCAACCGGGATCCGACGTCGCCACGACAGCCGAGGCCGACGCAGAGGTCATCGATGCGAGCGGCCTCTATGTCATCCCCGGCGGCGTGGACGGACACACCCACATGGAGTTGCCGTTCGGCGGCACCGTGGCGTCCGATGACTTCGAGAACGGCACCCGCGCTGCTGCATGGGGCGGCACCACCACGATCGTCGACTTCGCGGTGCAGAGCTTCGGCCAGGGCGTGCGCGACACCCACGACCAGTGGCGGGCCAAGGCCGAAGGCAAGTGCGCGATCGACTACGGCTTCCACCAGATCATCGGCGACGTCACCGAGCAGTCGCTGAAGGACATGGACGCTCTCGTCGACGAAGGCATCACCAGCTTCAAGCTGTTCATGGCCTACCCCGGCGTGTTCCTCTCCGACGACGGGCAGATCCTGCGAGCCATGCAGCAGGCCGCCGGCAACGGCGCGCTGATCATGATGCACGCCGAGAACGGCCTCGCCATCGACGTCCTCGCCGAGCAGGCAGTCGAGCGAGGCGAGACCGACCCGGTCAACCACGGTTACGTGCGACGACCTGAGTTCGAGAGCGAGGCGACCCATCGGGCGATCCAGCTCGCCAAGGTCGGCGCCGCTCCGCTCTACATTGTGCACCTGTCCGCCTCGGAGGCACTCGAACAGGTCGCGATCGCCAGGAACAACGGCGCGAACGTGTTCGCGGAGACGTGCCCGCAGTACCTCTACCTGAACGTGGAAGACCATCTCGATCAGGGGTTCGACGGTGCCGCCTACGTCTGTTCCACACCTCTGCGGACCAAGCACGCCCACCACCACGAGGACCTGTGGAAGGGACTCCGCACCAACGATCTCAGCGTGGTCGCCACCGACCACTGCCCGTTCTGCATGAAGGATCAGAAGGAACTCGGCCGCGATGACTTCCGGGCGATCCCCAACGGCATCGGCGGCGTCGAACACCGCATGGACCTGATCTACCAGGGCGTGGTCAACGGCGAGATCTCACTCCCGCGCTGGGTCGAGCTGTGCTCGACCACGCCGGCCCGCATGTTCGGCCTGTATCCGAAGAAGGGGACGATCCAGCCCGGCGCGGACGCCGACATCGTGCTCTACGACCCGAACCGCACATGGACGATCAGTGAAGAGAACCACCACATGAACATGGACCACTCGGCCTGGGAGGGCTTCGAGATCAACGGCCATGTCCACACGGTGATGTCTCGCGGTCGCGTGATCATCGAGAACGACACCTACACCGGATCGACCGGCCACGGGCACTACGTTCGCCGCAGTCTCTCCGACTACCTCATCTAAGGGCACTCATGCACGAGATCCAGCACCTCATCGATGGGACATCTGTTGCGGCCACCTCCGGCCGCACCTCGCCGGTGTTCAACCCGGCAACCGGCGAACAGACCGGCGAGCTCGCCCTGGCATCGGTCGACGACGTCGACGCCGCGGTGACGAGCGCCAAGGCCGCGTTCGCCGAGTGGCAATCGGTGAGCGTGGCCCGCCGAGCCAAGCTGATGTTCGCCTACCGCAATCTGGTGGTCGACAACGCCGACGAGATCGCCGCCCGGCTCACCGCCGAACACGGCAAGGTGCTGAGCGACGCCGGCGGCGAGGTCGCCCGGGCGATCGAGAACATCGAGTTCGCCTGCGGACTCGCCGACCAGCTGAAGGGCAGCCACAGCGAACAGGCGTCGACAGGAGTGGACGTCTACTCGGTGCGCCGGCCGCTGGGTGTCGTTGCTGGCATCACGCCGTTCAACTTCCCGGCCATGGTGCCGCTGTGGATGATCCCCAACGCCGTCGCATGTGGCAACACCTTCATCCTGAAGCCATCGGAGAAGGACCCTTCGGCCCCGCTGTTCATCGCGGAGCTGTTCCAGGAAGCCGGCTTCCCGCCGGGTGTCCTCAATGTCGTGCAAGGCGACAAGGTCGCGGTCGACAGGTTGCTCGAACACCCTGATGTGAAGGCCGTGAGTTTCGTCGGCTCCACCCCGATCGCCCACTACGTCTACGAAACCGGCACGCACCATGGCAAGCGCGTGCAGGCTCTCGGTGGCGCCAAGAACCACATGGTCGTGCTGCCCGACGCCGACGTCGATCTCGCCGCCGACTCCGCGGTGTCCGCGGCCTACGGCTCGGCCGGTGAGCGCTGCATGGCGATCTCTGTCGCCGTCGCCGTCGGCGACGTCGCCGATCCGCTAGTCGATGCCATCAAGGTGCGCATGGAGAAGCTCGCGATCGGCCCCGGCACGGATGCCGGTTCCGAGATGGGCCCCCTCATCACCGAGGCGCACCGCGACAAGGTCGCCGGCTACGTCGCCGCCGGGGCCGACGCGGGAGCCACAGTGGTCGTTGACGGCCGCGACGCCAGTTTCGACAACGACGGCTACTTCCTCGGCGTCACCCTGCTCGACCACGTCACCCCTGACATGACCGTGTACACGGACGAGATCTTCGGGCCGGTGCTCTGTGTCGTGCGTGTCGACACCTACCAGGAAGGGGTCGACCTCATCGCCGACAACCCATGGGGCAACGGTGCTGCGATCTTCACCCGCGACGGCGGCGCTGCGCGCCAGTTCCAAGAGGACGCAGATGCCGGCATGGTCGGTATCAACGTGCCCATCCCGGTCCCTGTGGGCTACCACTCGTTCGGCGGGTGGAAGGACTCGGCCTTCGGCGACACCACCATCTACGGCCCCGAGGGAATCCACTTCTACACCCGTCCGAAGGTCGTCACGAGTCGATGGCCCGATCCAGCCGGCAGTGCCGTCAACCTCGGCTTCCCCACCAACCAGTAGCTCGATACGAAGAGGAGCATCCATGGACTTCGGCGTCGTTCTCCAGACCGACCCTCCGGCGTGGCGGGTCGTCGATCTCGCCCGGAAGGCCGAGCAGCTCGGCTTCAGCCACGGCTGGGCCTTCGACAGCCATGTGCTGTGGCAGGAGCCGTATGTGATCTTCAGCCAGATGCTGTCGGCCACGAACCGCATGATCGTCGGCCCCATGGTGACCAACCCTGGCACCCGCAACTGGACGGTCACCGCTTCGCACTACGCGACCCTCAACGACATGTTCGGCAACCGCACGGTCTGCGGCATCGGCCGGGGCGACTCCGCGATGCGGGTGCTCGGCCACACGCCCACGAAACTGTCGACGCTCAGTGACTCGATGCACGTCATCAAGGAACTCGCCGAGGGACGCGAGGTCACCTACAACGGCACCCAGCAGCGATTCCCCTGGGCGAACGACTCCAAGCTCGACATCCTCATGGCCGGCTACGGGCCCAAGGCGCTCGACCTGTGTGGCCGGGAAACCGACGGCTTCATCCTCCAGCTCGCCGACCTCGACCTCGCCGAGTGGATGATCAATGCCGTGCGCGCCGCCGCGAGTGACGCCGGCCGCAACCCCGACGACCTCTACATGTGCGTGGCCGCGCCCGCCTACGTTGGAGCCGATCTCGCCCATCAGCGCGACCAGTGCCGCTGGTTCGGTGGGATGGTCGGCAACCACGTGGCCGACATCGTCGAGCGCTACGGCGACAGCGGTGCGGTGCCGAAGGCGCTCACCGACTACATCAGGGGCCGCGAAGGCTACGACTACGCTGGCCACGGCAAAGCCGGCCACGACCACACCGACTTCGTGCCCGACGACATCATCGATCGGTTCTGCATCCTCGGTGACGAAGACGCCCACATCGAACGACTCAAGGCACTTGAAGCGCTCGGAGTCGATCAGTTCGCGATCTACCTGATGCACGACCAGAAGGACGAGACGCTCAACGCCTACGGCCAACGCATCATCCCGGCCATCAACCCGCGGGGCTAGACGTCGATCACGCGCCGGTGCTCTGGCGGCGCCAGGGCATGGCGACCCACTCCAGTGCGGCGACCACAGCGAACATCGCGATGCCGACCGCACTGGCTCCGAGCACGGCGGCCCAGGCGATATCGTAGCGCGACAGGCCAGCGCTCTGGGTGATCAGCTGACCGAGCGAGCCCTGGGTGCCACCGAAGTACTCGGCGACGATCGCCGAGATGATGGCCAGTGAACTGGCCAGCCGAAGCGACGACATGAGAAACGGAATCGCGTTCGGGATCCGGACGCGGCGGATCACCGACCACTCGGAGGCCGCCTGACTCCGCATCAACTCGACGTGGATCAAGTCGACCTGGGTGAGGCCCTTGGTCACGTTGACGAACACGGGGAAGAACACCACCACGATCACGACGAGTCGTCGCGAGAACGAGTTTGTCGATCCGAACCAGATGTTGAAAACCGGAGCCAACGAGACGATCGGCACGGCAGCCATGCCCGAGGCGAGCGGGGTGACCACATCGCTGAACCAGTCCCACCGCGACGCGAAAAGCGCCGCGAGGATCGCGACGATCGAGCCGACGACGAGGCCGTAGACAGCGTTGCCGCCGGTGATCTCCACCCCGTCCCAGATCCGCTGTGCGTTGTCACCCACGGCGGCGTAGATCGAGGACGGGCTGGGGAGAAGGAACTGCTTGATGTCGAACGCGCGCACCATCCATTCCCAGAGGGAGAAGAAGACTGCGCCGAAGACCAGCGGAACCACGACGGTCGAGATCCGGTCCGAGAATCGCGAGAGCACCTTCACAGCGCCACATCCGATCGGTGACGGGACCCGGGCATGAGCCGTTCGAGTCCACCGACGGCCGAGGTGAACACGAGGCCGAGCACGCCGGCGCCGATGATCGCGCAATACATCTTGGGCGGGTCGGTCTGCGCCTGCTGGGCATAGGCAAGGATGAGTCGCCCGACGCCACCGGGAAGGCCGATCGAGATCTCACCGACGATAGAGCCGATGATCGAGGCCGCGGCCGCGAGCTTGAGCGCCGGGATGAGGTAGGGCACGGCCCCCGGCAGGCGGACCTTGAGAAGGGTCTGGCGTCTCGTCGACGCGTAGGAATCCATCAACTCGATGGAGTGGGCGGGCGGCGACTGCAGCCCGCGGAGTCCGTTCACCGCAACGGGGAAGAACGTGAGATAGGTCGCGATCAGCGACACCGACATCCACGGCTGCCAGTCGACGATCTCGATCCGGTTGCCCCACGTCACGATGACCGGAGCGAGGGCAAGGAGGGGGATGGTCTGCGAGACGATGATCCACGGCAGGATCCCTCGCTCGAGCAGCTTGGACCGCAGCATGAGGATGGCCAGCGACATCCCGATGACGGCGCCCATCAGGAAGCCCGCGGCCGAGATCCGCATGGTGTACCACGAGCCCTGGATCACGGCCTCGAGCACGGTGGTGCTGCTTCTCCGCTGCTGCGGCTCAAAGAAGCGGCTGACGATGTCGGACAACTCCGGCATCGTCACCTGATTCGTCTTGACCGGCAGATCGCCGCCGACCACCGGCCACTGATCGTCGGTGGCGAGTCCCATCCGGCGGTAGCCCTCGTAGAGCGCACAGAGCGCCACGATGGCTACCGCCGAAGGAAGGACTCGTTTCAGTCCGTTAAGTGCCTTCTGCTTCACGAGGATTCGAGCTCAGTCGGCATCAACGGACTCAGGCTGCGCTCACTCGCCGCCGGGTGTGGGTTCGACTTCGATGCGGGCGTAGCTGTCGCCGGTCACATCGAGGCCGTCGCCACGGAGCTGGTCGAGTGCCTCGTTGATGAGGTCCGTACGAGTGGCTTCCTCGTCCGGCTGACCGGCCAAGATCTCGAACTCGACCGCAACGTCGACGGTCTGCTGGTACAGATCCGGATCGAGCACACCGACACCGTCGGGGGACGGCCAGATGAGGCTGTTGATCTCGTTGATCATCCAGCGCTGGTGGCCCTCACCGAGGATCGGAGCGTTGTCGAGAACGAGCTCCACACCAGCCTCGAGGTTGTCGCGGCAGTAGATCCAACCCTCCATCGACGCAGCGAGGAAGTCGACGGTCTGCGCCCGGAACTCCTCCTCGTTGAGTCGATTCGTGCTGGCCCACAGCGCGTCTTGGAGCATGGCGACTCCGAGGTCGTTGTAGTCGATCACGTGGAGTTCGTCCGGCTGGATGAGTTCGCCCGTGTCCGGGTTCACCGTCTCCAGCATCTGGGCGTACTCGTTGTAGATCGTCGCTTGGGCGGCGTCGATTTCACGGTTGACGAGCGCCACCATGTCGAACTGCTGCTGTACGAGCTCGACATCCGCTGACGGGTCGAGACCGGCCTGACGGATCGCGGCGAGGACCTCGAACTCGTTACCGAAGCCCCAGTTGCCGATCTTCTTGCCTTCCCAGTCGGCGACCGTCGTGATGCCCGAGTCGGCCCACGAGACCTGCCGGGTTCCGGCACGCTGGAAGACCTGCGCGATCTGCGTGATCTCCGCTTCGGCTTCGCGAGATGCGAGGCCGCGAACGGTAAACGACACCGCGTAGTCGGCATCGCCGTTGGCCACGACCGTCTGCGGAATGATGTCGACGCCGCCCTCGATGATCGTCAGGTCGAGACCGCGATCGGCATAGTAGCCCTGCTCGATGCCGGCGTAATAGCCACAGAACTGGCCCTGAGTGAACCACTGGAGCTGTAGCGAGATCGGGGTGAGTTCGCCGCCTCCGTCGGAGCCTTCATCCGAGTCATCGTCACCGCACGCCGCGGCGAAGAGTGCGAACCCAACGAAGAGCGCCAGAAACAGGCGCCATCTTGGTCTACGTGTCATTCTCATTTTTCCTCCAGGTGATGGGTTTCTCTCATGTCGAGAAATCCTCGACAAGACCTCGGTAAAGCAGCGGCCTGCGGTCACGAAGAAACGGAAGCCGTTGTCGACGCTCGGCAATGCTCGCAAGATCCACCCGCGCGAACACTACCTCAGAGTCTTCCGTACCCGCCTGTGATGCGATGTCACCGTCCGGCTGATAGACCGCGCTCAACCCGTAGTAGTCCTTGCCCGCTTCGCCGCTGCCTTCTAGACCGACCCGGTTGGCACAGACGACGAACATGGAGTTGAACACCGCGTGGGCGCGGAGCTCGAGTTGGAAGACCTCTTTGGTCGGCGCGCTCGCGCACGCGACGGGAACGCACATCACGGACGCGCCACCGAGGGCGACCAGCCGTCCGAGTTCCGGGAAGTGGCGCTCGTAGCAGACGATCACCCCCGCCTTGGTGGGACCTACGTCGACCACCGGCGGCGGTTCCTCCCCCGGGCGGAAGTAGTACTTCTCGGGGAAGCCGTTGGAGAAGGGCAGGTGGGACTTGCGGTAGTGCACGGCGACCTCGCCGTTCACGAAGACGCTGGCGGTGTTGTGGTGCACGCCCGGCGTCGCACTCGCTTCGAAGACCGAGGATACGATGGTGATCCCGTGGGCGGCCGACCGCTCGGCGACAACCGCATTCGACGGGCCGTCGAGCGCCTCGGCCCACGAGAAGTAGGTGGGATCGACTTCCGCTGCCACGAAGGGCGCGGAGAAGATCTCGGGCAGCACCACGAGCTCCGCGCCGAGTCCGGCGGCCTCGTCGATGAGCTCGGCGGCCGCCTGCAGATTTCGGTCTCGATCGGGGGTGGGCCGGAGCTGGATGGCGGCGACGCCGTACGGAGAGTCCATGCGCGCTCAGCCTCTCCCGGCCGCGGCGGCGAGCGCAAGCAGGGTCTGTTCCTTGTCGCCGTGGGTGGAGATGATGGGCAACTCGACCCCGGCCTCGTGGAACTCGCAGAGCTTCTCGTAGGCCTGGCCGGCCCGGCCGCAGGCCGCGACCTCGTGGACCAACGACGTCGGTACCAGGTGCATCGCCCGCCGGACGTCGTCGGGGGTCGCTGGCCAGCCCGCGACCTCCCTGATGCGCTCGACGAGCGCCGGTTCGACGCCGCAGTGCTCCGCGATGTGGGGCTGTTGCATGAGGTACTGGGTGAGGAACGCCCGGCAGGCATCGACCGCCTCGTCGGGATCGTCGTCGTCGACGCTGCACGCGATGATCTGCGTGATGTGGATCTTCTGGCGATCGTCGGTGCGCTTGGCGAGACCCTTCCCGATGGAAGCGAGCGCGCCTTCGAGATAGGAGACCGGGAGCAGGAAGTCGAGGTTCACGCCATCGCTGATCTCGCCCGCCAACTGGAGCATCTGCGGTCCGACCGAGCCCAAGTAGATCGGCACGTCGATCGCCTTGTTCTCGTGGTACATGCTGTCGAACCGGACGCCGTCCATGTGCACGAAGTCGCCGGAGAACTCGACGAGCTCGTTGCGAAAGAAGGTCTGGAGCACGCCGACGTACTCCCGCATCGCCGTGACCGGTCTCTCGACCGGCGTCCCCACCTTCGAGGCGATCGGTTCCCACCACGCGCCGATCCCGAGAATCGCCCGACCGGGAGCGATCTCGTCGATCGTCTTGAACGTGACCGCCATCAGCGCCGCGTTGCGACTCTTGTTGTTGACCACGCCGGTCGCGATGCCGACCCGTTGGGTTCGCGACGCGATGATCGCGGCGGGGACGATGCCGTCGCGTGCCAGCCGACCCTCGGCGACCCAGACGGACTCGAATCCGTGGGTATCGGCGAACTCGGCCTGCCACCAGGTCTGGTCGAGCGACAGCCGCTCACCGAGGTGCACCCCGAGCGGGATCGCGGTCATCCGGCGCTCCTCGCCGGCTCGATCGGCCGGCGGCGCGTCAGGTAGCGGCCGCGACCGCGTTCGGCACTGATCTCGCCGTGCTCGACGACCAGCTCACCGCGCGAGATGACGTGGGTCGGACCGCCGACGATCTCGGTTCCCTCGTACAGGTTGTAGTCGGTGCGCATGTGCTGGTCGGCGGCGCGAACCGTGCGCCGGGCATCCGGGTCCCACACCACGAGATCGGCATCAGATCCGGGGGCAACCGTGCCCTTCTGCGGGTAGAGCCCGAAGAGCTTGGCCGGCCTCGTGGAGACCAGGTCGACGAAGCGACTCACGTCGAAGCGGCCCTGCCGAACCCCTGCCTGCCAGATCAACGACAACCGATCCTCGATACCGGGCACGCCGTTGGGCACGTCGGGGAAGTAGCCGACACCCCGGCCCTTCTGGGGCGGCAGATCGTCGGGTTGCCCCATGCAGAAGGCCGCGTGATCGGTGCCGATGGTAGACAATGCGTCGCTCACGAGCGCGTCCCAGAGGCTCTCCTGATTGGCCCGTTCCCGAATGGGCGGCGAACAGATGTACTTGGCCGCCTCGTGACCGAGACCCTCGTAGTCCTCGTAGGCGGCCAGGAGGTACTGCGGACAGGTCTCCCCGTGGACGGGCACGGCCCGCGCCCGCGCCTGTCGGATCTCGGCGGCGGCGTAGCGGCTCGACACGTGGACGACGAAGAGCGCACTGCCCACCGATTCTGCGATGGCGATCGCGCGGTGGACGGCCTCCTGCTCGGAGGTGTGGGTGTGCGCCGCGAGGTGGTGGTGTTCCTCGACCATGCCGGCGTCGACGAGCCGATCCGTCGCGTCCTGCACGAGGTGGCCGTTCTCGGCGTGGACCATGGGCAGGACACCTTCTTCGGCCGCCGCTCGGAAGCCCGCGATCAGAGTGGCGTCGTCGACCATCATCCCGCGGTACGCCATGAAGAACTTCCAGCTGGTGGCGCCTTCGGCCGCCAGCCGGCGCAGCTCGCTGATCGAGTCGACCTCGAGTGCGTTGCTCGGCACCATCGGGTGCAGCCCGAAGTCGACGACGACCTTCTCGTCGGCGACGGCTCGGCGAGCCTGGAAAGCGTCGTAGATCGACTCCTCCGGCCGTGACTTCACGAAGTCGACGATGGTCGTCGTCCCGCCAGCGGCAGCCGCAATCGTGCCGGTGTGGAAGTCGTCGGAACTCACGGTGGTGAACGCGAGGGCCGGATTCTCGAGATGCGTGTGGGTGTCGATCCCTCCGGGCAGCACGTAGCAGCCACGGGCATCGATTTCGCAGTCGGCGCTGCCGGTACCGGGGTCGACAACGCCAACGATCCGTTCGCCATCGACGAGCACGTCAGCCGGGTACACACCACTCACCGAAACGACGTCGCCGCCGCGGATGGCGAGCGCCGCCATCAGCCGATCTCCTCGTCGACGAGGCCGAGCAGCTCGTCGATGATGTCGAGACCGAGTTCGAGATCCTCGTGACTCGTGACGAGCGGTGGGGACAACCGAATGATGTTGTTGTAGCTCGCAAGGAACAGCCCCCGCTCCTTGGCTCCGCTCATGATCCTGGCCATAGGGGCCGCCGCATCACCGGCGGCGCGGAAGTGGACGAGTGGCTCCTTCGTGTCGCGGTCGCGCACGAGCTCGACCCCGTGGAAGAGGCCCATGCCGCGAACGTCGCCGATACAGCGCCGGCGTTCGGCCATCTCGGCGAGCCGAGCGGAGACGAGCGCACCGGCGGCAACGCTTCGAGCAAGGATGTCTTCGTCCTGGAAGACTTTGATCGACTCGACCCCGACCGCGCAGGCGAGGGGGTGACCCGCATAAGTCTGGCCGATCGAGAACCGGTTGCCCTCCAGCCACTCCCGGATCGATGCGCTGACGATCATCGCGCCGAGTGGGACGTACCCCGAGTTGATCCCCTTGGCGACGACCAGGATGTCGGGGACGACGTCGTAGTTGTCGCACGCGAACCAGGTGCCGGTGCGGCCGAAGCCGACCATGACCTCATCGAGGATCAGCATGATCCCGTACTTGTCGCACACATCCCGGATCGCCTTCAGGTAGCCGTCGGGTGGATAGATGACACCGTTGGTGCCGGTGACGGTCTCGAGCACGATCGCCGCGACGGACGCGGGGTTCTCGTACATCAGGATCTCTTCGAGGTGCGGTGCACCCGTACACACCGGACACGGATCGGGGTGCCCAGCCGGGCAGCGATAGGTATAGGGATCGAGGATGCGGACCACGCCGGGGACACCCGGCTCGGCGTCCCACCGGCGCGGATCGCCGCCGACGGTGATCGTGCCCATGGTGCCACCGTGATACGAGCGGTTGCGGGCGATGACCTTGGTGCGTCCGGTCACGTGCCGGGCCAGCTTGATCGCGCTCTCGACTGCGGCCGCTCCACCGGTCGTGAAGTAGGAGGCGGTGAGATCACCGGGCGTGATCTCGGCCAGTTGGCCCGCCAGTTCGCTTCGAGCGTCGTTGGCCATGTTGGGGGCGACGTAGCAGAGCGTTTCGGCCTGGCGCTTGATCGCCTCGACGAGCCGCGGGTGCTGGTGCCCGAGGTTCATGTTGACGAGCTGGGACTGGAAATCGAGGAACCGGCGACCGTCGGAGGTCCAGAACCAGGCACCTTCTCCGCCCGACACGAGGAGCGGGTCGACGGCGGACTGGGTCGACCACGAGGTGAGCACGAGGTCTCGGTCCTGTTGCAGCGCCAAGGCCGCGTCGCCGGGGTCGAGAGTCCGCTCCGATGGGTTCATGGGTTGCGCTGCCCTCCCCGCATACCGGTCGACTACAGTGGTTCACTGTATGAACCGACGGTCCAAAAAAACCGTAGCACAGGCCGTTCGGCGGGCCGCGTGACACAAGCGGTGCTCGCGACACGGACTGCGGCACTCCTCCGACTCGTCGCGTCGAGTCCTGCGCCACTCGGTCTGAGCGAGATCGCGCGAGAGTCCACCATCCCGAAAGCGACGTGCATCCGCATCCTCCGGGCCCTCGTCGAGGAAGACCTGCTCGAGATCGACCCCGACACGCGGCGCTACCGCGTGTCGTTCGCACTCACCGCGCTCATGGCCGACCGTGTCCAGGCCGACGGATCGATCGACCGGCTACGCGGCGAGCTGATTCGACTCGGTGCGAGCACCCACGAGACCGCCGGCATCGATCTCCTGATCGGCGATGACGTCGTGGTCGTGTTGCAGGTGGAGGGTCCGCAGCTGATCAGCCAGACCGGCAAGCCCGTCCCGCGGCGACTCCCACTCCTTCGATCGTCGACGGGGAAGGCGTTTCTCACCTGGCACCACGACCCGCTGATCGCCACGGCCACAATCGCCACGCTCGGCCCGGCCGAGCAGACGCGCGTCGAGAAGGAGCGATCCGCGAACCGCCAGCGGGGCTACGCCGTCGCGTTCGAGGAACTCGATCCCGACGCCGCCGCGATTGCCGCTCCGGTGATGGTCCACGACACCATGATCTGCACCGTGTGGATCGGTGGGCCGAGCTTCCGGATGACCCCGGCGGACATTCCCGGTCTCGCCGCCCGTGTGGTGGAATCGGCGAACCGTCTCGCCATCTTGCTCCGCACCGGGCAAGTCTCGCTCGACGACCTTCGGTCCGCGCCCATGAAGGAAGTCTCATGACAACGACTCGCATCGCCTGCCTGCAGACCGAACCGGTGCTCGGAGCGGTGACCCGGAATCTGGCCAATCAGGAGGTCGCCTGTGTAGAGGCCGTCGCGAACGGTGCCGACCTGCTCGTCCTCCCGGAGTGCTCCACCACCGGCTGGGCTTTCGAGAGCCCCGAACAGGCCCAGAAAGTAGCCGAGCCGGTGCCCGACGGCGCCGCGTTCCGGCAATGGTCGGCGCTCTGTCGCGACGCGGGCGTGCACCTGGTCGCCGGCGTGGCCGAACGCGACGGCGACGCGCTCTTCAACACCGCGGTGCTGATCGGCCCCGACGGGCTGATCGGCAAGTACCGCAAGGCCCACACCTGGGCGCTCGAGAAGACCTTCTACGAGCCTGGCAACCTCGGCGTCCCGGTCTTCGACACCCCGCTCGGCCGGATCGGCATGCACATCTGCTACGACTGCTGGTTCCCCGAGTCGTTCCGTCTCATGGCGGCTCAGGGCGCGGACCTCATCTGCGCCCCATCGAACTGGGTGCCCGTTCCGACGCAACGCGACGACCTGCCGGTGATGGCCAACCTGCTCTGCATGACCAACGCCCACGCAAACCTGGTCTACGTCGCCGCGGCCGATCGGGTCGGGGCCGACGGGGATCAACCGTTCATCGGACGGAGCATCATCGTCGATCACGCCGGCTGGCCGATCGCCGGTCCGGCCAGCCCGGACCAACCCGAGATCATCTACGCCGACGTCGACCTGATCGGATCGCGCGCCGAGCGTCGCGGCAACCCGTTCAACCAGCCCCTACGCGATCGCCGACTCGACGTCTACGACGAGATGCTCGGCTCAGGCCACTCAGCCGGCGAGTACTGACCGGCGTCAGTTCACAGCCGGTTCGACGGACCGCAGCGCGTTGCGAACCTCGTTGGTCTTCTCGAAGAAAGCCGCGTCGTTGCGAATCGCATCGGTGCGCTCACCGAGGTCTACGTCGATCATCGAGTGGACCTGCCCGGGCCGAGGCGACATGACAACCACGCGTGACGACAGGTAGACCGCCTCGGCGATCGAGTGGGTGACGAAGATGATGGTGGTGTCGAGTTCATTGTAGATGCGCAGGAGTTCCGCCTGCATGTGCTCACGAGTCATCTCGTCGAGCGCACCGAACGGTTCGTCCATCAACAGGAGCTTCGGTTCGAAGGTGAGGCAGCGGGCGATCGCCACCCGCTGCTGCATGCCACCGGAGAGATGAAACGGATAGTGCGACCCGAACTCTTCGAGCTTCACGAGTTCGAGCATCTCCTCGCTGCGCTTACGGCGGTCCGCCTTGGACCAGCCCTTGAGTTCGAGAGGAAGCTCGATGTTGGCCCGCACGGTCCGCCATTCGAACAGGCCCGCCTTCTGGAACGCCATGGCGTGGTCCTGGTCGAGCCGGGCCTGGGAAGCAGGCTTGCCGAAGACCGTGGCGGTGCCGCGGTTCGGCGGCAGGAGGTCGGCGACCACGCGCAGCAGGGTGGACTTGCCACAACCGGAGGGCCCGATCAACGAGACAAACTCGCCCTGCTCGACCGTGAGATCGATGCCGCGCAGCGCCTCGACAGCGTTGGCCGCCCCCTCGTTGAAGACCTTGTCGACGCCGACGAGTTCGACCGCCGGAGCGGACGCAGCGATGGAGGTCATGCGGACTCCTCGCTCATCGCTTCATCTGGCACGATCCCGAGATCGTCGAGCACTTCCCGAGCGAGCCGAAAGGCCTCGACCCCGGCGGGGACTCCGGCATACACCGACACCTGCAGGAGAGTGTCGCGGATCTCCTCGAGCGTGCATCCGTTGCCGACCGCAGCGCGGAGGTGGGTCTTGAACTCGTGCGAGCGATTGAGCGCCGACAGGATGCAGAGGTTGTTGAGGCTCCGCTGCTTGTCGTTGAGCACCGATCGCGCCCACACACCGCCCCAGCAGTACTTCGTCACCGTCTCCTGGAACTCGCGATTGAACGAGTCGACCCCGGTGAACGCCCGATCTACGTATTCATCACCGAGCACTCGACGACGGGCCGCCATGCCTTCGTCGAACTTCGAATCACTCACGCCCTACCTCGCTTCGTCCCCGTCGGCGTCACCATACCCCACTGCCATTTCGGCGAAAGACCGCTACCGCCAGTCACGAGTCTTCGTCGTCTCGCGGCGCCATCACTGTGTCGGTGTCGAGGGTCGCCGGAAGACTGCTCGCGCGGATGCGCTCGGCAAAGGAGTAGTCGAGGGACGCGATGCCGTCGAAGGGAGCGTCGAGCACGATCTCGGCGCCGGCGCCGTAGGGCGCAGCCACTCGCATGGCCCGGGTGACGTCGGCGGTCACCCCCGACAGAAGATGGATGTCGGCCTCGAGACCGGGAAAGAACCGGCTCGTGCAGGACATCACGCCATGGACGCCGACGACCGCCACCGCCCGCTCGGCCGCAGCGCGGGCATCGCCGTCGCCCCGGCGAAGCACCACCCGGATGCCGGAGTGGCCGACGTGGGGCACGTCGCGGTCATCGAGCCGCAGCGCGGGATCGCCCACGACCCACGAGAGGTCCATCGCGTCGCCGGTGCGCACCGTGCGTCGGCCCGCCCCTTCCATCCGGCCAGCGTCCTCCAGCACTTCGCGGAATTCCGTCATCGCGGCGATCGCCTCACCGGGGTCCACCGCGGTCAGGTAGATCGTGACGTTGACGCCCTTGCCGTCCTCGAAACCGGCGTGGACGTCGGTGGCCGGGAGACGGATCTCGTGCAGCTCCGGCGGGGCCACATAGCGGTACCCACCAGCGATCTCGGGCATCGCGATGTTGGGCGGCAGGTGCTCGAGGTCGTACCAGCGATTCCAGCTCTCGATGTTGTCGTGGTCGGTGTCGAGCGCCGTGAAGATGATGCCCCTGGCTTCCATTACCGGCTCCTTTCCAGTGTTCGCCTACTTGCCCTACTTCTCGAACAGGGGGATATGGGTATCACCCAGGAAGTGGGTCTCGTTGAAACTCCGCACGGTGACGGAGTCACTGGATGCGGACGCGAGCACGCGGGTTACCCCGGCGTAGTCGGGCACGAACCGGAGTTTGTCGTCGATGCCAAGCATCTGGGCGAACCAGACCGAGGTGACCATCCCGTGGCAGAACACGGCGACGCGACGGCCGGAATTCGCCGCCACGATCGAGGCGAACGCCGCCTGGACACCGGTCATCCACCGGTGCTTCTCGTCCTCGCCCAACACACTCAAGGGGTCGGCCCACGCCGCATCGGTCGCACCGTCCTTGATCAGCTGCCGGGTCACCTCGGCGGGCACGTAGGACGAGTCGTGACGGTCGTACTCCGCAACGCCGTCGACCACCATCGGATCGAGACCGAGCTTCCGCGCGAGGGGCGCAGCGGTCTGGCGAGCCCGGGCGAGCGGACTGGTCACGACCACATCGACGCCCATCGGCGCCAGGTAGTCACCCACCCGTTCCGCCTGTCGGTGACCGATCTCGGCGAGATCGGGGTCGGCCGCTCCGGTCACGTCCTCGATGTGCTCGGGCCGTCCGTGGCGAATGATGACCAGCTCCATGTCGCGACCTTTCCTGCATTCCACTCAGCCGTGCGCGCTGCGCGACACTAACGAGATGCAGGGACTCATACTCGAAGGAACCACCGAAGACAGCGTTCGACTCTCCGACGAGATCTCGTACGCCTCAACCGATCTGGCTCCCCGCCAGGTTCGGGTGGAGATCAGGGCCGCCGGTGTCTGTGGCTCCGATCTCAGCTGTGTGCACGGCAAGTACTACATGCCGACGCCGCTCGTCCCGGGTCACGAGGCCGCGGGCGTAGTCGTCGAGGTGGGAGCGGCGGTCACCTATTGCGCGGTCGGCGACCACGTGATCCTCTCGACGTTCTCCAACTGCGGACACTGCGCGGATTGCGAAGGCGGCAACCCCGGCAACTGCGCGGTCTCGATGGGCAACCTGACCCAGCCCTACTGCGAGGGGGATCAGGCCCTGTACAACTTCGCCGGTATCGGCGCCTTCGTGCAGGAGACCGTCGTCTCCGAGAACCAGTGCATCCCGATCCCAACCGAGATGCCGCTCACCGCGGCGGCTCTCATCGGCTGTGGGGTGATGACCGGCACCGGCGCGGTGTTCAACCGCGCCAACCTCCAGATCGGCGACACCTGCGTGGTGATCGGCGCCGGCGGAGTCGGCCTCAACGTCATTCAGGCCGCCAATCTCTGCGGTGCGTCGCAGATCATCGCCGTCGACCGCGTGCCCGAGAAGGAGGCGTTCGCGACCGACTTCGGAGCGACCGACTTCATCCTCGCCGACGAGGGCGTCGATGTGATCAAGGAAGTCGTCGCCATGACCGGTCGCGGCGTTGACCACGCCTTCGAGGTCGTCGGGAGCACCCAGCTCCTGGCCGACTGCCTCCAGATGACCCGCCCCGGCGGCAACATCTGCGCAGTCGGCGTCCCCGACCTCACCGCGCAGGTCACCTACGGCTTCCAGCAGCTCCATCAGAACAAGAACCTGATGGGCATCCGGGCCGGTGGCGCCCGTCCCCGCAAGGACTTCCCGATGCTCGCCAACCTCTACATGAAGGGGAAGCTGAAACTCGACGAGCTGATCAGCAACACGGCCGGCCTCGACGGTCTGCAGGGCGCCTTCGACGCCATCAAGGAAGGCAAGGAAGCCCGGACGGTTCTGCTGCCCAACGGCTGAGGCTCACGGGGGTACGGCGTCGACCGCCTCTACGGTTCGAGAATCGAGATCGCCGCGTCGACGAGAACCTGGCAGCCCAGGACGATGTCCTCGTCGTGGCTGTTCTCCGCGAAGTCGTGGCTGATCCCATCGATGCTAGGAATGAACAGCATGGCGCTGGGGACGGACTTTGCGATCACCATCGCGTCGTGCGCGGCCGCGCTCGGCATCTCGGTCCACCCGTCGCGGACCCGGGCATCGGCGGCTGTGGCGAGATGGCGTCGGAGCTCGGCCGACATGTCGGTCGCGGTGACCGGATCGCGACGTCGGGCCGCCGACACCGCGACGGGACCCTCCGCCGTCATCTCGGCGGCCAGGTCGCGCACCGCGGCCTCGACCGTGTCGAGCACGGCTTCGTCGGCGTCTCGGAACTGCAGGCCGCACCACGCCGAACCGGGCACGATGCTCTCGGCCCCGGGTTCGAGTCGGGCGTTGCCGATCGTCCAGACCGTCGCGGGTCCGGCGATCGACTCGAGTCGGGAACGAACGCGCACACCGAAGTCGAACAGCGCGACCCCGGCATCGCTGCGCCGAGCCATCGGTGTCGTCCCGGCATGGTTCTGGCGACCCGAGAACGAAATCTGCAGGGTACGCATGCCCACGATCGACGTGACCACGCCGATGCGCCGGCCACGCTCCTCGAGGTGGGGACCCTGCTCGATGTGGGCCTCGATGTATCCGATGTGACGGGCCGGATCGAGCGCGACGCGAGGCTCGTGGGACAGCCCGACCCGTTCGATCGCTTCGGCGACGCTCTCCCCGGCCGTGTTCGTGCTGGCCATATCACCGTCGGCCAGATCGCCGATGAACGACCGGCTCCCGAGGAAATTGGCATAGGTGCCCTCCTCGTCCGACCAGGCGGCGACGTCGACCGCCAGCCGGCGCGTCGAGTCGAGTTCGGCCAGGGCGCGGGCGACCTCGATCGCGTACATCACACCGAGCGCGCCATCGAGCCAGCCGCCTTCCGGCTGGGTGTCCGAATGCGAACCGATCACCAACGCCGGGCCGCCATTGCGGGATCGCCCGAAGACGTTGCCGACGCCGTCGACGACCGCGTCGAGTCCCGCTGCCTCCATCTGATCGCGCAACCACCGCCGCGCGGCCATGTCGGGACCGGAGAACGTCGGCCGGACCACTCCCGACCCGACCGCACCGAAGCCGCGGAGGGTCTGCAACGACTCGAGGAGCCGCTCGCCGTCGACCTCAACCACGGGGCAGCCCTCAGGCTGTCTCGGGGTCCGGGCGACCGGCGGCGAACTGCCGCTGTCGCATCATCAGGCTGCACCAGTCGAGATCGGCCCCGCCCAGCGCGTCGACGTCGCCGAGAAACTGTCCGACGAGCGCGGTCACGGGGAGTGACACGTTCATGGCCCGGGCCTCGTCGAGGACGAGTCCGATGTCCTTGCGCATCAGCGTCGTCGAGAATCCGAAATCGAACTCGCCGTCGATCATCTGCGAAGCCCGATTCTCCATCTGCCAAGACGTGGACGAACCCTGCATCATGGCGGTCACGACCTCGTGAGCATCGAGTCCGGCTGTCATGGCGAAGTCGAGACCCTCCGCCAGCGCCTGGCAGACACCCACCACACAGATCTGATTCGTCATCTTGGTGATCTGGCCGGCCCCGGACTCCCCCATGAGCGTTGTGCGCCCGGCATAGACGGCCACGGTCGGCTCAACCCGTTCGAACGCCTCGCGACGACCGCCCGCCATGACAGTCAGCGATCCGTTGCGGGCCCCGTCGACGCCTCCGGACACGGGCGCGTCGAGGAAGTCGACCCCACGATCCCGCAGCGCCGCGCAGTACTCGCGCGCCCCGTCAGCCGAGATCGTGGAGTGGTCGATCCACACCGCACCGTGCGCGACATGGTCGAGGGCTTGCTCGACGACGAGGCGAACCTCCTTGTCGGCAGGAAGCGAACTGATCACCAGCTCGGCGTCGGTCACCGCGGCCGCGACCGACTCGGCGGCCGTTCCCCGGTGTTCCGCGCCCCAGCTCTCCATCGCCGCTGCGACCACATCGAACACGACGACGTCGTGGTCGTGTCGGTCATCGGTCAGGTGTGCGGCCATGTGCCAGCCCATGCGGCCGAGGCCGAGGAATGCGATTCTCATGCCGGCGTCCCCGGGGTGCCGCGATCTTCGAGCGTGAATCCTCCGGCGAGGCGGGCGTTGACCCGACCACTCGTCGCCATCGTGAGCATGAGCACCATCTCGTCGGGTCGGGGCCCATCGGGCACACCCATCTCCATGGCGTCGTAGTGACTTCCCACGTAGGACCACTCGAGATGGGTCAACGGCATGTCGAGCCGCGCACCCATCGGCCCGACCTTCTTTGTCGACGGCACGATGGCTTCGCCCCGACCGATGGCCGCTCGCATCCCGCCGCCTCCGGGGATGTGCCACATCGCGCCATGTTCGAGTTCGCCGTCGCTCCCGACGATCGCGCCCTTGCCGTAGCTCTCGATCGCGTGGGGGTCGCCGCCGAGGTGATCGATGAGTTGTGAGCCGAGCCGCTCGCCGAGCGCTCGCAGCTCCTCCGACGCGGGACTGAGGTTCTCGGCATAGTCACCCACGTAGGGATTGCTCACGACTGCGGCGATCGCCCCCTTCACCGCCGGCGACTCCGGGGTCGGACCGCGCTCGAAGTGGATCTCCTCCACGCTCACGACAATCTTCCGTACTGCAAACAACACGCCGTCGTCCTCCCTGCCGGGGTGTCTCCCGATGATGAGCGGCCCACCATAGCGAAGAAGCGTCGAACGGTTCGCCGAGTGGCGGCCTCCCGAGATCGTCTACGGTTCGGACCGACCAGAGGGAGACCGTCATGTCGTTCGTCGACGAATGCAAGGAGTCCGCCGGGCCGGTGTGGGAGCGCTGGATCCAGCATCCGTGGATCGAGGACTTCTTCGCCGGACAGTTGCCGGACGACCAGTTCCGCTACTGGCTGATCCAGGATCTCCCCTATCTCGGGCAGAACATCACCGAGATGATCTACCCGAAGGTCCCCGACCACAATCCGTTCGTCGAGCTGTCGCACGAGTACGCCCGTCGGGCCGAGACGAGCCGGGTCGAGCTGGAGACGCTCGACGAAGCCGGGCCGTTCGCCCGCACGAGATGGGCGGCTCGGCCGATGCGCGATGCGATCATCAACTTCTGGATCAGGACGGCCCACGAGGGAGACTTCGGTGACCTTTGTGCGGCCCTCTTCGTGTGTTACTCGTTCGCGGATACCTTCGGCACCCGCTACCGAAGCGACCGTCCCGCCGAGCTCCCCGACCTCCAACGCGCCTGGGTCGAGCAGTGGGTCGACCCGTACTTCGAACGCCTGCACCACTCCGTGCGAGACGGCCTGAACGAGGCCGGCGAACACGCCGACGACGACAAGAAGGAGCAGATGCGATGGCTGTTCCTCCGAGGCACCCAACTGCAGATCGGAACGTTCGACGCGGCCTGCAAGCTTTCCGACCCGTGGCCGGGAGAGGGCGAGGAGATCGGCGTCGCCGCGGACGGGCCGTGGATGCGCAACCCCGAAGGCTGACTCAGGCTCAGGTCGCGAGCGGCAACACGACCTCGGGAAGCGGGTGGCGGTAGAGAGCCGCGGCGTTTTCGGAGCAGATCATGCGGAGTTCGGCGGCGGGCAGGTCGCCCCAGAGGTCGGCGATGACGTCCTGGGTGCCGGGCCATGTGCCGTCGCCGTGCGGATAGTCGGTCTCGATGCAGATGTTCTCCACGCCGATGACGTCGCGGGTCCGGATCGTCGACGGATCGTCGAGCGTGCAGAACCAGAAGTTGCGCCGCAAGACGTCGGCCGGGCGTTCGTCCCAGCCCAGGCCGTAACCGCTGCGGTCGATGATGTTGTCGAGCCGGTCGATCAGCATCGCCACCCAGCCGATGCCGCCCTCGCTCATCGCGATCTTCAGCGACGGGTGCTTGAGCGGGTACTCCGACCACAACCATTCGGCGCACGCCCCGAGGGACAGCTGCCCGAACATCGTGGCGCCAAGCTGGATCATCGGTGAACCGGCCGGCATCTGGTGCAGCCCCGAACTCCCGACGTGCAGCGAGATGACCGTGTCGGTGTCCACGCACGCCTGGATGATCGGGTCCCAGAAGTGGCGCTCCCACAGGCTGGGTATTCCAATCGCGTGCGGCCGCTCGGGGAACGTGACGGACACGAACCCGCGCTCGGCGTTGCGGTGGATCTCCGCCACGGCCGCGTCGGCATCGCCGAGGTAGGTGATCCCGCCGGGGACGACCCGAGTCGGATGGGGCTCGTACCACTCGGTGAAGAGCCAGTCGTTCCATGCACGGACGGCATCGAGGCCTACCTCGGGATCGCTCGCCCCCGCGAAGACGCGGCCGCAGAACCCGGTGACCTGGCTCGGGAAGTTCAGCATCGCCCAGATGCCGCCGAGGTCCATGTCGCTCAGACGCGCGTCCACGTCGTAGCAACCGGGCCGCATCTGCTCGAAGCGGAAGGGCTCGATCTCCACCGTCTCCGGTCGACGGCCGGCGACCGCGTTCTGCCCCATCTGGACGTAGCGCTGGCTATCGAACTCCCAGAGCTGGTGACCGTTCTCATCTTCGACGAGCTGCGGACCGCGGTCGCGCAGCGACGGCTGCATGTACGTCTCGAAGAGGTGCGGTGGCTCCACGACGTGGTCGTCGACGGAGATCACGGTGTAGCGGACCTCGGCCGGCTGGGGCTCGGGGAGGAACAGTTCGGGGTCGAGCGTGGTCATCGACCGCGACGTTAGAGCGCTCGTCCCCGTCAGTGCCCGTCCGCGACCGACACGGGCTCCCACCTGTGGAAGCCTGAAGCGATGCGAGCGTGGCGGATCCCGGCAGTCCTCATGGCCGCCGCCCTGGTGGCGTCGGCCTGTGGCGACGATTCGAGCACCGGCACCGCAGGCGATACCACGACGACCACCACCATTGCGACGACGTCCACCATCCCGGCGGGGCCGCCGGTCGAGCCAGTTCAGCTGTGCGTCGACGTCGCGATCCCCACCACCGACGAGATCGGCAACCTGAGCGGGTTCGCCAATATCGATCAGCGCGTCACGACAGCATCGCTCACGTACACGGATCAGCATCCGGAGACGTTTGCCAGCCGCCTGATCGACCGGGATCACGGCGGCACCTTCGTCTTCCGCTTCACCGACGACCCGGGCCCCCACGAAGCGGCGCTCGAGGCGCTGCCGGCCGTCGCCGACAGCGACGTCGTCATCGACGTTGTCCAGGCCGACTTCAGCAGCAGGGACCTCGAGGCTCTCCAGGACGAGGCCGGCCAGGCGCTGTTCGGCCGCGCCGACATTCTCGTGACGGGTATGGGTCCGGGCAATCGCTACAACCGGGTCACCCTCGGCATCACCCGCCCCACCATCGAGCACCTGACGGCGATCGCGGCGGAGTTCCCGGACCGGGCCGACATGTTCTGCCCCGAAGGAGCGCTGTAGGACGCGTCGATGGCGCCGCCGAGCGTGGACGAGCCGTTCATCGTCATGGCCGACGCCGGCGACGATCCGCTGGTCACCTGCAGCGGGTCCGGGCCATTCCCGCTCTCCGCGCTCGAAGGCCCGCCGGATGTCGACCCCGACTCGGACGACCCGCTGCACCAGGTGCTGCTCAGCTCGACGTTCGAGGGAGGCCAGCCCACGCCCCAGGAGGGGTGGCGGACACTCTGGCGGACCGGCGAGGCGGCCGAGTTCTACCTCCTCGGCGACACCAGCTTCTTCCTCGTCCGCTTCGATTTCGTCGCCGCGGGATGGGTGGGCGACGGCCACTCGTCCGGTGGACCTCCGGGGTGCCGCATCATGCTCGCTCTCCCCGATGGAGTCGACATCATGAACGTCGCGCTCGACCCGGACAGTCCTCCCGATCCCACGTCCACCACACTCCACCTGCTGGTCAACCAACGGGCGTGCTCGGGAGGATCGAGCGGCGTCGAGAACATGCGTCCTCCGGAGATCATCGAGTCCGACACCGAGATCCGCGTTGCGATCGCAGTCGTCCCACCAGAGGGGAACCAGACCTGCCCCGGTAACCCACCGGCGCCGATCGAGATGGAACTCGACTCCCCGATCGGTGACCGGACGATCCTCGACGGGCTCCGCGTACCGCCGATCGATCTCGAACTCGGCCCCGACTTCTGAACCGCGGAGATCGTCCGCGCCTAGCCTCCGGGCCATGAAGGTTCTCGTGATGGGCGGCACCAACTTCAACGGGCTCGCGTTGGTCCACGAACTCGTGCGACAGGGCCACGATGTCACCGTTCTCAATCGGGGCAGAAGCGAGTCGAACATTCCGGACTCCGTCGACCGGCTCATCGGCGATCGCAGCGAGCCCGACTCCCTCCGGTCGGCCCTGGCGGGCACCGAGTGGGACGTGATCCAGGACGTGACCGCATACAACCCCGACGACGTCGAGCTCATGATCGAGCTCTTTCGGGACCGTGTGGGCCACTACGTGTTCGCCAGCTCGACCGTCACCTACGCTGCCACCGACCTGCTGCCGATCACCGAGGAGCACCCTGACGATCGCACGGAGGCGCAGAACGAGTACGGGCTCCACAAGCTGTTGTGCGAGGACATCCTCTGGCAGGCCCACGCCGAGTTCGGCTTCCCCGCGACGAGCGTGCCCTTCTCGATGGTGTTCGGGCCCCACAACATGATCTCCGCCCGCGAGCAGGCGATGTTCCGACGCCTCGTGGACGGTCGCCCGATCATCGTTCCGGGCGACGGCATGACGTTGCTCCAGGTGGGGCACGTCGACGACCAGGCCAAGGCGCTCGAGCAGATGATGGGCAAGGGCGTCACGTTCGGTCGCCGATACAACCTGACCGGCAAAGAGCACGTGACCCGCAACGGGTACGTGGCCGCTCTCGCCGACGCGGCGGGCGTGTCCGATCCGGACGTGCGCCACGTCCCGCGCGACGTGATGGACGTGCTGTGGACAGGCGAAACGCTCGTCGATCTCGGCGAGTCGGGCGTCGGCCTCCAGACGCGGTCGACCACCGAGGCCAAGGCGAACCCCCGGCAGTCGAGAGGCGCGCAGCGCTTCCAGCTGAGCCAACTCGTCCAGCAC
>JAQWMR010000018.1 GCA_029246685.1 Acidimicrobiales bacterium | reverse complement strand
CAGGTCAACCGAGTCCTGGGCGGGTCGCTGCCGCTCACTTCGTCTTTTCTCGCGTGCCCCTGTAGTGCCCCTGCACGAATCCGAGGTCGCCTACTTCGAGTCAGAAGCAGGCAAAAATCAGCTCTGACCAGAGGTTTTGTTGGTCGGGACGGCGGGATTTGAACCCACGACCCCCTGCTCCCAAAGCAAACCCGGCAGGCGCGCGCGACCAGCAGTTTCGCCCATACATGCAGGTCAGAGAGCGCTGCGGCGCGTTCCGCACCCCTTCTTCTTGTGCGCTAGTACGCACAGTTGTGCATTGCTAGTCGCACGTAGGTTGCACGGCGACAGCGGCCTCTGTTGCCGCCGAGCGCAACACGTGTTCATGGCCGAAGCGGTGCCGGCCGAGACCCCGATTTTCCGTGTGTCGCGGACGATGTGTGACGTCACCCTGCGCTGAACTCGTGATCTCAGCGCAATTTGGACGTCGTCTCAGGAAATGATCTGCGGCAGACCCGTGGGACGCTCTGTGGTCGTGGCGGGGACGAATGCTGCAGCTGTTTCGATTGCCATCGACCCTGAGTCTCCGCATCACTAAGGAGCGGTTCCACTTGACGGTGGGAGGCAATGAAGTAGGTTTTCCGAACCGATCAACAGCCCACTCGGTGTACGTCATCGAGATTCAGGACTCCCCACGAATTCCACCACGCTCGAGTTCCTCCCGCCCCCTGACTTCGTGGCCGAGACGTTGGAGGACTTCATCACGATCGGCGCCATGATCACGGCTGTTCCGGTCCTCAACGCCGTATCGGCGGTCGTCGCGGCTGAGCCGGGGATCATCACCTATGCCAATTCGACTATCCGTTGCCCCGCGGCTGGTTGTCTCCCGGCTGAGCGCCTACGTGGTTGATGCTCAGATTTCGAGGCCGAAGAGCTTCGCCGCGTTGCCGGACGTGATCGCGTCGATCTCGGCGTCGGGCACTCCGGCGAACTGCTTGTCGATCCACTCGCGGTAGTAGGGGAACGATCCCTCGCGGTGCGGGTAGTCGTTGCCCCACAGAAGGCATTCGATGCCGGTCAGGTCGCGATTTCGGACCGCCATGGGATCCCACATGAACGTCGCATGGGCCTGTCGCTTCAGGTAGTAGCTGGGTGTTGCCTCGATCATCGGTCGTGATCAATCGGCGCATGACGTCAGCCCACCAGTTGTTGACGTCGAGGGAAAATATTGCCGGTCTCGAGCTCGCTACTTCGGGCGCGGAATCTGATAGATGCAGGTGCCTCGGGCGAGCACGGTGTCGTCGTCGGAGAGGATTCGAGCGTCGACGATCGCCATCGCTCGTCCGATCCGGACCACCTCACCGAGGGCGGTGTAGTCGCCGCCGATGGGGATTGCGTGCAGATACTCGACGCTGAGGGAAACCGTGGGGGCGGATGACATCGTGGGACCATAGCGTCGCCCGTGTCGATTCTTGACGCCGACGTCAATATCTGTGAAATTCGCGGATGCCTGTTTCTCGACCAGAGGATTTTCCCGTTGGAGGCGGTGACCGCTGGCCGCTGTGCGGACAGGGTGGCTTCAAGTCCGTGCACTGGGGTGACCTCGAACTCGGTCACACCGTGTTGACCGCGCCGACTAGTTCCGAGGGGATGTACGACGCATTGCCGGGTGGCGTCTGCTCGTGCCCGCACTATGGCTACGTGTTCAAGGGGTCGGTGCGGTGTGTCTATCCAGGGAGCGATTTCGACGACGAGATAGCCCAGGCCGGGGATGCCTACTTCTTCCGGCCCGGTCACTATCTCGTCTACGAGGAGGACGAGAGCGAGGTGCTCGAGTTGAACCCGGCTGATGCTCTGGCCTTTCTCATGGACCACATCGAGGACCACGCCCGGCGCAGCCTCGGCGAGGCCAAGCCGGGGGAGTGAGCATGCCTCCCGCCGATCTGCAGGTCGGACTCGTCGTCAGCCCTGATCGCGATGCGATCGCCGACTGGGAGGCACAGCCGATCGATTCGCTGTGGGTGGGCGGACACATCGCATCGACAAACCCGAGCCCAGAGGCGATGCAGGGTCTCGCCCGACTGGTGGCGCTGACCGAGAGGGTCCGTGTCGGAACGTCGATACTGCTGCTCCCGCTCTACCCGCCGGCCCTCGTGGCCAAACAGATCGCCGACCTGGATCGAGCATCGGGTGGTCGGGTGACACTCGGCGTAGGGGTAGGTGGTGAGTATCCCCAGGAGTTTCGGGCCATGGAGGTGTCGATCACCGAACGGGGATCGCGAACCGACGAGGCGATTCCGCTCGTCCGGAAGTTGTGGACGGGGGAATCGGTCACGCACGCGGGTCGCCACTTCGCGATGGAGGACGTGCGAATTCATCCTGCTCCGACACAACCAGGCGGTCCGCCGATCATTGTGGCCGGCCGTCGGGAACCGGCGATGCGCCGGGCCGGATTGCTGGGCGACGGGTGGTTCCCCTACCTCTACTCGCCGGAGCGTTATGCGGAATCGACCGACGTGGTCGCCGCGTCGGCCGCCGAGGAGGGTCGCGACCTCGCGTCATTCGAATGGTGTGTGTTCGTGTTCGTCAATATCGACACCGACGGGGGAGCAGCCCGTGAAACAGCCGCTCGCTCGATCGGGGGGACCTACTCCCGGGACGTGACTCGTATGGTCGACCGCATCGCGGCCGCCGGCACCGCGGCCGATGTGGCAAGCCGACTACGGGAGTTCTTCGACGCCGGCGCCCGCAACTTCGTGCTCTGCCCAGCGACGGCCGGCGCACCGGTGGAACCGATGTTCAGCCGTCTGTTCGACGAGGTGATTCCAGACCTTCGAGCCCACGCGGCCGCCGGGTGATCCACGGTCGGGCCTCCTCCAGTTGGGCGGCGAGGCGGAGCAGTGTCGGCTCCTCGAGATGACGACCGACCAACTGCACGCCGATCGGGAGACCTGATGAGTGCATCTCGAGGGGCAGGCTGAGCGCAGGCTGACCCGAGACGTTGAACGCCTGGCCGAAGTTGGGGAAGCCCATGAACGTGGCCATGTGTTCCTCTGACGTCTGGTCCCAGGGTGCAAAGCCGACCGAGGGTGCCGCGATGCCGCAACTCGGGGTGACGAGCACGTCGATGTCGTCCCAGAATCGGCAGAACTCGCGGGTGGCGCGGCGGGCCCGGTCGACCCAGTCTGCATGGTCGACGACGGTCATCTCGGCGAGCATTCGCCATACCCGCTGGTTGCGGGGCTCGAGCATTTCGACATCGTCGGGTCCGACGAGGCCGGCCATCCCTGGCACCGAGCCGGGGCCATCGGCCGCCGCCAGGATTGTGAACCACTCCGGCGTGGCCAGCGAGACATGGTGGCCAAGCGACTCCAGGAGGTCGCCGGCGGCGTGAGCGGCGGCGGCGGTCTCCGGATCGACCTCACCGATGGGCGAGTCAGCCGTCACGGCGACTCGCAGGGGCGTGACCGCCGAATGCAGCGCGTCGGCGTGCAACCCGTCTGGCACCGGTGACCATCGGCCGGTCGCCATCACATCGAGCATGACGGCGGCGTCTCGCACCGATCGTGTGAGCACGCCGTCCTCCGACGCGCCGTAGTAGGCTGTGCCCGCCTCGGGGCCGAGGGTGAAGAGCCCTCGCGTCGGCTTCACGCCGACGACACCGCAGAATGCGGCGGGTACCCGCACCGAACCGGCACCGTCGGTGCCATGGGCGACGGCGCAGAGGCCAGCGGCAAGCGCCGCGGCAGCGCCGCCGCTCGAGCCGCCAGGGGTGGCTTCGAGATCCCACGGGTTGCGACAGATACCGTTGAGGGCCGAAGAAGTCATCGAGGTGCAGAACTCGGGCACGTTGGTCTTGCCGAGAACTCCGAAGCCCGCATCACGGAAGCGGCGCACGACGGGATCGTCGACGGCGGCCACGTTGTCGGCCAGGAGGCCGCAGGAGTGGGTGGTGGCCACGCCCGCGACGTCGACCACATCCTTGAACGAGGTGGTCACACCCAGGAAGGGCGGTAGCGGGTCGCCGTCGGCTGCTGCGCGCACCCGTTCGTCGGCGGCATCGGCCGCGTCGAGGGCGAGATCGGAAGTCGTGGTCACATATGACCGCAACGCATCGTCGAGGCTCTCGATCGCTTCGAGGTAGGCCGTGGTGAGTTCGCGCGACGACACCGTGCCTGAACGGATTTCCGCCGCCTGGGCGGTTGCATCAGCGAATCGAAGCTCGTTAATCGACATCGACGTCAACCTTAACAAACGTTTGGAGATGGTATAGCGTGTGCGCCATGTCATCGCCACGTGCACGCCGAGCGCTCGCCGCGCTCCTCTCCCTTTCGCTGCTATCGGCAGCCTGCTCCGATGACGGTGGGACAGAGACCTCGCTCGGCGATGGGTCCACGACCACTTCGACAACCTCTTCGCCCGCGAACGATTCCACCGCCGCTCCAACAGACGACGTTGAGGTCGACGATCAGGTCGAAGGGCATGCCGACAATTTCGACAGCGCTCGCGGGGTGACCGCCGGCACGATCAAGATCGGGGTGACCGTGCCTGACTTCGACGCATTGCAGGCTGCAGGCCTCTCGAACTACCAGGGTGACAATCGCATCGCTTTCTCAGCGTTCATCGACCGGATCAACGCCGACGGCGGGATCCACGGACGGCTGCTCGAACCGGTCTACTCCTCGTTCGACTTCCTTGCCCCCGAAACCCAGGACGTCGCATGCTCGCAGCTGGCCGAGGACGAGGATGTATTCATAGTCCTCTACGGGCTGTTGGCTTCGAGCAACCTCTGCCTCACCGAACTCAATGACACAATGGTGATGACCAACAGCTACCAGGACACCGCCGCCCGTGAGCGGTCCGGAGAGACTCTCTGGCTGCAACTGGAATCGGCCGATGATGAACAAGTGCGGGTGCTGGGCTCGGTACTGGCCGAGGCGGGGCGTCTCGAGGGTGCGACGATCGGCATCTTGGCCAACGGCCGGTTGAGCGACGGTTCAGCTGGCGTTGCCCTTCAGGAGGCGCTCGCCGACCTGGGCTACGACGCGAGCCTCGACATCACGACGGAGATCTCCGGCGACGAAATCGCATCTGACAACGAGCTTGGTCGGATCGCGGAGAAGCTTCGATCCGACGGAGTGGACTTCCTCTTCAACCTGCTGGGAGGCGGCGACGCTACTCAGGTCATGGCCGACGCGGGATATCGGCCCGAGAACATCGCATACTCCACCCTCAACATCGACACCGAGGCGATCGACAAACAACTGATCGACGGCGCCATCAGCGTCGATGCGATCAGCGACGACGCGGTCTGGAACGATCCGGACTTCCGCGCGACGTGCATAAATCCGGTGGCGGAGTCATATCCGGAGCTGGCCGAGGAACTAGCGGCGCCACTGCCCGACGATTCACAGCAGGCATCGGGCGTGGCCTCCTGGCTCGTTCCGATACGCAGTGCGTGCAACCAGACCATGTTGCTGAAGCAGCTCGGCGAGATTGCCGGTGCCGACCTCAACAACGCATCGTTTCGCACTGCGCTTGACGAGTTGGGTCCGGTCGAGCTCCACGGCCTCGGTTCCGCCAGTTTCACGAGCGCGGGAAAGTGGGACGGGCTCGATGAGTTCTACCTGCTCGAGTACGACGCCGGGACCGAGTCACTCCTGACTATCGGCGATCCGATCGTCGTCACTCGCTGAGCGTGTCCGCCATCGAGAGCGCCTGGCCGAAGTATCCCGACTACTCGATCGAGCTGGTGCCCTTTCGCGGTCTCGGTCGGGCCCATGTCGGCGAGAAACTGGTGGTGGAGAGTAATGCGTGTCTGCTCGTGCGCGAGTCGGACCACCAGGATCAGCTCTACTTCCCGCTCGGGTCGGTCGACGCGTCGCTGCTGACCGACTCTGCGCTCCACACGGTGTGTCCGTTCAAAGGGGAGGCGTCGTACCACGGCCTCTTGGTCGACGGTGAGACCCTCGACGATGCCGTGTGGTTCTATCCAGAGCCGATGGAAGAGGTGGCCGGCATCGACGGCTACGTCGCGTTCGACGCCGAGGCCGTCGATGTGACCGCGTCGGTGGGCCTCGGGGTCGATGACGAGGCCACGGTACGTATGCCGATGTGGGGTACCGCAACGGAACTCGTGACGTTGATGGATGTCCATGGTGGCGACGGCCGGTTCGACGCGCCGACTCATCCCGACCCGCCGACAGGGACGTTCTTCGAGCTCGGATGGCACGCCCACCGGCGCAACGTGATCGAGGGCGGACAGCTTCTGGGAGCCGCGATCGTGGCGGCCGCGAAAACCCGGCCTGATCAGCGCGTCACATCCGCTCACATGGCGTTCGTGAGCGCTGCGTCGTTCGACACGCCGCTCGAGTTGATCGTCGATGCTCGCCGCAGCGGCAACTCGCTGTCGACGTTCGACGTGATGGTGAACCAGGATGACAAGTTACGGGCGACCGCGCTTGTGATGGCGGACGTCGGTACCGATGATCTCATCCGTCACGCCGTCGAGATGCCCGACGTGGCGCCTGCCGAGGCGTGCTCGCGCTACGACTTCGGGGTACTCGGACGCGAAACCCGTGTGGTCGACGACGCCTACCGCGTCGATGGCGACGAGCTCGGTCCGCCCGAGTTGTTCGTGTGGACTCGCTTCGCCGAGGATCCCGGTGATCAGGCGCTGCACCAAGCCGCGCTGGCCCAGGCCACCACGCACTATTCGATCGGCGCCGCGCTGCGGGCCCACCCGGGTGTGACCGAGGCCGATGCCCATGTCACCGTGTCGATGGGGCCGGTCAACGCGACGATCGCCTTCCACGACGACGTCGACGTCACTCAGTGGCTCCTCACCGAGACCCGCTCGATCTGGGCGGGCCGAGGCTCGACGCAGTCGCAGGTGCGGGTGTTCACCGCCGACGGTCGACTGGTCGTGTCGAAGACGGTGCAGGCAATGGTTCGAGCGTTCGATCGGCCGCCCGAGCAGATGGGCCACGACCACTCATCGGCCATGTGAACCCAACGAGAGAAGAGACTGCGATGCCTCCTGCGTTCGAACTCACCAAGCCAACGCTCGACGTCGGCGTTGTCGCTCACGACGTCGACGGAATGCGAGCGTTCTACGGCGAGGTGCTCGGCCTCGAGCTCGCACCCTCGATTCCCGTCGCTGGTGGCGAAGTCGCAGTGCATCGGGTCGGCACCAGCACCGTGAAGCTGTGGTGTCTGGAGACGCCGCCCCCGCGAGGCGACGGCGGGGTGGACGCCGCGATCGGCTATCGGTTGCTCACGCTGATGGTGCCCGATCTCGACGGGGTCCTGGCGAGGGCCGAATCAGCCGGCATCAGCGGCATCGAACGAACGACCTTCGGCGAGGGAACCGGCGCCGTCCCTCTCGCGTTCCTTTCCGACGTCGACGGCAACGCTCTCGAGCTGGTCGGCCTGCCCGGCATGGAGCCGATGCTGCAGGTCGGTCTGACGGTCGGCAACGTCGAGAGGACCCGGAAGTTCTTCGTGGACGCGCTGGGTCTCACGCCGCAGCCGGAGGTCAGATTCGATGATCCGGCGTTTGGCGAGGTGGTCAGCCACTCGGTCGACTTCGGTGCAACGGTCATGAAGTACTGGGAGCGGGGCGGCGACCTACCGGTGCAGACCGGGCCGATCAGCGACCGCGCCGGTATCCGCTACGTCACGGTCCATGTGTCGTCGGTCGCCGATGCGGTGTCGACGTTGGAGAAGAAAGGGGTTGCGATCGCGATGCCGCCGACCGAGCTGGGCACCGCGACGATCGCCTTCGTCGCGGACCCCGACGGTAACTGGTTCGAGCTGATCCAGCGCTGAGGCCCGCCTTGGGTCACTCCGGGAGCGGCACCATCTCCGCGAGTCTGGCCGCATCCGAGGGGAGGAGCGCCCCGGCGGCCTCGGCGTCGCCGACTGCCCTCTGCCATTCGGCCGCGAAATCGCCCGGATTCGGGTAGCGCGCATCGAGTTGCTCGGGCGTGAACGGCACCGTGCTCCCGAAGAACACGCAGAAGCCGGGTGCGTCGGGCGCCGGGAGGCCCGAGAGCGTGGCAACCGGGGCATCGACGGCCGGGGTGCGAACGCCGCCCGTTGCATTGCCGTTGGCATCGAGCACGAAGGATGCGGGGCTGGTGCTCTCGTCCACGTCGAGCAGCGGCATCGATGGCGGAGCGTCGCCGGTCGTCGCCCACGACACGATGTGGTGCAGTGCGGACAGCACGACGTAGTGCAGTTGGCCGGCGTTGAGCGCCGGAGGGCAATCGAGGGTCAGCGGTGATCCGCCGAGGTCGACAGTGAAACCGGCGACGGGGTTCGAGAGCGACTCGAACTGGGCGACATCGGATCCCATCGACCCGTCGTCGTCACCGGCCTGCTGGGCCACGTAGATGTCGACGTGGGCAGTGCCGGCGACCTCCCAGAGTCGCACATAGTCGGAGTCGGGCTGGCGAGCGGGCAAGAACTCCATGACACCGAGCACGTCGGTCTCCGTCTGGAGAATGAACACCGGCACCGCGAGGTCGTCCCTGATGATCACGGGGGCAGAGGTGGCCATGTCTACTTGGGGTTCTTCGGACAGAGCGGCGGCCACGCCGCCCCGACTGTGGATCAGGAACCCGTCGAACACGTTGGTGAGAGGTGCCACCGCGTTGACGTAGGTCGTCAGCCTAAGGGCCGACTGGGATTGACCGGCAGCGATGAGGGTCGTGGGCTCGAGTCCCGGCAGGAGCATGTCGGACAGCTCGCGAACCGCCATGCCGACCTGGGAGTAGATGTCGTAGGAGAAACTGTCGCCCGGGTGAGCGAGCGTCCCGTATCGCTCCGGCTCCGACATCGTGAGCTGTTCGACGCCGACGGCCTGCGCCGACACGCCGACATAGGCGTGACCCTCTCGGATGATCTCGTCGTGGGTGTATTGCCAATCCACCGCGGCATCGAGCCCGGACGTGACGTTGAACCACTCGACGATCACGGTGCCGCTGAACTGCTCCGGATCGACGGGCTGCACGACGACGGCGCGGGTCGAATACGGCGCCGTCGCCTCGGGCGTGACCGGCCACCTCCCGTCGGCGGAGAGCGGCGCGGCCGAGGTGTACGACGTTGCCGTTCCCGAGATCACGAACTCCGACATCGAATAGCCGACGCGGTCGAGCGGGTAGTTGGCGAGCATCTGCTCGGGTGCCGGTTCGGGCAATGGGTCGGCGAGCGTCGGAACGGCGGCCGAAGGTGACACCTCGCGAGCGGGTTGGGTCCCGTCGTTCTCTGGTTGGTCGTCGAGGGGCACGGTGGACTCCGTCGTGATCGTCGGGCTGGTCGTCGTCGCGACCAAACCTCCATTTTCGCTCTCGCCGCAGCCGGCGCCCACGATCGACAGAATCGCCAGGAGGGCCGCTTGTCGACGGAGGTTCATGGGCAGAATCTTTCTCATGTCGACGTCAACGTCAATTTATCTGGTGGCGATTTCGTCGGGCAGTATTCAAGCAAACGCAGGAGGTCGAGAGTGAGTGACGAGCGCAAGCGTCGAGGCATCGAGCTGTTCAGAGGAGGTGACGCCCCCACGCTCTTCGAGTCGGGAACGATGTCGATTCCGGTCTTCGACGCGGACGACCAGGCCGCCCTCGCCGAGCACGGCGGCATGTCGACGAAAGCCGCGGTCGGCACTCACGACGTGGTGTTGTTTCGCGGAGAAGGGGAGAACGGTTTCAGCCTTGTGCGAGCGTGGTTCGGCCCGCACTTCGTGCTGCCGAGGCACACCCACGACGGCGACTGTCTCTACTACGCGGAGGAGGGATCGCTTTCCATGGGGTCCCAGGAGCTCGTGTCGGGTGATGGCTTCTTCGTACCGGACGGCGCGCCCTACGCGTACGAAGCAGGAGCTGACGGTGTAGTCGTTTTGGAATTTCGCACCCGGACCACATTCGGCATGAACATCATCGGTGGCCAGGTCGACCGGCTGCGCCGGATGGCCGAGGTTGCCGAGGAGCACGAAGACCAGTGGACGGCGCGCCGAGCGGAGCACTTGGCCGGTTCCTGACTTCGGTCAGGGCACCCTCTGCAACTCGCCGTCCGGGTGACTTGTTAGGTCTCGGCCAGGCAGCGGTCCAGGAATGCGTGCAGGCGGGGAGCGAAATGACGCTGCACGGTGGGGATGACTCCGGTGCAGCCGTGCGGGGCATCTGGGTATGCCAGCAGTTCGGCTTGGTTCCCGGCTCGTGTCCATCGACTGGCGAGCAACAGCGTGTCGTCGGCGAGATGGTCGTTGAGTCCAACCGTGAACAGCGCCGGCGGCATCTCGGTGAGGTCGGCCCGTCACCGTGACGGCGGCCCCATCGGGACATCTCGGAAGGGCACGCCTTGATCCGGTGTGCGCTCTCGAGGCAGCCCGAGCACTCGTTCGCTCACGACGTTGCGGGCCATCTCCGTCGTCCCGCCGCCGATCTCGCTGACCTGGCGGCTGAGAAATGCCTCCGCCCATCGGCCGAGATCATCGTCATCATCAGTCCACGCTCCGGCCATCGACCCGAGCAGCTCCCACCTGATGGTCGAAAGCCGACGCCCGACGCGACACCCCATCAGGCGGATGACAGATGCAGCTTGGTCATTCATCCTCCCGGAGGTAACGGCGGCGGGGATCCGCTCGGCGAGCTGGCCCATGGCCAGCGCGAGTGCCCGAGCCTCGCCGACGAGCTCTCGTGCCTGCGTGTCGTCGGCGCGACCAGCCTCGTGAGCAAGGTCGTACAACTCCCCGAAGGTCGCCATGGTCCCGCCCGCTGGGCGGAGCGTGTGCGGTGAGGATCCGAACGAGCGCTCGTAGAACATCCAACGCCGGCCGACTGTCCAGCCGTCGTCGACGTCACCGATCCGGCAGCTGTCGGGGATGTGCACGTCGGTCAGGAACTCCTGACAAAACTCCTTCGACCCGTTCAACAACTCGATCCGGTGCATCTCGACGCCCTCGGCGTCGAACGGAACCATGAACACCGACAGGCCTCGGTGCTTCGGCACGTCCCAGTTCGTCCGGGCCAGGCACAGTGCCCAGTCGGCCCACCACGCCCCGGTCGTCCAGATCTTCGAACCATTGAGCACCCACTCGTCGCCGTCACGGTCGGCTCGGGTCTGGGCGCCGGCGACGTCGGATCCGCCACCTGGCTCCGACAACATCTGCATCCAGATCTCGTCGCCACGCAGAATCGCCGGGATGTGCTTCTTCTTCTGCTCCTCGGTGCCGAACTCGAGGATTACGGTCATGCAGGGCGTCATGGTGGGGACTTGCAGGCGGAACGGGTGCCGTCGTCCGGCCATCTCCTCGTTGAGGACCTCCGAATGCGCGGCCGTCAACCCCTGGCCGCCATATTGCTCAGGCACGAGGATCCCTGTGAGTCCCCCGTCGTGGAGAAGGCGCTGAAGTTCGCGGCTTCGGGCCACGTCTTCGAGCTCCTCCTCGTCGGAGTCGGAGCCCATCGTGTAGCTGTCGACTCCTTCCGGAATGTGTTGGCGGATGTACGCCCGCGCTCGCGCCCGGAACTCATCGAGGCTCTCGCTCATGCCGCCTCACCTCCTGCCCGACGTCCGACAGACTGCGTCTCGAGGATGTCGGTGAGACGTAGTCGATGATCGGTGACGGTGCCGTGGGTCGTGGCATTGACGATCACCCTGCGGAGGAACAGGTGCATGTCGTGCTCATACGTCACGCCGATACCGCCATGGAATTGCACGCACTCCTGGCAGAGCTCGGGCCCCTGGGCGCCGATGTAGGCCTTCGCCGCGCTGCACATCTCGTCGGCGCGCTCATCGTTGTGCACCGCATGGGCGGCACCGTCGGCGATGCCATGGCTCGCCTCGAGCCAGGTCTTCATGTCGGCGAGACGGTGCTTGATCGCCTGGTATCCGCCAAGCGGTCGGCCGAACGAATAGCGGTCCATGACCCACTCCAACGTGATGTCCATGGCTGCGTCCATCGCGCCCACCATCTCGGCACACTGCAACACATTGGCAATCCGCAACTGCTGGGCGACATCGGCTGCTGCATGGCCGACTTCACCGACGACTGCGGATGCTGGTACCGCGACATTGTCGAACACCACTTCGGCGAACCGGCGCGTGAGGTCGATCGACTGCATGGCGGTCAGCGTGAGACCGGGTGTGTCCGTGGCAACGAGGAATTGGGCCGGGCCAGTCGGGCTCGTGGTCGTGACGAGTATGTGGTCGGCGCTGCCACCCGCTTCGACCTGGAGCTTCGTGCCGGTGAGGGACCAGCCCGTGCCATCGGGCGTCGCCTCCATCGCGATGCCGCCAAGCCGGTCGTGGGGGCGAGGCTCGGCGATGGCCCAACTTGCGACTCCCTCGCCCGACAGAAGGCTGGGAAGCACGGATTCCCTCTGTGCTGCCGTACCCGATCGGCCGAGTGCCGCGGCCACTACGTTGGTTGCGATCAACGGGCCCGGAGCGGCGTGGCGTCCGAATTCGTAGGCAACGATCGTGAGATCGGCCAAGGGGTTGTCGCTGATACTCCCTCCGCCGTGCTCCTCGCCGACTGCCAACGAGGTCCATCCGAGCTCGGCTCCTCGGCGCCAGTAGCCGACGTCATAGCCGCGTTCGTCGCGACGCAGTCCGCGGACCGCCTCGACGTCGGCGTGTTCCTGGAGGAATCGTCGCGTCGTGTCGGCGAAGAGCTCTTGATCGTTCGTGAGCTGTGGCTGCATGGATCCTCGTGGTCGTCGCCGCGTCTTGACGACGTCGACGCGACACCGTAGTTATGAAACTAACGTCGATGTCAGTTTTCGGCGTTCCTGACATTCGTAGGAGGAGCCACCGTGTCCCGCAAGCTTCCGTTCCCGGTTTTTGATGCCGACAACCACATGTACGAGAAGACGGACGCGTTCACGCGCCATCTTCCTGCGGAGTACGACGGGCTCGTGAAGTTCGTCGAAATCAATGGGCGCACCAAGATCGCCCTCAACAACACAATCAGCGAATACATCCCGAACCCGACCTTTCAGAAGGTGGCTCCCCCGGGCGCACAAGAGCTGCAGTTTCGGATCGAGAACCCGTCGTCGAAGACTGAGCCGGGTGACATCGAGGTGGCGCCACCCCCGAACTACATTCTCGCGCCCGACGCGTTCTTCGAGCCCGAGGCCCGAGTCAAGCTGATGGACGAACTCAGCATCGACCGGGCTGTCATGTGGCCGACGCTGGCCAGTCTGCTCGAGGAGCGCCTCGCCGGCGATCCCCGGGGCACCCATGTGGTGACACACGCGCTCAACAAGTGGATGCTCGAGGACTGGACCTTCAACTTCGACGACCGAATTTATCCGACGCCCGTCATCGCCATGAACATCGTGGCCGAGGCGATCCGCGAACTGGAGTTCGTGGTCGAGAACGGCGCGAAGGTCGTGCTCATCCGCCCGGCGCCCGTGCCCGACTTCAACGGTCGGCGCCGCTCGTTCGCCCTCGAAGAGTTCGACCCGTTCTGGGAGAAGGTGAGCGAGGCGGGTGTGGTCGTCGGGATGCACGCATCCGACGATGGTCAGCAGCGTTACCAGAACGAATGGAACGGTCTCGTGAAGGAATTCGAGCCGTTCAAGCGGAAGTACACGGCGTTCGACGTGATGCTCAACGCTGAGCACCGCGGGATCAACGACGTCGTCACGTCGATCATCGGCCACGGCCTGGCCACGCGCTTCCCTGAGATCCGGTTCATGCCGGTGGAGAATGGCAGCGCGTGGGTGCGCCCTCTGGTTGACCGTTTCCGGAAGATCTTCGACCGAACGCCGGCGGTGTTCGACGAGGACCCGATCGTCGCTCTGACGCGAAACTTCGTCGTCCATCCGTTCCATGAAGAGGACCCACTCGGGCTCATCGACATAGTCGGAATCGACAACGTCGTGTTCGGGTCCGACTACCCGCACCCCGAGGGACTGTTCGATCCCGTTACATGGGTCGACGAACTCGCAACGCTCCCGCAGGAGGACCAGGCCAAGGTGATGGGAGGCAATCTCGCCCGCCTGATCGATGCGGTCGCTTGAGTGGCAGCCGACGATCCGGGCATCGCTCTCCCCGATGAGGAAAGTTGGAGCAACGTCCGCCAGCTCCGGGCTCAGGCCGCGGCGAAGCCTGACGAACCGGCCTACTTCCATCTGACGCTCGACGGATCCGACCAGACGCTGACCTGGGCGGAACTCGATCGTCGATCCCGCCAGGTCGCTGCGGCGATGGCCGAGCGCGGCGTCGGCTACGGCGACCGCGTTGGTCTGGGCATCCGCAACTCTCCGGAATTGGTCCACGCGGTGGTATCGAGCTGGATACTCGGGGCGGTGCCGGTGCCGATCCGGTGGGACGTTCCGGATTGGGAGCTGGAGCGTCTGAAAGAGGTGATCCAGCCGAAGCTCTACCTGAGCCCCGACGACCTCGGCTGGATTCGAGCGACGGTGAACGACGACGCACCCGAATTCCCGGACGTGCTGTCACCCAATGCTCACGGGATCTGCAGCAGTGGATCGACCGGCACGCCGAAGGTGGTCCTGTCGCACGGGCAGCCCGAATTCGGCCCTCTGTCGGGCATTCCGATCGCGGAGTTCTTCATGCGGGTGACCAGGCCGCAGCGGATCCTGGTTTTGGCGCCGATGTATCACATCAACGCATTCGCAACACTCACCAGCATGCTCAGCGGCGACCAACTCTTCGTGCTCGAGAAGTTCGACGCATCCCGGATCGTGGACACGATCGAGCGTCACCGGATCACGACCTTCACCGCGACGCCGACGATGATGCAGCGCATCGCCGACCTTCCCGGCATCGACGATCGCGACCTGTCGAGCATCGAATGGATCCTGCAGGGTGCGGCGCCGATGCCGCCGTCGCTCGTGCACCGCTGGGCGTCGTTGATCGGCGCCGAGAAGATCATCATGGCCTATGGGTCCTCGGAGGGATTGGGGCTCACCGTGGTGACCGGCGACCAATGGATGGTCCGGGAGGGCACGGTCGGGCAGGGCTTCAGGGAGGCCGAGATCTGCATTCTCGACGATGACGGTGTCGAACTCCCGGCGGGCGAGATCGGTCATGTCTACATCCGGTCGCCTGATTCGCCGGGCACGACCTACCTCGGTGATGCGCCCGACATCCGGCTGACGGCCGACGGTTTCGGCACGGTGGGCGACATGGGTCACGTCGACGAGGACGGCTTCCTCTATCTGGCCGACCGGCGGGTCGATCTGATCATCACGGGGGGAGCGAACGTGTTCCCCGCCGAGGTCGAAGCGGCGCTGATCGACCACCCCGACATTGCCGATGTGGTGGTGCTCGGGCTGAAAGATGCCGAGTGGGGCCGACGCGTGCACGCCGTCATCGAACTGGCCGACTCGACCAGGCGACTGACTCTCGACGAGGTGAGGGCCTACACGAAGGACCGCCTGCTCGCGTACAAGGTCCCGAAGACCGTTGAGTTCGTCGATGCGCTGCCGAGAAGTGAGGCCATGAAGCTCAACCGCAGCCGCATGGTCGAGGAGCGAGGTGGCTGATCGACCTCAGGACGCGGCTGCGAGGAAGTCGAGGAGCTCGGGCAGCGCCTGGGCGTCCTGGGCGAAGAAGGTGTGGCCGCCTTCGTAAACGCGTAGGTCGGCGCCGGAGATCCGTGATGCGATCGCCTCGCTGTTCGAGAGCAGCGCGATGCCGTCGAAGCGCCCCGCCGAGATGCGGGTCGGACACGTGATCCGCTCTAGGCGGTCCCACACATCGTGATGGCGGCGGGCCTCGAGCTGGCGGGTGGCGCCGACCGTAGGGGCCGCCCCCTGTCCGACGAAACCGTCGACCAGCATGGCCTCGCCCGGATTTTCGGCCAGGTACTCCGGCGTGAAGCGGGTGTCGAGCAGCAAGGGCGTCCGGTCGTTCGGGCCAAGTTCGTGCAACGGATACGAGGAGCCCCCTGCGCCGCCCGGTGAGGTGCACAACAGCGCGAGTCGCTCCATGCGTTCGGGCGCGGTGACGGCGACCTCCTGGGCCACCATCCCGCCGAAACTGATGCCGACGACCCCGAACCGGTCCCAGCCGACATGGTCGGCGAGGGCGAGGGCGTCGAGGCCGAAGTCGGCCATCGTCGGCATCGCGTCGGGCAGAGAGGTGCGACCCAGACCGCGCTGGTCGTGCACGAGCAGTTCGACTCGATCACGGAAGATGTCGAGCAGAGGCGACAGCTGCTCGATGGTCGCGCCAGAACCGTTCAGGAAGAGCGTTCGTGGGCCACTGCCCCCGAGCTCGTAGTAGCAGTCGATTCCCCGTAGTGCAGCAGTTGGCATTGGTGTCTCCCGGTCGAGTCGAACGTATCTAGGGCAGGAGCGGATCGAGGGTCGCTCGGTCGTCGCTCGTCAGCGTTCGCAGGTCGTCATCTCGGGTCGGGCGAAATACGACATGGTCGGCGTGCCAGGCGTCGGATCGGAGAATCTTCTTGTTGAGCTTCATGCTCGACAGCTTCGGGAGTTCGGCATCGACCCGGACGAAGGCCGGGACCCACTTGGGGCCGAGGTCCGATTGATCCCGCAGGAAGTCGTCGAACGCGCTCGGATCGAACGTCGCGCCGGCATGGAGTTCCAGCGCGGCCATCACCCGATCGCCGACCGGGTCGTCGGGGACGGCGTAGATCGCGACCGAGCGCACGTCGGGGTGGCGGCCGATGATCGCCTCGATCGGGCCGGCGGCGATGTTCTCGCCATCGACGCGGAGCCATTCGTTCGATCGTCCGGCGAAGAACAGCCAACCGTCGGCGTCGCGATAGGCGAGATCGCCGGACCAGTAGGCGCCATCGCGGAATCGTTCCTTCGTCGCTGCCTCGTTCTCGTAATAGCCCTCGAAGCCGGAGGTGGGTTCGGTCTCGACGATCTCGCCGACCGCCGCTTCGAGGTTGGTCACCCGGCCCTGGTCGTCGAACGATGCCGGAGGGCATTCCTCGCCGGTCTCGGGATCGATGACCTTCACCGAGTCGTTGGCGGTGCCCAGCGCGCCCTGCGGCATCGACGGGTCGCGGCGGATGATGATCACACCCTCGGTTGACCCGTAGCTGTCGCGTACCTGACAGCCGAAGCGCCGGGCGAACTCCCGGATGTCGGCCTCGGACGCCTCGTTGCCGATGGCGAGCCGCAGTGGCACGGTTGCGTCGTCGTCTCCCTCGGGCACCGAGAGCATGTAGTTGAGCACCTTGCCCGTGTAGGTGAGGAACGTGGCACCGAAGGCGCGGAGGTCGGGGACCGTGCCCGAGGCCGAGAAGCGCGTGCGGGTCGCGATCGATGCCCGCGCGGTGATAGCCGAGGCCCATCCGGTGAACAGCGACGCTGCATGGAAGAACGGCAGGGGAGCATAGACGACGTCGGCATCGGTGAGATCGGCGATGTTGGCGACATGGGCGCCCGTGCGGCCGATGCGGCCCTGCGTGCAGCGCACGGCCTTGGGCATGCCCGTGGAACCCGACGTGAAGATGAGCATGAACAGATCGTCGTCATCCGCCACAGGGGCGGTGTCGGCAATGGGCGCCGCAGCATCGAGTGCGGCGTCGTAGGCCGTGTCGTCGACCACGAAGACCTTGTCGGCGGGCACGGAGTGGGGCGCGTCGGCGAGAAGGTCGGCGAAGTCGGTCGACGTCACCAGCAGTTGGCAGTCGGTGTGATCGATGAGCTGGGCGAGCTGAGCGCCTCGATACGTCGAGTTGATCCCGACGACCACGGTGCCCGACAGTGCCGCCGCGGTGAGCCAGAACAGATAGTCGGGCACGTTGTCGAGAAGGACACCGATGTGGGGTGGCCGGTCGGGGTCGTTGTGCTCAGCGAAGAGCGCGGCCCGGCGCCAGCCTTCGTGGGCGAGTTCGCGGTAGGACCAGGTGTCGTCCTCGTAGAGGAGCGCCGGCCGGTCGTCGTCGGCCCGGTCGCGTAGCAGTTGTCCGAGCGCGGTCATGCGTTGATCGAGAACAGGTCTCGGGCGTTGCCGCCGAGGAAGCGGGCGCGGGATTCGTCGTCGAACAAGCCCGCCAGCTCGTCGAGATCGTCGATGTAGTCGGGGCTGTGGTCGATGTGGGGGAAGTCCGACGCCCAAAGGAAGCGGTCGCCGTATCGGTCCACCAGGGCAGGGATCATTCGCTCGTCGGGTTCGCACGAGACCCAGACGCGTTCTCGTACGCCCGGATGCCGGGCTTCGAGGACCGACTCGAACCAGGTGCTGTCGAGGTCGTCGGGTGTCAGCATCCGAGCTTTCCGAACGTGTCGTGGTCGGCCAGGGCCGCGCCGATGCGGGGCATGTGGACGAGCACCACCTCGCGGCTGCTGACCGAGGTGATGGTCCACAGCAACCATCCCCAGACGGCGCCGGTCGTGTAGCTGGCCCAAGCCTCGTCCCACGGCGGAGGCTCGATGCCCTGCGAAGCCAACTCACGCAGGTAACCCCGGACGAGCTCCTGCTCGTGAGCTCGGCGGTCGTCGATGTCGAGCACGGTGCTCAGGTGGTAGGCGACGTCGGTCGACCAGTGGCCCCGCTGTGTGATCTGCCAGTCGAGCCAGCACGGCCACCCGTCGGCGTCGAGATACACGTTGCCCGAATGGGTGTCGCCGTGGATGATGCACGTCGCCGGCCGCGCCGCGAGGGCGGCCAGACCCGCCTGGAGCCGTTCGGCGGCGAGCAGCTCCGGGGCGACATCGACACCGCGCCCGTCGTCGAGCAGGCCCTGGAGGAACTCGGCGGGGAACATCTGTCGCATGCTGTCGATCCGCGGGGCCAACCACTCGGCGTCGCCGCGAGGGTCGTCCCACGTCGCGGCATGGAGTCGCGCGAGTTGGGAGAGGGTCTCTCGGCAGATGTCGATGCTGTAGGGCTGGTGGGCGTTCAGGAACGTGCCGCCGTCGGCCACGATGTCGTCCATGACGATCACCGCTCGCCCCTCGTCGCCGATGCCGGCGTAGTAGGCGCGGGGCGTGCGCAGGCCGAGGCCGGGAAGCAGGTCGCGATAGACGTGGGCCTCGGTGGTGAGCGTCTCCATGGCATCGCCGAAGTGTCCCTTGACGCAGTAGGTGCGGGTGCGTCGGCTGCCGTCGGCCCCCTCGACGGTGGCGACGAAACGCACCTTCTGCGCCAGTGTTTTCGAGTCGCCCGCGACTTCGACATCGATGACGCGCTCGTCGTCGGCCACATCGTCGAGCGCGATGGTGAGCCACCCGGGGTCGAGGATCTGGTCGAGCTCGGCGGGAACCGGATCGAAGGCGGGGCTCGGAGCAGTCACGTCGCTCGAATGTCGCACACCTGCGTCAACATGTGCAAGCACGTTCGCCCATGGGGTAGAACGGCGCTCTACCCGCGTGGTAGAACGGCGGGCGACACGATCGGGGGACCCGGTGAACGAGGGCGCATTCGAGGGAGTGAAGGTCGTCGAGCTCGCCCAGTGGGTGTTCGTGCCGGTCGCCGGCGCGCTGCTCGCCGACTGGGGGGCCGACGTCATCCGCATCGAGAAGCTCGAGGGTGACCCCTACCGTGCGCTCGCATCGCAGGGGATCGGCACCGACCGCGGTGGCGTCAACCTCTCGATGGCGCTCGCCAACCGGGGCAAGCGCTCGATCGCGCTCGACCTTCGGAGTGAGGAGGGTCGCGCCGTGCTCGACGAGCTGCTCGACTCGGCCGACGTGTTCCTCACCAACCTTCGTCCCGGTGCGCTCGAACGGCTCGGCCTCGGCGCCGACGCGGTGCGGGATCGCTTTCCCCAGCTCGTCTACGCCCGGGGTCACGGCTATGGCGTGCGCGGACCCGACGCCGACCATGCCGGCTACGACGCGTCGGCCTTCTTCGCCCGCGGCGGACTCGCCCATGTGCTCACCCCGACCGAACGCGACTATCCGATCCAACAGCGAGGGGCGATGGGGGATCGGAACGGCGCCATGGCCCTAGCCTTCGGGATCGCCGGCGCGCTGCTGCGGCGCCATCGGACCGGGAAGGGTTCGGTCGTCGATGTCTCGTTGCTCGCCACCGCCATGTGGACCTTGTCGTCGGACTTGCTGGCTGCGCTCAACGGCGCAGAGGTGCGGCGCGGAGAGGGACGGGGGTCGTTCCCGAATCCGCTCGTCGGCACCTATCGCACGGCCGACGGTCGCCACGTGTCGCTCGTCTTCCTCCAGTCCGACCGCTACTGGGCCGACTTCTGTCGTGCTCTGGGCTGTGAGCACCTGATCGACGATCAGCGCTTCGTCGACCATGGGAGCCGGGCCGAGAACGGCGACGCGTGTGTGGCTGCGCTCGATGCGGAGTTCGGCAAGCGGAGCTTCGCCGATGTCGTCGCGGCGCTCGCGACGATCGACGCGCCATGGGCGCCGGTGCAGTCGGTGGAAGAACTCGTCGACGATCCGCAGGTGCTCGCCAACGGCTACGTCGGTGATGTCGAGCTCGACGGCGGCGAGACCTACCGGCTGCCGGCCGTGCCGGTGCAGTTCGACGAGCAGCCTCCGGAGCTGCGACGGGCGCCCGAACACGGAGAGCACACCGAGGCGGTGCTGCTCGAACTCGGGCATGACTGGGACCGGATCATCGAACTGAAGACGGCCGGCGTGATTCCATGAGCGAAGCGGGGGCCGCCCGGCCCGGCCGACAGGCCACGAGGGTACGGCAATGAATGCTCGGCCGATTCCCGTGCCCAACGACACCACGGCGCCCTTCTGGGCGGCGGCTGGCGACCATGTGCTCACGCTGGCTCGATGCAGCAACTGCTCCGCCCTCACGCTGCCGCCCGAGCCCGTGTGCGGCCACTGCGGCAGTACCGATCGCGAGATCACGTTCGAGCCGGTCGACGGGGCGGGCGTGATCCGGTCGTGGACCGTCGTCCGCCAGTCCTTCCTCCCCGGGTTCGACGATGACGTGCCGTTCGTTCTCGTCGACGTCGAACTCGATGCGGCCGAGGACGTCCGGCTGATCGGTCGCTTCCTCGACGGGATCGACGCACCCCTCGCCCTCGGGCTCGCGGTTGATCTCGCCTGGGAAGACCTGAACGACGACGTGGCCCTGCCTGCATTCCGGTTGCGCCCATGACCCGTTCGTTCCGCGCCCGCAACGAGGTTGCCATCGTCGGCTACGCCCACAGCAAGATCGAGCGGCGCTCGGATCGCACGCTCGGTGCCATCACCGTCGACACCACCAGGGCCGCGATCGCCGACGCCGGTCTCTCCGTGGATCAGATCGACGGGTTCGTCGGGTCGGCGCTGTTCCCGACCGCGGGTGATCACCTCATCATCGACGGGGTGAGCACGGTGTCGCCCAACTGGCTGGCCCGCAGCCTCGGCGTCAATCCTCGCTACGCCGCGGGCTTCTCGGGGATGGGCCAGATCCCCGGGAGCGTGGCGCTCGCCGTCAATGCGATCGCCGGCGGCGCCGCTGACCATGTTGTGTTGCACCGCGCGTTGCACAATCCGAAGGGTCGATACCACGGCAGTTCCCGTGCCAGTTTCGGTGGTGAACAGCAGTGGACGGCGCCGCAGGGATACTTCGGTCCGCTGGCGATGATCGCGCTGCCGACCACCGAGTACCTGGAGCGATACGGCGCGACCCGAGAAGGCCTTGCGGCGATCGCGGTCGAAGCCCGAAAGAACGGATCGCGCATCCCGTGGTCGTTCTGGCACGACCGACCGTTGGCCGCCGAGACGTATCTCGATGCCGAGCCGATGTTCGACCCGATCTGCCAGTACGACTGTGATATTCCGGTCGACGGCGTCGCGACGTTCGTCTTCACGTCGGCCGAGCGGGCCCGGGATCTCCCTCACCGCCCGGTCCACGTGTCCGGCTATGCGACGGGCGCGCCGACGCGATCGCGGATGCCGCTGCATTGGCCCCTCGACGACATCATGGACGGCGGTCGAGAGACCGCTCGTCGTCTGTGGGCCGCCGTGGGAGTCGGCTCGGACGAGGTCGATCTGCCGCAGCTCTACGACGGGTTCTCGCCCTTCATCTGGTTCTGGCTGGAGTCGCTGGGCTTCTGCGAGCCGGGCGAGGCCCACCGCTTCATCGCCGACGGGGGGATCGACAGCGACCGGCCCGACGGGCTCCCCGTGCTCTCCGGAGGCGGTGCCCTGGGCAACGGGAGGATGCACGGCATCCCCCAGATGCTCGAGTCGTATCTGCAACTCGCCGGTCGGGCCGGCGACCGACAACGCGACGCGAACGTGGCCCTTGCCTGTCACGCGTCGCCCCATCTCGGCGGTGCGGTCGTCTACACCAACGATCCCGGATGAGGCGCTTGTAGAGAGTCTCATTCTGTGCTTTGGTAGAACGATATTCCACACGACCCGGGGGGCCCGTGGCCGTCATTTCTGAGAAGCGTTCGTTCGTCGCCGGCGATTGGGTGACCGGCGAGGAAGCCATGGCCGTGGAGAACCCGGCCGACGAATCGACGGTCGCCGAGATCACCGCCACTCCGGCCGTGGAGGTCGAGAGGGCGATCCGCGAGGCCCGGCGCAGCTTCGACAGCCGGGTGTGGGCCGACGTGGCGCCCGCCGACCGCGCCGCGACCCTGCATCGGTTCCTCGACCACCTCGAATCGATGGCGGCCGACCTCGGCGACACCATCGTGGCCGAAGCGGGCCAGCCTCCGTACCTCGCCCAGTCGACCCAGGTCACCGGTGGCATCGCCCAGGGTCGCCAGACCATCGACCTCTACCTCTCGATGGCCCACGAGGACCACACCCCCGTGCCCGTCGACGAGTTGGTGCAGGGGCGGGTGGCGTTGAGTGTGCGGCGCCATGAGCCGGTCGGCGTGGTCAGCGCGATCACCCCGTTCAATGCCGCGCTACTGATGAGCCTGCAGAAGCTCGTTCCGGCCCTCATGGGCGGCAACTCCGTGATCGTCCGGCCGAGTCCGCTCACCCCGATCGAGTGTCTTGCCCTGGGCGCCGCCGCCGAGGCGGCCGAGCTGCCGCCGGGCGTGCTGAGCGTGATCACCGAAGCGGGGTCCGCCGGCGCAGAGATGCTCACCACGCACCGGGCGGTCGACATGGTGTCGTTCACCGGATCGACCGCGGTGGGTTCTCGGATTCTCGGCCAGGCCGCGGCCACCGTGAAGCGGGTGTCGCTCGAACTCGGCGGAAAGTCGGCGCAGATCCATCTGCCCGACGCCATCGACCAAGTCGCCATGGGGGCGATGATGATGTGCGCGATGACCGCGGGCCAGGCATGTGTGGCCGCCAGCCGGATGTTCGTGCCCGAGGACCGCAAGGACGACGTGCTCCAGACCGTCGCCGCCACCTACGAGTCGCTGACCGTGGGGCGGCCGGCCGATCCCGGTGTGATGATCGGCCCGCTGATCAGTGCGGCCCAGCGTGAGCGGTGCGAGACCTACGTCGGGCTTGCGGAAGAACACGGCGGCAAGGTGGTGACGGGCGGGGCGCGACCCGACGGGCTCGACAAGGGCTACTACTTCCAGCCGACGGTGCTCGACCTTCCCGACAACGACAATCCTGCCGCCCGCGACGAAATCTTCGGGCCGGTGCTGGGCGTGATCGGCTACCGCGACATCGACCACGCGATCGAGATGGCCAACGACAGCGACTACGGCCTGTCGGGCCAGGTCTGGAGCGCAAACGCAGCCGCCGGCCTCGACGTGGCCCGCCGCCTGCGCACCGGCGCGGTCAGCGTGAACACCACCGTCTACAGCGCCTACGCCCCGAGCGGTGGCTACAAGCACAGCGGGCTCGGCCGCGAGCGCGGCCCCGAGGGCATCCGCGAGTTCCAAGAAGTGAAACACGTCTCGATCGGGGAGCTTCCCCGGTGACGACCCGAAGGGATACATCCATGGGATCCGATCTTCCGCTCGACTGGCTGATCTCCGTCGACGACCACATCCTCGAACCGCCCAACCTCTGGGTCGATCGCGTCGCGGCCAAGGATCGCGACCGCGCGCCACACATGGAGACCCACGATGGCATCGAGATGTGGGTCTACGACGGCAAGAAGTTTCCGACCGTCGGCCTGGCCGCCGTCGCGGGCAAGACCAAGGAGGAGTTCAGCACCGACCCGCTGCCGTATTCGGAGATGCGTCCCGGCTGCTACGACTCGAAGGCCCGCCTCGACGACATGGATCAGGCCGGCATCCTCGCGTCCCTCTGCTTTCCTACGATCACACGGTTTTGCGGGCAGCTCTTCTACGAAGCGAGCGACCAGACCTTCGGGTTCGAGTGTCTCCAGCACTACAACGACTGGATCGTCGAGGAGTGGTGCGGCGCGGCGCCGGGGCGCTACATCCCGTTGATGCTCATCCCGCTTTGGGACCCGCACCTCGCCGCCAAAGAGATGGAACGCATGGCGGCCAAGGGCGTCACCGCGTTCGCGTTCACCGAGAACGCCGAGCCCCTCGGTCTTCCGACGATCCACGATCCCGACCGGTACTGGGACCCTGTCTTCGCCGCGGCCAACGACCTCGAGATGGTCGCATCTATCCATGTCGGATCGTCGTCGCAAGTGCCCAAAATCGCCAGTGACTCGCCCTTCATGGCCAACCTCACATGGGGGGCCATCCGCACCTCCGGTTGCATGCTGTCGTTCATCTTCAGCGGTGTGTTCCATCGCTTCCCGAAGTTGAAGGTCGCCCTGTCCGAGGGCGAAATTGGATGGATCCCCTACTTTCTTGAGCGGGCTGAGCAGGTGCTCGACAAGCAGAAGTACTGGGTCATGCGAGGGCAGACGTTCATGGACCATGCGGCCACCGACGTCAACCTCGACGACATCGATGTGCGGGCCACGTTCCGTGATCACATGTTCGGCTGCTTCATTCACGACGAGCACGGCATCGCCAGCCTCGACGAGATCGGGGTCGACAACGTGATGTGCGAGACCGACTATCCGCACTCCGACTCCACGTGGCCCGACTGCATCGGCAACGTCCGCGGCCAGATCGAGCACCTGCCCGCCGACGTGCAGTACAAGCTCCTCCGCGGCAACGCCGAGACGCTCTACCGATTCACGCCGGCAGAGCCTCCCGTGCTCGCCGGGATCTGATGTGAGCACCTGGACCGTGACCGTCGATCGAGATGCCTGCATCGGCAGTGGGATGTGTCTCGTCTACGCGGGTGAGACATTCGAGCACGACGCCGAGTCGAAGGCTGTTGTGGTTGATGCGCCGGGCAATGATCTGGAGACGGTCCGGATCGCCGTGGAGTCCTGCCCGACGAGGGCATTGATCCTGAACGAAGGAGAAGGTTGAGCATGCTGCTTGAGGGTAAGAACGCCATCATCACCGGTGCCGGATCCGGAGTCGGACGGGCGTCGGCTCTCCGTTTCGCCGAGGAGGGAGCGAAGGTCCTGTCCGCAGATCTCAACGCCGACTCGGCGGCCGAGACCGCTGCTCTCGTCGAGGCTGCCGGTGGCACCGCCGTTGCCCACGCGGTCGACGTGTCGCAAGAGGACCAGGTCGAGGCGATGATCGCGGCCGCCGTCGAGCACTTCGGAAGCCTCGACGTCCTCTACAACAATGTCGGCATCCCTACCCCTCGGCTCGGCGCTCAGCTCGAAGACCACACTGCGGCGGACTTCGAGCGTCTGTTCGCCGTCAACGTCGGCGGGGTCTTCTTCGGATGCAAGCACGCCGTCGTGCAATTCAAGGCACAGGGCGGGGGTGGCGTGGTCCTCAACACCGGGTCGGTCGCCGGTCTCGTGGGCTGGGGTGGGACGGTGTATGGCGCCACCAAAGGCGCAGTGCACCAGCTCACCAAGGCGGTCGCGGTCGAGGCTGCCCCCCACGGTGTGCGGGTGAACGCGATCTGCCCGGCGGCGATGCCCCGCACCGGGTTCATGGCGGCCGGGGGCATGGACCTTCCGGCTGATCAGCTCGACCCCATCGAGGCATCGGTAGCGGCCACGCATCCGCTCGGTCGTGCGATCACCGCAGAGGACTGCGCCGAGGCCGCCGTCTTCCTCTGCTCCGATCGAGCGATGAACCTCACCGGCATCCTCGTGCCGGTCGACGGCGGATACGTGGCGAAGTGAGATGACCTCCATCGACGCCCTCGACCGCGACCGCATCAGAGAACTCTTCGACATTCGCAGCCCGGTCTTCGAATTCACAGGCGGCGGCTACGCCGGCGACCTCCACGCGTCGTTCCGAGAACTGCGTGAGCGCGCCGCCGTGCAGGAAGGCACCGTTCACGACCTGATCGGACACGATGGCCCGGCGATCTTCCATGGCTTGCCCGAGCCTGACCGGCCCCACTTCTCGGCCTTCAGTTTCGAGACCATCGATCAGGTCTATCGAAACGACACGATCTATGCCTCCTCTCCGCAGGCCGTCGACCAGCCGGACGCCCCCGTCGGTCACGAGGCCAGCATGCTGATGATGGGTGGCGCGCCGCACCGGCGGTACCGCAACCTCGTCCAGCCGTCCTTCGTTCCCGCAAAGATGCATTGGTGGCTCGACAAATGGGTCGACTCCTCGGCCAACATGCTCATCGACTTCTTCCTCGACGACGGTGCGGCCGAGCTCAATGTCGACTTCTGTGCATCGATACCTGTGCTCACGATCACCGGAAGCTTCGGCATCGCGGTCGATCAGGCTCTCGACGTGCGGAGCAACCTTCACGACGCCGAGTGGATGAGCGACTTTCTCGCACCGATCCTCGCGGCGCGACGTGAGCAGCCACTCGACGACCTCATCAGCGTGCTGGTCGAGGCGGAGCTCGCCGGCGACGACGGCAGTGTCCACCGGCTCTCCGATGACGAGATCCACTCGTTCGCGGTCTTGTTGCTGCTCGCCGGCTCCGGCACCACGTGGAAGCAGATGGGCATCGCGATTGCGACGCTCCTGACCCGGCCGGAGTTGCTCGAAGAAGTACGAGCCGATCGCTCGAAGATCAAGCCGCTCATCGAGGAGTCGTTGCGGTGGGAGCCGACCGACCCGATGTTCTCTCGATGGGTCACCGAAGACACCGAGCTCGGCGGCGTGTCGATCCCCAAGGGGGCGGTCATGCACATGTGCTTGGGTGCGGCAAACCGCGACCCTGCTCGCTGGGACGACCCCGACGAATTCGACATTCATCGCCAGCTGAAGCCGTCGCTCGGCTTCGGTGGCGGTGCCCATGTGTGCCTCGGCATGCATCTCGCCCGCCTCGAAATGACCACCGGCATCAATGCGCTGCTCGATCGACTGCCCGGTCTGCGTCTCGACCCCGACCGGCCCGCGCCGGAGCTCATTGGTCTCTACGAACGAGCGGCCAGCGAGATCCCGGTGGTGTTCGACCCGCCCACCGAAAATGGAGGAGATCAAAATGGCTGAAGACGGCTACACGGCCCCTGACATCATGCTGCTCGGTGAAGAGCACGTGCAGCGTTACCGCGAGACCGACGGCGAGGAGGGCTACCTCTGGAACGGCGCAACAGCGTTGTTGCTCACCACCACCGGCCGCAAGAGCGGTCTGGGGCGGACATCGCCACTGATCTTCGCCGCCCACGAGGGCAACTATCTCGTGGTCGCATCGATGGGTGGCGCGCCGATGCATCCGCAGTGGTATCTCAACCTCGAGGCCAACGCCGCCGCCCGCGTGCAGATCAAGGGCGACGTGATCGACGTGGAGGCCCACACGGCCACCGCCGAGGAGAAGCCGGCCCTGTGGGCCGCGGTCAACGAACAGTGGCCGAATTACGAGGTCTACCAGTCGCGAACCGAGCGCGAGATTCCCGTCGTCGTACTGACACCGCTCGCCGCGTCGTGAGTGAAGCGGGGGCCGCCCGCCCCGGCCCCAAGGCCAAGAGGGCAAGGAAATGAGCGACGCCGCTGTCTCCTGGGCGGATCGGGCTGCCGATCGATCGCCGCGGGTTCAGCGCTCCCGCGAGCGCAGCATCGAACAGGCCCAGCTGATCGTGGAGGCGGCCCAGCGACTGATCACCGGCGGCGCCGAGGAGTTCACCACCCAGGAGTTGGTGAAGGAGGCCGGGGTCGCCCTACAGACCTTCTACCGCTACTTCGGCGGGAAGGACGAGCTCCTGCTCGCCGTGATCGAGGACATGATCGCCTCGGCTTGTGAAGAGTTCGCGGCGCAGGCAGATGAGTTCGAGAACCCGGTCGATCGGCTGCGATCGATCGTGCTCGCCGTTGCGGGGCCTCTCGCGACGCCCGGCAACGCGCCGGGCCGGTTCATTGCATCGGAGCACTGGCGCCTCGCCAAGCTCTTCCCCGACGAGATCTCCGCCGCCACGAGGCCGTATGCCGATCTGGTCGCGACCGAGATCCGGGCCGGGTGCGAGGCTGGCACGTTGTGCTCGGCCGACCCCGATCGCGATGCCTGGTTTATCGGCCAGCTCGTGATGTCGGTGCACCATCATCATTCGTTCGTGGACGGACCCGACCCCACACTGGGCGATGACCTGTGGCGGTTCTGCCTCGCGTCGCTCGGCGGCGCGAGCTGATGATGACCTGGGGCACGCGATGGCTTTCCGGCGCCCTTTTCCTCACTCTCGTCCTGGCTGGATGTTCGGACGACAGCGGCGAGGCCACACCGACCACCACCACAGTCTCGACGAGCACAGTCGTTGAGGCGACCACGACCACGACCACGACCACGACCACGACCGCAGCGCCGGCGCCCGATCCCGTCCGCAGCGCGATCGACTTCAGCGGCCTCGCCGTCGAGCCGATCGGTGATGCCGGGGCCGGCGTGGCTCAGGCGGCCGCAACGCCCGACGACGGTTACCGCGAAACGGAGTACTTCGTGTCGGGAACGGCCGCGCTCTACGTAGGTCCGTCGGTCGGCCCGGTCGAGGTCGCCTCCACCGGCACGCCCTATGTCACCCGCATTCTCGTCCGTCGGCCGATTGACCCGGCTGCCTTCAGTGGACGAGCCGTGATCGAGCCCTTCAACACCAGCGGTTCGGACGCTGCCGCGGCGCGGGGGATGATCGGCCCCGTCATCGCGGAGCAGGGCGACGTGTGGGTCGGTGTGTCAGCACGGTGGCTCTCGATGAACACGTTGCAACAGTTCGACGCCGATCGCTATGGATCGATCTCGATCCCCTCGAATGGACTGGCCTGGGACATCCTCGCCCAGCTTGGTGGCCTGCTGAAGGAGGGCGGCGACGAGAGCCCCCTCCAGGATCTTCAGATCGATCGTCTGTATATGGCGGGTTACTCCCAGAATGGGATCGATACAGCGACGTTCGCCAGCACGTTCGGTGAGCTGAGCCGCATGACCGACGGCACGCCGATCTACGACGGGTACCTGCCGCTGGCACACGCCGGCAGCATGACGCCGATCGACTCCGGGCCCAGCGCCCTCCCGGCATTCGAGATCGTCCCGATCGGCTCCAGCGACGTCCCGGTGATCGACGTGGAGAGTGAGGCGGACGTGCTCGGCTTCTCGCACCCCGACTACACGAGTGATGGCCACGCCTCCGTGCGCCGTGACGACAGCGACGAGGTCGACGATCTCTACCGCCTCTGGGAGATCCCCGGCGGTGCCCACGTGAAAGGGCCGATCGGGTGCGACAGCGATGGCACCTCGTTTCCGCTCGAGTTCTTCGTGCGGGCGGCCTACCAGCGCCTCATCCTCTGGGCTGAGGACGGAGTGGCCGCGCCGAGCGCATCGCGCATCACGATGACCGCCATCGATGTGGTGTCGGTCGCCGAGCGCGACGACGTCGGGAACGCGCTCGGAGGCGTCCGGTCGCCTTTCGTCGACGTGCCGATCGCGTCGTATCAGGGTGGCGACACGGGCTCGGTGATCTGCGGACTCGGTGGCGTCGAGACACCGCTCGACGCGAACACGCTCGGCGAGCGTTACGACGACCTCGATGACTACCTCGCCCAGTTTGGAGCCGCTCTCACTGCGACGATCGACGCGGGCTTCCTGCGGTCCGAAGATCAATCCGCCATCCTCGACTACGCCACCGAACAGGCGTCCGCCGCGTTCGGGTGAAGGGAACCACAGCCATGCCTCGCTACGACCTGATCATCAAGGGTGGCACCGTCATCGACGGATTGCAGACGCCGCGCTATCGAGCCGACGTCGGCATCGTCGACGGCCGGATCGCACAGATCGGCCGCATCGACGCGGCCGACGGCACGGAGGTGGTCGACGCCACCGGCCGGATAGTCGCACCCGGCGTGGTCGATCTCCACACCCACTACGACAGCCAGCTCTTCTGGGACCCGTGGTGCACGATGTCGGGCTGGCACGGCGTGACCAGCGTGGTCATCGGCAACTGCGGATTCGGATTCGCGCCTTGCAAACCCGAGGACCAGGACCGGGCGATGCTGTCGCTGTCACGCAACGAAGCCGTGCCGCTGGCCACGATGAGAGAGGGGATGCCCTGGGACTGGGAGACCTTCCCGGAATTCCTCGACAGCGTCGACCGTGCCCCCAAGGGCGTCAACGTGATGACGTTCGTCCCGCTGGCGCCGCTCTACGGATATGTAGTGGGCATCGACGAGGCCAAGGATCGCCGGGTGACCGAAGCCGAACTCGAGCAGATGTGTGAGCTGCTCATCGAGGGGATGGAAGCCGGGGCCTGTGGCTGGAGCGTGCAGATTGCCGGCGACGTCGGCAACGTGCAGCTCGACCATGACGGCACACCGATGGTGACCGACCTCATGCCGGAGAACGAGGTGCTGGCCTTCTCCCACGCGCTGCGCGAGGTGGGCCGGGGAACGACGCAGATCACGGGGGAACTCGAGACGGCGGCGCTGATCGCCCGCGAGAGCGGTCGACCCAACATCTGGAACGCGCTGCTGGCCGACGGAGCGCTGAACCAACACGGTTCTGCACGGACCTCGCACGGGGAAGCACTCCAGCGGCTGAAGGAACTCAACGAAGACGAGGGAGTGCGCGTCTACGCCCAGGCGCTCACGACGAACTTCGCCTCCGAATTCACCTTCGAGGAGTACAACCTGCTCGACGCCATTCCCTGCTGGAAGGAGGCTCTCCTGGGCACGGTCGAGGAGAAGCGGGTCAAGCTCGCCGACCCGGAGCGACGGGTGGCGATGAAGCAGATCCACGACGATCGCGGCGGGCTGTTCGGGGCCGGCTATCCGCAATCGGAGATCAAGGTCCACTGGATCTCGAGTGATGCGCCTGACGCGCAGCGACTCAAGGAGACCTACGAGGGTTTCACGATCGGTGAGATCGCCGATCGAGAAGGGAAGCATCCGGTCGACGCGATGCTCGATGTGGCCGTCGCCGGAGCATTGATGGTCGGTTTCGCGACGCCGATGCTCATTACGCCTCCCGAGGCCATGAAGGAGATCGCGACGTCGACAATGGCGCTCCCCGGCATCAGTGACGGTGGCGCCCACACGAAGTTCGTCACGACCGCTCGCTATCCGAGTGAGTTGCTCGGCTACTGGATCCGCGAGCACGAGATCATGTCGCTCGAGGAGGCACATTGGCGGCTCTCCGCCTATCCGGCCCAGGCGGCCGGATTGAGGGATCGTGGGTATCTCCGTGAGGGCCTGCCGGCCGACATCATCGTCTACGACCCCGAGACCGTCGACAGCGGACCCCAGGAGCGAGTGTGGGACTATCCGGCGGGGGAGTGGAGGCTGATCCAGAAGGCGATCGGCTACGACCGCATCATCGTCAACGGTCAGACCACATTCATCGACGGTGAATGCACGCAGGCGACCCCCGGACTGCTGCTCCGTCACGGGACCGACTGAGGGAGAAGACCATGAACACCAGCGATCAGATCACCACGATCTTCGACGCCGACAACCACTACTGGGAAGCCACCGACGCGCTGACCCGGCACCGCGACCCGGCCTTTGCTGATCGTGGTGTGCGACTCGTCGATGTCAACGGTGATGGCAAACTCAACTACCTGCTCGACAACGGACGGGTCCACCCGATCCTGCCCGGCCCGGGCGACATCCATCCGCGGCCACGACCCGGCGCCCTCTACGACTACTTCGCGGGCACGAGTGACAAGGCCCGCCTCGGCGACGAGCTGAAATGTATGGACCCCACTGCCCATCCCGAGTGGTTCGACCGTGACGCTCGGCTGGCGACCATGGATGAGCAAGGCGTCGAGGCCTGCTGGATGTTCCCCTCCCAAGGTGTGTGCATGGAGGGGCCGATGCAGCCCGACATCGAGGCGTCGATCCACATCCTCGGGGCCTTCAACCGCTGGATCGAAGAGGACTGGGGCTTCGCCTACGCCGACCGCATCTTCGGCGTGCCGTTCCTCACGCTCTCCGACGTGGACGGTGCGGTCGCGGAGCTCGAATGGTGCATCGACCGGGGCGCTCGCGTCGTGTCGATCCGCAACGGGCCGGTCTTCACACGCGATGGCACTCGGTCACCGGCCGATCCGGCTTTCGATCCGTTCTGGGCCCGTGTGGCCGAGGCCCGTGTCGTCATCGCCCCCCATGCCGGTTTCGAGGACGGCTACGTAAAGGTGCAGGAGGCGGTCGCCGACGAGTGGGGGCGAGGAAGCGTGACGACGGGCATGGGCGATGCCGCAGCGTCGACCCTTGTCTCGATGCTCATGAAGCACCGGCTGGTCCACGACTTCGCTGCTGTCCTCGTGGCCGACAAGCTCTTCGAACGCCACCCCGGCGTGCGCGTCGCGTTCATCGAAAACGGGGGCACGTGGGTGGGTGATCTGCTCCACGGTCTTCAGGTGTTGCACGGGCAGAACCCGGGCATGTTCAAAGAGAACCCGGTCGACCAGTTCTACGACAACTGCTGGGTGGCGCCGTTTGTCGAGGACGATGTGGCCGATCTCGCGACGCACGTGCCGGTGGAGCGGATCCTGTTCGGCTCCGACTGGCCGCACGCTGAAGGGATGGGCCACCCACGCGACTTCTTCGCCAAGGTGGAGGGTTTTTCGCTGAAGGATCAGCGTCGGATCATGGTCGAAAACGCCCGCGAACTCACCCTCGGTTGAACCGCCCGCGCCGGTTGCGCTATCGGTCGACGACGATGGCGTCGCCGATGATCTGGAGGGAGTCGGTCTCGACGTCGTACTCCTGGAGATAGAACTCGTCGAGTCCGTCCCACTTCCCGGCGCTGGTGAAGCTCGCCTGGCCGTAGCCGAGCAACTCGACCGGTCCGAGTTCGTCGAGTGCGGCGCGGAACGAATCGTTCGTCAGGTCGGCCCCGGCGATCTCTCCCAGCTGTGTCAGCAGCCTCGTTTGGTTACAGGCGCTCCGGGTCTGAGTGAGCCAGTTTCGCTCTCCGGTCGCCTGTTGGTCGGAGTCGGGGAGATAGCTGAACTCCTCGGTGAGTTCGGGGTACGCCGCGAGAATCGGTGCAATGCAGATCTCCTGGAATTCCGGGTCCGCCCAGACGTCATCGGGGGTCACCGAGCCGACGGCCAGACCTCCGGCGAGCAGCGTCTTGTCGCTGGCTGCTTCGGTGTCGGTGTTGAGGACGAGGTACGCGGTGCGGGGCGGATGGAATCCGGCGTCGGCGAGATCCTCGGTCCATGTGCCGCCTCCGCCCAGGTTGAAGAGGAAGTCCACCCCGTCGGCCGCCATTCGCTGAGCGAGGCGTTGGATCATCGCGTCGCGGGCAGTCCCGTCGCCCGCGGTGTCTTCGGCGAGGTAGATAGTCGACTCGTGCCCGTGACGGGAGAGCGTCTGCTCGAGCGCTTCGCCGACGACGAGTCCGCCGGTCGCAGCGCTGGCCAGGATCCCGACGGTCGCGCCTTCGAGATGTCCCGCGCCGGCTACCGCTGACCCGAGGATGTCAACTTCGGCCTCGTCGGCCGCTTCCTCTTGGAGCCAGAGGGTGTCGCCGGAGCGTGATCGGGCGGCGATCGTCTGATACGAGAACGTCATCACCATGGTCTCGTTGAGCTCGGTGAAGCAGAGGTTGCTGTCGGCGAGCAGGCCGAAGAGGACGATGAACACCTCTGCGTCCTCGGCCAGTTCGCTGCACGCCGTGTCCTGACTGGCTGCGTCCACGAAGCTGAAGTCGGCATAGACCGGTTCGATCATGCGGCCGTGGATTCCGCCGGCATCGTTGATCTGGTCGAAGAATGCCTGGAACGCGATCCGGTTGTCGCCCTGGTAGTTCGGCAATCCCGCGGCCTGGAGCGCGTCGAAGTCGGGGACGGTCACTCCGACCTTTATCGAGTCTTCCGTCACCCCCCGAAAGCTTGCGAAGTTCTGCTCGTCCTCCGCGCTCGTGGTCGTGGGCGCATCATTGACCGGCTCGGCGGTCGTCGTCGGAGGCGGTTGAGTCGAGCTCGTTGCCACCTCAGCTGTCGACTCGGTGTCGTCCGAGCATCCGGACGCAAGCGTGGCGAACACCGCCGCGATGAGGATGAACCGTCGAAGTGATCGTCTATCGCGCATGTTCGGCCTTTCCGATTTGGTTTTCGAGGACTCCCGCTCGGATCTGGTTGCGGAGGTGGAACTTCTGGACCTTGCCTGACGGCGTGCGGGGGAAGTCGCCGACTTGATGGATCGACTCCGGCCACTTCTGCTTGGCCAGGCCCACATCGGCCAGGTGTTCGCGGACGGTGGCGAGCGTCGGACCGGCCACGTCGGGGAGCATCCGCAGCACGGCGGCGGCGTGTTCTCCGAACTTGTCGTCGGGCGCGGCGACCACGCACACCTCGGCGACGCCGGCGAGTCCCATCAGTTGCTCCTCCACTTCCTGGGCGCTGACATTCTCGCCGCCCCGGATGATGATGTCGGAGACCCGATCGGTGATGGTCAGGAAGCCGTCGTCGTCGACGATCCCCACGTCTCCGGTGCGGTACCAGCCGTCGGCGTCGAACGCCTTCGCGGTCAGTTCGGGATCGGTGTAGCCGAGGCACAGGTCGGGCCCGCGGCTCGAGATCTCGCCCTCGTCGTCGAGCCGCAACTCCACGCCCGGGAGCACATTGCCGTCGGTGGTGTGGCGCTTCACTTCGGGGTCGTCGATCCTGCTGCGGGTGATCGACGGATGCTCCGTGCTGCCGTACGAACGGTAGGCGGTGATCCCGAGTCCGGCGAGGCGCTCCATCACCGCAATCGGCACCGTCGACCCGCCCAAGCCACCGGTCGGCATCAGCGCCAGGTGCTCGTCGGAGAAGTCGGGATGGTCGAGGAGGCTCGTGAAGAAGAACGTGGCGCCGCCCCCCATGCTCAGCTGCTCCTTCTTCATCACGGCGAGAACCGCACCCGGATCCCATACATCGACGAGGTGCACCTCCTGACCCCGGAGCAGCGAGATGAGGAGTGCGTTGGCCATGCCGATGAAATGGCCGACCGGGGCGCCGGTGATGGGCGGTGGGCCACCACCCGGATACATGCTGTCGAGCTGGCGTGTCTCGCACAGGATCGTGCGATGGGTGTGGATCACCCCCTTCGGATTGCTCGTGGTGCCCGAGGTGAACGCAATGACCGCGGGACTGTCGGGATCGGCCGGCAGTGGCTCGTTCAACGGCTCGGCGTCGAGCAGGGACTCGAACGGTCGCGCGTTGGCGGGGAGTTCAGTGCCGTCCTGCGACAGCGCAAACCAGCGTTGTCCTTCCTTCACGAGCGGTTCGAAGTTTGCGAGAAAATCGATCGGCCCGAACGACGACGGTGTCACGATCACCGCCGGGTCGATGACGTCGAGGATGTAGCCGACCTCTTTCGGTCCGTAGAAGTGCACGATCGGCACAACGGTGGCCCCGAGGTAGGCGGCGCCCCAGAACGTGATGGCGGCCTCGACCCAATTCGGAAGTTGGAAGACGACCACGTCGCCGGGCCCCACGCCGTCGGCCTGGAGGGTCGCGGCGAAGGAACGAGCCGCACGGTCGATCTCGGCGAAGGTGCCGTCGAAAGGGCGCGTTGTGGAGTGGACGGCGAACCGCTGGTTTCCGAGTTCGGCGAGGCCCGCGGCAACGATCGAGCCAAGCGTGTCATCGGTCCACCAGCCGTCGGCTTTGTAGCGGGCCACGAGTTCGGGCGGGACGCTTCGCAGATTCCAGCGGGCGGCCGCGGGCGAGGCTTCGTTCATGTGGAGACCCTCTCGTGTTCAGGTGGGGGGTGCAATCGGAGGGCGAATTCGTTTGTCATGCTCGGCGCGTCGCGCACGAGTTGGGCGCTGACGACCTTGCCCGAGGCAGTGCGCGGCAAGGGACCGCTCCACACCACGAGTTGTTCGGGCAGCTTGCGGCGGGCGACGCCCACGGCCAGGAGATGATCGAGGATGTCGGAGAGACCGACCCGCTCTCCCTCGGTCGCGCTGACGGCCACTGCGAGCCGTTCGCCCGTCGCGGCGTCCGGCACTCCGAAGCACGCGTGTTCGGCCAGTATCGGCATCGAGGCGAGGGCGTGGTCGATCTCGCTCGGGGAGACCTTGAGGCCGTTGCGGTTGACGACCTCCTTGATTCGCCCCGTTACAGTGAGGCGTCCGGCCTCCACCTCGACGAGGTCACCGGTGCGATACCAATCTCCCTCGAACGCCTGCTCGTTGTCGGCGTCGTCGAGGTAGCCGAGGAACACACTCGGTCCGCGCACAAGACCTTCGTGATCGTCTTGGGTCGACCCGAGCCGGATCTCGGCGCCAGGGGTGACGCCTCCGTCGTCGCGCAGCCGGTCGTCGGCGGCGTCGCCGGGCACGCTTCCCGAGAAGTTCGGTGCCTCTGAGGAGCCGTAGACCCGCGCGACCTCGATGCCGAACCGGCCCGTGGCCAGGTCCAAGAGGGGTCGGGGAAGCATGGCGCCGCCGAGCGCGAGTGTTCGCAGGGTGAGCTGCCCGCCGTCGCCCTGCTGCGCCGCCTCCAGCAGGCGCTGGGGGATGACCGGCGCACCGCCGAGGATCGTCGAGCCGACCTGGTTCATCCGGGCCAACGTTCTGGCGGGGTCGAACTTGCTGGTCATCACCAACGCTGCGTGTTGGTCGGCGGCGAGGAGGAGCTGCATCACGCCGGTGATGCTGGCCAGCGGACTCACGAGAAACACGGTGTCGTTCGCGCTGCATGCGGTGATGGCTGCCATGTTGGCGGCGCCCGCCGTGAGTGTGTTGAGCGAGTGCACGACAGCCTTCGGGTGCCCGGTGGTCCCGGACGTGAACAGCACGACAGCCGGCGAGTCGCGGTCGGGCTCGGGCCAGGTCGGTCCCGGTGCGGGCATGCCGATGGCATCCATCTCGATGACCTCCGCCGCATCGAGACGGAGTCGGGCGCTGTCGCGCGCGGTCGCGACAAAGCGGGTGCCGTTGCCGAGTGCACGGCGGACGGACCCCACATCGGCCTCGCCGACGCGGGTGTCGAGCAGCGTCATGGTGGCGCCCGACCGCAGTGCCGCGTGTACCGCCACGGCTCCTTCCACGGTGTTGTCGCAGATCACACCGAGTGAATCGCCCCGGCGGATACCTGCCACCTCCAGGGTCCCGACGGCGGCCGCGACAGCAGCACGGAGTTGCGACCAGGAGAGCTCGGTTCGATCGTCGGCCAGGGCCCTGCAATCGGGCGTGGATTCGGCAGCTCGTTCGATGCCGTCAGAGAGGAGACGGCTGTCCCACCATCCCGCGGCGCGATAGGTGGAGGCCCGATCGGGCGGTACCGGACGAGTCACTCGCACCTGCGACATCGTTGCGACCGTAGCGCACAATCAAGACTTTTGGTATTGACGTCGGAGTCGGTTACTGTCGGCGAACGTAGTCCCTGACGGGGATTGAGAGTGCGAGGAGATGAAACGTGAACCGTGTGCCGTTTGCTCCTGGTGTGTTCACCTGGCCGGCCGAGGAGCCGCAGCTGATCGGCGGACGATGCGGCTCATGTGCGGCCGTCGCGTTCCCAGTTGCGCCGTCGTGCCCGCGCTGCGGCGCCACCGAGATAGCCGAGCATCGGCTTCCCCGACGTGGTCGGCTATGGACGTGGACGACCCAGAGTTTCCTGCCGAAGGAGCCCTACGCCGGCGGCGAGACACCGGAGACCTTCCGCCCGTACGGGGTGGGAGTCGTCGAACTCGGCGATGAGGTGCGCGTCGAGGGCCGTCTGACCGTGGCCGACCCCGAACAACTCGAGATCGGCATGGAGATGGAGGTCGTCGCCGTGCCGTTTCGCACCGACGGCGGTGTCGATGGCGAGGTCGACAGCGAAGTCATGGTCTTCGCGTTCGCACCCATCGCTTCAGGAAAGAGCGATTCAAGAGAGGGTGTCTGAATGCACGACGTAGCGATCATCGGGGTGGGGCTGCATCCCTTCGGCCGGTTCGGCGACAAGTCCGCGATCGACATGGGGGCCGACGCCATTCGCGCCGCCTGCAGCGATGCCGGTCTGCAGTGGAAGGACGTGCAGTTCGCCTTCGGCGGCAGTTTCGAGGTCGACAACCCCGACGCGGTGGTCGGGCGCGTGGGCATGACGGGCATTCCGTTCACTGACGTCTACAACGGATGCGCGACTGCGGGCGCCGCGCTCGAACTCACCGCCGATGCGATCCGCTTCGGTAAGTACGACATCGGTGTGGCGGTCGGCATGGACAAACACCCGGCAGGCGCCTTCACCTCCGACCCCGACTACTACGGGGCGCCGTCGTGGTACGGCGAGGTCGGCCACTTCCTCACCACCAAGTTCTTCGCGATGAAGATCAACCGCTACATGCACGACCACGGCATCAGTCATCAGTCTCTCGCCCGGGTCGCGGCCAAGAACTTCCGCAACGGCGTCCTCAACCCGAATGCGTTTCGTCGCAAGCCGATCTCGGAGGACGACATCCTTTCGAGCATGATGCTCAACTATCCGTTGACCCAGTACATGTTCTGCAGCCCCGACGAGGGAGCAGCGGCCGTTGTGCTGTGCCGGGCCGACATCGCCCACAAATACACGTCGACACCGATCTACCTTCGCGCCACCGCGCTGCGCACGCGGGCGTACGGCGCCTACGAGGTGCACAGCTCCTGGTCGGCGGTCGAACAGGATCCGGCCACGACGGTCTACGCCTCGAAGGCTGCCTACGAGATGGCGGGCATCGGCCCAGAGGACGTCGATGTGGTCCAACTGCAAGACACCGACTCTGGCGCGGAGATCATCCACATGGCGGAAAACGGCTTCTGCGCCGATGGCGAGCAGGAGCGGATGCTCGCCGACGGCGAGACGGAGATCGGTGGCCGCCTTCCGGTCAACACCGATGGCGGCCTGATCGCCAACGGCGAACCCATCGGTGCTTCTGGGCTCCGTCAGATCCACGAACTGGTCCGACAACTCCGCGGCGAAGCCGGGGACCGTCAGGTGCCAGGTGACCCGAAGGTCGGGTTCGCCCAGCTCTACGGCGCGCCCGGCACCGCCGCCGTCTCGATCGTGAGCACCTGAGCCATGCCCTACTCGGCTGCCGACGAGAGTTTCACCCACCAGTACTCGCGCCCGTTCGACGAGGTGCACCATCCACACGGGAGCTGGTCTGATCGCTGCTATTTCTTTGCCCACTCGCCAAACGGCGATGTGTTGCTCACCAACGGCTACGGCAACAACCCAAACCAGCGACGCGCCCACGGCTACGGCAAGGTCGCCCTTGCCGACGGTCGCCACTGGGACCTCTCCGGCGTGCGGGGCGTGACTGGCGCCGATCGCGACCTACTCGCCGCCGGACCGATGACGTGGACATGCGTCGAAGCACTGAAGCACTGGCACCTGAAACTTCCCGCGAACGGCTCAGGGGTCTCGTGGGACATGCACTACGAGCCGCGGGCCCCGATGTGGGAACTGCTGCCGATGGAAGTCGATGTCGACGGTCGGACGATCCTCGACATGTACCACATGAAGGAATCCGGCCAGTGGCGAGGATGGTATGAGATCGAGGGCGAGCGGACCTCGATCGACGGCTGGCCCGGCGGGCGCGACCGCACCTTCGGCGTGCGTGTCGCCGACGAGATCGACTGGTGGCTCTGGCTCGACATCGGATTCGAGGACCGGGCCATCCAGGCCTGGCTGATCGAATCGCACGACGGCACGGTTCAGTACGTCGACGGCGGTGTCACCTACACCGACGGCACCGTCTCCCCGAAACGCTTCGTGCGCATCGATCACGAGGTCGAGTTCGACGGCGATCGGAAGCGCCCGGCCCGCGTCGTCCTCGACTTCACCGACGAAGACGGTACGTCTCACCGGGTGACCGGCGACGCTCCCCACCAGAACGTGGCCGTGTATTACGGCCAGCCGCTCAAGGGGTTCACGCTCGAGAAGATGGGGGCCGGCGAGGTGTTCCTCCACTTTCCGTGGAACAGCACGGATTCGGCCGAGTTGGCGGCGATCGAGAGCCAGGCGATGTCGATCGACCAGCTGATGCGGTTCGAGATGAACGGCGACGACAGCACCACGATGGTCGGCCACGGCATCTTCGAGATCCTCTCCGGCGGCGAGGGCCACTCGCGCTATCCGAACTGGCCGAAGATGGACATGTCCAAGTTCCGTCAGCACGCGACGGAGTAGCAGCTACGGCGCCCGTCGGGCCCGGATCTCGTCGACTCGCTCCTGGCGAGGCGTGGCGGGGCCGGAGTCCGGCATCACGGTCACGCCCAGTTCGCCCAGGGCGATGTGCGTGAGAATCGGGGCCACCGCTCCCATGTCCGCCATGCGCAGGTCGTCGGTGTGTTCACCGTCGAACAACATGCCGCCCACGAACATGATGACGGCCATCTTGAACGACTCGAGGGCCCGGTACCACTCGCGATTGCGCACCTCGATGCCGGTGAGCTGTTCGTAGTACTCCACGAACTCGTCGGCCGAGTGCGTCTCGGGAAAGCTGGTGAACGAGGGCGTCATCCACGCCACCTCGGCCCAGCCGATGTCGGCGAGCGGATCGCCGACCGTGGTCATCTCCCAGTCGAAGACGGCGCTGACTTCTGATCCGACGAAGGCGAAGTTGCCCGGTTTCGGGTCGCCGTGAACCAACGTGATCCGTGGGCACGGGTCCGGCTTCGTCTCCTGCAGGGTGGTGTGCAGCAGCTCGAAGCCCGGGAGCGTTCCCTTCTGCCAGCGGTTCACCTCGCCTATCCATCGGGCGAGCTCCCGGTCGAGATGCGTATGCCCGTCGTCGAGTCGGTCGAGCCCGGTGGCCGCGAGGTCGATCATGTGGATGGCGGCCAACTGCTCGATCAGGCTCTCGCACATGCGCCGCGCCCGTGCGGGATCGTCGGCGAGGTCGGCCGGCACCTCACGTTCGAACACGTCGCCGTCGACGCGGTCCATCACGAAGAACGGGCGACCGAGCACCTCGCCCGAGGCGTCGAGCCAGAGTGCCGGTGGCACGCGGACCTCCGTCGGCTCGAGCGCCCGGATGATCTCGAACTGGCGGGGAATGTCGTAGGGCTCGAGCAGGCCGGGCGACGGCGGCTCGAGCCGGACGACCACGTCTCGTGCCTGCTCGGTTCCGTCGTTCCAGCGGAGGGTGAACATCAGCATCTCGGCCGAATGGCCGGTCTCGAGTCGGTCCTTGCCGTCGAGGCGGACGTCGGAGGCGCCGGGGAGTCGTGCGGCGAACCAGTCGGTGAGTCGGGAGGTGGTGTCGTCGGTCATGAGGGGGAGAAGCGGATGTTGATCCGGTCGTAGGCGCGGGCAAAGGTGGCCGGCATGATTCGAGGCTCCTCGGGGTCGATGAGATCCCAGTCGGGAATGCGGCGCAGGAGTTCCTCGAACATGACCCGCAGTTCCAGGCGAGCCAGGTGGGCCCCGAGGCAGAAGTGGGTGCCGAAGCCGAAGGCGACGTGGCGGTTGTGCTCCCGGGTGACGTCGAGGGTGTCGGGATGGTCGAACGCCTGCGGATCGCGGTTGGCCGACGCGTAGAGCAACAGCAACTCGTCGCCCTCGCTGATGGGCTGGCCGTGGAAGTCGTGGTCCTCCGTCGCGGTGCGACGCATGTTGAGCACCGGTGACACCCAGCGGATGAACTCGTCGATCGCGCCGCCCGCCAACAGTTCGGGACGTTCGACGAGCAGCTGGCGTTGCTCGGGCTGGAGAGCGAGTTCTCGGATCATCGAACCGATGACGGTTCGCGTGGTCTCGGCTCCGCCGTTGATCACGAGGACGATCTCGTTCATGGCCCGGTCCAGATCCCATCCTTCGGTGGTCGCCCACAGCGAGATGAGGTCGTCGCGAGGGTCGGCCTTGCGCTCGTGCACGAGCGGCACGGTGACCTCGTAGAGGTCCTGGATGGCCGTCATCAGCCCCGGGTGGATGTCGTGGGGCGCGCCATCGGGCGACGTCTGGCCCGACAGGAGCATGATCTGTTCCGACCAGTGCCGGACGCGTTCCCATTGCTCACGGGGATACCCCAGAAGATCCGAGATCATGATCGCCGGAAGTCTCGAGGCGATCGACTCGATCGCCTCGCACTCTCCGAGAGGGGTGACGGCATCGAGGATTTCCGTGACGACGGCGCGGATCTCGCCCTCGTGGTCACGCATCGCCCGTGGGGTGAACCGGCGGGCCACCAGATTGCGCTGGCTCTGATGATCGGGATCGTCCTGGTTGATCATCGACTGCTCGCCGCGCAGGTCGATCTTCGGACGCGACCCGGCGAACGACGAGTAGCGATCGCCGTTCTTCTCGATCGCGACGATGTCGTCGTGGCGGGAGATCACCCAGATCTCCTGCACGGGGTCCCAGAACACCGGCGCCTCGTCACGCAGCCAGCGGTACGCCTCCCACGGGTCGAGGTAGAAGTCCGGATCGAGGACGTTCACCCGCGGCGTCGCGAGCTCTGTGTTCATCGGGTCGCGAGCTCTGTATTCATCGGGTCGCAAGGTCCTTGTCGGCGCGCCGAAGGGCTTCGTTTGCGCCTTCGGGGAGCTTCTCGAGCGGCTCGGCGATCTCGGCCACGGTCGGCCCGTACTTGTCGGCCGCGGGGCGCAGCGCGTCGAGATCGAATCCGTAGAGCGCTGCGGTGTTGCCGGCCAGGATCTGCTGGATGTCGGTCGGGGGAAGGTGCCCCAGGACCTGGCGCATGTGCTCACGGGTGAAGGGATGGGTGCCCTCCTCGTGGGGGTAGTCGCTGCCCCACATGACCCGATCGATGCCGACATCGTCGATCGCGGCGCGCACGTCGGCCGGTCGGGGCTGGCTCATGCCGATGTGGCAGTTGCGTCGGAAGTAGCCGGTGGCCGAGAGTTCCGGCGCGGCGTCGCCCTCGAAGCGCATCTCGCCGGTTCCGCTCGACTTGATCATGCCGATCACGCTGTCGAGATGGCTCAGCACGCCGGGCACCCAGGCGCAGCCGGCCTCGGTCAACGCCATCTGGAGCTTCGGGAATCGCTCGAACACGCCGCCCAGGATCAGGTAGGCGAGCGGTCGCTGCGCGTAGAAGATCATCTCGAGGATGTGGACCATGGGCATCGCCGGTGCCGGATCGTACGCGGGGCTTCCGGTGCCCGAGTGGGTGTTGACGACAACTCCCAGCTGCTCGCACGCCTCCCAGATGGGGTCGTAGTGGGGGTGGTAGAGCGGCTTCAGCCATGGAGCGGTGGGCGGGGGCGAGCCGATGAGCACACCGCCGCGAAGTCCGTTGTCGACGCACCACTGCACGTCGGCGATCGCGTCGTCGACGTCGTTGAGAAAGATCTGCCCGATGCCGGCGCGGGCCTCGGGCTTGCGGGAGCAGTAGTCGGCGAGCCAGCGGTTGTGAGCTTGGACGCCGGCATGGCGGTGCTCGTACTCGTCGGGCCCGGGCGGCTGGGCGAAGAGCACGAAGCTGGGGAAGAACGGTGGGACCGTGTTCGGGAAGATGACCTCGCCGACGATGCCGTCGTCGTTTTGTTGTTGGTCGCGGAGTTCGTCGTCCCAGTTGCGGATTCGGAGGTCGGTGTCCTTCAGATCCTTGTAGGGGTTCTTGTATTTCCCCCGCCACGCGTCGAAGTCGTCGCGGTACTTCGGGTCGAGGAACTCGCGGTACTGCTGGTGGCTGCCGCCGGCGTGGCTGTCGGCGGTGATGACGATGTAACGGTCGTCTGGCTGCATGAATGCGACGTTAGTGGAGGCATGGAATCGATGTCGACATCGACGTCAATAACGTGGATGTCGATCGTGTGGTCAGCGTGGTGGGCGATCCGCGAGTCCGTCCGGGCCATGGAAGCGACAACGGCAGCGGGCGATGCGCCATCCCTCGTCGGTGCGGACGAGATCCTCGTCGTAGACGGCGTGTCGGTGCTCGCCGCTCGAGCGCTCGACGAAGAGCAGATTGCGGGTGGTGCGGGCCTTGTCTCCGTCGAGGTCGATCGCTACGGGCCCGCCGAGGTGGAGGCCGCCGGGCGCCGCGGTTGCCATGCCCCGCAGGCCCTCGTGGCCGACGAATTCGCGCCCGTACACTTCGTAGACCGCGTCGGGGGTGAAGAGCTCCACCCACGCGTCCACATCGTCGACGTCGAGGGCGACGCAGTAGCGCGCCAGAAGATTGCGAATCTCGGCATGGTCAGCAGGAGTGGGGTCCTGCGTGGTCGTTGGCATGGGTGTCTCCCTTCGAGATGTCAGGCCCGGGGAAGCCCGAGAAGTTGGCGGCCGATGAGGCCTCGCATGATCTCCGAGGATCCACCCGAGATGGTGAGGGCTCGGCTCCACAGAAAGTTGTGTCGCCAGCGATCGGCGACCTCGATGCCGTCGTCATCGATGGTGGACGAAGAGGCGATCAGGCCCAGCGCGAGTTCGCAGAGGGCGACGTTCGTCTCGGTGTAGGCGAGCTTGGCGACTGGTCCATCGCTCGAGTGCTCCTCATCGACGAGGATCCGATCGACGGTGTCGCGAACGATGAGGGTTACCTCTTCGACGCGCGCGAGGGCTGAGGCGAGGGTCGCCAGCACGTCCTCGTGCTCGATCGCAGTCGAGCCGTCGGACAGGCGGGCGGTGGACGCGAGCAAGACGAGGTCCGCAAGCATGCGCTGGAGTTGGATGGCGTTGGCGCCGACGAACGCTCTCTCCGAGGCAAGTCCAGATGTGATCACTCGCCAGCCATCGTCGACCTCACCGAGAATGTGCTCGGGACCGAGTCTGACCTCGTCGAGGAACACCTCACAGAATTCGGCCTCGCCGGTCATCTCGCGGATGGGCCGCACGTCGATCCCTGGAAGATCCATCGGCATGACAAATGCCGTAATGCCCGCGTGGCGATCGACGGCAGGGTCGGTCCGGGCGAGAAGCATGCCCATGTCGGCCCACTGGGCGTCGGTGCTCCAGATCTTCTGCCCGGTTACCGAGAATCCGCCACCATCGGCATCAGCCCGGCACCGCAGCGACGCGAGGTCGCTGCCGCTGTCGGGTTCGCTGAAGAGCTGGCACCAGATGTGTTCGGCGGCGCGGATCTTCGGTAAGTAGGCGGCTTTCTGGGCTTCGGACCCGAACTCGATGACGGCGTGAGCCGCGAGCATCACCTGATCAAGGGGCCGATAGGCGTTGCCGAGGATCAACTCCTCCATGAGCACGAGGTCGTGCATCAGGTGACGATCGGCCCCGCCGCCCCACTCGACGGGCCATCCAGCGCCCAGGTGACCGGCGTCGTAGAGCGCTGCAAGCCAGGCGCGGATCGCCACCTCCTCGGCGCGGTCGACGGGTACTCGCACGCCCTCGCGAGCCATCGGGTGGGCATGTTCGGTGATGAATGTTCGGACTTCGGCCCGGTAGCCGTCGACGTCAGCCGGCATCACGCCACCCCTCCGCGATGGCAAGTGCTGAGGCCGCCGAACGGGTCCCTCCGGCGAGGCGGGCGTTCTGATGCGCACGACGCTGGTAGTGGTGCAGGCCGTACTCCCACGTGAACCCGATGGCCCCTGTCAGTTGCACCAGATCGTGCAGGACACCGGTGGCACCGGAGTGCACGCTCAGCGCCGCGAGGGCAACCGCCCGATCGGCAGTTGGATCGTCGGCATCGATCGCCCTGGCTGCGTCATTGACGAGCAGCCTCATTCCCCGCACTCGCACGGCGTGGTCGGCCAAGCGGTGCTGGACGGCTTGGAAGCCACCGATCGATCGACCGAATGCTTGGCGTTGACCGGCGTAGTCGACGGTTCGATCAAGGGCGCGCTGGACACCTCCGAGCGTGTCGGCGGCGAGCAGAAGGCCATGAAGGCGATCCCCTGCCGCACAGGCGGGGATGATTCGCCCGGTAGCGGCGTCGACGACGAGGTCAGCGGCCTGCCTGCTGACATCGAACCCGTGCGGGACCGGATCCATCACCCATGCGCTCGGGTCCGTGAAGAGGATGAACTCGTCGCGGTCGGTGTCGGCGAGCAGGACAGCCTCGGCCCCGGAGACACCGTCGAGTAGATGGGCGCGTCGTCGGCTCTGGTCGAAGTGTCCGAAGGCGCAGACTCGCTGGCCGGCGAGCAGGTCGGCCACGAGATCGTCGGCGTCTGGGTCGGCGGATGTCGCCAGGACGTGGGTTGCAGCGGTGAGCGCGGCGAACGGCGAGCCATGGAGCGCGGCCCCGAGTTCGGATGCCGCCGCGGCGGCGGCATCGGCGCGCCGACCGAAGCCCCCGCGATCCTCGGGGACGCAGAATGAAGTGAGCCCCATCGCCGCGAGTTCGGGCCATTGGCCGCGCCACTGCGAGTCAGGCGATGCGAGCGTGACGGCACCGTCGCTGCCGAGAAGCCCGCGAAGTGCGGCCCGTAATTGCGCCAATTCGTCGTCCGTAGCGCTCAGGATCTGCTCCGGCTCTCCTCGTCGAGGCCGATCGCGTTGGCCCACAGGAGCGTCAATTGCTCGACGGTCGTGTCGAAGTCGTAGTTATCCCACCCTTCAACGAGCCAGAGTTCGGCGGACCTCGCGACCATCGAGCCGAGAGCGAGGGCGGCGATGCTCGTGTCGACACGGGAATCGGCCTGGTTCTCCGCTTGAAGTCGGCGGATGGAGCGTTCAGCGCGGTCGGCGAAGTGCTTCTGGCGCTGGATTCGTGCCTCCTTCACCTGGTCGTCATAGCGAGAGACCTCCTCGATTACCCCCATGATTTTCGCGTTGTCGCGGTAGCGGCGGAGATAGCGCCCATTCGCTCGAACGAGCTTCTCGTACTCCGACGCGTCGCTCGCCAGCTCCGGTTCCTTGTCGTCCTCGTCGGGTGGCGCGGTGAGCAGTGCTTCGAGAGACTCTGCGAGCTCCCGAAAGATCTGTTCCTTTGATTCGAAGTAGTGGTAGAAGCTGCCGTGCGACATGCCGGCTTGTTCTGCAATGTCGGAGATCCGAGAGTCGAGGAATCCGGTCTCCTCGAAGACCACGCGTGCGGCTTCCAGGAGGCGGGCCCGCGTTTGCGCACCCTTCCGTGATCGGGGAACGTTAGGTGTCGGCTCGGTGTCGGCCACTGGCGGTTCGCTTTCTCGTGTGGTCGATGACATTGACGTCAACATAGAAAACCGTCGGGCTCCACACAATACAATACCGCTGATGGGCCTGACGATGGCGGCCGACCAGCTCGCGATCGAAACGGCGATCGCTGGCTGATCGTCCGCCGAGTTGCGTCGACTATGTCGCCACCGGCCTGAGGGTTCAGTCGGGGCCCGCAAGCACCGCGGCGGGATACGCCGGGTCGACGCCGGTGGTGCGCAACCAGGTGCCGAGTTCATGGGTGAGGACGGCCGATGAGCCGGCTAGCCCGTCGAGGAACAGCACTCGGCTGTGAAAGTGGTGATGATCGTGTTCGGCGGTGAAGCCGATACCACCGAACGTCTGCAGGGCGCGCTCGCAGATCTGTCGGCCGTTGCGGCCGGCGAGCGCCTTCAACACGGCATCGAAACGCTCTGGCGCAGTGTCGCCGAGCCGGATCGCCTGGCGAACCACCGCATCCAGAGCGACGACATCAGTCTCGGCCCACGCCAAGAGATGTCGGACCGCTTGGAAGGTTCCGATCGGCCGGCCGAACTGCTCACGGTCGGTCGCGTACTGAACGGCCATGGCCAGAACAGTTTCCGCCGCGCCGAGCATCTCCGATGCAGCGGCGATTCGGGTGAGAGCCACGCTGCGAACACGGGCAGCCGCGGCGCGGTCTTCGCTGATCTCGGTGAGGCACGAGTCTCCGTCGAAGCTGACCTGGTGGGCCACGAGGCGTCCGGGTAGGTCGATGGGAAGAAGGGTGAGTGCATCAGTGTCGACAAGGATCGCGCCCTCTCCCGGTCGATCGACGAGAACCAGGCACCCGATCGAATCGCCGATGAGCACATCGACCCTGCTGGCAAGGCGACTCTCCCGCGCAATGGCGGCCACGACGCGTCCGGGGTTGAGGTCGGTTGCCTCGAGGTAGGGCTGGGCGGCCAGCGAGCCGAGGGCCGTGCTGTGGGTGAGGGCCCGACCCTGAGCACGGGCGATCGCAAAGGCGGCCGCGAACGCGTCAGGATCACCGAGGCCGGCGAGGATGTCTGCCCATCCCAACTCTGTCAGCGGTGTGGCGCCGTCGGATCGTTCGGACGCCTTCGTCGCGACCTCGAGGATCTCGTGGTAGGTCGAGTCCGCCGCGCTCATGGCAGTTGCAGTATCTGCTTGGCGATGGTGTCGAGCTGCATCTGCTGTGACCCTCCGTAGACGGTGACGATGCGGGAGAACAGGTACTCCTGGCGACGCAGCGCAACCTCGTCGGTCTGGATCCCGCCGGCGAGATCGGGGTCGACGGCGAGGATCCAGTCGTTGGTGGCCTGCTCGCTCTCGCACAGCAGGAGCTTCGTGAACGCCGCATGGGGGCCGAGCGGGTCCCCGTCGGCGTGGGCGATCAGTCCTTTGTGGGCGGCCGCCGTCACCGCGGTCAGATCGAGGAACGCATTCCCGAGCGCACTGTCGTGGCGGGTATCGGCGAAGTCGGTGCAGCCGTGGAGGTGGTGGTAGAAGAACAGGTGCTTGAACCACGCGAGCGTGCCGCGTTCATGGCTGAGGATGTGCATGGCGACCCTCCAGCCATCGCCCGGGCCAGCCAGCATCCTCCTCGACGGGACGTAGACCTCGTCAAAGAACACCTCGGCGAGTTCGTCGGTCCCGTTGGCCTGCGTGATCGGCCGCACGTCAACCCCCGGCGACTCGAGATCGACCACGAGCGCGGTGAGCCCCCGGTGACGAGAGTCGGCGCTTCCGGTGCGGGCGAGTACCAGACACCAACTCGCGTACTTCGACCAGCTCGTCCAGATCTTGTGACCAGTGACGGTATAGCCGTCGTCGACGGTAGTCGCCGTGGTGCGAACGCTCGCCAGGTCGGACCCCGAGCCAGGTTCGGAGAAGCCCTGTGACCACACTTTGCGACCAGAGAGGAAGTCGGGGAGAACCTGGGCGATGAAGTCCGTGGGGCCGTGGTGCACAAGGGTGGGAGCGAGCACCTCGAGATGCTCGAAGAGAGCCATTCCGGGCACCCCTCGGGTGGCCAACACTTCCCACATCGTGGCGCGGTGGATGATCGTGCCGCCAAGGCCACCCACGCCCGTGGGCCAGCCGTAGCGGCTCCACCCGGCATCGTAGAGTTCGCCCATGAATCGACGCAGGTGGTCGACCCGGTCGTCGTAGTCGGGGGTGGGCGACGTGGCGAGCGCCAGCGTCTCAGGTGATGCATCGCACCACGCGCCGAGCTCTGAGCGGTAGTTGGCCAACGCCAGCAGAGGATCGGCTGTGGTTCCAGCCTCCGGTCGCAACATTGACGTCAATATAGAAACATGGAACGGTGCACGCAATGAGCAGCGCAGGGACGTACGGACCGAACGACGAGATCATCGTCGAATCTCACGACGACATCCGCATCGTCGTGCTGAACCGGCCCGAGGCGCTGAATGCCGCCGACGAGCACCTCCACGGCGAACTGGCGCGAATCTGGCCGGTGCTCGACGCCGATCCCGGCGTGCGAGCGATCGTCCTGACCGGTGCCGGGAAGGCCTTCTCCGGCGGTGGCGATCTCGACCTTCTCGACCGGATGGCGAACGACCACGATCTACGCAACCGCATCATGGCCGAGGCGATCGACATCGTCCGCGCCATGACGGCCGTTCGAGTGCCGATCGTCGCTGCGGTGCACGGTCCCGCGGTCGGGCTCGGATGCAGCCTCGCCACGATGTGTGACCTCGTGATCATGGAAGAGCAGGCCTACTACGCCGACCCTCATGTGATGTTGGGGCTCGTCGCCGCCGACGGAGGTGCGCTCACATGGCCCCTGTTGACCAGCCTGCTGCGAGCCAAGGAATACCTGCTCCTCGGTGATCGGATGCCGGCCGCCGAGGCCGTCTCACTCGGACTCGCCAATCGAGTCGTGGGCGAGGGCGAAGCCCGCACCGCCGCACTCGAGATCGCGGGTCGGCTCGCGGCGCTGCCCCCGCAGTCGGTCCAGGAGACCAAGGCGTTGCTCAACTCCTCGCTTCGGGCCACCATCGACTCCGTGTTGAGTGGCGCCGTCGCCACCGAGTCGGCCTCGTTCGACGAGCCGGCATTTCGGGCCAACCTCGAGCGGATGCTCGCTCGTCGTCGCGGTTGATCGAGCAGTGAGCCAGGCTCGGGTTCGCCAGGTCGTCGAGGGGTTGGACTTCGGTGAGGGGCCCCGCTGGCACGACGGACGCCTCTGGTTCTCAGACTTCTTCGCTCACCGAGTGTCCTCCGTGGGCATCGACGGCGATGTCCGGGTCGAGCTCGAAATCGACGACCAGCCGAGCGGCCTCGGTTGGTTGCCCAACGGCGAGCTGCTCGTCGTTGCGATGAAGTCCCGGCAGGTCCGCAGGCTCACGGCCGACGGTCAGTTGGTGCCCCACGCCGACCTGTCCCACGTTGCAACCGGCGACTGCAACGACATGGTCGTCGATGCCCACGGCAACGCCTACGTCGGCAACTTCGGGTTCGACACCGAGGCCGGTGAGGGGCCCCGGCCGGCCGATCTCGCCCTCGTGCGGCACGACGGCTCGGTCGAGGTGGCCGCAACCGAACTCGCATTTCCGAATGGATCCGTGATCACCTCCGACGGCCGCACCCTGATCGTCGGCGAGTCGATGGGTCGCCGCTACACCGCGTTCACGATCGGCGACGACGCCACGTTGTCGGCCCGGCGGGTCTGGGCCGAGGTGGAGGGTGCCGCGCCGGATGGCTGTGCGCTGGATGCCGACGGCGCCATCTGGATGGCCGATGCGTTCGGCAGTGGGTGCGTGCGGATCGCCGAGGGCGGTCAGATTCTCGATCGAGTCGTGGCGAGCCAGCCGGTCTTCGCGTGCGCGCTCGGCGGCGACGATCGACGGACGCTGTACCTCATCACCGCTCCTGCCTTCGGCGAGCAGGAGTGCCGCGGCAAGGGACTCGGCACGATCGAGGCGGCCGCGGTGGAGGTTCCCGGCGCGGGTAGGCCCTGACCTGCAGAGATCGGTCGGTCAGAGAGCCTCGAGGATCGCGCCGAGAGTGTCGAGATCGGCGCACGTCTGCGTCGCCGTCGTCATCCCGGCCATGCCCACCTCGATCGGCTGCCACATGTCGCCCATGCCGGCGGTGGTCGTCGCGGCGACCCAGCCATAGAGGACGGTTCGTCGGTAGGCGATCCAGAGGTCGTCGAATTCGGGTGCGTCGACGCCGCTCTCCGCAAGTACGCGCTGATATGTGCGCAGCCAGTCCTCCTGGCCCTCACGACGAAGCTCGGTCGGGCAGGAGTTGCCGAGGTAGATGGCGACATCGCGAATGCCGGGCGACTTGCTGATCACGGCCCAGTCGTAGAGCCCCACGCGCCCGTCGTCGACGAACTGGTTGCCCGCATGGCAGTCGCCGTGGATCAGCGTCTTCGGACCTGCGTCCCAGAGGTCGCATATCGCGTCGTGGTGCTCCACGTAGAGGCGGCAGAGGTCACCGAACACCGGCGGGAAGTCGTCTTCGAACTGCTGGCGTGAGCTGTCGACGAGTTGGGCTCCCATCTCGCCTCGCATCGGAGCGGGGATCCAGCTCAGCTCGTCGTCGAACCTCGGGTCCTCCCAGAAGTGGGCGTGGACCCTGGCGAGGCCCCCGATGAGCTGCCCGCTCTGATCGTCGGCGAGCGGTTCGAGCCGCGTCGTGAACTTGCAGCCGACGGCGGCGAGATCTTCGAGGACCATGATGTATTCGCTTCGCTCGCCATGCGCGGCGAAGTACGCCTGCGGGATCCGCATCGGCACCTCGCCGGCGATCTCGTCGTAGAAGCGGGCTTCCTTGCGGCCCATGTCAGTCATGGCCACGAGCTGCTGCTGCGCTTGGCCGGGTGGAGCGAGCTTGACGAATACGCTGTCGGGCCCGCTCGTGCCTGCGGCGTAGGACACGCCCATGCGCAGACGGCCGGTGGTGCCGTGGTGCTCGTCGAGGATCTCGAGACCAGTCACCTCACTGCCGGGGAACGAGGTGGCCAGAGCGCCCGTCATCCATTCGGAGGTGATCGCCGAAGCGCGGTCCGGAATCTCGGAAGGAGTGCTCATCGCATGACGTTCACAGATATTGACGTCGACGTCAATACTGAGATGGGCTGGCTGTTTCGACGCAACCCCGCCCCCGGCCATCGCCGAATACCTGCCTTAAAGCGCTCCGGAATGGTGAGTGCTCCACTCCTTGAGCGGGCGGAGCAATGTCAGGACAAGAGAGGGTTGGCCGGTATCCGGTCGAGGTTCGTGAGTGTGCGCTGCGGGTCTGGGTTCGCCGAGCTGAGACCGATACCGCCGAACGGCCCGGGTTCACCAACGATGAGCGGGCCCGGATGCGACTGCTGGAGAAGGAGCACAGGGAGCTGCGCCGAGCCAACGAGATGGAAGTTCGCGTCGGCGCCACCGATCACCGCCGGGTTCTTGACCCGCTCGTGCACATCGAAGCCGCCCGGCCGGAGCTCGGCACCCTCTGGTTGTGCCTTCCGTTCGATGACCTGCTCCATTGTCGCGAAGAGAATGCCGAACCACCGAATGGGCGTTGATTCCTCGGCATGGGAGAATCCTGGAATGGCTTCGACCACCGACACTGCGCCGCTCAACTGGGATCCGTGGAACACCGAGATCTTTGCCGATCCCTACCCGACGTTTCGACGGCTTCAGACCGAAGCACCGCTGTATCGAAACGAAGCGCATGACTTCTGGGCGCTGAGTCGGTTCGAGGACATCGAACGGGCGTTCCGCGACCCGGTGACGTTCTCGTCGGCGAAGGGGAACATCCTCGAGTTGATCCAGGCCGGCATCGAACTCCCGCCCGGCACGGTGATCATGGAGGATCCGCCCGGTCACACCGAACATCGCAAGATGATGTCGCGCGTGTTCACTCCGCGAAAGGTCGCCGATCTCGAACCCGAGATCAGGAAATATTGCGCGGATTGTCTCGATCCGCTGGTCGGCTCCGAAGGCTTCGACCTCATCCGGGACTTCGGTGCCGAGATGCCCACTCGGGTGATCGGTCAGCTCTTCGGGATCCCGGAGGAGGATCAGGCCTCGATCCGCGACCGGACCGACGCGAACCTTCGGACCGAAGCAGGTCAGAAGATGGATACCAGCGGCGACATGGTGAACGATCAGTTCGCTCCCTACATCGACTATCGGACCGAGCACCCCTCGGACGACTTGATCACCGAGCTGATGAACGCGACCTTCACTGACTCCGACGGTTCCGAACGTCACCTGACGCGCCAGGAACTGCTCACCTATATCTCGGTGATTGTCGGCGCCGGCAACGAGACCACCAACCGACTGATCGGGTGGATGGGCAAGCTGCTGGCCGAACACCCGGACCAGAGGCGCGACATCGTCGAGGACCGTGATTTGATCCCTGCCGCGGTGGAGGAGATCCTGCGATTCGAGCCACCAGGCCCCGGTGTCGCTCGCTCGGTCACCGCCGACGTCGAGTTGCACGGCCAGACGGTGCCGGCCGGGAGCGCGATCATCCTCCTGGTCGCCGCCGCGAACCGAGACGAGCGTCGGTGGACGGAACCGGAACGGTTCGACATCCACCGGGAACAGCTGGCTCACGTCACGTTCGGATACGGCATTCACTTCTGCCTGGGCGCCGCGCTGGCTCGAATTCAGGGCCGGATCGCGCTGGACGAACTTCTCAACCGATTCCCGACCTGGGAGCTCGACGGCGAACCCCGGTTCTCGTCGACGTCAACGGTTCGCGGTTTCGAGAGCTTGAGACTCCGCGTCACCTGATCAGAAAAGGAAGTGCCATGGTGTCATCTTCGGGCATCCCGTTTTCCCGGCGTAACATCCTTTGCCCCCCGAGTTCGACCCCTTCTGGGAGACGGTCGTCGAGCATGACATCCTCGTCGCACTGCATTCGTCGCCACCCATGGCGCGCTCACCCGATTCCCGGAGCTCAGGATCGAGTTGGTCGAGAACGGCGCGCCCTCCATGTCGACATCGGTCGTTGCCTGGCCGCTTGACAGGTTGCAATCGGTGACCAACTCTGAACTGGAGCTTGTGATTGAGCGAGGTCCGCCAAGGATCGCCGTGGCGTGAACGTCTGGGGTACAGATGAAGCACACCGTGCATGGCCGTGTCGAGCTGCTGGCTGGCGCCGCATTGGTCAGCCTCTTCCTTCTGTCCGCATGTAGTTCCGACGACCACGAGGCCGGCGATATGGCGGTGGCCAATGACTCCTCGGTCAGCACGACGAGCACGGGAGTCACGACGACGCTCGCCGCCCCGACCACGACAGGTCCCGCTGCTACGCCGTCACTGGCCGTCGACCTGCCCGAAGGTCCGATCGCTGATCTCGTGCGGCTGCCCATCGATGGCGAGGTGTATGTGGGCGCACCCGAGCCGTACGTTGCCGACGCAGGCTACGTACAAGAGGAGTTCACTGCGGCAGGAGTCGCGACGTCATACGCCGTGGCCGGAGAACTGACCGGCGACGGCGAGTGGACCCTGGAGCCCGACCAAGAAGCGGAGTATCTGACAAGAATTGTTGTGCGTCGGCCGCAGGAAGCGGCCTCGTTCAGCGGCACGGTCATGGTGGAGTGGATGAACGTCAGCGGCGGCGTCGACGCCGATCCCGAATGGACGTCGATCGGCGAAGAGGTCGTCCGCCAGGGCCACGCTTGGGTCGGCGTATCCGCTCAGCTGATCGGCGTCGAGGGTGGCCCCGTCCGCGTCGACGTGGGCGATGTTCCAGGTAGCGAGGACGCCGGTAAGGGCCTCAAAGCGATCGACCCGGAACGCTACGGTGACCTATCTCATCCTGGAGATGCCTTCGCGAACGACATCTTCACTCAGGCCGCACGGGCTATCTGGCACGGACACGCCCTCGACATTCTCGTACCGGAGACCGTCGTGGCCGCCGGAGAGTCGCAGTCCGCGTTTGCTCTGGTCACCTATATCAATGGTCTGCACCATCTCACTGGGGTGTTCGATGGCTACTTCCTGCACAGCCGAGGACCGTCGGGCTTCCCAGTTCTCTCGGCCGGGAGCGAATCCGCCGACATCGCGGGGTCGATCGGTGGTGCCACGACGATAATCCGAGCCGATCTCGATGTGCCCGTTTTCAACATTCAGGCCGAGAACGATGTCGTGGGCATCTTCAGCTCGCATCGAGCCCGTCAGGATGACAGCGATGTCTTTCGGCTGTGGGAGGTAGCCGGCACGGCACACGCCGACCGCCACTTGATGGGCGAGGCCACCGCCGAATTTGTCGACTGCGGCGCGCCGATCAACGACGGCCCTATGCATGTCGTTGCGAAGGCCGCGTTCCGTCACTTCATCGAGTGGGTCGTGCACGGAGAACTACCGCCGGAGAGTCGCCTCCTCGAGCTAACCGATGACGCTAGGACGTTGGTCCAGCGCGACGAGTATGGAATCGCTCTTGGTGGTGTCCGCACGCCTCCTGTCGACGTGCCCGTACAGGTCCTGAGCGGTATCGCAGGGCCGACGCCCGCAACGATCTGCATACTGAGCGGGTCGACGACGCCGCTCGCGGCCGAGGATCTCGCCGCACTCTACGCTTCGAGCGACGACTACACGCAGAAGTACCGCGACGCGGTTGAGGTTGCGATCGAGGGCGGTTTCGTCTTGGAGGACGACCGTGCAACCATCGAGTCGTACTTGGATGCGACACTCATCTCCGGCTGAAACTCCCAACGCTGATGCCGGTCTCAGCCGGCGGCGACGGCAGTCTCGAAGCGGCCGAGGCCGTAGTCGCCCGCGATTGTGGTCCGGTGCATGCAGCGAGCCTGTTCAGGGGCCATGCCGGACACCGAATGCAGCACCCGCCAGTTGTCCCAGATCACCATGTTGGTCGGCTTCCACTGATGGGAGTAGTGCAATTCGTCGGCCGCGGCGACGATCTCGTCGCAGACGGCGGTGAGGCGAGCCTCGCTCTCGGCATCGTCGCGCCCGACGAGTCCCTTCGCCATCCACGGCGACACGTGCAGCACCTTCTCTCCCGTGCGACGAGTCCAGACCGCGGGATGTTCGGCTCGGGGCCGATCGGCGTATTCGGTCATGACTTCGGCCGCTCCCGGCGAGGGCCGTAGTTCTTGGAAGTCGGTGGGCCGCCCGAAATGGAGGTTGGCGAGTACGACGTCCATCGCGTAGAGCACCGTCTCGCCGTCGATGAGGTCGCGGGTCTCCTGCGAGATCGACTCATAGAGCGCGATCCCGTCGACGAAGCGGGTCCTTCCCCCTTCGGCGGGAATCGTGATGGCTCTGAGCACGCCGGCTCGATTGAGCTCGTCGTTGTAGCAATGGTCGAAGTGCCAGGGGAGCCATTGGGAGAGCCGTCAGCCGGCCACTTGCACCATGCCGCCGACATCGGGGTCGTGGCGGATCTCGATGACCCCGACCATTTCGTCCCCACCGACCCGAGGCGTTGCCTTGCTTGGATGCTCCTTGAGCGGGCCGAAGACCGTGCTGATCGCAACCTGCATCTGCGGCGTGGACTCGACATCTTCGAAGACGAGGAGCCCATGGCGCTCGAACGCGTCGTTGAGCTCGCGCCGGGCGTCGTCATCGGCGAGGCTCACATCGGTCGCTCCGATCACTTTCGCGCCGAAACCATCGTCTCGAAGGGGATGAACCGTCACACTTTTCATGAGTGGTCTCCAATTGTTCTATCGGCCCACTCCAGGAGTTGGGGCACGAGCAGGGGCCAGCGGACAAAAAGTGAACCGACTTCCTCGACGGCCTCTCGGCGTTCGTTCCATTCTTCATCGCCCCACGGCGGGTCGACGAGCTCCGCTGCCCGAAGTCCGGAGCCCAGTGCCTCTGACGTGGCTCGTGTGTGCGACATGTCGGACTCGCCGCTGCGAAACTCGAGGATCGGCACGTCGAGCCGGTCGACGTCGGCGTTGTCGAGTCCGGGCACGAGCGTGTTGTCGCACGGGCAGTACGCCAGCGCCCACCGGTCCATGACTTGGAGAAATTCACTGCGGTCCATGTTGAGGAATCGCTGTCGGTTTCGAGGATTACTGGCGAGCGCTTCCTTCCACTGGTCGAGGCAACGACGGCCTCCATGCCACCGTGCCAGGCCGCATCGGCCGACGGCATGCAGTAGTAGTTGGCGAGCTGGAGCAGACCGGGAACCCCGCCGCTGATCCACCACATCGCCAGGCCCGCGGTGACATCAGGATTGCGTGCCGCGGTCAACAGCGACACTCGTGATCCGCCCGAGCCGCCGGCGATCACGGTGGGGCCGAGATCGAGATGGCGTAGCAACGCGGCGAGGGCGTCAGCCTGCACTTCCGACTCTGATCGTCCCGTGAACACGACCGATGACGCGCCACAGTTGGGGCGATCCCAGAGGATCACGCGATTGCCGTGGTTGGCGAGTGCAGCGGCCATCTCCGGAAGGCCACCGACCTCCTTGGTGAACCGGCCACCCGGCGTGAGCACCCATGGGCGACCCTCGCCGATCCCTCGTATTCTGACACGCGCATCAGGCAATCCTCGTGGGAAGCTGTTCCCAGCCCCGGACGGTGGAGGTCGGGGAGAGCTTGGCGGCGTCGGATTCCACTTCTCATTCGGGGAATCGCTTCAGCACCTCTTCCAGCGCGACTCGGCCCTCGATCCGGGCGAGCGCGGCGCCAAGGCAGAAGTGAATGCCATGACCGAAGGCAAGGTGGGCTTTCGCCGGACGATGGATGTTGAATTCGTCGCCGTCAACCCATCGGCGGTCATCGCGGTTGGCTGCGCCGATCAACATCATGAGTGGGCTTCCAGCTGGGATCGTCGTGCCGTGAAGGTCGATCACTTCGGTCGTCACGTAACGGGCAACGTGTGGAGCGGGTCCCTCGTAGCGCAGAATCTCCTCTATGGCGCCGGGAATCAGTGACGGATCCGCAGCCAATTCCGCTCTCTGTATGGGGTGGTCGCCGAGCACTTTGCCGGTCCAGCCGATCAACCGTGTGGTTGTTTCGTTCCCCGCGCCGGCCAGCACGGTGAGGTACATGAGCACCTCGTCGCGGGTCAGTGTTCGCACGACGCCGTCGTCGTCTTCGAACTCGGCGGTGAGGAGCTCGGTGGTCAGATCGTCGGACGGGTTTTTCTGCCGCCAGTCGACATAGTCGGCGAACATCTGGGCGTGGTCGAAGCTGGTGTCGTCGAACTCCATCTGCTCGCCGGGCGCGACTCGGAGATTCGCGTCGGCGCGGTCGCGAACGGCCTCGTGGTCGGCCTCGGGAATCCCGAGCAGCATGCCGATCACTCGCATGGGCATCTGCTTGCCCAGGTCCTCGATGAAGTCGAAGCGGTCGCCGCCCACCAGCGGATCGAGGGCGCGGGCGCAGAACTCTCGGATCCGACCCTCCAGCGCGTTCATCTTCTTCGGCGTGAAGACCCGAGAGAGGAGACCGCGATGAGCAGTGTGTTGCGGAGGGTCTTCGAAGATCAGCACACCGGGCGGGAACTCCATGTCGAGCTTGATCAGCTCGATGATCGCCCCGCGGCCGGAAATGAAGTTCTGCCATTCTTTGAGGCCACGCTCTACATCGTCGAAACGGCTGAGCGCGTAGAAGCCATGTTCCTCGTTGAAGTACACGGGCGCTTCCTCGCGAAGCCGGCGGTAGGTCGGATACGGGTTGCGATTGATCTCGACGTCGTAAGGGTCGTAGGCGACACCGCTCGGCACGCTCGTCGTGACACCACTGTGACACCGATTTGTTTAGATGTCATACTAAATCGCCCTTGAACGTCGCACCGGTGGGGGAGCAAATGTCGGATCTGACGAGCGCCAACTTCTTTCGGGATCGGACGATTCAGGACGACCCGTACCCGTATTTCGACGCGCTTCGCGACCAGTCGCCGGTCTTTCAGGAACCGAACTTCGGTGTCTTCATGGTGACCGGACACGACGAGGCACTCTCGGTCTACAACGACTCGGTTCACTTTTCGTCGTGCAACGTCGTGAGTGGTCCGTTCGTCGAGTTTCCTGAGCCGTTCAAAGGCGACGACGTGAGCGGCTTGATCGAGGAGCACCGCGAGATGCTTCCGTTCAGCGACCAACTTCCTTCGTTCGATCCGCCGCGCCACACCGCCCACCGGGGCCTCATGATGCGCCTGCTGACGCCTCGGCGCTTGCGGGAGAACGAAGCGTTCATGGAGGAACTGGCTGATCGTTTGCTCGGTGAGCTCATCGCTGCCGGCGGGTGCGAATTCATCAGTTCCTACGCCGCTCCCTTTGCGCTATTGGTGATCGCCGACTTGGAGGGAGTTCCGGAGGCCGACCACGGCTTGTTCACGAAGAAGCTCACCAAGCTGCCCGAAGAAATGCAGCACAAGCCGCTCGAGTTTCTCTACGAGCAGTTCTCGAGCTACATCGCCGACCGCCGCCGCAACCCCGGCGACGACATCATGACCGCGATGGCGACGGCATCGTTCCCCGACGGGTCGACACCTGAAGTCAAGGATGTGGCCCTGCTTGCGGCAAACCTGTTCAGCGGTGGACAGGAGACAACGGTTCGGTTGCTCTCCTTCGCGCTCCGGTTGATCGCCGAGCGGCCCGACATTCAAGACCGGCTACGCGGCGACCGTGATCTCATTCCCAACTTCATCGAGGAGACCCTGAGGTTCGAGAGCCCGCTCCGTGCTCAATTCCGGATGGCGAAAGTGCGAACGTCGGTGGCCGGGGTCGACATCCCCGCCGGAGGCACGATGATGCTCCTGCCGGGAGCGGCAAACCGTGATGCCCGAATGTTTGCGCAACCCGACAACTTCGAGCTGGACCGCGAGAACGCGCTCTATCACGTGGCGTTCGGGCACGGCATCCACCACTGTGCCGGAGCGCACCTGGCCCGAGCCGAGGGTCGAGTGACGATCAACCGCCTGCTCGACCAGGCCTCGACCATCTCGATCTCGGAGGCGACACACGGTCCGCCCGACGCCCGTCGCTACGAATATCTGCCCACCTACTTCCTACGCGGGCTCGAAAAGCTCGATCTCGAATTCACGCCGTCGGCGGCGACCTGACGTGACCAGTCCGGACGCCGCGACCACGGATGAGGCCGTGTGGGATGAGGAGGTGGACTTCGTCGTCGTGGGATCCGGTGGTGGTGGCATGGTCGCCGCGATCACCGCGGCCGAAGCCGGCGCTGCGGTGGTCGTGCTCGAAAAGCAGGATTTGATCGGCGGCTCGACTTGCATGTCGGGTGGGATCGCGTGGATTCCCGACAACCCCATCATGCGGCAACAGAGTGTCGACGACTCCCTCGAAGACGCGCTCGCCCATTTCGATGCCGTCGTCGGCGACATCGGTCCCGCCTCGTCGATCGAACGGCGTGAAGCCTTCCTCACCACCGGCGGTGAGATGGTCGGCGCCCTCCAACGGCGCGGTGTCGAGCTCGTACATTGCCCGGGCTACAGCGACTACTACTCGGACGCGACGGGTGGACACGACATCGGTCGTGGCATCGAGCCCACTCCCTACAACGGTCGAGCGCTCGGCCCGTGGCTCGAGCGACTCCAGCCCGGCCTCGCCCAGAGCGTCGGTCTCGTGGTGATGACAAACGAGTCCCGCGACCTCGGCCACTACAACCGCAGCCTTCGCTCGTTTCTCATCTCGGCTCGCGTCGTGATCCGCACCGTGTTCGCTCGCGTTCGGCGACAGACGCTGCTCACCAACGGGGCGTCGCTGATCGCCCAACTACTGCGAGTTGCGATCGACGACGACGTCGCGGTGTGGACCGGAGCGCCACTGACCGGTCTCATCGTCGAGAACGAGAGGGTCGTCGGAGTCGAGACCGTTCGTGACGGGTCACCGGTGCGGGTTCGAGCTCGCCACGGCGTCTTGCTGTCAGCCGGTGGGTTCGCCCACAACGCGGAGATGCGGGCCGCCCATGGAGGCAACCAACCGAACGAGGCGAAGTGGTCGATTGCAAATCCGGGCGACACCGGCGAGGCCATGGGGATGGCGATGGCGCTGGGCGCCAAGACCGACCTGATGGACGAGGCGTGGTGGCTGCCCTCTCCGCGCACCGGCCGATTCGGTCAGTCGACGCTCGACCAAGCGCGACAGCGGCCCCGCACGATCTATGTCGACGCCGCCGGCGAGCGCTTCGTCAACGAGTCCAACTCCTACATGGAGGTGGGCAAGGCGATGTATGAGCGCGACAAGACGAGCCGGGCGGTGCCGTGTTGGCTGGTCTTCGACGATCGTTACCGAAAGCGCTACGCGCACCTGAAGTCGAGTCCGGGGCGCTTCCCGAAAAAGCTGCTCGAGAGCGGCCGGCTGAAGAAGGCACCGACCTTGGCCGAACTCGCGGAGATGTGCGAGATCGATGTCGACGGGCTTGCGGCCACCGTCGCCTACTTCAACGAGCACGCGGCCAATGGCGAGGACCCCCTTTTCGGACGCGGAGAGTCGGCCTACAACCGAGCCCTGGGCGATCCGAACCGCCGTGTCCACCCATGCGTCGAACCGATCGACGAGGGACCGTTCTACGCATGCCAGGTGCTGCCGGGCGACATCGGCACCTGCGGCGGTCTCCTCACCGACCAACACGCCCGGGTGCTCGGGTCCGACGACCGTCCGATCGAGGGCCTCTATGCGGCGGGAAACATTACAGCCACGGTCATGGGGCGTCACTATCTCGGTCCCGGCGCAAGCATCGCCAACACCATGGTGTTCGGCTACATCGCGGCCCAGCACGCGGCCGCGGGCATCACCTTTCCGTCGCCGCTCCCAGCATGAGCTTGAGCTGCGATGCAGGCGGACCGGCGGTGGTGCCACCGTCGACCGGCAGCACGATTCCCGTGACCTGGGCAGCGCGGTCGCTGGCAAGAAACACCGCGGCGTCGGCGACGTCTTCGGCCTGACCCGGGCGGGGGAGAGGCTGGGTGAACTTCATCACGGAGTCCATACCGTAGGTGGTCATCGCGGTCTTGATCTGACCGGGCACGATGCAGTTGACCCGGATGCCGTATTGCGCCACGTCGAGGGCGATCGACTTCGAGGCATGGATCACCGCGGCCTTGGTGGCTCGATAGGTGATGAGCCCGGCGCCGGCATTGATCCCGGCTGTCGACGACGTGTTGATGATCGAGCCTCCTCCGTGCTCTTTCATGTGGCGGGCGGCTCGCTGCGCCCCGTGGAGCACGCCGAGGACATTGATGTCGACGACGCGATGAAAGTCGCTGAGGTCGTCGTGGAGGAATCGTGTCATCGAGCTGGCGACTCCGGCGTTGTTGGACATGATGTGGAGTCCACCGAAATGGCCGACGGCGAAGTCGACCAGCGCCTGGACCTGGTCCGCGTCGGTGACATCGGTGGACTGGAACGCAGCTGAATCGCCGAGGTCGGCTGCGGCCTGCCGTCCGGCGTCGATGTCGATGTCGGCGATCACGACGCGGGCTCCCGCTTCGAGAAAGCGTTCGACACACGCACGACCGATGCCACTCGCGCCACCGGTCACGACGGCGACCTTCCCTGTCAGTTCGTCAGCCATGAGCTGGACCTCCGGTCGCGGTTCGGGTCTCGGGACGAAACCCGGTGCGATTGACAGATACTACGACATCGAACTAAATAGGGGAACCACAACGCGTTGTCTCTCGACGACGGCCCCGGAGGTCACATGACTGCTCGCACCGGTTCGATCACCTATCCGAGCGAGGGGCTTGGTGCGCCGAAGGACCGCCGGGGAAGCGCAAGCGACGCGTCGGGACTCCCCGCCGGCACCCAGGTGTTCTCGGCCGACAACCATATTTCGCTGTCGGAAGACATCTTCTTCGAGCGGTTTCCGCAGTCGCTGAAGGAGCAGGCGCCGCGGGTGGTCTACGACGACGGCGCCTGGACGCTTGCCATGGGCGGGAAGACTTTCCTGCCGCGAGAGTTCAACGCCGTCCTGATGCAATACGACCCGTTGGCCGGGGCTGCCACCAACGACATGGCAGCCCGGGCCCGCGAACTCGAGTCTGACGGAATCCATCGCGAGCTCGCCTTCCCCAATGCGTTGCTGGCGCTCATGGGCTGGCCCGACAAGGAGATCCGCGAGCTGTGCTTCCGGATCTACAACGAGTACCTCGCCGAGCTACAGGATCAGTCGGATGGCCGCTTCTTTGGCGTCGCCATCGCCAATTGGTGGGACCCGGAGGGGTGCCGCCGCACACTGGCGGAGATCAAGGATCTCGGGCTGCGCACCTTCTGGCTGCCGCTCAAGCCAGGTAAGGACGATGACGGCAAACCAATCGACTACAACAGCCCCGCGATGGATGATGTGTGGGCCGCGATGGCGGAAAGTGGCCTCCCCGTCGCCCATCACATCGGCGAGGCCCCTCTCGCCTCGCCGTGCCGAGACAACAGCGTCCTCGTGGGCATGGTTCACAACGTGGCCCCCTTTCGGGAGATGTTCGGGCGCTATGTCTTCGGTGGAATTCTGGATCGCCACCCGGGTCTCCAGGTGGGCTGGTTCGAAGGCGGTATCAACTGGGTGCCGGCGGCCCTTCAGGACGCCGAGCATCTCTACGCGTCGCTTCAACACATGGCTGACCACGGCATCGACCATGAGGTCGAGCACTACTGGCAGAACCACATGTATGCGTCGTTCATGGTCGATCCGCTCGGGCTCGAGATGATCGACCGCATCGGTGCCGACCGGGTGATGTGGTCATCTGACTACCCCCACAACGAGAGCACGTTCGGATACTCCGAGAAGTCCCTCGCCAACGTGGTCGCCGCGGTGGGTGCCGAGCGTGCCGTCGAGATCGTCAGCGGCAACGTGACCAGATTTCTCGGGCTCGACGCCTGATGGTCGACGTGTTCACCGGCGAGTCGAGCGAGCTCGATCTGCCGTCGCCGCCCGATCACGATCGGATGCAACGCGAGCGCGGGCTGAAGATTCGGTCGAAGATGGACGAGACCGGTATCGATGCGATGGTCCTTCTCGCCAACGCCAATGTCACGTATGCGACCGGTGCGACGTGGCCGCTGAGCGATGCCGGGCGCGGCAACGTCGAACGCCCGGTAGCGGTCGTGGTTGCCGGTGATGAGATGCCGCACCTCTTCACTCCGTATGAGGCCGCCGCCACTCTCGGCATCGACGCGGACCACTTCCATGGCCCGACTTATCTCGATGCTGAGGAGGGTGTCGCTCGGTTCGCTGACGCCCTCGCTGAGCTCGTTTCTTCGGGAGCGACGGTCGCGGTCGACGAGATCACCGGGGCGATGCACGGCGCGAAACAACAGATCTTCTCGGCTTGGCCGCCCCGCAGCGCCAGCGATGTGATGCGAGACGTCCGCGTCACGAAGAGTCCCGAAGAGCTGGCCCTGTTGCGCCACGGTCTGTGGATCACCGAGCAAGCGATGGCCGAGGTGCAGTCCGCTCTCGTGCCGGGAGCTCGCCAGACCGACTTGACCGCCACCTTCCTGCACCGCGTGTTCGAACTCGGCGCCGAGGCGAATGTGTTGGACCCGATCTGGCAGGTGATGCCCGACGTCAAGGCCGAGTTGCCGTGGACCACGCACGGCGATGTCGCCTGTCCACTGCTCACCACCGAGCGGGTGCTCGACGAAGGCGACGTTCTCTGGGTCGACACCGGGATCCAATACGGCGGATTTCACTCCGACTTCGGCCGGACATGGATCGTCGGAGGCGAGCCGTCGGAGCGCCAGCAGGCCCAATACGAGAAGTGGCGCGAGGTCGACGACGTCGTGCGCTCCGTGGCCCGCGCCGGGGTGACCGCGTCCGAGCTAACCGCGCCGGCCCGAGCCGTGTTCGATGGTCAAGACCCGTGGATGGCCCACTTCTACCTCGGGCATGGCCTCGGACTCGACCTCGCCGAGCCGCCGTATGTCGGCACCGATCTCGGCGAGCGCTACGACAACCGGCAAGTGCTCGAGGCCGGCACGGTCATCGTGATCGAACCGGTCATCTGGGACGAGGGCCACAGCGGCTATCGGTCCGAAAACGTCTACGTGATCACCGACGAAGGCTGCGTGTGTCTCACCGACTATCCCTACGACCCCTATGGCCGCTGAGACCCTCCCGGATCCCGAGCCCCTCCGCGTGGCCCGGCGCGACCGTCTGCGGGCCGCCATGGACAAACACGAGCTCGACCTGCTGGTCCTTGGTCGAGTCGCCAACATCCGGTACGCCTCGGGCGTGCCCGTGCTGTGGAACGCGGGGACCCGCCCGTTCGGTCCGGGTTGTGTGATCGCCCGGGCCACCGACGACGTCTATGTGCTGAGTACATGGGACGAGGGCGTGCCCAAGGAGATTCCCCACGACCATCTCTTCGGGATCACGTGGAACCCGATGAACTATGTCGAGGTTGTGAAGACGATCGCCGCAGAACTGAAGCCTCGGCGCGTCGGGACCGACGCGAACTCGCCGCTCTTCGCCCAGTTGTTGCCGATGGCGCTCGAGGGCGCGGAAATCGTGGACGGCGGGCCGGCGCTCCGCGACGCTCGCCGGATAAAGGTTGCCGACGAGGTCGACGCGATACGGCGCGCCGTTGCGGTCGCCGAGCGCGGGCTCGAGAAGGTAATCGCCGAGATCGAACCGGGGGCAACGGAACGGTCGCTCACCGGCGCGTTCATGGACGCGATGGCGTCGGAGGGCGTGACCACGCCGGCGACACAGGACGTCGTGCGGGTGATGATGCCCAGCCGCCATCCCGACGGGGTTCTCGCGGCCGGCGACCTGGTGCGCATCGACGGCGGAGTCGTCGTCGACGGATACTCCGGCGACGTCGGACGAACGTGGCGGGTCGGCTCAGCGGGCGACTACTCCGGAGCGACGGAACTCTTTCGCCGAGGGGACGACCTGCGGGCGCGGCTGCTCGAGGCATGCCGGCCCGGTGGCCGCGGCGGCGACCTGCTCGAGGCCTATCGGCTCGCGGGCGAGGCCGCGCCGACACGGCCGGTCGCCTACGGCCTCGGCCTCGGCTTCGATGACCCGGTGATCACCCCCGATCTGCCGCTCACGGCCGGTGCAGAGCCGCTCGACCCTGGTGTGGTGATCGCCGTCAGCGCCGTCGTTGCCGACGGACACGTCGGCGCCGTCGCGTCGCGCGATGTCGTCCAGATCACCGAGACCGGCCCCGAGGTGTTGACCACGAGTCCGTTCTGGAATCCCGCCTGATCCCGAGAGGAATACCCATGCCACAGAACGAGCCCGAAGAGGATGAAGTCCCTGCCGAGGACCTGATCCTCTACGACAAGGATCCGGCCACGAAGATCGCGACGATCACGCTCAACCGACCCGATCGGCTGAACGCGCCGACGATCGCAATGCGGCTGCGCTACGCCGATCTGCTCCACGAGGCGAATATCGACGACGATGTGAAGGTTCTGGTGATCCGGGGCGAAGGCGATGACTTCGGCACCGGCCAGGACCTTCCGGAATTCATGGAAGCCATGGGTCGCGAGGAGGGCATGGTCGAAGAGCTTCGCCTCGAGGACGCCGACATCACCTATCCGGGGCGGCGCCAGTTTCGCCATGGCGCGACCACGACCCAGTGGTTCGCCGATCCGCGGGCCGGGTGTCGCACGCTGCAGGAGTTCAAGAAGATCAGCATCGTGGAGGCAAAGGGCTACGTCTACGGCTGGCACTTCTACCAAGCGGGAGACGCCGATCTCGTGATCTCGTCGGACGACGCGCTCTTCGGCCACGCGGCCTGGCGCTACGCCGGGACCGCGCCGCGCATGTGGTGGTGGGCCACCACGATGGGGTTGCGCAAGTTTCAGGAGATGGTGTTCACCGGGCGACCGTTCACGGCCGAGGAAATGGCCGAGCTCGGGTTCGTGAACAGCGTCGTTCCCCGAGAAGAGCTCGAGGCCGAAGTGCAGAAGTACGCCATGGCGTGTGCGCAGAACCGCTCAACTGATGTGGTCTTCATGCAAAAGACCTTCTTCGAGATCATGAAGCAATACCAGGGTGAATACATGGGCAGCTTGCTCACCGGGGTGCTCGAGTCGCTCGCGGTCTACGGCAGGGCGGATGCGAACGAACTGGTGGTCAACCCGGAGATGTTCGCCGGAAAGATGACCGACACGATCAAGGACTTCGACAGCCGCTTCCCGCCTGACTGGCGGCTCAGCCGGAAGGGCCGCAGTGCCGAGGAATAGAGCCCGCAGTGCCGACGAGTAGCCCGCCATTGGCGGCCGAGGTCGTCGTCGATCTCTCGAGCGGCATCGCCGGCGCGTACTGCACGAAACTGCTGGCTGACGGCGGCGCCCACGTCGTCAAGGTGGAGGCGCCCGAGGGCGATGGGCTACGCAAACGCTCGGTCTCCGGGGCCGAGATTTCCGAAGGCGACGACGGGCCGCTGTTTGCCTTCCTCTCATCCTCGAAGCACGGCATGGTCGCCGACCCCGACGACTCGGGTGATCTCGCCGCGCTGAGAGCGTTGCTCGACACAGCCGATGTGGTTGTGTGGTCGAGCGGCTCTCGTCTGGCCGACCACGCCGAGTTCGCCCCCGCGGCGCTAAACGAGTCGATGCCCCATGTGACCGTGACTTCGATCTCGCCCTTTGGGCTCGAGGGCCCCTGGAGCGCCAACGCGGCAACCGAGTTCACACTTCAGGCCTGGTCGGGCGGCATTGTCGGCCTCGGACGGGGCGCCGCGGATCGACCGCCCGTGCAGGTCGGTGGTCAGGTCGGCGAATGGCTGTCGGGCGCATGGGCGGCGATCGGGACTCTCGCTTCGCGGTGCCGACCCTCGGGTGATCTCGTCGACGTCTCCATGCTCGAGGTCATGGCCATGTGTATGACCTACTACCCGGTGAGTTTCACCGAGATGGTCGGCCGGCCGTTTCGCATCGGACGGTCGGTCATCACGCCGGGCGTCGAGTCCACGAGCGACGGCCTCGTCGGCGTCGGCGTGGGAACCGGGCAGCAATGGCTCGACTTCTGCGTCATGGTCGAACACCCGGAATGGATGGAGGACCGCTCGCTCTTCGCCAACCGGGCCCATCTCCAGCCGGAGATCGCGGCCTGGATGGCTGAGCGGACCACCGCAGAGGTCCTCGAACTCGCCGGCGCGCTTCGTATTCCCCACGCCCCGATCAACAACGGTGCGACCGCAGGTGAGACCGACCACCTTCAGGCCCGCGGCGCGCTCGTGGCCAACCCGCGAGACGGCTTTCTCGAGCCGGGCCCGCCGTATCGCTTCGACCCGCCGCTGCTGGCGACGCCGACGCCTGCGCCGCGACTCGGCGCGGCTCCCGGCGCGGCTCCATCCGCCACTGACTCAGTGACCTCAGCCGCGCCCGACGCGGCCCGGCTGCCCTATGCCGGAGTACGAGTGCTCGACCTCACCTCGTTCTGGGCCGGTCCTCTGTGCACACACGGGCTGGCCATGCTCGGTGCCGACGTGATCCACCTCGAATCCACGGCCCGACCGGACGGGACTCGTCTCCTCACCGGGCTCCGGTTCACCGAGCCGGACTGGTGGGAGCAGTCCGGCATATTCTCGGGTCTCAACACCGGCAAGAAGAGCGTCACTCTCGATCTCACATCAGAGCGCGGTCAGGCGCTTCTCCGGTCGCTGATCGACACCTGTGATGTGGTGGTCGAGAACTACACCCCGCGGGTGCTCAAGCAGATCGGCCTCGACGTCGACGCGTTGCGATCGGCTCGCCCCGAACTGATCATCGTTCGTATGCCCGGGTTCGGACTCGACGGTCCGTGGCGCGACAACCCGGCGTTCGCATTCGTGATCGAGGATGCGGCGGGGCTCACGTGGTTGACCGGGCACCCGGATGCGAATCCGGTTTCGCCCTACTGCGTAGGCGACTCGAACGCCGGCACCCATGCCCTCGTCGGCGTGCAACTGGCGCTCGAACGGCGAGCGCGCACCGGTGAAGGGGCGCTGGTCGAAGCGTCGATGCTCGACGCGGCGCTCAACATCGCGGCCGAACAGATCGTGGAACATTCCGCGTTCGGGGCGCGGCTCGAACGTGATGGCAACCGAAGCCCGACCGCCGCGCCCCAGAATCTCTATCTCACCGCCGACGCCGACGAGGACGGCCTTCGCGATGGCTGGGTGGCCATCTCGGTGGCGACCAACGAGCAATGGCGAGCCCTGTGTGAGGAGCTCGAATGGGCCGAGTGGGCCCGTGATGCGTCGTTGGCGACCGCGGATGGGCGCCGTGTCCGTCACGATGAGATCGATGCGGCGCTCGGCGCGTGGTGCGCGGTGCACAGAGGCGATGAGGTCGTGGCGCGCTTGTGGCCCGCCGGCGTTCCCGTTGCGAACGTGATGCAGCCGCACGAGCAGGCCACGTTGCCGCAGCTCAAAGCTCGGGGGTACTTCGAATCGGTCGACCATGCGGTTGCCGGCCAGGCCCTCCACAGCACGATGCCTTTCCGCCTCTCGGGCGACGCGGATCGGGTGCACCGCGCGGCCGCGCCTCAATTGGGAGAACACAACGGCGAGGAGTTGACTCGCCTCGGACTCTCCGCCGACGAGATCGAGGGCCTGGAGACGGTGGGGGTGATCGGCCGGGTTCCCGACGCGGCGCGGCGAGCGCAGGAGAAGGCCCGCGCTCGAGCGGCTGAACGATGAGCACGGAACCGCTCGACTACGACCCGGTCCAGGCATCGCGAGAGCGTTGGATCGAACGGGGCTGGGCGGAGAGCGCGCCCGGCATGGCTGCGGTCGCGTCGGTGATGCGAGTCGATCAGATCTTCGGCGATCGGGCCGCCACGATCCTGCGGCCGCTCGGACTCACCTTCGCTCGTTATCAGGTCCTCGGCATGTTGCGTTGGAGTGGCCCGCTGACGCTCGGCGCGGTGAGCCGTCGACTGTGGATCACCCCCCCGACGGTCACCAGCGCGATCAACCGGCTCGAGGCAGCAGCTCTGTGCCAGCGGGTGCCGCACCCGACCGACGCTCGAGCAACACTCGTCGAGATCTCACGCGACGGCTCCCGCGTCTTCGACGACGCCGTCGATCGTCTGAACGATGGGCTTTTCGGGTCCCTCACACTCGACGGTGGCGTACTCACCGCCGACGAGGTCGAGGTCCTGCTGGGGCTCCTCGGGAAGATCCGGGCCGCGGCGGGCGATCTTGCGAGCTCAGCCGATGCCGACGAGGTACCCACATGACCAACAGGCTCTACGAAGACCAGCTCTACGTCGAGCCGTTCGTCGATATCGACGAGCAGCGCGATGGGCCGATCGCGCATCGCTATGTGCACGGCGGGTTCGCCGACACCGACTTGCGTTTCTCGATGTACTTCCCAACCGCCGACCTCTATGACGCCCGTTTCTTCCAACCGCTGATGCACATCGCCGGTGATGAGAATGTTGCGCCCACGGGCGAGCTGGCGGGGCTGGGCACGCGGTCGATCGAGTTCGCGTTCGCCAGTGGGGGCTATCTAGTGGAGTCGAATCAAGGCTCCTCGCTCATGATGGGCCCGCCGGACATCACCGGGTTTCGCGCCAGTGCGGCCACCGCACAGTATTCGCGGATTCTCGCGGCCGAGATGTATGGCGAGCACCGGCCTCACGGCTACGTCTTTGGGGGCAGCGGCGGCGCCTACAAGACCATGGCCTGTATGGAGAACACCGATGGCGTGTGGGACGGCGCAGTGCCTTTCATCCATGGCAGCCACATGTCGATGCCCAATGTCTTCACCGTGCTGTCTCATGCGTTGCGTGTGCTCGACGGCAAGTTTGACCAGATCGCCGACGCGGTCGCTCCGGGTGGGAGTGGCGACATCTACCTCGGCTTGAACGATGAGGAACGTGCGGCGCTCGAAGAGGTGACCGGCATGGGATTCCCGCCGCGCGCGTGGTTCGCCCACGAACGAGTAGCGCTCAGTTACACGGGGGTCTTCGCTGCGATTTTCGGCACCCTCGCGATGGGCGATCCCACGTACTTCGACGACTTCTGGACGGTCCCCGGTTACCTCGGGGCCGATCCGCCGGAGTCGTTGCGAGGGGCCCGAATTCAGCACACAGCGACCATTACGGAGATCGTCTCGACCGGTGAGGTGCGCGCGATGGGACTCCCTGTTTCGATCACGGCCGGAACCCGCGATTCAGCGCCAGCTGCGTTTCGGCTCTCGGACCTCCCGACCGCTCGACTACAGGGGGCATTCCTCTCACCCCGCACCGGCGGTGCAACTGGTGAGCGCCTGATGATCACCGGTGCGATCGACGGTCTTCTCATGCTCGGCTTCGGCGGCCTCAACATCGAGGCGCTCGAAGCGATGCGGGAGGGCGACGACGTCGAGATCGACAACGCCGACTATCTGGCCTCCCAGACCTACCATCGCCACCAGAGTCCGGGCCCCGAGTATCCCGTGTGGGACCAGTTCCATGGCGCCGACGGGGTGCCGCGCTTCCCGCAGCGCCCCCTTCTCGAGGGCTTCGACCAAGTGGGCGTGGGAAACTCGTGGCAGAGCGGGCGCTTCTCGTGCAAGGTGATCACGGTCAACTGTCTGATGGACGAAGCGGCATTTCCCTGGCAAGCCGACTGGTATCGCAAACGAGTTCAGCGTGAGCTCGGAGCCGGGATCGCCGATCGGTACCGATTGTGGTTCGTCGATCATGCGATGCATGTCAACCCGAGTCGATACCTGTCACCGACCGAGGGCCGCGACTCGCCAGAAGGTCATGGACCGACCGACACGCGCATCGTCAGCTATGCGGGGATCCTGCAACAGGCGCTCCGCGACGTTGCCGCATGGGCAGAGAAGGGCGTAGCGCCGCCGGCGGAGACCGCCTACCGCGTGGACAACGGCCAGATTCACCTTCCTCCGGGCGCGGGTGAGCGAGGAGGCGTGCAGCCGGTCGTCGACCTCACGGCCAACGGCGGAGTGCGGGCCGAGATCGCGGTGGGTGAGGAGGTCGACTTCGTCGGCGTTGCCTCGGTGCCGAGGGGTGCCGGCGTGCTTGTCCAGGCTGAGTGGGACTATGACGGCAGCGGTGCGTTCGCCGACGTCGAAGAGGTCGACGGTTCGTCTGACTCGGTCACGATGAGGCGGGCGCGCCGATTCGACGCCCCGGGTACGTACTTCGTCACCCTTCGTGTCGCATCGCAGCGCGAAGAAGCGGTCGCCACGCCATTCGGCAAGGCCAGGAACCTGGATGGCGTGCGAGTGATCGTCAGCTGACGGCCGGTCGCGAGGGGGCGCGCTGGGTCGACCGTAGGCGGTATCTCGGTTATCGTCAGCGGAGAATCCTCTTCTCGGTTCGCTGAGGTCCGCTGTGAGAACACCAACCGCCCTCCACTGGTTGCCGCTCGGCCTGGTGGTCGCCTTCGCCGTCGGTTGCTCGTCTGGCGACGACACTGCCGCCGTTGGGGAATTGTCGACGACCACGACCACGACAACCGAAGTCCAACCCACTGACGCCGACGAGTCGTCGGACTCGCTGCCGGACGATCCCGACGACACGCCGGCACCGGAGCTATCGGGTCCCGCCCCTGGGATCACCGACGACTCCATCAAGATCGGGATCAACTATGTCGACACCGAGGCACTCCTTGCCGTCGGCCTCGAGTTCGACCTCGGCGATCACCGCTCGGTGTATCAAGCGCTGATCGACGACATCAACGACGGCGGTGGCATCCACGGTCGTCTCCTCGATCCGATCTACGCGGCGATCAATCCCACCAACAATGAGTCGGCCGACTCGGTCTGTCTCCAGCTGACCGAGGACGAGGACGTCTTCTTGATCACTGGGTTCTTCCTCCTGGACACGGTGCTCTGTCCCGTCGACCTGCACGAGACCGCCGTCGTCGGCGGGAGCATCTCGCCGGAGCGAGTCGCCCAGGCAAAGGCGCCTTGGGCGGCGTGGTTGCCCGACACCGATCAACCGAAGGCGGTCGTCGAGACGCTGCATGCGCAGGGCAAGCTCGACGGTTCGGTCGCGGTCTACGCGGCGGACTCTGACCAGTCGGATCTCGACAACCATGTCCTCCCGACGCTCGAGGCATTGGGCGTCGACGTGGTCGCGATCGGCGTCATGGACGCACCCACCGACGACACTGCGGCGATCGATGCGCGGGTCCAGTTGATCGCGGAGCGGTTCTCGGCGGAGGGTGCCGACACGGTGGTGCTCGTCGGTGCGTCGTCGGCCACGTGGCCCCAGTACCTCTCGGACGACCCGTCGTACCGTCCGCAACTGTTGTTCCTGTCGAGCTCGGCCGTCAACGCCTTCGCCACGACCGGGACCACGACCGACACATCGATTCTCGACGGGGCACTCTCGGGTGGTGGCTACGGCCCCGACCAAGCCCGTTTCGACGAGGCCGAGATGCAGTCGTGTATCGCGACACTGACCGAGCGTGGACTCGACACGCCGTCTCCCGCCGACTTCGATGCCGATGACCAATCGAATCAACCCTTCCAGGCGGCGCTTCAGGCGTGCCCCGACATGGCCCTGACCGTCGCCGCGCTGCAGGCCGCCGGCGAGAACCTCAACTACGCAACACTCGAGGCCGCGCTCGACGGCCTAGTGGTGGCGATTCCCGGCGATCCCGCGCCACGCACCTATGGCCCGGCATCCAGCGGCGCCGGCGATGGTGATCCGGTTGCCTACCTCTTCGAGTGGGACCCGGCGCGGCAGACCCTTGTGTTGGCCGGGAATTAGCTCCGTGGGTTCATCGACGTCTCGCGGGCATCGGTGTCGATGGATCGTGTGAACCTCACGACGTTGTCTTCGGGATCGCCTCCGCTTCGCAGGTGGTCCACGCCGTGGCTACCGTTGCCGAGTGACTTCACAACCAATTCGCTTCGGACTCGACGTCGCCCAGCAGCGTGTCTCGTGGGACGAGCTCGTGCGCCGCGTGCAGCTCGCCGAGGAGCTCGGCTTCGACGGCGTGTGGGGCTTTGACCACTTCCAGCCGATGTATGGCGAGGGCCCGGGTGAAACGTTCGAGGGGATGACCACGCTCGCCGCGCTGGCCGGTCTCACCACGTCGATCCGGTTGGGTCTGTTGGTGACCGGAGTGACCTACCGCCACCCATCGGTCTTTGCGGCGCAGGCGCTCACAATTGACCACGCCTCGCACGGCCGTCTCGATCTTTCGATGGGTGCTGCCTGGCACGGGGGAGAGCACGAGGAGCTCGGGATCCCATTCCCCTCCACGGGCGATCGGTTCGATCTCCTCGAGGACACGCTCGAGATCGTCTCGCGGTTGTTCACCGGCGAGGAGGTCAGCTACGACGGCCACGTCGTGTCGTTGGACCGCGCCCGGATGAACCCCAAGCCGGTGCAGCACCCGCGACCTCCGATCTGGATCGGCGGAACGGGTCCGCGTCGGACCCTGCCGTTGGTCGCGAAATACGCGGACGTGTGGCATGGCTTCGGCACGCCGAACTCACTCCGCGAGGCCTCGAATCGCGTGGACGAACTCGCGCTGGAGGCCGGGCGCGACCCGTCCGACATTCTCCGGGCCGGCTCGTTGTCGATCGACGACAACGAGACTGCCGCGAAACACGCGACAAAGTGGCAATCCGCCGGCTGCGGCTATCTCGTCTGCGGGTGGCCCGAGTCCGGCGATGAGCAGGTAGAGCAGTTCGCCCGCGACGTGATGCCCGGACTCTCCGGCTGATCGACGTCAGCTTTCGAAGCGCAGTACGCGACGCTCGAACCGCCAGCGACCGTCGACGTACCGGAGGCTGTCCTCGTAGCGGCCCACGAGCTGCACGGACCAGGCGGTGTCTCCCTTCACCATGAAGATCACATCACTGGTGGCCCGTGCGGTGTCGTCGGTCCAGTCGGTGACCACGGTGTTGGCCATGACATGGCGCTGGGGAACGACGGGTTTCCAGCCCACGTAGGCCTCTCGGAGCGCGGCATGGCCTTCGAACACCCCGAGGGCACCCGAGTCGAAAACGCCATCGGCGACATAGGTGTCGACCACATCGTCGGTGCGTCCGTCGTCGAGGGCCTGGACATAGGCGTGCATGGCTGCTTGCACGCCCTCGGCGACGTCGGCGTGGTTCACGAGTCGAGTCCGACGATGGGGCGCTCGAGCGGATTGACGTTGACCTCGGCGAGGGTGGGCAAGATTTCGTCGTGAGTCTGTCCGCTCAGGTAACGATCGATCACCCGCTGGTAGTTCGAGATGTGACCCTCGGCCGTCTCCGACAAACGCATGTATTCGAATCCCCGTGTGTGGAGGCCTCGCTGTTGGCGAGGCAGGTTCGAGAAGTCCTGGGTGGGAATCGGCGGGAGACCGGGATCATCACAGTCGATCGGGATCGGCGGTGAGGGCGGCTCGGGCTCTTCCCCCTCCGGGAACCGCGCCATCGACCAGATCTCCATCAGCGTCTCCTCGGGTCCGAGCGGCCGGAAGCGATAGGACGACGCGCTGCTGTACATGGGCAGAACGAAGTAGTGAGGAAAGCAATAGCCCATCGGCTCGTTGACACCGCGCGCCTCGAGATCGTTGAGATCGGGCATGGCGCTGCCAGCATCGCGGTGGTGTTTGACGACCGCATCGTTGAGCGTGGTGTGCCACGTGGCCATGGCGGTAGCCGCGTCGCCCGCCAGTTCGATGTCGCGCAGTTGCTCGGCCACGCCGACGTCGCTGGCATGCACCATTCCGGCCATGCCTTCGTTCATCGTGCGGAGGTAGCGAAGCTCGGCCTCGACAAATGTCTGCGGGTCGAACTCGCCGCTGCGAGGCGGGAAGCGCCCGGAAATCACGAGCTGGGGGTGGGTCTCCACCACGTGGTACTGCTCGACGAACGCCTCCTGAGCGAGCTTCCAATTGACCGGAAGCCGGATCGCCCGCCACCACTCGGCTCGCATCGACTCGACCTGCCAGGCGTCGAGGATCGACGCAATCGGCTCGAGTGACTGGCGCAGCGGGGGAGCCTCGGGGTCGAGATTGATCCACGCGCATCCGCCCCAGATTTCACAGCGCACGGGCCGTAGGTCGATCTCGTCCGGTTCGAGATTGTGCGCGGCGAAGGTCTTCGATTGAGTCACCTTCACGTTGGTGCCGTCGGCGCCATAGCACCAGCCGTGGAACGGACAGACGAATCCGCTCTCGCAGGTTGTTCGACCATCGACGAGCTTCACGCCGCGATGGCGGCACGCATTCTCGAACGCTCGCACGCCCATGTCCTCCGTGCGAGTGACGATCACGGACTGGTCGAGGATTTCGTATTCGACAACGTCGTGAGGATGCGGAATCTCTTCGAGCCGGCAAGCCATCTGCCACACTCGAGGCCACAACTGTTCGGCCTCGAGTTGGTAGAAGTCAGCGTCGAAATATCGCTCTTTCGGAATCCGGTCGGGATGCTCCACGGGGTAGCGCACGGTGCGACGGTACACGAATGGATGAGTAGTGTCCGCAGGGGATGGAAACGCACGAGTCGAAAAATGAGATCGACGTTCTCGTTGTCGGTGCAGGGATAACCGGCATCTACCAACTCCATCGCGCCCGCGAAGCAGGGTTCACCGCACTGCTCGTGGAGTCCGGGAGCGGGCCGGGCGGCACCTGGTTCTGGAACCGCTACCCCGGAGCCCGATTCGACTCCGAGAGCTACACGTATGGCTATCTCTTCTCGAAGGAATTGTTCGACGAGTGGGAGTGGCAGGAGCACTTCGCCGGGCAGCCGGAGATCGAGCGGTACCTCAACCATGTCGTCGACCGGTTCGATCTCCGACGCGACATGCGCTTTGATGCCCGGGTGACGTCGGCGGTGTTCGACGAGCGCGCCGAGCGGTGGACGGTCGCCCTCAACGACTCAGCCGAGTATTCAGCTCGCTTCGTGGTGGCGGCCACCGGGGTGCTGTCGGTTCCCTTCTTCCCCGCCGTGGTTGGTAGAGAAGACTTCCGCGGCGAGTCGCTCCACACCGGGCTGTGGCCGATCGACGGGGTCGACATGGCCGCCAAACGTGTGGCCATCATCGGCACCGGCTCGAGCGGGGTGCAGTTGGTGCCCGTGATCGCCGACGACGTCGCCTCCTTGACCGTCTACCAGCGGTCGCCGAACTGGTGCACGCCGCTCAACAACGCGGCGATCACTGCGGCCGAACAGTCCGACCTCCGGGTGAACTTCGAGTCGATCCGGGAGACGTTGAACACCTCGATTGCCGGCTTTCTGCACGAGCCGAACGACAAGTCCGCCTTCGATGACACGGCCGAGGATCGCCAGGCGTTCTACGAGGTCATGTGGAACAGTCCCGGCTTCACGAAGCTGACCAGCCACTACAAGGACATTCTGTTCGAGCCGACGGCCAACGCGGAGTGGTGCGAGTTCATCGCTACGAAAATCCGTGAGTTGGTGGACGACGAGGAGACCGCCGATCGTCTCATCCCGAAGGATCATCGCTATGGCGAGAAACGTCCGCCCTTCGTCAACGGCTACTTTGAGGCCTTCAACAACGCACATGTGTCTCTCGTCGACCTATCGGCGACGCCGATCACACGGATCACCGAAGCCGGCATCGAAACTGGCTCGGGCCTCGAAGAGTTCGACATCATCGTGTGGGCCACGGGCTTCGACTTCGGCACTGGCGCACTGAACCGCATGGGGATCCGCGGCCGTGAGGGGCGCGCGCTCGAAGATCACTGGGCCGACGGTCCGTGCACCTTCCTCGGTGTGCAGACGACGGGATTTCCCAATCTGTTCTTTCCGGGCGGCCCCCACGCGGCGGCCGGCAACAACCCCCGCTACAACGGCGATCAGGTCGATTTCATCACCGAGGTGCTGATCGATGCCCGCGAACGCGGCAACTCCGTCATCGAGGTCGACCCCGCGGCCGAGGACGAATGGACCGGCATGGTCGACCGCTGGGCCCGCCACGGGTCGTTCACCGAGAAGAGCTACTACTACGGCACCAACGTGCCGGGGAAACCCCGGCGCTACCTGCTCAACTCGGGGGGCCGACCGAAACTCTTCTCGGTCATCGCCGAAGTGATCGAGAACGAATACCGCGTGTTCAGACCGTCGCCACCGGAGTGAGTGGCGAACCCACGATTCCCGGGAGTCGCAGCGGCGGGGCGGTGAGCAGGAACCGACTGCGGTTGTGTTCACGGAGCCACGCCGCCAGGTCGTGTAGATACCACAGCTCACCGAGCGGGATCCCGAGCTTGAACAGGCAGAGGTGGTGGATCGGGAGGAACGAGTGTCGACTCGGGTCGCGGTCCTTCCCGAGGGTTGCCTCGACCGCGTAGTTGTCGGCCACCAAAGCGGAGATCTGCGAGTCGGTGATCCACTCGAGGAGTGAGTCGTCGCGGGCGTCGAGATAGCTGCACAGCGTGTGGATCTTTCTCGGATCCGGGTCTCGGTCCATGGCCAGGATCTCGGTGGCGAAACCGGTGTGGAGCAGCAACATGTCGCCGGGTTCCACCGTCACGCCGTCGGCGGCCATGATCTCTTCGAGGGTGGCTCGATCCACGGCCTGCCAATCGTGGCCGAGGTGATGGGCGAGATCCACGAGAACGCCACGACCCTGCACGCCGTGGGCCGCCATGTGCTCCAGGCCCAGGTGGTGGGCAAACGAGCGGTGCCCGACGCCGTCGCCAGCGGCGTCGTCGGACGGTCCGACCAGGTCGACGCCGGCGCGGTAGCCGTTGTAGTAGACCGCCTCGTCGACCCCATCGCCGTCGGCATCGAACTCGGCGCCGACATGGGCCAGCGAGTCCCACTGCGTCGAATATTGGAGGGAAAGCGTGACGACGTCGTCAGCCCAGACGTCGACATACTTCGGGTCGCCGTAGTCGGGCATTTCGCTCATGTGGACGTTGAAGAACGTGTCGGGCGTGCCGTCCATGTCTTCGGTCGGGGCCAGCCGGGGCGGGTGGCGGCGTTGGTTCAGCGCGGTGCCGCCGGGAAAGTCGAGCGGCAGACTCAGCGAGAAGCTGATGCCGGCTTCCACCTCTCGCACTCCCTCGAGCACCTTCTCGGGCGTGAGGAGATTGATCCGACCAAGCTCGTCGTCGTCGCCCCAATCGCCCCAGGTCGACCCGTCTGGGCGGTGCTTCCATCGTTTCGTCACGCGCGTCCCCCTCGCATCGGCGAGCTGATTGCCACACTAGCGACCGCTCACTACGCTCGGGAACGTGGTTCTCGCCGTGCGCGAACCATCATCTCAGGGTTCGCCGACGCGAAGGACCGAACGTGAAAGATTTTGTGGTCTCGGCCGACGGCCACCTCCTCGAGCCGACGGATCTGTTTCGCACTCGGCTCCCGGCCCATCTCCGTGATCGAGCCGTGTGGGAGGAGGACTTCGAGATCGAGCCTCTGGTCGACGGTGGTGCCACGAAGTTCCGCAAGCTCCACACAGCCGGCTACGAGGGTTGGACGGTCTCGCGTTATCGCCAAACCGGTGGGCGAATGCCCGAGGGCGATCCCGATCACATTCTCGAAGACATGGATCTCGACGGCGTCGACGTGCAGGTGATGCACCCGAACCTGTCACTCTTCGGGCTGTATTCCGACGACCACGAGCTGTCGATCGCCCACGCGCGCGTCTACAACGACTACGTCATCGATCGGTTCACCCCCCACTTCGACCGCATCGCCCCGACCGCACCGATTCCGCTCACCGACGTCGATGATGCGGTCGCCGAGATCGAACGTGTCGCAGCCGCCGGCTTTCGCGCGATTCTGCTGCCGGCCACCCCTCCTCGGCCCTACTACTCCCGCGACTTCGACCCCGTCTGGGCGGCCGCGCAAGGCTGCGGAGTCCATGTGTTCATGCACACACAGACCGGAGGAGTGAAGGTGGACGACAAAGAGGCGACCACGCTGAAGGTCGTCCTCGAGAACGCCGCCCAGGTCAACCAGCCGATGACCGAGAAAGCTGCGGCGAAGCGCATGGTCACCCAGGCGGTCTACGCACCGATCGTGCCCCAGCAGATTCTGTGCCAGCTGATCGGTGGGGGCGTGCCCGAGAGGTTCCCCGATCTGCACTTCGCCCTGATCGAATTCAACGCCAACTGGCTGCCCTCGCTGGTGGGTGCCATGGACAAGTGCTGGGTGACCGGCATCGGCCAAGACGCCGACTGGTGGCTCGGTCGCTGGGACGACTCACGGCCCGACAACGACCAGCCCGACATGGCGCAACTCTTCCGGCTCAACGAGAAGTGGCCCTTTCCGCTCATGCCGAGCGAATACCTCAGCCGGCAGTTCCACGTGTCGTTTCAAGATGATCCCGTCGCCGTGGCCTGTCGCCACATCACCGGGCTGTCCACCATCGTCTGGGGCAACGACTACCCCCATGCCGAAGGAACCTTCCGGGGGAGTCGCGAACTCCTCGCCACGCAGCTCGCGGGCGTGCCCGACGAGGAGCGCAAGGCGATCGTGGGCGGAACCCTCGGCGGACTACTCGGCTTCGAGTCTGTCCTCGTCGCGCCGGAGTGAGCACGCACCGATTCGACAGGAGCGTGGTGATCGTCACCGGGGCAGGACGAGGAATCGGGCGCGCCTACGCCGTGTTGCTCGCGGCGCTCGGCGCGGCCGTGGTCGTCAACGACCGCGGGGGATCGATGGCCGGCGAGGGCTCGGACGCGGGACCGGCGGCCGAGGTGGTTGCCGAGATCAGTGCCGACGGGGGAAAAGCGATTGCTGACGCCAACGATGTCTCGGACCCCGACGGCGCAGAGGCGCTCGTCGCCACTGCGCTCGCGCGGTTCGGAAGGGTCGACGCGCTGATCAACAATGCAGGAATCATGCGTTGGGCCGGTCTTCCCGAACTCGACGCGGGCGACCTCGACTCCCACTTCGCCGTGCATGCGCTGGGCTCGTTCAACACGGCAAAGGCCACGTGGCCTCACATGGTCGAGCAGGGGGCCGGCCGCATCGTGATGACCACCTCGGCGGGCATGCTGGGTCTCCCGAACAACACGGCCTACGCCGGCGCGAAGGGCGCAGTGGTCGGCCTCACCCGAAGTCTGAGCACGGCCGGGGCGCCGCATGGAATCGCAGTCAACGCCATTGCGCCGGCCGCCTTCACCCGCATGGCCGGTCGCGGCGAACCGCCGCCCGAGATGGCGCCGGCGCTCGTCGCGCCGATGGTCGCCTACCTGGCCCACGAGTCGTGTCCGGTCACCGGGGAGATCTATGCCGCCGGAGCGGGTCGCTTCTCGCGGATCTTTGTCGGCTCCACCCCGGGCTATGTCCATCCCGGGGCGACACCCACGGTCGACGATGTCGCCCGGAACTGGTCGGCCATCAACAACGAGGACGGCTACTCGGTTCCGACGGACCTCATGGACTGGTCCGACACGTTCATGGCGCACCTGGACGATTCCGAATAGGTCAGCTCGCTACTCCTCGAGCAGGTCCGGCTGTTGCTCGACGATCCAGCTGTAGAGCGGCTGGAACTGCCGCCAGCCGGCCTGATGGGAGCCCACCGTCGCCGCGGTCTTCTCGGCCTGCTCCGCGTCGATGCGCACGGGTGTGCCCGCGGCCTCGGCCAGCAGTTGGGCCTGGCACGACCGCTCCATGGTGATGAACCACCACGCCGCCTCATCGACGGAGTGTCCCACCGTCAGCAAGCCGTGATTGGCGAGTATGGCCGCCTTACAATCGCCGAGTGAGGCGGCGATCCGCTTGCCCTCCTCGGCCTCGAGGACGACGCCGGTGTAGTCGTCGAACACGGCATGATCGCCGTGGAACGCGCATGCATCCTGGGTGAGGGGGTCGAGCGGGCGGCGCAGAATGGACCACGCCTTCCCATGAATCGAGTGGGCGTGGGCGGCAGCGACTACATCGGGTCGAGCGGCATGGATGTGGCCGTGGATGACGAACGCGGCAGTGTTCAGCGGCCAGCTGCCCTCGACGACGTCACCCTGCTCGTTGACGAGGAGGAGGTCCTTCACCTTGATCTGCTTGAAGTTCATTCCGAGCGGGTTCACCCAGAAGTGATCGCCATGTTCGGGATCGCGAGCGGTGATGTGGCCGGCCGCGCCCTCGTCGAATCCAAAGTGTCCGAAGAGTCGCATCGCCGCGGCCAGCCGCTGCTTGCGATGACGTCGTTCGTCTTCAACGGTGGTGAACGCCGGCACATGAGGCGGAACAAGATCAGGGGCCATACTTTCAACCGTATGTCGAACATGCAGTCGGACATGAACTGGTTCACGGTGTTGGCCCACCACGCGGTGCGCACCCCTGACAAGGCCATGGTGGTGTTCGACGGCGAGACAACCACTTACGTCCAGATGGCGGAGCGTTCGCGGACCCTCGCCGGAGGTCTCCGGGCGCGGGGCGTGGAAACCGGCGACGTCGTGGCGATCCTCTCCTACAACTGCCCCGAATTCTTGGAGACGCTTTTTGCGGTCAACGCCCTCGGCGCTATCGCGATGCCGATCAACTGGCGCCTCGCGGCCGCCGAGGTTCGCTACATCCTTCAGCACTCGGAGGCACGCGCCATCGTGTGCGACGAGCAGATGCTGGCGGTGGGCGCGGAGGCCAGCAACGACGTGGATGACATTCTTCGAGCGTGCGTCGTCGAACCGGGCCGCCCAGGTTGGGAGTCGGTCTCCGAGCTACGCGCGGCTGCACCGCCCGTCGCGCCGGTTGCGGCCTCGGGTGACGACGTCCACCGCTTGATGTACACCTCGGGCACGACCGGTCGTCCGAAGGGTGTGATGATCACCCACGGCAACCTGGCCTGGAAGAACCTCGCCCACATCATCGAGTTCGGTTTCACCGATAACGACCTCGGGCTTGCCTGCGGCCCCCTCTACCACGTGGGTGCGCTCGACCTCACCACGACAACGCTCATCGCGGCCGGGGGAACGGTGATCATCCACCCGACGTTCGATGCCGCGGCCGTGGTCGACGAACTCGAGCAGTCACGCGTGACGACCGTGTGGCTGGCGCCGGCGATGGTCAACGCGATCATGGCGCTGCCAGAGATCGAACATCGCGATCTCTCGTCGGTCCGTGTGATCATCAACGGTGGCGAGAAGATGCCGATTCCACTGATCGAGCGCATCCAGCGCACCTTTCCGTCGGCCTGGTTCGCCGATGCCTACGGGCTCACCGAGTCGGTTTCGGGCGACACTTTCCTCGACCACGCGAGCATCATCTCGAAGCTCGGCAGCGTTGGGCGACCGTGCCTTCACCTGGAGCTCGAGATCTGGGACGAGCAGGGGCAGATCGTGGCACCGGGGGAGCGTGGTGAGATCGTGCTTCGTGGACCCAAACTGTTCAAGGGGTATTGGCGCGACCCCGAGGCGACCGAGGCGGCATTCGCCGGGGGCTGGTTCCACACCGGCGACATCGGCCTGCGCGACGACGATGGCTACCTCTTCATCGTGGATCGACTCAAGGACATGATCGTGTCGGGCGGCGAGAACATCGCCGGGTCAGAGGTGGAACGGGTGCTCTACGAGCACCTCTCTGTCCTCGAGGCCGCCGTGGTCGGTCGTCCCGACGAGCGGTGGGGTGAGGTGCCAGTCGCCTTCGTCGTGCTGCGGCCGCATGAGGCGGCGACCACCGAGGAACTTATCGACCACTGCCGTTCGCAACTGGCGAAGTTCAAGGTGCCGAAGGCCGTGACCTTTCTCGAAGAGCTGCCCCGCAATCCGTCGGGCAAGGTGTTGAAGCGAGATCTCAGATTGTCAGTGTGAGGGGCTGCGAGGCACGTCGCGAAACGCCACATCGCGGTCGAGCGTTCGCTCCCGCGGCATTCCCAGCACCCGTTCGCTGACGACGTTGGCCGCCATCTCCGTGGTGCCGCCGCCGATGCACGAGACCTGTCGCATCAAGTAGTCATGGCCGATCTCGACAAGGCTCTCGTCGTCCTCGGCCCATGCCGCGGCTGCCGCGCCGGCGAGATCCATGCCGATCGTGGTGGTACGAATCGCGACACGCCCGGCAAAGAGGCGGCCGATCGCGGATGCCTGGTCGGAGATCGTCCCGGCGGCGATGCCGTCGCCGAGGCGACCGCGCAAGGCTCTATCGGCGGCCGCCAAGCTCTCGGCTTCTCCGATGAGATCGAGGGCTCGGCGGTCGTCGAGAACGTCGGCATCGCCGGCAATCGAGACCATCGGTAACGCATCGGGACCGGAGAGCGCACCGCCCTTGGGCTGGGTCGTGAGCGGCGAGTTCGTGCCCATTCGCTCGTGGAACATCCAGCGGGTACCCACGGTCCACCCGTCGTCGACGCCTCCGATGCGGTCGGAATCGGGCACCCGAACATCGGTGAGAAACTCCTGGCAGAACTCCTTCGATCCGTTGAGCATCTCGATCCGGTGGACCTCAACGCCTTCTCGATCGATCGGGAGCATGAAGACGGTCAGTCCTCGGTGTTTCGGCACGTCCCAGTTGGTCCGGGCGAGACAGAGACCCCAGTCGGACCACCAGGCGCCCGTCGTCCACACCTTCGAACCGTTGAGAATCCACTCGTCGCCATCACGGATCGCAGTGGTGAGCGCGCCGGCTACGTCGGATCCGCCGCTGGGTTCGGACAAGAACTGCATCCAGATCTCTTCGCCTTTGAGGATGGCGGGGATGTGCCGGAGCTTCTGCTCCTCGCTGCCGAACTCCAAGAGCACCGACAGACACGGAGCGAATGTGGGTGACTGGAGCCGCATCGGATATTCGCGGCCGATCAACTCGTCGTTGAGAACGGCCTGATGGGCGGGGGTGAGTCCCTGACCGCCGTAGGCCTTCGGCACGCACACTCCGGCGAGCTGAGCCTCGAACAGGCCGCGTTGGATCTCGCGCTCCCGAGCGACTTCGGCCAGCTCCTCCTCATCGGTTCGCTCGTCGCGGAGAATGCCGACGAGCTTCGATCCCGATGAGGGGCGGAGGTTCGCGATCACGAACTCGCGGGCTCGCTCGCGAAAGCTCTCGGGATCCTCGAGTTTCGCCGTCATGCTGCGTTCTCTCGGGCGATGACCAATTCGGCGAGGCGTCGGCGGTGGTCGGCCGGTGTGCCCAACAGGGCCCGGTTCGTCGTGTGGCGGCGGAGGAAGAGGTGAAGGTCGTGCTCGAACGTCAATCCGATTCCACCGTGCAGCTGGACACATTCTTGCAGGAGCTCACCCCCGAATTCACCGATGAACGATTTGGCGGCGCTCAGGAGCTCGTCGGCATCGTCGGCCTCGGCCGACACCGCGGCGGCGGCATTATCGCTCAATGCGTGACCCGCTTCGAGCCAGCTCTTCATGTCGGCGAAGCGATGCTTGATGGCTTGGTAGGAAGCAAGCGGGCGACCGAACGAGTAGCGGTCGATCGCCCACTCGAGGGTCATGTCGAACCCGGCCTGCATGGCCCCAACCGATTCCGCGTTGAGGATGACGAGGCCCTGCCGTAGCTGGTGCTCGACGGCTTCTCTCGCGTGGCCGACGGCACCGACCACCATCTCGGCCGGAATTCGAACGTCGGCGAACTCGACGACGCTGAATCGTCTGGTGAGGTCGACTCCGCTCATCGGTCGCAAGGTGAGGCCGCGGCTTGCGACAGGAACCAGCACCTGCGTCAGCCCGCCACCGGTGCGACCCGTGACCAAGATGTGGGTGGATTCGGCCGCCGATTCGACCGGGCGCTTCGTGCCGTTGAGCACGAACTCGTCGCCGTCCACGGCGATCTCCAGGCCGAAGGAGCCAAAGGGGCTGTGGGGCACAGTCTCGGAGATCGCCCACGTCGCGACGGCGGACCCGGCGAGGAGGTCGGCAAGAAGCTCGAGATGTTGTCCATGCCGACTGAGGGCGCCGGCCACGATGTTGCTCGGCCCGAGTGGTCCCGGTGCGGCGTGCCCGCCGAACTCGTGGGCGACAACCGACAGGTCGACGAGTCGGTCGCCGGAGATCGATCCGCCGCCATGGGCTTCGTCGACCAGGAGCGATGTCCAGCCGAGATCAGCTCCTTGGCGCCAGAAGTTCGCTTCGAATCCAGAGTCGGAGTCTCGAAGGCGCCGTAGTTCATGAGGCGGAGCTTTCTCTGAGAGGAAACGGTCGGTGGTCTCGCGAAAGAACTCGAGGTCCGAGTCGAGTTGGAGGAGCATGAGTGACTGTTTCCTCAGATCGACGAGAAGGTTGTCCGCAGCCAACCGCCCACGTGTTCGAAGGCCTCAGCGGCCGCGGGGAAGTCGAGATTGAGAAATCCGTGGGGCTGCCCGGGGTAGCAGACTTCGTCGACCACGACGCCGTCGTCGCGAAGCCGTCCGGCGTAGGCCCGGCCTTCATCACGCAGGAGGTCGCTTCCCCCGAGCACAACCACGGCCGGAGGGAGCCCGGAGAGGCTCGCGGCGCTGAGTGGCGCGGCATACGGGTCGGCATCGAGGTCTCGGCCCGCGCTATAGGCCCCCCAGAACATGGCCATCGAGTCGAGGCTCAGGATGAGCCCGTCGAACTCTCGCATGGAGTCGGTCACGACACTGCCGGCGGTACCGGGATAGAGAAGCACCTGCCCGGCCAAGGTCACATCGCCCGCATCCCGTAGCCGCAGCGCCACGGTGGCCGAGAGATTGCCGCCGGCGCTTTCGCCGGCAACGGCCACCCGGTCGGGTGCCGCACCGAGGTTCTCCGCGTTGGCGACCGCCCACCGGGTGACCGTCTCGCAGTCGTCGAGCCCGGCCGGGTAGGGATTCTCCGGGGCGAGGCGGTAGCCGACCGACACGACCACGGCGCCCGACCAATGCGCGATTTCGCGAGCGACGTTGTCCATGAGGCCGATGCTGCCGATGCAGTAGCCGCCGCCGTGGAAGTAGACGACCAGGCCAGTGGGCTCACCCGCACCTCGATAGATGCGAATGGGAATGTCGTCGACGTGGTCGTCGCGAACCTCGGCGATCTCTCGCGTCACGGGCCCGCCCTCGGGTCCCCGGGCCAGTGGCAAGATCTCCGGCGAGAGCTCGGCAAAGGGGACAGCGCGGTTGGGATCGGCTGCGAACCAGTCGGCGACCCATGGATCGAGTGTGCCTTCGTCGGTCATCGTCGCACGATAACGGCAGTAGTCAGTTCTTGCGAATGACGTTCTCGCGGGCGACAATCGGGCTATGGAGACATCATGAGCCGCGTTGCCGTCGTTACGGGGGCAGCCTCCGGAATCGGGCTGGGCGTTGCCCGTCGCCTCGCGAAAGACGGCGCCCGAGTGGCGCTTCTCGACCGGTCAGGCGACGCCGCGGCGGACGCTGCGGCGGCACTCACCGCCGAGGGACTCACTGCGATCGCAGTGGAAGTCGATGTCGCTGACTGGGCCGCGGTCACCGACGCCTTCGATACCGTCCGCCGCGGCCTCGGCGGGGTCGAGATTCTGGTGACGAGCGCCGGCATCGAGTCGTTCGACGCCACGCTCGACATCACCCCTGAACTGTGGGAACGAATCCTCGCGGTGAACCTGACCGGCACGTTCTCTTGTATCCAGTCGGCATTGCCCGACATGGTCGCGGCCGACTGGGGTCGGATCGTCACCATCAGTTCGTCGAGTGCTCAGTCGGGCGCCCCCCGAATGGCTCACTATGTTGCCTCGAAGGGCGGGGTGATCTCGCTCACCAAGGCGCTGGCGGTCGACTTCGCGAAGAAGGGGATCACCGTCAACACGATTCCGCCCTCGATCGTCGACACGCCAATGGCCCGCAAGTCCGGGGAAGCCGGCGACTTCCCCGGGGTCGATGTGGTGGCGCCCATGGTGCCGGTCGGTCGGGCGGGGACTCCCGCCGACATTGCGTCTGCGTGCGCCTACCTCTGCACTGACGAAGCCGAGTACATCACCGGGCAGATCATCGGTGTCAACGGAGGAATGTACTTATGATCTCGCCCACCAACGTCGTTCTCGGCGCGGCCTCGGGCATGGGGGCGGCCACGGCCGCGCTTCTTGCGCCTCGCGGGCGGCTTCTTCTCGCCGACCTCGACGCGACGAAGTTGAGCGAGGTTGCGGCCGCGCTTGGCGGCGATGTCGACACGATCGTGTGTGACGTCACGCGCCAGGTCGATGTGGACGCTCTCGTTGAGGCGACAGGCACGCTGGGGGCTCTCGTCGTGACCGCTGGTCTCTCGCCGTCCATGGCAAGGGGACAGATGATCTACGACGTCAACCTCATCGGCGCCGAGCGCGTGGTGCGAGCCTTCGAATCGATCGTCGCGGCTGGATCCGCCGCCGTGGTCTTCGCCTCGATGGCGGGTCACCTTGTGACCGCCGATCCCGACATCGACGCAATTCTTGACGAGCCCGATGCCGCTGATCTGTTCGACCGGCTCGACGCGGCCGGACTCGACTCCGACGAGCCCGGCTTCGCCTACGCGTTGTCGAAACGCGGGGTGGTGCGGCTTGTGCAACGCCACGCGTCTGCCTGGGGGGCCAAGGGTGGTCGGATTCTCTCGCTTTCGCCCGGCATCATCGACACCGGCATGGGTCAACTCGAGGCGTCGAACGAGCCGGCAATGGCCACGATGGTCGAAACCAGCCCACTTGCCCGCATGGCCGCGGCCGAAGAGGTGGCGAAGGTGGCCGCCTTCCTGGTTTCTGAAGACGCATCGTTCATGACGGCCACCGACGTGCTGGTCGACGGCGGATGCGTCGCCGTCACCGGCGGCATCAGATGAGCGATGACCTCGGCACACCGGGTCTGCGACTCGAGCGAGAGGGAGCAATTGCCTGGTGCGTGATCGATCGCCCCGCCGCTCGCAACGCGTTCACTCCGGCGATGTATTGGGGCATGAAGAAGGCAGTCGCGCTGGTGAACTCCGACGCGGACCTCGCCGCCCTGATCATCACCGGCGTCGACGATGTTTTTGCGCCGGGAGGCGATCTCGGCGGTCGGTCCGAGCCCGGCGAGGAGCCGGTACCCGACGGTCTCGGCCACGACCTGCTTCCCTTCCTTGCGATTCGCGACAGCGTGGCGCCGGTGATTGCCGCGGTGAATGGAATCTGCCAGGCCGGGGGTCTGCTGGTCGCGATGATGGCCGACATCGCCGTCGCCAGTGATCGAGCGGTGTTTCGCGTGCCGGAGCTCCTGCGGGGTATTCCCGATGCCACCTTCGCCGCCGTGCTCCCGGCTCACGTCGGGATCGCCGTCGCTCGCGACCTGGCGCTGTCGGCGCGCCGGTTCGATGCTGCTGAGGCCCAGCGCCTCGGTGTGCTTTCGCGGGTGGTGCCTCACGACGACCTTCGTTCGGCTGCGCTCGAGGCGGCCAGCCAGATCTTGCAGACGGCGCCCGAGGCGAGAGCCCACTTCAAGCGCATGATCAACGAGCGCTACGGCATCATCGACTACCCCACGATGTTCGGTGCGCTCGATCGTTCACCCGAGCCGCGGGAGGGCATGCTCGCGTTCATGGAGAAGCGGGATCCGGCGTGGATCCCGAAGGATCTGCCGTCGTGAGCGGGCGGCGCAGGGTGGTGCAATGGGCCACCGGCAACATCGGGATTCGTTCGCTGCGGGCGGTCATCGAGCATCCGGACATGGATCTGGTCGGTGTCTTTGTCTACGACGACGACAAGGCGGGGAGCGACGCCGGTGAGCTCGCCGGCCTCGCGGCCAACGGCATCGTCGCGACCAACGATCGTCAGGCAATTCTGGGGCTCGGGGCCGATTGTGTGATTCACATGCCGCGGGTGCTGGAGCTCAACGACCTGTGTGAGCTGCTCGCCGCCGGGTCAAACGTGGTGACCACCTGCGGGACCTTCCACCACCCCGGCACTGTCGATCCGACCGTGCGAAACCGAGTGGAGGTGGCGTGCGAGGCGGGAGGCACCACGCTCCACGCGACCGGAAGCAGCCCTGGCTTCATCACCGAGGCGATTCCTCTCGCACTGACGTCGATCCAGCGCCGACTCGACTGCCTGACCATTGATGAGTTCGCCAATCTTTCCTCGCGAGATTCACCAGAGTTGCTCTTCGACATCATGGGGTTCGGCCGCCCGCCGGCCAGCTTCGATGAGGGCCGCGCCGAACATCTTCGTGATGCCTTCGGGCCCTCCCTGCGCCTCGTGGCCGATGCATTGTCGCTGCCGGTCGACCGGATCGAGGCCGTTGGTGAGATCGCGCTCGCACTCGACCGAGTCGAGATCGCCGCGGGCACGCTCGACGCGGGCACCGTTGCAGGTATGCGCACCACCGTGTCCGTGGTAAGCGACGAACGCCCGCTCATCAGGTTTCGGGCCAACTGGTACTGCACCCCCGAGCTCGACACCGAGTGGGAGCTGCAGGCCACCGGCTGGCGAGTGAACGTGGAAGGTGATGCACCCCTCGACGTGGTGCTGAACTTCGCGGTTCCCCTCGATCTCATGGCGGAGACGACTCCGGGCTACACCGCGCATCGAGCGGTCAACGCGGTTCCTGTTGTGTGTGATGCCGCGCCGGGCATTCACACGTCGGTCGATCTTCCGCAGATCGTCGCAATGCTCGGTTAGGGCACCGTGACCGGCATGTGATCCCACCCCCGCACCGTGGAGGTGCGGGCCTGCACAGCGTTGTCCCAGTCGACTTCCCAGGTCGGGAAGCGCTGGAGGACCTCGTCGAGCGCGACTCGCCCTTCGAGGCGGGCCAGCGCGGCACCGAGGCAGAAGTGGGCGCCGAATCCGAACGAGAGGTGGTGGTCCATCTTGCGGTGGATGTCAAACGAGTCGCCGTTGGGGAACTTGCGATCGTCGCGATTGCCCGAGGCGTTGAGCGAGAGAATGGCGCTGCCCTCCGGAACGGTTTGGCCGTGGATCTCCACATCGGTGGTGACGCATCGGGCCTGCACCGGCGACGGGGGCTCGAATCGCAGCAGTTCCTCGATGGCCGGTCGCACGAGCGAGCGGTCCTCGAGAATGTCGCGACGCTGATCGGGGTGTTCGGCCAACACCTTGCCGGTCCATCCGATCAATCGGGTTGTCGTTTCGTTGCCTGCCGCGGCCAGCAGGTTGACGAAGTTGATGACTTCCTCGTGCGACAGGGTGCGAATCTCGCCGTCCACGTCTTCGAACTCGGCGAGCAGAAGCTCGGTCATGAGGTCATCGGAAGGATGGAGGGAACGCCACTCGATGTAGTCGGCGAAGAGCGACGTCTGGTCGGCTCCCATATCGGTGTTGTCGAAGCTGGGCATCGTGCCTTCGTCGAGCTTCAGTCCCTCATCGATTCGATCTCGGAGTTCAACCTGATCCTGCTCGGGGATTCCCAGAAGCATGCCGATCGTCCGCATCGGCATCTCCGCGCCAAGGTCGGTGACGAAGTCGAATCCGCCCGAGCCGACCAGCGGATCGAGGCTCCGAGCGCAGAACTCACGGACCTTGGGTTCGATCGCTTCCATCTTCTTTGGCGTGAAGACCCGAGACAAGATGCCGCGGTGGAGGTCGTGGGCCGGTGGGTCCTCGAAGATGATCGAGCCGGGAGGAATGTCCATGTTGGCTTTGATCAACTCGAGCACGGTGCCCCGAGCGGAGCTGTAGGTCGGCCAGTCGACGAGCACGCGCTCCGCGTCGTCGAAGCGGCTCACGGCATAGAAGTCGTAGCGCTCGTTGTAATACAGCGGCTGTTCTTCGCGCAGCCGCGCCCAGATCGGATACGGGTCGGTATCGATCTCGAAGTCGTACGGGTCGTAGTAGAGCTCGGACTCGGTGGCGGACATGGACCCTCTTCGGAATCTAGATTATCGTGCGGTGAGAATGATCTTCTCACGTTCTCGTGGGGGTCTCAACAACACGGGTTCAGCGACAGAGGAGAAGCTAATGGGTCACTTCGATGCGTTCCGCTACGACGGCAAACGGGCCCTGGTGGTGGGTGGAGCAACGGGGATGGGCGCGGCCGCGGCCGAACTCGTGCTCGATGCCGGCGCCCAGGTCATCGTCATGGACTACGCCGACGTATCCATCGAAGGGGTCGAGGCCATCCACGTCAATCTTGGCGAGCGCGAGTCGATCGACGCCGCCCTCGATGCCCTCGACGGGCCGATCGATGCGCTGTTCAGCTGCGCCGGCGTTGCCGACGGCACACCGGGGATCGAGCGCATCAACTTCATCGGCCACCGCTATCTGATCGATCGCCTACTCGAGCGAGAACTTCTGCCGTCGGGAAGTGCTATCGGCATGATCTCCTCCGCCGCGGGGCTCGGCTGGGAAGCCAACCTCGAGCTTCTCCACGAACTGCTCGACACCAGCGACTGGGATGCGGCCGTCGACTGGGTTGCCGCAAACGGTAAAGCCGACTACCTCTCGATGAAGCAAGCCATGTGTGCCTACGTCGCACGCGAGGCCTACCCGCTCCTCAACAAGGGTGTCAGAGTCAACGCGATCTGTCCGGGCCCGACCGACACGCCCCTCGCCCAGGCCAACGCAGAGACCTGGCTCGGGTTCGGAGCCGACTATCGAACCGATCTCGGCATCGAGGCATCGACGCCGCTCGAGCAGGCCATGCCACTCGTCTTTCTCTGTAGCGACGCGGCCCGCGCGATCACCGGCCAAACCGTCATCTCCGATGCGGGTTACATAAGCGCGGGAGTCACCAACGCATACCCCGACGCCGCGATGGCGGCCCAGTTTCTGCTCGGACGACTGGGCTAGGTGGAGGCGTAGCCATCAGCCTCACCGTCTCGCCGCTGGCTGGCACGATCGGCGCCGAGGTGCGCGGCGTCGATCTGTCCAAGGCAGTCGACGACACGGCGCGGGCCGAACTCCGAGCCCTCTGGCTTGAGCACCTCGTGCTCGTGTTTCGCGACCAGCCGCTGACCGTCGACGCATTCGTCGACTTCGCACACCTATTCGGCGAGCCGATCCAGTACCCGTTTGTTCCCGGCCTGGCCGAGCACCCCATGGTGATCGAGGTTACGAAGCTGCCCGACGAGACGGTGAACTTCGGAGGAATCTGGCACTCCGACACGACCTATCTCGAACGTCCGCCGATGGCATCGACTCTTGTCGCTCGCGAGGTCCCACCTTTCGGTGGTGACACGCTGTTCGCCAACCAGTACGCGGCCTTCGACGCGCTCACCCCGGCCATGCAAGAGATGATTCTTCCGCTGCGAGGAGTCTCCACGTCGGGTCTGGCCGATGTATCGAAGACCCGCGAGGACCGGCGCAGCGATGCGGCGGGAGCCGGCCACGACGCACCCGAGGAAGACTACGAGACCGTGCACCCCGTGGTTCGCACCCATCCTGAGACCGGCCGTCGCGCGCTCTACGTCAACGTGGCTCACACTGCTCGATTCGACGGGATGACGGAGGACGAGAGCCAGCCGCTGCTCCAGTACCTGTTCGGCCATCAGGTCCGACCCGAATTCAGCTGCCGGCTTCACTGGGACGTGGGCACCATCGCGCTCTGGGACAACCGCTGTGCAATGCACAACCCCATCAACGACTACCACGGCCATCGCCGGGTGATGCATCGCATCACCCTGGCGGGCGACAGACCTGTCTGACTACCGAGAGACGAACGACATTCATGACTGATCTCTGGCACGAACCCCGCCTACTGATCGACGGTGAGCTTTGCGAGGCCGAAGGCGGCCGGACCTACCCGGTGATCAACCCCGCGACCGAGGATGAGATCGCTCGATCGGCCGATGCCTCGACCGCTGATATGGAACGAGCCATCGGATCCGCCCGCCGGGCCTTCGATGAGACCGACTGGGCGACCGACCACGACCGCCGGCTCCGATGCCTTCGCCAACTCCATACGGCCCTGGTCGACAATCTCGAGGAATTGCGAGCGCTCGTAGTCGCCGAGGTCGGTGCGCCGGTGATGCTCACATCGGGACCGATGCTCGAAGCGCCCGTGGCGATGACAGCGTGGTACGCCGACCTGCTCGAAGGCTACGAGTGGACCGAAGACCTAGGCGAGCGCGAGATGATGGGACGGACGAGTCGCCGCTGGGTCGAGCGCGAAGCGATCGGCGTGGTAGCCGCCATCACTCCCTACAACTATCCGATACAGATCAGCTTGGCGAAGCTGGCTCCCGCCCTGGCCGCAGGCTGCACCGTGGTGCTGAAGGCCGCTCCCGACACGCCCCTTTCGGTACTCGCCCTCGGACGACTTGTTCACGATCACACCGACATTCCACCCGGCGTCGTCAACGTGATCGCGGCAGAGTCCAACGACGTCAGCGAGTTGTTGACGGCCCATCGTGGCGTCGACATGGTCAGCTTCACTGGATCGACCCCGGTTGGTCGGGCGATCATGAAGGCCGCGAGCGAGACCGTGAAGAAGACATTTCTCGAGCTCGGCGGGAAGAGCGCGTTCATCGTGCTCGACGATGCCGATCCTGCGCTGGCCGCGATGTTCGCCGCGTTCACCATCTGTTCTCACGCCGGACAGGGCTGCGCGATCACCACGCGATTGCTCGTACCCGCGGCGATGCATGACGAAGTCGTTGCGTCAGCTGCGGGAGTACTCGGCGGGATCGCCTTCGGGGATCCGACCGACGCATCAATGATGATGGGACCGCTCATCAACGCTCGGCAGCGAGACAAGGTTGACCGGCTGGTGCAGACGGCCGTTGCTGAGGGCGCCACAATTGCGCGTGGCGGCAGCCGACCTGACGCTCCGGAGAAGGGGTTCTTCTACGAGCCCACGTTGTTGGCCGGAGTGGGCGAGAACGACACAATCGCCCAGCAAGAGGTGTTCGGGCCCGTGCTGGCGGTGATTCCGTATGAGGGAGGCGACGAGGAGGCTGTTCGCATCGCCAACAACTCCGAGTTCGGGCTTTCGGGCGCAGTGTTCGGGGAAGACATCGAGCGATGTCGGGCCGTGGCTCGGGGCATTCGATCCGGGACTATCAGCATCAACGGCGGGATGTACTACGGGCCCGACGCCCCCTTCGGGGGCTACAAGCAGTCGGGCATCGGGCGCGAGATGGGGGTTGCCGGCTTCGAGGAGTTCTTGGAGATCAAGACGATTGCCGAGCCGGTCGTGGAGGCAGGCTGATGCGGCCGCTCGAAGGGATTCGCGTGGTCGAGGTGGCTCAGTTCACCTTCGTTCCGGCGGCGGGAGCCGTGCTCGCCGACTGGGGCGCCGAGATCATCAAGGTTGAGCACGCCACGACTGGTGACGGTCAGCGCGGACTGCGCCAGCTCGGGTCGATCGTTCTCGACGGCGAGCGAAACCCGGCGTTCGAACACCCAAACCGGGGCAAGCGCAGCGTCGGCGTCGACATCGGTACTCCGGAGGGGCTCGAAATCGTGATGAAGCTCGTCGATGAGGCTGATGTCTTCCTCACCAACTTTCTCCCCGCGGCTCGACAACGTCTCCGGATCGATGTCGAACATGTTCAGGCTCGAAACTCAAACTGCGTCTATGCCCGGGGTTCGGCGGTGGGCGATGACGGCGAGGAGCGCGAGAATGGGGGCTACGACATGACGGGCTATTGGTGCCGGGCCGGGTCGTCGGCGAGCATCACGCCGAGCGGTTCACCCGCGCCCATACCGCCACCTCCCGCCTACGGCGACACGATCGGTGGGATGACGATCGCCGGCGGAATTGCGGCGGCGCTGCTGGGTCGAGCCCGGACGGGCCACGCACCGGAAATCGATGTCTCGCTTCTGTCCACCGGCATGTGGGCCATGGCGCTCCCAATCTCGGTCACGCTCGATAACGGCCAGCCGTGGGTGGCGCCTCCCGCGGGCATCAGCGCCGCGCCGACCAATCCGCTGGCTGGCATCTACGAGACGAGCGATGGGCGTCATCTCTCGATCCTGGGCCTGCAAGGCTTTCGTTATTGGGCCGACTTCTGTGCCCACATCGATCGCCCCGACCTGGTTACCGACGAACGTTTCGCCGACGCCGAGTTGATGGCCGTCAACGCACCTGCGGCCACCGCCATCATGCGCGAGGTATTCGCCACCCGGACGTTGGCCGAATGGACGGAGCGTTTCGTCGACCTCGAGTCGCCCTGGGCACCGATACAGAACACGGCAGAAGTCGTAGCCGATCGGCAGGCCCGAGCCAACGGCTACATCGCGACCGTTCACGCTGACGATGGCGACACATTCGAGCTGGTCTCCAACCCGGTGCGTTTCGACCGGACATCGCCGGAGTTGAAGGCCGCGCCGGCATTCGCGGTCGACACCGACGATGTCCTGGGTGAGCTCGGCTACGAGATGGACGCGATCCTCGAGCTGAAGGTCGCAGGAGTGATCACATGATGGCGAGTATTCCGGCGGAGGCCCTCGCCTGCTGCGATCGACTCGGCGACCGCGAGGCCGTTGTCGACGGCGAGGAGCGGTGGACGTTCGCCGAGCTTGGATCTCGCGTCCGCCGGGCTGCCGCGGCAATGATTGCCCAGGGCATCGAGCCTGGGGATCGAGTCGCGGTGTGGGCCCCGAACAGCGGGCTGTGGGTCGTGGCCGCGCTCGGGTTGCAGGCGGCCGGAGCAACGCTGGTGCCGATCAACACCCGTTTCAAGGGTCCGGAGGCGGCTCCGATCCTGGCCCGAACCCACGCCAAGCTCCTCTGCACGGTGACCGGATTTCTCGACATCGATCCGATCGGAATGCTCGCGGCCAGCGATGTCGAGCTCCCTGATCTCGTCTCGGTGGTCATCCTCGACGGTGAAGTCCCCGACGGCACGATTGGATGGAACGACTTCGTCTTCGCCGGTGACGACGTCGTCGACGCCGCCGTGGATGCACGCGTGGCGCAGATCACATCGGATGACCTGAGCGACATCATGTTCACTTCCGGCACGACCGGCACCCCAAAGGGCGTGATGATGGCGCACGGGCAGACGCTGAAGCTGTTCGATGACTGGTGCGACTTTGCCGACCTTCGAGAGGGCGATCGCTACCTGATTGTCAACCCGTTCTTTCACATGTTCGGCTACAAGGCGGGCTGGCTCGCCTGCCTCCTCCGAGGCGCGACAATTCTCCCCGTACCCCTGTTCGATGTCGAGGCAGTGCTTGAGCGAGTTCAGGGCGAACGGGTGACTGTTTTTCCTGGCGCGCCGACGATCTACCAGACGATCTTGGACCACCCGGGTGTGGACTCGTTCGACCTTTCGAGCATGCGCGTGGCGGTAACCGGGGCCGCCGACATCCCGGTGGTTCTCATCGAACGCATCCGAGCAGAGCTGCCATTCGAACGGGTGCTCACCGGCTACGGATTGACCGAGGCCGGCACGTGCACTGGTTCCGGACCCGACGACGACCCGGTCACGATCGCGACCACGGCGGGTCGGGCAATGGTCGACGTCGAAGTGCGCATCGCAGCTTCCGACGGATCCGAGGCACCGCCGGGCGAAACCGGCGAAATCGTCGTGCGGGGCGGCAACGTGATGCAGGGGTACCTCGATGACCCGGACGCCACCGCCGCCGCGATCGATACCGACGGCTGGTTTCACACAGGCGATCTCGGCACGATGGACGACCGTCGCTATCTCCGGATCGTGGGCCGCATCAAGGACATGTTCATCGTCGGCGGATTCAACGCGTATCCGGCCGAGATCGAGAATGCTGTCCTCCAGCACGATGGCGTCGCGCAGGTTGCGGTGATCGGAATCGCCGACGAGCGGATGGGCGAAGTCGGATGTGCATTTCTCGTCCTCACCGATGAATCGCAAATCGACGCAGCATCGTTCGACGCCGCCGAATTCATCGCCTGGTGCCGGGAGCGGATGGCGAACTATAAGGTGCCTCGCGAGGTCCACGTGGTCGAGGAGATCCCCCTCAACGCCACCGGCAAGGTGATGAAGGAAGACCTCCGGGCGCTCAGAGCGCGGGAGTGATCGTCGAGAGGAACTCTCGCGTACGGCGGCTCGACTCGAGCAGTTGGTTGCGCCCCTCGCCGATCGGGAGCACCCGCACCGAGAGATCGGTGACACCGGCATCCTTGAAGGATCGGAGGCGGGCCATGACGGCCGCTTCACTGCCGGCAGCGAGGATGTCGGCGACGTTGCGAGCATCGCCGTGGTCCATCAACCGCTGATAGTTCGGGGAGATGTCGGCTTCAGCCAGGACTCGATTGGCTCGTTGTCGCGCCGTGTCGACTTCGTCGTCGCGACAGAGACACACCGGCACGCCGGCGACGATGCGAGGCGCCGGCCGTCCGGCGGACTCGGCGGCCGTAGTGATGCGGGGGGCGATGTGGTCGCCGATCGTGCGCTCGTCGGCCATCCACAGCAGTGTGCCGTCGGCCCGTTCGCCGGCGAGTCGCAGCATCACCGGACCGAGCGCGGCGATGAGGATCGGGTTGTGGGCGATGTCTGTGATGTCGAGGGGATTGTGGATCGAGAAATGTTCGTTGTCGACGTCGACTGGACCCGGTCCGTGGCCTGCGGCGTCGAGAACATCGAGATACGAACGAACGAGGACCGCCGGTCGGTCGTAATCGAGGCCCAACATTTCCTTGATGACCCAGCCGTGCGACGGTCCCACGCCCAGCGTGAATCGTCCCTCACACACGGCCTGCGTCGACAACGCCTGTTGGGCGAGAGCGACGGGGTGGCGACTCTGAAGGACAACAACCGCGGTGCCGATTTCGATCCGCGATGTACGCGCTCCGGTCACCGCAGCCGCGGTCATCGCGTCGAAATCGTCGGGCACTTGCGGGATCCAGACAGATGAGAACCCCGCCGCTTCAGCACCGATCACGTCGTCGATGAGGCGCTGCACCTTCTGGGCGTGGCGCCGCCGCTCCGGTCCAACCATGAGTCCGATCCGCACCCAGCGAAGCATAGCCGCTCGAGTGAAAGAGCGGAAATGACATTCTCTGATTCTGCCTACGCCGCTTTCGCCGCCCAAGGCCGCGGTGTACGCTCGCCCGAGGAGGTCAGCGCTCTCATGAAACTCACCCCACTCGGTCCGTGCATCGGTGTGTCGGTCACCGACATCGAGCCCCGTCAGCTCGGTGATTCCGATACCGCCGCCGCGCTCGGCGAAGCCCTCGAGACCCACGGCGTCTTGGTGTTCCCCGAGCTCCATTGTGACGACGCATCGCAGGTGGCATTCGGAAAGGCGCTCGGCGAACCCGATGTCTTCCCGATTCCCACGGGCGATCACGCGGAGATCTTCCTCGTCACACTCGACCCGGCAAAGAACCCCGCCGCGTCCTACCTGCAGGGCACCTTCTTCTGGCACATCGACGGCGCCACCGACGACGTGCCCAACATGGCGACGATGCTCAACGCGGTCGGGGTTGCGGACAATGGCGGCGGAACCGAATTCTGCAGCACCTACGCGTCGTGGGATGCGCTGTCCGCCGATGACAAGGCGAAATACAAGGATCTCCGCGTGGTGCACAGCATGGAGGCATCGCAGCGGCTCGTATATTCCGATCCGACCGAGGCGCAAGTCGCCGACTGGCAGGCCCGACCGAGCAAAGAACAGCCTCTCGCGTGGACCCACGAATCGGGGCGAACATCGTTGGTTCTCGGGGCCACAACCGACCATATCGTCGGCATGAACCGCGACGAAGGCCGCCAACTGATTGATCATCTCGAGGCCTGGGCCACGGATGAACGTTTCGTCTACCACCACGACTGGACGGTGGGAGATCTCGTCATGTGGGACAACCGCGGCACCATGCACCGAGCCCTTCCCTACGACGCCGACTCGCCGAGGTTGATGCACCGCGTCACGCTTGCGGGCGACGAGGCCTTCGCATGACCGAGTCGGATCTCAAGGTGGCAGTGGTCACCGGCGGTGGATCCGGCATCGGGGAGGCGATCGCGCACCGGCTCTGCGACGATGGCATGGCGATCGGCGTACTCGATCTCGACGAAGCAGCGGCCCAACGGGTCGCGGCGGGGCTGCGCGATGCGGGCCACGACGCAATCGGTGTCCATGTCGATGTGAGCGACCGCGCCGCCGTGGAGGCTGGATTCGGAACCGTGCGGGCTGAGCTCGGGCCGGTTTCGGTGCTGGTCAACAATGCCGGTCGAGATGGTTTCCGCCGCTTCGTCAACATCACCGAAGACGAGTGGAACGCCATCATTGCCGTCAACCTCACGGGCACGTTTCACTGCACCCAGGTGGGCATCTCCGACATGATCGAGGCCGGTTGGGGGCGGGTGATCAACATCTCGTCGTCGAGCGCGCAGGGGGGCCAGGAATTCATGGCCCACTATGTGTCGTCCAAGGCGGGCATGATCGGCCTGACCAAGTCGTTGGCCAAGGAGCTCGGCCAGGACGGAATCACCGTCAACACGGTGCCGCCAGGGTTCATCGACACGCCGATGCTGCGCCGGTCCGAAGCGAAGGGCCTTCTCGGCGGATCCGTGGAAGACCACGAGGAACGTACCCCGGTCCGCCGTGTCGGCACCGGTGCCGACATCGCCAACGCCGTCGCCTTTCTCGCCTCCGAGGCGAGTGGCTACATCACTGGTCAGATCATCGGGGTCAACGGTGGCCGAAACACCTGAGCCCGCGCCCCGGATCGCGCCTCTGCCCCGTTCGGAATGGAGCAGGGCGGAGATCGATGCCCTCGATCCCATGATCCCGCCGCCGGGAAGCGTCTACGCCGAGCGCCGCAAGGAGCGGGGCGGCGCCGGAGGGGTCAATGCGCTCGCGCTGTTGGTTCGCCACCCTTCGCTCGCCCGCGCCTTCCTCGAGTTCAACCGGCACCTTCTCTATGAGTCGAGCCTGGATGAGCGCACCCGCGAACTGGTCGTACTGCGGGTCTCGTGGGCGCTGGGTTCGGAGTACGAGTGGGGACAACATGTCCCGGTAGCTCTCGAAGCCGGCATCAGCGCCGAACAGATCCAGTGGATCATCGAGGGGCCCGACGCCGGGGGTTGGTCGGCGTTGGATGCCGCGGTCCTGCGCACCGCCGACGCCTTGCTGGCCGACGGTCAAGTCGACGACGAGGCCTGGTCCGTACTTGCCGCCCACTGGGATGATGCCGAGCTCATGGACTTCGTTTTCACCGTCGGCGGTTACGCCACGTTGGCCATGGCGTTCAACGCCGCTGAACTCCCGCTCGACGCAGATCTCGAGGGTTTTCCGCACCACGACGGGTGAGAATGACATTTCCATTTTCCGCTCAAGAAGGCTATAGTCACGAAAGAACAAGCTTTTCGGACCGCGAAGGGACGCCGTGGCACACTTCACCAAGCCCGCCGAAGGAAGCTGGACCGAGCTCTACCCCCACTTGGGGACCGCGCCGGTCAGCTATCAGGACTCCATCGATCCCGAGTGGTTCGAAGACGAGCGCGAGGCGGTCTTCAAGCGATCGTGGCTCAATCTCGGTCGGGTCGAACAGCTTCCTCGAAAGGGCAGCTACTTCACCCGTGAACTCGACGCCGCCCGCACCTCACTGATCATCGTCCGCGGTGCCGACGACGAGATCCGCGCGTTCCACAACATCTGCCGCCATCGCGGCAACAAGCTCGCCTGGACCGATTATCCGAACGAGGAAGACAAGGGCACGTGCCGCCAGTTCGCCTGCAAGTACCACGGCTGGCGCTACGACCTCGAAGGCGAACTCACCTTCGTACAGCAAGAAGGTGAGTTCTTCGATCTCGACAAGTCCGACTACGGCCTGGTGCCGGTGCACCTCGATGTGTGGGAGGGCTTCATCTTCGTGAATCTGGCCGACGAGCCCGAGCAGCCTCTGCGGGAATTCCTCGGCGACCTGGCCACCGGTCTCGACGGCTACCCCTTCGGCGAGATGACCTACTGCTACGAGTATGTCGCCGATGTCGGCGCCAACTGGAAGCTCTTCATCGACGCGTTCGCTGAGTTCTACCATGCGCCGATTCTTCACATGCGCCAGTCGGTCGCGGAGGAAGCTTCCAAGCTCGCCGGCGTCGGCTTCGAGGCGCTGCACTACGAGATCTACGAGCCGACGGCCCACAGCGTGGTTTCCTCCTGGGGCGGTATGTCGCCGCCGGCCGATCCGAGCATGGTCAAGCCGATCGAGAACGTCTTGCGCTCGGGATTGTTCGGGCCTTGGGACAAACCCGAGGGAATCGATCTGTCAACGCTCCCAGCCGGTCTCAATCCGGCTGAGCATCGGGCCTGGGGCACCGACTCGTTCCAGGTTTATCCGAACATGGTGATCCTGATCTGGGAGCCCGGCTGGTACCTGACCTACCACTACTGGCCCACCGCCATGAACCGGCACCGGTTCGAGGCGCGGCTCTACTTCGCCGAGCCGAAGAACCTGGCCGAGCGCATCAGCCAAGAGCTGGCCGCCGTCACTTTCAAAGAGTTCGCGCTGCAAGACGGCAACACGCTAGAGGCCACGCAGACAATGCTGGAGTCGGGTGTGGTTCGCGAGTTCCCTCTGTGCGACCAGGAGCTTCTGGTCCGCCACCTCCACCACACGGTGCGCGAACAGGTCAACGACTACCGGGCCGAGCGTGACGTCGCCGTCGCGGTTGGCCGCTGAAGGGAGCATCCATGAGTCTTCTTCCCTCCGATTTCGCCGATCTCGAAGTGTTCGCCGATTGGATCCTGCCCACTGAAGACGAGCGCTACGCGAAGCGACTCGGGTCGACGATGGCGGAAATGCAGTCGTTCTACGACACGGCCTTCCCGCGGCTCGAGGCGATCATGGCCCACGCCGAGACCGTCCCCATCGGTGACGCTGCGGTGGTGAGCGACGAGGATCGCAACCTCGCCTACCTCGCATTTTCGCTGGTCACGGCCTCGTTCCCCGTCGAGGCCTGGAAACAACCCCATGTGCCCGACAGTGGCGCGGCGGCCTTCCCGCTCGTCAGCGAGCCAGGATTCTGACGGTGAGCGAGTCCGAAACGACGGTCCTGCGGGCAGACCGGATGGTCGATGTCGTCACCGGCGAGGTGCAGAGTCCTGGCGTTGTCGTGGTCGAGGGCGATCGAATCGTCGGGGTTGGCTCCGATGCGGCGCCGAATGACGCCGACATCATCGAGCTCGGTGATCGCACTCTGCTCCCCGGACTGATGGACATGGAGCTCAACTTCTTCATGGGCGGCCCGGGCGACCGTGGGGCCCGCACGTCGGTGGTGGAAACGCCGATCGATCGGTCGTTTCGCGCCGTCGTCAATGCGAAGACCACACTGCTCGCCGGTTTCACGACCGTGCGCAATCTCGGCCTCTTCATTCCGACGGGGGGACATCTTCTCGATGTCTCGCTCGGCCGCGCGATCGAGCGCGGCTATGTCGTGGGGCCTCGCATTGTGCCGGCCGGCCACGCGATCTGTCCGACCGGTGGCCATCTCGAGCCGACGGTGTTCGTCGGTTTGGCCCACGGAATCATGCCGCTCACCGTCGAGGAGGGAGTGGCCAACGGAGTCGACGAGGTCCGCAAGGCGGTCCGTCATCAGATCAAGTTCGGGGCCCAGGTCATCAAGATCTGTGCATCAGGCGGGGTGATGTCACACACCGGCCCGGCCGGCGCCCAACAGTTCTCGGACGAGGAACTTGCCGTTGCCGTCGATGAAGCCCACCGGGCCGGCATCAGGGTGGCCGCCCACGCCCACGGCGATGCGGGTATCAGAGCGGCGATCCACGCCGGTATCGACTGCATCGAACACGGGTCCCTGATGACCGAAGACACATTGGCTCTGGCGAAGGAGCGCGGCACCTTCCTCGTCGCCACCACCTACCTCGCCGACGGGATGGATGTGTCGCACGCTGCGCCCGAACTTCAGGCCAAGGCGGCCGAGGTTTTTCCGAAAGCTCGCCAGACCATCACCAGGGCGCTCGAGCTCGGCATCAAGGTCTGCTGTGGCACCGACGCTCCCGCCATTCCCCATGGCGAGAACGCAAAGGAGCTCATCGCGCTCACGCGGCGCGGCGCGAGCCCGCTGCGGGCCATCCAGACTGCCACGATCGCCGCGGCTGAACTCATCGAGGCCGAGGATCGAGGCCGGATCGAACCCGGGCTGTTGGCCGACGTGATCGCCGTGCCCGGCGATCCGCTGGAAGACATCACGCTTACCGAATCGGTCGACTTCGTGATGCTCGGCGGCGTGGTCCACGCCCAGCCCGTATGAACCGAAGCCGGAGGGACAGGCAGTACCGTGACTGACATCTCCGACAGTGCCGCCTCCGAACTCCCGCCCCTGCGCAGCCAGGCGGTCGACCGCTCGCTCGACGGCGCCCGGGCCCGAGCCGAACAGCGCGTGCAGCGATTTCTCGACGCCACGACCGAGCTGATCGTCGAGAAGGGTGGCCTCGACTTCACCGTGCAAGACGTGGTCGAGCGTTCCACTCAGTCGCTACGCAGCTTCTATCAGTTCTTCGACGGCAAGCAGCACCTGTTGCTCGCGGTCTACGAGGATGCAATTCGAGCGACGGTTGCCGAAATCGAGGTCATCGCCGAGCGCATCGACGACCCGCTCGAACGGCTCCGCACCACCATCGTGACCATCTATGAATGGAGCGAGCGCGAACCGTCGTCGGCCGCACCCTCACCCCACCTCACGGTCCGCTCGATGGCCGCCTTCATCTTCGAACTCATGGCGACCGATCGTGATGCGGTCGTTGTTGCCACCGAGCCGCTCTTCACTCACCTGCTCGACGTGTTGCAGCACGCGGCCGACGCCGGGGCCGTGAAGGTCGACAATCTGCGAGCCGAGGGTGCCTTCCTCATGCAGACGACGATGTTCAACGCCTTCGGCACCGCACTGATCGGCGACGCTGCAGGACGACGGGCTCGAGCCGACGCGATGTGGGACCGGCTCCTGCACGGGTTGGCGCGCGGCTGAGACCTCGGCTGAGGGGATGCCGTCAGCCTTGACCGGTGCCTCGAACGGGATCGTGTTCCTTGCCGTGATCCACTCCGCCATGGCGACGCAGGAAGGTCGTGGTGCGGCGCACGAACCTCCATCCCTGCGGCGTGCGCCGATAGATGTCGTCGTACCAGGCAAGGCGCATGTCGTGAGTTCGCTGATCGATGAAGATGTAGTGCTGCGACCCGGTTCCGTCGTCGTCGACAACGTCGACGAGCGGCGGGTTGACGATCAGTTGTCCGCGCGGGGCCGAGTCGAGAAGGGCCGGGAACTCGGCCATCGAGTAGTCGGTGTTGAAGGCGTGGTAGATCGCGTCCGGCACGAAGAGATCCACGAGGTCGCCGACCTCATGACGGCTGAGGTGTTGGGCGTAGCGGGTGGTGAGGTCCTGCAACGCAAGCTGGTCCTCGATGGTCACGGGCATGGGCCCTCCCGGGCAGCAAATCAGGGCGATAACTACGATAGTCGAATCAGTAGAGCCACATTCTCGCTCCCATTCACAGGAGAGAAGCGATGACCACGGGTGTGCACCGACTCTTGGAGGAAACTGCGGCTCGATCGCCCGACGCCACGGCGCTGCGCTTCGATGATCGAGAGTGGAGCTTCGGTGAGCTCGACGGTCTGGCCGACGCGGCCGCGGGGCTACTAGGCGAGCGGGGGGTCGACGTGGGGGATCGGGTCGCGATGATGGCGAGCAATCGGCCCGAGTTCGTGATGGTGCTCTTCGGGGTGTTGAAACGGGGCGCCGCGGTGGTGATGGTGAGTCCGGCCTGGAAGCAGAGTGAAGTCGCCCACGCGTTCTCTCTCACGCAGCCCGTCCTCGTCGTGTGTGACGGCGAGACCCCCGAGGTCCTGAACGACACGATCGGGGCCGACCGGATCATTCATCTCGACCACGATCGCGTGCTGGCGGATCTCGCCGGCCGCACGGCCCGACCGCCCGACGCGGTTGCCGATTGGCCCGAGACCGAGGCCGTTCTTGTCTTCAGTTCGGGCACGACGGGTATGCCCAAGGCGGTTCGCCACCTCCACGGGTCACTCGCGGTCTCAACCGAACATTGGGTCGCCGCGCTCGGGCTCGGACCTGACGACCGGATGCAGGTGGCCACGCCGCCGTTTCACATTCTCGGACTTCTCAACCTGCTCGCGGCGGCCTCGGCCGGCGCCGCGGTGCGTCTGTTCCCCCGCTTCGACCTCGACTCGTTGCTGCACCACATCGAGGCCGACCTTGTGACGATCGAGATGGCGGTGGCCCCGATCGCATTGGCGATGGCCGACCACCCCGATCTCGAGCGCTACGACCTCTCGTCGCTGCGCTACATCATGTGGGGGGCGACGCCCGTCACCGAGAGTGTGGCCCGCCGGGTGACCGAGCGCACCGGGGTCGAGTTCTTACCGGCCTACGGTGCCAGCGAAGTGCCGGTGATCACCTGCAACCCGGTCGACCGGCCCGAGATGTGGCGCCTCGACTCGGCCGGACTGCCGATCGATGATGTCGAGCTGCGCGTGGTGGATCTGGAGTCGGGCGCCGAGGTCGAGGCGGGCACGACGGGGGAGATCCAGTTGAGGAGCCCGTCGATGATGGCCGGCTACATCCCCGACGAAGCCAACGTCGAGGCGTTCGCCGACGGGTGGTACCGCACCGGCGATGTCGGTTGGGTGGAACCCGACGGCTGGTTGCACCTCACCGATCGGGTGAAGGAGATGATCAAGGTCAAGGGCTTCCAGGTCGCACCGGCGGAGATCGAGGCGGTTCTGCACGGCCATGCCGACGTGGTCGACTGTGCGGTTTTCGGCGTGCCCGACGAGCGGGCGGGAGAGGCGGTTGTGGCTGCGGTGACGTTGCGCGACGACGCCGGCGTGGGGGCCGACGAACTTGCCGCGCTCGTCGCCGATCAGCTTGCGTCCTACAAGCGACTCTCGGCCCTGCATGTGGTCGACGAGATCCCCCGGCTCCCGTCGGGCAAGGTGCTTCGTCGCGTATTGCGAGACCAACTCTCGGGCTGAGTTGCCGGTGGTCCGGTCTCGGCGCGCAGTCAGGCGCTCGGACTGTGGTGGTCTCGTTTGGCGAGAAGCACCCGCGGGTCACCGTCGGCCCAGCCGGCCCGGGCCTCGGGCGTGACCTTGATGACACCCTCGTAGTCGCCGACCGGGACCGTGTGGGTGACGACGGGACCCTCGCCCACTCGGTGGACCTGAAACGCAGGCGGCTCGAGCACAAAGAGCGCGTCGGCCGAGGGATTCTCGGCGAGATCCATTGTGGTCTGCTGGGCGGTTGACGGACAGATGTTGGCGAGGTTGCCGCCGACCACTGTCTGGATCGAGCGGTGCACGTGGCCACTCACGACGAGCTCGACATTGTCATGCTCGCCCAAGAGCGCGATCAGGTCAGCGGCCCATCCCGGGCCCAGCGCGTCGAGGAAGGCAATACCGGTATCGAAGGGCGGATGATGGATCGCGACGACCGTCGGCCGGTCGGGTTGCTCCGCGAGCCGATCCCGAAGCCAGTTCAGGCGCTCCTCGCAGAACTCGGCCATGTGGTGCACATTGCTGGTCGAGTCGAGCAGGATCAGCCGAACTGGGTAGTCGTCGACGCAGTACTGCACCCAACCGCCGGGAAGGGGAGCGGGGAGCTGCAGCGCATTCACGATCACGCGGCGATCGTCGTGGTTGCCGATGGCGCAGTGAACCGGGATCTCGATGTGGTCGAGAAGCTCCGCAAAGACCTCGTATTCCTCCGGCTGGCCCTGGTCGGCGAGGTCGCCGGTGATGAGGACGCACGCGGGGCGAGGCGTCAGCGAGTTGAGCTGTTGGATGGCGGCCGCGAATCGAGCCGTGGAGTCGACGGCGCCTCCGCAGGTGAGCACGCCGGGGGCGCTCACATGGGTATCGGTGATCTGGGCGATGAGCATTCTGAACGTTCGTTCCTCAATCGGGGTAGGCGACGGTCACCGTAGACGTGGTCGGCAAGGACTGACAGGTGAGGATCCAGCCTTCGGCGAGTTCGTCGGGGGTCAACACGTCGTTGACTCGCATGGTGACCTCGCCGTCGCTCAGCTCGGCGATGCACGTGGCGCAGTTGCCGGCCTGGCAGGAAAACGGGGGACTCAGGCCGGCGCGGCGAGCGGCTTCGAGGATCGTCTCGCCTGCGTGGTGGTCGATCGTCTGCTGGTGTCCGTTGAGGGTGAGACCAATGGTCGCCGTGTCGGCCGCCCCCGCTACCGGCGACGCGTCGGCGTCGGGTGAAGGGTCGATGGCGGCATTGTCGATGGTTGCATTGACGAAGCGCTCTGTGTGCAGCAGCGCGGGGTCGTGGCCGAGTTCGGCCAACGTCGATTCGACCAGATCCATGAACGGCGTCGGCCCGCAGAGATACACGGCGACATCGAGCGACGAGCCGAGGAATTCGCGGATCTGCAAGGCGGTGACGTAGCCGGTTGCATCATCGTGGTGATGGACGACGTCGAGCCGGTCCGGCTTGGCGGCCGCGAGCGCATCGAGTTCGTCGCCGAGGATGACCGAGTGGGCATCGCGGTTGGCGAACAGAAGGTGGACCGGCCGCTCGGTGGCGGCGAGTGCGGTCTTGGCGATCGAGACGACCGGAGTGATCCCACTCCCGCCGGCGAAGGCGACGATGGGTCGAGTGTCTGCCGCGTCGAGGCAGAACGTTCCCGCCGGTGGGGTCGCGAGGATTTTGTTGCCTACCCGCAGTGCATCGTTGAGGTGGTTCGAGACCACGCCGTCATCGACTCGCTTCACGGTGGTGCGCAAGGGTTCGTCGATGTCGGGTGAGCTCGACATGGAGTAGCAGCGCAGCTGAGTCACCCCGTCGATCTTGACCTTGAATGTGCAGTATTGCCCGGCCCGGTAGAAGAAGGACTCGCGCTCGGCTTCCGGGACCTCGAAAACGAACGAACGAGCGTCGGCCGTCTCTTCGACCACGTCGACCACCGTGAGCGGCACAAACCGGGGCATCGGCGGCGGTACTGGATTCATGGTGAGAATGACATTATCGTCACAGGAGAATGGGTTCAACGCGACTGACCATCATCTCGGCCGACACGCACGCCGGTGCCGATATTCAGGGGTATCGGCCCTATCTCGATTCGAGTTGGCACAATGATTTCGACGTGTGGGCCCGAGGTTTCGAGTCGGCCTGGCTCGATGCCGACGACGACGACTTCTTCCTGAATTTCGACAGCGAGCGGCGCATGGCTGCGCTCGAAGCCGACGGCATCTCCGCCGAAGTGGTATTTCCCAACACGTACCCACCTTTCTTTCCTGGCCGCTCGCTGGCGGGAGCGGCCCCTGAGACCGCCACGGACTACGCCCGCCAGTGGGCGGGCCTTCAGGCTCACAATCGATGGGTGGTCGACTTCTGCGCCGCCACGCCGGGGCGGCGAAAGGCAGTGATTCAGATCTTGCCCAACGTGGTCGACGACGCGGTCGCCGAGATCCAGTGGGCCGCCCGGCATCCCGAGATCTGTGGCGCTCTACTCTCGTCGGTGCCACCGAATACGGTCGCCCCGCTCTACGACGCGTCGTACGACCGGCTCTGGGCGGCCTGCGTCGATGCCGGGTTGCCCGTCGCGAGCCACGCGGGCAGCGGGGCGCCGGCCCTTCCCGACCATCCGGCCACGATGCCGATCTTGGTCTACGAATATGCGTTCTGGAGCCATCGCACGATCTGGCACCTCATTTTCGGCGGTGTCTTCGAGCGCTTTCCCGATCTTCAATTCGCCATCACCGAACAGGGTGGGTGCAAGTGGCTCGGCGCCCTCGCCCGAGGTCTCGACGAAAAGCTCGACACGCTGATCGACCCCGAGAAGCAGACGGTCAAGTTCGATCGCTCGTCGCTCGCGACGCAGACACAGCGGCCGAGCGACGCGCTCGCGCAGAACTGTTGGCTCGGCGCCAGCTTTCTCCAGGCTCATGATGTTCCGCACCGCCACGACGTGGCGCTCGAGCGGATCATGTGGGGTGCCGACTTCCCCCACAACGAGGGAACAACGCCCCACACTCGCGAGGCGCTGCGCGCCGCGCTCTGCGATGTGCCCGTCGATGAGGTTCGGTCCATCGTCGGTGGCGCCGCGGCCCGGCTCTACGGATTCGATCTCGAACGGCTGGCCCCGATCGCCGAGCGCGTCGGGCCGACGGTCGACGAGATCGCCACGCCTCTCGATGAGGTGCCCCAGGACGCGACGTCCTACGCATTCTTGCCGGAGTATCAGGCCACGTATTGAGGCAGTCGGCGGATCAGAGGTCGATCACCCGCGGAACCGTCCGGTCGGCGATGAGCTGTTGCCCCAGCGTCTTCGTGAGCCCCGCCGTCGTACCGTAGAGCCCGTCGAGATCGATTGCGGCGAACAAATAGCGGTGAAACCGATGGTCACGGGTGAACCCGATGCCGGCCAGCACCTGCTGGCAGTGGCGGCCCGCTTCCTGTGCGGCTCGGCCGCTCAGCACCCGCGCGAGATCAACGACCAATCCGTCGGCTTCGTCGTCTTCATCGTTTGCGGCGAGTGCGTCGCCGGCCGCCTCCACCGCAACGTGGGTCTCGGCGAGCTTGTGGCGCACGGCTTGGAAAGAGCCGATCGGGCGCCCGAACTGCATGCGCTCGCGGGCGTGCTCCGTGGCCAGGTCGAGCATTCCGGACGCGAGCCCGTGGAGCTGGTGGGCCTGGGCCCGCCGCGCCGCGGTGATCGCCGTCGCGGCGAGCCAGGGGTCGTGGGACGTCCAGTCGGTGACGGGGCCGTCGACATCCACACGGGCCAGGCCGCTCTCGGCGGGGCCATCGAGCAGGTCGACAGATGTCGCGTCGACCGTCGCGACGCCGTCGCTCATGACGATCTGAACCGTCGCTCGCTCGGCGATTCGAGACCGGGCGGCCGTGCCGGCGAGCTGGAGGTGAGCGAGGTCGCCGCGGGCGAGAAGCGCGGCGGTGGCCCACTCAGGGTGAACAAGGGCGGCGCCAGGACTCAACCCGATGGCATGGCCGACCGCATCGTCGAGGACGGTCGATGCCGCCGCGGCGCGGCCGAGCTGGCCGAAGACGACCGCCATGGCGGCCACCGGCTCGGCGACGAGCATGTCACTCCACCCGAGTTGGCCGAGCGCGTCGTCGTTCGTCGGCGCGGTGGCGTCGGAATCGATCGCGGCGGCAACGCTCGTCGCAAGGAGCACGAGGTCTTCGGCGTCCATCACTCGTCTCCAAGGTCGAGGAGGCGTCGGGCGATGATGTTGCGCTGGATCTCTCCGGTTCCGCCGTAGATCGAGGCGGCCCGCGAGTAGAGGTACTCATCGCGGCGTCGATCGCCGTCGGGTCCGTCGGGAAGGGCGACCGCAAGAGGGTCGAGTTCTCGGGCGACGTCGAAGATCCGTTGCTCGACCGAGGCCACGAGCACCTTGTCGACCGATGTCTCCGGGCCGAGGGTGGCGCCGTCGTCGAAGCGGCGCACCGTCGCTCGGGATCGGCAGCGCAGCGCGTGGAGTTGGGCGAAGGCTTCACCGAGCAGGACCGCACTGTGGTCGTCGTCGGGCGCCGCGGCCACAACCGTCTGCAGCCTCGATTGCAGGAATGCGGTGCGGTGCCAGAACGCGGTGGATCGTTCGAATGGCAGCAGGGCCATGGCCACCGCCCAACCGCCGTCGATCTCGCCGACCCGGCGAGCGTCTGGGACGACCACATCGTCGAAGAACACTTCGGCGAACTCGTCGGAGCCGCTCATGATCGAGAGCGGGCGAACAGTGATGCCCGGCGTGTCGAGGTCGACGAAGAACGCGGTTATGCCTCGGTGGCGCGACTCCGGTGTGCCGGTTCGGGTTAGCAGCAAGCAGCGGGTGGAGTACTGAGACAACGAGGTCCAGACCTTCTGGCCGTTGATGACCCAGGTCTCGCCGTCTCGGCGCGCTCGACACGCCAGCGACGCGAGGTCGGATCCGGTGCCGGGTTCCGAGAAGCCCTGGCTCCACATCTCCTCGCCGGAAAGGAGGCGAGGAACGAACTCCGCGGCGAGCTCCTCCGAAGCAAAGCCGATGAGCGTAGGCGCGAGCGTCTCCGTCATCGAGAAGAAGCCAGACACGAGAAGATCCCGCTCGACGATCTCCTCGCCCACGACCGCCCGCAGCGCCGCGGGCCCGCCCCGGCCGCCAACTCGCTCCGGCCAGCCCCAGCCCATGTAGCCCGCATCCCATAGCAGGCGCTTCACCCGATTGAGTTGGATCATCTGTTCGGCGAGTGAGCCGGAGCCACGGTAGGGAGGAGCAATCTCCTCGGCGTGAACGTCGAGCCATGAAATGAGCTCAGCGCGGAGCTCGCCGACTCTTGGCGGGTTGATCACCCGATCGACGCGGCGAGTTCCGCCGCGGCCGCGGCCTGGTCGAGCACGACCTGGCCGAAGTACTCGTGCATCGGATTCTTCGAGGTCCCGTCCACGAAGCGAGCGTAGGACGGCTCGAGAACCGCGGCCATCTTGAATCGGGCGAGCACCATTGTGTAGGGCAGATCGTCGGCGGCTCGGCCGCTGACGCTGGTCCACTCCTCGACGAGGTCGTCGCGGTCGGGCATGCCGTTGTAGTCGGCGTAGCCCCGCTGTGTCCGGTCCTCGTCGGCATCGGGCCAACCCATGAGGACCCACGCGAGGTCGACGAGCGGGTCGCCGACGGTGCCCATCTCCCAGTCGATGATGGCGGCAAGCCGGGCCGGAGCGCCGTGGCGAAACATGACGTTGGCGAACTGATAGTCGCCGTGCATGATGCCCGGCTCGTAGTGCCTCGGCTGGTGGCTGCGGAGCCACGCCGCGGTCTCGTCGAATCCGGGGATGTCACGGAATCGGTACTTCTCGAGATGCGACGACCAACGATCGGCCTGGCGCTCATGGAATCCCTCGGGTCGACCGAGATCGCGGAGGCCGGCTGCCTTCCAGTCGACCCGAGCTAGTTTCGCGATTCCCCGGACGAGTTCGAGCGCGAGCTCGGGTCGGAGACTGTGATCGTCGAATGGCTTGGGCCATTCCTTCAGCTGCATGACCGAGAACCCGTCGACGAGTTCGCTCATGTAGAACCAGGCGCCGGCGATCCGGGAGTCTTCCGATGCGCCGAAAACGCGTGGGTGGGGCACGTCAGTGCCACCCAGCGCTTCCAGAATGCGAAACTCGCGGATCATGGTGCGGTTGCGCTCTTGCGCGAGCTCGATCGGCGGTCGCCGCAGAATCATCTCTTTGCCGCCTCGGGCAACCTTCACGATGAGGTTCGACGTCCCGCCGCCCATCACGGAAAGGGCGGGAAGCTCACCGTCGCCGGGGAGTTGGGCGTCGTCCATCCAGCGAGCCAGGGCCCGCGAGTCGATCTCGTCCAAGGGATCGTGTGTTTCGCTGCTCATCGAGATGGAAATGTAGTTCTCTGTTGAGAAGATCACCACTTTCGCCGCGGCCGGATGTCGGTTACGATCTCCGCAGCCCTTGTGGCTTCAAATCTTTTCAACCTTGGGGGAAACGTGTCTCAACATTCGCATCGTTCTTGGAGAACTCCGTTCATTGCTGTGCTCGTGGCGCTGGCCATCGTCGCCGCCGCGTGTGGTGACGACGGCGGAGGCGAGACCTCCGACACCACGACGACAACCACGAGCACCGAGGCACCGGCGACAACCGAAGGAGACACGCCGACCACCACGGAGGCCGCGCCTGACCCGACTGATGCGCCGATCGTTCTCACCGACTCTTTCCGTGGCGTCACGGCAGAGTCCATCAAGATCGGCGTGCCCTGGACTGATACGACGTTTATCGACTGGTCGCCGAGTCACGACGCCGAGCTGATCTGGCAGGTCGCGGCCGACACCATCAACGCCAACGGGGGTGTGCTGGGACGGAACATCGAACTCGTGCTGATTGGGGTGAGCCCCATCGATTTCGTTGTGCAGGATGAGGTCTGCGTGCGGCTGACCGAGGACGAAGAAGTCTTCGCCGTGATGGGCGTGATCCGCAACGAGATCCCACTTTGCTACACCGAACAGCACGACACGATCGTGATCAACACGTTCCAGACCACGCAGGAGACCTTCGACCGATCGCTGGCACCGATCATTGGCTTCTTGCCGCTGGCTGATCGCCAGGCGAAGGCGCAGCTCGACACGCTGATCAGCTCCGGAATGCTTGATGGCGCCTCGGTCGCACTGTCGGCCGCGGCGGCGACGCTGCCCACTGCAGACAACATGGCGGCAATCCTCGCCGATGCCGGAATCGAAGTCGTGTCCACAACTGCGTTCGAGGCGCCGAGTTCCGATCAGGTCGCAATCGATGCCGAGATGGACATCTTCGTCGAGGTCTGGAAGACCGCCGGCGCTGACACCGTCATCGCCGTGCCCGGCGCGTCGGTGCCGACCGTCGGTGCGCTGTCTCGCAACGCATGGGATGGACTCACTGTGATCACCGACAATCCGGGCACCGATGTCGCCCTGCTCGAAGGCTTCGGCTATACCACCGACGCCCTGGTCAACTCCGTTGCGATCGTCGCTCCGAGCGAGGCCGATCTTTACGATGCCGATCAGGCCGGCGTCAAGGAGTGCTTCGACACATTCGACAACGCATTCGACGACGATCCCCCGGTGGAGTTGCGGCCGGAAGACCCGCAGACCGGTGTGGTGGGCGCGGTGATTCGGGCATGTCAGGCGCTCGAAATGCTCAAAGCCGTTGCTGAACTGGCCGGCCCGGAGCTGACGAACGAGTCGTTCGACGCAGCGGCCGATGCGATTGGTGAATTCACTGTCACTGGCGTGTTGGGTGGTTCGCTCGGACCAGGCAAACGCGACTTCGTGGATGCGGGTTCGGCTGTCTATGAGTTCGACGAGGCTCAGCGACTCTTCGTGCTGTCGTAGATCCGTGAGTTCGTGAGCGTGTGAGGGGCCGGCCGGTTGGCCGGCCCCTTGCTTTCTCCGCCGATCTATTCGGCTCTGAGGCTCTCGTCTCGGAGTTGGGTCCCGTCGAGTGCCGCGTCGTCAGGCGTGACGATTTCCACCGACTCGATGCGGCCGGTCCATGCAAACGGAGTCTCGTAGTCGTCGCAGACAGGAAAGCCGGCGTCGCGCCCGATCCAGAGTCCGGCGCCGCCGTTCTGCCACGAGTTGGGCAGGCCTCTACCGAGGTCGGCCGAGTCCACCACGACGTCGTCAACGACGACTTCGATCACCCCGGTGGTGGGCGACAATGGACGGTATCGACATCCGAGCTGGTGAGGGCCGGGAGTGAGCCGCTCCGGCGCGTGCGCGCGTACATGGTCTCCGCTGAGGCAGAGGTCAACGATTAGTTTGCCCTCGACCACGAAGATCGCCCATCCGCTGGACCAGTCGCCCATCGCGGCAATGACTCCGTCGGGCGACCCCCCGCCTACCTCGACGGTGGCGGTGAGCTCGAACCCACGCAGCAGAAACGGGATCGACTCGTCGGCAATCGCCCCGGCTCCCGGGCGATAGACGGCGCGAGCGGGGGCGGGGTAGGCGGGCGGCGTGATGGCCGGGGCTCGACCGAAGAAGCCGTCGTCGAGGGGGAGGACGTCGTTGAGGTCTGCCTCTTCCCACCACGCCGCTTCGAGTTCGGCGAGTTTGTCCGGGTGTTGGTCGGCGAGGTCGTGGGCTTCCGCGAAGTCGGTCTCGAGGTCAAACAGAGACCAGCGATCGTCATCGAACGATCGGCTGCCCTGGAGAAGGTCGATCTCGTCGCCGTGGGCGGTGCCGACATGGTCGGTCGTCGCCTTCCAGCCGTCGAGATACATCGCCCGCGACCCTTGGACCTCGAAGTACTGGCGCGATCGCGGCGATTCTGCATCGGCATCGTCGAATGTGGCGCGCAGACTTGCGCCGTCGATCGGCTGTTGGGCGACGCCGTCGACGGCCGTGGGCGCGGCGATCCCGCAGGCGTCGAGCACCGTCGGCATGAGGTCCACCGCGTGAGCGAACTGACTGCGAATCTCTCCCTTAGCTTCGATGCCGCTCGGCCAGTGCACGATGAGCGGGGTGCGGGTGCCGCCGAGCCAGGAGTAGCGCTTCCACAGTCGGTGGGGTGTGTTGCCGGCCCAGGCCCATCCCCAGGCGTAGTGGTTGTAGGTGCGTGGACCCCCGAGTTCGTCGATCCAGCGGATGTTGTCCTCGACCGACTCGGGGAGTCGCTTTGTGAACCGATGCTCGTTGACCGAGCCGACCACGCCGCCTTCCGCGCTCGCACCGTTGTCGGACGACAACATGATGATGGTGTTGTCGAGTTCGCCGATCGCGCGCAGGTGCTCGATCACGCGCCCGATCTGGGCGTCGGTGTGAGTGAGGAACCCCGCGTAGACCTCGTGCATGCGGGCGAAGAGTCGACGCGCATCGGTGTCGAGATCGTCCCACCGTTGCACCCACGGCGGACGCTCGGTCAACGTCGTTCCCTCCGGCACGATTCCCGACGCGACCTGGCGCTCGAAGGTGCGTTCGCGCCACCGCTCCCAGCCGTCGTCGAATGCGCCCTCGTACTGGGCCACCCACTCGGCCGGCGCGTGGTGCGGCGCGTGGGTGGCGACCTCCGCGTAGTAACACATGAACGGCTTGTCGGGCGCGGCGTGTTTCTGGTCGGTGATCGTGCGAATTGTCTGATCGGCGATGTCGACGCTGAAGTGGTAGTCGGGATCGACGGACTCGGGCGGGTCGAGGAATCGGTTGTCGCGCACCAGGTTTGGCGTCCAGAAGTTCGCACCGCCGTGGAGCACCCCGTAGTGCTGCTCGAACCCGAGTCCGCTCGGCCAATGGGTGAAAGGGCCGGCGGCGTTGCGTTCGCCGCGAGGCGTCAGGTGCCACTTGCCCATCGCCATCGTCGACCAGCCCTCGTCGCGCATGACCCTCGGCAGGGTGGCGGCCGATGCGGGGATACGGGCGCCGTAGCCGGGAAAACCCATGCCCATCTCCGAGAGGAAACCCATTCCAACGGCGTGATGGTTTCGTCCAGTGAGCAAGCAGGCCCGAGTGGGGGAGCAGAGGGCGGTGACGTGATATCGGTTGTAGGTCAGCCCGCCGGCGGCCAGTGCATCGATGTGGGGTGTGGCGATATCGGACCCGAAGCGGCCGAGTTGGGCGAAACCCGTGTCGTCGAGCACGATCATCAACACGTTGGGGGCACCACGGGAGGCGCGGGGAAGTGTGGGGTGCTCGGGGACCGAGTCGGCCACGGTGAGACCGGTCTTCGCCGCCACGTTCAGCCCGTGCCGTGCTTGGAGAAGTCCCAGCTCACGATCTTGCCCGGGGTGACGTGGAGCCAGGCGTGGCCGCCGTCGTAGACAAACTCGTCGCGTTGCATGTATTTCCGGGCGAAAGCGAGCTCGGGAGCATTCAGCGCATCGTTGTTCTCGCCGGTCCGCGGCACCTCGCCGACGGCTTTGGCGGTTCCTTCGATGGTGACTCCTCGCAGATCGGCAAAGCTATCGCCACCGTCCACGATGATGCTCACGCGCCCGTCTCGTGCCACGTCGGTGAATCGCTGGCTCTTCACCACCGAGTTGATCCACACCACGGAGCCATCCCACACGAACCAGAGGGCGCTCGTGTGGGGCCGCCCGTTGGCACCAATGGTGGCCATTCGACACACCTGCTGTCGAGCGAGAAACTCGTCGCGCTCTTCCGGACTCATTGCAATCCGTCGGCCTCGACGTTGTTCTTTCATCGCGAGTCTCCTGTCGTTTCTGTTCATGTGCGCGAGGAACCTGAGAATACTATTCTCTTTCTAAGAGAGCGGCCCTATGCACCGGGTCCGGGAGGTTGTGTCATGGCAGTCAACGCCGAGGACCTGATTCTGATCAGTGTCGACGACCACATCATCGAACCGCCAGATCTCTTCGATGGTCATCTCCCCGAGCGCTATCGCGCCGACGCCCCGCGGATAGTGCGCCGCGACGACGGTGCCGATGTGTGGCGGTTTGGTGAAGTCGAAGTGCCCAACGTGGCGCTCAATGCAGTGGCTGGGCGGCCCAAAGAGGAATATGGCGTCGAACCACAATCACTCGACGAGATCCGACCCGGCACGTATCAGGTCGACGAACGCGTGAAGGACATGAACGCCGGCGGCATGTTGGCCTCCATGAACTTCCCGTCGTTCCCTGGATTCGCGGCGCGACTCTTCGCAGTCGACGATGAGGACTTCGGACTCGCCCTCGTGCGGGCCTACAACGACTGGCACATCGATGAGTGGTGCGGTTCCCACCCCGGCCGGTTCATCCCGATGGCGTTGCCGGTCATCTGGGATGCCGAGAAGTGTGCCGCCGAGGTCAGGCGAAATGCCGAGAAGGGCTGTCACTCTCTCACATTCACCGAAAATCCGGCCGCCCTCGGGTATCCGAGCTTTCACAGCGACTACTGGGACCCGCTATGGAAGGCCTGCTCCGACACGGCGACGGTTCTGTCGATCCATCTCGGCTCGTCGGGGCAGTTGGCCTTCCCCGCTCCCGACTCTCCGCCGGACGTGATGATCACGTTGCAGCCGATGAACATCCAATCGGCGGCGGCCGACCTTCTCTGGTCGCGGGTGCTCAAGAACTTCCCGGACCTGCAAATCGCGCTCAGCGAAGGCGGCACCGGCTGGGTGCCCTACTTCCTCGAACGAGTCGACCGCACGTACGACATGCATCACCTGTGGACCGGGCAAGACTTCGGCGATCGTCTCCCGTCCGATGTCTTTCGCGAACACTTCCTCACCTGCTTCATCTCCGATCCCGCCGGCGTGCGGCTGCGTAACGAGATCGGCATCGACAACATGGCATGGGAGGCCGACTACCCCCACTCAGATTCGATGTGGCCCGATGCTCCAGAGGAGCTCGCCGACCTGTTCACGGTCGAGGATGTGCCCGCCGCCGACATCGTCAAGATGACGCACGAAAACGCGATGCGTTGGTACCAATTCGACCCCTTCACCCATGTGGCCCGTAGCGACGCCACCGTCGGCGCGCTCCGTGCTGCCGCAGAAGGTCACGATGTGTCGATTCAGTCTCGGTCGACGCGGGAGAAGTTGACACCGGAGCAGGTCAAGGCGCGTTGGGACGGGATGGGTGAAGGCGCCGCGGGCACCGGCGCCCAGAAGGTCGCCAACTGATCGCTGCCCCCAACCGCTCTCGGACTCAGATGCCGGGTGGCACCACACGAATGTCGGTGATGCGCGTATTGGATCGCAACACGTCGCACACCGCCTGGGCGACGTCCTCGGGCTCCTGAATCTGCGGATTCTCTGGGAGGTACCCGCCGCTGGCCCATTTCGCGTGGAGTTCCATTGCAAGGTCCATGTCCCAGTCGGGCGGCGAGGTGTTAGTCGGCCCGACGACGACGCGGGTCGCGCCCACGTCGGGATGTTCGTGATTCCAGCCTTCGACCAGACTGTCGAGAGCCGCCTTGCTCGCGGCGTAGACCACCATCCCCGGCCACGGTCGCTCGGGCGCATTGGAGGAGATGAAGACCAAGCGGCCGCCGGATTCCTTGAGGTGTTTCGCGGCCGCCCGAGTGACGGCCGCGGCACCGAACACGTTGAGATCGAACGTGTCCTGCCAGACCGAGCTGTCCATCTCATCGAGCATGCCGATCGGGAAGACGCCAGCGACATAGACGACCGCGTCGAGTCCGCCGAGCGCATCGGCGGACTCGTCGACTGCGGCCATCGCCGCCCCAGGATCGGTGACATCGCAGGGCACGGCGACGCAACCGTCTAGATCAGCGACGATTTCATCGAGCACGTCGCCCCGTCGGGCGGCAAACGCCACTCGAGCACCGTCGGCGGCCGCGAGCTCACCCGTCGCCCGGCCAATACCGGCCGACGCGCCGACGATAAGAACCCGCTTCGCCTTGAGTGTGTTGGTCACCCTTGCCTCCTGCGTTTCGCAGACGAGGCTAGTCCGAGAACGCCATGCTCGTCTGGTGAGTATGATGTTTCCATGAAGGAGAGCCACGACCTCGACGGTCAGGTCGCGCTGGTCACGGGGGCGGCATCCGGAATCGGGCTCGCGTGCGCTCGACGCTACGCCGAGGAGGGTGCGATTGTGATCGCCTCCGACCTGGCCGATGTCGCGCCTCCCGCCGTTCGGCAGGTGTCCGGAATCGAATACCGGCGACTTGATGTTGCCGACTCCGGCGGCTGGAGGGGCCTCGTCGCGTCAATTGCCGACGTCCATGGAAAGCTCGACATCGTCCATCTGAATGCGGGCATCAGGCTCGGCGTCGACGACATTACTGCGCTCTCCGACGACGACTACCTCCGGATCGTGGGAGTCAACCAACACGGCGTGTTCTTCGGACTTCGGGCCACCGTGCCACTTCTCGAGGCAGGATCAGGCGGCGCCGTCATCGTGACTGCCTCAAGGGCATCGCTTGGACCGCTCCCGAACGATCTTGCGTACTCGATGTCGAAACATGCCGTGACAGGCTTGGTCCGAAGCGTTGCCGCCGCCCTCGCCGCCCGCTCGATTTCGATTAATGCGATCTGCCCGGCCACCGTGGACACTGGGTTCATCGCCGGCACAGGACGTGAGCGACTCGAAGCAGCCGGCATCGCAGTGATGGGTGCCGAGGAGGTCGCGGAGGGCGCGCTCGTGATTCTCGCGGGTGACAGCACCGGTCAATGTTTCGTTCAACTCCCTGGCGAGACACCTGAAGAGTTCGAATTCGCCGCGGTGCCGGGCCGCTAGCGGGTCAGAAGCAAGACGCCGCCCGGATGGCCGCCGCCGGTCGACACGAGCGAAACCTCCGGCTTTCCGCGAACCTGGCGGTCGCCGCCCTCGTCGCGGAGCTGGATCACGGCCTCGTGAATGAGGCCGAACCCGTTGAGGCGCCCCTCGCTCAGCTGCCCTCCGCTCGTGTTGAGAGGAAGCTCGCCGTCGAGGGCAATCCGTCCGCCTCCCTCGACAAAGGCACCGCCCTCTCCGGTCGCGCAGAAACCGAGTGCCTCGAGCCATGAGAGACAGTTGAAGGTGAACCCGTCGTAGAGCTGGGCGACATCAACGTCTGCCGGCGTGAGGTCGGTGCGTGTCCACAAGTGTGCGGCGGGGCCCGCCACCATGGGCTCGTGGATCATCGTCCCCTGATCCCAAGAGAAGCGCTCGCTCATCGCGGTGCCGACCGCCTCGATGCGAACCGGGTCGCGACGCAAGTCGGGCAGGGTGTCGATGTGCGAGACGATCACGGCGACGGCGCCGTCGCACGGCACGTCGCAGTCGTAGAGGCCAAACGGGCTGCTGACCATCCGCGCGCTGAGGTAGTCGTCCATCGTGAGCGGGTCGCGATAGATCGCCCCAGGGTTGCGGACCGCGTTGGCGCGGGCGTTGAGCGCGATCGCGCCCAGCTGTTCTCGGGTAGTCCCGAAGGTTTCCATGTGATTGGTCGCCTGCATCGCGATCCAATTGGCCGGCGACATCGCCCCGAATGGGGCGTGCCACTCGGAGCGACCGGCGACTCGTCGCCCTTCACCGGGAGAGGTGAGCGCACCTTCGGCCAGAAGCTTGCGGTGAGTTCCCTCCCAGTTCGCACGGATCGAGAGGACATGACGGCAGAGTCCACCCGACACGGCCAGGGCGCCGTCGATGATCGGTCCCGCGTGCCCCATCGTTTCCGGTGAGGCGGTGAACCAGGTCGGGCGAAGGCCCAATAGTTCGGTCAGCACCTCGATGCCGCCGACCGTGTAGCCCATCGGGGGCCCCGGGATTGGTCCCGGCGCAGTCGAAAGGCCGTCGATATCGGCGAGAGTCAGGCCCGCATCAGCGAGGGCCGCGTCAACGGCATCGCGCACGAGCGCGAGCGGGTGGCGGTCGAGGCGGCGGCCGACCTCGGACCGGCCGAGACCGGAGATGACGACGTCGTCTTCGAAGCGCGTGATCATGTGGCTGGTCCCGGCGCTCCGACCGGCCGAAAGAGGGGGATCCACACGTCGTCGGTGGGCTCGAAGTCGACCTCCAACTCCATGCCGATCCGCATCGATTCAGGGTCGACGTTGATGATGTTGGTGGTCAGTCGCACCCCCGGATCTTCGGCCAACGCCACGACGGCGATCACGTAGGGCGGGGGGAACGCCGGATGCCAGGGCTGGTGATTCATCGTCCAGCCAACGACGGAGGCCCGTCCGGAAACTGCTTCCGGTCGCAGTCTGGTCGACCCACAGAGGCGGCACACCGGCTGTGGTGGGTGCGCCCATGCGCGGCACATGTCGCAACGAAGGAAGCGAAGTCGGCCGTCGGCCCCCGACGTCCAGAAGAACCGATTGATGTCGGTCAGCAGCGGAAGTGGGCGAGCCATGGCGGCCATTGTGGCCGAGTATCTGACATGAGTGTTAGAACCCATGGCACCGCGAACGTCGTCGCGGCAGGCGGGGAGCGATTCATTCTCGGAAAGTGTGGCTGAAATGTCGACATTCGTACTGGTCCACGGCGGAGGCCATGGGGGCTGGTGTTATGCCAAGGTGAAGGGCCGTCTGGAGGCCCAGGGCCACGAGGTGTTCGCGCCCTCGCTGTCCGGGCTCGCCGAACGCTCCAACCTGCTGGCGCCTGGGATCGACCTGGAAACGCACATCGCCGATGTCGTCGGCCTCCTTCGATGGTGGGATCTCCACGACGTCGTGCTGGTGGGCCACAGCTACGGCGGGATGGTGATCACCGGGGTCGCCGACCGCGCCGAGGAACGGGTCGGCAAGCTCGTCTACCTCGATGCCGCCAACCCGACCAACGGTCAGTCGCTGGTCGACGTCGCCGGTCCGACCATCGAGTCGGTGCGCCCGCTCGGCGAGACCGTCGACGGCGTCGAGTTGGTCTTGCTGCCCGGGCCCGGTGCCGGCGCGTTCTACGGGGTTACCGACCCCGACGACCTTGCGTGGATGGACAATCGACTCACCGGCCATCCCTGGCGCTGCTTCGAACAGCCGTTGGTGCTGAAGGACGAAGCCGCGGTTGCCGCGTTGCCGCACTTCCACATCGTCTGTGAGTCGACGATCGCCACGCGCGATCCCGAGATGATTGATCTTGCCCGAGCCGAGGCTCGACTCTGGTCGATCGACACAGGGCACGACCTGATGATCACCGAGCCGGAGTTCGTGGCCAACGCTCTGGATGAGATCTCGCTCAGGGAATGAGCGCGGCTGGATCACCAATACCACCCGGGCCGGACATCTGAGCCTGGGAGCATGCTTCCGGCCATGTGCATAGACGCGATCTGCCGGACGCGGTGAGCGAAACGATGGAGGACGTTTGGCTGTACCGCGACCGCGTCGTTGTATCCCAGCCATCCGTCGGAAGATGCCAGCAGTGTCGAAGAGTTCTGGTCTCTACTCGCCGTGGAGATTCGGAATTGCGCCTGCTGAAGACGCAGGTGCGCCAATGGGCCGTATTGATCTGCCGAAGCGTGCTGATTGCGTTGCACACGAGTTGCACAGTGCACGCGTGTGTCCACTCGCCCAAGGTCGGTCAGGGCCCTGACCAGGTCCTTCTCTGTCGGGACGGGGAGATTTGAACTCCCGACCCCCTGCTCCCAAAGCAGGTGCGCTACCGAGCTGCGCCACGTCCCGTTGCTGGTATTTGGTGCCCGAAGGATACCGGCTCGACCCGCCGGGGCTCCGCGAGTAGCCCGCGGATCCCCAACATCTTGGATCTCGATTGCGACCACGGAGGGTGGCATACACTCGGCCAGGCTCCGCCATTGGAAACTGCTCACCGTCGCCCTTGTCGCCGCCATATTGGCCACTGCTTGTAACTACGTCTATGCCCTGTTTGTCCTGCGGCTGGACGTTGCGGTCGTTGTGACCGGTGCCGAGCTCGGGATCGGTGGCTTCGGTCCTCGACCCAGACCGGGGCGTCACCTACCGCTGGGACACCGACTTGGCTGACTGGGTTCAGATTCCGGTGCAGATCGATGAGCGGGTGGTGATGGACTTCGGTGACCAGCCGAACTTCAACCGGAGCGCCGGCGTCACCGGCACTATCTGCGGCGACAACGACCCGATCGGGGTCACCACCCTCCCTCCTGCCGATGCCGACACCTGGGTTGATGCCACCATCGATGACAACGACGAGATCGTCTTTTTCGCCCGCGACGCTGGTCCGCAGGCCCCAAGCGGCACTCCGCCTCCCGCGGGAACCGTTGGCGGGGTTGGTCGGGAACTCGCGCTCTTCTATCCGGACGGTAGTAGGCCGGGCTGCGTCTACGTCTTCTGCGGCACGGCCGGTTCAGACCCGTTGGCCGGCGTCGATCACACCATCTACAACTCCGTGCTCGCTGCCGGCAACTACAAGGACGACTACCCGCGTGCGAACGGCCCAAACCCCGAGAGCTCCACGGTCGTGACGAACAACTACACGATGACCTTCAGAGACCGCTGAATCGCCGATGGGGTCCAGAACCGCCGGGGCACAGGCGTCGACATTCTCAATGGCCATAAGTCCTCAATGGTTCGAGCGCTACGACCTGCGGAGATTCCAGACTTTGGTCGGCATTGCGGAGGTCGCTGGAGGGCTCGCTGTTCTGGCGGGCCTGCAGATAGCGACGCTGGGCGTACTCGGATCTGCGGGACTCACTGCACTCATGGCGCTGGGGTTGATCGTTCGGGTTCGTCTTCGCGACCCGATCCGACTCCTGCTACCCGCTGCGACACTTGCTGCAATCAACGCTGCGCTTGTCGTGCTCTTCGCTAGTTCGTAGCCGTCTCCGTTGGCGACGGTGATTCGTTGAGAATCGCCGAGACTGTGGACAACGTAAACACCGACAAGGCTGGGAGGTAACGCTTTACGGGATCGCCAACTTTGATGTGCATTCCAATTGCGCCCGCCATAAAAGCCCCAAGCCCGATGGAGGCTGGCCGCACAAGTTGCGGTTTCGTATGGCCAGCGAGCAGCGCACTCGCAAGACTGACCTTTGCAGCTCCCACGACTTACACGGAGCTTGCGGGCAACCCGTAGGTCGCAAACTCCTCTTTCATGTTGGTGGCGTCGCCACCCCGGTAACCGGTGTCCTTGTTGAACCGGTTGAACCAGACGTTGAGTATCCACAGTGCCGCAGAGGTCTGTGCGAGCTTGCCGATGGTCTGCACGGTGAAGAAACGCCCTTTCGAGATACGTCAAGGCCCGTGCCTCGATCGATGCGTACATAAACACTGTCCGCTCCACACAATAACGATCGAAGTGAGGGCGACATCAAGCCGGGCGTCTAGTTGGGGCCTTCGTCGTGGAGAGTTTGGATCAGTTGATCTCATCGGTGATCAACGCGGAGCTAGTGGCTGGCTCGGCTATGGGCGAGCATGTGGCCTAGTCGGTGAGGATTACCCGGGGATGAGGTGCCGGTAGGTGCGGGCCATGAAGGTGGCCATCTGAGCGCGGGTTACCACGGCGTCGGGGGAGAAGGTGAGTGTCGACGTGCCGGTGGTGATGCCGAGTTGGTAGAGGCAGCCGACCGATTCGTCTGCGTACGAGGCGGGCGCCACGTCGACGAACGGATGCGAAGCATTGCACGGTTCGCCGGTGAGTGCGGTTCGTAGACGGACGAGGAATGCGGCCATCTGCTGGCGTGTGGTGCTTTCCTGGGGCGAGAAGCTTGTCGCTCCGGTGCCGGTCGTGACCCCGAGTTGGTAGATGCATGCCGTGTCGCGCTGGGCTGAGGACGCCACGTCGTGGAATGGATGGTCAAGCTGCGCGTTGCAGTCGACGCCAATGGCATCCATGTTGCGGAGCTTCGAGAGAGTGATTACTGCGGCCGTCGACGGTTCACTGGCACCCGCAGCGTTAGTGGCGATCACAGTGATCTGGTACTGCTGGCCTAGACGGAGCCCTTCAAGCACGCACGTCGTTTCGGTGGTGGTGCAGGAGGAGTGGGCCGGTTCGGTGCGTACGGTGAAGGAACTGACGGCTGCGCCACCGTCGTAGGTGGGCGGGTCCCACGACACCGTCACGCGGTTGCCGGCGGCAACAGTCCGTGGCATAGCCAGAGCTGAGGCGACCTGCGGGCTTTCAGCTGCTTTGATTGCTTGGCTCTCTAGCACCCGAGTGCCGTGCGATGTTTCGACAGTTATCTGCACGAGGTACCGCTGATCAGAAAGGACGCCGGCCAGTTGGACTGACGGGGTCGTCGACGAGGTTTCAAGCCGAACCACATCCCACGACGGTCCGACGTGAGAGGAGACCCAGTCGGTATACCCAGCGACACGGGTATAAACACCGGGATACGCTGCCTCGGCGCAGCCGTAACCCCAGCTAACGATGCCCGCGAGATAGACGACCCCCGCTTCGACCAGTACGACTGGGCCACCGCTATCCCCTTGGCACGAATCGGTATTGGGGGCGGCGGCGCAGAACATGGCGTCATCAGCGATTTCCTCAGCGGGGTACTGGCCGCAGCCGGAGTCAACGAAGATGGTGGCCGCCTTGAGCCGAGCGCTTGATGAGCCGCCTGACGACGTGGTGCCCCAACCGGCGACGGTCAAGGAGCGGCCGTCGTTGAGTCCCCCGCCGACAGGCGGATTGTGGAGAGCGACCGGAAAGGCATTGCCCAGGTTGACAGGGCTCGTCAACCTGGCGAGGGCGATGTCGTTCTCCAACGTCCAGGGGTCGAAGGAGGGATGGACGTGCACGGTGTCGATAGTGGTGAGGTAGCCGTCCCGCTCCCCGTCTGGGAGTCCGTAGACATCGGACCAGTACTCAAGCCCGTAGATCACCTCGTCACCGGGGGAGGGGACGCAGTGGGCTGCGGTGACGATCCAGTCGGGGTCGATGATCGTCGCCCCGCACCCCGATATCTTGGCGATGTGGCGGGTGGATTCGATCCCGGGGTAGTAGCCCCCGACGATTTGGCCATCGATGGCGCCGTCGACCGTTGAGAGGGCTTGATATTCGATCTGGTATGCGGTGATCTCGGTGCCGTCGACCGCGGTGTCCCACGAGAGGACGCCGTCGTGAGTGAGCGAGTGGTTTGTCACAGCGGCGAGGAAGGGAGTGACTGGCATCGAAGACGCGGATGCCGGCCCGGGCCCGGCCGCGTTGGTGGCGGTGACTGTAAATGAGTAGGTCGTCCCGTTGGTGAGACCTGAGACCTTGCACAAGAGTGGGCCTTCAACCCAGGTGCAGGTTTCGCCGCCGTCGACGGCCTCGACGATGTAGGTGATCACCTGAGCATCGTCCCCGGTCGGGGCGGTCCACGAAACCACGACCGAACGGTCGCTTGCTTCGGCGGAGACCGAGGTCGGTGAAGCGGGAGGGAAGAGCGTGGTCGGGAGCACGATTAAGCCCGGTGCGGCCGCAGGAGAGAACCCGTCACCTGTCAAGATGAGCCGGCTCTGGGGGGCGGCCGCGGCCGCAAGCAGGTCATCGTGGGCGGTGGTTAGTCCCCCGTCGGTAAGGAGGATTCCGGTGGCCAGGGTGGTGGCGGCACTGCCTTCGGCGAGGGTCAGGCCGAAGCAGTGCACTGCGCCGTTATCGACTGTGTAGTTATCTCGGACGTGAAGTTCCCAAGTGCCTAGCGCCGACTCGCCGTCGAAGGCCGAGAGAGCTTCCTCAGGTCGCCACGATCCGGAGAACGGTGCGCTGCCTTCGGCGACCGACTGTTCGGCTCCGTCGGTGAAGACTGTTGGTGAACCGTCACAATCATCGCTGCCAGTGCCGAAGTCATTGCCTGAGCCGCCTCGTTGTTCAACCAGGAGTACCTCTGTGCCGGCGGGAGAGACGAGGCGTACGGTGAGGTCCCACAGGTAGGTGTGATCGGCTCGAAGGCTCACGACGAGGTCATCGACCAAAATATCGCTGGTAACTGTGATGGGGACGATTGTGGTGGCGTGATCAGTGATGGCAGCTTCGGAGCCATCAGGCTCGGTGGTGGCACTAGCGATCGGGGCGAGTGCGAGGGTGGCCGTGGTGTCAGTAGGGCCGTTCCAGGTCCAGGCGACGTCGAGCGAGTCGCCTGGCTGGGCCGTGACGTCACCGGCTGGACTGACGAACTCAACAGTTGGGTTGAACACCTCTAGCACTATCTGGGCACGGCCTAGGTAGCCGTTAGCGTCGGTCGCTTCGGCTGCGATCACAACCGTTTCGGCCTGGTCGAGGGTAAGTGAGAGTGTCGGTCCGGTGGTAAGGAGGGAACCGTCTTGATCGGTCCAGGTGATTGAGGGGGTGAGGTCGGCACCGTCGGCAGCGGTGCCGGTGGCCGAGAGGGACAGTTCGGTGCCGATCATGACTTCGGTCTCGGCCGGTTGCCCACTGATTGTCACAGTTGGTCCGTTCCCAGCGAGTTGCAGGGCCCGCGCTGCGTCGAGTGCAGCACCGGAGCGGGTTTGGGCGAGCGCGTTCGAGGATCGCCCCGACTGCAGGAGAATGTCGATTATCTCGATCGGGGAGATTTGGCCGTCGGTTCCGAGCACCATGGCAGCGACACCGGCGGCATGGGGTGAGGCCATCGAAGTGCCGCTGATGGAGTGGTATCCGGTGCCCGGCCATGTCGAGTTGATCGACACCCCGGGGGCCGAAATGTCGACGGTGGTGTGGCCACGGTTGCTGAACGAGGCGAAGGTGCCGCCGGAGTTGTGGGCGGCGACGCTGAGGATGTTTGGTGCTTCGTAGGCAGCGGGGTACTGGGGTGACACGTCGGTGTCTAGGCCCGAGTTGCCAGCCGCAGCGACGAATAGGTGGGAGTGTTCGGCCGACTCGATCAGGGCCGAGAATGTGGGGTTGAATCCACCGCCGCCCCAGGAGTTGTTAGAGATGGGTGCGTCGTTGGCGATGGCGTATTCGAGGGCAGCGAGGGCAGCCGAGATGTACCCGGAGCCCTGAGCGTTGAGAAACCGTAAGGCCATGATTCGGGCGTTGTCTGTGACCCCGGCGACCCCGATGCCGTTGTCGCGGACGGCTGCGATCGTGCCGGCGACGTGAGTGCCGTGACCGTTGGGATCGTTGGGGATTGCGTCGTTCTCGACGAAGTCCCACCCATGGATGTCGTCGATGAAGCCATTACCGTCGTCATCGATCCCGTTGGCTGCTGTCTCTCCGGGGTTGACCCAGATGTGGGCTGCGAGGTCGGGGTGATTGGTGTCTACTCCGCTGTCGATCACCGCAACGACTACTGGGGCGAGCGTTCCGGCCAATTCCCACGCCGGCGCCGCATTGATGCCGTCCGCGCCAAAGAGGCCCCAAAGCCCCCCGGCTTCAGGGTCATCGGACGACGCGACCTGCACAGTGGTGTCGAACTCCACCGAGCGCACCGACGAGTGTGACTCAAGAGTGACTCGGGTCTGGTCGAGGTCGGCCAGAGTTTCGAGGAGGTAGAGATCTGTGTCACCGAAGCGCTTTACTAGGGCCGCGTCGGTCTGCTCCATCAGCGCGTCGACAGCGTCGGGGTCGGCGTCGGGGTCGAAGGTGACGAGGAGCGAGAAGGGGTTGCGTTCGATGTCGCTGCCGTACTTAAGGACGGCAGTGGCGTACTGCTCGGCGTAGCGTCCGTGACCGCGGAGCGGAAGGTCTTGGTCGTCGACTGCCTTCTTTGCATCTCCGTGAGACGAAGGCTGGTTCTCGGCCGCAGCGAGCGGCGAACTGCCTATGTTGACGAGGATTACCAGTGCCAGAGCGGTCGCGCTTCGCACACCTTTGGTAGCTCGCAGACCTGTCAGAATCCCATTACGCACACAGCTCTCCTTCCTCCAAGAGTTGTGCTTAGTTCTTCGGCCGGCCGCACTCGTGACTTGACTGCGGCCAGCTTGGATCGCAAGGGAGAGGATGGCTGGCCCATCGCGAATATAAGTCAAGGTACACGGATCTGGGACTTGGACGCGATGTTCCGCGCCGAGTTTCAAATCGCTGCCGAACAAGAAGCTGGCACCTCGGAAGTACCAACTAGCGGAGGCGAGTGAAGCTTCCCGGGTTTTACGCAGGCGTGTTGGTTCGAGTTTCGACCTGTCGGTATGAGTTGTTGTGACGGTAGTGCTGGTCTTCGAACTCTGCGGGCGGGATGCGGCCGAGTTCGTGGAAGAGGCGGTGGTGGTTGAACCAGTCGACCCACTCGAGGGTGGCGAGTTCGAGGTCGTCGAGGCCCCGCCAGGGGCCCTTGTTGCGGATGAGTTCGGTCTTGTAGAGCCCGAAGATCGATTCGGCTATCGCGTTGTCGTACGAATCACCGCGTGACCCAACCGAGTTCACGACGCCGTTGGCGGCGAGCCGTTCGGTGTAGCGAATCGCTAAATGCTGAACACCGCGGTCGCTGTGATGAACCAGCCCGGCCAGATCGGTGCCGTCGCGGGTGCGGTCCCAGATGGCCTGTTCGAGCGCGTGCAACGCGAGGTCAGTCCGTAGCGATCGTGATGCTTGCCAGCCGACGATGCGCCGTGAGAACACGTCGGTGACGAACGCGACATAGACGAACCCGGACCACGTCCGGACGTAGGTCAGGTCCGCGACCCACAACCGGTTCGGAGCCTCCGCGTGGAACTGGCGATCGACAAGGCCACGAGGGCGATCGGCCGCATCATCGGTGACCGTCGTTCGTTTTGGCTTGCCGCGAACCGTGCCCTGGAGCCCGAGTTCACGCATCAACCGCTCGACCGTGCAACGGGCCACCTGGATGCCTTCGCGGTTGAGCTGCGCCCAGATCTTCGGCGCCCCATAGACACCGAAGTTCTCAACGTGCACCCGAACGATCTCTGGCTTCAACACCTCATCGCGATGAGAACGCGCCGACGTGGGCCGGCGTTTCGCTGACCAATACGTCGACGGGGCGAACTGCAGCACTCTGCAGATCGGCTCGACCCCGAATCGTGATCGGTGTGCGTCGATATAGGCGATCATCGTCGAGGGCCGTCGAGGGCCGTCGAGGGCCGTCGAGCTCGGCCGCGAAGAAAGCCGACGCGCTCTTGAGGATCTCGTTCGCACGGCGAAGCTCACGGTTCTCGCGTTCCAACTCCTTCAACCGTTCGCGTTCATCGGTGCTGACCCTGGGCTTTAGGCCCTCGTCGATCTCGACGCGCAGCACCCACTTGCGCACCGTTCCCGGTGTCGGCCCGAGCTTCTCCGCGACCGAACAGATCGCTTCCCACCGCGACCCCGTGTGCTGCTCAGCTTCGAACACCATCCGGACCGCTCGCTCGCGCATCTCCGCCGGATACCTGCCCAGCCGTCGTTGCTCTGTCATGGCTCCATCCTCCCAAGGACGAGAGCCTGCGCATTACCCGGGGAGCTTCAATCAGGTCGTAAAGGCTTTTATGTTGGTTGTTGATGGGTTCCGTGAGTTATGAACTCAGGAACTCATTCGGTAGACAGAAGTAATGCGCTATCGCCCCGTGACCCGATCCATCGTCGCTCTGATCACCTCGCTGGGGCTGATCGCCTGTGGGGGAACGGCGGAGGATGCCCAGCCCTCTGACCGGTCGGCGGACGAGTCCGCTGTGGACCAGGGGCAGGAGGCCGAGCCGGAGGAGGACCCCTCGGATGCCGACAGCGATGCTGAGGTCGACGCCGATCCCGCTGGCGAGGACGATGACACCAGCCGTCCGGCGGACAGTGACCTCGTCGCGGAGGGCGTCTCCTGGACGGTCCTCATCTACCTCATGGGGGACAACGACCTCGAGCCCTATGCCGTCGGCGACATGTTCGAGATGGCCGAAGCCGGCTCGAACGAGAACGTGAACATCGTGACCCTCGTCGACCGTCATCCCGGCTACTC
>JAQWMR010000011.1 GCA_029246685.1 Acidimicrobiales bacterium | reverse complement strand
CGGGAGATGGCCGCGGCCGTCGCCGACGCGATCGGATCCGGAGGCCACGTCGTGGTCCAGGCCGGGACCGGGACGGGCAAGTCACTCGCCTATCTGGTGCCGCTCGCGCTCGCCGGCAAGACGACCATCGTCGCCACAGCGACCAAGGCGCTCCAGGACCAGCTCGCCGGCAAGGATCTTCCCTTCCTTTCCGAGCGGGTGCCGGGCGGGATCGACTACGCCGTCCTGAAAGGCCGCTCCAACTATCTCTGCCTGCAGCGCCTGGACGAGGCGGAGGGCGACGATCGTCTCGGGCTCGACCTGAAGGACGACAAGGGACCCTCGCTGGACAGTGATTTGATCGATCGGCTGCGGGTGTTCGCGGCCGAGACCGAGACGGGCGACCGCACCGAGTTGCCCGATATCGACGACCGCACCTGGCGGCTGGTGAGCGTCGGTCGCGACGAGTGCCCTGGCGCCGGGCGTTGCCCGGTCGGTGAGGACTGTCTCGCGGAGCGCGCCCGGCGCAAGGCAGCAGCCGCCGACGTCATCATCGTCAACCTGCACCTCTACGCAATCGAGGTGATGGTCGAGGGAATCCTTCCGGAGCACGACCTCGTCGTGATCGACGAGGCCCACCAGCTCGAGGACATCGTCTCGGAGGCGGCCGGCCGCACGATCAACCCGGCCCGGCTTCAGGCCGGGGCACGGGTGGCGAGCACCGTTCTCGCCGACCGCGATGCACCAGTGGCGGTCGAGGAGGCCGCCACGGTGCTGCACGTCATGCTCGAGCCGCTCATCGGCGACCGACTCGTCGAGGGTCTCGACGACGATGCGGGCGCCACGCTCGATGTCGTCCGTGGTCGCGTCGATTCGTTGCTCAACGCCCTGCGAGCCGTGCCGAAGGACGCTCCTGCTGAGACGGCCGCCAAGGCCTTGCGGGCTCGTCAGGCCCTGACGTCGCTCCTCGACGACATCGACTACGTGCGTTGGCCCATCGAGAGCGAGGTGTTGTGGGTGGACGGTCCACCGAGCAACCCAGCGCTGCGGTCCACCCCTGTCGCAGTCGATGCGCTGCTCGCCGAGAACCTCTGGGCCAAGCGGGGCGGCATTCTCACCTCCGCCACCCTTCCGGCCAGCACCGCCGGTCAACTCGGCCTCCCTGCGACGACACCCACACTCGATGTCGGCAGCCCGTTCGACTACGAGAAGAACGCCCTCCTCTACTGCCCCAAAGACCTCCCGGACCCGCGAGCCGATGGTCATCGCGAGGCTCGTCTCGCGGAGCTCGAATCACTCATCGTTGCCGCGGGCGGCCGGACCCTCGCCTTGTTCACGAGTTGGGCCGCGATGCGCGATGCGGCCGAGCACCTGGGCGGGCGTCTGCCGTGGGATCTCCACGTCCAGGGCGAGGGCTCCAAGATGGCGCTGCTCAAATCGTTCGTCGATGACCCCGAGTCCTGCCTCTTCGCCACGATGTCGTTCTGGCAGGGCGTCGACATCCCGGGGTCCACATGCAACCTCGTGGTGATCGACCGGCTTCCATTCCCTCGACCTGACGACCCCGTGCTGCAGGCTCGCCGCGAGCGGGCCGGCAAGGCCGCATTCCGGACAATCGATCTCCCCCGCGCCGCGACCCTGCTCGCCCAGGGTGCGGGGCGACTGATCCGCACCGCAACGGACCGCGGTGTGGTCGCCGTGCTCGACCCGCGTTTGGCGACGTCGCGTTCGTACCGCTGGGAACTCATCAACGCACTACCGCCTATGCGGCGCACGAAGGAACGGGCCGACGCGGAAGCGCTGCTGCGCGAGCTCCGCGACAGCGCGGCCTGATCGCCACTCAACCCGGCGCCGCATTCTGCCGATTCCTCTGCGGTGAGTCGACGTCGTCCGCATCCTGCTCGTCGCGCCCGTCGCGTGACCGGCGCGTCAGCGATCGGCGCATATGCCGGGCTCGCCATCGCGGTCGGCTGGGCACAGCGGGCGAGCGAGGCACCCGCTACGGCCGCTCGCGACGGAGGAGCCCGAGTTCGGTAATTGGGCCGATCCATCACCGGCCGACCCGTTCCGGCACAACACCGCGACCGCCGATCCGACGCAGCCAAGCAGAGACGAGCCGAACGACCCCCCTGAGCGACATTTCGTCGAACCATCGACCTGGGAAGAAGACGAGGGCGCCGATCTCTTCGACGCAACTGTCGGCGACGATCCCGCTCCGGGCGGCGACCCGTTCGAGCGTCTGGGTGTTTCGCCTCCGCTCCCCGCCCGCAACGTCGATCCTGCTGCCGGCGCCGAGCCGCTCACTCATCCCGATCCGATCGCCGACCTCGCGCCGATCACCGAACCAACGCCCGGCTCCGATCTGTTCGCCGCGGCAATGCCGAACGACCCTGCGGTTGAGGTCAGCGGCAATCCTTTCGGTCCGGTCGACCCCACGCCGATCGCGATCCGCGAGCCGAATCGGCAGCCAGCCGGGGCGGCCGCTGTCGTGGCCGCCCCGCCTCCGCCCCCGGAGGCCGTGGATCCGCTCACCGGCGAACCGGATGAGGCCGCGTACTCTCGATGGCTCAAGGATTGGCTGGCCTACGCCGAGCAATACGGCGACGAGCGCCGGACGACCCCACCCGCATCTGACGGCCCGCGCTGGCCTCAGTAGCCGAAGCGCTCGACTGTCTCGGCGCGGTGTTGCCAGTTCTTCTCCACCTTGACGAAGAGTTCGAGGTACACCTCTTCAGGAAGTTGCTCGCGCACGGCGATGCCCACGTGCTTGAGGTTCTCGCCTCCCTTGCCGATCACGATCCCCTTCTGCGAGTCGCGTTCGACGATGATCTCGCAGCGCACGCGAGGCCATTCCCACTCGGTCACGCGAGTCGCGATCGAATGCGGAAGCTCTTCGCGGGTGACGGCCAGAAGTTGCTCTCGAACGAGCTCCGCCACCCAGAACGCGTCGGGTACGTCGGTGATCACGTCGTCCGGATAGAAGTGCGGGCCCTTGGGCATGCGCGAGTGCAGGTAGTCGACCAGCTCCGGCACTCCTTCACCGGTGACACCCGAAACCGGGAACCACGAGTCGGCGTCGAGTTCCGATGTGAGCTGGAGCTGGCGCATGATCTGCTCCGGCGACGCCATGTCGGCCTTGGTGACGACGACCACAGAATTCGCCGGAAGACGGTCGGCAATGAACGCATCTCCACGGCCATACGGGGCGGTGGCGTCGAGCACGAAGCACACGACGTCGACCTCCGTGGTGGCCTGATTCGCCGTCGCGTTCAGGCTCGTGCCGAGTGCAGTTCGGGGCTTGTGAATGCCCGGGGTGTCCACGAAAATCAGCTGAACGTCAGCGGTCGTCAGCACCCCGCGCACCTGGGTGCGAGTGGTCTGAGGCTTGTCCGACACGATCGAGACCTTGTGATCGACGATGCGATTGAGCAGCGTGGACTTGCCGGCATTCGGACGCCCGACAAGCGTGACGAAGCCGGACCGGAACTCAGACATCGGCGCGGCCTTCGTGGACCGGCGTGAGCCGAACGCGGGTGATCCGCCGTCCCTCCATCTGCTCGACCATCAGCCGAACCCCACCCTCGACGATTGACTCACCGACCAAGGGCACATGCCCGAGGGTTTTGAAGATGAGGCCACCGACGGTGTCCCAGTCGCCTTCTTCGATCTCCGATGCAACGAGGGTGTTCAGCTGGTCAACGGGCATGCGGCCGTGCACCAGCGCCTCGCCGCCGGCGAGCGGTTCGAGCAGCGGCTCCTCCACGTCGAACTCATCGACGATCTCGCCCACCAGCTCTTCGACAACGTCCTCGAGCGTGACGAGACCCGCCGTGCCTCCGTACTCGTCGACGACGATCGCCAAGTGGTGACCGGCCTGCATCTCGCGCAGCAGGTCGTCGGCGTGCTTTGTCTCGGGCACGAAACGGGCGCGGCGCATGAGTGAGCGAACCGGGCGGTCGCCCTGCCCGGCCCGTTCGGCGCGGGTGAGGTCCTTCACGAGACACACGCCGACGATGTCGTCGATGCCGGCGCCGTAGACCGGCAACCGACTGAGCCCGCGTTCGATGGCGACATCGACCACCGCGGAGATCGGACTGGATGCATCGGCGCTGACCATATCGGTCCGCGGAACCATGACTTCTCGCACGATCGTGTCGCCGAGAGCGAAGACGGATTCGATCAGGTCCCGCTCCTCGTCGTCGATGGCCTCGCCCGCGGCGGCGGCCTCCGTAAGGGCAATGAGCTCGTCTTCACTCACAACCGGCGGCCGAGCCGGGCCGGGCAGCAGGACGTTGGCAATGGCGTTGAGCGCTCGCGTCGCCCAACGCAGCGGTGCGATACGCAGGACGACCTGCACCATCGGAGCGGCACGGCGGGCCGCGACGTCGGGATGCTGCAGCGCCCACGTGCGAGGCATCGCTTCGGCAAGCACGTATAGGGCGGTGACCTCACCGACGACTACGAGAACGACCCATCCGGTGCCGGCGCGGTCGAACACGATCACGGACACGACGGTCGCGGCGACGAGGTGAAACACCACCCGCAAAAGCAGGAGCGGGGCGAGGCTCCCTTCTCGGTCCATCAGCAGGGAGGCCAGGGCGCGCGCCCCCGGGAGGTCGTCGCCGGCCAGCGACTCGGCGCGAGCATGACTGATGCGGGTGAGCGCTGTTTCGCCGGCCGCGACAAGTGCGGCGACGATGGTCACGAGCACCACCGTGATCCCGCCCAACACGAGCCCGGTCATGAACGATCCGCCCGATGGTGAGCATCGAGGAGGCGCGCTTCCTCCGCCTTCATCGCCGCGGTCTCACCCGGCTCGGCATGGTCGTGGCCGACGATGTGGAGCACACCGTGGACGATCAGCAGCGCGAGTTCGTCCTCGACGGATCCGTCGTGGCCAGCTTCGCCCACGTGATCGCCGGCCTGGCGCGCTGCGTAGGCCGGACAGATGACGATGTCGCCGATGAGCGCGTCGCCGAGCCCGTCGGATTCGGCGCCATCGAGCGGAAAGGACAGCACGTCGGTCGGCCGATCCTCGCCCATGTGCACACGGTTGAGGTCCGTCATCTTGGGCTCGCCGATGAAGATCAGGTTCAGCTCGCCTTCCGCCACGCCGGACGAGACCAGAGCCGACTCGGTGAGCGTCTGCCAACGGCTGAGTTCGAGCTCGACGTCCTCTTGATCATCGACGGTGACGACCGTCGGCGTGACGTCAGCCATGGGCCGTCACAGACCGGCGTCACTCATCGACGCTTGCCTTCTCGTAGGCGTCGACGATGTCTTGCACGATGCGATGGCGCACCACGTCGCGACCGGTGAGGCGAACGAAGTCGATGCCGTCGATGCCACCGAGAATCGGTTCGAGGCCGGTGAGTCCACTTCTCGCGGTCTGTACGTCGACCTGCGTGATGTCGCCGGTGACAACGGCCTTCGACCCGAACCCGATACGGGTGAGGAACATCTTCATCTGCTCAGGCGTGGTGTTCTGGGCCTCATCGAGAATGATGAACGACGAGTTGAGGGTGCGGCCGCGCATGAACGCCAGCGGAGCGACCTCCACGATTCCGCGTTCCATCAGCCGCTCGACGCCGTCAGTGCCCACCATGTCGTGGAGCGCGTCGTAGAGCGGACGAAGGTACGGATCAACCTTCGCCATCAGGTCGCCGGGAAGAAAGCCGAGGCGCTCGCCGGCCTCCACTGCGGGACGGGTGAGGATGATGCGTTCGACCGATCCGGCTTGGAGAGCTGCGCAGGCCATCGCGACGGCGAGCCAGGACTTGCCAGTGCCGGCCGGCCCGATGCCAAAGGTGACGACGTTGGCCTCGATCGCCTCGACGTAGCGCTTCTGGCCGCTGGACTTCGGTCGGATGACCCGGCCACCGTCGGCTCGTAGGATCTCGTGCGTCAGCACGCTCGACGGCTTCTCGTCCTGGCGGACCATGTCGATCGTGCGGTCGAGGGAACGGTCGTCGAGGCGTTGTCCCTGTTCGGCGAGCACGACGAGCTCCTCGAACAGCGTTTGCACGACAGACGTGCTGGGGCCCGAGACGTGGACTTCGTTGCCCCGGACAGTGACCTCGGTGTCGGGGAACGACTCCTCGACTCGGCGCAGATGACGGTCGTGCTCACCGAGCAGCGCGCCCATCAGGTGGTTGCCTGGAATACGGATGGTGATCGGCGTGTCGCTCATGGGTTCACCGAAGAGGGTACCGGTACCCTCGGGTCTCGTGAACGCAGATTCAGCGCGCGACCCCGTTCGACTCACCCCGAACGACGCCCTGGCAGGGCTCGCGGCGTGGCTCACAGAGGGCAGAGTCGACGCGGCGGCCGCAGAACGGGCCCGTCAGCGATGGCTGGAGCGTCATGCCGCGGAGGACGCGACGGTCATCGGCGTCCTCCGCGATCTCGCCGAGCGAGGTCGACCGGTCTCGGTTCGAACGCGGGGCGGACGCAACGCGCATGGCCGCGTCGCCGCGTTGGGGGCCGACTTCGTCGTCATCCGTGAGGAGCGACTGGGCGATGTACTCGTTCCCACCTCGGCGGTCGCGACCGTGCGCCCCGCGCTCGGCGACCCCACATCGGTGGGCGATCGGCCGGCCGCGCTCGCCATCGTCGCCGGCGAAGAGCTCCGCGGCGACCTGCGCAGCGCCGGCCGCGATGTCCTGACGGTGGAGGTCGAGGCAGACGACCGACGCGACGTCGTGTCCGTCGCAGTCGCCGCCATCGACCATCTGGTGATCTTGCGCCGCTGAGTAGGGGCGAAGGTCAGCGGCCTCGGGTCCGTCGCTGCCGCTCAAGGAAGCGATACACGTCCAGCAGGTCGATACCCGGGAACGGGCTGAACTCGCGGTCCGAGGGCGGAAGCGCCGAGAGCACATGGCTGCGCTCAGCGGCCGAGGGCCAGGCGATGCTTTCCCACTCATCGACCAGCTGGGGGTCTGGCTCGATCTCGCGGTCTCGGGCGAACTCCCGTCTGAGCGTGTCGGCGCCGCGGAACACCGATGCGTGCGCGGCGGTCGTCCCGAGCGAGATGGCGTGGGGAGACCGATCCGTCTCCGTCTCGATGTAGGTCGTACAGAAGAATTCGGCCTCGTCACACACGGTGTGCTGGCTGTGCAGCAGGAAGCTGCCATGGGCGTTCCACGCCTGGCGGCTCCCCCACTGGCGGGGCACCCGCTGACCTTCGAGGCCGCCGTCGATCGCAGCCGGGAAGCGGATGCCGTCGTTCTCGTATGCCTTGTTGATGACACCCTCGCTATCGGTGCGCAGGAAGTGACAGGGGATGCCGAGGTGCTTCGTCGCCAGGTTCGTGAAGCGGTGCGCGGCCATCTCGTAGGAGATGTAGAAGACCTCTTTCAGATCCTCGACCGAGATGTCCTTCTGGTCCTTCGCCTCGCGGAGGAACTCCACGGACGGCTCCTCCGGAGCGAGGACCGCGGCGGCGAAGTAGTTCGATTCGATGCGCTGGCGGAGATACTCGCCGAAGTCGGTTGTGTCGCGGTGCTCGAGTGCGAAGTGGCCGACGGTCTGCAGCACGACTGAACGCGCCTGACGGATCCGCAAGCCACCCCGGTCCGGAATGAAGATGATGCGATCGCGTGTATCGGTGATGCTGCGAGCTGTACGGGGCATCGTGCCCACCCGCTCGATCGTGAAGCCATGGGCCGCCGCAACCTCGGTGAGGACCGGCTCGCTGATCGGCCCCGTGCCGCCGTAGCCGGCACGAGTGAGCGCGGCCTTGGCGACGTCTTCGATCTCGGCGAAGTAGTTGTCAGAGCGACGCATCTCGTCGCGCAGCGCGATGTTGGCGGCACGAGCGTGGTCGGCGAATCGGCGACCGTCCGGGTCACGGTCGGTCGTGTCCGTTTCGGCGAGCTGCGTCCAGAGGGCCAGAACATGTTCGAGCACGTCGTCGCCGACCTTGGCCGACGGCTTGAGATACGGCAGACCCAAGCTGCGGTAGCGGGGATCGTCCTGGGCACGGGCCAGGCCGATTTCGAGCTCGGAGCGCCGGTCCGGGGGTGCGGGATCCAGGAGATCCGTCGTGGTGGTTCCAAGGACGTAGGCAAGCTCGCCGAGGAGGCTGAGCTTGGGCTCCACCTTCCCGTTCTCGAGCTGGCTGAGATACGGCGCGGGCCGACCGACCCGCTCGCTCATGTCCGCCAACGTCGCGCCGGCCCGTCTTCGAGCGTGGCGGATGCGGGCGCCGAGCACCAATCCGTCGAAATCGTCAGGCACGATCTCTCCTCAACATGGCCGAAGAATGACAGATCTTTATACAAATGGGAAGTCAGGTGCTGAAATTTGTTCCATACCTGTCTTGTTTTGCCCACACAAATCCCGCAAACTTGGCCGAGACGGCAGAGAGGATCGAGATGCACGTCGGTTCGGCAGCCGAACCCACCGCTGCGGCGGCAACGCATCCTCTCGCCGCGTCTGTGCTCACGGACGGTGCCCTCGCCTTCCTCGGCGAACTGCACGAGCGGTTCGAAGGACGGCGACGAGATCTCCTGGCCGCCCGCTCCGAACGTCAGATCTGCCTCGACCGGGGCCTCCGCCCGGAGTTCCGCGCCGACACCGCCCACATCCGCTCGGGTGGCTGGACCGTCGCGTCGGCCCCGGCGGATCTCACCAACCGGCGCACGGAAATCACTGGCCCCGTCACTCGCGAGTTCATGATCAGCGCACTCACCGCCGGCGCCGACGTCTTCATGGCCGACTTCGAAGACGCAACGGCCCCCACCTGGGACAACATCGTCACCGGACAGGCCAACGTCGCCGAGGCGTACCGAGGCGAACTCACGCCGCCGCCCTACACGACAACCCTGATGGTCCGCACCCGGGCCTGGCACCTCGAAGAAAAGCACATCACGGTGAACGGCGAGCCGATGGCAGCCGCCCTCGTGGACTTCGGGCTGTGTGTCTTCCACAACGCCGGCTCTGCCGTCGCCCGCGGCACCGGCCCGTACTTCTATCTGCCGAAGGTGGAGGGCCAGGACGACGCCCGCCTCTGGAACGAAGTCTTCGATCACACCGAGGCCCGACTCGCCCTCGGCCCCGGCACCATTCGCGCGACCGTGCTTGTGGAGACGATCTTCGCCGCGTTCGAGATGGAGGAGATCCTCTACGAGCTGCGCGACCACATCACCGGGTTGCACACCGGCAACTGGGACTACCTCTTCAGCATGGCCAAGACGTTCCGGAACGATCTGGCCTTCGTGCTGCCCGATCGTGACCGTATCTCCGTCACCACACCGTTCATGCGAGCGTTCACCGAACTCCTCGTCGCCACCTGTCACCGCCGCGGCGCCCACGCCATCGGTGGCATGTCCGGCGTGAATCCGGAGGGCAAAGACGAGGAACGGATCGCCGGAGCGCTGCGCAAGGTCAAAGTGGACAAACGCCGCGAGGCCGGCGACGGCTTCGACGGCACCCGCATCGCGCATCCGGGTCTCGTCCCGGTCGCGCAGGTCGAGTTCGACAAGGTGCTCGGCTCCCGGCCCAATCAGATCGCCCGCCAACGCGACGACGTCTTCGTCATGCCGGAAGATCTCCTCACGCTTCCTGGCTCAGACGGTGCCGTCACGCTGGCCGGCGCCCGCACCAACATCCACATCGTCATCCGCTACCTGGGCGAGTGGCTCTCCGGCAACGCCGCTGTCATGATCGACGACCACCTCGAGGACACGGCCATGGCCGAGGTCTGTCGAGCGCAGCTGTGGAGCTGGCGCCACCATCGCGTCGAGGTGTCCGACGGACAGATCCTCGACGACGCCCTCCTCGATCAGTTGATCAACGAGGAGTTCGCCGAGCTTCAGGCCTTCCTCGATCCCGCTCAGTGGGAGGCCGGCCGCTACGACGAGGCCCGCGACCTCCTCCGAGCCCTCATCACGACCGACGACTACCCCGAATTTCTCACCATTCCGGCCTACGAACTCCTCTGAGATGTAGCGGGTGTCTGACACCCGCTACATCTCGGGAGGTCGAGGCCAGGACCCAACACATTCTCAGCACGAGAATCGAAACAGGAGACAGCAAGTATGAACCCGAGCTTTGACGAGCAAGTCGCAGCCCTCGAGAAGGACTGGGCGGAGAACCCTCGTTGGAACGGCGTCACCCGTGACTACACCGCCGAGGACGTCGTGCGTCTTCGCGGCACCGTGACCCCCGAGTACACCCTCGCCCGCCAAGGCGCCGAGAAGCTCTGGGATCGCGTCAACAGCATGGACTACGTCCACGCCCTCGGCACCATGACCGGTGGCCAGGGCATCCAGTACGCCAAGGCCGGTCTCCCTGCGATCTACCTGTCCGGTTGGCAGGTAGCCGGCGACGCCAACCTCGCCGGTCAGGTCTACCCGGATCAGTCGCTGTACCCGGCCAACTCGGTGCCGTCGGTCGTCTCCCGCATCAACAACGCTCTGCGTCGCGCCGACCAGATCGAGTGGAGCGAAACGGACGGCAATCCGTCCGTCGACTACATGCTGCCGATCGTCGCCGACGCGGAAGCCGGCTTCGGCGGCCCGCTCAACGCCTACGAACTCATGAAGGGCATGATCGAGGCCGGCGCCGCCGGCGTGCACTGGGAGGACCAGCTCAGCTCAGCCAAGAAGTGTGGCCACATGGGCGGCAAGGTGCTCATCCCGACGCAGCAGCACGTCACCACCCTGAACGCCGCTCGCCTCGCAGCCGACGTGTCCGACGTTCCCACCATCGTGCTGGCCCGCACCGATGCGCTGGCCGCGAACCTCATCACCACCGATGTGGACGAACGTGACCAGGAGTTCCTCACCGGCGAACGCTCCGCCGAGGGCTTCTATTACACCGAGCCGGGAATGGCGACGCCCATCAAGCGCGCACTCGCCTACGCCCCCTACGCCGACCTCATCTGGTGCGAGACCGGCACGCCGGACCTCAACCAGGCTCGTGAGTTCGCCGAGGCCGTCAAGGCCGTGTACCCGGACCAGATGCTCAGCTACAACTGCTCACCATCGTTCAATTGGAAGGCCCACCTCGACGACGCCGACATCGCGAAGTTCCAGAAGGAGCTCGGCGCGATGGGCTACGCATTCCAGTTCATCACCCTGGCCGGCTGGCACGCCCTGAACTACGCGGCGTTCGAGATCGGCAAGGGCTACACCGAGCGCGACATGACCGCCTACGTCGAGCTGCAGGAGCGCGAGTTCGCCTCCGAGGCCGACGGCTACACCGCCGTCAAGCACCAGCGCGAGGTCGGTGCGGGCTACTTCGACCAGATCGCCACGGTCGTGTCTGGTGGCAACGCGTCCACGCTCGCACTCGAGGGCTCAACCGAAGAGGAGCAGTTCCACTGAGTCTTCGCTGCATGCGCAGACCGCGATAGTCCTCGGTCTGCGTCCAGCGGATCTGCGTTCATTTCCCGGCGTCTCGTCAGCGAGGCGCCGGGAACCGCATTCTTGCGGTCGAGAGCATTAGCGCGACCGTCTGCAGGGCCACGAAGATCGCGACATTCTCATGACCGCGAGGAATGTGAGCGTCACGATCAGGTTGGGGACGTGGCAGAACAGCACCTTGCGTCCGTTCCACTCGACGATGTTGTGGACGGGTGACACAAGCCGGTCCCAGTAGCGGTCGTGCCAGAGCCCAGTGAACGCGGAGATGGCAAGGAAGGCGATCGCGCCGACGACAGCCACAGGTCCGACGAACCGGTCGATGACCGACCAGATCGCCACGAAGAGTTGACCCTCGCTCACGCCCCAGATCAGGCCGAAGCCGAACGCCTGCGGCCGGCCGTGGGTTTCGGTGCCTATCGGCCAGATCACGCCGTAGGCGACGATCACGACCAGCACGCACAGGCCAAGGAACGCCCACCAGCTCGGCGACTCGAGCTGGTCGCCGGTGACCGGGCTCGTGCGAGCGATCGTGGAGAGCACGCCCATCACCCACGCAACGGTCCAGCAGCCGGCGAAGTAGATATCCATCAGCCGGAGATTTCTCCATAGGCCAACTCACCCAGACGTCGTCAGCGAATCGTCGGAAAGACCCCGCGACGCTGTCGCGACCGGGTGAACACCATTTGAAACAGCTGCGAGGACCGACTGCGGAACGCCGCTGCTGATCCCAGCAGGTAGTAGTCCCACGTGCGGCGGAACCTCTCGTCGTACTGCGGGACTTCGTGCCACCGGGCCGAGATGTTCTCATGCCACGCCATCAGGGTGGTGTCGTAGTCCGGGCCGAAGTTGTGGACGTCCTCGACCGACCAGTCCCCTTCCGCGGCACGTGCGACCTGACCGAGGGACGGAAGCACCCCACCCGGGAAGATGTACTTGTTGAACCACGGGTCACCGACGGACTTCCAGTCGTTCGATCCGATGCTGTGATGCAGCATCACGCCGTCGGGTTCGAGGAGTTCGCGGCACTTCTCGAAGAGGGTGCCGAGGTTCTTCGGCCCGACGTGTTCCATCATCCCGATCGAGGTGATGCGATCAAAGCTGCCTTCGACCTCGCGATAGTCGAGCTGCTCGATGCGTACGGGCAGCGATGCCGTGCGCTCCCGGGCGACCGCAACCTGTTCGCCGGCTGGGCTGATCCCAGTGACATGAACGTCGTAGCGTTCCGCCGCTAATTGCGCGAACCCACCCCACCCGCAGCCGATGTCGAGCAGACGCATGCCCCGCTCGAGGCCGAGCTTTCGACAGATGAGGTCGAGCTTCGCTTCCTGCGCCGAGTCGAGATCGGTGGCCTCGCGCCAGTAGCCACACGTGTAAATCATCCGCTTGTCGAGCATGCGCTCGTAGAGCTCGTTGCCGATGTCATAGTGGGCCCGAGCATTGGTCGTGGCCAGACGTTTGGTCTGTTGGTTCCTGAGTCGGGCCCCGAGCGTCGCAGACGCCATCGCCAGGCTGGGGCGAATCAGTGAGCGCAGATCGGCGGTCTGGACGACCGTGAGGAACTCGTCGAGTTGGTTCGCGTCCCACCAGCCGTCCTGGTAGCTCTCGCCCAGTCCGAGCTCGCGTTCGCTCAGCACGCGGTCGTAGAAGCGCGGATCATGCACCGCGATGTCGTGCGCCGCGGTTCCCCCGACCGTCACCCCGGCCTTGGCAAGGATCTCCGTCGCGATCGTCTCGGCGTCAGCCATGCCATCCTCCTCGAGAGAAAGCTAACCAACCGCATTTTGGCACCGCTCGACGCCACGGCGCCATTGGTTGGCCCGTGTAGTAGCAAAGGCCACCGTGAGCGACATCCACATCCTCGGTGTGCACCAGACCGATTTCGCCCGAAACCTCGGCCGCGAGGGCGAGACAATCGCTGATCTGGTGCAACAAACGGTGCTCGCCACGCTCGAGGCGGCGAAACTCGGCACTGATGCGATCGAGACGATTCACGTCGGCAACGCATTCGGGCTGAGCTACACCGGCCAAGTCCACCTCGGTGCGATGCCCGCCACCGTGGTCGACGGGTTGTGGGGCGTTCCGGCGATGCGTCACGAGGGCGCCTGTGCCTCCAGTTCGCTCGCCGCGCTCACCGCGATGGCCGAGCTCGAGGCCGGTCGTTACGACTGTGCGCTGGTGCTCGGCGTCGAGGTCGAGAAGTCCGTCCCCGGGGCGGACGCTGCCGCGATTCAGGCCGGCGCTGCGTTCGTCGGCCACGAAACCGAAGCCAGCGAGATGGTGTGGCCAGCGATGTTCGACCGGATCGCCGATGAGCACGACGCCCGTTACGGCGTGGACGACGCCCATCTCCGAGCGATCGGCCGAATCAACCTCGAAAACGCCCAGTCGAACCCGCTCGCCCAGACCCGTACGTGGAACCACGATTCTCTCTCGTTCGAGCCGGACGACATCGCCAACCCGATAGTCGACGGTCGGCTCCGTCGTAACGACTGCTGTCAGATCACCGACGGAGGCGCCGGCGTCGTACTCGTCACCGATCGCTGGCTCGAGCACAACGGCCGCCGACCCCTCGCTCGCATCTCCGGCTGGGGCCATCGCACGGTCGGTCTGGCACTCGAGCCGAAGCTGGCTCGAAGCGCGGGCGACCCCTACGTACTGCCCCACGTTCGCCAGACGATCACCGACGCGTTCACGAGCGCCGGTGTCGCTGATGCCTCTGCGCTCGACGGCATCGAGACCCACGCTGCATGACCCCGTCTGAGTACATGGCGATCGACCATTTCGGGATCACGGCGCCGGGCGAGAGTTGGAAGGCCGTCGAGGACGGCGTCATTGCCCGCGACGGCGCGCTGCCGATCAACGCCGGCGGTGGGCTCATCGGCGGCGGCCACGCTGTCGGCGCCACCGGCACCCGAATGCTGGCCGATGCGACGAAGCAGGCCACCGACGATGCCGGCGAGTACCAGATCGGAGGCGCCCGACGCATGGCCACGCTCAACATCGGTGGCAGCACCGCCACCACGGTGAGCTTCATCGTCGAGGCCACGGAGGACGAACGATGAAGGTCCAGGTCCACGACACGCTCCCCCACACGCTCCCAGAGGACGACGCTCACCCGTACCGTTCGGGCGCGTGGCGACCGCAGCACGTGGAGTACGACGCCTGGGATCTCAACGTCGAGGGCGAGCTCCCCGGCGATCTCAACGGCGTCTACATCCGCAACACCGAGAACCCGCTGCACCCGCCTATCGAGCGCTACCACCCGTTCGATGGCGACGGGATGCTCCACTCGATCTCGTTCGAGGGTGGCGAGGCCCGATACGCCAACCGGTTCGTGAAGACCGATGGGCTGATCGAGGAACTGGATTCCCAGGAGTCTCTCTGGGCAGGTGTGGCTGAGCTCCCGGCGAGCGCCAAGGCGCCCCACCAGATCGGCGCGCGCCCGCAGATGAAGGACGCGGCGAGCACCGACGTCGTCGTCCACCAGGGCCGAGCGCTCGCGAGCTTCTACATGTGCGGCGACCTCTACCGCTTGGACCCGCGAACCCTCGCCACCGCGGGCAAGGAGGACTGGGGCGGGGCGCTCCCGGCCGACGGCGTGTCCGCCCATCCGAAGGTCGACGAGAACACGGGTGAACTGCTCTTCTTCAACTACGGCACCGAGTGGCCCTACATGCACTACGGCGAGGTGTCGCCCACCGGCGAGCTCACCACGTATCAGGACGTCGAGTTGCCCGGGTCCCGACTCCCACACGACATGGCGTTCACGGAGAACTACGCGATCGTCAACGACTGCCCGATGTTCTGGGATGAAGAGGCGATGGCAGCCGGGCTCTACGCGCCGCGCTTCCACCGCGACATGGCGACCCGGTTCGGGGTCATCCCCCGGGGCGGCGGCGACGTCCGTTGGTTCGAGGCCGATCCGACCTACGTCCTGCACTGGATCAACGCATACGAGGAGACCACGGCCACCGGCGCGACCGAGATCGTGCTCGACGGGTTCTTCCAGCAGAACCCGTCACCGAAGCCACGACCGGAGGCGACGTTAGAAGAGAACCTCTACCGCCACCTCGATCTGCACTCGATGCGGTCGATCCCCTACCGCTGGCGGTTCAACCTGGAGACCGGTCAGACCATCGAGGGCCCACTCCACGACGAGATCCTCGAGTTCGGCATGATCAACGGGAAGTACGGGGGTCGTCCCTACCGCTACAGCTACGACGCGCTGCCCGCCGACGGATGGTTCGGCTTCCACGGCATCGCGAAACACGATGTCCAGAGCGGCGAGATAACCACATACCGCCTCCCGGAGGGCGTGTACGCCAGCGAGACGGTGATGGCGCCCCGCGATGGCTCGGCAGCGGAGAACGACGGCTACCTCGTGACGTTCACGATCGACCTTCCGAACGACCGCTCGCAATGCGTGATTCTCGACGCCGCCAATCCTGCGGCCGGGCCGGTCGCCACGATCTCGCTGCCCGAACGGATGTCCTCCGGCACGCATGCGTTCTGGGCGGACGCCACCACGCTCTGATGGCCGGCCTGTTCTCTCGCGTCGAGGAGTACGCCGCACTCGGCATCCACCGCACCGGCACGCCGACACAGGCCGCGACCGCCGAGTGGCTGGCGGACCGGCTCGCCGAGCGGGGAGGCGCGGTGGAGATGCAGCCGGTCTCGTTCGAGCGGTACGTGGCGGAGTGGTCGGTCAGCATCGACGGCAACGAGGTGGAGGCGCTGCCACTCTTCTACGAAGCGGTCGGAGCAGCATCGTCCGACGATCCCGCCCGGTGGGCGGCGTTCGATCCGCCGGGCGCAGGGCCGATGGGAACGACCGGGGCACTCGACGAGGCCGAGCCTGGCACCCTGGCCGTCGCCGCGACTCGAAACCTGTCCGGTTTCCTGTCCGTCTCCAACCGGACGCCCTCGCTCGGGTCCGGCCAGCACGTTCTCCAGGTGGCCGGCCACCACGGAGCGGCACTCGCCGGCGGGGCGTCGCTGGTCGCGTCGATCGACGCTCGCCTCGAACCGGCCACGTGCCCGAACGTGATCGCCCGGTTCGGCGACGTCGGCAGCAGCGACGAACTCACGATCGTGACGACACCGATCTCGGGGTGGTTCCAATGCGCCGGTGAGCGGGGAACGGGGGTCGCCGTCGCGCTCCAGCTGGCCGAACAGCTCGCAGCCCAGACCCCGGTGCTCTTCCTCGGAGCCACCGGCCACGAGCTCGGCGCGTTCGGCGGCGTCGAGTTCCACTCCACGTATGCGTCGCGCACGCGGGCGCTGATCCACGTCGGCGCCAACGTCGGCTGCGACTGGGAAGCCACTTCCGACCGCGAAGCCCCGAACCACAGCTACATGTCGGCTCGACTGGCGAGTGACAGCCCGGATGACGGCGTGATCGCCGCGGCGTTCGCAGCAATCGGCGGCGCCCTCGACGAGCCGGGTCGGGACCGGTCCAAGTGGTTCGGCGAGGCCGCGGAATGGCTCGATGTACCCGTCGTGCTCTCGTATCTCGGCCAGAACCCGTGGTTCCACGCGCCACAGGATCTGCCGACCGTGTCGTGCACGGCAGAGCGGACCGAGGCCGTCGCGGACGCGTTCACGAATGCTGCCCTGGCGTTACTGCGCCGTTAGCGTTCGGCCCATGGCCGTCACCGAAGACACCACAACCGATTCCGTTCTCGCCGAGCTCCGAACGTGGCTGGACGACAACTGGGATCCCGACCTCACCCTTGCCGAATGGTGGGAACGACTCGGGCTATCCGGCTGGTGCTCGCCGACCCTGCCCGAGAATGCCTACGGCAAGGGCATGAGTCGCAGCGACGCCAACAAGATCTCGAAGGCGATCGCCGAGCACGGTGCGGTCGGCGCAATGGGCGGGCTCGGCCTGCTACTCGCCGCGCCCACGATCGCCACGCACGGCACCCAGGAGCAGATCGACACGTACGTCCGCGACATCGTTACCGGCCAGCAGGCCTGGTGCCAGCTCTTCTCCGAGCCGGGAGCCGGCTCTGACCTCGCCGGCCTCACCACGAAGGCCGAGCGCGACGGCGAGGAGTGGATCGTCAACGGTCAGAAGGTGTGGACGTCGCTCGGTCAGACGGCCGACATGGGCATGCTCATCGCCCGAACGAACCCCGACGCCCCGAAGCACCAGGGCATCACGTGGTTCGCCTGCGACATGCACCAGGAAGGCGTGGAGCTTCGGCCCCTCCTCGAGATGACGGGCCATGCGATGTTCAACGAGGTGTTCCTCACCGACGCGCGGGTTCCCGATTCTGCAGTGATCGGCGACACGAACAACGGCTGGGCCGCCACCAACACGACGCTCATGCACGAGCGCGCCGGCCTCGGCTCCGGTGGAGGAGGCGGCGGCAGCGGTCTCACGCCCGGAACCATCGGCGGGATGCTCGACAAGCGCGCCGGCGACTACGCGCCGGACCCGCACGCGGCAAAGACCGCGGGTGCCGGAGCCCGTCGTCGTGCCAGCGGCTCGATGATGGAGGACCTGGCGAAGGCGCTCGGTCAGAACACCGACCCACTCGTCCGTCAGGATCTCGTCCGGCTCCACATCATGACTCGCCTCGGCCAGATGAACACCGACCGGCTCAAGGCCGTGAAGGCCGGCGGCGGCGACATTCCGGGCATGGGCAACATCTCGAAGCTCGCCATGAGCGACATGATGCGACTCACCCGCGACCTCGGCCTTCGTCTCATCGGCCCGATGGGCACACTCCACGGCTACACACCGGAACAGACCGCGGCGCTCAACGAGGCCACCGACCAGCCGCTGCTGCCGTTCGTGACCGGCCAAGCGCTCTACGCCCAGGCCCCATCCATCTACGGCGGAACGGACGAGATCCAGAAGAACATCATCGGCGAGCGCGTCCTCGGCCTCCCCAAGGAGCCCGGCGACCTCAAGACGACCCCCTTCAGCGAACTTCCCAAGAACGCCTGAGCCTTGACCGGCCGGGTGGAGGGCAAGGTCACGATCATCACTGGCGCGGCCTCGGGGCTCGGCAAGGCCGACGCGCTGCGCCTCGCTGAGGAAGGCGCCCGACTGGTGCTCACCGACGTGAACACCGATGCGGGCGTCGACGTCGCCGAGGCTTGTGGGGCCACATTCGTGACGCAGGACGTGGGCGACGAAACGTCGTGGGACGCGCTCATCGATTCGACGATGGCCGACCTCGGGCAGCTCGACATCCTGGTGAACAACGCGGGGATCGCGCCGATTGCCACGATCGAGGCCACGACAACGGACGTTTGGCGAGACGTCATGCGCGTCCACATGGACGGCACGTTCTTCGGTTGCCGAGCCGCTATTCCAGCGATGGCCGCAGGCGGCGGAGGGTCGATCATCAACATGTCGTCAACGGTCGCTCTCGTGGGAGTCGCCCCCTACCTGGCGTACTCAGCCGCGAAGGGCGCCATCCGTTCGATGACGAAGTCGATCGCGTCACATTGTCGGGTCGAGCGCAATGGTGTCCGATGCAACTCGGTGCACCCGGGAAGCATCTCCACGCCGATGGTCCACACCGGACTCCAGACCCTGCACGGACTCGACATCATGGCGCAGCCCGACCCTGAAGCGACCCGAATCGCCCTCGGCATCGGCGAGCCGATCGATGTGGCGAACATGGTGCTCTTCTTGAGCTCGGAGGAGTCCAAGCACGTGAACGGCGCCGAGTTCGTGGTGGACAACGCCGACACAGTCGACCAGGTGCCGCGATGACCATCACCGGGCTCGTTCACGTCAACGTCAACTGCAGCAACTTCGAGCGGTCGAAGACGTTCTACGAACTGCTGGGCTTCGAGCACATGCTGGACGTTCCCCCGACCAACACGCCGGAGGTTGCGGCCGCGGTCGGCATGCCGCCCTACCGCGTCAACGGGGAACTGCTCATTCTTCGCGGGCGCGGCGCACCGTTCGTGCTCGATCTTCTCGAGTGGCAGGAGCCGACCGATCCGGCCCCGCCATACCCGCACCTCTACCACCTCGGTATCGCCCGGATCGCGTTGTCGACCGATGACCTCGAGGGAGACATGGCTCGCCTGCAGGCAGCCGGCGTCGAGTTCTTGTCCGAACCCGTCTCGCTCACTCTCGGCGACCAAAAGGAGACGACGTTCGTCTGCTTTCGAGACCCCGACGGCACGATCCTGGAGCTTGTGCAGTCCGTACCGCCCGAGAGCTCCTAGCTGCTAGGCGTCGCGAAGATCGCCTCGATCTCCGTGAGCACGCCTCCGTTTGTCCGGAAGCGCTCGGCGATCAACACCGGCATGACGTCGCCCGGCGAGCCGGCGGAGAGGTTGTAGAAGACCGCAGCACTGTCCCCCGCAATCACCCATCGCTCGTCCGATATGCCCTGGACCATCTGCATGATCTCGGACTCCAGCGACGTCCGAAGGTCGTCGCTGCCCTCACCGGTGAGGTTGCCGTTCTCGACGCGTCGGACGTCGTCGGCGAGCAGGACCGCGCCGGCCTCATGGCTAACCAACGCATCGAGGTACGCGCGAACCGCGGGGACAACGCCCTCATCTGCCGCGCCTTCGGCGACCCCGTCGAGCCATCCCAGCGGAGGCCCTGGCGTCGTGATGTGGACGGCCTCGATCTCGCTGATGAGGCCATCGCGAAACTCGAATCGCTCACCAACCGTCACAGGAATCGGCGCGCCGTCGCCGACCTCGGCCGACAGGTCGTAGAAGGCGACCAGCTCGTCGCTTCCGACGATCCACCGTCGGTCGGGAGCGATGGTGAACGGCGGTTCGTGACGAATGGACTCGCGGAGGGCATCGTCGCCGGCCGCGCTCGCCTGCCCGTTCACCACTCGGCGCACATCGGCGGTCAACGGCACACCCGACGGGTCTCGCCGGACAAGCGCATCGAGATACGCCGTTGCGACTTCGATGGGGTTCATCGCGGCGAATGGTAGGTCATACCGAGCACCCGGAACGCGTCGTGCAGGGAATCAGGCAGGCTGGGGGTGTGGAAGAACGCTACGAACTCGTCGACCTGGACATCGAGCGCGAGGTTGGGATCACCGCCCGCTTCGCCGACGGCCACGTCGCGACCTTCACCGTGGGCGAACTTCGTCTGGCCTGCCCCTGCGCCACCTGTCGAGATCTTCGGGACCGGGGGAAGACCCCGTGGCCTCTCGCGGATGGAGCGACGACGCTGTCGATCTCAGACGCCCGGTTCCACGGGGCGTCAACATCACGTGGAACGACAGTCACTCAACCGGGATCTGCCCGTTCGAGAAGTTGCGTCGATGGTCCGACGCCGATCAGCGCGGGTGAGTCGCAGCTACACCTCGATGAAGATGCATTCGCCGGGGCACTCCTCGGCCGCTTCGATAACCGCTTCGTCCAGCCCGTCGGGTATGCGGGCGGTGCCCTCGGCCCCGGCCGGGTTCGCCTCACCGTCGAACAGCTTCTCCTCGCCGAACTTGCCGGCGGATTCCTTCACGTAGAAGAGGCCGTCGTCCAGACCGAAGAACACATCGGGGGCGATCTCCTCGCACAGGCCGTCGCCCGTGCACAGATCCTGATCTATCCAAACCTTCATTGCTGATCACCTCTCGAAACCTGGGCGAGCTTATAGTCGACGAAGGCACCCACCCGCCGGACGAACGCCGGGGACCGACGCAGCCTCGCAGCGTACTCCGCCTCTGGGACTCCGTTCTCGCGAGCACGCAGCACTCGCCGCTCGACCGGTCGGAGATCCCATGGTTCGCTGCTCCGCGGCGGCCGCGGCTCGCGAGGCAGCCGGGCCAGCACCAACGTCCTTCGCACGTGCCCAGGGCTACGACGGAGACACCACGCGATGTCGGCCTCGCTGTTGCCGTCCCGTGAGAGCTTCAGCATGGTCCGTTCGACCGGACGCAGGTAGGCCTCATCCTCGGTCTCATCAGTCGACGTGGGCATAGTCCTCCGTAGCGTGATCTCCGCTCCGATCCTATGCCAACCCACGCTGACCAGTGCATCGTTGTCGGTCCAGCGACCGAAGTACCCCCGACAGGACTCGAACCTGCAACCTGCGAGGTAGAAGCTCGCCGCTCTATCCAGTTGAGCTACGGGGGCAGCAACAGGGTAGGCCGCGCCGACGGAAGTCAGCGACGACTAACAACGAGGCGCTCGGGGGGCCCCGCGCGCGGGGGGGGGGGGGGGGG
>JAQWMR010000008.1 GCA_029246685.1 Acidimicrobiales bacterium | reverse complement strand
TTGGCGTGCTCACCTTTCTCCGGCACCCCGTACACCAGATCGTTTCCTTGGCCGAGGGCGCCAATGAGTGTCGAAATCGTTGATGGACGGTGTTGGAGATCGTCGTCCATCGTGACCACGATGTCTTTTGTGGAGATTCGCACGCCGGCTAAGAGCGCTGCGTGCTGCCCGAAGTTGCGAGACATCTGCAGGGCTACGACGTGACCAGGGTCCTCCCTGTGGAGTTGTTCAATTACCTCCCATGACCCGTCCGGGCTGCAGTCGTCGACGAAAATCAGCTCCCAGTCATCGTTATCGGCGCCGAGCTGCTCAAGTGTTCTGCAGTGCAACTCGCGGAGGGTTGCCGAACCTCGGTATACCGGGACGACGACCGACACGGAAGATGTTCGGGCAGCTGGTCCTAGGTCCGAAGTCTCGCCAGGGCCGCTCATAGCACGGACCCTAGCGTCGCCGTCGGCCTAAGAGCGCTTTCAAACATGTCGACTATGGCCGCCGTCTCTCATGAGCCACTTTCTTCTGTCTCGAGCTCTCCCAATCGCCACAGACACGTTCCGGGTTGTAACGGCGCGCAGCCAATCGACACCAGTCCGAGTGGCGGTTCAGCGGGAGGTAGCCCCCGGATGGCATAGCTCCCGAGATACGCCGCATCTCGCGAAGACCCAAACCACAGGACCGATTCGTTCGGGCCGATTGAGTCCATGTTCGCGGGCGATGTAAGAAGTGTCTTTCGGGATTCGTACATCGGTGAGAAAACCCACCATCCCATGGAGATGTAGTCGGTTCCATCAAAAAACGTTCCGGGCCCGAGAGGATCCATGCCCTCGGAGCGAAGGCTTGCGCCGCCTGCAACGACGGTGGTGCCCGGAGGACGGGACTCGAGGAACGCAACCTGGTCGTCGTACCACTCAGAGGTGGTTTCAGCCCAAGCACGAGTGGGTCCCAAACCTATAGGCCCTCGGACTAACAGTTGGATCATTACAAAGCCTACGATTACGGCTTGGAAGGAGATCTGTGGCGACCACGGGAGTCGGTCGTGCTCCGAGCCCAAAATAACAGCACCGGCAGTAACTGATATGTATAACCAGAGTGGAAGGGCGATCTCTCCCTGTATGGGGCTCAATATATCAACAACTGCGATCGCCAGTAGAGCTGCCAATCCGATTAGGAGATTTCGAAACTCAGACAGCGGTTGGATACGATCAGGAAACTCATCACCAGAGCTGCTACCTCCGAATCCCGCAGTGACAGCCGTGATCACAACGACTCCAAGCCACATCGGAAGCGTTACCCGCTCAGGTAGGCGGGCCGTGAGCAAGATGTAGGTCATAGCGATCGATGCAAAGCCAACCGTGGCGAGCTGCGTTGCCGCCAGGTGCCAACGCCGATGTGCCAAACATACCGCAGCAATTATGCAAATACCGACGAACACGCCCGGGTAAATAAAGAGTACCCGGTTGGCGAACAGGTCGAATGTGAATGGAGCTCGCGAGGTCGAGGTTGCGTCCGCTACCTTGAGGAGCTTGTCGTAGCCGAACAACTCCCAATCATCGAAGATGAAGAGTGCGAAAAGAGCACGGTCGACTGTACTCCAGCCGACTTCTGAGAGGATATTAGAAGTAAGCGTCTCCGACGAAACTCGCGCTGTACCGTGAAGGCTGCCCCGCAGAGCGTTGTATTCCAAGTAGTCCTGATAGGGAGGTGCAGTGAACGAGCGGACCAACAAATTATTCAGGAAGATGGTCACGATTGGCGTGAGGCCCAGCAGCGTTAGCCAGCGCATGCCGTGTCGCCACGATAAAATCAAGGCGGGCAGCGAAATTATTCCCAAGGCTGGCAAGACGTCTGAGCGAGTGGATGCAGCGCAGATAAAGAACGCAAAAGCAACCGCGGCACCGGCGAGTTGTCGCCGACGGTCAGTTTCTCTACAGCAGTCCAGCCAGACGGCGACCGCTGCGATGCCAGTGATGAAGGCGGTTCCGGTAAAGCTCAGCAGCACGAGCATGCGATGCTGGAGTACGACGAGAATAGCGATCGAGATCCAAGTGACGAGAGATCCGGAAACCTTCCGGCGCCGCACGATGACGGTTGTGATGGCAGCGCCGGCGAGGATTTGCATGGTATATTGCGCCAGGCCATACCACGGAAAGTCCGCCACTTTATAAAGATTAGTGATGGGCCATGCAGTTAATGGGCCGCTGAAGACCCAACGTGCGTCGGGAGTCCCCGTGAAGTCACCTGAAGCGATCGCCTGCATGGCGACATCGTCGTTCGTGCGGAAGGTCCGAGGGCCACTGACGATCACAGCCATTGCCCAAAAGCAATAACTAACGGCAGCGATGGTCTCTAGCCGCAGGTTCCCGAGGCACGCGCGAAAGTTACTTCTCATGGCTACGAACTCCCCGGCGCCTGCAACTCACGAACGAATAACGTGAGACTAACCGGAGCGTGTGCATGATTCCGCGGATAGGGCAGAGGAATTCGCGCCGAGTCGCTGATTGTGGTTTCGCGTCGGGCGCCAACCCACCAAACGACAGTAACCTTTAGGGGTGCCCAGTTCTGCCGACGTGCCTCCTGTTCTGCGCGATGCTCATGACACGCAGCAGCTAGGCAGGTATTTTGCCGGGCTCTGGGGACGACGCTCATACGCATGGTACGTCGCGGTTAGCGAGTTGCGGAGCAGGCAGATCACTTCGAGACTCGGAAACGTCTGGCACCTGCTTAACCCGATTCTCCAAGTGTTGGTCTACTGGGTGATTTTCGGGCTTTTGGTTGATGGTGTTGCGCGCGGAGTTGAAAACTATGTGCTGTTTCTGGCCATTGGAGTCTTTGTGTACCTTGACTTTCAGCGGGCAGCTATCGCGGGCGCGAACTCGATACAGAACAACAAGGGCCTAATCCGCTCGCTGCACTTCCCTCGAGCGATTGTTCCTATCACTGCAGTCATCACAGAATCGCTGGCGACTGTGCCGAGTGTGTTGGTGGTGTACGCGACCGCTGTCCTGACTGGGGCCCCCCTGCGATGGACATGGCTTTTGCTGCCGCTCGTCTTTGTGTTTCAGTTCTTTCTAAATGTTGGTTCGGCCTTGATCGCTGCCCGGACCTCAACTCACTTCAGCGACTTCAATCAGATCTTGCCCTTCATATTTCGTTTGGGCCTCTACGTATCGGGTGTGCTGTTCGCGGTTGAGTCGTTCGCATCCGAGAGTCAACTGCGGCTCTTTGAAATCAACCCAGCGTACTGTTTCATTGAAATCGCTCGTTGGTCGATAATGGGCGGGGAGCTTAAAGCAGCTTGGCTCGTTTCGGTTACGTTGTGGCTTGGGGCGCTGCCACTCGTCGCTCTTCTATGGTTCCGGAAAGGTGAGGAGCTCTATGGCAGAGACTGAAACCGACGCTTCCGTAGTAGTCGATGGGCTTCATGTGAAGTATCACGTTCGTGCAGAGGGCAACCATCTGGCTTCGCCTCTTGCTGGACGTGGCCTGAGGCGTCGCCATTTGTTGGAGGTACACGCTTTGCGCGATATCAACCTTCGCTTCGATACGGGCGAGGTTGTTGGCGTCGTAGGCGCAAACGGTTCCGGTAAGTCATCGCTTCTGCGGTGCATTGCCGGGCTTCAGGCGAGAACGGCGGGCCGAGTTCTCGTTCGCGGAGAAGCCAGACTCCTTGGAGTACAAGCGGCACTCAAACCGCGTCTTTCGGGGTATCACAACGTCATCCTGGGAGGGCTGGCGATGGGGCTATCTCGAACGGAGGTCGACGAGCGGCTGCCGGAGGTTGTCAGCTTCTCTGGTGTTGGCGATGCGATCTGGCGTCCGATGGAGACGTATTCGTCCGGTATGCGTGCTCGGGTCGCGTTCTCGATCGCGACGATGCGGTCCCCAGAGGTTCTCCTACTTGATGAAGCACTTGCCGTTGGTGATCGAGCCTTTCGGGACCGAAGCATTGGCCGGATTGCTTCAATGCAGGATCAGGCTCGCACTGTTGTGATGGTTTCTCACAATCTAGATGAGATCCGCAGGGCCTGCTCGCGCGCAGTGTGGATCGATGAAGGCTGTGTTCGCCTAGACGGCCCAGCTTCTGAAGTGCTCGATGCGTACACGAGTTTGAGCGCAGGTTGACGGAAACTATTTGCGCCCAAGTGTCGTTCACTTCCCTACGAAAGCGAAGCCGACTTGGTTGCGAACCCACGTTCTGCTCGTGTCGAGGTTGTTCCACTCGGCGCGAAGCATTTCGCCTGTAAGGATGGGTTCTGCGCCCGTGGTGACGCGGTGACGGTTGATTGCCCATAGTGCCGTAATCCGAGCATCCGGCTGCCCCAACTCATCAAGCACGATGATTTCGCCGCAGGCACCGTTCCGAAATGCCTGCATGACGGCGTCAAGTGAGGCGATCGTCGAGGCCGACACGGGTCGGTCAGCAACGCAGAAGGGTGCCTCGTAAGCATCCCAGGGGATGTCACTAGTTATCGCAGTGCCTACACCATGAAGGGCGTTTGCCTCTTCGGCTGACCTTTCACTGGTATTTTCAGGCAGCGCAATTAGCGGTACTGGCGGTCCTTCTGCTGGTCCGACACTTGCAGCAGTCTGTGATCTCTCGGCGAGCGTTCGGCTCCAAATCGGCACCCAGGTCGCGAGTGCCTGCTCTCGGGCCTTGTCCTCTTCCTGGCTGAGAGCGCCTGCGAACGTCCGCTCCCCAAGGTGGACGATCCCGTCACCCCGGTACAGAAGTTGCTTGCACCCGGTTATTTGGAGTCGATACCCAAACTCGACGTCTTCGACCCCGCGAACGGGAACATCGCGAAATCCACCCGCCTGGTCGTATACGGAACGGTCAACGCTTACGAAGCCACCGACACAAGCCCGATACGACGATGAACGTGGATGAGCGAGATCGGCGGAGTGTGACCAATGGGGCTCGCGCCACCCCTGCCCTTCAATACTTGCCGCTTCGATAGTCCGTTCAAATTTCTCTGCACCCGCCGTCGTGAGAATCTTAAGACCTTGATCGGAATCGATCGAACTGAAGCAGATGGTCGAATGGACAGCCGCGGCCTCAGGCCGATGCAACTCAGCGATCTCCTTCATTGCGATTTCGGAAACGTGAACGTCAGCGTCGGCGAACGCAAGGACATCGGATGAGGCCTTGCGAGCGGCGTGATCTCGAGCGCGACCGGCTCCGAAGCCTGGCCTGTCGGGAACACGAGTTACTTCAATCCGGTCAGAAATCTGCCGGAGCGTCAGAGCTGGTTCGCTCCGGTCATCGCTGATCAAGATCTCGTCGACTGCTTTCCTGTCGCTCCAGTACTGCTCCATGCGGTCGTTAGAAGCCTGATTACCTTTGTTGGGTACACAGAGGGTGATGGTGGTCCTGCCTGAGCCGTGCGGATCACGGTTGACTTCACCTGGCGGAGGCTCCACCCCACAATGCTGCAATCCAGCGCTTCCCCATGCTCCGTCGGCTCCAGATACAAAATAAGAGTCATCGACTTCCCAGGTGTGCCCTCGAACGGATCGGGTCAGAGCGAAACCCTGGCTGGAAGCGCGAAAGCCAGGGAAGCCGCTGTGCTCGAAGCGCTGAATGAGATCTTGGTCGACCTGTCGAGAAATTGAACTCCACCCACCCACAGCAGCGAGTACTCGCCGCGAGATAAGCAGCGCTCCGCCGGCTAGAAATCGCGAGTCAGTGTGAATTGGCCCCCCACGACGACGAAGAACGATGTCTTGGTCTTCGAGGTGAACATACTCGGCGGCTCGCCCCACCAGATAACGGCGCGAGAGCTTCGCAAGGAGCCAGAGGTCGAAGAGATGGAAGGGGCCATAGCGGTCATCGTCATCCCATTTTGTGACGAACTCGCTGGTTCCCGCATCCGTGAGTTCTTGGAGAACGTCTCCGAATACGTCGGAAGGCTCAAAGTGAACCATCGACGCGTCGGAAATGGCGCCTCCCGACAGCCCGCCTAAGTCGGGAACTCTATCTTTGCTGTGAATTCCGATCCGGAGCTCAACTTCGACGTGGCGCTGAGCGCGCAGTTGCGCAATCGCGGCTGGGAGAAGTGACGGGCGGTTTGATGAGAGGATCACGCCAATGCGCGGTTGTTCTCGCAAAATTGATGACGTCACGAGTTCGCGAAGCTGATGATGCGCAATGCGCATCCGGGAGTTTTCATCGAGAATACGTGCCTCGTCGAGATCCAGATACGGGAGACCTACTAGCTCGGTATCGACCACTGGCCGCCCTGATAAGAGCGCAGGAATTGCGACAAGGAGTTCGTGATCTCGGCGTGCCGGCAATGGGCCGCAGACGCGCACGAGACGCGATGCTGAAACTCGGGCTCGGTCGCGGCGATTCCATCGAGTCCCGACTGGGATTTCTGCTACCAAGCGGGACGTGGTGTTGATCGGAGCCAGCGGGCGCTGGGCAAGGCGAGCTACTCGACGTCTAAGGCGGCGTTCAATTCGGTCAAAGTCGTCCGCTGGAATATTGGCTCCCGCCATAAGGCGGAGCGGGTAATCGACCTCTTTGGCAAGTCGTTGATGCTCGAGGAGGCTGCTCGGATTCCGGATCCAACTAATCGCTGCGCCAAGCCGACGAGTCGACAGACCGACCCGACGATACACACGACGCGCAGTCCAGACCCGGCGGCGAAGCAAGCCAACAACAAATCGTGCTGCCCTCCGGTATCTCCAGTAGATCTTTCGGTTGACGGAAGTAATGCGCCACCGGATGCCGCGGTAGGCCCATTTTGATTTGCGGACGAATGCAACGCAACACCATCGGATTCCCTCGGCGACCCACGCAAGCCGCCGTGGCGGCGAAGCTGTCCCCGGGCTGCAATCGCCGATTTCATCGCCTGGCCTGATCACTGTGATCTAGTTGTTCCTGGCTTCAATCCGCACGTGAGAGTAAGGCACCCGAAGGAGATCGTGTGATGTGAAATCGGCGACCCTTCCAAACGCCTTTTCGACCAGCGCAACTGTCTCCTCTGGTGTCCGCACGTGTTGGCCGCGGTCTCGCGATGCCAAGAAGCGGCTAACCGGGTGTTGCCCGTCGGTGAAGGTTGGGTCGATAGATACGAATCGGCCAGCAGGGCCAAGAGCTGCTGCGGCGGTTTGCAGCGCATCGACTGCTTGTCGGTCGTCAAGGTGATGAAGCACTCCGATCATCATTGCGACGTCGCAGGGTGCGACGGCATCAATATCGAAGTCAGTCGTTCCAGCCTGAACGAACGTTCCTCGATCGCCGAAGCGGCTCTTGGCGGCAGCGATGTAGCTGGCGCTGTGGTCGAACCCGATGTACTCGACCTCCGGAAGGTACGGCAAGATGTCGGCAGGTCCGCAACCAAGATCCAGGATGCGGTCGCCTGCGCTAATTTGGAAGAGATCGGTTACTAGGCGACTGCGAAGCTGCTCAGCTCCGATCGCTCGCTGGGCGAATCGATAGATGCTTGGCACCGAGAAGATACGGCGTGCGCCAGTGAGTACTTCGGGCGGCTGCTCAGACATCGGTGCCGACTCTATCCACCACTTCGGATGTTTTCAGTCGTCTAGCCCATGGCAGGTCGGTTCTGCCGTGGAGGGTGGTCTACCGAAGCCGACAAGTCTCATGGTGCTGTAAATCACGATTGGCGTTACGGCGATATTGACAAGCTGGGCCAGTGCAGGCGCCATCCAGGTTAGCGCTGTCGCCAACACGCCAAGCGTGCTTATGAATCCAGCGCCGTAGGCAATTAGAAAGCGTGGCAGGTCTGATCGGTGGGTCTGTTGGCTCGCAAATGTGAACCGACGGTTACCCAGATAGCTGAGGGCGACGCCTGGCGGGTAGCAGGCGCCCGCAGCGACGACTGGGTCGATGGATGCTTCGACCAGAGCAAGAAAGACGACGTAGAGCAGAGCTGTTGATGTCGCTCCGACCGCGCCATAACGCATGAAGCGGAGCCCTTCGTCGAAAAGTCCTTTTTTCACGGGCGTATTGGGCGTAAGGCCGGGTTCAGGTGGCTGTGGAAAGGATGCTTGCCTCAACCGCTTCCACGAGGGCGAGTGCGACCCTCTCCTGCTCATGCTCAGTGAGCTCATTGAAAAATGGCATTCGGAGTAGCCGTCCACTGATGTCGTCGGTAACTGGAAGGTGTCGGTCGCTGTCGGCGAGTTCGCTTGCTCCTGGTGCGGAGTGAAGCGGCACGTAATGGAAGGTCGGCTGAACGCCTGCGGATCGCATCAGTTTGATGACTTCTCCGCGAATCGCTGCCGACGGCAGGAGCACGTAGAACATGTGGTCCGCTGGCTTGTCTCCTTGATGATGGTAGGGCAGCGTGAGCGCCAGCCGCTCTGTGTGAGGCATCAAGAGCTCGGTGTACTTTCCGTGTATTTTTCGACGTTTCGACTGGATCTCGTCGGCCCGTTCGAGTTGGGCAAGGAGAAACGCAGCGAGCAGATCAGACAGGCCGAAGGACGAACCATGTCCATGCCAGGTGTATTTGTCAGCGAGGCCATCGAGGAATTGACGTCGATTCGTGCCCTTGTCGAGCAGAATGTGCGCTGCTTCGAGATCACCTTCGTTATTGACCACCAATGCCCCGCCTTCGCCACAGATGAAGTTCTTCGTTTCGTGGAAGCTCAGAGTCGAGAAGCGGCCAAAGCTGCCAAGTTGCTTGCCGTCGTGATCAGCAAAGAGCCCATGCGCATTGTCCTCGATAAGCGGAACTCCGAAGCGTTGAGCGATTGCTTGGAGGCGCGTGACGTCGCTGGCCACACCGGCGTAGTGCACGGTAACGATTGCCTTGACTCGATCGTCCATTGACGCCTCAACGTCGTCGGGATCGAGCCCGAGGTCGGGCTTCCGAATGTCGCAGAACCGGAGCTTGGCGCCTTGTCGGGCGAAGGCAGTTGCGGTCGAGGAGAACGTAAATGATGGAACGATGACGACGTCCCCTGGACCGATCTCAACCATCATCGCGGCCATCTCAAGGGCGTCGGTGCAAGAGGTAGTGAGTAGAACTCCTTCAGCATTGAGTCTCTCGGTTAGGAGGTGCTCAGCCCTCTCGGTGAAGGGGCCTTTCGCTGAGCTATGCCCATTGGCAACTGCCTGGGCGATGTAGTTCATCTCTTGCCCGGCAAGGCATGGCCGATTGAACGGCACCTCAATCGCGTTGTCCATCCTGACGAGGATACTGCATGCTGCCGTTCGCGTTCAGAACGGATGGCTATCTGAGCAGATTGGTCGGCGCCTGCGGATGTACGCCTCTATCGTGAGACGATGAACGACGAGGTGCTTTCCGGTTCCGAGGCGCTCACCTTCGACGACGTGCTGGTCGTCCCCGGTTGGAGCGAAGTCCTGCCCACCGAAGTCGACACCTCCACGTCCTTGGCAGGGATCGAGTTGGCCGTGCCGTTGATGTCGGCGGCGATGGACACTGTCACCGAATCGCCGTTGGCGATCGCCATTGCTCGAGCCGGTGGGATCGGGGTGCTGCACCGCAACCTCACCATCGAGCAGCAGGCCGAGGAGGTCGACCGGGTCAAGCGGGCCCAGGCCGGCATGATCTCGGCGCCGATCAGCCTCCCGCCCACGTCCACACTCGACGATGCCGAGGCGCTGATGGCCCGGCACAAGATCAGCGGTGTGCCGATCTGTGATCCCGACGGTCGTCTTGTCGGCATCCTCACCAACCGCGATGTGCGGTTCTGCACCCCGGATCAGTACTCCCAGCCCGTCACCGACTTCATGACCGCCGACGGTCTGGTCACCGCACCCGTCGGTACCAGCCTCGAGGAAGCCGTCGAGGTGCTGCACGAGCATCGTATCGAGAAGCTGCCGTTGGTCGACGACGCCGGCGTGCTCCAGGGCCTCATCACGGTCAAAGACATCGACAAGCGCATCGAGCACCCCAACGCAACCCTCGATACGAACGGGCGGCTCCAGGTCGCTGCGGCAGTCGGTGTCACCGATGTCGCCGAGCGCACCGAAGCCCTCGAGGCCGCCGGCGTCGACATGATCGTGATCGACACCGCCCACGGCCACACCCAGGGGGTCGTCGATGCGGTCCGAACCATCAAGAAGGGTTGGCCCGATCTCCCGGTCGTCGGCGGCAACGTCGTCACGCGAGAAGGCGTCGAGACCCTCGTCGAAGCCGGCGCCGACGTCATCAAGGTCGGCGTGGGAGCCGGCAGCATCTGCACCACCCGCATCGTCGCCGGTGCGGGCATGCCTCAGATGACCGCCATCCACGAATGCGTCCAAGCCGCCCGTGAACTCGGCGTCCAAATCATTGCCGACGGTGGCATCGTCACCTCCGGCGACATCGTCAAGGCGTTCGTCGCCGGCGCCGACGCCGTCATGCTCGGCAACCTGCTCGCCGGTGTCGACGAGGCACCGGGCGAACTCGAGCTCGTCGACGGGGCGATGTGGAAGACCTACCGGGGTATGGGCTCCTCGGGCGCGATGCGGGGCCTGGCGAAAGATCGCTACGGCACCGGCCAAGCCCCTGGCAAGCACGTCGCCGAAGGTGTCGAAGGTCGTGTCCGGTACGCCGGTCCGATGTCGGAGCTCATCAGCCAGATCGTCGGCGGCCTCCGGTCGGGCATGGGCTACGCCGGCGCCGCTGACCTCGACGACCTTCGCCACCGCACCAGGCTCACCCGCATTACCGGTGCCGGCCTTCGCGAGAGCCATCCCCACGACATCACCGTCCTACGCGACGAATGAGCGTCCAAGATCGCATCGGCAAGGCCCTCGCCCGAGGGCAACGCCGCCTCCCCAAAGCGGTGTTGCGGCGCCGGCATGGCGAGCCCCCCACGATCGACGGCCACACCCTCGATCTTCAGATCCACGCCTACGCCTCGCTCGTCCAAGCAGCCCGCGCCCGCAGCGCAGACTCGGACGTCACGCCGCAAAAGATCCGAGACGGTTTCGACACAATGGCCGAGATCGCATCGGGCGCCCCTGTTGCCGAGGTGTCGGTGCACGATCCCGGGCCCAGCGCGCGACATTCCCGTCCGCCTCTACCACCCGCCCCGAACGTCGGGTCGATCCGCCGCGATCGTCTGGTTCCACCAGGGCGGCGGTGTGATCGGCGGTCTCGACACCGACCACACCCTTTGCACGATGCTCTCCGACGCCTGCCAGGCCGTTGTGATCTCGGTCGACTACCGGCTCGCCCCGGAGCATCCTTTCCCCGCCGACGTTGTCGATTCGCTCGCCGCCTACCAGTGCGAATCGCTCTTCGCCTGTGGCATCGATCCGTTCCGAACGCTCGGCGAGATCGACGCGGCTACTCGGCGGGCGCTGTATGAGACTGCCGCGGCGCAACTGCAGGCGAACCTCGGCCGCTGGCGCCGCGAGACGCTGAGGGGTGGGCTCGCGGTCTACGGGCGCGAGCGTCAGGGATGTCGCGAGTGCGGCGTCGGCATTCGAACCACCAAGCAGGGCGGCCAGGGGCGCATCACCTGGTGGTGCCCGCGCTGCCAGAGCTGACGGTACGGGTCCGGGCGAGAGCTACTGCTGCTCGGCGGCCGCGATGCGCTCTGCGCCGTGGACATAGCGGTGCAGCTTTGCGACCGCGAATCCGGCGTGGAGGTTCACGAGATGCGCAGTGACCGAGTGCGACGCCGCGCTGTCGACGCCCTCACCGATGCGGCCGAGCACCTCGCGTTCGGTGGCCGTCAGCGTGGGCGGCGGGTAGAGCGGGTCAGCTGAGCGCTGGGTCCATGCGTCGATGTCGTGGAGCAGGCGCAGCGCCATACGTGCCTGCAGCGATGCCTCGCCGCGGGAGACGTCGCGGATTGCGCGCGCGACGGTTTCGTCGTGGTCGTCGAGGAACACCGCACCGAACGCTCCGGCCACAACGGTGGTGTAGGCGTTCTCATCGTCGAGTCGGGTCGCGGCGAGCACTTTGGTGGCCGGTGCCCACTCTCGAAGTCGGCGACACACAGCGCGGGCGTCGGGCTCTTCGAGTCTGGTGTCGAGAAACAGCACGTCGGGAAGGTCCTGGAGGACTCGCGCTACAGCCTCGTTGCCGGTGGGGACGTGGTCGATGACGTGCACGCCGGTGAACTCTGGGGCTCGCAAGGGATCCCCGAGACCGGGGTCGCCAGCGACCACCACGGTCACGTTCTCAGTTGTCATGGTTTCCACGCCTGTCGTCGGAACCATCCATCAGTAGTTCTGTCGGCGGAAAACGTCTGCGCTTGAGGCGTTAATGGGCCGTTCGACCCACTCGAACCGGTGACTACTCCTGCGAGATCGCGTCGAGCACGTTGAGCCGGGCCGCGCGTCGGGCCGGAATGATCGCTGCGCCGATGCCGAAGACCGAGGCGAGCGCCATGTACTGCACGAGAAGACCGACCGGGACCGAGAGCTGCGAGATGAATGTGTCCGGGATCACCGTGACGGCGGCAGACCCGAACACGGCGCCGAGCGCGACCCCGAGAAACCCGCCGAACGCGGCGATGATCGCTCCCTCGAAGAGCACCATCCGCATCATCTGCTGTTGGGTCATACCGACGGCTCGGACGAGCCCGAGTTCACGGGTTCGCTCGAACACCGAGAGAGCGAGTGTGATCGAGATGCCCAGCAGAGCGACCATGATCGCGGCGAGCAGCAGGACAGTGAAGATCTGGAGCACGGCGTCGATCTGGCCTTCTTGGCGATCCTGGAACTCGTCGCGGGTGTCGACGATCACGGCGTAACCGTCCGAAGCGTCTTCGATGGCGGCCTTCGCGGTGCCGATGTCGGCCCCATCGGTCAGGACGATGCTGAGGAACTGGTCCTGGCTGGTGGGGAAGTGGCGATCCCAGAGTGTCTCGTCGACGACGGATGATCCGAAGATGGCGAGATCCTCGTAGATCGCGGTCAATCGAACCGGCTCCATGGTGCCGTCGTTGAAGGTGATCGCGAGCGCATCTCCCACAGAGAGACCGGCATCGTCGGCGACGTCCTCGTGGAGCCACAACGAGTCGGGCCCGACGAGACCGCGGTCGATCTCGACGAATCCCGGATCGAAGTGGTCGAACGAGGTCGTGAGCGAGACGGCGCTGGCGTCGCGGGTCGAGCCGTCGGTGGAGAGTTGGAACGCCTCGAAAACGAACCGGAAACTGATCGTGGACTCGACTTCGCTGATCGACGCGATGTCGTCGGCGAGGTCTCGACTGAACCCGGCCTCTGGATTGAAGTTGTTCTCGTTTGAGATGAAGAAGTCCGAGATCACTCGCTCCGCGAGAACGTCGGCGAAGGTGAGCTTGAACGATTCCGTGACGACCGCGGCCGTGCTGACCAGCGCGACGCCGATCATGAGCGCAGCGGCGGCGGACGCAGTGCGGCGAGGGCTACGGCCGGCGTTCTCGCGGGCCATGCGAGCGTTGGATTTCATCGATGCCGGCAACCAGGCGCGGCGGGCCACGACGGCAAGCGCGGCCACGACCGCGCCGATCGGGACCCCGATGAGCCCGCCCCAGTCTCCCGAGAGCGGCGCGGTGAGGCCTCCGAGGATCACGATGACTCCGGCCGCCCCGACCAGGAAGGTAACGAGGCCGATGATCACCTCGCTGGCCCGCCATCCCATGATGAACGAAGCATCGACGGCCCGAACCCCGAGCAGGAGGACGGCCGCGCCGACCGCCATCAGCAGCAGTGACCCCGGGACCGCGAGCAGTCCGGCGGCGCCGAAGTCGGTGATGAGGGTGAAGAGCGAGAAGATCACGAGCGCGGCTGCGCCCAGTGTCATGAGGCTGCCGATGACCACGATCGCGACGCCACCGATGCCGAGCAGCATGGCCAGCGGCCAGCGGCCGATGATGTTGCTGACCGGTTGCGCAAGGCTGGGACTGATCGCGTTCACACCAAGGAACAAGGTGATCGCCGCGACTGCCAGAAGCAGAAGCAATTCTCCCACGGCGAGATCGAGAACCACGGTGAGAACGATCGTGATTCCGCCGAAGCCCAGCATGGCGAACCGGCCGAGCTTCGCATCGATGCGGCGAAGGCCGTATGCGTTGGCGAACGCGGCGGTGAAGCCGAAGAGCGGGACGACGACCCATACCGGCCACGATGAGTCGCCGCCGATCGAGAGGCCGATGATCAGGAGTGTCCAGCCGATCACGACGAACGGAACACCGATCAGGTAGTTGCGGGCCGGCACGACCTGCGTGAGTCGAGCGTCTTCTCGCAGAGCGGCCATCGGACTCAGGTGGCGGGCCCGCAGCGCCGGCACCGTCGCGCTCGCCATTGTGACGCCGATGCCGAGCACCACGCCCCAGACAAGCGTCCAGGAGGTGATGACGAGGTTGTTGTTGCCCGGCCCGAACTCGAGCTGGCTGAGCAGCCAGCCCTGACCCCAGCCGAATCCGATGCCCGCCACGATGCCCATGGCAGTCGATGCAATACCGACCATGAGGGCTTCGCCGAGGAGTGCCTGAGTGACCTGGCGGCCGGTCGCCCCGATGGCCCGCATCAGTCCGAGCTCGCGGATGCGCTGGCCGATGAGGATCGTGAAGACGTTGTAGATCACGAACGCCGACACGGCGAGAATGATGATCGCAAATACGAGAAGGACGGTGCGGAAGACGCTGATGATCTCGTCGAACTCCTCCTCCTGCTCCGCGAGGATCAACTCGCCATCGACGACTTCGAGGGTGGTTCCGTAGACCGCGGCGACGGCTGCTGCGACGTCGGCCTTGACCTGGGCGCGGTTTGCGCCCGGAGATAGAGAGAACTCCACGCGATCGAGACCAGCGCCGACATTGAGCAGTTCGACCGCTGTCGCCGTTTCGAACGCAATTTGGCGGACGCCGCCGAGGAGCTCGTTCACAGTTGGCGAGCCGAAGTTGAAGGTGCCGACGAGCTCGTAGCCGGTCTCGATCCCAGCCGGAACGGTGAGGTCGTAGCGACCGCCGATTTCGAAGTCGCCGTCCGCGAAGGCGTCGGTGTCGATGGCGAACTCACCGGGGCCCATCGGAGCCCGTCCGTCGATGAGGAACAAACGAGGGTTCGCCGAGTTGTCGGGCCAGTTGAGCCCGACGGCGCCGGCGCCGGGTGAGCTCTGTGTTGTCCCGCTGCCGTCCGCGAACGTGATGTTGCCGACCTGGAGTACATACGACTGGACGAAGGTCGTCCCGGGAATCGACTCCACGAGGTCGGCGACCTCGACGTCGAAGGGCGGGCGGCTGGAGTCCTCACCGAACTCGATTTGGGTCCGCACGGCAAGATCGGTGTCGCCCTCGATGCTCTCGGCGAGCGCCGCGAACTCGGCTCGCATGCCTTCGGTGAACACGAACACACCCACGGTGAACATCACGCCTGCGGTGACCGCTGAGCAGGTGAGGAAGAAGCGGAACGGCTTCCCCGCGACGTTGCGGCGGATGAGCTTCCAGATCATCAGCGGATCTGCTTCATGTGATCGATCACAGCCTCGGCGTCGGGATCGATCAGCTCATCCACGATCTTGCCGTCGCCGAGAAACACGACGCGGTCCGCGTAGGCGGCAGACACCGGGTCGTGGGTGACCATGACGATGGTCTGGCCGAGTTCGTCGACCGCCTTCTTCATGAAGTCGAGGATCTCGTTGCCGGTGGTGGAATCGAGGTTGCCTGTGGGCTCGTCGGCGAAGATGATCTCGGGCCGGCTGGCGAGGGCGCGGCTGACGGCCACCCGCTGCTGCTGGCCGCCCGAGAGCTCGTTCGGGCGATGGGTCGTGCGGTCGCCGAGGCCGACGGTGGAGATCACCTCGTCGAGCCACGCCTGGTCCGGCGTGACCCCGGCGAGGTCCATCGGCAGGGTGATGTTCTCGAGTGCGGAGAGGGTCGGCACGAGGTTGAACGCCTGGAACACGAAACCGACGTGATCGCGGCGCAGCAGGGTGAGGTCGCGCTCGTCGAGAAGCGACAAATCGGTGTCGCCGATGAAGACCTGGCCGCCGCTCAACGTGTCGAGGCCTGCTTGGCAATGCATGAGCGTGGACTTGCCGGAGCCGGACGGTCCCATGATCGCCGTGAACTTGGCCCGTTCGAACTCGACGTCGACGCCATCGAGTGCGCGCACCTCGGTGTCGCCCTCGCCGTAGATCTTCGTGGCCCCCACAGCCCGCGCCGCTGGTCCGGTGGTGACAATCGCCTGCGTCATTCGAGCTCCATGGGGGTCGGCTGCGGGCCAGCCTAGGCAGGGCCGATGTCGCGACGACGACACCGGCCCCGGGCTGTGGCGAGCCGGACTCGCAGCGTGTCAGTGCGAGATTGCGTCCAGCACGTCGAGCTTTCCGGCGCGGCGGGCGGGGAGCCACGCAGCCACCAGGGTGGCCAGGGCGGCGAGCACGACGACCTCCGCGATCTGGGGGATCGGGATGGTGAGCGAGCCGCCGAACGTGTTGGCCGGCAGCACCTGCACGACGCCCCACCCGAACAACGTGCCGACAGCTACGCCGATGGTGCCGGAGATCACGGGTCGGACCCAGACGGGCCAGCCGAGGCGAAAGCCGATCGTGTGACCAGCGTGGCGATCGCGATGGCGCCCACGATGATCGCAGACAACTTGAGCTTGATGGACGAGATAACGTCGAGTGTTCGGCTGCGGGCCATCAGATGTCTCCGATCGAGTAGCCGACACCGTGGACTGTGCGAACGGCGCCGTCGCTGAGCTTTCGGCGTACTGCTCGCACGTGGCTGTTGACGGTGCGCGTCCCCGAGCCGTCCCGGTAGCCCCCCACTGCGATGAGGAGCTGTGCGCAACTCAGCACAGCCGGGGCCGCTGCGGCTAGCTGAGCAAGGAGATCGAACCCGGTTGGGGTCAGATGGATGTCGCGCTGCTCGAGCCGGGCTCGTCGACTTGCGCGGAAGATCTCGATCGCGCCGAGCTGGCAGTCGGGCCTTGACTGGGCCGACTCTTCGCTCACTCGGCGCAGCACGGCGTCCACTCGGGCCATGAGCTCTCGGGGTCTGAAGGGCTTGGTGATGTAGCCGTCTGCGCCGGCCGCGAGGCTGATGAGCATGTCGGTTTCGTCGTCTCGGGCTGTCAGCATGACGACGGGCACGCGCCACTCGGTCTGGATCTGCCGACAGAGCTCAAGACCATCCAGGTTCGGCAGCAGAAGGTCGAGGACCACGAGGTCTGGCTCGAGCACTGTGCAGCGTTCGACCCTCTCGGCACCGTCGTTACAGATCTCTACAGCTTGACCGGCTGCCTACAAGCGCGCCGCCACCGGGTCGGCGATTGCCGGCTCGTCTTCCACAACAAGAAGTGTCCCCACGACGACCACGGTAGAGAACCTGCGGTGCGGGAGTCTGGCGACTGATGTGAAGATGTGGTGCAGACGCCCGTGCGCGTCAGATCTGGGCGAGCACCCGATCGTGCTGGTCCGCCACGGTTTCGGCGATGGCGAACGATGCGGTAGCCGCTGGCGACGGCGCGTTCATCACGTGAACGGCGCGGGGGCTGTCGGCGAACGCAAAGTCGTCGAGAAGACTCCCATCGGGCGTAATAGCCTGGGCTCGGACGCCGGAGCTCGATGGCTCGAGGTCACGTCGTTCGAGCTCTGGGCAGAGTCGGCGCAGGGCCTTGAGGAATGCCCGCCGGCTGAGTGAGCGGTGGATTTCTCCTGCTTCCTTCCGCCAGTACTTGCGGGCTAGGACCCACGTTCGCTTGTCGAAGGCGATCTCAGCAGAGTCGCGTACGGAAATGTCGCGCCACCGGTAACCCTCCCGCTTCAGCGCGGGGACGGCGTTGGGCCCCGCGTGAATCGAGCCGTCGATCATGCGGGTGAGGTGTACGCCGAGGAACGGGAAGTCGGGATCGGGGAGCGGGTACACGAGGTGGTTGACAAGCGAGCGGGCGTGGGGCGCCAGCTCGTAGTACTCGCCGCGAAACGGCATCACCCGCACGCCACCGGTGTCGGCGCCGGTTGCGGCGGCTACGCGATCACAGTGCAGCCCGCTGCAGTTGACGATCGAGTCGACGGTAAGGTTGTCGCCGTTGGTCGAAAGCGCGACAGCGTCCGAGCCGACCGCAGCCGACGTGACTTTGGTTCCGTAGCGGATCTCGACACCGGCGGAAGTGAGTTCGTCGACGAGGGCCTGACAGACGGTGCCGTAGTCGACGATGCCGGCGCTCGGCACGAGGAGTGCGGCCACACCTTCGATATGGGGTTCGCGCTCGCGCAAACCGACGCGAGTGAGTCGCTCGGTACCGACCCGGTTCTCGGCGGCCCGGACTTCCAGCGCGTCTAGCCGCGGCAGTTCGTCCCCGGAGACGGCTACAACGACCTTGCCGCACATGTCGTAGGTGATCCCGTGTTGATCGAGAAAGGCCATCAGGTTGGCTCGCCCTGCCGCGACCATCGCGGTCTTGCCGGAGTCCGGCTTGTAGTAGATCCCTGAGTGGATAACCCCGCTGTTACGCCCGGTCTGATGATGGGCAGGGTGCTCCTCCTTCTCGATTACGACGATCCGCCGCTGTGGATCGCGAGCGAGGAGCGCCCGTGCGGTGGTGAGGCCGAGAATGCCGGCTCCAACTATCGCGACGTCGGCGCGCTTGGTCATTGGCGTTCGCCTTGGCGGCGGGTCTCGGTCATAGGTTCGGATTCGGCCATCTCCTCATCCCGTCGGCTGTTCCACCATCGGTCCGTTGTCACGGGAACGATTTCGGGACGGACGTTGTTTCTTCAGCGTCAGTCGGCTCGTTGAGCCAGGGTATGGCACCAACCGGGGCATAGGAGGCGTCGATGCAGCCAGTGAAGATCGCGACGTGGAGCGAGGTTGCCGACCGAAGCCCGGTCGGCGCTCTCGTCGACGGCGTGGGCCCTGTCATCGTGCGCTTCGCCGACAACCACTTGGTGCTCTATGGACGATGCCTGCACCGTGGCGCGCACATGGCCGACGGCCACGTCGACGGCGACAATCTGATCTGCGGACTGCATGGCTGGGACTATGTCTTCCACACCGGGGTCTCGAGCTATAACCACGCAGAGCGGCTCACGAAGTTCTCGTCCTGGGTCGACGGCGACGAACTGATGGTGGGTGCGGAGGAGGTCCGGGCGCGGATCAAGGAGAACCCGCAGCCCTACGATTGCGAGGCATACCAGGGCAGTTACCAGGATCCGCACGGTGATTCTGCCGAGCCCCATGTCGGGCTGATCCGGCGTCTTGCGAACGGCCGCACCGGTCCCCGTCGGTCAGATGTGACCGTCTACCTTCCGCTCACCGGGCACGTCGCTCCGGGGTGGAAGGCACTGCGCGAGGTCTTCATCGTGAACTTCGAGCCCATCTAAGGGTCCCCGGTCGACCCGGGCGATCTCGGAGCAAGCCTGTGCGTTATCGCCGACGGGAAGACCATGGTCGACATCGTCGGTGGGTGGCGAGACTGGGCTGCAACCCATCCGTACACCGCCGACACTCTCGTCAACGCCTGCTCCGTCTTGAAGGGCATCGCCGCAGCCGTCGCGCTGGTTGCAGTCGGGCAAGGGTTGATCGATCTCGACGAACCTGTAAAACGTCCCTGGACCGAGTTCCGGCAGTCGTCCACACTTCGTCAACATCTGTCGCACCAGGCAGGTCTTCCCGCAATGAGCGGTGACGTCGCCGACTGGGTTCCGATGGATTGGCACGCGATGTGCGGAGCGCTTGTCGCCACGGCGCCGTGGTGGGAGCCGGGGACCGGCCGCGGCGGACCTGCACCGTTGCGCCGAACTCGGCCCGCCGTTCAGTGGTGCGACCACGATGCCTGCGCAAGAAGACCCGTCGGCGTTCCCCGACGAGCTCACCCGCATGCGGCACCGCGCGTACTTCCACCCCTCCACGGTGTCGGGAGTGGGTTTCGTCGAGATGGCGAAGTGCCGCCAGGCCGAGGTGCCGTCCACCAACATGCGCGCAACTGCAAGGGGCTTTGCTTGCGTTGACGCGGCACTGCTCGACCCGACCGGACCCGTTGATCCGGGGCTGGTCGCCGAGGCATGCACGACGCAGGTGGACGGCGACGATCTCGTTCTGGAGACGCGCTCCCGGTTCGGGCTCGGCTTCCAGCTTCATCAGGACGAGCGGCCGATCGGCGTGAGCGAGAACTCCTTCGGACATTCCGGCTTCGGAGGATCCATCGGGTTTGCCGACGCGGATGCTGGCATCGCGGTCGACTATCTCCTCAACCGGCCCGGAGACCGTTGGCAGATTCCTCGTACGCGGCGCCTGCTCGCTGCCCTCCGCGAGGCGACCGGCGCATCCTCCTGAGAGCGGACTGAGAGATCATCCTGGAGGCGGACGCACATCGCCGACGATGTGCGCAATGATGACTCGGTGAGTGTGATCGGTGCGACGGGCTTGTCGATGGTGTTCGGCACGCACCGGGCTCTCGATTCACTCGATGTCGAGGTGCAGCCCGGCGTGACCGGCTTGGTTGGCGCGAACGGCGCCGGCAAGACCACCTTCATGTCCATCGTTCTGGGGCTGCGAGCCGCCACCGAGGGCTCGGTCACGGTGCTCGGGAAGGATCCCCGTCGCGACGGCGCGGAGCTCCGTTCGCTGGTCGGCTTCGGCGCCGAGCGCAACGTCTTCCCCGACGACATGCCCGCGTCGGACTTCGTCAAGCACCTCACCGAGGTACGCGGCGTGCCGCGCAGCGAGGCGAAGAGCCGTTCGAGCGACGCGTTGTGGCTCGTCGGTCTTGGCGAGGAGCGCTTTCGACCGCTCGGCACGATGTCCACCGGACAGCGTCAGCGAGTGAAGCTTGCTCAGGCGATCGCTGCGGACCCGAGCCTCATCCTGCTCGACGAGCCGACCGACGGTCTCGACCCTGCTCAACGTGACGAAATTCTTGCGCTGATCCGCCAGGTCAGTACCGAGTTCGGGATCGACATCATGCTTTCATCGCACCTTCTCGAGGAGGTCGAGCGGGTCTGTGACAGCGTCGTGGCGATCGATGCCGGCCGCCTGATCGCGCAGGGTCGCCTCGTCGACCTTGTCGGCGACCTGTCAGGCGTCTCGGTCGAGTTGGTCGATGGGTCTGACGGGCTCGTGGCGGCGTCGGCCGTGGTCGCGGCCCTCCGTTCGCTGGGGATGGATGTCGAGTTCGACGGCGAGCGCCCCCGCTTCGAGGTGGACGGTCCCGGCCCGGAGCGGGTTGTGGACGCAGTTCGCGACGTGGTTGCTTCCGAGGGCGCACAGCTTCGACGGATCGAACCTCGTCGACGTCGTCTCGAAGATCTGTTCGAGGCCGCGACATGAGCGGCGACGCCCAGATCCTCGACCGCGGGTATCGCCGTTTCGACGGTGAACGATCCGGCGTCGCCGGAGCTGTTCGCTCGGTCAGCTGGCACACGACTCGTGGGATGCTCGGACTCGGCCGGAAGTTCCGCTTCAAGATCGTTCCGCTCTTGATCATTCTGATCGGATTTCTGCCAGCGATCGGGTTCGCCGCGTTCGTGATCATCGCGTCGACGTTTGCCGGCGCCGACCTCTTCGCCGACGAGATCGCACCGGAGTACTGGGAGCTCGCGCCGCAATCCATTCCCTCGATCGTGTTGTTCATCGCGCTGATGGCGCCCGATGCCATCGTGCGAGATCGCCGTGACGGGATGGTCTCGCTGTACCTGACCACTCCGCTCTCGCGATGGAGCTACATCTTCAGCAAGTTCATCGCCGTCGTCGGTGTGCTCGCCATTGTCGTGCTGGTCCCCACGCTGCTGTTCCTGATCGCGCTGACATTCGCGTCGGCGGGGCCCGACGGTTTCGTCGACTGGATCGTCGTTTTCATTCGGACGGTCGGATCTGGGCTGGCTGCGTGCCTCGTCTACGCCGCGGTGAGCATGGCGGCATCGAGCCTGACGGACCGGCGGTCCTTCGCGACCGCGATCGTGATCCTCACGTTCTTCGGCACCCTGACCACGGTCGGGATCATGATCGACGTCGGGGACGCGAGCACGACGTGGCAGATGTTGAACCCGGTGGTCATGCCGCTCGAGTTGATCGCTCGGATGTTCGGCGGCAGCGGCGAGTTCCCCGAGGTGGGTACAGCCAACGTCTACCTGGCGAACGCAGGGTGGCTCGCCGCGTCCGGCGGACTCCTGTGGTGGCGCTACAAGGACGCGGGCGTCTGATGGCTGACTCCTCACTCCCGCCTCCGCCTCCGCCGCCCGCACCGCCAGTGGGTCAACCGGCCGATCATGTTCCGCCTCCACCGAGCGCAGACAGCCGTATCGAGACGCCCCTTGTCGGCGTCTACGGGGTGACGAAGGCGTTTGGCGATGTCGTCGCGGTGTCTGACGTGTCCTTCACTGTCGGACCGGGCATCACCGCCCTCCTCGGCCCGAATGGCGCGGGCAAGTCGACGTTGTTTCGCATGCTGTGCGGTCTTGCGGCTCCCTCCCAGGGAACGGTTCAGATCCTCGGCAAGGATGCACGGCGTGACACAGCGGTGCGCGGCCGCATCGGGCTGGTTCCCCAGCAAGACGCACTGTTCGATCGGCTCTCGGCGCAGGCGTTCGTCGAGGTCGCCGCGATCACCCATGGTCTTGATCGTCCGCGCGAACGGGCCGCTGAGGTGCTCGGTGTCGTCGATCTCGATCCTGGTGAGCGCAAGCCGGTAGGCGCCTACTCCAAAGGAATGCGTCAGCGGGTAAAGCTTGCAGCTGCGCTCGTGAACGACCCTGATGTGATCATCGCGGACGAGCCGCTCAACGGGCTCGACCCCGTGCAGCGGAAGCGAATGATCGCGTTGTTCCGCGAGCTCGGCGAGTCCGGGAAGTGCGTGCTGGTGTCCAGCCACGTTCTCGACGAGGTCGCACGGCTCGGTTCGGACATCCTCGTCATCGCTCAGGGCCGTTTGGCCGCGACTGGCAACTTCCACGATCTGCGCGCGCTGATGGACGATCGGCCGCACCGAATTCACATCGCCACGAACGACCCGCGCGCCCTCGGGGCAGAGCTCCTACGCCGCGCGATCGCCGACGGCGTGCGGGTAATCGAGGATGGCGTGGAGTTCGACACAACCGACATCGAAGCCTTCGGTCTCGCGATCGCCCCAGTGGCGAGGGAGCTGGACGTTCACCTCAATGGTCTCGTCCCGCTCGACGACGACCTCGAGTCGGTCTTCCGGTACCTGGTGGAGCGCTGATGGCTGGTTCTGTCGGACTCGTTCGCTCGACGGTGGTCGTCTTTCGGGTCCTGCTCGGCCAGCTACGTTCGCCCGCGAGGCTGACGGGGCTCGGACTCCTGGGTGTGCTCAGCATGGTGATCAGCTGGTCCGTCGGCAGCGGTGCTGACCCGTCGCCTGTGCAACACCTGGACAATGCGACGGGCGTGATCACACTGTTCACCTTCACGCTCGTCCTGCCCGTGATCGCTCTCATCTTCGGCGTCGGCGCGCTCGGTGATGCTCGAGACGACGGCACGCTCGTGTATCTGTGGGTTCGACCGCTCAACCAGATTTCAGTGGTCTTCGGCGCGTGGTTGGCCGCGACGGTCATCTCATTGCCGCTGATCGTCATCCCCGCCGCGTTGAGTGCGTTGCTCCTCGACGCGGGGAGCGAGTTGGTCATGGCGACACTCGTCGCATCGGCTCTCGCCGTGGTGGCGTATTCGGCCGTCTTCGTCATGCTCGGCATCTTGAGCCGGTTCGCGGTCGTCCTGGGCCTTGTCTACGTGCTGCTCTGGGAAGGCGTGGTCGCGTCGCTCGGGAGCATTGGCGCCAAGATGGCATTGCGGGGCTACGCGAACTCGATCGTGACGTCTCGCACCGGAGTCCGGACCGAACTCGCGAACAGCGCCGAGTCGACGTCCATCATCATCTTCGCAATCGTGACCGTGGTCGCGCTCCTCTTGGCTGCTGCCCGTCTTGCGACCCTGGAAGTCGACTGACGCCGGCTACTCGGCCAGGCCTGGCTCAGTTGCCGGTGAACGATGCTTTGCCGGGGCCGCTCTCGTGGAAACTTGCCACGCCGAGACGGCGGTCGTCGGTCTCGAAGCAGTCGGCGAACGCTTCGATCTCGAGGCGGACGGCCTCGTCGAGCGGAAGATGCATGCCCGCCACCATGACCTGCTTGGCGAGCCGGAGCGAGGCCGGACCGGCGGCATAGCCGGCCGCGAGCTCGATTGCCGCAGCTTGCACGTCGTCCGGCTCATGGATCGAGGAGATGAGGTTCGCGGCCAAGGCCTCCTCGGCGGTGAGGTTGCGGCCGCCGTAGATGAGCTCCTTGGCGAGGGTGATGCCGACGAGCCGGCTCAGCCGCTGCGAGCCACCGCCGCCCGGCATGATGCCGAGCAGGATCTCGGGTTGGCCCAGTTGGGAGTTGGTCGCGGCGATTCGGAAGTCGGTCGCCATCGCGAGCTCGAGTCCGCCACCGAGGGCGAATCCGTTGATCGCCGAAATCGTGATCTGCGGAAGATTCTCGAGCGCGAGCGCTGCCCCGTTCAGCTTCGTCGCGAGGTCGTGGGCGCCGGCGCGGTCCATCGTCTCGAAGTCGCCGATGTCCATGCCCGCTGCGAAGTGACGCTCGCCGCCGGTGAACACCACGGCTCGGATGTCATCTGCGGCCGCGACCTCTGCGCAGATCTCGGCGAGCGTGACCGTCATGGCGGCGGTGATCGCATTGACCTTCGGCCGATCGAAGCGGATCGTGGCGACACCGGGTGCGGTGTCGCGTTCGAGGTGAACCAGTTTTCCCATGGCGAGGCACGATATCGGTCTGGTGGCGCAACCTCGCAGGGGCTGGAAGACTGCCGCCATGTCGACGCTCACGGTCCTCACTCCCGGCGGTTCCGCCGACGTTCCGGGTCAGATCGACGGCCCCCGCGCGACGCTCGCGGCCGCCGAGCTCCCCGCTGCGATCGGCTGGGAGCTGAAGCCCGAGGGGCTCTGCCGCGGCGACGTGTGCGTGCCCGTCCAAGGTCTCGATGGGCCGACGGTCGACCTGGCCGAGGTCGCCGGCGCCCTGGGGTCCACCGTGCTGGTGGACGACCAGACGGCGGCGGTCGCAATCTCGGTTCCGGCCCAAGACCGACGCGCCGGACTCATCGGCCGCCAGGCCCCGGACTTCTCGTTGCCGGATCTCGACGGCAACCTCCACACGCTCGAACAGTTCGCAGGACGAAAACGCCTGCTCATCGCCTTCGCCAGTTGGTGAGGTTGTCGCTACGAGCTGCCCGGGTGGCAGACACTCCACGACGAACTCGACGACTCCGGCTTCACGCCGATTGCGGTCGCCCTTGATGAATCCCCCGATGACGTCCGCGAATGGGCCGAGGGCATCCGGTTCCCAGTCCTACTCGACCGCGACCATCTCCTGGCCGAGCTCTACGCCGTCAGCAACGTCCCCACCGTGATCTGGATCGATGCCGGCGGCACGATCGCGCGGCCGAACTCCGCCGAGGTCGGCACGGACATGTTCGTGGACTTCACCGGTGTCACGCCAGACGAACACATGGACCAGGTACGAGCGTGGGTTCGGAGCGAGGAGCTTCCGGCCGACGCCGCCTACGAGGTCGAGGACCTCGATGCGGCAGAGGTGCAAGCACGCCTCGCGTTCCGGCTCGGCGCCCACGCTCGACGAGGCGGCGACGACGACCGCGCCCGCCACTGGTTCGCTCAGGCGGCTGAGCTGGCCCCGATGGACTTCAGCGTCCGTCGGGCCGCGATGCCGCTCCAGGAAGTAGATCCCTTCGGCGAAGCGTTCTTCGAGTTGTTCGGAGCGTGGCGGGAGGCGGGCAGTCCGTATCACGGCGTGCCCCGCTCGTAGCTAGCTCCTCCTCGCACTCCTCCTCACCTTCCCCGGGTGTGGAAACCCGCGAGCAGGCCGATCTCCTGATCGAGTTCGGATGTCACCGCGCCCAGGGCTTCTATTTCGCGAGGCCCGCGCCGCCCGAAGCGTTGCGAGCACGGCTCGGCCTTCGCATCTGAGCGTCAGCTCAGCCGCATCTCGCCGGCGACGACCGACACGGTCTGACCGCACATCTCGTGCGTCGTGATCGCGTCCATCAGCGCCACATCGTCGCTGTTCGCCCAGGAACGCGACCCGTCTTCGAACTCGACGACCGCGACGGCGCGTTCCGCGCCGGCGCGGCCGAACTCGACCGTTGCGCCGAGGATCGTTGCGGCGCCTTCGTGATCGGACGCGGCGATCGGCGGGGGAGAACCGAACAGACCGAGATCATCGATGTGCGCAGGAACCTCGGGAGGGGTGGTCGAGTAGAGCCCGAGCGCGTGCTTCGTTGCGTGACCGCCGTTGCCCTGGACGAGGCCTCGAGCGCCCGGGTCGGCGCGGAGTGCGTGGATCATGGCCACCAGCGCTTGGCCGGCGGCGAAGTTGAGGGGCGCGCCGGCGAATGCGAGCCCGCCGGCAACGGTGAGTTGACGGTCAGGTGACAGGCCCAGCGCCTCGCACGTGAGGCTGACGATCGCCGGGAAGCACGAGTAGAGATCGACATGGTCGACCTCGTCGAGATCGCCGACCTGCTCGCGCAGCGCCGCGCCGGCGGCGCTGAGCCCGGGCGCCTGGGAGAGGGCGTCGCGGTCGACAAGCGTCGGCGAGTCGTACGAGACCACGCACAGGTGCGGGTAGACGCGGGACTCCACCGGCGCGTCGAGCCGATCGGCGACGGCAGTCGAGCAGATGATCAGCGCGGCCGCCTGGTCCACGTTGTTGTTGGCGCACATGGCCTTCGTGTACGGCCAGGAGACCATGCGGTTGGTCGGCGAGGGCTCGCGGATCGCGTCGGCGGTGAGGCCTTGACGGTCTGCCGCGTGGGCGTTGCCGGCAGCGACGGCGGCGTAGCCCGCCCAGAGAGCCGCCGCCCGATCCCGGGCATCGTCGAGGCTCTCGTCTCGCGTGGCTCGAATCGCGCTGTCGAGGATGGCGTATGTGTTGCGCGGGAGCTCGCCGCCGCGGTCGATCGCAACCCGGTCGCCCATGTTGAGCGGCGGGCCCCAGTGCTCCACGTCGTCGGCCCGGCTCTCCTCGCGTCGCGGCGGCTCGGCGCCGGCCTTGGCGAGGTTGCGACGGGTCAGGTTGCACTCGCCGCCCGCGAGCACCGCCATCTCGATCTCGCCGGCGGCGATCCGGTCCGCGAGCATGTGGGTGGCGTGAATGGGGAGATTGCCGCCGAACGTGGTCAGCATCCCGTTCGCGTCGATGCCGAGCTCGTCAGCGACCATGGCGCCGGGGTTCTTGTATCGCCACAGGCCGCCCACGACGGCGATCAGGTCGATCGCCTCGAGGACGCCGGATCCTCCAGTGTCCTCGGCGGCCCCACGGACCGCATCGGTGATGAGGCCCAACGCGTCCGGGGCGTCGACGAGCACATCGTCGACGGGTGGCTTCTGGGCAACCTGTGCGGCGCCGATGATGACAGGGGTTCGAGGGTCGATCGTCACCCCGCATAGGGTACGGCGCATGGAGATCACCCCCGAACGCGCGCTGCTCACTGGGAAGGTGGCAGTCGTCACCGGCGGTGCCCAGGGCATCGGCGAGGCGACCGCGATCGCGCTCGCCGCTTTCGGGGCTGACGTCGCGATCTGCGACTTCCAGGCGGACAAGATGCCCGCTGTCGTCGCCGCGATCGAGGCGCTCGGGCGCCGCGCCCACGCGACCGAGCTGGACGTTCGCGACGAACCCGGCGTCGGCGCGTGGCTCGCCGCGGTCCACGCCGAGCTCGGCGCCCTCGACATCATCGTCAACAACGCCGGCGGAGGGTTTCACTCGCTCTACGAGAACGTCTCGCCGAAGGGTGAGGGCGTGCTGATCGCGGAGAACTTCGGCACCGTGAGCAACTGCGTCCGTCACGGCGTGCCGCTGATGAACGATGGGGGAGCGATCATCAACGTGACCTCGGTCGAGGCGTACCACGCCGCCCCGGGCTTCGGCGTCTACTCAGCGATGAAGGCAGCCGTCGAACAGTTCACGAAGACGATGTCGATGGAGCTCGGCCACCGCGGCATTCGGGTCAACTGCGTCGCTCCCGACATGATGCCCACTCCCGGGGACGAGGAACTCCAGGAGGACTCCAGCGCATTGATGGGTGGGCTCTTCCCGACATCGCTTCGCCGCATGGGCGAAGCGGAAGAATGCGCGTCCGTGATCGCGTTTCTCGCGAGCGACATGGCGAGCTTCGTCACCGGCACATCCATCCCGGTGGACGGCGGCACCATCGCCGCCGCCAGCTGGAAGATCCGCGAAGACGGCACCTTCGGGCTCTGACTCTGGTCGCCGGCTCTCAGCCCTTGCGGCGGCGGGCGACCACTGACTGACTGGCGATGGCCTGGAGCCGCCCGTCGTCACCCCAGATGCGAATCTGGCCGTGGCCGAAGCCGTGGCGGATGCCGGCCGCTTCGATCTCGAGCAGGTAGTGATCGGTGGGGCTGACGTCGAGGACCCGCAGGGTGTTGTCGAGACTGTTGCTCGACAAGTTCTCGCCGGACGCCATGCTGATTCCCATTGGCACCCAATCGCCCAGAACAGCGAGGGTGATGGCCGACGGCTCGAACGCCTCCGGCGGCTTCGCCCACATGCAGGTGTGGCCCTCGCCGTGCCCGGTCGGACCGCCGATGTCGGCGTCTTCGGGCGCTGCCGCCAGCAGCTGGTCCATGTACTGCCCGAGACTCTCTTGCTCATAGTGGCGGTTCCGCGATCGACACTCGTCGGGAGGGAGGACGGCCGGCATCGTGGGCCACGTCCGCTCGACGGGGAGCTCGCGCTGACCGAGAGCGGCTGTCACGGCGATCACTTCGTCGTCGCCGACGTGGCCGATCACCCGGGCCTGGGACGTGTAGCGGCTGCTGACCGACACGTGCACGTCGAGATCCATGACCGAGCCCACTGGGGCGAACGACAGGTACTGGCACGTCGCCCAGACACACGGTCGCTCCGTGGTGCCTTCCAGCGCGGCGATCGCAGCGCCGAGGGCGGCGCCGCCGAAGAGGAATCGAGAGTGCACGCTGATCTTCGGCGTGATGGGCAGGATCCACCGCATCGGGTTGTGCGTCGCTTCGAGGCCGAGCCACTCGCGGGCGTCCATCAGGCGTCAACTCCCAGAAGCGCAATCCGAATCTCGGCAGCGGCGCGGACCGGGTCCTCGAACGGGCCGAAGTGGGAACGATCGAGCCAGGGTGTGAGCGTGCTGTTCGGGAGGGCCCCGGCGACCTCTGGAGCGACGATCGCCGGCGGCATCCGATCGCCCGATCCGACCACCGTCACGGGACAGTGGACGGCGTCAAGGCTCGCGAAAACGTTCAGGTCGATGCCTTCGAAGGTCCGCGCCTCGTTCTCGCCGGTGGTCTTGAGGGTGACGCCTTCGGCTGTCGCGCGGAACCCGTGGGTGACGTAGTCGCGCAGTGCGGCTGGGTCGACCGCAGAGAACGGCCCTTTGCCTGCGTAGCGCTCGAGCACCTCATCGATCGATCGGAAGTCGTGGCGACGGCGACGGGCCCCTTCGGCCAACGGGTTCTCCCGGCTGCGGGTCTCGTGGCCCCTCGGGAACAGGATCGGCTCGTACAGCCAGGCCGCAGCAATGGTTCTGGGCCTTCGGACTTCGGCCGCCATCACCGTCGCGCCACCCATGGAGTGGCCGCAGGCGTGGATCGGACCCGCAGGCGCGAGGTGATCGATGACGGCGAGCGCGTCGTCGGCCATGCCGCTCCAAGCGAGTGCCATGTCGGGGGTGATGCTGTCGCCGTGACCACGAAGGTCCGGGGCCCAGACGTGAAACCGGTCGTGGAGGCGGTTCGCGATCTGCTGGTAGCAGCGTCCGTGAAATCCGGTGGCATGCAGGAACAGCAGTGGAGGACCGTCGCCGCCGAGGTCGTGGAGCGCGACGCGAACGCCGTCGGTTGACTCGATCATCTGCGCCACGGTGCGATCAGTCGCCCTCAGGGAGGATGTAGAACCCGTCGTCATCGGCCGCGATGTCGAGCACCGTCATGAACCGGCCGTTGCCCACGGTCATCGCGCACAGTGCGGTGAGTTCGATGATCTCCACGTCGGAGAAGTGTGTGCGAAGTTCATTCATGAGATCGTCGTCGATCGAGTGATGGTCTGTCGCGAACCGGTCGGCGAATTCGCCGGCAAGTCGCTCCCGTTCGGTGAGGCCTTCGATCTCAGGCGCCTGGCCGATCGAGCAGGCGATGACGTCCTGTACGCCGTCCTCATCGAGCCCTTCGGCCTCGGCTTTCGGCGATCGAGTGTTCAGGCAGACCGGGCAACCGTTGGCGACGGCGACTCGCAGCCGCGCGATCTCGCGTTCGCGGGCCGGAAGGGAAGTCTTCTCGTAGACCGCCTGGGCGTGCGCGCCCATTCCGATCGCGACGTCCGGCTGCATCATCAACAGCCGCTCGCGCTCGAGGCCCTTGCCGTCGGGAACATCGATGCGTGCCATGGCTCGACTCTAGGCCGGGGGTGACAACCCGCTGCCAACTCGCGGGGAGCCCAGAACGGCGGCGCCCCACCCGTCGTGGCTCAGCTGCCGCTCGATCGTCATCGCATACGTCGATGCCGCCCGCTCGACCTGCTCTTCCGCGAGCAGCCCGGCGGCGATGACACGCGTCGGGGCGTTGAGGTGAGCGGCGACTGTTTCGTGGATGTCGATGGTGACGTTCACGATCACGAGAGCCGTTCCCGGAGCGACGAGCCCTGCCGAGCCGAGCCGAGTGTCGAGTCGGTCGGCCACGCCGTTGCGGTCGGCGTTCGCTCGGGTTGCCTCGATCGCAGCCGGATCGACGTCCACGGCGAGCACGTCGGCGCCCATCAGGGCGGCGCCGATCCCGAGCACTCCGCTGCCACAGCCGACATCTGCCACGGCGATTGCGCCGATTGCTTCGTCGCCGAGAAGTTGGAGAGCGAGGCGGGTGGACGGATGCGATCCGCTGCCGAACGCGTGACCTGGGTCGATCTCGATGCCGATCGCATCGTCGGGCGGTGCGAGCCACGGCGGATGGATCGCGAATCGTCCGGCTCGTTCGAGCGCGAGCAGGTCTCTGGACTGGTCGAGTCCGGTGACGTCGTCGTGCATCTCGATGGCGGCACCCGGCGCGAGCCGGTCGCGTGCCGCGGCCGCGGCGCGAGGATCTGAGAACGCGGCCCGTAGCCCGTCCGTCATCTCCTCGATCCCCACGGCGCCGGCTTCCCACAGCTCGAGCCCGAGCAGCTCCGGATCGTGGTCCCCGAAGGGAACGACGAGGAGGTGGTGACTCAGCGTCCGCCGGAGGTGAGGACGTTTGGCCGACCGAGGCCGGCTGCCTCACACATCGCCATGTAGGCCCCGTAGATGCCGGCGGCGTCGGTGATCGACTCGACGTTGCCGTCGTCGTCGAGGTTCAGGTTTGCGCCATAGATCTGGAACCAGACATCCGTGAGCTCGGTGTTGTCATCTGGCACGACGAGGGTGTGTTCCGAACCGGCCGGTTCGAACAGAAACGACCCAGCCCGATTGATGTAGGGGTACTCGTCGTATTTCCACGCGCCGGACAACGTGTAGCCGAACACCTGGCCCGTGTGTTTGTGCTTCTGCACACGGCTACCGGGAGCGAACCGGTTCCGCACGATCCACAGCCCGAGCTCGATGTCGGCTTGCACCAATTTGATCTCGACCCCGGTGCCGGTATCGACCCACGGGATCTCTTCTTCGCCCAGATGGACGGCTTCCGTCAGACTCATGCGGGGGAGCGTAGGTCAGTCGTCGTCGTGCTGGCGAAGGAAGCGCTCGAACTCGGCTGCGAGGTCGTCCGCGTTGGGAATCGACGAGGCGGTCATCGCGTCGTAGCGATCCTCGAGTCGCCGGACATAGTGGGTGATGTCGTCATCGCCATCCATCGCGTCATCGACGCGGCGTTCCCACTCCCGGGCCTCGTCATCGAGCTCGGCCCAGCGGGTCGGCAGGCCGGTCACCCGTTCGAAGCGTTCGAGCAGCGCCCTCGACGCCTTGGGGTTCGGTGAGCCGGACACGTAGTGGGGCACACTCGCCCGCAGCGAGACGGCCGGGACGCCAAGTCGGTCGAGATGCTCGTGGAGCGCCCCGACCACGCCGGTCGGGCCTTGATATGAGGGCCGGTCGAGCATCATCACCTCGGCCAGCGCGGCGTCGGTGGTCGAGCCCGTGATGGTCGGCGGGCGGGTGTGGGGCGTCTCGGAGATCATGGCGCCCAAGGTGACAACCATTTTCACGTCGAAGCGGCGGACGACCTCGACGACGGCGTCCACGAACGTCCGCCAGCGGAGATGCGGCTCGACGCCCTCCATCAGCACGAGATCGCGGTCCCGTTCGCCGAGCGGAAGGGCGAAGATCTCGTTGCGGGGCCAGTCGACCTGACGGTGCCCCTCCTCGTCGATGCGGACGTAGGGTCGGCATTCGTTGAAGTCGAAGAACTCGTCGGCGTCGATGTGCCCGACCAGCGTTGCGGCTTCGCACCGGAGCACCTCGATTGCGCCGGTGGCAGCACCGCCCACGTCGAAAAGCCCGTCCCAGGCAGTGACAAGAATCGGCTGGCGAAGGTCTTGAGCGGCTTCGTGCTCCCAGATCAGGTGATCCACGGCCCCAGCATGCCGGTCTGGACCGTCCAATGCCCACCCTCGGCGTTCACAGCGCGGGCAAAACTGCCGATGGAGAGCACGTGACGTCACCTTCCGCGCTCGAGCACGAAGCCCGTTGGGATCCCAACCTCGTGCTGCGGGTTGTCTGGATCCGAACGTTGTCGGCGATCTCGCTCGGAATGGCGGTCGCTCTCCTCCCGATGCTGGGCGACGACCGGATGTGGATCGCGGCCCTGCTCGTCGGCCCGGTCCCGCTCGGGTCGTGGCTGGTTCGTCGCTTCGTCGAGCCGGATCGCGTCCTCGCCGTGGCCACTGTGGTGGACATGGTGTGGTGCGTCGTGGTTCCGATTTTGCTGCCCACGACCTACACCGCGGCGATGCTCGTCGCGGTCGCGATGGTCGCGTTCGTTGCCGGGGAAGACACGCGGTCGTTGTTCTACAGCGCGACGATCGGGACAGTCGGCTTCACCGCGGTCGGCATCACGAAGTCGATCGACAACTGGATCGTTCTCGTCACCGTCTACGTGCTGTTGTTTCCACTTCTGTTCTTCTTCTGTTCTTCATGTCCGCGACCCAGCGCGAACGCGACCTGCGCCACAAGTTGCGCATCCGTCATCGGGTGGAGCACGACTTGTTGACCGGGCTCCGAAACCGCGCCGGCCTCGCCGCCGCGATCGCGACCGCAGAGGTCCATGCCGTCATCGCAATCGACCTCGACGGATTCAAGGACATCAACGACACGCTCGGTCACAAGGTCGGCGATGAACTCCTGTGTGCCCTCGCCTCCCGCATGGAAGCGACCATCGGCGCTGAGGGCGTCCTCGCTCGGGCCGACGGCGACGAGTTCTCCGTCCTCGTCGTCGATGGAGACCCGAACGCGCTCGCCGGTGAACTCCTGACGGTCTGCCGGCACCGCATCCCTCTCGGCGACATCGACGTGTCCGTCGGTGCGTCGATCGGCGTTGCGTTCGCCGAAAGCGGCGTCGACGCAACGGAGCTGATCCGGCGCGCCGATCTCGCCATGTACGAGGCAAAGCGCACGCAGGTGGGCGTGCGCCGTTGGTCCGGTCAGACCCGGTCGGCGTCGCGCAAACGCATCTCGCTGTCCGGGGATGTCGAGCGAGGCTGCGAGGAAGGCGAGTTCGAGCTCTTCTTCCAACCGATCATCGAGACGGAATCGCAGAACGTTGTCGACGCCGAGGGACTTTTGCGGTGGCATCACCCCCAGCTGGGCGTGCTTGCCCCCGCCGACTTCCTGCAGCTGGTCGAGGGCATCGGTCGCCGCTCGACCATGGACCGCCTCGTGTTCGAACAGGCCGCGGCGCTCGCCAGTCGGCTGCAGCCGCTCGACATCGGCGTGTCCGTCGATGTGTCCGCCGGCAGTCTGCTGCGGTCTTCCGTGCCGACGATGCGCTCCGGCGTCACGATGTCGTGCCGCAGCGCGTCACCGTCGAAGTGATCGAAGATGAGATGGTCGACGAACAATCGACCGCGCGAGCGGTGCTCAGCGCACTCGGCGAACTCGGTATGGGTATCGCAATCGACGACTTCGGAACGGGTCACCCATCGCTCAGCCGCCTCCGTCAGCTGCCCGTCACGTCCGTGAAGATCGATCGAAGCTTCATGGCGAACGTGCTGACTTCCATCGACGACGAAGCGATCGTCACCGCGGTGAGCCACCTCGGCCGCGCCCTGGATCTCGTCGTGGTCGCCGAAGGCGTCGAGGACATGGCCGTGCGCAGTTACCTGCTCGACCGCAACCTCCCCGTCGATCGGCTCCAGGGCTACGGGGTCGCCCGACCGATGCCGGTCCTCGATCTCGTCCAGTGGCTCGACGCCCGCGAGGCGGTGCTGGTCTAGCCAGCACTCCTCTAGCCCTCGAGGCGGAGCACGCGAGCGGCGTTCGTTCGTAGGAACGGCTCCCACACGTGGTCCCGGAAGGGCACGTCGGCCATCTGCTCGAAGATGCGATCCAGCGAGAGCCCCATCGGGAAGTAGCCGCCGTAGATCACCTTCTCGGCGCCGCGGGTGTTCGCGTAGTCGATGATCGCCTGCGGGTAGTGCTTCGGGGAGAATGCCGAGGTGGAGTAGTGCAGCCCCGGCCACTTGAGCATCAGCTTCACCGCGAGGTCCTCCCACGGCTCGCAGCCATGACGGGTCACGAAGGTCAGCTCGGGGAAGTCGTACATCACGTTGTCGATGCGGCGAACGTGTTGGGCATCGGCCGGAACCCGGGGCCCGGGGATGCCGGCGCAGCAGAAGATGGGAATGTCGAGCTCAACGCACAGCGCATAGATCGGGTACATCAGCGGCGCATCGATCGGCACCTGCGGGTTGCGGCCCGACGGGAACGCGGTGACGGCCCGCAACCCGGGTTCGGCGTGCATCGCACGAATCTGGCGGAGAGCGTCGACGCCGTCGTTCGGGTCGGCCTCGAAGGCGGCAATGAAGCGATCCGGATGATCTCGCACACACTGGTTGCCGTAGCCCTCCCCGTCGGGCTTGCAGCCGACCATGGCGATCTCGACACCGGCCCGATCCATGAAGGGGAGCAGAAGGTCGGAACCCTGGGGCGGTTCTTCGAGGTTCCCGTCGGCGTCGCGGGCCTGATCCGAGAACGGCACGTCCTTGAACATGTACTGCGCCGGGAAGTTCATGTTGGCCGACTCGGCGTCCTTGAGCGCTTGGTCGAGGAACGCGTAGCGGTTCTTGCCCGTGGTGCCCGCAGTGGTGCCCATCATCGTGTCGATGACGCCGCCGCCGGCGAACGGGAGCTCAGGAAATGCCATGAGCGGACGCTAACGGTTACCTTCCGGCGTCATGCAGTCGAGTGACCCGACCCGAATCACCTTCACCGGCTCCGACGACCTGACGCTCGTCGCGGACCGTCGGGGCGCACCCGGCGAGCGCAACGTGGTCTTCCTCCACGGTGGCGGTCAGACCCGCTACTCCTGGGGTGGAACCGCCGCCGCGGTGGCGGAGCGAGGCTGGTGCTCGTGGACCGTGGATGCCCGCGGGCACGGCGAGAGCGACTGGTCGCCGACCGGCGACTATCGCCTGTCGAAGTTCGCGGCGGATGTCGCAGCGGTCATGAGCGAGATCGGGGACCGGCCCGCGCTCGTCGGCGCCTCGCTCGGCGGGCTGACCTCACTGCTTCTGCTCGGACAGGACGCCCCCGGCGCAAGTCGCGGGCTCGTTCTCGTCGACATCGTTCCGAACATGGAGAAGAAGGGAACGGATCGGATCGCCTCGTTCATGATGGCCAACGCGGAGAGCGGCTTCGCGAGCCTTGAGGAGGCGGCCGACGCCGTCGCCGCCTACAACCATCACCGGGATCGCCCGCCGTCGATCGACGGACTCCGCAAGAACCTTCGCGAGCGCGACGGCCGCTGGTACTGGCACTGGGATCCGAAGTTCATCTCACCGGCGGCCGACCGTGGCCCGAGCGAGATCAACGATCCGACGTTGCTGATGAACTGCGCGAAGGCGATTCCCGAACCGATGATGTTGGTGCGGGGCCGCATGAGCGACGTGGTTTCGCCCGAGGGCGCCGTGGAGTTCGTGGACGAAGTGCCAAACGCGGAGTTCGTCGACGTGAGCGAGGCCGGTCACATGGTGGCCGGTGATCGCAACGACGCCTTCACCGCCGCGGTCACAACGTTCCTCGACGGCTTCAGCTGAGCGCGGCGAAGAGCAAAATCGCCCCCACGACCAGGTCGACGGTGAGGACGACCCCGTAGACACGACCGAGCAGACGGAACTCGCGCTTGCGCGTAGCCGAGCCGAAGACCGGCTTCGATCTCCGCTGTCACGGTGCCGGCGTTGCGAAACCCTCGGACTCGCAATTTCGTGCTGCTCGTTGCCACGGCGGGCGACGATCTCCAGCGCGTCGGCGGCGGTCGACCGTCGGTCGGTTTCGCGCTCCGCTTGCGTTCCGCGTGCAGCCCGCCAGCGGCCACGCAACATGCGGTCAGGCCGCTGGAGGTGGCGGGTCAGCCAGATGATGCCGACGTCCCAGTCGCCCGTCGCGGGCGAGGTGCCATCGCTCACCGCAGGTACACGTACTGGGCGTCGACCATGAGGTGGTCCACGCCGCCGGCTCGCAGCGGAGCCGTCAGGTCAGCCGGTTCGCCGTCGGCGGTGGTCTGCATGCCGTGATCGGCGCACATCACGATTGCGGTGCGGTCGAGCACCCCGCGGCGTTCGATCTCGCCGATGATCTCGCCCATGCGGGCGTCGCTGTCGCGGATCGCGGCGCGTCCCATCTCGCTGTGGGGCCCACCGTAGTGGCCGGCCGAGTCCGTGAGATTGAGCGTGAACCAGGAGAACCGGGGGAGTCCTCCGAGGTCGCCGGACCAGCAGTACTTCGCGTCGCCGAGGCTGTGGGCGTCGTAGACGGAGTAGTTGCGGAAGTCCGCCACGCCCATGAAGTCGGTGCTGCGATGCCGACGCCGCTCCTCGTCGGTGAGCGGACCCTGCCGGCCTCCCGTGCTCATCTGGATGTAGGTGGACCAGTCGGCTCCGCGGTCGCCGTACTCGTAGGTGGCGACAGAGAGCGCGTCGGGATCGTTGCGTTTCAGTGCCTCGTGGATCGTCTCGATGTCGGGGCGGATGTGGTCGCGCGCCGTGATCATCTGCTCGAAGTCGAGGAGGTCGACGACGACGTCTCGGCCGCGGTCGTACCAGGTGTTGTGGAGGATGCCGGAGCGGCCGGGAAACACGCCGGTGGTCTCGGCCGTGTGGTTGGCCAGCGTGGCCGTGGGCAGCGCGGCAAAGGCGCCGTTGCGGTAGGACGTCCCCCGCTCGATCAGCGCGGCGATGGCGGGCGCCTCACCCGACGCGGCAGCTTCGTGGAGGGCCTGCGGATTGCAGCCGTCCCAGAGAAACAGCACGACATGATCCGGCCGCTGATCGGGGTCGAGCAGCGCAATGGCCTCGTCGCCGTCCTGCACCCGGAGCCTCACGCCGGAGCGAGCGCGACCGAGCCCGTCGTGGCCGTCGATCGGAGCGCAGCCCAGAAGGGCCGCCACGGTGGGCGCGACGTCGACGGTGCGAATGTGTTCGTCCACGATCCTGCGAGCGAGTACGCCGGGCCCGGCCGCGATGAACGGCGCGCGCGCTTGGGTGGTGGCGAGCGACCCGTGCTCGCCGACGTTGCCGTGGAAGCGATGCGAGGGCGCATGGAGGATCACCAGGTCCGGCGCGTGAGGGGAGTCGAAGTACTGCGCGATCGATGCCATCGCTCCGGGTGTGGCGTGATCGCCCAGACGATCATCAGCCCCTCTGTGCTCTGCCGCCACAGTCGTGCGCTGCTTGGCGGAATCGTCCCGCAGAGGATGGTTGCCACTCGTCCTCGTTACGTCGATCGAGTCGTCCTCGCCACGAACGAAGTCGACGCTGCCTTCGTGAGACGCTGCCCGGTATCCCTGAGGCGTTTGCCGCAGAATGGAGTCGACCTCGCCAGACAACCCCGGATCGGTGAGCACGGCCTCGGCGCGGTCAACGGTCTCGGCTCGTTCGATTGTCATCGCGCGAGCGTAGATCACGAACGATGTTGACTCCCGCGCCGATTGGCGTAGGGTGACATCCGTGAGGCAACACCTGTTGACCCTGATTCTTCTCGTGTAGGCGAGCGCCACATACCGGCGCTCGCCGAACCCCTCGTGCCCACGGGCCCGAGGGGTTTCGTGCTTTTCCAGCACGTTCGCGAGACCTGCCCCATCCACGAATATCCTTGTTTCAGCACACCTCCGTAAGGAAGTTCCGCAATGTCCCAGACCATGCCGTTTGAGAAGTACCGCCCGTATCCGGCGGTGGAGCTTCCCGACCGCACCTGGCCGGCTCGACGAATCGAGAAGGCCCCGGTGTGGTGTTCCGTCGATCTACGCGACGGCAACCAGGCGCTCGTGGATCCCATGGACTCCACGCGCAAGCGTCGCATGTGGGACCTCCTCGTCAGCATGGGCTTCAAGGAGATCGAGGTCGGATTCCCGGCGGCATCCCAAACGGACTTCGACTTCGTCCGTGAGTTGGTCGAGGGTGGGCTCATCCCGAACGACGTCACGATCCAGGTGCTCACCCAAGCGCGCAAGGACCTGATCGACCGCACCTTCGAAGCCATCGAGGGTGCTCCGAACACGATCGTTCACCTCTACAACTCCACCTCCGCGACCCAACGCCGGGTCGTGTTCGGTACCGACCGGCAGGGCATCATCGACATCGCGGTGAACGGTGCGAAGGTCTGCCTCGAAGGCTTGGCCCGTTCGAGCGACCCCGATTCGATCCGGTGGGAGTACTCGCCCGAGAGCTACACGGGAACCGAGCCGGACTTCGCGATCGAGGTCTGCGAGGCCGTCATGGAGGTCCTGCAGCCGACCGCCGACAAGCCGTTGATCCTCAACCTGCCGGCCACGGTCGAGATGTCCACACCGAATCTCTACGCGGACCTGATCGAGCGCTTCGATCGCGACATCAAGGATCGCGAGACCGTTCTCCTGTCGCTGCACCCCCACAACGACCGGGGTACGGCGGTCGCTGCCGCTGAGATGGGCCTCATGGCCGGCGCGGACCGCGTGGAGGGCACGTTGTTCGGCAATGGTGAACGAACCGGCAATGTCGATGTCGTCACCATCGCGCTCAACCTCTTCACGCAGGGCGTGGACCCCACGCTCGATATGACCGATATCGACGAGATGCGCCGCGTCTACGAATTCGCCAACCGGATGGCCATCGATCCGCGCCACCCCTATGTCGGCGACCTCGTCTACACGGCGTTCTCCGGGAGCCATCAGGACGCTATTAAGAAGGGCATGGCCGACATCTACGACGCTCAGCCCGGCGAGGAATTGGTCGGCAACTACGACTCCTGGGATGTGCCGTACCTGCCGATCGATCCCCGGCACCTGGGTCGCAGCTACGAGGCCGTCATCCGGGTGAACAGCCAGTCCGGCAAGGGTGGCGTGTCGTATGTTCTTCTCCACGAGTACGGGCTCGATCTTCCCCGAGGTCTCCAAGTGGACTTCTCGAAGAAGATCCAGAAGGTGACGGAGGACTCCGGTACGGAGATCACGTCCTATGAGATCCAGCGCCGGTTCATGGCCGAGTACGTGGAGCCAGAGAAGCCGCGCGTGGAGATTGTCGGTCACCGTGCCACCAGCGACACCATCGACTCCGGGCTCACCACGATCGAGGCGAAGATGATCGTCGATGGCAACGAGCAGATGATCACCGGCGAAGGCAACGGGCCGATCGACGCGTTCGTCCACGGCCTCACCGAAGCCGGCCTCTTCGACGGCAAGATCGCCGACTACACCGAGCACACGATGGGTGCCGGTTCCGACGCGACCGCGGCCGCCTATGTCGCGGTCGACACGGGCGCTCGCGATGTCGTCTGGGGTGTCGGCCTGCATGAGTCGATCGTGTCGGCCTCGTTGCGAGCGATCGTCAGTGCTGTCAACAGCAAACTGAGCTAGCTCCACGCCGACCCAAAAACTGCCAACCGCCCTAGGTTACGAGAACCCAGGACGGTTGGAGTGCATCGTGGCCTCGCGGCGAAACAAAGAACACGATGTTGGTGAAGAGGGGCGGTGGCTCCCCTCCAACACTTCTAGACGTCACCACCCCCGTGGCGGGTTTGGCTGAGCGGAGGAAATCCTCGGATCAGTCGTCGCCGTTCCCCTTACCCGGGTTCTCATTGCCCTGCCCGGGCGCGATCGATTGTCCGGGAGGATCGCCCTCGCTCGGGTTCTCGTTGCCCTAGCCCAGGGCAATCGACTGTCCCGGTGGATCCGGGTCAGCCGGGTTGTCGTCGTCGTCCCCGTCGTTCTCGTTGTCGGTCGGTGTCGGAGCGCTGGTGTCGGGCTCGTCCTCGATGATCATGTCGTCGCTGATCGTGAGCGAGATGACGTGCTCCTCCGGCCCCCGGAACAGCACGGCGAGAGTCACCATGAGCTCGGCGAGCACCTCGGCTTCGTACCCGGGCGCGGCCATGTGGGCAACGAGCGCGAGTTCGTCATCGGCGAGCCGGGTCGTCACCGAACCGCCCGGGCTGGTGAACGTCTCTTCGTCGGCGACGATCTCAACGATCGGATCGCCCGGCTGCTGGGTCGCGAGGGCGACGCCACCCATGAGCATCCCGGTGATCACCGCAACGCCGAGGAGCCCTCGGCGGCGCGCCGAGAGGGCACCGGTGAGCCCGGGGCCTGCTGCGTGGAGGGCGGCTGCGGTCGCGGCGCGGTCAGCGACGGCCGGTGCGCCAGCCGCGAAGAGGTCGGCGAATCGGCGGTCAGCCACGGCCGTCCTCGTTGTCCGGGAGCAGCCCAGCAAGTCGCTTGCGGCCCACGTGGAGGTGATACTTCACGGCGCCGTCCGACAGACCCATCGCCGCAGCGACCTGAAGAACCGACAGCCCGTCGAGATAGTGGAGCGTCATGGCTACGCGTTGCTGATGAGTGAGCTGCGCCAGGAGCCCGGGGAGGTCGACGTCGGGGAGCTCATCGTGCGCCCGCTCTGAGGGCGCGACCCGTTCCTCTCTTCCGCGACGCCGTTGTTCGCTGCGAACAACGTCGCGGCTGTGATTGATGGCGACCCGACGGACCCAGGCGAGCGGCTGGTCGTAACGCCGTACACGCCGCCACCGGACTTAGGCGCGTTGAAACGCCTCCTGCACCACGTCTTCCGCCAGAGCGGCGTCGCCGATGATCACGGTCATCGTCCTGACGAGCGCGGCGTGATTCGCGAGGAAGAACTCGTCGAAGTCGTCACGCGGCCCCACCGATTACCGATCGGCGGCGGGGACGTGGGGGAAAGGGGAACCGCGGAGGTCACACAACACACACGCCACCAACGGACATCGAGGTTTGGCCTCGCTCACGTCTGCGGCGGCTGCCGCACGCGCATCACGGAGTCGAGAGCGACGGAAGCGACGAGTTCGCCGTCCGGCCGATACCAGTTGGCGAGGGAGAGCGAGCGTCCGTTCGCGGCCGAGGGTGTGTCGACGTCCAGCAGGTGCCAACCGGCGATCGCTACCGGATGGTGGAACCAGACCGTGAAATCGAGCCCGAACGACATCACCTGATCGACCTGAATGATCGAGTGCCCGTCCACCGGCCGCCACGCGGACGCCACGAGGAAGAGGTCGCTCGCCATCGTGAGCATTGCGGCGTTGACCAGTGGGTCGTCCTCCGGCGTCCCGGGTGCGCTCATCCAGTGGCGCTGGGACGGCGGTGCCGTCCGCAGGCTGTGAGCGGGCGGATCGTTGAGATCGATCGTTTCGAATCCCGCTCCGGCGAAGCCCTGGCTGTCGTCAGGGGCCGGCACAGTCGGCATCGTGTGTTGATGCCCGAGCGGGGTCTCGTCGGGCCGGTGGAAGACGACGGTGGTCGTGGCGACCAACTCGCCACCGGAGAACGCTTCGACACGACGATCAGAAAAGCTTGTGGAGTCCGCGACCGCCGTCACTTCGTGTGTGATCGGTTCGTGCGCCGGCGCCTGGCGAAGAAAGCGAATGCGGACCGATCGCGGCGTCTTGTCCTCGACAGTGGTCGCGGCGGCGACGAGTGCTTGCGCGCCGACGAGCCCGCCGAACACCCACTTCGCCTTCGGCATGACGAGCCCCGGACCGACCCAGCTGCCCGCGTGGTTCGCTTCGAGATGAAGCCCCGCTAGCAGATCGGCCGACGTGCGGATCGTCGACTCGGTCAGCGCTCTTCTCGGCGGTACGGGATACCGATTGCCGCAGGTGCCGGCGAAGGCTTGTTGCGGGCCCGGTACGAGATGAAGATCAGAACGATGATCGTCATGAGGAACGGCGCCATCGACATCAGAATCGGGGAGAAGTCGATCCCGAAGCCCGACAGGCGCAGCTGCAAGGCCAGGGTGAAGCCGAAGAGCAGCGCGCCGAGTGCCACTCGTCCGGGTCGCCAGGCTCCGAAGATGACCAGCGCGACCGCGATCCAGCCCCGCCCGGCGGTGACGCCCTGGCTCCATGACGTGCCGACCAGCGTGTTCGTCAAGTAGGCCCCTGACATGCCGGCGAACGCACCGCCGACGACGACGGCGCCGGCTCGAATACGGGCAACACTGTGCCCGGCGGCGTCGGCGGTGGAAGCACTCTCCCCGGCCGCCCGGATCCCGAGACCGATCGCGGTCCGGTTCAGCACGAACCAGGTGCTGACTCCGAGGAGGGCTGCGAGGTAGGTGACCGGTGTCGCCGCGAAGATCGTCTCGCCGACCCATGGAATGTCGGTGAGGACCGGAATGTCGACGTCCGCGAACCACGCGCGGCGCGAATCGCCGGTGTAGTCCGCGCCGATGTAGTCGGCGAGACCGAGCCCGAGAATTGTGAGCGCCAGGCCGCTGACGACCTGATCCGCGCCGAGCCCGACCGCGACGAACGCATGGATCGACGCCAGAAGCGCGCCGCCGAGCGCGCCGACCAGGAGACCGATCCATGGTGATCCCGAAACGGCGCCGGCGATGTAGCCGGTGACGGCGCCCACCGCCATCATGCCTTCGACGCCGAGGTTGAGAACGCCCGCTCGTTCAGCGATCGTCTCGCCGAGCGCGGCGAGATAGAGCAGCGTCGCGAATTGGATCGTGGCGATGACGAGGCCGATCGCGGCGGCCTCGGAGATGGTGATGTCGGCCAGGATCATGTGGCCACCACCTTCCGCTCGACGGCCTGCACCCGATAGCTCGACAGCACCCCGGCGCCGATCGCGCCAAAGAGGATGAGTGCCTGGAGGACGCCGGACACGGCGGACGACACGCCGATGGACTGGATACTGATGCCACCGACCTGGACGGCACCGAAGAGCAGCGCCACAACCGCGACGCCGCTGGGCCGCATGAGGGCCAGCGCGGCGACGATGATCCCGGCGAACCCGAATCCGCTCGAGATGTTCACGTCGAGCCGAGTGGCCGTGCCCGTGAGTTCGATACCGCCGGCGAGGCCGGCGACCGCGCCCGAGAGGACCATGACGCCGAGCACCTTGCGTCGCATCGAGATGCCCGCGTATGCGGCCGTCTTCGGGGACGCTCCGGCGATTTTCAGCTCGTATCCCCACACGCTGTGCTTCGCGAACCAGGCGAACGCGGCAACCACCGCGAAAGCGATCACCACCCCCAGATGCGCGCGTTCCCAGATCGTGCCGAGGCCGGACTGAACCGGGCGAGGCTCGATGACCGGGAACAGCAACCCCTCCGGATCCTTCCAACGGCCGTTCTGGAGGTAACGGATCAGCCGGAGCGCCACTTCGTTGAGCATCAGCGTGGTGATGATCTCACTCACCCCGAGCTCGGCGCGGACGAGGCCAGGCCCGGCGGCCCACAGGGCGCCGCCTATCGCGCCGCCGAGGAGCATCGCGATGATGAGGACGGGTCCGGACCAGTCCTCGCCGATCCGACCGACGAACGTCGCGGCCGTGGCGCCGAAGAGGATCTGGCCCTCCGCTCCGATGTTCCACAGGCCCATCGTCGCGGCGATGCTCACCGCGAGACCGGCCAGGGCGAGCGGGGTCGCTCGGTTGAGTGTGGCGGACATGACGTCTTTCGAGCCGAGACTTCGCTCGAACATGCGGGTGTAGACCTCCCACACGGGGTCCCCGGAGATCAGAAGCAGGATCGCGCCGAGCCCCAGGGCGAGGATGAAGCCGGCGACGAACGCGGCCGGCTGGCCGCCTCGTGTGGGTGTCTCTCGACGAACCAGGACGAGCTTCTTCATGACGGCGCACCCATCATCGCTTCGCCGATCTCGGTGCGCGTTGCCGAGTGGGCATCGAACTCGCCGACGATGCGGCCCTCGACCATCACCAGGATGCGGTCGGCGAGGGAGAGAAGCTCGTCGAGATCCTCGGACACCATCAGCACCGCCGTGCCGCCGTCTCGTTGCTCGAGCAGGAGCCGCTGGATGGCCCGCACCCCCGCCACGTCGAGACCGCGCGTCGGCTGGGACGCGACGATCACATCGGGCCCGCTGGTGAGCTCACGCCCGAGCAGGAGGCGCTGCAGATTTCCGCCCGACAAGGACGCAAGAGGAAGATCCATCCGTCCGACCTTGACTTCGAAGCGTTCGACGATCTGCTCGCTGTACTCGCGCGCTGCTCGCCACGAGAGCAGAGGCCCGCGGCGGAGGGTCCGGTAGGCGCGCATGACGGCGTTCTCGGCGACCGGCAATTTCGGCGCGAGGCCGACCCCGAGTCGGTCCTCGGGAACGTAGGCGAGCCCTGCGGCGAACCGCTTCTGAGGTGGCGCGTCGCTCACATCGATGCCCATCACGGAGATCGCGCCGGTACGAGGGGATTCGAGGCCGGCTATTGCATCGGTGAGCGCCCGCTGCCCGTTGCCGGCGACCCCGGCGATGCCGACGATCTCGCCGGCCCGCACTTCGAGGCTCACGTCGTCCACGGCGACGAGGCCACGGGCGTCGTCCACTGTCAGGTCTTTCACGGACATCGCCACGTCACCGGGCTCGGTCATGCGGTCCGGGCTCGGGGCGGCCTCGACCTCCCCGACCATGAGCGCGGCGAGTTCGGTGACGTCGACGTCGGCGATCGCGACGCCGGCGGCGACGGTCTCGCCCCAGCGCAACACGGTTGCTTCATCGCAGAACGAGGTGACCTCGTCGAGCTTGTGGCTGATGAAGATCACCGCTCGGCCATCCTCGACCATCCGGCGCAGAACGTTGCCGAACTCGACTGCCTCCTGCGGCGTGAGAACGGCCGTCGGCTCGTCCAGGATCAAGACCTGGGCATTGCGCCACAGCGCCTTGAGGATCTCGACGCGCTGACGTTCGCCCATGCTGAGCTGCCAGACAGGCCGAGCCGGGTCCGCTTCGAATCCGAATCGTTGGGCGAGGTCGGCGACCTCGCCGGCGATCGCCCGTTGGGACACGACCCGTGGCGCGGCGCCGAGGACCACGTTCTCGGCCACGGTGAATGTGTCCACCAGGCGGAACTCCTGATGCACCATGCCGATCCCGGCGGCAATCGCATCCGCCGGAGCCGAGAACCGCTGCTCCACGCCATGGACGCGGACTGCACCCTCGTCGGGCCGATACACGCCCGCGAGGCAATTCATGAGTGTGGTCTTCCCGGCGCCGTTCTCTCCGAGAACCGCGTGGACCGTGCCGGGACGAACCGTGAGGCTCGCCCCGGCATTCGCGATCACACCGGGAAACCGTTTCCAAATGCCGTCGAGTTCGACGGCCGGGTGGCTCACCCGCCAGCCGAACCGATCACGCCTTCGACGAACCAGTTCTGGTCGAGGAGCGAGCGGCCCTCTTCGTCGGCGCCGAAGTCCGGCGGGACATCACCGTCAGCGATGACGAGGTTGCCGTCCTGATCGTTGATCGGGCCGGTGAACGGATCCCACGAGCCATCGATCATCGCGGCGGACCGCTCGTCGATGAGGGTACGGGTCGCGTCGGACACGTCGTCAGCCAGCGAGCCGATCTGGACGAGACCGGTCTCCATGCCGGGCCAGTTGCCGCCGCCGGCGAACGAACCGTCAGCGACGGACTCGATGGCGTCGGCGTAGTAGGCGCCCCAGTTCCAGATGGCCGAGGCCAGGTAGGCGTTGGGAGCGAACTCGCTCATGTCGGAGTTGTACGACACCCAGCGGGCACAGGCGGCCTCGGCGCGCTCACCGGCGGCCGTGGAGTCCTGATGCATGGCGAGCACGTCGGCGCCGCCGTCCAGCAGGGCCTGGGCGGCTTCACCTTCGACTGCAGGGTCGAACCAGGTGGACGTCCAGTTGACGGTCACGGTTGCGTCCGGGTTGGCCTCACGCACACCGAGGGTGAACGCATTGATGCCACGGATGACTTCCGGAATCGGGAACGCCGCGACGTAGCCGATGTTGCCGCTGGCCGATGCCGCACCGGCGGCGAGGCCGGTCAGGTAGCGGGCCTGGTAGACCCGGCCGAAGTAGTTGCCGAAGTTGGTGTCGTTGGCCTTGAAGCCGGTCGCGTGGAAGAAGTCCACGTCGGGGAACTCGCCCGACAGGGTCTCCATGGCGTCCATGTAGCCGAAGCTCGTCGCGAAGACGGCGTTGGCACCATCGGCGATGAAGTCACGAACCGATTGCTCGAACTCCGGGCTGCCTTCGGCGATGTTGTCGACCGTCAGCAGCGTTGCGCCGGTTGCCGCGGCAGCCTGTTCGGCGCCGCGGTTGTGGGCCCACGTCCAACCGGCGTCGCCGGGATCCGTGAGGTAGACGAATGCTGCGGTCACGCCGCTTGCGTCGACTTCGCTCGTGGTGTCGTCGGGCTTGACGGGCGCGGCCACCGTGCCGGTACGCGAACACTCGTCGCCGTCACCGTCGCCGTCGTCGCCGCCGTCACCACCATCGCCGCTGTCACCTGAGTCGCCGTTGTCGACTGGGTCGGCAGTGTCTGTGCTCTCGTCGTCACCACACGCAGCGGTGATCAACGTAAAGCTGAGCAGGATGGATAGGACGAGCAGAAGTCGTTGTTTCATGAGATGTTCCTCTCCGAGGTGAATTCGATCGAAACTTAGGTGATCAGTGCCGTCTGTCAACTCGTCGGGCGACAATTTCTGGGGGGCTGCGAGCGTGCGTCAAGCGATCGAGATCGATGGGCTCGCACGAGCGCTGGACATTGGCGACGCGAGCGTCGTTTCCCTTGTCGGCGGTGGCGGCAAGACGACTGCGTTGTTCGCCCTCGGCCGCCAGCTCTCGGGTACCCGAGTGCTCACCACGACGACCAAGATGGGCGCTGATCGCGCCGAGGGATTCGACCCGCTGCTCGACCCCTCGGACGACGTTCTGGTGTCGCAGTTGGGCCGCGATGGCGTCGCCCTCGTGTGGGCCGGCATCGACGATCATCGCGCCCTCGGCGTCGGCTCGGCGACGTGCGATCGATGGTCGAACTTCGTCGATCATGTGGTGATCGAGGCGGACGGATCGAGACGTCGACCGTTCAAGGCACCGGCGGCGCACGAACCGGTCGTCCCGGCGTCGACGTCGCTGCTCGTGGGATGTGTCGGCGCCGCTGCGTTCGATGGCGTGATCGCCGACGTGTGCCACCGCCCTGAGGAGGTGGCCGCGGTCGCGAACTGCGCGGTCGGCGACCGCTTGACCGCGGCGCGGCTGGCGGCGGTTCTGGGCAGCCCGAACGGCACGCAGAAGGGCCGCCCTGTCGGCGCGCAATTCGTCGTCCTGCTGAACCAGGTGGAACCGCACCACGACGAGTTCGTGGCCGCTCTCGACGCCGACCTCGGCGGCGACGTCGCGCTCATCGAAGTCGCAACATTCAGACCAGTAGATCGCTGAGGGCGCATCGCTCAGGTCGCGGCGCGAGCGTGTCAACCCCGCGGTGGTCGTCGGTCCCGGAAGAAGAAGTCGTCCGCATTCGTCCGGAGGAACTTCTCGAGCACGCCGTCCCGAAGATCGAGCTGCTCGGCTTCAGCTATCACCCGTTGCATCGGGAGCACTGGGTGGTCGCTTGCCATCATCACCCGGTTCTGCCCGCGGGTGTTCATGAAGTGGATGAGCTCAGGCGGAAAGTGCTTCGGCGAGTAGGCCGACGTCATCAGCCGGAGGTTGCTGTACTTGATCATCAACCGGATGGCTGTCGACCACCACGGGTCAGCGCCGTGGGCCATGCAGAGGCGCAGCTCCGGGAACCGGTAACAGACTCGATCGAGATGGATCGGGTCCTGGCACTCGCCCGGCACCGGTGGGCCGGGAAGTCCCGTGTTGATCGACAACGGAAGATCGAGCTCGACGCACTTCGCATAGAGCGGGTAGTAGATCGCGTCGCTCGGCGCCACGTCGATGTCGAAGGGCACGACCCGCGCCATCGTCACCGGGAACTCGTTGACCATGTCCTCCAGCAGCCAGAGCTCGCGCATCAGCTTCTGGGGGCGGACGTAGGCAGCCAGCGAGAACCGGTCCGGGCGCTGCGTCACGAAGTCGAGCACCCGCGGCTCGGGGTTCTTCACGCTCGTCGAGATGACAGCCCGCTCCACGCCGGCCTCGTCCATCTCGGCGATGCACTCATCGACGTCGAGTGAGCGGAAGAAGTCGTCGCCGCCCTTGAAGTAGTCCTCTTTCACTCGCTGGAGGAACTCGGCGGGGATGTTGTCGCCCATGTTGACGTTGACCCAGAGGTCGATCGCCCGGTGGTCAGTCGTGGGCGGGGTCATGGCAGCACCCCCAAGGCGTCGGGGAAGCGGAGACCGTCCTCGATGATCTCCGGCGGCCGTGGCTCGCCGTCGACGAAGCGGATGGCGCGCACGGTGCCCATGGCGTTGCCAGGCCCGATGCTGCCGTTCTCGCGCACCAGGATCGCGAGGTCGGCGTACCAGAGCGTGCCGTCGTCGGTGACCGCGAGGCCATTGGGCGTCCCCGTGGAGAACGTTTCGGGGCCGAGCGTTTCGCCGTCCGGCGGCTCGAGGATCACGCGCACGAACGCACCATCGGCGTCGTACTCGTTGATCCGGCCGGTGAGAACGGACGAGACGTACCAACCGCCCGCCGGGCTCTGCACGATTCCGTTGGCGATGCCGAGACCACCGTCGGCCGGGTCGATGAACAGCTCGGTGGTCGGTGTGGCGAACTGGTCACACCCGACGCAGAGATCGCCAGAGCACCCGTCGTGGGAGAGCGGCAGGTCCGAGTAGCGCGTGACGCCCGGCCCCCGGGCCGCGGCGACGAGAACGGTGTCGCTGTCGATCGCGATCGACTGCGCGGTCGCGATCTCGATGTCGAGCTTGCAGTGAGCGGTGATCTCGCCGCGATAACTCGACACGTCACCGAGGGTCGGCGGGAAGAAGAGCATCAGCTGCCCGGTACCCGGGCCCGTGGCCTGGTTGCCGACGTCGGTCAACACCACCCGGCCGTCTGGCAACACGCCGCAGCCGAACATCTCCGGCTGCGAGTCGGCCGGTTGGTACGTGGGCACGAGCTTGCCCACCTGCGTTGCGGTGAACTCACCGATGCGATCGCCATCCAGACGGAAGATGCCCCAACCCGGGATCTTGACCGGCTGACCGGTGTCCTCGCCGGCGATGAAGTGGGTCTCGTCGAGGAAACATATCTGGGCGTTGATGTCGCGGCCGTTCTCGGGGTCCTCGCCGGCGTTGGTGATGACCTGCTGGCGTTCGCCGTCAAGCGTGTAGAGAACGAGGTCGTTGCCCTGGCCCGAGAACACGACCTCGCCGCCACCCGCCCGGTCGGCCGTACCGGCGCCGACCACTTCGGTCTGCAGCGGTGGGTTGAACGAGATCGTCTCGACCAGGCGGTTGAACCCGTCGAGCGCGTCAGGAACGACGTCGACATTGACCAGGGCGAGGATGCTGATCCGGCTGTAGGAAGCGCCGGGGTTCGGAACCGTGCTGCCCGTGCAGGTGCCGCTTTCGTCGAGGATGCACACGAACCCGCCGTTCGGATTGTCGTCGCGCTCGGAGATCATGACGCCGTAGACGCTCGCGCCGACCCCCGCAGTCGCCGTGCCCTCGGGAATCCATCCGGCCGGGTCACCGAGCCCGGTGGCCGTCACCGTCAGGGAGAACGGATCGGCGGTGATCCTCATCTCGATCACTGGATCCGCGTCGGGCGGAGGGTCCTTCAGTCCGAATGCGATGGGGCAGGACTCGACGACGCAGCGATCCGGCGGATCGACGAGCCGCAGCGCCTCGCCTGGCTCGAGCTCTTCGTTCTCGGTGCCGTCGGCGCCGATCTCGATCGTGGGGCCTGCATCCGGATCAAGGGTGAATCGGTAGATACCGCTCCGCGTGGACGGAGCGCTCCCCGGCTCGACGAACCCGGTGACCGCCCACACGTCGTCGCCGAAGCTGGCGACGCCGCCGGAGGACGGCACCGCCAGCGTCTGCTCCCACAGCAGCTCGCCGGTCGTCACCGACACGGCGCGCAGACCGCTGTCGACCGACACCGCGAATGCGAGGTCGCCCACAATCGTCGTGGGTGCGTAGCTCGGCCCGACCTGCGAGTTCTGCCAGAGGATCTCTCCCGTGGACGCATCGAGCCCGTGGAGGCAGGGGCAATCGCCCACCGCGGTGGCGCCGATGACGACGCCGTCGCCGACCGCAGCCGGCCCGACGAAACCGCCGCTCGCGAAGTTGGGTCGGATGAAGCCCTCTTCGGCCGCCTCGGTCTCCCAGATGAGGTCGCCGGTCTCACGGTCGACGGCGTAGTAGTGCGCGTCCTTGTTGCCGAGCCCGATGAGATCTCGACCGTCGGCCGTGGTGAACAGGTTCGGGGCTCCTGCGAAGTCCGTGTCGCGGTCGTTCTCGGGATGCGGTTGGAACGACCACTGCGGTTCGCCCGTCGTGGCGTCAAGCGCGATCAGGGCCTCGGAGTACTCGTTCCAGCCGCCCCGACTCGGCGGGCAGTTGGCCGTGCCGACGAACAGGAGGCCCCGCTCGAGATCGATCGTCGGGCTGCCCCAGATACCGCCGCACCCGGTTCGCACGCCGCCCTCGGGGTCGAAGTACCAGATCTCCTCACCGGTGTTGGCGTCCAACGCCAGCGCACCCGACCGGAACGGCGAGCCGTGCGCATCGAAGCCGAGGAAGATGGTGTCGCCCACGACCAGCGGCGAGCCCAGAACCTCGCCGAAGGCATCAGACGTGACGATGTGGGACCAGACCTCGGAGCCGTCTGCGGCGTCGAGTGCGTAGACGGTGTCGCCTGACGCGACGATCAACTGGTCGCCGTCGGCCGTGGATCGGTACGCGGCACTTCCTGAGATCTGGCCGCCGTACTGCTGCGGGTTGACTCGCAACTGCGACCGCCAGACCTCTTCGCCCGTCTCGGCATCGAGCGCATAGAACACGCCCGACCAGTCACCGACGTAGAGGTGGCCGTCCACGACGACGGGCGATGCACTGACCACGTCTGACGTGTTGACGAACCACACAGGACGCAGGTCGGCGACGTTGTCCGCCGTGAGGTCGGTCTGGCAGCTGCGGAAGTCACGGGAGATGTTCTGACCGAACATGGGCCAACTGCAGTCGTCGGCGACGACGACGGAGTCGCTGCCGTCCGCGTCGAGATCCACGCTGGGAGCCGGGTCATCGGAGGAACACGCCGCTCCGGCAAGCGCCACCACGAGTCCGACGATGATCCGCCGCATCATGGCGCCACCGCCACGAGCGTCCAGTCGAGGATCTTGGTTTTCTCGTCGTCACGGTGGGCGAACCCCTCCACGTTGACCGCGAACGCTCGGCCGGAGCCGGCGGAAGTCACGGCTTCGAGGTGATGCGAGAACGACAGCAGGTCGCCCTCGAACGCCGGTCCCGTGTGGTCGCACCCGTGCCACCCCACAACGGTTGCCATCCCCGGCAGGACCCGCGACAGCGACGCCTGAGCGAGGCCGACGACATGGCCGCCGTAGACGAGGCGCTCTGGATAGGGCGATGTCTCGACATCTCGATGCACCATCGCGAGGTTGTGCGTCAGTCGGACCATGCCGGTCGCGTTGTCGATCATGTCCCGCATCGGGTCGACGATGGTCTCCCCGACGGCCCAGTCGGTCGCCGGACCGAGCGGCGCGAAGTCCCACTCCGCAGGTACGAGCGCGGCGTAGGACTCGAGGTCGAGGTCATCCCTCTCGCCGAGGTCATCGGCGTGGCCCGGGGCACTGTCTGGCTCAGGAGCATTGTCGTGCTCGGCCTGGGGCAGCATCGGGCACCGTTGGTACTCGATCGCCTTCTCGTTGTTGGCGGTGGTGGCGATGTCGACGAGGACCTTGCCCCTGCGGGGTCGACCTTTCTTGTGCGATCCGTCGGCCAGCGCGGCGACCGTCACCTGGGTGGCGATCGAGTCGCCGATGAAGACCGGTCGCAGGATGCGAATGTCCCGATAGAAGAGATTGGCGATCGCCCGGCGGCTGATCGTGGTGCTGAGCCCGATCGACAGTTGCATGAGCAAGCCGGCGCTCACGAGCCGCCCGGGCCGCCCGGTGACGGCTTCGGAGACCGTTGCGTCGAGTGCCATTGGGAGGCGCTCACCGACCCAACTCTGGTAGAGCGCGGCCATGCCGTCGTCGAGGGTGATCGACGGCTGGCGCGGGAGCTCCTGGCCCACAGAGAGCTGGTCGTAGAACGGGCCGTCGAGCGGGATCACAGGTTCGCGATCTCGTTCTCGATGCGTGCTTCGACATGCGAGCGGGCCTCGGCCGCACGGGTGGGGATGTGCTGGGATGGGAACAGCCCCTCGTACGGCGTGTACTGCTTCAACACGGTCTTCGCGATGGTGTCCTTGTGCACCTCGGTGGGGCCGTCGGCGATACCCATCACCGGCGCCGCCATCCACATGCTGATCAGGGGCATCTCGTTCGTGACGCCGAGTGAGCCGTGGGCGTGCAGCGCCCGGTACACCACATCGAGGAGGACCTTCGGAGTGGCGACCTTCACACCGGCGACGTGTTGGCGGATCTTGGCGTAGTCGCCCCCCTCCTTGTCGATTAGCCACGCCGTATGGAGCACCTGGAGTCGGAATTGCTGGATCTGCACCCAGGAGTCCGCGACCCAGTGCTGGATCGACTGCTTCTCGCCGATTAGCGATCCCTTCGTCTCGCGTGAGAGCACCCGCTCGCACATCATGTCGAGCGCCCGCTGGGCCATGCCGACGGAGCGCATTCCGTGGTGGACGCGGCCACCGCCGAGACGAGTCTGCGCGATCTTGAAGCCGGAGCCTTCGTCGCCGAGCAGGTGGTCGGCCGGAACCCGGACGTCGTTGAAACGCAGGTACGCGTGGCCGGCGTCGTCGCCGGACGAGCCGCTGCCGAGGTGCACGTTGCGAACGAGCTCGAGACCGGGCGCGTCCTTGGGCACGAGCATCATCGACGAGCCCTTGTAGATCGGCACGTCCGGATTCGTCACCAGCATGACGATCATGAACTCGGCATAGACGAAGTTGGACGCGAACCACTTCTCGCCGTTGATGACCCACTCGTCGCCATCGCGCACCGCCGCACAGGTGAACTGACCCGGATCAGATCCGGCCTGCGGCTCGGTCATCGCGTAGGTCGTGGAGATCTCGCCGCGCAGGAGCGGTGCGAGGTATTGCTCTCTCTGCTCGTCGGTGCCGTAGTGGGCGAGGACCTCGGCGTTGCCCGAGTCCGGTGCCTGGCAGCCAAACACCGAGGGCGCCCACGAGGAGCGACCGAGAATCTCGTTCATGAGGGCGAGGCTGACTTGGCCGTAACCTCCGCCGCCGAGCTCGGGCCCGATATGACAGGCCCAGAGGCCCTGTTCGCGGACCGTCTCCTGGAGCGGACGGACGAGCCCTTGTGCGACCTCGTGGCTCTTGTCGAACGGCGAGACCTCCCCTCGGAAGTAGAGGTCGAGCGGCTCGACCTCCGTCTTCACGAACTCGGTGATCCAGTCCAGCTTCTCCTGGAACTCCGGCTCGACGTCGAAATCGATCGCCACGATGCCTCCCTCGAACGGCACCGCCAGTACGCCCGTATCTCGGGTCGTCTGACAGTAGGGTCGGGTTCGGATCATACGACTCGGAGTACGTCCGGTCGAACCGTCGACGAGGCCGTCGGAGTGATTGGCCACAGGCCAGCGCATAGTGTCGAAGGCATGCGATATATCGCCGTCCTTGCCGGTGCTGCTGTGCCTCCGGGCGGGTGCGGCGACGCATCCGACGAGGCGGGCTAACCGTCGACCACAACATCGGCGCCGTCCGATGACGAGCCGACGGACACCGAACCGACCGATACCGAGCCAACAGACACGGAGCCACCCACGACCGAGCCCGCGCCCACGACCGTCGGCGTCACGCTTTTCGACCATCCGTTCTGGGAGAACGATGTGTCCGTCGCCGCCTCCGACGCCCTCGACGAGCTCGCCCAGGACTACGTCGCGTCCCTTGCCGATGGCGAGGAGCCGGAGATGGAACGGTTCCTCGTCGGCAGCGTGCCGGTGACGGTCTTCGATGAGATCTTCGCCGGCACAACGCCCGAGCGGCAGCAGGAACTCATGTGGATGCTGCACCTCTCGGGCTACTTCGGTGGCCGCTCGCTCCGCGGCGAGATCGCTGCCGCCCAACCGGAGGCGCTGCTCGTCGGGTTCTCCTCGCCGCCGACGGAGGACGGTTTCGCGGGAGTTGTCGAGCGAGCGACGGCGCGCCTCGACGCAATCGACGGCGACGACGCCGCGATCCTGGCCGCAACGCGCGCGGCGCTCTTTGACACCCTGTCGGCCGTCGAGGGCGAGGATCCGACCCCCGGGATCACCGACAACTTCGGCTACAACCGCGGCTACATGCTCCAGATCCTCGAGGCGCCGCAGAGGGAGTCGAAGCGTCGCCCCAGTTCTAGATCAACTGCGGCGGGCTGTTCGACTGCGTCTACACAACGCCAAAGCTCGCGGTTCTCCCTGAGCTCGTGGCTTCCAAGCGGCGCTGAACAGTGACGATCCGCCGGATCCGGAGCTCGTCGCGGAGCTACTGCCGGTGCAGGACGCGGCTATCCCTCGTGGCCGCGGTGTCTGGAGCGGCGGCCTGTCCGTCCAGGGCTTCAGCCAGAAGAGCTATGACCAACTGCTCGACGTCAGCTCGTCGTTCCTCGAGACGGTCCAGGCAACGGCCCTCATCAATGCGAAGGCGGCCGCCGAGTCCGATGTCGCGGCTGCCCGCACGGGCCTCATTGCCGAGGCGGTGCAGATCGTCTGGCTCGAGGCCTACATCGCCGGTCTGACCAACGGCGAGGGCGAGATCGAGCTGCCCGAGTTCTCGGTGAGCTGACGGCTTCAGCGCAGGCCGGTTGTGCGCACGAGCTCGGCCGCGTTGGCCGCCATGTCGAGTACAACGCCGCCGAATGCGGCCATTTTCTCGTTGTCGGCGCCGCCCTGGACGTACCTGGCGTAGCCGCCCTCGAGAACGATCGCCATCTTGTACCGGGCGAGGATCACGTAGTAATCGATCTCGTCCACGTCGCGACCCGAGACGGTCGCGTAGCGCTCCAGCAGGTCTGCCTTGTTGGGCATGCCGGTGTAGTCGACATAGCCCGAACCGCCGCGATCCTCGTCCTCGTCGGGCCATCCCATGACGACCCAGGCGAGATCGAGCAGCGGGTCGCCGATCGTGCCCATCTCCCAGTCCACGATGGCGGCCATCCGAGCGGGCCCGCCGTGGTGGAACATCACATTGGCGAACTGATAGTCGCCATGCATGATCCCCGGCGTGTAGCTCCGGGGCCGGCGATCGCGTAGCCATGCCGCAGCCTCGTCCAGCCCGGGGATCTCGCGGAACGAGAATGCATCCAGGTGGGCCTGCCATCGGTCGACCTGGCGGTCGTGGAACCCATCTGGTCGGCCGAGCTCGTCCAGCCCGCGGGCTTGCCAGTCGACGTTGGACAGCTTGGCGATCGCGTCCACCAACTCGTAGGCGAGCGCCGGGCGGGTGTCGAGATCCGAGAAGAACGGTTCGGGCCACTCCGGCTCGCTGATCGGCGACCAACCGTCCACGAACTCCATCAGATAGAACGTCGACCCCAGCACGGATGTGTCCTCACACGCGCCCCACGCTCGACAGTGCGGCACGTCGGTATCGGTGAGCGCCTGAATGATCCGGTACTCGCGCAGCATCGTCTCGTTGCGTCCCTTGGGGACCACACGCGGCGGTCGCCGGAGCGCCCAACGGTCGTCGCCTCGACGAATCTCGAAGATCTCGTTGCTCGCACCGCCGGAAACGAAGCGCGCCGCGATCGGCTCGCCCGCGCCGGGAAGACCCTGCTCGTCCATCCAGTCACCCAGCTTCGCCGGGTCGATGAGACCCTTCGTACGCTCGGCATCCTGATCCGGATCGCTGTTTCGGATGAAGTCACTCATGTCAGACTCATGCGGTCAGTGTGCCCCAACCTGGACACGGGTGTCAGACGCGTGCGTGCGCGACAATCCGCTCATGAGCAGCGATGTCGTCCAGGTCGAACAGCGGGGTCGGGTCACGGTCGTCACGATCACCCGCGAGGAGAAGCGCAACGCGGTCAACGCCGACGTCGCCGCTGGCATCGACGCGGCGTTCAACGACTTCGAGGATGACCCCGATCAGTGGGTCGCCATCATCACCGGCGGCCCGAACCTCTTCTGCGCCGGCACCGATCTGAAGGACGGCCCTGGCCGCGGCACCGAGCGCGGCGGCGAGTACGGCATCATCCGGCGGCGCCTTACCAAGCCGCTGATCGCCGCAGTCGAGGGCCTTGCGTTCGGAGGCGGCTTCGAGATCTGCATGGCCAGCGACATGGTCGTCGCCGCGGCCGATGCCCGGTTCGCGCTCCCCGAGGTGAGGCGCGGCGTGATCGCCAACAGCGGCGCGCTCTTCCGTACTGCCCGTCTCGTTCCGCCGAACATCGCGAAGGAGCTCCTTCTCACCGGCGCCGAGATCGGTGCGTCCCGCGCTGCCGAGATCGGCTTCGTGAATCGAGTCGTCGAGAAGGGGAGCGCGCTGACCGAAGCCGTCTCCCTCGCTGAAACGATCGCCGCCAACAGCCCGACTTCCGTGCAGCAGACCCTTCAGGCCGTCAACTCGCTGTTGTCGGGCACCGACGACGAAGGTTGGTCGGCGACGGTTCGCGGCCAGGCAGCGGTGATGGAGTCCGACGATATGAAGGAAGGAGTCGCCGCGTTTCTGCAAAAGCGCGACCCGACCTGGTTGGGTCGCTAGTCGCTCAGTCCTTCGGGTTGGCCTTGAGGCCCTCGAGGATGAGGCCCATCTCGTCGCCGACGTTGTCGGGGACCGTGTAGCCCTCCTCGGCACAGATCTCCTCGATGTTCTCCGCCACCATGTCGATCGTGAGGTTGCGGTCGAAGATGCCGGGTGTCGCCCCGACGAAGACGCGGGCTACACGGCCGCCGGCGCACGCGAGCACCTCGCCGTTGAGCTCACAGCTGTCGTGGCACAGGTAGCCCACAACGGCGGTGATCAGCTCGGGTGGCGTGTCGTCCGCGAGCGTGCCGAGCAGACCTTCCGTCATGCGGGTGTCGGCCGTGGGCGCAATGACGTTGGCGGAGACGCCCTTGCGGCCGCCTTCCTGCTTGATTGCTCGGGCGAAACCGACGAGGCCCATCTTCGCGGAGCTGTAGTTGGTCTGGCCGAAGTTGCCGTAGAGACCGGCAGGCGACGATGTCATCACGATGCGGCCGGAGCCCTGCTCGCGCATGTGCTGGTACGCCGGCAGGGTGACGTTGTACGCGCCGGTCAGATGCACGTCGATCACGGCCTGCCAGTTCTCGAGGTCCGAGTTGTGGAACGCCTTGTCGCGCAGGATGCCCGCGTTGTTCACCACGATGTCGAGACGGCCGAACTCGTCGATCGCCTGCTCGGTCATCCTCTTGGCGGCGGCCGGGTCGGTCACCGAGCCCGTGTTGGCGACGGCGATGCCGCCAGCGGCCTTGATCTCATCCACGACGGCCTGGGCGGCGGAGGTGTCATTGCCGGAACCGTCGACGGCACCACCGAGGTCGTTCACCACGACCATCGCGCCGCGGCGGGCGAGCTCGAGGGCGTGGGCCTTGCCCAGGCCGTTGCCGGCACCGGTGATGATCGCAGCCCGCTCATCGAAACGAAGCTCATCGCTCATGTCTCGTTCTCCTGTTGTTCGACTGCGACCTGCGCAGCCCATCGATAGTCGGCCTTGCCATTGGGGCCGCGAACGACCTCGGGGACGGCGATCACGGTACGCGGAAGCTTGTAGCGGGCCAACTGCCCGTCACAGTGGTCGATCAGTTCCTCGGTGGTGACGGCAGCGCTCGTGGAGATGACCGCGCAGACCTCATTGCCCCAACGCTCGTTCGGGCGGCCGACGACGACGGCATCGCGCACCGCCGGATGGGCGTGGAGCACCGCCTCCACTTCCTCGACGAAGACCTTCTCGCCGCCGGTGTTGATGCAGACAGAGTCGCGCCCGAGCAGCTTCAGTCGACCGTCGGCGAGCCACTCGGCTCGGTCGCCGGGGATGGAGTAGCGAATGCCGGCGATCGTCGGGAACGTGCGCGCGGTTTTGTCGGCATCGCCGAGATACCCGAGCGGGATCCGACCGGTGCGAGACAACCAGCCCGTCGCGCCGGCCGATGGTGCCGCCGGCCCGGTCAGGTCCTCACTCACGATCCCGCTGCCCGGTCCAGGAGCGAAGATGCTGGCCTCGACCTCGGCCCCGTCGGTCGAGACGTTGCGGCCCTGCGTGCCGCTCTCCGACGCGCCGACAGAGTCGATGACCCGTAGCTTCGGGTTGTGTTGGAGGAACTCCTCCTTTACGCCTGTTGTCATCGCGGCCGCACCGGTCGACAGCACTCGCATCGACGAGAAGTCGTAGGGCTCGCCGGCGTCGATTCCTCGATTGAGCTCGTCGAGGATCGGCCGACCGAACGCGTTGCCGATCACGATCATGAACGAGCACTGCTCCCGCTCGACCGTTCGGAGCAGGTCGGCCGGGTCGAGCCGGTCGACGACCTCGCCGAACACCACGGGGTCGCCGCCCACCCAGGCCAGCCACGCCAGCCACTGGCCACCGCCGTGCATCAGCGGCGCCGCAATCATGTACGGGTAGATCCGTTCCTCGGTCGCCGCGGTCGCGACAGCCTCGTAGCTGTCGTACTCGGCGCCGTTGCGGGGGTCGGCCCCGCCCATGGCGCCCACCCAGATGTCGGCCTGGCGCCAGAGCACGCCCTTCGGCAGCCCGGTCGTGCCGCCCGTGTAGACCATGTAGAGATCATCCGGCGAGCGCTCGAGGTCGGGAAGCGTCGGCGCGGCAGCGGCGAGTGCGGTCTCATAGTCGACGGCCCCATCGAGCAGCGCTTCGTCGCTGTCGTCGGCTACTTGGATGAGCGAGTTGAGTAGCGGCAGCTCGGCCCTGATCTCGGCAATGACCGGCGCGAAGCGAGCGTGGTAGATGATCGCCTTGGCGGACGCGTCGGTGAGCAACGACGTCAGCTCCTCAGCGATGTAGCGGTAGTTGACATTGAGCGACACGCCCCGCGCCTTCCACGCAGCCAGCATCCCTTCCATGTACTCAGACCCGTTGACCAGGTAGAGGGCGACATGGTCCTGGCCGGATTCCCACGGCTCGAGCTGGTCCCGCTCGGTGTGGCAACGGATGCCTCGCTCGATGAGGTAGTTCGCCAGCCGGTTCGACCGGTCGCTGATTTCGGCGAAGGTCAGACGCCGCTCGGGGGTGATGATCGCTTCCCGCTCGGGCACGCGCGCGGCGATCGTCTCGAAGACGTCGGCGATGTTTGCTTCAAACGACACGGCCGATGACGGTACCGCTGTGGCGCGGATCGAGCCGCTTCGCGGTCAGGCCGCGTCCGCCTGGCCTTCGTCGGAGCGAGGGTCGGGCTAGTGAGCGAGGTGATCCGGCACCGGGGTGCCGTCGGGGCGGGTGAGGCGCCACTCGCCGGTGGGAGTGCGCCAGGCGTGGAAGCCCTGTTCTTTGATGCGGTTGTGCTTCCCACACGCAGGTGCCCCGTTGCCGGGGTTGGTTCTCCCGTGCCGGGCGAACGGGAGCAGATGGTCGATCTGGCATCCCGAAGCCGGGATCCAACACCCGGTCCAGTAGCAGGAGATCTCGGAGAGCAGTGCTGCATCTCGTGCGCTGCCGGTGAAGAGCCGGGAGCGCCGCCCCAGATCGATCACGACGCCGGCAGAGTTCACCACCACCCGCCGAACATGGTCGACGAACGATCGAGCCACGACCTCCGCTGGGTTGACTTAGGTGCCATCGATCGTGCGGGAGAACCGATTCCGGTCCGTCGGGTCGATCGGCGCGAAAGTGGCGCTGAGGAGCAGAGCGGCCTGGCGCTCGTAGGTCTGGCTGTCGATCACGAAGTCGGTGCAGCTATCGAGCTTCTCGCCGTCCGGCCCGACCATGGCGTCCCGGCGCATCAACTCGATGAAGGCGTCGTATCGAAGCTGGGGTGTCGTGCGCTCCAGATGAGACCGCCAGTCGTCGCCGTGTTCGGCCTGCGCCGTTTCGATGTCGCCCAGACGCTCGGCATCGACCATCCGGTCCAGCGTCTCCTTGAAGTCGGCGCCGTCGCCCGACATCAGCCGCCCCGTCGCAGCCCAGAATCCGTTGAAGTCCTGCTCGAGCTGGAAGTCGCGGCGCCGCCAACGGCGACTCGCCTTGTCGGCCGCGCCGTCCATGTCGACCTGGCTCACCCACTGGACGCAGAACAGGTCGAAGTCTCGGTACTCCAGCTTTCGCGCCGCGGGGAGGAACTCGTCCTCACAGACCCCGACGTACTCCCGGACCCGCGGGTTGGCCCAGACGGCGGCGATCCGGCGGACCTGATCCGTGCCGACCAACCCGTCGCCGTAGCACGCCGCGCTGGTCGGCAGCTGACGCAACGCCTTCATGACCCGGTCACGCTGTGATGCTTCTGTCCCGGAGAGCTGGGCGTGGAGTCGCATCATCGCTCGCGCGGAGAAGTGCCCGTCCGCCGGGTGTGTCCCGGAGCGGTCGACCTCGTCGAACAACGCGATCTGCTCTGCCTCGATCTGGCGCCGCTGTCGTTCGAGCCGGGCGAACTCTCTCGCCGCCGTCTCAGCATCGAGCTCGTCTATACCGAACATTCGTTCGTTCGTTCGTTCGTTCGTTCGTTCGTTCGTGTCATACCTTCGCCGTGTGACACCCCATCACCCGCGCGAACATGCATTTCATGCCGAACGGATTCGCCGCGACCGCCACGATCGAACGACCCGCCGCCGAGGTCTGGTCCGTCCTGACAGACTGGTCGAGGGCAGGGGAGTGGATGTCCGGCATCGGCGAGATGACCGGGGAGACAGAGCCCGGCGCCACCCTCACATTCCGGGCCCGGGGCAAGAACCGGACGACCAAGGTCGTCGCGCTGGAGCCGGGTCGAACGCTGACGCTCCGCTCGACGCAAGGCGGCGTGCGGGCCGACTACGAGTACACCCTCATGCCGCTCGACGATGGGCGGACGGAGGCGACGCTGAGCGCCGAGTGCGTGATGGCAGGTACTGCGTGGCGCCTCTTCGGCGGCATCATCCGCTCTGCTATGCGCCGCGCCGACTCCGGACAGATGGACGCGCTGAAACACGTCGTCGAGGCCGGCTGACCAGATTGCCCGATCCGGCGAGCGTTCGGGTTTCCTTCGGCTAGCCGACGACCAGCGGGAACCGCGGGTCGTCGCCGAGCGGTCCGCCTTCGACCAGCCCGTCCGGCTCGTACGGAGGCGACACCTGCCACGGCCGGGTTGCGAAGACGGAATCGTCTCCGAGCCAACGCAGCGAGACCGCTCGCCGGCGCGAACTCAGGTGGTTGCCCGGCGCATCGTGAAGTACGCGGTAGTGGAAGCAGACGATGTCGCCCGGCTTCACGTCGAAGGCAAGTACCTCGTGATCATCGATCGCCGCGTCGAGATCCGGGACGAGTTCGTAGCGGCCATCGGGATCGTCGACGTAGGGCGCGTGGTCGACGAAGCGGCGGGGCACGAACCAGCGATTCCAGCGGTGCGATCCGGCGATGAAACGCATGCCGGTCTCCGCGGGAACGGCATCCAGCGCGATCCACATGCTGAGGTTCTGGTCGCCATCGATGCAGTAGTAGGGCTGGTCGTGGTGCCACGGGGTGCGTTCGGCGGCGCCCGGCTCCTTCACCAGCACGTGCTCGTGGAAGAAGCGGACCGTGTCGGAGCGCATCAACTCGCCGGCGATCTCGGCGAGACCGCTCTCGAACGCGGTGGCGCGGTACGGCTCCACGTCGCGCCAGGTCACGTAGTCCGTCCAGAAGCCGATGGCCTCGTCGTCGCGGGTGTACCAGTGGGACCACTCGCTCGGGTTGGTGCGGTTGTGCTCTACGCCCTCGGCGAGCCGGGCAAGCCACTCGTCGGACAACGCGCCGCGCAAGATGACGGCGCCGTCGCGCTGGAAGGCCTCGATGGTCTCGGGAGCGACGGCCAAGGTCAGCTGGTGGCGCGGTCCGCGGCGACGGCGTCGTAGGTGTCGTAGTCATCCGCCGTGGAGTCCGCGAACTCGTACTCCATCAGCCCGGCCTCTCCCCACTGCCTGCGGAGAAGGCCGTCGTTGGCGTCGAGGAGCCCCAGCTTGCGGGTGTTCGGAACGAGCTTGCCGAAGAAGCCCTTCTGGAATCCGGTGAACAGCGACTGGTCGACCTTCGTTGCCGCTTCCATCAGGAACGGCCGAACGTCGTCGACGTTCATGTTCATCCGCTCCCAGATCTCCGGGGTGGTGGAGCGGGTGCGGTTGCGAATGGTGTTCTCCGCCATGAACTCCTGACGGTCCTTCAGTTCCGCCTCGCTCAGGTTCTCGTAGAACTCACCGAGCGAGAGGATCCCGAAGGCAACGTGGCGGGCTTCGTCGGACAGCACGTAGCGGAGCAGCTTGCGTAGCAATGGTTCCTCGGTGACCCGCAGCATCTGGCCGAACGCCGCGAGGGCGAGCGACTCGATGATGATCTGCATACCGAGGTAGGCGATGTCCCAGCGGCTGTCCTCGATGAGCACCTGGATCTGTTCCTCGAGGAACGGGCTCATCGGGTAGGCGTCGCCGAGCTTGGTGTGGAGGTACTTGGCGAACACCTCGGTGTGGCGGGCCTCGTCCATGGTCTGCGTGGCGGCGTAGTACTTGGCGTCGATCCACGGGACGGTCTCGCAGATCTTCGCGGCGACCATCATCGCCCCCTGCTCACCGTGCATGAACTGGCTGAGTGTGGCCTTGAGCGACTCGATCGAGAGCTCGGTGTATTCCTTCTCACCCCAGTTTGCGAACGGGGAACCGGGCAGGTCCTTCGCGGCGCGAGCGATCTCGACGGTGGCGTTGTCGCGCTGCGTCGTTTGGACGAGGTACTCGGGGTCGACTTCGGTCGACCAGTCGAGGTCGTTGATCGAGTCCCACTGGGACGCCATCGCCCGGTTGTAGAGCGTGACGAGCTGATCGCGCTCGCGGTCGTACTTCCATGCGAAGACGCGATCGGCGTTGTCGGTGATGAGTTTGATCGTGTCGTCGCGCTCCGCGTCGGAAGGAATCCCGGTCGCGGGCGGATCGACGATGTCGGTCATGCGCCCAGTGTACGGATGTATGGGACTGTGGTCAGGTTCGTGCCGAGCGGAGGAGTCCGGGTGGCAGACATCGGCGTAGCACTGCTCGGCCTCGGTCGGGCCGGTTCGTTTCATCTCGCGAGCATCGGAGTGATCGACGGCATCGTGCTGCGCCAGGTGTTCGACACCGACGCTGATCGGGCCGCCGACGTCGCGGCCGCGACCGGCGCGACCACGGCGTTGTCCGGCGCGGCGGCAGTGGCGGCAAGCGACGTGGACGCAGTGGTGGTCGCCAGTCCGACGTTGACCCACCACGACCACGTGATTGCTGCACTCGCGGCTGGCAAACCCGTTCTGAGCGAGAAGCCGTTGGGGACCACGCTCGCCGACATCGATGCCTGCTTCGACGGTGCTGCGGCCGCACAGGTGCCGCTGCTCGTCGCGTTCCAACGCCGCTTCGACCCTTCGTTCGCCGCGGTGGCGAGGGCGGCGCATGCGGGCGAGGCGGGCGAACTTCAGTTCATCCGCTCCGTCAGCCGTGACAACCCGGTGCCGAGCCTGGACTACATCGCGACGTCGTGCGGAATCTTCCACGACTGCGTCGTGCACGACTTCGACATGGTGTGCCACGTTGCCCAGTCGGCACCCGTGGAGGTGCATGCGTTCGCGAGCAGCTTCATCGCTGGCATCGGTGCGCTGGGCGATGTGGACAACGTCGCCGTCTCGTTGCGCTTCGAGTCTGGGCTGCTCGCCACGATCGACGTGAACCGCAGCAGCGCCTACGGCTACGACCAGCGCCTCGAGGTCTTCGGATCGGACGGCATGCTCCAGGTCGAGAATCGGCCGCTCGCGGCGGCGCCGTGCTCGGACGACCACGGGCTGCTCCAGCCGCGCATCGACTGGTCGTTCCCCACCCGCTACGCCGACGCGTACCGACTCGAGTTCGTGCACTTCATCGACTGTGTTCGCGGTGATGCCGTGCCGGAGATCGGTGCCGACGACGTGCGTCGTTCTCACCTCGTCGCGAACGCGGCCGAGGCGTCGCTCGAGTCCGGCGTCGTCGTCGCTCTCGACGCCTAGCGCGGTCTTGCGTCGCGCCGAATCGGGCACCACGCTGGTGCCAGTTCGCAGACCAGGAGCACTCATGACCGAAGTCGTCATCGTCGAAGCCGTCCGATCCGCCGTCGGCAAGAAGAACGGCACGCTCGGGCACACCCATCCCGCCGACATCCTGGGGCCGATCCAGATGGCCGCGCTCGAGCGCGCCGGCATCGACAGCAGCGTCGTTGACCAAGTCGTCGGCGGCTGCATCAATCAGATCGGTGCGCAGGGCATGAACATCACCCGGACCGCCTGGCTCAGCCACGGTGGTGACGAGAACACGGCCTGCTCCACGGTGGACTCGCAGTGCGGGTCGAGCCAGCACGCCGTCAATCTCGGCTACTCGCTGATCGCGGCCGGCGTGGAGGACGTCGTTCTCGCCTGCGGCGTCGAGGTGATGACGATGCTGCCGGTGGGTTCGAACACGGCGAACGGCCCGGGCCGCCCAGTGAGCCGGTCGTACTTCGAGCACCACGAGTTCACGTCGCAGTTCGAAGGCGCGGAGCGGATGGCGACGAAGTACGGCATCTCCCGCGACGACACCGACGCGTTCGGACTCGAGTCGCAGGAACGAGCGGCGAAGGCCTGGGAAGAGGGCCGCTTCGAGACACAGATCGTGCCGATCGACGCGGTCGTCGTTGACGACGAGGGCAACAAGACCGGCGAGACCGTCGAGTTCGCTCGCGACGAGGTGCCGCGCGACACGAGCCGCGAGGCGCTCGCCAACCTGAAGCCGGTCGCCCGCGAGGATGGCGTGCACACCGCTGGCTCCTCGTCGCAGATCTCAGACGGCGCCGCCGCGGTGCTGATGATGTCGGCGGAGAAGGCCGCGGAGCTCGGGCTCAAGCCGAGGGCCCGCATCGCGCAGACAGCGCTGGTCGGCTGCGATCCGGTGCTCATGCTCGAAGGCCCGATCCCGGCGACGGAACGGGTGCTGTCACGCGAGGGCATCTCGATCGACGACGTCGACGTCTTCGAGGTCAACGAGGCGTTCGCCTCTGTCGTCCTCTCGTGGGCGAAGCAGACGGGTGCGGACCTCGAGAAGACCAACCCCAACGGTGGGGCGATCTCGCTCGGTCACCCGCTCGGCGGGACCGGCTGCATCCTCACGACCAAAGCCGTCCACGAGCTCGAACGCACCGACGGCACCTGGGGCCTCATCTCCATGTGCTGCGGCGGCGGCCTCGGCACCGGCACACTCATCGAACGCCTCTAGGTCGACTGTTCTGTAACGGGGGGGTCTGACCCCCGTTACAGACGGGGGCGTAGAGGGCTGTGGGGGATCTCGGGGAGGACGTGCTTCGCGACGAGATCGCATTCGGCGATGTGGGTGTAGCCGGAGAGGATGAACGCGTCGACGCCCACTGATTGGTAGGCGCGCAGCTTGTTCGCGACCTGGTCGGGGTCGCCCACGATCGCTGCTCCGGCACCGGAGCGGGCCCGGCCCACGCCGGTCCAGAGGTTGGGCTCGGCGTAGCCGTCGTCGTCGGCGCCCTCGCGCAGCTCTGACTGGCGGGACACGCCGACCGACTCGGTGTCGAGCGACTTCTTGCGGATGGCCTCGCCGGTGTCGTCGTCGAGCTTCGATATCAGCCGGTCGGCCGCAGCGTGCGCCTCGGCTTCGGTGTCACGCACGATGACGTGGGCTCGCAGTCCGTAGCGGAGGGACCTGTCGAACCGGTCGGCGCGGCCGCGCATGTCGACGATTGTCTCGCCGACGGACGCGACCGTGTCGGGCCACGTGAGGAAGACGTCGGCTGCCTCGGCGGCGCAGTCCTTCGCAGCCTCGGAGAAGCCGCCGAAATACATCGGCGGGCAACCCGGGCTCACAGTGGCGATCCGAGGCGGGTCGAGGTCGAAGTCGACGAAGTCGCCGTGTTGGTCGAGCCGACGCCCATCGAGAAGCGCCCGTAGGCCCTGCATGTACTCGACGGTGCGGCGATAGCGAGGCGCCGATTCGAGGGATTGGCCGGGCATGTCCGAACTGATGATGTTGATCGTCAACCGGCCGCCGGACATCTGGTCGATCGTCGCCAGCTGGCGGGCGAGCTGGGGGAGCCACATCTCGCCGATCCGCACCGCGAGCAGGAGATTGATCTGCTCGGTGCAGGTGGCGATCCCGGCCGCGAACGCCGTGGAGTCGATGCCGAGCGCATAGCCGGACGGCAGCAGCACGTTGTCGAATCCGTTGCGGTCAGCGGTCTGGACGATCGACCGGCAGTGACCCCACGAGCTGAGCAGCGTGGGCTCGGGAACGCCGAGGAACTCGTAGTCGTCGTCGCAGAGCGCCCCGAACCAGCTGATCTCGACTGGCTCACTCACGGGAGCGGCACGCCGTCGCTGTCCTGGATAATCCGGTAGACGTCGGCCCGGTCGAGGGAGACGTCGAGCGCCCCCATCGCCGCCGCCAGACGGGCCGGCGTCTGGGTGCCGAGGATGGCCACGGGCGCCGCGGGATGAGCGAGGACGAAAGCGATGCAGATCGTGGCGCGGTCGACGCCCTCGCGTTCGGCCAGCTCGTCGAGCGTGGCGATCAGTTCGGGCCGAACACCATCGCCCGTGAGGAGCCGCCCGCCCGCAAGTGGACTCCAGGCCAGCGCCGCCACGCCGTCGCGCATGCACACATCGAACGTGCCGTCGCGGAGCGGGTCGAGATGGGCGGGCGAGTATTCAGGCTGGGTCGTGGCGAGGGGAAAGGGTAGGTGCGCGACGAGCGCCTCGTGCTGCGCCGGCGTGTGGTTGGAGATCCCGACCTCGCGGATCTTGCCCTTCTCCCGCAGGCTCGCGAGCGTCGCCGCCACCTCGGCCGGGTGCGTGAGCGTGTCTGGTCGATGGATCTGGTACAGATCGATCACGTCGGTCTGGAGCCGTCGCAGGCTCTCGTCGCAGGCTGACTCGAGGTACGCCGCCGACGAGTCGTATGGCGTCGGCGGGATGATCCCGCCCTTGGTCGCGAGCACCATGCGCTCCCGCAGGCTCGGCGCCTGGGCGAGCACTCGGCCGAGGAGTTCCTCGTTGGCGCCGAATCCGGAGCCGCCCCAGTCGAAGCCGTAGACGTCGGCATTGTCCACGAGGTTCATGCCGAGACCGAGCGCGGTCTCGACGAGCGCCTGCGCGTCGTCGACCGAGTCCGTTGTCAGCCGCCAGCAGCCGTACGCGAGCGGACCAACCGCAAACGGGCCGATGCGGCGAAGTGAACCGTTGACGAGCGAATCAGGCATCGCCCGTAAGCTACCCACCGCATGACTGGTGACACCGAGCTGCGATACGGGGTGATCGGCACGGGGATGATGGGCGTCGAGCACATCAACAACCTCCTGCACGTCGAGGGCGCCGCGATCTCCGCGGTGTCTGACCCTGACGAGGGAAGCCGCGGGACCGCATCGGCACTCGTGCCCGATGCCGCCACGTTCGCCGACCACCGCGACTTGATCGACGCTGGAGTGTGCGACGCGGTGGTGATCGCGTCGCCCAACATGACCCACGTGGACGTGCTCGGCGATGTCCTGCAGACCGAGCTTCACGTGCTCGTGGAGAAGCCACTCTGCACCACGGTCGAGGACTGCTACACGGTCATGGATCTCGCGGCCGCCCGTGAGGCGATCACCTGGGTGGGGCTCGAGTACCGCTACATCCCGCCGATCGCAAAGCTGATCGAGGACGTCGACGACGGCGCGGTCGGTCGACCCCGCATGGTCGCGATCCGCGAACACCGGATGCCGTTCCTGGAGAAGGTCGGCAACTGGAACCGCTTCTCGGCGAACACCGGCGGCACGCTCGTGGAGAAGTGCTGCCATTTCTTCGACCTGATGAACCGGATCATGCCGGCGCCGCCCGTTCGCGTGATGGCCAGTGGTAACCAGGACGTCAACCATCTCGACGAGGTCTACGACGGCGAGACCTCTGACATCCTCGACAACGCCTACGTCATCGTCGACTTCGCCGATGGTTCCCGCGGGATGCTCGACCTCTGCATGTTCGCCGAGGCAACCCGCTACACCGAGGAAGTCAGCGTGCTCGGGGCGAAGGGCAAAGTGGAGGCCCTGCTGCCCGGGAACGAGTTTCGCACCGGGCGCCGGGGCGAACACTTCTACGGCACCGTTCCCGTCGAGGAGATTCACGACGATCGCATCGCGTATCAGGGGTTTCACGACGGCTCGTCCTACATCGAGCACACCCACTTCCGCGATGCCATCCTCGAAGGGCGCGCGCCGGACGTGTCGCTGGAGGACGGCCTGGTGTCGGTAGCGGTCGGCGCCGCTGCGCACCGCTCGATCGACGAAGGACGCCCGGTCGAGATCGCCGAGTTCCTCCGCTGACTGCGTCGTTTCCTGCCAAGTGCAGCGGGGGGTCTGACCCCAAGTGCAGCGCTAGGGGTAGCGGTTCCAGATCAGGCTCAGGGCGAGGGCCAGCATCAGGGCGGCGACGGCGGGGATGACGAAGAGGACCGTGCGTTCGGTCTCCTCGGTCTGCAACTCGACTTGGCCGGGGAGTTCGCTGAAGACGTCGCTGACTTCCTGGGCATCGGTCGCGCGGAAGAAGGCGCCGCCCGTCATCTCGGCGATGGCTTCCAGGTTGGGCTGGTCGATCAGGAGGAACTGGCGGAAGCCGAGGTAGTCGTTCGCCTCGTTGAGTTCGACGAATCCGGCGAAGGTGTCGGGGCCGAGCTGCTCGGCGGTGCATGACAGGCCGATCGGCTCGTCCGTGCCGAAACCGATCGTGTAGACCCGCACGCCCCGCGCCGCCGCCTCTTCCGCTCCGATCAGCGGGTCGCGTTCTCGAACGAGACGATCTCGATCTGCTCGTCGTTCACCGACCTGTCCACCCTCTCTCGCGCTCGCCAGCATCGCGCAGCCCAGCGGTAGCCGTGGCGCGGGAGTGCACGTCAGTGCCACCATCGCCCGGTGACCACTGACGGGATCGACCGCCTCTCGCATCTTCAACAGGCGCGCGACGCGCTCGACGCCGGCGACCTCGACCTCGCTCGTGACCAACTCGATCGCGGTGTGAATCAGAACCGAACGCTCAAGCAGTACTCGATTCGCGTCATCACCGAGCTGTTGTCCCACATCGGTGAGACCCAGGGCGAGGCGGCGGTGGAGGACGCATTGCGCCGCCACGGCGACCGCAACCTCGCCGATCGGGCGCTGCCGGAGAACGACTGGTGGTCCGTGCCGGCTGAGGTGCGGGCGAAAGTGGTGGCTCGGGCGATGCTCGCCAACGGGGCCGACGTCGACATCATCGAGGACGACGAGAAGATCGTCATGTCGTTTCGGTGCGGAACCGGCGGGTGGCTCGTCGACTCGGGTGCGTATGAGGGGGAGGACGCCCTACTGGTGCTGCACGAGCGAGGGCCGCGCACCTTCGGCCGCGACTCACTCTGGTCGTATTGCGCCCACTGCTCCGTCAACAACGAGATGCAGGCAGTCGAGGCGACCGGGCGACTGACCTCCATCGAGTTCCCGCCCGAACGCGCCGGTGAGCCGTGCGTACACCATGTGTACCGCCGGCCCACCGACATTCCGGATGAGATCTACGTCCGAATCGGCAAGGTCAAACCCGCAGAGGATCGGACTGCCGGAGACGACTGAGGACTACTCGTCGTCGTCTTCTTCTTCTTCCTCCTCATCATCTGACTCGTCTTCGCCAGACTCGTCATCATCGGACTCGTCGTCGAACTCGCCGTCATCATCGAGACCGGCCTCGGTGTCATCATCGTGTAGGTCGTCGTCCTCTGACTCGTCGTCCGAGTCCGCATCGTCGTCGGATTCGTCGTCTTCGATGGCTTCAAGCTGGCGCTCGACCTCGTCGACGAGGTCGTCGATGTCGTCCTCGGCTTCGATCTCGATGATCACGGGATCTTCGATCTCGGGCAGGCCGGGAACGTCGACGACGCCGGTGGCGTGAACGCCGCCGACCGACGCGGCGGCGACCGTCGTACCGACGACCACCTTTCCGGCGAAGGTTCCGACGAACGCGGTGATGGTGCTGATCAAGGCAGGTCTCCTGATGGTGGAGTCGTCGACGGCGTCGAGGTCGAGGTCCACGTCGACCGTCGCCGACAGGGGGATCAGTTGCGTGACCGGACCCACATCGAGGAACTCCGACAGCGCCGCACTGGGTGCCGGTACTGCTTCGCTCGCCATCTCAGCTCGAGCGGCCCGCAACGCGTCGGCGACCGGGTGGCCGGGGAACGCGCTCGGGTCCACGTCGAGCAGAGCGGCGAGTTGCTCAGCGGAGAGGTCGTCGGGGGTCATGTCACCCCCGTCAACGTCGTCGAATCCCATCAGGAGACCTCCTGGCAAAGAATTTCCGACTGCAGCTGTTTGAGCGCTCTCGCCTGCAGCCGTTTCACGGCGCTCACCCGGCGGCCGACGATCTCAGCTGTGTCGATGAGCGACAGGTCCGCGATGAGTCGAAGCACGATGACCTCGCGCTGCTCGTCGGTCAATGCGTGCAGCAGCCGACCGACCTAGGCCCGAGAGGGCGACGTCCTCGGCCGCCGGCTGGGTGCGCACGGGTGGCTCGGCAAGCACTTCGTTCGGACGGCGTTGCGTCGCCCGGTGGGCGTCGATCAGCTGGTTGCGACAAATCGAGAAGACCCACCGTCTGAAAGCGCTGCCGCCGCCCTGGAACTCGCGGATCGATCGGAAGGCCCGCAGAAACGTCTCGTTGCAGATGCCCTCCGGGTCGGCCGCTCCCCGGGCCCGCGCGAAACCGGTGATCGGTCCGGCGAGCGCGCGGTAGAGCCGATCGAAGCCGGACGACTTGCCGGCGCGCGCCGCGTCGATCGCTCGGTCGAGCGGATGGGAGGGCTCGTGGGGGTCGGTCACGGATGGCATCATCTCACCCGTCGGAAACGAACAATCTGCGCTTGAGGAGACCGCCTTCAGGAGATTTTCAGCAACTTCTCAGATGATGGCGCGGTCTCGAAGGTCGGCAAGGCGCGCGCTGTCGTAGCCGAGCACTGAGCCGAGAATCTCGTCGGTGTCGGCGCCGAGCCGAGGTGCACCGGACGGCTCGGGGTGGGGCTCGCCCGCGAAGCGGGGGAACGGGGCCTGCTGGCGGACGGCGCCGATCACCGGGTCGTCGACGGTGAGGATGTCGCCGCGGGCGATCACGTGCTCGTCGTTGCTCAGATCGGCTGCGTCGTACGCGGTGCCCACCGGCACGTCGTTGGCAACGCAGCGCTCTTCGATCTCGGCAGCGGTCAGCGCGAGCGCCCAGTCCGCCACGATCTGGTTGATCGCGGTGTTGTTCGAGGCGCGGCCCTGCGGCGTAGCGTAGCGCTCATCGGTGAGCAGGTCCGGCCGGTCCATCGCCGCGCACAGGCGCTCGAAGTTGTTCTGGGCGGCGGCGACGATGCAGACGTAGCGGCCGTCCTTGCTCGGATAGTTGTCCAGCGGCGCCGAGTGTTCCAGGCGGTTGCCCGTTCGGTTCCTGACGACGCCGAGCTTGTCGTAGGCGGCGATCGACCACTCGAGAATGCGCAGAGCCGAGCCGTAGAGGTAGGCGTCGATCACGCCGCCGACGCCCGAGCCCCGAGCGTCGCGCTCGTAGAGAAGCGCGACTGCGGCCTGGGCCGAGAACACGCCGGTCAGATAGTCCGTGACGGTGACCCCAGGTCGAACGGGGGGTCGATCCGGCTCTCCGGTGAGGTGGAGAAGTCCGCCGTAGGCGACGCCGTTGCGATCGAGGCCAGGTCGCAACGACTTGGGTCCGTCCTGCCCGAACACGCTTATCCGTACCGTGACCAAGCGAGAGTCGAGCTGAGAGGGGTCGATGTTCCAGCGCTCGAGCGTGCCGGGCCGGAAGTTCTCGCAAACGACGTCAGAGGCGGCGGCCAGGTCCCGAAAGATGGCTTGGCCCTCTTCCCTGCGCAGATCCAAGGTGACCGACTTCCGGCCCCGTCCCTCCACTGCCCAGTACAGCGAGTACGGACCGTCGTCGGTGTCGATGAAGGGACCGAGATCACGGAGCGGGTCACCGCCCTGCGGCTGCTCGATCTTGATGACCTCGGCCCCCTGCTCACCGAGGATGCCCGCGCAAAATGGCGCGGCGATCCGAGTGCCGAGATCGAGGACGCGTAGGCCCTCGAGGGGACGCCTCACTCGTCCCGGTGCTCGGCGAACACCTCTTTCATGGAGCCCTTCGCCTGCCGAGCTTCGAGCGCGTCGAGCGCAGTCGCGGTGTTGTGCATCCAGTGGTGGGCTTGGAAGTGGTAGTCGTACGCGTCGCGCTGGCCTTGGAGATCGAGCGTCTTGTTGATCGAGCGCTTCACCACTTGCGCCGTGGCGGGTGGGACGAGGGCGATGCGGTCGGCGAGCTCGCGGGTTGTGGTGGCCAGGTCGTTGCGGGGCACGACTCGGTTCACCATGCCGAGGCGTTCGGCATCGTCAGCACTGAACGTCTCCGCCGCGAGAAGGAATTCCTTCGCCTTGCGGGCCGGCATCTCCCACGGCTCGACCAGGAGCTCGACGCCGGCGCCGGTCATCCGCAACACCGGGTTGGAGAACGAGGCGTCGTCGCTCGCGACGATCAGGTCGCACATGCAGGCGAGCATCACGCCGGCGGCGATGCACTTGCCCTGGACCTGGGCGATCGTCGGCTTGCGGAAGTCGCGGATCCGCAGGCAGCGATCGAAGTACATCGTCTTCTCGTGGAACCACTTGCCTTCAGGCGTCTTTCGCATGAGGCGCCATTCATCGGGCTCGGTGTCGCCCACCAGCGCTTTGAGGTCGTGGCCGGCGGACCAGTGCTTACCGTTGCCGGCGAGAATCACGACCCGGACGTCGTCGTCCGCATCGGCTATATCGAAAGCCGCATCGAGCTCATCGATCATGCGGGTGTCCTGTGCATTCGCCACATCGGGCCGATCGAGCGTGATCGTGCAGATCGCGCCGTCGACCTCGTAGGTGATCGCCTGAAAGTCGCTCATCTCCCCATGCTGACAGGCCGCGGGACGAAGAGCGATATGGCCCATCGGGAAATCGGCGCGAGACTCGCGTGCACGCCAGACATCATCGCTTCATCCGCCTCGATCGAGATCGACGCTTCCGCCGAAGATGTGTTTGCCGCCGTCTCGGACATCACGCGCATGGGGGAGTGGAGCCCGGAGAACACCGGAGGGCGTTGGCTCGATGACGGGCCCGCGCTCGGCGCCCGATTCGAGGGCGACAATCGGGTCGCGCTCGGGCCGATCCCGCTCAAGACCTGGACGACGACGTCGGAGGTGACCGTCTACGAGCCGAACACCACGTTCGCGTTCGTCGCCGAGGGGTACACGACGTGGACCTTTGACATTGCCGAGAACGACGGTGGCGTGACCTTGACGGAGTCGTTCTCCTACGAGCAGTACGAGGGCTTCAAGAAGTTGTTCTATGACCTCGGTGGGGCCCGTCGCGGTTCAATGCGCAAGGGCATGGAGGCGACGCTCGCGGGCATCAAGGCCTCACTCGAGTAGATCAGGCGGGTCGCGGTTCTCGTGGAAGCCCGAGTGTGCGTTCGCCGATGATGTTGCGTTGGATCTCGTTGGTGCCCGCGAAGATCGAGGCGGCCCGGTAGTAGAGCCACGAGCGCTGCCAACGGCCGTCGGCCGGGTTGTCCTGCGCCCCTCGCCACAGCGGAGCTTCGTCGCCGAGGACAGACATCGCTGTTGCATGCATCCGCTGGCTCATCTCGCTCCAGTAGAGCTTCGCGGTTGCCGCCTCGGGACCCAGCTCGCGCCCGTGTTGGAGCCGGCTGAGGGAGCGCCAGTTCTGCAGTTGGAAGAGGCGGAGCTCGACGAAGGCCTGGGCGAGGTCCTGTTCGGTGCGGGGATCGTCGGTGAGATCTCGGTCGACGGCGAGCCGGAAGAGCTCGTCGAGCAGTTGGGTGTGGATCACCAACTGACGCGGGTTCGTGCCTCGCTCGTGGGTGAGCGTCGAGCCCGACACCCCCCAGCCGCCGCGCTCCGGCCCGATGAGCTGGTCGTCGCCGACGAACACGTCGTCGAAGAAGACTTCGTTGAAGTCCGCTTCGTCGGTGATCTGGCGGAGTGGGCGAATCTCGATGCCCGGCGCGCGCATGTCGACCATGAAAGCGGAGATGCCCTTGTTCTTGCGTGCCTCCGGGTCGGAGCGGGCGAGACACAGGCCCCAGTCCGCGAACTGCGCGTAGGACGTCCACACCTTCTGGCCGCTGAGCAGCCATCCGCGATCCGCGCGCACGGCCCGGGTTTTCACGGCGGCCAGATCGCTGCCCGCGTCCGGCTCGCTGAAGAGCTGGCAGAAAAGCTGCTCGGCGCTGAGGATGCTCGGGAGCCATCGAGCCTTCTGCGCGTCTGTGCCGTGGGCCAAGACCGTGGGGCCCACGAGATTCACGCCGATTCGACCCACCAGTTCCGGAGCGCGGGCTCGGGCCAGCTCCTCTTGGACGATGTAGTGGTGCAGTGGCGTGGCGTCGCGCCCGCCGAACTCGCTCGGCCATGTGACGCCGACCATGCCCGCCTTTGCGAGCTTGCCTTGCCACTCGCGCAGGAACGCGACCTCTTCATCGAGTTCATCGAAGAGCGGTGGGAGGCCGACCCCGTATTCCCACGGCAGGTTCGCCTCCAACCAGGCGCGACATTCCCGCCGGAACTCGTCCTGTTCGGCGGTGGGAGTGAGGTCCACGGCCTCGGTCTACCAAGAGGTGACGCAACTGTCAGAAACGGTCGCGTCGTTCTACGATGCGCACCCTTGGACTTCGACCTGTCGCCTGACCAGCTTGCGCTTCGCGACGCCGCGGCGGATCTCCTCGCGGTCGAGTCGTCGATCGACCGAGTGCGGGCCGCAACCGACGGTTTCGACCGAGCCTTGTGGGCGTCGATGATCGAGCAGGGTTGGACGGCGATCGCGGTTCCCGAGGCCGATGGCGGTCTCGGCCTCGGTGTCGTGGAGGTCGCCGTGCTACTCGAACAGGCTGGCGCCCATCTCTCGCCGGTGCCACTTCTCCAGCAACTGATAGCCATCGCCGAGGTGACGGACGCCGGTCAGCGGGCCGAGCTTCTCGCCGGCGACCGGATTGCGGCGGTGGCGCACCGCTCCGTCGAGCGCAACGGCGACGGCAGTGTCTCCGGTCGTCCGGAGCCGGTGATCTACGGCGCGTTGGCCGACGTACTCGTCGTTCCCACCGGCAACGAACTCGTGGCAGTGGACCTCGCCGATGTCGCCCGTTCGCCGGAGCCGGCGATGGACCAGACCCGCGAGCTCGCGTGGATCGATCTCGACCACGCGCCGGCGACCGTGATCGGTGATGTGGCAGACGTGGCCGCGCACCGGCGCCGCGGCGCGGTCTTTCATGCCGCGGAGATGCTCGGCAGCGCCGAGGCCGTGATGCGTCTCGCTGTCGAGTACGCCAAAGAACGCGAGCAGTTCGGACGGCCCATCGGCAGCTTCCAGGCGGTCAAGCACCGCTGCGCCGACATACTTGTCGACGTCGAAGGCATGCGCTCTGCGGTGTACCACGCCGCATGGGCGATCGGTGCCGACGACCCCGACGCCGCGGTGGCCGCCGCGACCGCGAAGATCTGGTGCAGCGACGCCGGCGTGCGCGTGGCGGAGTCCGCACTCCAGGTCCACGGGGGCATCGGGTTCACCTGGGAAGCCGACGTGCACCTGCACCTCAAACGAGCCCAACTCGACCAGGTGTCGTTCGGCGACGCCCGTCATCATCGAACCGAGTTGGCGCGGATGCTCACCGAGCGTCTCGAGACTGGCGGTTCGGTGCTCGGCCGAGGGACTATTCTGGAAGGACCAAAGGGGTTGCCTCATATCCATTGATCAACGCATCCGTCTTCAGAAGGACATTCGGGATCTCGAAGGTGACGAGGTCTTCGATGCGGTCCTGCCCACTGCGATCGCCACGAATGGTGATCTTGCCGCTCGCGGTGCCACGTACAAGAACGCGCCTGCGCTCGGGCTCGTGGTCGAGCACCGGTCGATCACGCTCGCAGTCGACGGCGCGACACTCGCGATTTCCTCGGGCTTCGACAATGCGGGCGTGGTCGCAGAACTGCCGGCCGATGCGCTGTCCGACCTGATGCAGGACGCACAGTCGACGATGGGCCTTGCGATGACGTCGCGGGTCCAGCTCACAGCCGGCGACATCAACAGTTGGATTCTGTGGGAGCCAATCCTTCGGGCACTGCTCGATGGTCGCAAGGTCCACGAGACCGGCGACATCGACTTTCGCGACCTGGAGGGCGCCCCACTCGACCTCGACCGGGCGTTCACCCCGGACGACGACCGCGAAGAGATCGGCCACTTCCTCTCAGAGGCGGGGTTCCTCCACATCACCGGTGTGTTCGACGAGGACGAGATGGCGGTCATCTCCCGCGATGTCGACGACTGGATCGCCCGAGCCACGCCCGACGATGGTGAGTCCTGGTGGGCGACGGACGAGGACGGCCTCGACCAGGCGGTACGAGTGCTGTTCTTCTACGAGAAGTCCGAGGCGCTGCGCGACCTCGTCGAATCGGAGCGCTACCAGTGGCTGAAGGACGTCACCGGCGACGGCCACGAGCACAAGGGTGGCGCGGAAGGCCTCGTGAAGCCGCTCGGCATCGTGAAGGGCCTGAGTGACCTTCCCTGGCACAAGGACTGCGGGCAGGGCCGCCACTCCTACATGTGCAACGCGATGACATGCGGCATCTCGGTGACCGGTGCAGACCGGGTCAGCGGTGCCCTCGGTGTCATCCCCGGGTCGCATCGGGCCAACACGATCTCCACGAGCCGCGATCGCGAACTCGATCTCGCGCCGCGGATGCTCGAGACGAAGACGGGTGACGTCACCGTGCATTGCAGCGACACGATGCATCGAGCCCATCCACCCGTCGAGCGGCCCCGAAAGGTCGTCTACTCGGGCTTCGGTCTGCCGCCCCTGCCGGGCGACGAGGTGAAGGCCAACCCTCGCTACAGCCGAGAAGCCCGGGCCGAGCTCACCAACGTGCAGGACCGGATCCAGGCAGCCGACAACGCCGAGTCCGACACGCGCTACACGCCAGGTCGCGGTCGCTAGATCCCACCGCCGAAGTCCACGACCCCGGCGAGCATCAGCACGACAATGAGGGCCCAAATGCCCCACAACACTCCAGCGGCGCGCAACATCCCCGGATCGTGACCGAAGCTCGCTGACCGCTGGCTGACGACGATTCAGCTCCGGTTCAGGGACGCGCGGCGACACTGCCTTCACCCCACCACAGGAGGCTGGTCGTGAAGCTGCTGCTCGTCGAGGACGACCACAAGATCGCCTCTGCCGTTCGGCGCGGGCTCGAGGGCGAGGGGTTCTGCGTCGAGCATGCCGTCTTGGGTGTGGATGGGTTGTGGCTCGCGACCGAGGCGGCCTACGACCTCATCGTCCTGGACATCATGCTTCCGGGGCGCAACGGCTTCGAGATCTGCCGCGAGCTGCGCGCCCGCCACGACTGGACGCCGATTCTGATGCTGACGGCGAAGGACGGCGACCTCGACGAGGCCGAGGCGCTCGACACCGGTGCAGACGACTATCTGGTCAAGCCGTTCAGTTACCCGGTGCTGGTCGCACGGATTCGCGCCCTTCTCCGCCGGGCGGCCGCCGGTGCGCGGTCGCCGGACGAGTTGGGCGACCTGCAGCTGGACTCGCGGTCGCGACGCGTCTGGCGCGACGGCCGGTCGATCGAGCTGACGACCCGCGAGTTCGACGTGCTCGAGTTCTTCGTACGGCGGCCCGAGACCGTGCTGTCGAAGGCGGACATTCTCGATGGGGTCTGGGCCGACGACTTCGATGGCGATCCCAACATCGTGGAGGTGTACGTGGATCGGCTGCGGAGGAAGGTGGACGATCCGTTCGACCGCAGCCTCCTCGTGACGGTTCGGGGCGCCGGCTACCGGCTCGAGGCCGGCAGCTGACATGCCCGCGGCCCGCTGGACCGTCCGGCGACGGATCACGGCGATCGCTCTGCTGCTGTTCGCGATCGTCCTCGGACTGGCCGGGACGACCGTCACGCAGACGGTGCGGTGGGCGCGAGAGGGCGCGGTCGACGATCGGCTCCGGGCCCGCGCCGACGTGGTGGCGCAGAGCTGGTCCTCCGGTGACACCGATCCGATCGCGGGGTCGATCCAACAGGTCGTGCAGGTCGTCGATTCTCGGGGGGGGGGCGGTCGTCGCGGCCAATCGCCCCGGAAGCAACGCCGCTCCGATCACCGAGCTCACACCCGGGTTCAGCCACCGCAACGACGTGCACGTCGAAGACGACCGCTATCGCATCCTCGTGGTCGCGGCCGACACAGGGTTCGTGCTGGTCGCGGAGACCGTCGACGATCTCGACGAGGCTCACGCGGCGCTCGCGTGGACGCTGACCGCCACGGTTCCGATTGTGGCGATCGTTCTGGCCGGCTCCGTCTGGGTCCTGGTGGGGCGAACGCTTCGGCCGGTCGAGGCCATTCGTTACGAAGTCGCCACGATCGGAGGCGAGGCGCTCGATCGGCGAGTTCCGGTGCCCGCGATCGACGACGAGATCGCGGAGCTGGCGCGCACCATGAACGAGATGCTCGACCGAGTCGAACGAGCGACGACCCGTCAGTCCGAGTTCGCCGCCGACGCGTCGCACGAGTTGCGCTCGCCGTTGGCGAGAATTCGAGCGGAGCTGGAGGTCGACCTCGCCCACCCCGGCGGCGCGGACCCGCAGGCAACGCATCGCGGCGTCCTCGAGGAGGTCGACGGCCTGCAGCGGACCGTCGACGATCTCCTTCTGCTGGCCCGGTCGAGCGGGTCGCCTCCCGTCCTGCGCGCCGTCGACCTCGCCGAACTGGTCGAGGCGGAGATCGGCGGCGGGCACGAGATTCGGGCCACGCTCACGACGAGCGGCGCCACGGAGATGCGCGGCGACGAGCGTCAGCTCCAACGTGTCGTCCGAAACCTGCACGAGAACGCGCTGCGGTTCGCGGCGGACCGGATCGACATCACGGTCACGGGGAGCTCGGATTCCGTGGTCCTCCGGGTGGTAGACGATGGCCCCGGAATTCCCGAGGCCGACCGGGCCCGGGTCTTCGAGCGGTTCGTTCGGCTGGACGCTGTCCGCACCGCGGGTGGCGGAACCGGGCTCGGCCTCGCGATTGTGGGCGACGTCGTTCGTCGCCACGACGGGCAGGTCGCGGCGCTGGCGGCATCGCACGGCGCCTGCCTCGGGGCTGACGCAGTCAGGAGCCGGTCAGGCCGGGATCGGCATGATCGAGTCGATCCCCTCACCGAACAGGAAACGAACCATGCAGAAGAAGGCAAAGCTCATCACCGCCGGAGCTGTCGACGCGGCCGTGGCCGCCGGTGGAACGTCCGCTGCGGTCGCGTCAGGAGCCGGCGACGACGACGGCAACGAAGTCCCGATCACGGGTGACGCCCTGGACCGGGCCAGCGCCGTCGCGCTCGACGCGACCGGTAGCGGCACCGTCACCGAGACGGAGGAAGGCGACGAGGACAGCTACTACGAGGTCCAGGTCACCCGCGCCGACGGCAGTCAGGTTGACGTGCAGCTCAACCAGGACTTCGAGCTCGTCCGAGTCGAAGAGGAGGGCCCGAACGACGACTAGCCCTTCTCGAACTCGAAGCACTGCACCTCGACCATCATCGGGAGGAGATACCCGACGTAGAAGTTGTGCAGCTTGAGCACGCCGTGATCCTCGACGTCGTAGTCGATGATGTCGACCCGGTCGTCCTTCTCCGCGTAGGCCTTCGCCTTGGCGAGCACCTCGTGGAGTTGGTCGATCGTGTCGACGGCAAGTCCGAAGTGGTCGAGGCGGGGCGCCTTCATCGGCTCGTCATCGGCGATGAGGAAGACGAACTGGTCGTAGGAGTGAACCCCCATGACGAGGCGTTTTCGATCCTCGGTCATGGTGGGGTACTCCTCCCACCCGAAGACCTCCGTGTAGAACGCGGTGATGTCGCAGCGGTTCTGCTCGTCGAGCGTGTCGGGCGCCATGCTCATCGCCACGTGGTTGAACCGGGTCGGTCCTCGGAAGTCGCTCATGGTTGCACCAGCACCTTTCCTGCGATGTCGCCGGCGCGCAGCGCCTGCATCGCGTCCATCAGTCCATCGAGAGGCACGGGCTGCGTCTCGATCAGGTCGTCGAGCGGCAATCGGCCGCTTCGGATCAGGGCGAGGGCATGGCCAAACCCTTCGGCGTCGTAGTTGTATGCGCCGCTGACCCGCACCTCGTTGAGGATGATGCGGTTCGTGTCGAGCTGGGGAAAGTCGAGGCCGGTGCCGACCAGCAGCAGCAGGCCACCCGTCGTGACTTGGGTGAGGCCCTGCTCAACGGCGACGCGAGCGCCGGATGTCTCGAAGACGACGTCGACGGCGTCGCTGGGCGTGTCGCCAGGGTGGCCGGGGATGTCGAGATCGTCGGGAGAGCGAACGGTCGCGCTGAGACGCTCGGCAAGCGCCGTTCGAGTCGGGCTCAGCTCCGTCGCGGAGACGGCGATGCCGCGGTCGTGGAGGATGGCGATGATCGCGGCGCCGATGGGCCCGGCGCCCGTGACGAGGGCTGTCTGACCGTCGGTGATCGCAGAGAGCGTGACGGCGTGGAGTGCGACTGCCAGCGGCTCGGTGTAGGCCGCGTGATAGCCGGTGATGCCGTCGGGCACCGCGACGAGACGCTCCGGTGCGACGCCGACTTGCTGCGCGAACGCGCCGTCCTCCGCACCGGAGCCCGGTTCGGGGCGGTGACGGCACAGGCTGGTCCGCCCCGCGGTGCATCGCTCGCATGTCCCGCACGGCGCATCCGGAAGACCCACCACGAGCGTGCCAGCGTCGAGACCCGTCGCTCCGGGATCCACAATTCGACCGGACCATTCGTGGCCGAAGATTCGGTCCCGCTCGCCCCAGCCGTCGAGAACCATGTGGAGGTCGGTTCCGCAGATACCGCACGAGTCGACGTCGATCACCGCACGCCCGTCGTCGGACCGCGGCGCAGCGACATCGGTGATCTCGAGTTCACCTCGACGCCGATAGACGGCAGCGCGCATTGTGGGATCGGTCGTGGCCCCAGCTTCGCGAGCCATCGTCAAGCGTGCGAATCAGAGCCGGTCCACGAGGGCCGCTCGATCGACTTTGCCGCTGGCGAGAACCGGGAACTCGTCGACCACCTCGATGCGCTCTGGAGTGATGAATCGGGCCGCTCCTCGCTCGACGAACCAGTCGCGGCACGTCGAGAGATCGAAGCCCTCCGGCGCGATCACGAACGCCGCGACCCGCTCACCAAGGCGCTCGTCCGGCTCTGCGACGGCCACCGCGTGGCGAACAGCGGGGTGCGCCTCGAGATGCTGCTCCACCTCCGTGGCGGAGACGTTCTCGCCTCCGCGGATGATGCGGTCACCGAGGCGCCCCGTGATCGTGATCCATCCGTCGTTGATCGTGGCGAGATCGCCGGTCCGGAACCAGCCGTCGACGAATGACTCGGCGGTGAGGTCGGGATCGAGATAGCCCCTGGCGAGCTCGGGACCAGAAACCCACAGTTCCCCGTCGGGATCGACCCGGACGGCGCTCTCGCCGAAGGGTCGGCCATCGGTGGAGACCATCCGCTCCGGCGGGTCGTCGTGCCGGCTGGTGGTGATGGTCGGCGCTTCGGTCGAGCCGTAGGCGCGCTTGACGACGGCGCCGATCTCGTCTCGCGCCCGCTCGACGAACGCCGGGCTCACTCCGGCGCCGCCACACGAGAGCAGTCGGAGCGACGAGACTCGTTCGGACGTGAAGGCGCGATGATCCATCAGCCCGATGAAGAAGGTGGGCGGACCGACCATCCAGGTGACCTGCTCGGACTCGATGAGATCCAGGGCAGCGCCGGCCTCCCACTTCTGCATGAGAACGGTCTTCGCCCCAGCAGTGCCGGGAACCAGCACGCCATGGAGCAGGCCGGACACGTGGGCGAGTGGCGCCGGCATCAAGACGACGTCGTCTGCGGTGAAGCCGTGGACCTCCACCGACTGCTGAGCCTTGTGGACGAGGCTCCGGTGGCGGTGCACCACGCCCTTGGGTGCACCGGAACTGCCGGAGGTGAACATGACGAGGGCGTCATCGTCGGGGCTGATAGTCACGGCCGGGTTCGCCCCGCCGGTCAGGTCGTCGAGGCGCACTGCGTGCTGGTCGGCGTCGAGCGGAAGCCCTGGCGTACTGATCATCAGGGTGGGCTCGGACTGGGCGAGCGCCTGGCGCAACTGGGCCGGTCCGGCCATCGGGTGCAGTGCGATCGCCACGATCCCCGCTCGCCAGCAGGCGCGGTACAGGACGACGGTCTCCCACCCGACGGGGAGTTGGAATACGACGTGGTCGCCATGGCCGATGCCCCGCGCGTTCATCGCACCGGCAACCGCGGTCGTTAGTTCGTCGAGTTCAGCGGACGACATCCGACGGCTGCCATCGACCACCGCATCGGCTCGCGGCGGGGCGGCGAGGAAGAGCTCGTCGAGGGTCGTCACCCGGGGGACGGTACCGCTGACGGGTGTCGGCGCGGAACTATGATCTGTCACATGCAGCACGCGCGGACTGTTCTTCTCGGCCTCGTCGTGATCGTCGTGGTGGCCTCCGGCTGCTCGGACGACACCGGCGACACGGCGCCCACGACGACGACAACGACGATGGCACCGACGACGGCTTCGACGACCCTCCCGCCGACCACGGCGGCGCCGACCACCACCGAGGGAACGACCACGACCGAGGCGCCGACGACAACCGAGGCACCGACCGCAACGGAGCCGGCAGATACGGAGCCACCGCCTGCTCCGGCCAACGTCACCTGCGGCCCCGGCGCCGGTAGTGGCGAGATAACGCTCGAATGGGATGCGCCGGCTGACCCGGCCGACGTCGCCGACGTCCGCATCTACATCGACGAGGGGCCGGGCTTCGTCCGACTCCACAAATACGCAATTGACTCCGGCCAGGTTCGGACGGACGGACCTCGGTGGTTGGCGGTTGCATGGCCGGTTCCCACCACAGTCACGGTGCAGATGGCCGTGACCGTCGGCGACGCCGCCGGCAACGAATCGGGCTGGAACCCGATCAGCGTGCGCTACGGGTTCGGCAGCGGTCCCTGCACGACCAGCTGATCAGGCGGATCCGGCGGACAGCCGTGCGTAGCGCCAGAGGTGCTCGAGTGCCTGAACCGCTTCGTCGCCCGCTGAGTGGCAGAAGCGGCCGTTCGCCCGAACGGCTGCCGGCCCGGCGAGATCGGGGCTGGTGCTCGCGAGTTCGGTGAATGTCACGACCGGCTTGCCCGTCGAATCCGATGCAACGGCCGCAGCATCGGCGAAGCGGGTGTCCTGACGGTCGTGGTACTCCACGATGCGTTCGAGGCCGTGGTCCGGATAGTAGGGACCGGCTTTCTCCATCGCTCCGGTGTTCGACTGGATGCCGATACCGAGATAGACGACAGCGTCCACGTCGGGGTGGGCAGCGATGATCGGCAGCAGCTCCGGAATGGTGTCGCGGGTCTCGCCGCCCGCGAGGTCGATCGGGTTGCGCCGGCTCCAGCGCGGCGGAACCCGCGCGTCGACCGCCGCCTTGAGATCCTCCGGCAGATCGATCAGTTCGAGTTCGCTGCGCTCGACGGCATCGCCGGTGATGACACACCAACCTCCCGCGGTGCCGAACACAACGGTGCGGGGGCCGCGGGGGAGTGGCTGCGTGGCGAACGTGGCTGCAGTGCGCCACGCTTCCGCGATCGAGCCGACGACCGTGACGCCGGCGTCGGCGAGCGCCTCGTCAGTACCATCCAGGCCGGCCGACGATCCCGTGTGGGCGGCGACCGCGTCTACGCCCCTCGTGGTCCGTCCGCCTCGCATGACCACGACCGGCATCTCCTCGACCACCGCGGCAAGCCGTTCGACGGTGTCGTCGGCGACGTGCTCGAGATATGCGAGCCCGACGGTCGTCTTGGGATCGGAGGCGAACCACTCCATGTAGTCCGCAACATTGATCTGGGCGCCGTTGCCAACGGAGATCGCGCGGCTGATGCCGACATCGCATTGGCGGGCGTAGTTGCCGAACGTCGACACCATCCCGCCCGACTGGCTGGCGATGGCGATCGTGCCCCGCGGCGGCATGGGCGCGACGATCTGCGCGCACATATTGTTGGGCGTCGAGATCACGCCCTGCCCGTTGGGGCCGGCGAAGAGGATGCCGAGCGAGTCGGCCAGCTCCGCCAGCTCGTCCTGGTGGGCTCGCCCGTTCGCGTCGATCTCGCCGTAGCCCGCCGATGCGCAGAAAGCGGCAGTAATGCCACGGTCGGCCGCCTGGCGGAGGACATCGGCGGTGGCCTTCGCGGGGACGCCCAGGAATACGAGGTCGTAGTCGGCGTCCGGAATGTCGTTGATCGACGCGTAGGTCTGCTCACCGAGCACCTCTTCGCCCGCGAGGTTCGTTCCGACGAGCGCTCCGCCATATCCGGCCGCGCGGATGTTGTGGTACGCCACGAACCCAAACTTGCCCGGATGCGTGGCGGCACCTGCCACCACGATCCCTCGCGGCTCAAACAGCGCCCGAAACCGCTCAGCCGGCTGCCGAATCGTCATCTCGAGCTCTAAAAGTGCAGCGGGGGTCTGACCCCGAGTGCAGCGGTCATTGGTCGATCGAGTGTCGTTCGAGAAGCTTGCGGGCGATGACCATCTTCTGGACCTCGCTCGTGCCCTCACCGATGATCATCAGTGGCGAGTCTCGGAAGTAGCGCTCCACATCGTACTCCTGCGTGTAGCCGTTTCCGCCGTGGATGCGCATCGCTTCGGTGCAGATCTCGAAGCAGGCCTCTGAGGCGAACAGCTTCGCCATGCCGGCTTCGAGATCGATGCGCTCGCCTCGGTCGAATCGGGCGGCCGCGTCGTACGTCATCAGCCGGGCGGCCTGCAGCTTCGTCGCCATCTCGGCGAGCTTGAACTGGATCGCCTGGTGCTGGAAGATCGGCTTGCCGAAGGTCTCGCGTTCCTGGGCATACCTCATGGCCGCGTTGAAGGCGGCCTGGCCGACACCAACCGCACGGGATGCGATGTTGATCCGGCCGAGCTCGAGCGCCGACAGCGCGTGGCGCAGGCCGTTGCCCATGCCTTCCTCGCCGCCCAGTATCTGCGTGTAGGGCACGCGGTGGTCGACGTAACTCATCTCCACGGTCTCGAGGCCCTTGTAGCCGAGCTTGTGGATCTTCTTTGACGTGGCGATTCCCTCGAAGCGGTCGCCGGGTTCCTTCTCGACGATGAAGCACGTGACCCGATCATCGGGAGTGCGAGCCAACAGCATCACGATGTGGGCCCGCTCGCCGTTCGTCACCCACATCTTCGTGCCGTTGATGATCCACTCGTCACCGTCCTGGGCAGCCTTGCAACGCAGCGCGCCGGCATCGGAGCCGGAGTCGGGTTCGCTCAGCGAGAATGCCGCGCGGTACGAGCCGTCGACCATGCGGGGCAGGTACGTCTGCTTTTGTTCGTCGGTGCCGTAGCGACCGATCATCGTCGCCGCGATCTTGTGGGTGTTGAGGATGCCGGACAGCGACATCCAGCCCCGCGACAGTTCTTCGATGATGCGGACGTAGGTCGTGACGTCGAGCCCGAGGCCGCCGTACTCCTCGGGGATCGTCGCGCCGAAGAGCCCGAACTCACACATCTGGTCGAACATCGCCTGCGGGAATTCGTCGGCGTGCTCGAGCTCGCTCGCGTTGGGGATGACGTCCTTGTCGATCCACTGGGCGATCGTGTCGATCATCTGATCCGCGATGTCCTGCGGGGTGATGGGATTGATGCTCATTCGGGTTGGTCTCCTGTGAAGACGATCTCGCGGCGCTGGAATTGCCAACGCTCGCCGTTGTGGACGATCTGGTCGTGGTAGCGGCCGCTCTGGCCGACCTGGCCCTGCTTCGACACCCAGGCGAAGTCCGTGGTGGCGTCCGCGGTAGACGCTGACGTGACCTCGATCCAGGGTTCACTGATCATGTGCTTGCCCCGGGCGTCCGCCTGCTGGCTCGGCTCGATGAAGCCGCGGAGTTCATCGTGACCGTTCTTGTGCATGCCCATCACGACGAATTCGATGTCGTCGGTGAACAGCTGAATCCACTCCTCGAAGTGGCCGTCGTCGAGGAGCTGGCAGTACATCGCCAGCAGCCTCCGAATATCGCTCTCTTCACCAGCCATTGCCGAACTCCTCTCTGTGGGCATGATCTCGCACAGGCTCCCGGCGCGACGAGCCGAGCGTCTTCGCGGGGTGCCCGATCGGGATGACGGCCTTCGGTTCCATCGAGTCGGGGAGCTTCAGGATCGCCCGCAGGTCGTCAACGAGGATCGTTCCGATCGTCGTGAGCGCGCTGCCGAGCCCGTGAGCGGTCGCGGCCGTCATGATGTTCTGGATCGCGGGCCAGATCGACGAGTCCATGAGGTTGCCGGGCCAGAGGTCGGTGTCGGCGCAGACGACGACGGAGACAGGCGCCGCGGCGAACCCGCCGAGCACAGCCTGTTCGACGTCGCTCTTCATGTGGTCGTCGACCTTGCCGTCGGTCGCGTCCTTGGCGCCCATCTCCCAGAGGCGGGAGGCCAACTCCCAGACCTCGGCGCGCCGATCGGCGTCCTGGACGACGACGAAATGCCACGGCTGCGTGTTCTGCGCGCTTGGCGCACGAGTGGCGAGTTCGAGGATGTCGGTGATGGTCGCCTCGTCCACCGGCGTGTCGGTGAACGAGCGGTGTGCTCGCTGGCGGCACAACACTGCCTGGACGGCGGCAAGCTCGGTCGGGTCGGCGGACATGACACGGACGTTAGAACAGCCGATACTGGCTGGCCCAAGGGACACGCTGGTCATGACCGAACTCACTTCACCCCACGCCGACGTCGTCGACCGCTTCTGGGCCGACGGCTGGGCAGTCATTCCCGACGTTCTCTCCCCGAAAGAAGTCGTTGCGGCCCGCCGCGCCCTCGTTGACGCCGCGGCGGCGTCAGAGGCCCGGGGGATGCCGGTCCGGCTCGAGGCGCTCGATCCCGGAGGCCGCAACATACGCGTCTACGACCTCGTGGCCCACGCGGAGCTGTTCGCCGACCTCGCCGAGCACCCGGCGGTACTCCCGACGATCGAGGCGCTCATCGGCAACGACGTGATCCTCTCGAACTTTACTGCGAACACAGCGCTGCCGGGCAGCGGGACGATGAACCCGCACTGCGACCAGTCCACCGTGATGCCCGAACCCTGGCCCGAGACGTTCACGATGAACGCGATCTGGTGCCTGCACGACACCGACGAAGAGAACGGCGCGACGCGGTACCTCCCGGGTTCGCACGAGTTCACCTCATTCGCGGAGGTGCCCGAAGACCCTCGAGACGGGATGGCGTCGTTCGCCGCGAGCGCCGGGTCCGTGATCCTCATGCACGGCCGGCTCTGGCACACGTCTGGCGAGAACCGCTCCGCCGATCGCGACCGGGCGCTCCTGTTCGCCTTCTACACCGCGGGCTTCCTGCGACCGCAGACCAACTGGTGGCGGTCGATCCCGGCGGAGGTGCAGGAACAACTGTCGCCGCGACTGAAGGTGTTGTGCTGTCTCGACTTTGGGAACATGGCCTTGGGCGGCTACTTGGCGGACTGGACCCGCTGATGGATCTGACGCTCACCCCCGATGAGGAGGCGTTCGCCGACGATGTCCGGGATTGGCTCGCCGAGCACCTGGCCGACAAGCCGGCGACGTTCGACTCGATCGACGGGGAGGTGGCTTGGGGGCGTGACTGGCAAGCCAGGATGGCCGCCGACCGTATGGTGGCGATCTCGTGGCCCGAAGCCGTTGGCGGCCGAGGCGCTTCGCCGGTGGAGGTCGCCCTGTACAACATGGAGTACGCCCGGGCTGGAGCGCCCCAGCCCGTCAATCGCGTTGGTATCAACCTTGCCGGGCCGACGCTCTTGGCCTGCGGCACCGACGAGCAGCAGCAGCGATGGCTTCCGTCGATCCTCGACGCGAGCGAGATCTGGTGTCAGCTGTTCTCCGAGCCCGATGCCGGGTCAGATCTCGCCGCGCTGCGGTCGCGGGCCGAACGAGCGGACGGCGGCTGGTTGGTCACCGGTCAGAAGGTGTGGACGTCCTACGCCCAGTTCGCCCGTTGGGGAATTGCACTCGTTCGCACAGATCCCGACGTCAAGAAGCACGCCGGCATCTCCTACATGGTCATCGACATGACCGCGCCGGGAATCGAGATCCGGCCGCTTCATCAGATCACCGACGAAGCGGAGTTCAACGAAGTGTTCCTCGATGAGGTCTTCGTCCCCGACGACCAGATCGTGGGCGGGCTTCACCAGGGCTGGACGGTGGCCAACACCACTCTCGCCCACGAACGGGGGACCAACTTCCCCTTCAAGGAGCAGGTGGTCCACGAGGTCTACCTCGACGAGTTGGCCCGACTCGCGGCCGAGCGGGGCGTGCTGAACGATCCGCTCGTTGCCGACGACCTCGCCGACGCGTTCGTGCAGCTGCGGCTGCTGCGGCTGCAGAACTGGCGAACGCTCTCGGCCCTCGGCCGCGGCGAGGAGCCCGGGCCGGAGTCGTCCGTGGTGAAGCTCACCTGGTCGGACATGACACAACATCTCTCTGCTCTCGCGATGACGATCCTCGGCGACGAAGCCCCGTTCTGGCCGACTCCCACCGGCTCATCAGCGGCCGGCACCTGGCAGCGGCAATGGCTCTGGTCGAAGTCCGCGTCGATCGCCGGCGGCACGAGCGAAGTGCAGCGCACGATCATCGGCGAACGCATGCTCGGCCTGCCGAGGGGCTGACGGCGACGTAGGCGCGTGTCGCTCGCGACGGTCACGATCCTTCGGTGAACCGGTCGACCAGTGACTGTTGAAGCGCTCGCCGATCGATCTTGCCGCTCTCGAGCCACGGCAATTCGGTTGGCGCCCCATAGGTGGCGATGTGGCGGGGCACCTTGTAGCTCGCCATCTCCGCCTTGAGTCGACCCTGGAGGTCGGCCGGCTCGGCCGACTGGTCCGGGCGGAACACGATCGCGGCGGCGACGTCCTCACCTCGCTCGGCGTGGGGAACGGCCATCACGAAGGCGTGCATCACCTCGGGTTGCTCCTCGATGACGAGCTCGACCTCGCGCGGCGTGATGTTCATGCCGGACGACTTGATCTGGTCGCCCATTCGTCCCTTGAAAAAGAGGTGGCCATCGGAGTCGAGGAATCCAGCGTCGCCAGTGGGCAGCCAGCCGTCCTTCGTGAAGACGTCCCGGCGGCTCTTCTTCAGATGACCGAGCATGAGCGAGTAGCCCTTGATCCAGATCTCGCCCATCTCGCCGGGCGGCTGGTCCTTGCCGCTGATCGGATCGACGATGCGGTGCTCCATCCCGGGCACGGAGCGCCCGAAGGACCCGCGCTTCTCCGGTGGGAGCTCGCTGCCGATCATCTCGATCGAGTGGGGACCGAGGGATTCGGTCATCCCGAGCGAGTTCGCCCGCAGCTCCGGGTCGCCCACTCGATGCTCTGGGGGAAGTAGTGCGTCGAGCGAGCCGCCGCGGACAGAGGAGAGGTCGCGGTCGCCGAAACTCGGGTGTTCAGTGAGCGCCTTCGCCATGTGGGGCCAGCCCACGACATGGGTGACTTTCTCTCGCTCGATCAGCGCGAGCGTGTCACCGGGTTCGAACTGCTGCTCGAAGACCACCGATGCCCCGGCATGCATGCAGCTGATGAGGGTGTAGGTGAGGCCGCCCACCCAGAAGAGCGGCATGGGCGTGTAACAGATGTCGCCGGGCTCGAGATCCCGGAACGGGAGGAGGTTGTAGGGGTGACGGATGACGCCGCCGTGGGAGTGGATCACGCCCTTCGGCTCGGCAGTGCTGCCGGACGTATAGATGACGAGCATTGCGTCGTTGGGCCGCAGGCTCGCTTCGGCTTCGAGGAGGTCGCGGTCGGAGACCTCGTCGGCTCGGGCGAGGAGATCGTCGATCGGGGCGGCCCACTGCGGCGCGTCGTCGTTCCACATCCACACCGTGCGCAGCGTCGGATGGCTGTCGACCCGGATCTCGCCGTGGGCTTGATCCGCAAGGCCCGGAGCGATCTGCTCGAGGCGCTCGACGTAGTCATGACCGAGGTGCGACCCGACGGTGAGGACCACCTCGGCGTCGCAATGCTCCAGCACCCAGCCGAGCTCGCGCGGCTTGTAGTATGTGTTGAGCAGCGGGACCGGAGCGCCGATGCGGGTGGCGGCGAGGAAGCCCACGATCCAGTCGGGCCCGTTCGGGGCAAGGAGCGCGACGTGGGTGCCGGCCTTCACGCCGCTCGCGAGCAGCGCCTTCGCCAGACGAGCCGATTCCGCCTCGGCCTCGGCGAACGTGAGGCGGTGATCGTCGATCACGGCCAGCTCGCGGTCACCCCACTCGGCCGCGACGTGGCGGATGAACTCACCGGCGGTCGCCCGGTAGTCGGGCTCCTGGTACGTGCGGTCGTCGGTCATCTCGCGTCAGCATGTCGCGGGTGACGTGGCGGTTCAATTGCGCTGGCTAGCTTGATCCGATGCGGCGATGGCTTGGACTCCTGGTGGTAGCGATTCTCGCGGCGTCGTGTGGTGACGATGGCGGCGGTGACGACGGCGGTGCGGCGGTGCCCGAGCCGGAGGTCGAGATGCCCCGGATCGATCTCGCGGCCGAGCCGACGCCGGGTTCTCGTTCGTCTCGCACAGCGTCGCCGTCGAAGGCGATGGCGAGTACGTGGTGAGCGCGATCGTGCCGGAGGGTTGGGAGACCGACGAGGAGGACGACCCCGTCTTCGGGGTCACGTTCGATCCGTCGGGAGGCGACTTCGGGTTCTTCAGCGAGATGTCGTTTCGCTCCGGCTGCGACGGACTGTGTGAGCCGACGGACTGGCGGGCTCGACTCGAAGACGACGACGGTTTCCTCACCACTTCGCGTGCGAACTTCGAGCACCTCACCGACGAGGCACTGGCCGACGGATGGCTGCTTGTGAGCGAAGGCTTCTCCGGCGGTATCGACGGCACGGTGATTGTCTGGAACAACGGTGCCGACCGCTACCTCGTGTGCGACTTCACGCTCGACGAGGAGGACACCGCGTATCTCGACGCGTTCGTCGCTGCGTGCAGTTCGTCCTCGCCCGGCTGGTTCCCGAGCTGATTCAGGCCGAGACCTTGTAGCGGACCGGCAGGTGCTTCGGGCCGACTACGAACGACGAGGCGACGTAGTCCGGCGTGCCCGCCAGCTCCATCCACTCCATGCGAGCGGCCAGTTCTTCGATGAGCGCGTGGATCGACGCTCGGGCGAGATGGGCGCCGAGGCAGTAGTGCTCCGCCCATCCGAATCCGAGATGGCGGTTCGGGTGGCGGCCCACGTCGAAGCGGTCCGGGTCCTCGAAGACCTCCGCGTCGCGATTCGCTGACGCGTAGAAAAGCCCGAACATGTCGCCCTTCTTGATCTCGTGACCGTCGTAAATGAGATCGCGGGTGGCGGTGCGCTTCATGTAGTTGACCGGAGCCGAGTATCGGACGACCTCCTCCACGGCGGACTTGACCAGACTCGGGTCGTCGCGGATCCGGCGGAGCTCACCCGGGTTGTTCAGGAACGCCTGGAACGCGCCGGTGAGGGAGTGGCGAGTTGTGTCGTGGCCGGCGTTGAAGATGATCAGGTAGTAGCCGAGCGTCTCCATGTCGCCCAGAGGCTCGCCGTTCTCCAGCGTCGCGGTGGCCAACATCGTGGCGAGGTCGTCGCGGGGGTTGGCGCGGCGGTCCTGGATGATGTCGTTGAACATCGTGAAGAAGTCCATGAACAACGCCAGCATCGCGTCGGACCGGTTCTCCGCCTCTCGCTGAAGCTCGGGGTCCTCGCCGCCGAAGAGCTGCGTGGTCAGCTCGAGCAGCTTCGCCTCTTGGTCGGGCTCGATTCCGAGGATCGTGGACAGGACGCGCAGTGGATGCTGCTGCGTGATCTTCTCGACGAAGTCCGCCTCGCCCTCGGACCCGAGCGAGTCGATGACGGTCTTGGCGGACTCGGTGACGATCTCGTCGAGACGTTCGATGCCGCGAGGTGTGAAGAAGCCGCTCGCGACCTTGCGGAACATCCGATGGTCCGGCGGGTCCATCTCGATGATTGTCTTCATGAGCATCGGGATGTCGCTTGTCTCGCGCTCGTCGATCTGCTCCTGCGTGAGGATGACGATGCCCTCGCCGTTGCAGAAGTCTTCTGGTCGACCGGAGATCTCCTGGATGTCGGCGTGGCGGGTCACGGCCCAGAACGGCTCGTAGCCGTCAGGCTCGAAGTAGGTGAGCGGCTGACTGCGCAGCTCTCGCCACTGCTCGTGGGGCGGGCCGGCGGCGCCGTAGTGGGCCGACGAAATGAGATCGAGTCCATCGATTGCCATGCCGAAACCCTAGGTCGCGGGTTGCCGACGACGCAGATCAGACCGGCGTCAGAGCACGGCGAGGATGTTGTCCTCGAACGACCAGTCCTTCGGTTGCGTCGGCAGATCCGTCGTCTGCCACCAGCGGAACGTGTCGTCCACCATCGACTCGAAGGTGTGGGCCGGCAAAGCCGCCGATCCCAGCGAGGACCTCCGGGCGTTGCGTTCGGGCAGCGAGGCCTCCTATCCCG
>JAQWMR010000006.1 GCA_029246685.1 Acidimicrobiales bacterium | reverse complement strand
GACGGTGACCCGCTCGACACCGGAGCCGGTTCGGTCAGTCTCTCCGCGTTGGAGCTGGCTGAGAGCGCCGGCGTGGACCTGGGGCTCATCGCCGACCTCGAGCGGGTCGGCCTGATCCAGACGGTGAACGGCGACGGGTCTGCCTTCGATCACGAAGCCCTCGTCGTGGCGAAAGCGGCCGGCGTGTTCATGGCGCGGGGCGTGGAGCCGCGCCACCTGCGGATGTTCAAGGTTTCCGCGGACCGCGAAGCGGGCGTTCTCGAGAATCTCGTCGGCCCGAAACTCAAGAAGGGCGGCGAGAGTCGGGTTGCGGCGCAGGCCGAGCTGAACGAGCTCGTACGACTCGGCGAGACCATCCAACGCTCGATTCTCCGACGGAGCTTCGGCAGCCAGCTGGACTGACCCCTATGGCGAGCACGACCCCACCGGGCCTCGAGGTCATCCTCGATCAGGCCGAGATCGACGATGTCGTGGCCCGCCTCGCCGCGGAGATTAGCGAGACCTCGTCGGGCGGCGTCGTTCTTGCGGCGGTTCTGCGAGGGAGTGTGCCGTTTCTCTCCGATCTCGTGCGAGCGATGACGGTGCGTCCGATCATCGACTTTCTGGCGATCACTCCGTATGCGCCGAACACCGGGCGGGTCCGGTTGTTGAAGGACCTCGACATCGATATCGCTGGTCGCGAGGTACTCATCATCGAAGACATCGTCGACACGGGGCTCACGACAGCGTTCATTCATGGCGAGCTGTCTCGTCGGAACCCGGCCCGCATCGGTGTGTGTGCGTTCGTGGATCGCCCCGCTCGTCGTGTGGTTCCCGTCGAACTCGATCACGTCGGCGTGCAGATTCCGGACCAGTTCGTCGTGGGCTATGGCCTCGATCACGAGGGCCGCTACCGCAACGCGCGCGTGCTCGCGACTGCAGATCCTGCCGTGCTCGCGGAAGATCCTGATGCGTACGTCGAGGCGCTGTACCCGGCCTAGGGTGTGCGCATGCACGAGATGGAGCTGATCGGGGTGCGGGTCGAGATGCCCACGAACGCGCCGATGGTGCTGCTACGGGAGCGCGGTGGATCGGGTCGTACCGTGCCGATCCACATCGGCGCCCCGGAGGCAACCGCGATCGCGCTGGCTCTCGATGGGGTCGACACGCCCCGCCCGATGACCCACGACCTGATGCGTGACGTGCTCGAAGAACTCGGCGTGGATGTGGAGCGCATCGTCGTGAGCGATCTCCACGACAAGACGTTCTTCGCCGAGATCCATCTTCGTCGCGAGGGCGCCGCCCACGTGGTGTCGAGTCGGCCGTCGGATGCGATCGCCCTCGCGGCCCGTACCGGCACGCCGATCTTCGCCTCGGAGAACGTGGTCGACGACGCCGGCTACACCGAAGCCGACGACGAGGCCGACGAGGCCGTCGAATCCGAGGAAGTGGTCGAGGAGTTCAAGGAGTTCCTCGACAACATCAACCCCGAGGACTTCGAGAGCTGAGCGCTGGTCCGCCCGGTTGTCCTCAGGCTGCTGTGGACAACCATGTGGAGCACTGTCCACGGTGCCCATGTTCGCGCGCAGCGCGCGCACATTCGCGCGGGTCGTTGACCTACGCGCGCCGGCGTCGTATGGTCATCCACACTCACAACGACGTAATTTCGTCAATGTCGCTTGCGGCAGGCCAGTCGTTCGAGAACGTTCAGCAAGCAGCAAGTACAGCCATCATGAATTGGGGAGTGGCATGACCGAGCAGGGCTTCAGCGGCAAGCGCACCGCAGAGATCGTCGACATCACCTACCGACAGCTCGACTACTGGGCTCGCACCGACCTGGTGCGGCCGTCGCTCGCCGATGCGAGCGGTTCGGGAAGTCGGCGCCAGTACTCGTACCGGGATCTCCTCGAGCTGAAGGTCATCAAGAGCCTGCTCGATTCGGGCATCCGCCTCGAACAGGTCCGCAAAGTCTTCTCCTACATGCGCAATCATCTGGGTGAGGACGTCGCATCGGCGAACCTCGTGATCGATGGGTCCAGCTCTGTGCTCGTGAACACCGGTGAAGAACTGATCGACCTGCTTCAGAACGGTCAGGGCGTGCTCAACGTGTTGCCGCTCGCCGGCGTGAAGGACGAAGTCGACGCCCGCATCGTGTCGCTGTATCCCGAGATGGCGGTCGGCGAAGCCGACGTGCGCCACGCCGCAGGTGACGCCTGAAGTCGTGACCGACTTCGCCCATCCATCGGAGCGAGAGCTCGCCGCGCTGTTCGACAGCTATGGCATCGAGTGGGACTACGAGCCCACCACCTTCGTCCTCGAACGGGACGACCTGGGCAACCCCACGTGCGCGTTCACCCCCGATTTCTACCTCCCGGGATTCGACACCTACGTCGAAGTGACCACGCTTCGCCAGCCGCTCGTCACTCGCAAGCATCGCAAGTTGCGGATGCTCTCCGAGCAGCAGCCTGACGTCCGCGTGAAGATCCTGTACCGCAAGGACCTCGAACGGCTCGGCGCGAAGTACGGTCTCGCTGACGCCGCCTGAGCCGACCCAGCAGCGACATCGGGAGAACAATCGTGTCGGATGATCGACGCTCACCTCTGCACGACGCCCACGTGGAGCTCGGCGCCAAGATGGTGCCCTTCGGCGGGTGGGAGATGCCCCTCAGTTACAGCGACGGCACGCTGGCCGAGCACATGGTCTGCCGCAGCGACGCAGTCGTCTTCGACGTCTCGCATCTCGGCACTGTTCGAGTGACGGGCGACGGCGCGCTCCCCGCGCTGCAGTGGGCGTTCACCAACGACCTCGAGCGCATCGAGCCGGGCCGCGCGCAGTACACGCATCTGCTGAACCCGTCGGATGCCTCGGTGCTCGACGACATCATCGTGTGGTGGGTCGGCGAGGACCGGTTCGACGTCATGCCCAACGCGTCCAACACCATTCGGGTGGAGAAGGCGCTGGCCGACGGACCGACCACACCAGAGATCTCGGACGTGACCGGCTCTCGGGCGGTCCTGGCGATCCAAGGGCCCAACGCCCGGGAGCGTCTCGCTGCCGTGGCCCCCGAAGCGGCCGCGGTCGGTCGGTTCCGTGTGGCGGAGCTCGAGGTTGCCGGACACGCGGTGGTCGTCGCTGGCACTGGCTACACCGGCGAAGACGGCCTCGAGATTGCCGTGCCGGTCGACGGTGCCGCGGCAGTGTGGGATCTCGTGCAGTCAGCTGGTATCGGACCGGCCGGACTCGGCGCCCGCGACACGCTGCGGCTCGAAGCTGGTCTTCCGCTGCATGGCCACGAGCTGGGCCCGGGGATCACGTCGCTGCAAGCTGGTCTCGGCTGGGTCGTGCGCTTCGACAAGGACGACTTCCGAGGTCGCGAGCCGCTGCTCGCCGAACAGGAGCGCGGTGTGCATCGCGAGCTCACCGGACTCGTGGTCGACGGTCGACGCCCCCCTCGCGAGGGTCAGATCGTTCGGCTCGGCGATGACGACATCGGCGCGATCAGCAGCGGCAACTTCTCGCCGGTGCTCGAACAGGGAATCGCGCTCGCGTTCTTGCGGCCGGGAATCGAGCCTGGCACCGCCGTCACCATCGACGTGCGGGGCACAGATGTACCCGCAGTGGTCACATCGCCACCCTTCGTCTGACTGTGTGACCCCTGTCGCCCGCCGGATGGGAATGCCGGCGGGGGAGCGGCTGGTTGTACCGGGCATGACTGCTACCCCCAGCTCGACCACCACCCCCGTAGCGGCCCGCATCGGCGAGGTCGACGGTCGGGCTCTGCTCGATGTTTCTCTACTCCGCTCGAAGGCCGCCGACCTGTGACTCACGGCGTCAGAGATCCGGACGCCGCTGTCCGCCTCCTACAGGCGCCGCGCCGCCGAGCGTAGTTAGGGGGCTTCCTTGCCGGGCTCGGGTCGAGCACCGCTCCTGATCAGCGCAGCGAAGGCGTCCTGCACGACTTCCTCGCACGTCTCGTTGTCGTCGAGTAGCCCCGAGACGAGGCGAACCAGGTCGGCGCAGTGCGCGTGGACAGCGTCTCCAGCCAGCCATCGGCGACGGTGAGCGGTATTTCGTTCATGAGTAGTGGTGGGGGGATCGGACGTGGATCAGCGCGCATGGCACCTCCTCGCCTTTGCAGACGCCCGAGAGGCCGGGCGCGTTGACACACCCGGCACGATTCTCGCCGCTCCTGGTGCCAGACTCGGGGACGTGAGGACTCGTTCGGTGCTGGTTGTCGCTGCGCTGGCCGTCCTGGGGGCGTGTAGCGACGATGCCGGGCAGGCCGCGCCAGAGGTGACCATCACTGCGGTGCCCACGACCAGCGTCTCGACCACGACGACGACCACCTCGGCGCCGATTGCCTCAGCGCCGACAACCACGACGGAGCCCTGGATGCCGACCTTCGACGCCGCCACTCGACCGGTCACCGAGGACGAGTTGGGCGGGTCCTGGAGCGCGAGGTGTCCCGTGCCGGCGGGGGACCTTCGCCGAGTCGCGATTTTGCATTGGAACGACGCCGGCGAAGTCCAGTCGGGGATGCTGATCGTCCACTCGGATCACGTCGAGGACCTCATCGTCGTCTTCGCGCAGTTGTTCGCCGCGGAGTTCCGCATCCACGAGATGACTCCAGTCGCAGCGTTCGATGCAGACGACAACGCGTCGATGGCAGCGAACAACACGTCGGCGTTCAACTGCCGCGAGATCGACGGTCGCCCCGGCGTGTGGAGCGAACACAGCTATGGCGGCGCCGTCGACATCAACCCGCTGGTGAACCCGTGGGTCCGCGGTAGCCAGGTCGACCCGCCGCAGGGGGCGGCCTACGCAGACCGCGAGGTCGACGCGGTCGGCATCATCCGAGCCGGCGACGTCGTCACCCAGGCCTTCGCTGACATCGGTTGGCAATGGGGCGGCGATTGGGCCTCATCCAAGGACTACCAACACTTCTCCCACAACGGCCGCTGACGTCGCCGTCGCTACCGCAGGGTGGCGATGACGGTTTCGCCGAACTCCTGAAGGGTGTCGGGGTTCGCGAAGTCGCTCGTCCAGACGTAGGTGCGCTCGATGCCGGCGGCCTGGCGAGCGGCGAAGTGCTCGATCAGCTCTTCAGCGTTGCCCTTGGCGTGGCCAGTGTCGCTGAAGCGGCGCAGCGCGGTGCCGATGATCTCGTCGCGGTCGCCGCCCTCGGGAACGAAGGTGACCCGTTCCTGCAACGACGGCCTGGCGTTGCCTGCTTTCTCGCGGAGCTCGTCGAACTGGTCGAGTTTGTGGATCGGCAAGTTCCACCAGTCGGCGAAGCGGGCGACGAGGTCGAGGGTGCGGGGCCCAGCACCCCCGATTACGATCGGGATGTGGTGCTCGGGTCCGGGTGCTTGCTGCGCGTCGACGAGCGTGTGGTGCTCGCCCTCATACGAGACGATGTCGCCGGACCACAGCGCCTGCAGCACCTCGAACGTCTCGGTCAGCCGGTCGACTCGGGCTCTCGGTTCGGTGCTGCCGACGCCGAAGGTCGGAAACTCGGTCGGGACCGAACCCCACCCGATGCCGAGCTCGAATCGACCGTCTGTGGCGTGATCGAGGGACACGGCTTGGCGGGCGAGCACCGCCGGGTGGCGAAAGGCGTCGCACAGCACTAGGTGGCCCACGGTGCCAGTGGTCTTGGCCCCGAGCCACGACGCCGCCACCATCGCGTCCCACATCGGTTGGGCCTCCGCCATCGGCGGCGCCAGATGGTCCATGAGGGCGACACCGTCGAAGCCGGCATCGACAGCGGTCTGGACGCGCTCGGCCATCGTGGCGAGCGTCATCCGCATCTGAGGTAGGAAGAGTTGGAACTCCATGTGGGCCGAGTGTGGCCCAGCTCAGGGACGAACGTCGAACGGGGGCAGGACGTCGATCGCCTGTTGGCGCAGCCAGTGGTCGGCGACCGAAAGGAGAACCATCGCCTCGACCATCGGCACTGCGCGGGGAAGCACGCACGGATCGTGGCGGCCCTTCGCGGCAAGCGTGGTGGCGTCGCCGTCGCGGGTGACCGTCTTCTGCTCGCTGGCGATGGTGCCAGTGGGCTTGAAGGCCACTCGGCAAGTGATGTCGGCGCCGTTCGAGATCCCGCCTTGGATCCCGCCCGAGTGGTTGGTGGAGGCGACGGGTCCGCTGTCGCCTGGCTCGAATGCGTCGTTGTGGGTGAGCCCGCTCATCCGGGTGCCCGCGAAACCGCTGCCGATCTCGACGCCCTTGGCGGCGGGAAGAGACATGAGTCCGCCGGCCAACTCTGCATCGAGCTTGTCGAAGACCGGTTCGCCGAGTCCGGCCGGGACGTTGCGGGCAAGACAGCCCACCACGCCGCCCAGCGAGTCGCCGTCACGGCGCGCCTGTTTGATCGCCTCGGTCATCCGCGCTGCGGCCTCGGGGTCGGGGCAGCGCGTGGGGTCACCCTCTACGTCGTCGAGAGTGACCGCGGCACTGTCGACGGCCGCGTGGATGTCGCCGACGCTTGCGACCCACGCCAGCACCTCGATGCCAGCGACCTCCCGCAGGAGCTTGCGGGCGATCGCCGCAGCGGCGACGCGCCCGATGGTCTCCCGAGCGCTCGCCCGGCCGCCACCAGCCCAGTCACGGAATCCGTATTTGGCGTCGTACGTGTAGTCCGCATGCGACGGGCGGTAGACGTCTTTCAGGTGGTCGTAGGCGCCGCTGTTGTGGTCCTTGTTGCGAACGAGCACGGCGAGTGGAGTGCCGGTGGTGTATCCCTCGAACACGCCGGACAGAATCTCGGCGTGGTCCGCCTCATCGCGCTGCGTGACGAGCCGGCTTTGCCCCGGCCGTCGGCGATCGAGATCGAACTGTAGCTCCTCGACGGTCAAGGGGAGCCGCGGCGGGCAGCCGTCCACGACCACGCCGACGCCGCCTCCATGGGATTCCCCAAAGGTGGTGACGCGAAACAGGGTGCCGAACGTGCTGGCCATCGTGCGAAGTGTACGGCGCCGGCGCGCGGTGGCCGGTGCTATTCGCTGGGTTCGACGTCCACGAGACCACGAGCGTCGACCGCTCGGCGGCGAAGCGCGTCGGCTGCGATGTCGTCCGGAGCATCGTTGGCGGCCCGCTCCGCCCGCACTCGTCGATGCCACGTCGCGACCTCCTCGGCGACCTTCTCCTCGTCCCACCCGAGTTCGGCGGCCATGAGCCCGGCGGCGGCTTCGGACACCGCGAGCCCTCGCTCCTCGCTCTCGATCGAGATCCGGAGACGGCGGGCGAGCACGTCCTCGAGGTGGAGCGCACCCTCGTGTCGGCAGGCGTGCACGATCTCCGCTGCCACGTAGAGGTCCCCGACCACCGCTCGAAGATCGGCGCGCTCGTCGAACAGGTCGAAGACGTCGCCGATGTGGGAACCGTGGCGCCACAGCAGGCGCTCCACGAGTTCCTCGGGAAGGTCGTGTTCCGCCGCCAGCTTCGGTATGCGCGACTGCCAGCTGGTCCAATGATCGCTGCCGATGACGGTGACGTCCTCGGTGCAGGACGCTGGGATGTTGCGATCGATGCCCTCGGCGACGACATCGATGGTGTCGACCGCCATCACCCGGTACGTGGTGTATTTCCCGCCGGCGATCGAGACGAGACCGGGGACCGGCTGGGCGACCGCATGCTCGCGGCTGAGCTTCGTGGTGTCGTCGTCGACTTCGCCGCTGACGAGCGGTCGGAGGCCGGCGTAGACGCCGACGATGTCGTCTTCGGTGAGCGGACGATCGAGCGCGGCGTTGGCCTCTTCGAGGATGTAGTCGATGTCGGCCTGCGAGGCGGCCGGGTGCGCCCGATCGTGAGGCCAGTCGGTGTCGGTCGTGCCGATCAACCAGTGGGCGCCCCACGGGATGATGAACAGCACGCTGCGAGACGTGCGGAGGACGACGCCGCTGTCGCTCTCGATGCACTCCCGGGGCACGACGATGTGAACGCCTTTCGCAGCCCGGACAGTGAGCCCTGCCGGGCCGGCCATGTCCTGGATGTCGTCGATCCACACGCCGGTGGCGTTGACCACCTTGGTGGCTCGGCAGGTGATCTGACGATCGTTCTCGAGATCCTGGAGCTCCGCGCCGACAACGGTTCGTGTGCCGTCGACGTCCTCGATCAGGAGGTCGGTGACCTGGGTGCTCACGGCGACCGCGGCTCCATGACGGGCGGCGGTGCGCGCGACCGCGAGCGTGTGGCGGGCGTCGTCGATCTGCGCGTCGCTGTAGACGATGCCCCCGATGAGCGACGATCGCTTCAGGCCGGGCACGAGCTCGAGCGCCCGGCGTCGAGAGAGATGCCGGTGACGGGGGAGCGGGTTCTTTCCCGTCCACGCCAGCAGGTCATAGAGGAGAACGCCGGCGCCGTAGTAGAGGCGCTGCCAGATCCGGCTCGTGAGCGGGATGAGGAACGTCACGGGCCGCACGAGATGAGGACACACCTTGCGGGTGAGGAGGCCTCGTTCGTGGAGGGCTTCGCGGACGAGGGCGAAGTCCCGTTGCTCGAGGTAGCGCAAACCGCCGTGCAGGAGCTTCGACGAGCGGCTCGATGTGCCGCTTGCGATGTCGCGCTGCTCGACGAGGGCGACGGACAGACCTCGGGTGGCAGCGTCGAGCGCGCAGCCAACGCCGGTGATGCCGCCGCCGATCACGAGGACATCGAAGTGTTCTTCTGCCAGGCGGTCCAGGTCGCGACCACGTTGGTTCGGACCGAGGGAGCCGGGAACCCGGCCGGACGAGGGCGTCGCCATGTGGTCAGCCTACGCTGCCCCCTCATGGCCCCGACCGGAACCGACGTCAGCGCCGACGCGATCAACTTCGCCACGATCTGGGAAGGCGTCGCCGCCGCGGTGCCCGACAAGCCGGCTGCGGCACACGGCACTGAGTCGCACGCTTGGGCGACGTTCGAGGGCAGGTCCGCTCGGCTTGCCGGCGCGCTCCACGCGGCGGGGGTCGGCGCTGACGACAAGGTCGCTCTCTTCCTGTTCAACGGCTTCGAGTACGAGGAAGCGCAGTTCGCGGCCTTCAAGCAGCGCGCCGTGCCGTGCAATGTCAACTATCGCTACCTGGCGGACGAGTTGGCCTACCTGCTCGAGAACGCCGATGCGAAAGTCCTGTTCTTCGACGAGACGCTGAGCGGTCGAGTGGCCGAAGTCCGCGAGCGCTGCCCACTGGTCTCCCTCTACGTCCAGGTGGGCGGCGGCGAACTCATGGACGGGGCCGTCCACTACGAAGACCTCATCGCCGATCACGAGCCGGCTGATCCCATCGCTCGCTCGGGTGGTGATCTGTGGTTCCTCTACACAGGCGGCACGACGGGCAATCCGAAAGCGGTGATGTGGCCGCACGACCAGATGATCGCCAACATGCAGGCGCACTACTCGGTGCTAGGCCGGGGTATCCCGGAGACTGCTGCCGAGGCAGTCGAGGGCGCGGTCGAGCTCAACAGCCGCAACCGGACCACCAAACTACTGGCGGCCGCGCCGCTGATGCACGGCACGTCAGGGATCAATGCGCTCCACACGTTGACCCAGGGCGGCCTGGTCGCGACGCTCGCCGGTCGGTCCTTCGATGCCGACGAGCTGTGGTCCACGGTCGCGCTCCACAGGCTCACGATGCTGACGATCGTCGGCGACGCGTTCGCCCGACCGATGCTGGAGGCCCTCGACCGGGCCGAAGCCGCCCGACGCCCCCACGACCTGTCGAGTGTGTTTCAGATCATGTCCTCGGGCGTGATGTGGTCCCAGGAGTCGAAGCAGGCGTTCCTCGAGCACAAGCCGATGACGTTGATGGACAGTCTCGGGTCGTCGGAGTCCGTGGGCCAGGCAATGCAGCTCACCCGCAAGAACGAGTCCGTCGCATCGACCGGGCGCTTCATGCTCGGACCGACCACCCAGGTCATCACCGACGACGGACGCATGGTCGAGCCCGGTTCCGGCGAGATCGGGCGGCTCGCGAACAAGGGCGCCAACCCCCTCGGCTACTACAAGGATCCCGAGAAGACGGAGGAGACCTTCCCGACCATCGACGGCGTCCGATGGTCGATTCCCGGCGACTACGCCACGGTGGAGGAAGACGGCACGATCACCCTCCTCGGGCGGGGTTCGGTCTGCATCAACTCCGGCGGCGAGAAGATCTATCCGGAGGAAGTCGAGGAGGCGGTCAAGACTCACCCAGCCGTTCTCGACTGCAACGTTGTCGGGCTTCCGGACGATCGCTGGGGACAGTCCGTCAACGCCGTCGTGGCGATCGACGATGCCGTCGAGGTGGGCGACGAGGAGATCATCGCTCACGCCCGCACGCAGATCGCGGCCTACAAAGCCCCCAAGCGAATCCTGCGAACGGCGGCCTTCGTGCGGAGCCCGAACGGGAAGTCCGACTATCAGTGGGCGAAGGCCGAAGCCGAGAAGCTTGCCGAGATCTAGAGCAGCGTCCTAGAGCGTGAGCCCGACCGGCGTCACCGTGTGACCCGGGAACACGGACGCGAAGTCGGTGTTGCCCAGCCGGTCGGCGACGATCTCGGCGAGAACGTCGCGGAAGTCGGTGGTCACATCGAGATCGCCGTTCACGAGACTCGTGAGGCCCGGCCACGAGCCGAGGACCTGATTGCCGGCGATGCCGGCTCCCATCGCCACCACGACGTTGCCGAAGCCGTGGTCACAGCCGCCTGACCCGTTCTCGTGGACGCGTCGTCCGAACTCGCTCATGAGAATCGTGGTCACGTCGGAGTGGCCGTCAGCATCTAGGCCCGCCTGGAACATCGTGAGGTTCGTCGCAAGCCCGTCGAGGAGGTCGTACATCTCGCCGGCGGTCTCGTCGCCCATGTTGTCGTGGGTGTCCCAACCGCCCACGTTGATCGTGATGATCTCCGTGCCGAGGCCGGCGCCGAGCAACGTCCGGGCGTCGTTGAATGCCTGCGTCGAGTTGTTGTAGACGGGCGGGCCACCACCGCCCGAGATGAGCGCGGCGAGATCGTCGAGTGCTTGGACGGTGGTCGTGCCCGTCGCCTCGACCGGCGCCTGGCCGCTGTAGAGCATCGTGAGCGGCGTCTGCAGCGTGGAGGCCAGCCAATCGTTGGCGCCCAATGAGAACTGGTCGACCGATGCCATGACGAGCGCCTCCTGATAGCCGACGAGCGAGCGGACGGTGTTGGCGCCCAGACCGATCGCTCGGAACTGGGCGTCGGGGATTCCGGTGGAGGACAGAAGGTGTCGTGCGATCCAACCGAATCCCATCGGGGAGTTCCCGGCTGCGCCCTGTTCCCAGTACGCCTGCGCCTCGAAGTGGCTTCGGCTCATGGCCGGGTTGCCGACCGAGTTGATGACCGCCAGGCGTCCCTGGGTGTAGAGGCCGTGGAGCGGAGCCATCGCCGGGTGGAGGCCGAACTGGCCGTCCAGATCGGTCACGCTTCCCGCGGGAATCGAGATGCCCGGTCGGGCTGTGTAGTACGCCGGTTCGGTGTAGGGGACGACGGCCGACAGCCCGTCGATGCCGCCACGGAGAAAGACCACGACGACTCGGCCGGGGGGTGCGGCGGCGCTGGCGGGCGTCGCCAGCCCGGGAATGATCGTCGATGCCGGCCCGGCCCCGGCTCCAAGCGCAGCGCCAGCGCCGGTGGAGACAGCGAGGCCGCGTAGGACCTGTCGGCGGCTGGGTGAGGTGGTGTCGGTCTGTGTCGTCATGGTGTCCGTCCTCACGTGTACTGGTTGTCGGCTGTGGCGAGCAGCAGAGCAACGATCGGGTAGCTGGCGAAGTAGAGCCAGGTGCTGTTCTTGACGTCGTTCACACCGACACCGAGGTGAAAGCAGAGTACGTAGCGTCCCTCGTCGGTGAGGGGTTCGTGGAGCAGCCGGTCCGCTACGATGTCGAGCTGTTCGCCCACCGGTCTGGAACCGATCCCGGCCCGAAGGGGCGTGAGATCAACGTTGAGAACCGGGAAGTAGTCGTTCGTGAGATCAGCGGCCAGGTTCCAGCGGCCCAACAGGCCGCCGGCATTCAGCCATGCGCCGGCAACGTCCGGGTACCCATTGGGGGCCGGCCATTGGAATGGCAACTGGCCGAGCTGAACAGCGGAACCAGCGAGCGGACCGATCGCTCCTGCGCTCGTGATGGTGGAGAAGGACGCGCCGATCTGGCGATTGACTCCCACCAGGTACTCCATGGGGCGTCGGAGCTTCGAACCGGAAGACGCGAGGAACGTCGCGTGGCTGAACAACGCTGTCAGGACCGGCCGGATGTCCGTGTCGTTGGCGAGATACACCGCGGCGAGGTCCGCCACCATCGCCGGGTCCGGCTGGTCGGTGACGAAGCGGCGAATCAACTTCGTGCAGATGAAGTCAGCCGTGGAGGGATGGGTGGCGAGGTGCTGGAGAAACTGGACACCGTGATCGAGATAGTTCGTGTCGCCAGGCCGGTCCCAGCCGAGAATGGACTGGAAGCTCGTGTCGTGCTGCGCTCCTCGGAACTCGAAGAGACCGGTGGCCGGATCGATTGACCAACCGGTCAGGAGATTCGCGACGGCGACGATGTCGACCTCGTCGTAGCCCCCGAAGACGCCGACCGTATGGAGTTCGAGAAGCTCGCGGGCGTAGTTCTCGTTGATGGATCCTGCGCTGCTGAAGGCGTTGTCGAGGTAGTAGAGCATCGCCGGGCTCTGAGCCGACGCCACGAGCAGATCCTTGAACTTCCCGAGTGCGTTGGGACGGATCGCTTCGCGGTCCTCGGGCGCCTTGAGATAGCGGAGGATGTTGTCTGTGGCCGGAACGTTGAAATGGTCGGACCAGAACTCCACCATCCGCTCATAGAGCTGAGCGGGACTCTCGAGCTGGCGCATCGACGTGGCAACCGCGAGCTGGCCGGCGATCTCGCCCGTCGTGTTGTTCGGGTAGGCGGCCTCGAGTTGGGCAGCAGTCATGGCGATCGCGGGAAGGTTCGCGACCTTTGCCTCGATCGCGGTGGTGTCGAGGTTGGTCCAGTCCAGCTGTTCGGCAATCCACGCCGCCGCTCCGATCGCGGCGACTCGGTCGATCACGTCCTGGGTGACTCCGTAGGTCGCCCGCTTCATGAGCAACATGTCCGGGTTTCCGCTGTCGCCAATTGCGTCACACGCGCTGGCGAGCACCGCGACACCCGTCGCGGCGGCGCCCACCTTGAACCAGTCATCGAGTCGAAGCGCTTCGCGTCGCGTCGTCTCTATCGGCCCGGGCGGGGTCAGTTCCGCGTCCACGAACTGCAGTGCCGTGTCGGTCATCGTGTTCCCCTTCGAGCGACGAACGCCCGTCAATCACTCACGCAGGGTGACGCTAAGCCACGAATGTGAGCAATTTGTGAGGGCCGTTCACCGCCCGAGCAGTGCCTGCGCTGTCACAACTCGAGCAGTGCCTGCTCGATGACCTCTGGCAGCGCAGGGTGGATGTAGTACTGGCCCGTCGCCATCTCATCCACCGTCTGACCGAAATTCATGCCTTGAATCAGCTGCTGGATGAGCGTCGGAGCCTGCGGACCCATGATGTGAGCCCCGAGCAGCTTCCGGGCGCCGTTGTCCATGATCAGCTTGCAGATGCTCTCGGTGTCCTCCATCGCCCAGCCGTACGCGGCAGAGCCGTACTTCTGCACATGGGCGGTATAGTCGAGGCCCTGCTCCTGGCACTGCGTTTCCGTGAGACCGACGCTTCCGATCTGCGGATGGCTGAACACCGCCGTGGGGATCAGGTCGTGGTTCATGGCTTGCAGGGCGCCGGGGTTGGTGAGGTTGTGGGCGACGACTCGCGCTTCATGGTTGGCGACGTGCTTCAGCTGGACCGGATTACCGATGTCGCCGAGGGCCCAGATGCCGTCGACGTTGGTGCGGCCGAACTCATCGGTGATGACGTAGCCGGCGTCGTCCATCGCGACGCCGGTCTCGGCGACTCCCAATTGGTCGCCATTGGGAATCCGACCGGAAGCAACGAGGAGTTCGTCGCCGCGCACCTCACCCACCCCGCGGAGGTCGACGACCAGTTCGTCGCCGTCACGGCGAACTTGCTCGATGAAGACATCGGTGTGGGTCGTGAAGCGGTCGCCATAGATCCTCGTGATCCGGGAGCTGATGTCGTGGTCCTGGGCCCGCAACATGGTGTCGCTGCGCATGAGGTAGGTGACGTCACTGCCGAGCGAGCCGAAGACGCTGCCCAGTTCGGCTGCGATGTAGCCGCCGCCCATGACGATGAGGCGCTCCGGAAGTGTGTCGACTCGCATGATGGTGTCCGACGTGTGCGCTCCGGCCGTGTCGATGCCGGGAATCGGCGGCACGAACGCCCGGGCACCGGCGGCGAGAACGATCGTGTCGGCGGTGATGGTGTCGTCACCGACCTGCAGCTCCTTCGGGCCGACGAAGCGGGCGTCGTGGGCGAACACGGTGACGTTGTCGAGGCCGCGGCGGTAGTCGGCGCCTCCCTCCGCCATCGGGTCGATGCGGTCGAAGACACGGTCACGAATGGCCGGCCAGTCAGCGCCGTCGAACCGGGTGTTGACCCCCAGATCGGGGCCGCGTCGCGCGAGCTCGGCGATCTCCGCCGCATAGACGAACATCTTCGACGGGATGCACCCGACGTTGAGACACGTTCCGCCGAACAAGCCTCGCTCGACGATCGCAATGTCCATGTCGTCGTGTTCGGGGCCGATGATCGAGTTGCCGGAACCCGCACCGATGATGATCAGATCGAAGCGCTGCACCGCCGCAGGCTAGCTTCGTGCGATGCAACCCGTATTCGCTCATCGGGCGTTCATGCTCGACGTGTCGAGGGACCGTGTTCCGACCCGCGAGACTCTCGAATGGTTGGTGCAGATCCTGGCGGGCGCCGGGTTCAACGAGCTCCAGCTCTACGTCGAACACACCTTCACCTACACCGGGCATGAGGCTGTGTGGGCTGATGCGAGCCCGCTGACCCACGACGACATGCAGTGGCTCGACGGCGTCGCCGGCGCGGCCGGCGTCGCTCTGGTCGCGAACATGAACGGCTTCGGCCATATGGGCCGCTGGTTGGAGCACGACGAGTACCGACCCCTGGCCGAGTGTCCGGACGGATTCGAAGGCGTGTTCGGCGGCGGCCGCAGCGATCCGACCAGCCTCGCCCCGACCCGGGAAAATGCCGACCTCGCGGTGAGCCTCGCTCGAGACATCGCCGCCACGGTGAGCGCCACTCGGATCCACATCGGCGGCGACGAGCCATTCGAGCTCGGGGATGGTCGGTCGGCTGATCGTGTCGCGGCCGAGGGCCGCGATCACGTCTACCTCGAACACCTCAACCGCATCATGGAGCCGCTGGTGGAGGAGGGCCGCGAGGTGATGTTCTGGGCGGACCTGTTCCGCCGGGACGCATCGCTCATCCCGAAGATCCCCGCCGGCTCGGTGCCGGTTGTGTGGAACTACGAGGCGCCGTCCGACGTGTCGTGGGCCAGCTTCATTCCCGCCGAGATGCTCGAGCGACTCGGCATGCCGGACGATTCCAACCTCGGGTTCGTCGCCCACGCCCGCCTGTTCATCGACGCCGACGTGCCGTTCTGGGTCGCTCCCGGAGCGGGGGGATGGAACACGATCCTCGGTCGCAACCCGAACGCGACGACCAACATCGCTGACGCGGTCGATGTGGGGCAGGCGAACGGCTCGCCGGGCCTGCTTCTCACCGAGTGGGGGGACAACGGACACCTACAGCCGCTGGCTACAGCGCTCCCGTCCATCGTCCGGGCCGGCGAGGCGGCGCGGAGGGGCGAGGTTCCCTCCGACAGCGCGGTCTGGGAGCGGGTGGACGAGCTGGCGGACCTCCCGGCAGGAACGGGTCAGTTGCTCGATGAGCTCGGCGCCATCGCCGAGGGCGTTGGCGCAACCATGCCGAACGGGTCGGCGCTCTTCGGTGCGCTGGCGGACACTCATTTCCCGGTGATGGGCGAGGTCGACAGCGACGGCGTGGCACGCGCCGCGGACGCGTTGCGACGAGCGGTGGATTGGTTTGCCCGCGGCGACCTCTCTGGGCGTCCCGCCGTCCTCTTCGGCGAGATGGCCGCCGCTGTCGCTCTCGCCGATATCGGGCTGCGTCGTCTGGCCAACGACAGCGGCGTGGATGCAACCGGAGCTACGCCCACGGCCGGCGAGCTCGACGCCGCAATCGAGAGCTACCGAGCGGCCTGGCTGTCGAGCAGCCGACCGGACGGGCTCGACGACTCCGTCGCCAAGATCCAGCGCTGATCTGCGAGGATGCGGAGATGAGCGACCTGGGTCCGCGCACCGACGCCAGCGGCCGTCCCGTGACGGGCCGCTGGCTCGAACAACTGACGCCGGGAACGCTGATTCACCATGCGCTGCGACGCACGATCAGCGAGTCGGACAACGTGGGCTTCACCACGATGACGATGAATCCCGCCTGGCTGCATCTGGACTTTGCCTACGCAGAGGACACGGAGTTCGGGAAGCCGTTGGTGAACTCGCTGCTCACGCTTGCGATGGTGGTCGGCATCTCGGTGCACGAGACGACGCTCGGCACTACGGTCGCCAATCTCGGCTTCGAGAAGGTCGACTTTCCAGCGCCGCTCTTCCATGGCGACACGATCCGAGTCGAGACCAAGGTTCTGGCCGCCCGCGAGTCGTCGTCGCGGCCGACACAGGGTGTCGTCACGTTCGAGCACAGGGCGTTCAACCAAGACGACGTCCTTGCGTGTCGGGCTGTTCGCAACGCCCTCATGATGAAAGCGCCCGCGTGAACCCAGCGGCTGGTAGGGGATTGTCCGGGTAGCGGACCCGGGCGCGTCGTAGGAAGATCGACACATGCTTCGAACCAGACTTGCCGCCATCACCCTCTGCGCCGGGCTTCTGCTTGCCACCGCGCTCCTCGGGCCCGTGTGGAGCGACGGCGCCAGTTTCAGCCCCGACTACCTGCTCGAGTCGCTCGTCAGCGCTGGTGCAAGAACGGCGCTCGGCTTCGTGGGTCTCGGACTTATCGTTCTCGGCGGCGCGCTCATCCTTGGGCGGGCACCGGCCGGGCTTCCACCATTGGTCGTGCTGTCGATCCTCGCAGCCCTCGGCTACCGGGTGATCAGCGCACCGGTGTCGGGCGCGAACATCGGCGGAGCAATGGTGATCTTTGTGAGCGCCTTCGTCGCGCTCGGTCTGGTTCGGCTTTCGCTGTGGCGGACGGCTCAGTCCGCAAGCGACAGCAGCCGGCGGGCCTGACGGGCGACGGGCTCGTCGACCATTTCGCCCTCGAAGTCGATGGCCGCAAGGCCCTCGGCGGAGGCTCGCTCATACGCCTCGAGGAGTCGATGCGCCCGGTCGAGATCCTCGGGTGACGGTGTGAAGACGTCGTTGGCGATGATGACCTGCGAAGGGTGGATGCAGAGCTTGCCGCCGAAGCCCATCGCGCGAGCCTCTTCGCCTTCCCGACGGCTTCGATCGCCGTCGCGGAAGTCGGCCACGACCTGGTCGAGCGCTGGAACGTCGGCGAGCCGAGCGGCGAGGGCGACCTGGCTTCGGGCCATGTGGACTTCGTGGTTCGACGCGGTTCGGACACCGCCCATATCGGCGATGAAGTCCTCCGCCCCGAAGTAGGCGGCGCCAACAGCGGGGTGAGCGAGCGTGAGCCGGGCGTCGGCCACGCCGAGCGCGGTCTCGATACCGGCAACCACAGGGACATCTGCCCTTCCGTGGTGAGCAAGCGCGGCGGCGACACGATCGAGGCCCTCGACCGTCTCGACCTTCGGAACGACGATCGCCGCGAGTCCGTCGGGTAGAGCGGCGACATCGTCATCGAACCACTCGGTGGTCGGGTCGTTGACCCGCACGGACACGGCGATCTGGCCGGACACGCTCGCCATGAGATCCGGGAGGCTCGCGTGCGCATCCGCCTTCGCAATGACCGGCGTAGCGTCCTCGAGGTCGATGGCGATCAGGTCGGCGCCGGTGGCCGGCATCTTGGCCACGAGGTCAGGGCGGACCGCCGGTGCGAAGAGGAGCGATCGCAGGCGGGCCGGGAGCATCACGGGTTGCCCATTCGCTTGGCGACCTCTTCGAGCAGAACCTCGGTCGCGCCGCCGCCGATCGGAAGGATCCGGGCGTCGCGACTCATCCGTTCGACGGCCGTCTCGCGCATGTAGCCCATCCCACCATGGAACTGGACGCAGTCGTACATGACCTCGTTGATCATCTCGCACGCCCACGCTTTCAGCCCGGAGACCTCGCGCACCGGCTCCGTGCCGTTTTCGGCCAACCAGGCGCAGTGGTACATCGAGGCGCGGGCCGCGTCGACCTGCGCCTGCAGCATGGCCAGGCGCTGACGGATGGCGCCGAGGTCGAACAGCCGACCGCCAAACGCCTGGCGCTCGCTCGTGTACTCGACGGTGATGTCGAGAGCGCGTTGCGCAGCACCGATCCCCATGCCGACGAGCACGAGACGCTCGTTCTGGAAGTTGCGCATCGTCTCGTAGAAGCCCCGATGCACGGTGCCCAGCAGTTGGGCGTCGTCGACCCAGACGTCGTCGAGGTGCAGTTCGGCGGTGTCCGACGAGCGCCAGCCCGTCTTGTCGAGGGCCTTGGCGACGGAGAAGCCCTCCGTGCCCTTCTCGACGAGAAACATCGAGATTCCGTAGCGGTCATCCGGATTCGTGCGAGCGGCGATGATGGTCATGTCGCCGTGCACCGCGTTGGTGATGAACATCTTCGAGCCGTTGATCCGCCAGCCGTCGCCGTCCTTCTCTGCCCTGGTGCGGATACCGGCGACGTCTGACCCAGCGTCGGGTTCCGTGACGCCGATGGAAAGGATCCGCTCGCCGGCGAGGACGTCGGGGAGGTATCGGGCAATCTGATCGTCGCTGCCCGAGTTGAGAAGGTGGGGGAGCGCCATGTCGGTGTGGACGAGCACGGTCACGTCGAATCCGGCGTAGGTCGACGAGCCGAGCGCTTCGGCGAAGGTCAGCGAGGCGAGCGGCCCGAGGCCGAGCCCGCCGAGAGCCTCCGGAACCCGGAGGCCGAACATGCCGAGCGCTCCCATGCGCTGCAGCACGTCACGGGGGACGAATCCGTCGACTTCCCATTGGTCCCCATGCGGGACGACCTCGTTGGCGACAAAGTCGAGCGTCTGCTCGTGGAACGCGATGAGGTCATCGTCGAGTGGGGCGACCTTGGCGACGTGGGGCATGGGCTCAGGGTACGTGGGCCGTCAGCTCGACGTGAGCTCAGCCACCCGAGCCCGGAAGCGTTCGACGTTGGCCAGCTTGATGTGTTCGTAGCCGCGGATCAGATCGACGGCGGTGGCCGCGTACTCCTCGTTCACTGACGGGCGTAGCTAGATGGGGAGATCGCTCGCCTCGCGCGCCGCGGCCGCGAGGGCACCGTCGAGTCCGCCGAGCGGTGAGCCGGGATATCCCGCGGCGAACGCGGCGGTGTTGAGTCCGTTGCGCCGATCCACCCGCAGTTGCTCGATCGGGAGTCGAGCGAGCGCCTGGATACCGGTCATGAACACGGTGCCCTCGTCGCGCGCGTAGCGATCGTTCAGCCGGTACGTCTCGGCGTCGGTCATCGGCTCTCCCGCTGCTGGGTCGCCTGCTTTTCGATGACACCGAGTATCCCACTACGTTCATCCGCATGGCTTCCACCACTCTCGAACTCGCGGACATCGAAGCGATCCGCCAGTTGAAGGCACGCTACTTCCGCCTGATGGATCAGAAACAGTGGGACGTCTGGAAAGACGTCTTCATCGAAGACGTCGAGATCACGACGCCGGACGACACGGGAGACCCGAACCCGATCGTCGGCAGGGACGAGTTCGTCGACGGGCTCCGGGCCATGATCGACGCGGTCCCCACGATCCATCACGGGCACATGTCCGAGATCGCCGTCGATGGCGACCTGGCGACGGGGGTCTGGTCGATGGAGGATCACCTCTTCTGGCCGCCCGAGTCCGGGCTTGGCTACATGTGGGGAACCGGCTGGTACGAGGAGACGTATCGGCGCGGCGACGACGGCCGGTGGCGTATCGCCACCTTGCACCTGCGCCGAATTCGCGTGGAAGCAGCCGGCACTCAGATCTTTCCTCGGGAGTCGTGATGACGCGTCGCGAGCAAGGGGTGAATCGAGTTGTGATGCTCGTGCGGGATCTCGACGCTGGCCGCGCCTTCTACGAGAAGCTGCTCGGCTGCACGTTCCACGCCGTCAACGACGAGGAGGCGGCGGCCTTCGGCGTACGCACGGTGTTCTCGTGGGACGGCGGCATCGAACTCGTCGCCCCCCTCGAGGGGAAAGAGTCTCACCTCGAGAAGATCCTGGCGGAGAAGGGCGAGGGCCTCATCGGTGTGGTGTGGGCAGTTCCCGACGCAGACGCCTCGAAGGCGGCCGCCGGCCAACTGGGCGTCTCCAGCTACTACAGCCTCGACTACGACCAGGACCAGATCGATCGGGACCTGCAGGGCAGATTCACGCGCTACTACCAACACTTTCTGAGCGGAACCGACACGCCGCTCGGGTCCGCTACCGTGCTCGTGGGGGAGTACGACCACGATGACTGACAGACCCGCGCCCGTTCGGATCACCGACCTTGTCGCGCCGGAGTACTCAGAGGAGATTGCCGGCGCGTTCGAGATGGTCGCTCCGCTCGCAGAGGCGCTCGACTGGAGCCCCGAGGCGATTCTCGCCCAGGCGTGTGCCGAGACGGGCCTCGACGACTTCGGCGACGATCTCCACGAGGAGCCGCTCTCGGTGTTGGCGTGGGCGATGATCGGCGAGGGTGCGCTGTCCACGCTCGGCCAGCTCTCGAACCACGGGACGTTGGTGGGCTACGCGAAGCAGAAGCTGCTGGTGGCGGACCTTCTCTCGCGGCGCCCGGAGATCCACGACATCCAGATCGATCGTCCTGTGGTGATCGCCGGTCAGGGGCGGACAGGCACGACGCACCTCCACAATCTGATGTCGGCCGACACCTCGTTTCGCACAATGCCGTATTGGGAGAGTGTCGAGCCAGTGCCTCCTCGCGCCGAGCAGGGAACGAATCACGGCAGGGACTTCCGCAGCGATCCCCGCTACCACCGGTGCACTGAGACGTTGGCCGGCCTCAACGGAGCGCTCCCGTACTTCAAACGCATGCACGACATGTACCCCGAACACGTGCACGAGGAGATCGCTCTCCTCGCGATTCCCTATGGCGGCATGGCGCTCGAGACGATGGCCGTGATGCCCTCGTGGCGTGACTGGTATCTCGCCAGCGACCAGGTGCCGTTCTACGAGTACCTCAAGACGATGTTGAAGGTGATGACGTTCCTCGGGCGGGGGACGGAGAGGGAAGCGGATCGCTGGCTTCTCAAGTCCCCACAGCACGTCGAGCGGCTGCGCGATCTCATCACCGTGTTCCCGGACGCCACGGTGGTCTGCACCCACCGCGACCCGGTCGCCGTCGCCAAGTCGATGTCCACGATGCTGACCTACACCTCCCGTATGAGCCGCGACCCCGAGAAGCTCGTCGACGTCGGGCGGTACTGGATCGACCGGATGGGCCGGATGTTTCGGGGTATGGCTGATGACCGCGATGTGGTGTCGGCCGACCAGTCGATCGACGTGTTGTTCCACGAGTTCATGACGGACGACGTAGCCATGGTTCGTCGGATCTACGACCTGGCGGATCATCGATTCGATGACACCGCCCGGGCGGCGATGCAGGCCTACATGGACAGCCATCCCCGCGGTGTCCACGGCAGCGTGACGTACCACATCGAGGAGGACTTCGGCGTCGACCCGAACGTCCTCGCAGGGGAGCTGCAGTTCTACGTCGACCGATTCGGCGTCGAGACGGAGGAAACACGATGAGTTCGGCAGAGGAGAGCAAGCGGGCGCTCGCGCGCTGGTACGACGAGATGTGGTTCCGGATGGACTTCGACCAGGTGCCGGACTGCGTCGGTCCGACCTACACGCGGCACGAGGCGGGCGGAACGCGCACGATCACCGCCGAGGAGTACCGCGACTTCCTGAAGGAGAACATGACGACGGCGGAGATCGCGGACGGGCGCTACAAGCTGATCGCCGAGGACGACCATGTCGTCGCGATCGGGTCGTGGACGTTCAATGGGCAGCAGTGGGACTGGGTGCAGGCCTTCCGTGTCGAGAAGGGGAAGCTCGTCGAGACCTGGCTGAGCGGGATCGGCTTCGACACGATGTGGGGCCCCGACGCGGTCCGGCCGTAGATCACGGCACGACCGACCTGCGGACTCCCGACGGCCTCTCCGACGGCGAACTGATCGAGACGGTCAGCCGTGCGCTGACGGTCGACCGCACGGTGGACAACTCGTTCGTTCTTCATTTCCCTCTTGAGCTTTTGGCTCGCGCCGACCTCCTCGACCGGGTGAGCCCCTCGGCCCGGTCGAGAGTCCGAGAGCGTCTGGTCAGCCTCGCGACATTGCACGGATCCAGTGGCGATCCGGTTCCGCTGCCCGATCCCGTGGAGGAAGCGGACGTCGACCGGCTCACGCGCGATCTGGTCGGCGCCATCGGTGCCGGCGATGCGGACACCGCCGACGCAGTCGCGATGACACTCATGCCGCGGCTGCCGGTCGACGAACTGTGTCGGAGGCTCGTGCCTCCCCGAGAGCAACTGGCCCGGCCGACCCAGTACATCTGGGCGGGCGTCGACCACGGGCACGTCGACCGCGCCGAACCGAGCCGCGACACGCGTGAGGACGTAGCCCGCGAGCACATAGGTGACGAGCTCCGGGATGAGGCTGTAGACGGCCAGGAGGCCGAGCAACTGGGTGACGACGACCACGAGCGTGAGCATGCCGAGGACGTCCACGAGCACGCCGATCGCCCCGTGCCAGCGTGCGAAGAATGCCCGCCGGACCGCTCGGACGCCCACGTGCGCGCTGCCGAGCGCCGCGAACAGAAGCACTACGCCGATCAGGAAGCGGAGCATGTTCTCGGACACTCGTCGGGCATCAGATCCTGGTTGCCGCGGCGGTGGCGTCATCGCAAGAGTCGCAGAACCCATCGCGATGGCTCGCTGATCAGAGCTTGATGGGGAACTCCGGCGGCTGTGCCTGGTCGACCACCGGGTCGATCTCGCCGTTGAACATGGGGAACTGGCGAACGGCGTTCTCGCGGTAGCGAGTGGTGCTGTGGACCGGGTCCTTGTCGAACTCGGGGATCACGTGCTTGCCGAACGTCTCGATCATCTCGATCGTCTGGTCGTGGGTGTAGCCCTCGTCCGGCGTGCCGAACACGACCTGGTCGCAGCCGACGTCCTGGTAGGCGACGACCTGCTCGCAGACTTCCTCCGGGTTTCCGCACAGCATGAAGCCACCCTCGATCGCCATGTCGAGCGTCTCGTCGTCGAGCTCGAAGCGATCGCGCTGGTTGGGCCACACGATGGCGTCAGGGCTCTGCGGCATCGAGTCGTGGTACAGGTTCACCATGGTGACCCGGTAGCCGCGGAGGTTGCGCTTGGCCATCGCTCGGGCCTCTTCGCGGTCCTCGAGGCAGATGACGGCGTTGGTCATCATGACGTTGTTGTTCTGGTACTGGCCGATCTGGTCGGTCACGCTCTCCGACGCTTCCTTGTAGGCCTCCACGCGGCCCTTCATGTTGTGGATCGGCTCGAAGTTGAACGCAATGGCGCCGATGCCGTGGCTGCCGGCCTTGGCGAACGTCGCCGGGTTGCCGCATGCTACCCAGATCGGTGGGTGGCCCTTTCCGTAGGGCTTCGGCAGGACGTTGTGGGGAGTGGGCACCGAGAAGTGCTCGCCGTCGTGGGTGTAGTCCTTCTGTTCCCACATGCGGGGAATCTCGTGGGCGACTTCGTCCCACATGGCCTTGGTCTGGCTGAGGTCGGTGCCGTTGAAGCTGGCGACCTCGTGGCTGCCCGCACCGCGGCCGGTTCCGAACTCGAATCGACCTTCGCTGAGGTGATCGAGCATGGCAGCGCGTTCGGCGAAGCGAACCGGGTGTTCCTTGGTGGTCGGGAAGGAGGTGATCGCCGAGCCGATGTGAATGCGTTCGGTCTTGGCGGCGACGTATCCCATGAACGGCGACGGGGCCGACATGTGGCTGTACTCGGTGAGGGCGTGGTGCTCGCCGAACCAGGTGTACTTCCAGTTGAAGTTGTCCGCGTGGATCGCATATTCGGCCTCGCGCATGAGCATCAAGTGCTCGGACTCGGGGTCGTGCGCGGCCGGGCCCGGCAAGTAGCCGTTGAAGAAAAGACCGAACTCCATCAGGTGCTCCTAAAACTAGAACGCGTTCTGGTTTGACTATATCGCGACGTCACGTGCCGGTGAACTTGGGCGATCGCTTCTCCGCGAACGCCTTCGGCCCTTCCTTGGCATCGTTGCTCGCGAAGACCGCTTGACCGTAGTCCCACTCATGACGGAGCGCGTCGTCCAACTCCATGCCATCGCACTCGTGAAGCGTGCGAGTGATGGCTGCCGTCGAGAGGGGACCGTTCTCGGCGACGACCCGAGCGATTTCCAGTGCCTTCTCCAGCGCCTCGCCGTCCGGCACGACATGACCAATGAGCCCGATCTCCTTCGCCTCCGGTGCGAGGAGGTGTTTGCCGGTCAAGAGGATCTCCGCCGCCTGCGTGTAGGGGATCTGGCGGGGGAGTCGAACTGCGGACCCGCCCATCGGGTACAGCGACCAGCGAGCCTCGCTCACCCCGAACCGGGCGCTCTCGCCTGCGACACGGATCTCCATGGCCTGGAGCAACTCCGTGCCGCCGGCGATGGCCACGCCCTCGACGGCTGCGACGATCGGCTTGGTCGGTCGGTAGTGCCGAAACAGCGCCTTGTAGACGATGTCCGGGTCCTCGGCCATCCGCGACGCGGTGTCCATCGGGTCGCCGTCCTTCGCGTCGCCGGCCATCGCCCGCAGATCAGCACCGGCACAGAAGTTGCCACCTGAGCCGGTGACGACGATGCAGCGGATGTCCACGTCGTTGGACGCTTCCTCGTACGCGTCGTACATCCGGATCAGCATTGCGCCGGACAGCGCGTTGAACCGCTCGGGGCGATTCATCGTGAGGATCATGATGTGCCCGTCGCGCTCGACGAGGAGGTCGTTGTTGGTCTGATCATCGGCCATGACCGGGAAACTACCCGTTGGCATTCCGGGGGAGCCAGACAACGGGTCAGCGGGTGTTCCTAAACTCCGTTCACATTTCAACCGAGGCGGCGAAACATGATGAAGCGGGTTCTGGTGGTGCTAGTGGCGACCGTGCTGGTGGCGGCAGCGTGTGGCGACGACAGCAGCGACGACACCGAGACGGGCGGGTTCGTCCCGACTGATGATGACGGCGGGACGGCGGGACGGCGGCTCCGGCGGTGATGGTGGATCCGGTGACGACGACGGCTCGGGTGACGGCGGCGACGGTGGTGTCGACAACAACGCGACCGGTGACGACGACATCATCGGTGACAAGGACTTCGACCCGGACATGCTCGACGACATCGTCTCGCTCGGCGACTGCGTGATGGAGACGGAGAGTGTGGGCGCAGTTGCGCCGGACGACTCCTGGTTCTGCACGGTGCTCGACAGCCCGATTCCCGGATTCGACGGATTCACGAAGAAGAGCCCAGACAGCGAGCTCGACATCACGTTCGGCTCGCCGTCACCGTTCGGGGCGTGCGACGGGCCGGGCATCTGCGAGAACCTGACCGCCGTCGACATCCCGGGGTTCAGCGACGCGATGAAGTTCGATCAGTTCGGTGTCGCCGGCGGGATCAATGGAAGCCACGACGAGTACGGAATCGAGTTGGTCGTCACCAAGGCCGGCTTACTCACCGACGAAGAAGTCGCTCTCGTCGGGAGCATCGCCGCGACACTGACGATGCTGTAGCGGAGTCTTCAGCCCTCGGCGAGGTCCTCGAGCGGTGGGCAGCTGCAGATGAGGTTGCGGTCACCGTGGACGCCGTCGATGCGGCTGACCGGGGGCCAGTATTTGTTGTCGCGGTCCCAGGCCTCCGGGAAGACGGCCTCGTCGCGGGTGTAGGGATGCGCCCATTCGTCTGCGGTTGCCTCGCTCGCCGGGTGGGGTGCGTTGACGAGCGGGTTGTCGTCAGCCGGCCACTCGCCCGACTGCACTCGCTTGGCCTCGCCGTGGATGGCGATCATCGCGTCGCAGAAGCGATCGATCTCGCCGAGCCCCTCGGACTCGGTGGGCTCGACCATGAGCGTCCCGGCGACCGGGAACGACATGGTCGGGGCGTGGAATCCGTAGTCGACGAGCCGCTTGGCGATGTCGTCCACCTCGATGCCGGCCTCGTTCTTGAGGACACGAGTGTCGAGGATGCATTCGTGGGCGACGCGGTCTGTCGCTCCGGTGTAGAGGACGGGGTAGTGGTCCTGGAGGCGGGCTGCGATGTAGTTGGCGTTGAGGATCGCCGTCTCGGTTGCTTCCCGGAGGCCCGCTCCGCCCATCATCCGGATGTACATCCACGGAATGGCTAGGATGCCGGCTGAGCCCCACGGAGCCGCAGCGATCGGACCAGCCCCGGTTGGAGGCCCGGCGACCGGGTTCAGAGGGTGGTTCGGCAGGAACGGCACGAGATGTTCGCCCACGCCGATCGGGCCGACTCCCGGACCACCGCCGCCATGGGGGATGCAGAACGTCTTGTGCAGGTTGAGATGGCTGACATCGGCGCCGAATTTGCCGGGCTGGGCGAGGCCGACCATGGCGTTGAGGTTCGCGCCGTCGAGGTACACCTGACCTCCGGCCTCGTGGATCATCTCGCCGATTCGCCGGACCTCGACCTCGAACACGCCATGCGTGGACGGGTAGGTGATCATGAGTGCGGCGAGCTGGTCCTTGTGTTCGCTGACCACCTTGTCGAGATGGGCGATGTCGACGTTGCCGAGGTCGTCACACTCGACAACGACCACGCGCATGCCGGCCATCACCGCGCTGGCGGCGTTGGTGCCGTGCGCGGACGATGGGATCACGCAGACCTCGCGGTCGTGGTCGCCTCGGCTCTGGTGGTACGCACGGATGGCGAGCAGGCCGGCGAGCTCACCCTGAGCCCCGGAGTTCGGCTGCAGCGACACGGCCGCATAGCCAGTGATCTCCACGAGCCAACGCTCGAGCTGGTCGATCATCCGCTGGTAGCCGACGGTCTGATCGACAGGAGCGAACGGATGGATGCCGGCGAGCTCGGGCCAACTGATCGGCTCCATCTCGGTCGCGGCGTTGAGCTTCATCGTGCAGGAGCCGAGCGGGATCATCGAGCGGTCGAGGGCGATGTCTCGGTTCACGAGCTTGCGCATGTAGCGCACCAGGTCCGTCTCGCTTCGGTACGCGGAGAAGATCGGATGGGTGAGCGCGGCACTGCTGCGCCGCGCCGCCTCGGGACGGGGGTCGTCGACGGATGCATCGAGCGTGTCGAGGTCGGCCTCGACCCCGAACGCATGCCAGACCGTCTCGATTACGCGACGGTCAGTGGTCTCATCGAGTGATGCAGCGACGGTGTCGGCGTCGACTCGTCGGAGATTGATGCCCTCAGCGAGCGCGACTGCCATGACCTTGTCGGCTCGGCCCGGAACGCGGGCGCACACGGTGTCGAAGAATGCGTTGTGCACGACTTCGACGCCGCCATCACGAAGACCCTGCGCGAGCACTGCGGCGAGGCGGTTGATGCGACGAGCGATCCGACGGAGCCCGAAGGGGCCGTGGTGCAGCGCGTACATGGAGGCCATGACCGCGAGCAGGACCTGCGACGTGCAGATGTTGGACGTCGCCTTCTCACGACGGATGTGTTGCTCGCGGGTCTGCAAGGCAAGTCGCAGAGCCTTGCGGCCGCGGGTGTCGACGGAGACGCCCACGAGGCGGCCCGGAAGCGAGCGCTGATGGTCCTCGCGCACGGCGAAGTACGCCGCGTGCGGTCCGCCGAAGCCCATCGGCACGCCGAAGCGCTGGGTGCTGCCGACGACGACATCGGCGCCGAGCCCGCCGGGGGGCGTCAGGACGGTCAGGGCGAGTGGATCGGCTGCGACCGCGACGAGCGTGTCGCTCGCCTTGCACCGATCGATGATCGCGGCGAGGTCGGGGATGCCCCCGGTGGTGCCCGGATATTGGACGAGAACGGCGTAGACGCCGTCGAGGTCAGCTGTCAGTGGGTCGGCGACGGCCGTTTCGAGTCCGATGGGCTCGGCCCGTGTCTCCACCACAGAGATCGTCTGGGGGTGGCACTCGGAGTCGATCACGAAGCGGTCGCCCTGCTTGCCTCGGCTGATCCGGTGCAGCATCGTCATGGCTTCCGCCGCGGCGGTGCCTTCGTCCAGGAGCGAGGCGTTGGCGAGATCCATGCCGCTTAGCTCCGAGACCATCGTCTGGAAGTTGAGGAGGGCCTCGAGCCGTCCCTGGGAGATCTCGGGCTGGTACGGCGTGTAGGCCGTGTACCAACCGGGATTCTCCATGATGTTGCGGCGGATGACCGGCGGCGTGACAGTGTCGTGGTACCCCATGCCGATCAGCGACGTGAGCGGCCGGTTCGCCGACGCGATGGCTCGCAATTCGTCCTGCGCGGCCTGTTGGCCGATCGGGTCCGGGAGATCGAGTGGCGCCGTCATCCGGATGTCGTCCGGCACGGTCTGGTCGATGAGCGCGTCGACATCGGGGAGATCGAGGAGCGCGAGCATCTTCTCGCGGTCGCCCGAGGGCGGGCCGATGTGGCGGGCAACGAAGGCGTCGCGCCCTTCGAGCTCGATGAGCGTGGGGCGGTCGTCAATGGACGTCATGGGAACTCCCGGCGTGGTCGCAGTCGGTTCCCCGCTCGGTCCGGTGGCCTGAGAGCTTCACGCCGGCGATCGGCGCTTTCCCCTTCGGCGGATGGCACGAAACCATCACTCTCCCGAGACGTCCACGTCACCGCGGTCGGGGTGCCTGAGAGGTTCCCGGGGAGGTTGCTCCTTCGGCGGCCGCTCGAGCCGAGGCTCGGTTGACGCTCTCCCGCCGTGACAGACGACGTGACGCCGAGGATACCCGTCGGCAGTCAGTCAACCGTGCATCAATCTCCGGCGATCTCTGCGAGCACCGCGATCATGCCGATGGTGTTGATCAATCCGTGGGCGATGATGCTCGCCATGATGCGGCCGGTAGCGAGCCGCCCGACGCCAATCGCGAGGCCGATGCCGAACAGGACGAAGAATCGCTGCGGCTCGAAATGGATCGCCGCGAAGATCGTGGTGGTGACGAACAGCGTGACGATGTTGTTCACCCCCCGCTTCTCGAACGTGCTCCAGAGGACGCCGCGGTAGACGAGCTCCTCGATCACCGGGATCAGGAAGGCGCCGCCGACGGCGAAGATCACAAGCCAAACGGTCAACCCCGTGTCGTCGCCCGCGTCTGTGGCGAGTTCAGCGGCCGCCGCGCTCGGCTGGTCGAACCCGAGCGCACTCATCGCGATGAGGACGATCGCCGCCAGGACGAACGCCATGAATGCGAGAAGAAGCCCGGTCAGCACGTCGTAGCGGCGGAAGCGGAGTTGGTAGTCAGCACCGAACCCGGCACCGTGGCGGCGGCTGAGGCGTCGGAGGTAGACGAGCTGGCAAAGCGGTGGAACAAGGAGGAGGGCGGGAAGCCACGCACCGGTGGGGATGGCGTCACCGGTGTCCGGGATGCCGCCCAGGATGACCGCGACGATCGAGAGGGCGATCCCGACGCCGAACCAGATCGCGATCGTGATGAACGCATCGGGGACGCCCCACCGCTGCTGAGCATGGTCGTAGGCGTTAGTGACGACTCCGATCTCGCCAACCTCCTCGATGATCGGCGGGGGCGGCGCGGGGGTCCCTCCGGCGCGGCCCGGCGGTGGAGGTGGCGGTGGTGGCAGCGGAGCCATGGTCCGCTTCAGGCTAGGACGCGGCCAACGGGGGAGCGGCCGCGGCGCTACGGATGGACGGCCGAGCCGTCGTCGAGCTTCATCTTTTCGAACGGGCCGAAGAAGCCATGCTCGTACAGGCCGTAGCCGGTCCTGCCGTCGTAGGTGAACTCACCAACGGAGTCGACCACCCCGTACTGGGCGATCGGCCGGATCTCGTCGACGCTCATCTGTAGCGCTTGGACCACCTCGTCCTCGCCCTGCCACATGCCGTGGCGCCAGTCCTCGTCCATCCCGTAGCCGGTGCCCATCGAGATGAAATTGGTGAGCAACGGCTTGCACGTCACCGTGATCGGGCCTTCAGGGGCCTCGGGGAAGGTGATGCGGCTCCCGGAGAGGAGGCGCGTGCCAGAGATCATGTCGTGGTCCCACTGCGGGGCGCCGAGCCACTCGGGCTCGCGGGCCGGGTCCTTCCAGACGCGCATCGCCTCTTCGAGCGGTCGGTCCTCCGACGGCTCCTCGTGACACATGTAGATGATCGAATGGTCGCCGAAGTCCATAGGCATGTAGTTCCACATCCCGGCCATGACGCTGAGGTCCTGGCGGATCCCGTCCGGCTGCTTCTCGCCGACCGGGCGGACACCCCAGGACCGATCGCGGGAGCCGCCGCAGATATCGGGTGTGACGGCGAACGTCTCATCGCCGATCGTGATTGAGCCTTCCCATCGGCCGCACTGCGCGAAGCGCTGAGTGTCGAACACCACAGTGCCGCGGCTGCGCAGGTACTGGCGGGGCTCCTCGAACGCGGGGTGGCTTCCGGTCCATGTGATGTCCATGGACACATCGGCGTCGTTGGGTTCGACGACGACGCGCAGCTTGGTGAGTGGTTCGATGATCTCGATGCGCAAGGGGCCGACGGAGATGTCCATACGGTCGGTCAGCGGCTTCGAGGCGCGCATCACCCGTTGTTCGTCGCCACGAGTCACGGCGAGGAACGTGTCGGTGGTCCCCAGGTTCGGGTACTGCCCCAGTCCGAAGATCGCGAAGTACTCGTCGGAGCTCGAATGCAGATTGAAGTAGTAGCGGTCGTAGAAGTTGCGATCGCTGGTCGCGGTGTGGCGGATGTACTCCGAAGTCTGGTGAACGGGGTAGTCGTCCCAGCTGGAGATGCTCTGGTTGTGCTGGCTGGGACGGGGAACGCTGGCGTTCATGACCGCGGACGCTAACCGGTACTCTGACGGAGTGTCAGATTCCCAAGGGGGACCCGTGAAGACGAGAGTGCCGGCAGTCGAAGGCATGTTCACCATGGACGACGAACCCCACCTGATCGGTGGCAAGGTTCCCGGCCGAGACACCTATTTCTTCCCGAAGCACGTCGCCGGCGGCGATCCGGCGGCGCTCGGAGCGGAGCTCGAGGAAGTGCTCTTGAGCCGGCGCGGCAAGGTCTGGTCTTACACGTCGTCGGACTACACGCCGCCCCCTCCGTTCGTGGCCAACACCGATCCTTACGAACCGATCACGGTCGCTGCAGTCGAGCTCGAGAAGGAGCAGATGGTGATTCTCGGGCAGTGCGTGCAGGGCATCACGCCCGACGATCTGACGATCGGCACCGAGGTGGAACTGGTGGTCGACACGCTCTATGAGGACGACGAGAACGAGTACGTGGTGTGGAAGTGGAAGCCCGTCGAGGAGAGCAACTGATGGAAGAGATCGCAATCCTCGGTGTCGGCATGCACCCCTGGGGCAAGTGGGGGCGCAACTTCGTCGACTACGGGTCGTTGGCCGCCCGTGAGGCGCTCGACGATGCCGGCGTGGACTGGAACGACGTCGGTTTCGTCAGTGGCGCGATCACTGTCCGCTGCGGTTACCCCGGCTACGTGGCCGGCTCGACGTTCGCCCAGGCCCTTGGGTTCAACGGCGCGCAAGTTGCCTCGTCCTACGCGGCGTGTGCCTCCGGCGCCACCGCGCTGCAGGTCGCTCGCGGCCAGATCCTCTCGGGTGCGACCGACGTCGCTCTGATCATCGGTGCCGACACGACGCCCAAGGGTTTCCTCGCTCCGAATGAGGGCGACCGACCCGACGACATGGACTGGCTTCGGTTCAAGCTGGTCGGTGCGACCAACCCGGTGTACTTCGGGCTCCAGGCCCGGCGTCGGATGGACCTGTACGGGGCGACGACCGACGACTTCGCCCGGGTGAAGGTGAAGAACTCCCGTCACTCCGTGCACAACCCCCGGGCGCGGTTCACCAAGGAATACGACATCGATGACGTGAACAACTCGCCGGTCGTGTCAGACCCCCTGCGGCTGCTCGATATCTGCGCGACGTCTGATGGTGGCGCGGCGATCGTCGTGTCCTCCATGGAGTACGCCAAGGCCCACGGCCATGCCGACCCGGTGCGCGTCGCCGGTATCTCCACGGTTACGCCCACGTTCCCCGACACGGTCATCGACCTGCCGTACATCGCGACGGATTCGGCGGGCGCCACGAGCCGTCCGGACCGCGGCTTCAAGCAGTCGATCGGCGACCGGGTCTACGCGGAAGCCGGGCTTGGCCCGGACGACGTGGATGTCGCCGAGGTTTACGACCTCTCGTCGGCACTGGAGCTCGACTGGTACGAGCAACTCGGCTTCTGTGCCGAGGGCGAGGCCGAGAAGCTGCTCAACGACGGTGTCACCACGATCGGGGGCCGTCTTCCGGTCAACCCGTCCGGCGGCCTCGGAGCGTTCGGCGAAGCCGTGCCAGCGCAGGCGATCGCCCAGGTGTGTGAGCTTACCTGGCAGTTGCGAGGACAGGCTGAGGGCCGTCAGGTCGAGGGTGCCTCGGTCGGTGTTACGGCCAACCAGGGCCTGTTCGGCCACGGTTCCAGCGTGCTGGTGTGCAAGTGACCATCCACGAGTCGCTCAACGAGGACGGCGTTCTCGAGCTGGTGATGGACAACCCGAAGGTCAACGCGCTCTCGATCGCCGACACACAGCGAATCGCTGAGGTGCTCGACGGCGTGAAGGGTCAGCCGGAGATCCAGGCTGTCATTCTCACCGCGACCGGCAACGGGTTCTGCGCCGGCGTCGACATCAAGGAGATGCAGACGCTCCCGGGCAACGAAGGAATCATCGGCGTCAACACGGCCTGCTACGAGGCCTTCCGTGCCGTCTACGAATGCGCCGTGCCTGTCGTGTGTGCGGTCAACGACTTCTGCCTCGGCACCGGGATCGGTCTCGCCGGATCGGCGGACGTCGTCGTGGCGGCCGAGGGCGTTCGGTTTGGGCTCCCGGAGATCGACAACGGCGCGCTCGGCGCGGCCACCCACCTCGGCCGCCTCGTGCCCGAGAAGCACCTGCGCTGGATGCTCTACAGCTGCGAGCCGGTCGAAGCCGAGAAGCTCGAAGCCTGGGGGACCGTCCTGCGCGTCGTTCCACTGAGCGAGTTGATGGACACGGCACGCGACGTCGCACGAGTGATGGCGTCGAAGCACCCGACCGTGATGCGCGCGGCCAAGAAGTCGCTCATCGGTATCGACGACGACCCGGTCCGCAGCTACCGCTACGAGCAGGGATTCACATTCGAGCTGAACCTGCACGGCCTCGGCGACGAAGCCCGCGACGCATTCGTCAAGGGCGAACGCGACGGCAACTCGGCTGCCGAGTGAGCGATCAACCGACGAGACATGCGGTGGCTCGAGGCGACATCGCGCTCGTCGAGGCCGACGCCATCGTCAACGCAGCGAACTCATCGCTCCCCGGCGGTAGCGGCGTGGATGGCGCCATTCACCGGGTCGGAGGACCGGCAATCCTTGCCGAGTGCCAGACCATCCGGGCTCGCCAAGGCGGTTGTGAACCAGGGGATGCCGTGGCGACGTGGGATCTGTCGGTTCGGGACAACGATCCGGATGGCGACGGGCGGATCACTCTCGCTGAGTTCCAGGGGCAGCCGGTCGTGCTCAACTTCTACGCCGACTGGTGCCCGGCGTGTGAGGGCGAACTCCCCGCGTTCGACGCGGTGGAGGAGGATCTCGGGGACCAGGACCAGTTCGTGCTCGTGAACTCCCAGGAGACGGGAGATTGGCGCCGGCTGGCGGACGACCACGGGGTGGACGACTGGCCGATCGCCCGAGACATAAACGGGTCGCGGGCCAACGGTTCCGGCTTGCACGGGAGCCTCGGCGGAACCGGCATGCCGATCACGGCGTTCTACGACGCCAACGGCCGGCTGGTGGATGTGAACAACGGCGCAATAAACGAGGGCTCGCTCCGCAACCGTATCGCCGTGCTCTTCGGCGTGAGCTAGCTCGGCTGCCGCCGATTCAAACTGTCGCCCCGGCGCACCGATAGCGTCAGCGACGTGTCCGAGCCCGAACCCGAGCAGCTGAGCGTCCACGATGTCGTCGGCAGCGACTTCTTCGCGGAGCTCGTGGAACGGTTCTACGCCGGCGTCGAGCAGGACGAGTTGCTGCGGCCCATGTACCCGAACGATCTGGCCGGAGCGAAGGCCCGGCTGGCGATGTTTCTGGTGCAGTACTGGGGCGGGCCCACGACCTACAGCGACCACCGGGGGCACCCTCGGCTACGGATGCGCCATGCGCCGTTCGCGGTCGACATCGCGGCGCGCGACGCATGGCTTCGGCACATGCTCGCGGCCCTGCGAGAAACTGCGGAATCACGCGAAACACCCGAGATCGTGCTCGACGCGGTCGAGGACTACTTCGTCCGTTCGGCCGATTTCATGCGCAACGTCGAAGAGGCCGCCTCACCCTGAGCGTGTGATTTGCCACGCTGTGTCGATAATCAGAGCGACTTCCTCGATATTTCAGGCAAATCTGGGGGTAGATAGGGCACGAAATGCTTGACTCGCGGCACGATTTCGACTGGCGTGTTATTTACAAGCCCGCGAAAGCCGTGGATTTCAACAGGATACTGGAGTACCAACATGAACAAGGGTGAACTCGTCGCCGCGATGGCCGACAACGCTGGCGTGAGCCAGAAGGAAGCCGGAGCATGCCTCGATGCCATGTTCGAGATCATCGCTGGCCAGGTCGGCCAGGGTAATGAGGTCGCGATCGCTGGCTGGCTGAAGGCAGAACGGGCGAACACGTCCGCTCGCGCCGGCCGCAACCCGCAGACCGGTGAGGCCATTCACGTGCCCGCCGGAACGCGTACCAAGCTGACCGTCGGCTCGAAGCTGAAGGCCGCGGGCAAGAGCCGCGTCGCCTAGGCGACCGAACTCTGATCGGGGGTGGCCACGGCCACCCCCGATTCGCGTCCGGGCTCGAGTTCGAGGCACCGCGGTCAACGGCTAGGTTGCGGCCATGTCGCTGCCGAACCCGATCGATGTCCTGCCTCACCGTGACCCGTTCCTCTTCGTCGACGAGGTCACGGCGATCACCCCGGGTGAGTCCGCCAGCGGCCTCTGGCGGCTCACGGGTGACGAGGCGTTCTTCGCCGGACACTTTCCCGGCCGTCCGACCTTGCCGGGAGTGCTCCAGTGCGAGGCGATTGCTCAGGTCGGCGCGTTCGCGATCCTCACCGAGGAACGCTATGCGGGGATGCTGCCGCTCTTCGGTGGGCTCGACAAGGCCCGATTCCGGCGCCAGGTCGTGCCGGGCGACACGCTCGAGATCGATGTGACGATGACCCGTCTCTCTGCCCGAGCAGGCAAGGGCGAGGGCCGCGCGACCGTCAACGGCGAGCTGGCAACCAGCTGCGAGCTCATGTTTGTGATCGTCGACGCCCAGTAGCTCGGCTTCTTAACCGAGTTACGCGTGACTAGCCCGCGTATCTCGACGCGGATCGCCAGGCCCTCCGATCTGCGGTGAGTTACGCGGGAATAGGCCGCGCAACTCGGTTAAGAAGCCGGGGGGGGGTTCAGGCAGGGCCGAGGACGAGCGTGCCGTTGTGGCCGCCGAAGCCGAAGCTGTTGGACAGCGTCGCGCCGGGGGTCCAGGGGCGAGGCTCGCCCGTCACGACGTCGATCTCGGGCATCTCGGGGTCGAGGGCGTTGTGGCCAGCGGTGGGCGGGATCACGCCCTTCTGCATCGCCAGAATCACGGCGACGGCCTCGAGCGCGCCGGCACCGCCGAGTGCGTGTCCGGTGACGCCCTTGGTGGAGGTGATGGCCGGGCCGGGCGTGCCGAACACCTTGGCGACGGCCGCGGCTTCGGCGGCGTCATTCTTGTCGGTGGATGTGCCGTGCGCGTTGATGTGGACGACGTCGGAGGCAGAGATGCCGGCGTCTTCCATTGCGAGCTGCATGCAGTTGATGGCACCGGTGCCGCCGGGAGCGGGAGCGGTGATGTGGTGGGCGTCGGCCGTGGATGCCGATCCGAGGATTTCGCCGAGGATCGTGGCACCGCGGGCAACCGCGCGGTCCCACTCTTCGAGTACGAGGATGCCGGCGCCTTCGGCCATAACGAATCCGTCACGGTCGACGTCGAACGGGCGGCTGACGCCAGAGTTCGAGAGCGCAGTCATGTTGCGGAAGCCGGCCACAGCCGTGGGTGTGAACGGTGCCTCGCTGCCGCCGGCGATGACCGCATCGCAGCGCCCGTCGGCGATCATGCGGGCCGCGTTGCCGATGGCGTGCGTGCCGGCGGCGCAGGCCGTGACGGTGTTCTCGCACGGTCCCTGCCAGCCGTACTTCATCGAGATCGCGGCAGGCGCCGCGTTGGCCATGATCATCGGGACGAGGAACGGCGACACACGTCGCTCGCCCTTCTCGATGCGCGTGGTGATCTGGTCCTCGAGCGTTTGGATGCCACCCACGCCGGTGCCCACGAATGTGCCCCGGCGAGCGGGGTCGGCATCGAGTTCGCCGGCCTGCGCCAGCGCCTCGTCGGCAGCGGTCAGCGCGAACTGCGTGAAGCGGTCGGCGCGTCTGGCTTCCTTGGGGTTCTCGAATGCAGAGGCCGGGTCGAAGTCCTCGAGGATGCGAGGCCCTTCAGGCGCGGGAGCGCAGAGGCCCTCGAAGAAGGCCTCCCTACCCACGCCACATTGGGCGACGACACCAAGTCCGGTGACGGCGACCCGGCGTCCCTGCATCAGAGCTTGGACTCCACGAGGGAGAAGGCGCCCTGGATGGTGGTCACACCCTCCAGTTCCTCTTCCTCGACGTTGACGTCGAATTCTTCCTCGAGCGCCATGACGAGCTCGACGAGGTCGAGACTGTCGGCGTCGAGGCTTTCGAACGTGGCGTCGGGAACGATCAAGGAATCTTCGACGGAAAGAACGTCGACTGCGCACTTCTTGAAGCGCTCGAAGTTGTCACTCACTGGTTTTCTCCATTGCTGGGTTTGCGGGTCGAGGCTACTCAGGTTGGCCTGATCAGCCCATGGAAAGGCCGCCATCGACCGGCAGCACGGTACCGGTGATATAGGCGGCCTCGTCGGATGAGAGGAATGCGATGGTGGCGGCGATCTCGTCGGGCGTGCCTAGACGGCCTAGCGGAACCACGCCGAGAATGCCGGCGCGCTGCTCGTCCGTGAGCGCCGCGATCATGTCGGTCTCGATCGGTCCGGGGGCGACGACGTTGACCGTGACGTTGCGGCTGGCGAACTCTTTGGCGAGCGAACGGGCGAGGCCGATGAGCCCGGCCTTCGAAGCGGCGTAGTTGGCCTGACCCGCCTGGCCGCCGAGCCCGACAACAGACGAGACGAAGACCATGCGACCCCAACGAGCCCGCATCATGCCCTTCACGACGCGCTTGGCGACGCGGAAACCGCCGGTCAGGTTGGCGTCGACAACATCGGTGAAATCGTCGTCGGCCATACGCAGCACGAGACCGTCTTTCGTGATGCCGGCGTTGCTCACGAGCACCTCGACGGCGCCGAGGGTCTCTTCGAATTCGGTGATCGCGGCGTCGATCGAGTCTGCGTCGGTGACATCGCACTTCACGACCGTGAGGCCGTCGGCGTTGTCCGCCTCGCCGGAGCGGGAGGTGACGGCCACCTTGTGGCCCGCAGCCTGGAAACGCTTGGCCGTCGCGAGGCCGATGCCCCGGTTGCCGCCGGTGACGAGCACGACGCGGCTCGTGAGATCAGTCATTGTTCAGACTCCTGTCCGGGTTCACCAGCGAACGACTGCCGACGCCCATGCCATACCGGCGCCGAAGCCGGCCATGAGTACGAGCTTGCCCGGCTCGAGCAAGCCTTCCTCGTTCGCCTTGGCCATGGCGAGCGGGATCGACGCGCCGGAGGTGTTGCCCGTGGTCTCGAGCACCGTGACGTTGCGGTCCATGTCGATGCCGATGCGCTGGGCGACGGCTTCGATGATGCGAATGTTGGCCTGGTGGGGGAGGACGACGTCGACCTCTCCCGGCTCCACACCGGCCTTCTGGAGCACGTTCTCGACGGACTGTGTGACGGCTCGCACCGCCTTCTTGAAGACCTCGCGGCCTTCCATCTGGATCTGACCGTCGTGGTCGCAGTAGAGGATCGACTGCAAGTTGCCGTCCGCGCCGAGATCGAACGCGAGCAGTTCGCCCTGCTCGTGCTTCTCGAGCACGACAGCGGCAGCGCCATCGCCGAAAAGGATTGCCGTACCTCGATCGGTCCAGTCGACGAGGGGTGACAACGCGTCGGCGCCGATGAGGAGGACTCGGTCCGGCCCGCTCGGGGCGTTCATCAAGCCATAGGCGGTCACGTAGCCGTAGGTGAAGCCGGCGCACACGGCGTTGACGTCGAATGCGCCGCACTTGAGCCCGAGGGCCGACTGCACGACGGCGGACGTCGCCGGGAGACGCTGATCAGGGGTGCTGGTGCAGAGCACGAGGAGATCGATGTCGGTCGGCGAGAGGTCGGCGTCCTTGAGCGCGTTGGCCCCCGCCTCGATGGACATCTGCGATGTGACGCCGCCCACGTGGCGAGCTCCGATGCCCGCGCGGGCCCGGATCCACTCGTCGTTGGTGTCCATCATCGTGGCGAGGTCGTCGTTGGTGAGGATCTTCTCGGGCAACGAGGTGCCGAAACCTGCGGCGCGAACGGTCATGCTCGCGTCCTCAGCCAGGCGATCGGTTGCCGGGAGCCGACACGCTCACCTTCGAGAGCGAGGACGCCCATGACCTCTCCTTCGAACGACGACACCACTTCCTGGGATCCCACCGTGCCGAGGACGTGGCCGACGTCGATCCGCAGACCTGGCTCGATTCCGTCGGCGAGAGCGAAGACGCCGGTGGCGGGGGACACGACGAGGCGTTCGGTGGCGAAGAGGTGCTCGCCTTCGAGAAGGGCCGCGTCGGTTTGGGGCTTGCCGGCCAGTTGCTCGAGGAAACCATCGAGGTCGGCCGGCGTCGCGATGTTGATCCGGTTGCCCGTCTTGACCGTGCGCTTCACGAGGCCGGTGAGAACGGTGCCCGGGCCGAGTTCGACGAAGGTGGTGTAGCCGTCGACTTCGAGTGTGCGAAGAGACTGGCGCCAGCGGACGGGGGAGCAGAGCTGCGCGCCGAGAAGGTCCGGCCAGTCCGCCGCGTCCGTGTGGGAGCAGGCATCGACGTTGGCGTAGACGGGCAGCTCCGGGTCGCGGAACTCCACTTGGTCGATCGCCTTGCGCAGGCGATCGCGGGCGGGGGCCATGAGGGGCGTGTGGAACGCGCCGCCAACCGGGATCCGCATGGCGCGCTTTGCCCCGAGCTCCTTCGCGATCTCGCACGCGCGGTCGAGGTCGTCGGGCACGCCTGCGATCACGACCTGGCCGGGGGCGTTGTAGTTGGCAATCCAGACGTCGCCGGCTGCTCGCTGGCAGGCGATGTCGACCTGGTCGTCGTCGAGGCCGAGAAGGGCGGCCATGGTGCCGTCTTGTTCGTCCGCAGCTGACTGCATCGCGTCGCCGCGCTCGGTGACGAGGCGCACGGCATCGGCGTAGTCGAGCGCGCCGGCGGCCGTGAGCGCCGAGTACTCGCCGAGGCTGTGGCCGGCATGGGCGACGGCTTCAGCGCCGAGGCGGCTCACCGCGTCGAGCACCACCATAGAGGTGACGAACGTGGCGAGCTGCGCATTGCGCGTCATCGTCAGCTCGTCCGCATCGGTGTCGAGCAGGAGCGCGGCAACATCGCGGTCGGCGGCGTCGGATGCTTCCTCTACCAATTCCCAGGACGGGTGGTCAGCCCACGCGGCGCCCATGCCGGGGGCTTGCGACCCCTGGCCGGGGTAGGTGAAGACGATCATGCGTTGGTCCTTCGACGTGGCCCGCGGCGCGAGAATCCGCACCGCTTGATGATTCTGACCCGCGATCCTGGCAGTTGGTTTCGTTACTCGCAGGTAATCCTCGGTGACCTAGGTCACGAACCGTTCAGGCGATGATCGCGGCGAGGCGTCGTTCGACGAAACGCGACGCGTGGTGCGTCTCGCCGCCGAGGGACAGGTTGAGCTGCACGACGTCGTTGTAGATCGATGCTTCGACCGGAAACGGATGCGTCGCGACGATCTCCTTGGCAGTCGGTCTCCACCTCGTGGCATGTAGCACGACGACGTCGTGCTCAGTTCGAACGACGACGAACGTGGTCTGACTCAGGGCCATGACAAGTCCGCCCCCGCCGCCTGCGAGACCCGCGCCGAGCGGAACGGACAGGAGCTGAGTCAGGACGAACAGAAGCACGGTGAAGGCGGCCGCGATCGGAATCGCGGATCGCTCGCGCTGGGCAACGACGACAGCATCGAGGCACGCACCGGGCTGTCCGAGTACGTGATCGGCCGACTTCTTGATCCGGCTGGCCCCGAATATTTCGATTGCGTTAGGCCATGCCGTTGGACGACGGGTTGCTCTGCCGCGGCCAATCGTGCAGGTCGCCCTCGTGGCGTCGGATCGACGCTTCGCGGATCGCCGCGATCACCGCGGCGACCACCGCAAGTCGAAGGATGGGAGATCTCGCACGGGGAGCCATCGACAGAAGGGTACGCTGCGCGAGCACACACCCGCCCGGGTGGTGGAATTGGCAGACACGACGGACTCAAAATCCGTTGCTGGAAACAGCGTGCGGGTTCAAGTCCCGCCCCGGGCACCGCGTCTTCTCAACGATCCTGCCGCTCCGACGCAGACCACCGAACATGACGAGGGTCCAGGCCGCCCGAGTGCTCAACTCGAGGCCGTCCGCCTCGCCGGTCTCTATCTACTCGGAGCACGGAGTCCGGCTTTCTCCGCTCTCTGCTAGCTAGCAGACCGCGGATGCAGTATCTGGGTCGATGCCGGTCTCTAAGAGTTGTTCTAGATCGAACTCGATCGCGTTGAAGCAATCGTCGATGTCGTCAACCACGTCATCAACTGCTGCGACAAACGCGAACCAAACTATTGTCGACACGATGATCGCCAATGTCCCGAGGATCATCGCCGCCTTCACCTTGTGGGTCTTGCGTTTCACGAATCCCAGTACCAATGCGATGATGCCGAGGATCAGACCAGCGAACCCGACGAAGGGTATCCAGCTGATGCACAGGCCAACGATTCCGCATACGAGTGCAGCTGTAGCGGTCTCACGCGGCTGATCACCCTGGGCAGGTGCAGGTCCGGCCGCGGCCGTTGCGGGTGGTGGGGGAGGCTGGGTCGTCGCTGCCGTTTGTGGCGGGTACCACTTTCCGTCTGACGCCATCCACCAGCCTTCGCCCTGCGATGTGTCTGACATTGACCCTCCCCCTGGGTCTCACGGTAACGCAGCGGTGCACTTTGGCCCCAAACCGCCGCAGCAACTGGCCCCCAACACGGCCTCTACCACCAGCAGAACGGCCCCAATGACACGAACTCGGTGCTCTCCCCATCGCCTACTCTTCACATCCGACCCCCAACCTTGTCGGCGTCCGTTCACGTCGACCCACCGCTGAAGGCTCGCCAATCGCACGGTATATTTGCCGGCGAGAGAGCGGAGGGCCCCACAGGGAGCGAACGGTGCTCGCGTTGAGGATCAGTCGTCGACGGGGGCCTCGCTGGCGCGTCGATCCGCGAAGGCCCCGATCGCGGCGGTGTCGGCGTCGCTGCAGGTGAGCTTCCACGTCCACGCGGTTGCGACGACTGGTGACGGGAGCCCGTCTCCAGGAGCGATGACGACCTCCGCGGTGGTCTGATCGACCACGGCGACGACGTCGTCCAACGCGATTGTTTCGTCGTACTGCACGAGGATGACGCCGGACTCGAGCACGTTCACCTGGGCGGCAGGCAGGAGCGGCTCATCGAGGATGCCGGTCGCGGCCGGCCCCGACAAGTGAGGGCCCGAGGTCGGGGGATCAGTCTGGAACTCCACGAGGTTCGGATCGAGCGTGTGCTGGATGCTGTTGGGGTCCAGCGGCTCCCGCACCTCGACACAGCCAGCTGCGGCATCGTCGCCACACGCCGTGACAACCACCGCGAACAGGGCAAACACACCAATGAAGCGCACCGACACAGCGTATGGTGGTCGCATGGCTTCTGCGGGAGCGACTACCCAGGTCGAGCGAAAACTGCGCAAGGTGAGCGAGCAGCTTCGCTCGTTGCGTGACGATCTAAGTGTCACCGAGGAGCATCTCGCGCAGCTCGCCGACGAGGAGGAAGACGCTCGGATCCGCGCACTCGTCTCCGAGACGCCCATCGCCGAGAAGGAGCACCGGAAGGCAAGCCGCCAGGCCGAGCGGCTTCGGAGCTCGCGCGACCGCTCAGTCGGCCGCATTGCAGACCTCGAGCAGCAACAGGACGACCTGCTCGACCGGTTGACCGCGTCCACATGAGCGACGCCGTCACCGTGGTGGTCGCCGAGGACGAGGCGATCATCCGACTCGATCTCGTCGAGACGCTCACCGCCGAGGGTTACGACGTCGTAGCCGACACGGGGCGCGGCGACGAGGCGGTCGAGTTGGTCGCCGCCCACGAACCTGACCTCGCACTGCTCGACGTCAAGATGCCGGGAATCGACGGTATTGAAGCGACCAGGGCGATCTCCGACTCGGGTGGCACCGCCGTCGTCCTTCTGACCGCCTTCAGCCAACGAGAGCTGATCGAGCGGGCCACGGATGCCGGTGCGATGGCGTACCTCGTGAAGCCGTACCAGCGAGCAGATCTCGCGCCGGCGATTGAGACCGCCCTCGCGCGCTACCGCGAGACACAGGCGCTCGCGGCTCGGGCCGACGATCTCGCTGATCAGCTCGAGATCCGCAAGCTCGTCGACCGCGCAAAGGGTCGGCTGATCGACGATCACGGCATGTCGGAGGCGGATGCGTTCCGCTTTCTCCAGACCGAGGCGATGTCGAACCGGCGCACGACGGCCGACGTCGCGACCGACGTCATCGCCGGCACGCTCGCACCCTGAGCTGACGCGTTAGGGTCGCCGGCGATGGCAAAAGTGATGCTGATTGACGGGAACTCGCTGACGTATCGCGCGTTCTTCGCCCTCCCCAGCGACATGGCCACGGCCTCGGGTCAGGTGACCAACGCCGTGTTCGGGTTCACCTCGATGCTGATCAATCTGATCAAGGATCATCAGCCCGATCACATCGGCGTCGCCTTCGATCGGCCGGAGCCCACGTTCCGTCACGAGATGACGCCCACATACAAGGCGCAGCGTGAGTCGGCGCCCGACATTCTTCGTCAGCAGATGGGTCTCGTCCGCGAGGTGCTGGAGGCGCTGACGATTCCGTCGATCGAGCTGGTCGGCTTCGAAGCCGACGACATCATCGCCACGCTCGCGACCCAGGGCCGAGATCGCAAGGACGACGTCATCGTCGTCACCGGCGACCGCGACAGCTACCAGCTCGTCGAGGATCCCTACGTCAAAGTGCTCTACAACAAGCGGGGCGTGTCGGACTACGCCTTCTATGACGAGGCCGGCATCCTCGAGCGCACCGGCGTGAAGCCCGTCGACTACGTGCAGTACGCGGCGCTTCGCGGCGACAACTCCGACAACCTTCCCGGCGTGCCGGGAGTGGGCGAGAAGACGGCCGCCAAGCTGATCAACGAGCGAGGCGGGATCGACGGCATCTACGAGGTGCTCGACGAGCTGACGCCGAAGCTGCGAGAGAACCTGGCTGAGCACGAGGCCAACGTTCGCAACAACATCGAGATGATGGTCCTGGTCCGCGATGTCGAACTCGACGTCACGATCGACGATCTCAACCGGGGCGATCACGACTCGGATGACGTGCGCAAGCTGTTCGACTTCCTCGAGTTCCGCACGCTTCACGATCGACTCGCTGAGGCGATCGGCGGCGAGGTCGGCCCTGCCGCCGAGGTTCTGGAAGCCGAGATCACCGCCTTCGAGTCCGCGGGCGACGCGGTGGCTGCGCTGGCGGCTGCCGGCGGCGGCTCCGGTGTACTCGCTCTCGCCGTGCCGGAGACCGGTATCGACAACGGGCTCGCGTTCGTGATCGACGGCGCCGAAGCCGAGGTCGGGTTCGTGCCCGGGTCAGTGCTGCGCGACGAGAAGGTGATCGAGACGCTCCAGGATCTCCTCGGTCCCGACGGCCGGCCCGTCGCCATGCACGGGGCGAAGCCGACTGCTCGCCGACTTCTCGATCGGGACGTGGATCTGCGTGATCTGCGGGTCGACACCCAACTCGCTGCCTACCTGCTGGATCCGGCCGACAACCGCTATGACCTGGGCGAACTCCTCCTCCGCTACGTCGGCATGGAGATGCCGGAGTCCGGTCCGCCGGACGGGCAGCTCGACCTGGATGGCGACCGCGAGGAGTCCGGAGCCGAGCCCGGCCGGGCCGCGCTCGCCATCGACCGCCTGGTTGAGCCGCTGCGCGACGCGATGACCGCGCAAGGTCTCGTCGGGCTGCACGACACCCTCGAAGTGCCGCTCGTAAGGGTTCTGGCCCGGATGGAACACCTCGGAATCGGCGTCGATCCGGTCGCGCTCACGACAATCCGAGACGAGCTCACCGCGGAGACGGCGGGGCTGCGGGCCGCCGTCGTCAAAGAGGCGGGCCACGACTTCAACGTTAACTCCACGAAACAGCTTCGCGAAGTGCTGTTCGACGAGCTCGGTCTGACCCCGCAGAAGAAGACGAAGACGGGCTACAGCACCGATGCCCAGTCCCTCGAGAAGATTCGCGACGAGCACCCGATCGTCGAAAACCTGCTCGCGTACCGCGAGATCGAGAAGCTACGGTCCACCTATGGCGAGGGTCTCGTGGCCGAGGTCGGGGAGGGCGACCGCATCCGGGCGACGTTCCAGCAGACGGTCGCCCGCACGGGGCGGCTCAGTTCCGACCAGCCGAATCTCCACAACATCCCCGTGCGGTCCGAGCGAGGACGAGTGTTCCGCACCGCGTTCGTCGCCAAACGAGGCCACAAGCTGCTGATCGCCGACTACGACCAGATCGAGCTGCGTTGCATCGCCCACCTCGCCGAGGACCCCGGATTGCTCGAAGCGTTCCGTGCCGGCGACGACATCCACACGGCCACCGCCGCGAAGGTGTTCGACATCGCACCGGAGGACGTGCACGTCGAGGAACGGTCGAAGGCGAAGATGGTGTCGTACGGGCTGGCGTACGGCATGGAGGCCTACGGGCTGGCGCAACGGCTCAACATCGCGGTCGCCGAGGCGTCGGAGATCCTCGAGAGCTACTTCGAGGCGTTCCCATCCGTGAAGCAGTACATGGACGACACCGTCGAGGAAGCGCGCGAGCGGGGCTACACCGAGACGCTGTTCGGGCGCCGCCGCCAGATTCCCGAGCTGTCATCGGGCAACCGCCAGGTCCGCATGGCCGGCGAACGTCAGGCCATGAACGCGGGTATTCAGGGCCTCGCCGCCGACATCTTCAAGGTGGCGCTGGTCCGCCTCGACGAACGGCTCGAGGAGGCTGAACTCGAGGCTCGCATCGTCCTGCAGGTCCACGACGAGATCATTGTGGAGGTCCCCGAAGCCGAAGTCGACCAGGCAAGCAAACTCATGCGCGAGACGATGGAAGAGGCATTCGAGCTGGCCGTGCCACTCAACGTCGACCTCCAACTCGCAGACACCTGGGCCGACGCCAAAGGCTGACCCGCCCCACCCACCACCCCAAACCCCTCGTTCTGGTGCACGAGGAGTGTCAAAACGACAGGTTTGGTGCACCAGAACGAGGGTTGGTCGGTGCGTGTCACACCCCGGCGCAAGCATTTGCGCATGAAGAACGAACGGGAACAGACCCTTCTGGCGCTCGGCGCCGAACAGCACGGGGTCGTGGCACGGCGACAGATCCGAGACATCGGGTTTGATGCCACGGCGATCCGTCGGAGGGTTCGACAAGGAAGGCTGGAGCGCCTGACGAAGCGCGTCTACCGAATTGGAGGGGCGGCGCCCACGGATCGCTCACGACTGATGGCGGCCACACTCGAGGTCGGCTTTGGAGCATCTCTCTCGCACGGTTCCGCCGCCGCGATGTGGGAGCAGCCAGGATTCCGTTTCGACCCGATCCACGTGACTGGTTGGCGGCCCACAACCAAGAATGGTGACCACGAGCTCGCCGTCGTTCACCAGCCACGCCGGCTTCTCCCGAACCATCTCGTGGAGCTCGATCTGATTGCTGTGACGACTCCCACGCGAACGATCTTCGACCTCGCCGGGGTCCGTTGGATGCATCCGAAGCAGGTGGAGCGCGTGCACGACAACCTCTGGGCGCGCGGCCGCGTGAGTCACGCGTCTCTGATCAGAATGCTAGGTGAGCTCGGCGGGAGAGGGAGGCCGGGCATCACGCTGATGCAGGAGCTCCTGGAAGACCGACCGGCGAACTTCGTCCCGCCCGAGTCAGGCGCTGAGGGGCGATTCGCCGAGCTGACCGCAACGTGGGGCTACCGATTCGAACGGCAGGTCGACATAGGCGGCGAGGACGCATGGATCGGTCGAGTCGACTTCGTCGATACCGCCCGCGGGATCGTGGTCGAAGTCGACCCGAGTCTCCACCACTCGTCGCTCACCGACCGACGCAACGACGAAGCTCGCCACGGCTCGCTACGGGCCGCCGGCCTGACCGTCGTCAGCGTCACAGAGCGGTAACTGTTCCACGAGCCCGATGCGCTCCGTCAGCGTCTTGCTGCGTGGTCGCTCGACGGCCTCACCCCGTTCTGGTGCACCAAACCTGTCGTTCTGACGCTCCTGGTGCACCAGAACGGTGGGGTTGGGGGTTTGGCGGTGGGGTGGGGGCAGACTGCGAGGGTGGAAGGGTGTGGCGAGGAGAGCGATCACTGGTTCGAGGGGTTGGCGGACCACATGGGGGCGGGGTATCTGCGGTACTCGTTCACGAAAGGAACGGTGCGGGAGATCGACGCGCTGATCGAGCGGCTGGGACTCGAGTCGCCGGCGCGGGTGCTCGACGTGGGGTGCGGGCCCGGGCGGCATGCGAACGACCTCGGGCGGCGTGGCTTCGTCGTCCATGGGGTGGACATCAGTCAGAAGTTTCTGGACGTGGCGGGGGAGACTGCGCCCGATGGTGTGACCTACGAGCGGATCGATGCGCGAGCGATGCCGTTCGAGCGGGAGTTCGATGTCGTGATCTCGATCTGCCAGGGGGCGTTCGGCATGAGCGGAGGCCCGGCGGCGGGGCCGACCCTCGACCCGGACAAGGAGATCCTCGCCGGCATGGCGCGGGCGCTGAAGCCGGGGGGAACGGCCGTATTCACGGCGTTCAACGCCTACCTCCAGGTGGCGAACATGGTCGACGGCCACGACTTCGATGCGGAACGGGGTGTGCACCGTGAGACGACCGAGATCCGGGACGCGTCCGGCAACAAGGCGACCACAGATCTGTGGACCACCTGCTTCACGCCACGTGAGCTCCGGCTGATGTGCGCCCACGTCGGACTCGACGTGCAGTCGATCGACGCGGTCGAACCGGGGGACTGGTCGCCGAGCCCTCCGGACGTGGACCACCCGGAGTTTCTCGTAATCGCCACCGCTAGCCTCTAGAGGCTGTCTCCCTGACAGGGTCCGCGGGTCCGATACCTGTGGATCAGATCGATCCATCGAGATGAATATGACTGATACCTCCACCGACGAGTCCCAATTCGGGACCTTCGATTCAGAGGGCAACTACACCCCCCGCCAGATTGTCGACGCCGACCTCGGTGGCGTCGACATCGAAGAGGCCTACACGAGCACCATGGTGCTCGTTGAAGACGGACAGCTCGTCGAGGGCACCGTCGTCCGGGTCGACCAGGACGAAGTCCTGCTCGACATCGGCTACAAGTCCGAAGGCGTGATTCCGAGCCGCGAGCTCTCGATTCGCAACGACGTCGACCCCAACGAGGTCGTGTCGATGGGCGATTCGATCGAAGCCCTCGTGATCACCAAGGAAGACAAGGAAGGGCGCCTCGTCCTCTCCAAGAAGCGCGCGCAGTACGAGCGGGCTTGGGGCAAGATCGAGGAGATCAAGGAAGCCGAGGGCATGGTCAAGGGCCCCGTGATCGAGGTTGTCAAGGGCGGCCTGATCATCGACATCGGTCTCCGCGGCTTCCTCCCCGCATCGCTCGTCGAGCTGCGCCGTGTGCGTGACCTCCAGCCCTACGTAGGCATGGAGCTCGAGGCGAAGATCCTCGAGCTCGACAAGAACCGAAACAACGTCGTTCTCTCTCGTCGTGCGTGGCTCGAAGAGACGCAGAAGGAACAGCGCGAAGCGTTCCTCGACAACCTTAAGCCGGGCGAGAAGCGCACCGGCGTGGTCTCGTCGGTCGTCAACTTCGGCGCCTTCGTCGACCTCGGCGGGATGGACGGCCTCGTCCACGTGTCCGAGCTCTCCTGGAAGCACGTCGACCACCCGAGCTCGGTCGTCACCGTTGGTGACGAGATCGAGGTCGAGGTGCTCGAGGTCGATCTCGACCGTGAGCGCATCAGCCTTTCGCTGAAGGCCACCCAGCAGGATCCGTGGCAGGAGTTCGCCGGTTCGCACCGCGTGGGCGAACTCGTCTACGGCCGTGTCACCAAGCTCGTGCCGTTCGGTTCGTTCGTCCAGGTCGGCGACGGCATCGAGGGTCTCGTGCACATCTCGGAGATGTCGGCGCACCACGTCGAGCTGCCCGAGCAAGTCGTCACTCCGGGCGAGGAGCTGTGGGTCAAGATCATCGATCTTGATCTCCAGCGTCGTCGCATCAGCCTGTCGATTAAGCAGGCCGCGGAGGGTGGCGAGGTTGCCGCCGAGTACCAGGAGCACTTCGGTGCCCATGCGTACGACAACGAGGGCAACTATCTCGGCGAAGACACCGCCTCCGAGGGTCAGCAGGCGTGGGAGGAGTACTACGCCGAGGCGGGCGAGGACGCTCCGGCCCCTGGTACCACCGAGGTGGCCGAAGACGGCACCGAGTACGAGTACGAGTACGTCGAAGAAGAGGTCGAAGTCGAGATCGACGAGTCCTCCGAGGAATCGGCGTCGGAGACAGCGGAAGCCTCAGCGGAGCCCGTCGAGGAAGCGGCTGAAGTGCCTGTCGAGGAGACGGCCCCTGAGACCGTGGCCGAGGAAGACGCCGAAGAGGCTTGATTCGGCCGGCCCACCGGCCGGCAATCGAACCAACGCAGAGATGGGCGCCCTTCACGGGCGCCCGTCTCTGCGTTGGTCGCGCCTTTCGCGTTTCGTTTCAAGAAATGCGGCGAAACGACCGTTGACTTTCGCGTCCTCCGGACGTCTCACGCGCGTCGGGACCCAAGTTCCGAGCCAAACGCCTCGAGCACGAGGCGGCGCTTCCGACAGGGGGACCGCAGAAGATCACTCTCCCCAACGACGTTCCCGTAAGTTCCCGCAAGACACTCATCTTGATCGCAGCAATCGGCGTCGGCATTTTCGCCGGCATCGCATCACTCGTGGAGTACGCGCTGCTCTTGTCTCTCATCATGCTCGTCGCCCTCGCCCTCGCCAGCGCCTCGGCCTTCGGGTCGACGGTGAGCGGCAGCGTCGATGACTCGGCCAGTCGAGTGGTGAGCGCTGGAGGACTCGGCCCCTGATGGGGCCGGCCACGTCACGCGGTGGGGTGCCACGGACGTGTAGGGGAGCGGGGCCGCCCACGGGTGGTTCCGCTTCTGCGTTTTGCCGACGGAGACGGGGCCGCTACCGTCCGGCCCGTGATCGAGATCGGACTCACGGGCGGCATCGGGAGCGGAAAGTCGACGGTGGCCGACGGGCTCGTTGCGCGGGGAGCCGTCCTCATCGACGCCGACCGGATCGTGCGTGACCTCCAGGAGCCCGGGCGCCCCGTCTTCAAAGCGATGGTCAAGCGCTGGGGCGACACGATCGTCGCGTCGGATGGCACGCTCGATCGGGCCGCGATCGCCGAGATCGCTTTCAGCGACGACGAGGAACTGACGGCGCTGAACGACATGGTGCACCCGGCCGTCGGCAAGCAGATGGTGAGGCTCCGCAAGAAGGTGGAGGGCACCGATGCCATCGTGATCCTCGACATCCCGCTGCTCGTCCGACCGGACGGTGAGTCGATCGCTGATCAGTACGCGAACCTCGCGGGCATCGTGGTGGTCGACGTGGACCCTGCGCTGGCCGTCCAGCGCCTCGTCAAGTTCCGGGGGTTCTCCCGCAAGGACGCGAACGCCCGGATCGCCAATCAGGCAACTCGTGAGGCCCGCAGAGCCGTCGCCGACCGAGTGATCGACAACTCCGGCACTCTGGAAGAGCTCGAACCCCAGATCTCCTTCGTCTGGAGCTGGGCGACGACCCTGCCCCACACGGCCTAGTCGCAGAGGTCGAAGGCACGGAATCCGACGTAGTCCATCGGAGCGTCGAGGTTGTCGGCGCCGGCGCGGTAGTCGCCCTCGCCGTCGTGACGGACGAAGACCAGCGGGAATTCCTCTGCGATCTGCGTGGTGCCGACGAGCACGGAGGCGACCTGAACGATGGTCTGGTTCCAGGCGACGCCGGTGCCCATAACGATGTCGTCCGGTGTCGGCCCCTCGGGGTCGAAGAAGCCGGCGGCGCCCCGCTCGTACGCCCACCCGGCGAGGATCTGACCGTCGTCGTCCTGGAACAGACGGATCCGCAGGTTGCCCCAGGAGATCCGGCGCTCGTCGTCCTCGGTACCACCGTCGAGGGGACAGCCGACGTTCCAACCCGTATCGCCGTCCGGTGCGCCATAGATGGCGGTCATGGCGTCGATGACGGTGTCGGCGTTGGTCCCGATCGGGAGGCCGCGGATTTCGCCGTTCACCGCGTTGGCGACCGGCGGCGGTTCGGTGGTGGTCGTGGCCGAGATTGTCGCCGTCGCGGGTTCCGTGGTGGTCGGCGCCTCGGTCGTCGTGGTGGTCTCGGCGGCCGTGGTGGTGGTGGTGCCGTCACCCGTCTCTGCATCGTCGCCGTCATCGCCGCCGAGGCTGGCAATCAAGATGCCAAGGAGAATGCCCACCAGGAGCACCACGGCCGCAATGAGAATCTGTTCTCGCCGAGACATATAGCCAGCGTGTCGCACCCCCTCGATAGGTTTGCGGGGTGGCTCCGGTGACCGTCCCCTCCGATCGCACCCCTATGAAGGTCGTCTCCGACTTCTCGCCCGCCGGCGACCAACCGGCCGCGATCGAGGCCCTCGCGGCCGGAATCGAGCAGGGCGATCACTACCAGACGCTGCTTGGCATCACCGGGTCGGGGAAGAGCGCGACCATCGCCTGGACGATCGAGAAGGTGCAGCGCCCCACGCTCGTCCTCGCGCCGAACAAGTCGCTGGCGGCCCAGCTCGCCAACGAACTGAAGGAGTTCTTCCCCGAGAACCGGGTCGAGTATTTCGTCTCCTACTACGACTACTACCAGCCCGAGGCCTACATGCCCTCGAGCGATACCTACATCGAGAAGGACTCGTCGGTGAACGACGAGATCGACCGACTGCGTCACTCGGCCACCTCCTCGCTGCTCACCCGCCGCGACACGATCGTGGTCGCGTCCGTCTCGTGCATCTATGGCCTTGGCTCGCCGGAGGAATACGAGACGCAGCTGCTCGTTCTGCGGACTGGTGAGGAGCATGATCAACGATCGATCCTGCGCCGGCTCGTCGATCTGCAATACGAGCGCAACGACATGAACCTCGTCCGCGGCAAGTTCCGGGTGCGGGGCGACACCATCGAGATCCATCCGGCCTACGACGAGACGGCGGTCCGGGTCGAGCTCTTCGGTGACGAGATCGAACAGATCACGGTCGTCGACCCGCTGACCGGCGAACGGATCGAGACCCTCGAGGAGCTGGTCGTCTTCCCGGCCACCCACTACGCCACGAGCGAGGAGCGGATGCAGGCCGCCGTCGGCCGAATCGAGACCGAGCTCCAGGACCAGCTGAAGCACTTCGAGAAGGAGGGCAAGCTACTCGAGGCGCAACGGCTTCGGATGCGTACCGAGTACGACCTCGAGATGATGCAGGAGCTCGGGTACTGCAACGGTATCGAGAACTACTCGGGCCCGATCGACGGCCGTAGCGCCGGTGATCCTCCGTTCACCCTGATCGACTACTTCCCCGATGACTTCCTGATGGTGATCGACGAGAGCCACGTCGCCGTACCCCAGCTGCACGGGCAATACGAGGGCGACCGGAGCCGCAAGCAGACGCTCATCGAGCACGGCTTCCGGCTACCGTCCGCGGCCGACAACCGACCGTTGCGGTTCGAGGAAGTCATGACCCGGCTCAACCAGGTCGTCTTCCTGTCCGCCACGCCGGGCGCCTATGAGCTCGAGACGTCGTCGCAGGTGGTCGAGCAGATCGTCCGACCGACGGGCCTCATCGACCCCGAGGTGATCGTGAAGCCCACCAAGGGCCAAATCGACGATCTCCAGGAGCTCATCCAGGGCCGCGTCGAGAAGAGCGAGCGGGTCCTCGTCACGACCCTCACGAAGAAGATGGCCGAGGACCTCACGGACTACCTGCTCGAACTCGGCGTTCGGGTGCGGTACCTCCACAGCGAGGTCGACACGATCCAGCGCATCTAGATCCTGCGAGATCTGCGGCTGGGCGAGTTCGACGTCCTCGTTGGCATCAACCTGCTCCGAGAGGGGCTCGACCTTCCCGAGGTGTCGCTCGTCGCGATTCTCGACGCCGACAAGGAAGGCTTCCTGCGCAGCCAGACGTCGCTTATCCAGATGATCGGCCGTGCGGCCCGAAACGTGGCCGGCCAGGTCGTCATGTACGCCGACCAGATGACCGACTCGATGCAGAAGGCCATCTCCGAGACCATGCGGCGGCGCGGCGTGCAGGAGCGCTACAACGCCGAGCACGGCATCGACCCCACGTCGATTCGCAAGGAGATCACCGACATCCTGTCGATGATCCGGCCTGCGCAAGATCGGGCGCCGGTCCCCGAGGCTCTCTCGGAGCTCGGGGCGAAGCGACGGGCCACCGAGGACTTCAGCGACCTGCCCGAGGACGAACTGGAGCGGCTCATTCAAACACTCGAGGGCGAGATGCGAGACGCGGCAATCGATCTGCGTTTCGAGTACGCGGCTCGCCTGCGCGACGAGATCAAAGACCTGAAGCGCGAGCTGCGGGAGATGTGCTGAAGTAGTCGTCGGCCTCCACTCAGATGCGGAGGTGCCGATAGGCGAGCGTGGCGACCACGACGAGACCAGCTCCGACTCCCGCGTCCGTGCGGGCCGTCTGGTACTCCCGTCCGCGGATCGCGGAGCGGCGCTGACGGCGGTCCGCGTCGCGCTGATGCTGCTCACCGGCCCGATGGGTTTCCTGTCGACTGACGTCGGCGGCAAGTTGGCCACCCTGGAGGCGATGCAACGCAACGGCGGCTCGTCGCCGGACCTCGGCTACTGGGCCGAGTCGGTCGACCCGGACGGCTCGCTGTACCCGATGTTCTCCACACAGCACGTTGCGGACGCGAGGGTCAACGTCACCACGCTCCCGATTCTCGTGCTCGCCTTCCCGCTCTAGTCGATTGGCGGCGCCACTGCAGTCGGCCTACTGCCGGTCCTCGGAACCGTGTTCGCCGCGTTCGGAGCTCGGGCGCTCGCCCGGCGGCTCGGGAGCGATGGCACCGCGGCGTTCTGGATCATCAGCGTTGCTTCACACGCGACCATCTACGCGCTGGACTTCTGGGAGCACTCGATCGGCCTCGCCCTTGTCGTCTGGGCCGTCGTGGCCGCGCTCGACGCATCCGATGGAGATCGAGGAGTGGGCACGGCGCTCCTAGCCGGACTCGGCTTCGGCCTCGCCGGGACGATGCGCCAGGAGCCGCTCGTCTACGGATTCGTGGCCGGCAGCTGCGTGGGTGGACGCTTGCTTCTCAGCGGCCGGCTTCTCGGTGCGACGACGCGCGGCGCGACCATGGTGGCCGGCGTGGGCGCGATGACGCTCGTGAACTCGGCGCTCGACTCCGCCCTGATCGGCGACGCGACTCGGGCCGGCCGATCGACGTCTACGGCGGCCGCGGCCGGCGGGGACCTCACCCTGCGGGCGGAGGAGGCAGTGGTCACCTTCGCCTCGCCGTTTGCACAGACCGAGGTGATCTTCCTGATCCTCGCCGTCCTCACGGCAGCAACTCTCGCAACGCTCGGGCACCGCGCGGACGGACCGGCCGACAGCGTCCGTCCGATCGCGATCATGGCCGGCGCACTGGGCGCCTTGGTCCTCGTCGACATGTTCGGCAACGGGCTCGGATTCGTACCGGGGCTTTCAGCGACAACGCCGGTCGCCGCACTCGCGCTCACCCGCGGATGGGGTGACTCCGATCGACGTTTCGTGATGTTGATCGCCCTCGCCTCGCTAACGCTCGTGTGGGCGGTTCAGTACACCGGTGGCGCCGGTCCGCAGTGGGGCGGCCGCTACATCCTGACAACCGGCGCGCTCCTGGTCGTGATGGCCACCGTGGTATTCACCTCCGACATGTCCCGCTCGGTTCTGCGGGCAACGGCGCTCGCTGGCCTCGCGATCACGCTGCTCGGCGCCGCGTGACGGTCGACCGAACGCACTCGTTCGCAGATGCGATGCAGGCTATAGCTGACCGGTCCGAAGAGGTTGTGGTGTTCCATGACCCGCATCTGTCCCGCGAAGTCGGCGCTCTGCTGTTGGACAAGCAGTGGTTCACTGCCACCGGCGAAGACGTACGGGCCGAGGCCGCGACCGCATTGGCGGCCCTCGGGGTGGACGAGATCGCGTTCGTCGAGCACGACCTCGGGAACGACCCTCGCGTCCTGCCGGGATGGCAGATCGTGGGTTAGGATCGCGTGCCGCTGGTGAGTGGACTGCATCTTCTCGTCACCACGAGACAGCCAGCCGGCGAACGAACACGTGTTCGGCAGGGTGAGTCCCGATAGAGTGCCGCCGTGGCCGAACGACTCATCATTCAGGGCGCCCGCGAACACAACCTTCGCGACATCGATCTGGACCTCCCGCGCGACAAGCTCATCGTCTTCACCGGGCTCTCCGGCAGCGGCAAAAGCTCGCTCGCGTTCGACACGATCTACGCCGAGGGTCAGCGCCGCTACGTCGAGTCACTGAGCGCGTACGCCCGTCAGTTCCTCGGCCAGATGGACAAACCCGACGTCGACTTCATCGAGGGTCTGTCGCCCGCGATCTCGATCGACCAGAAGAGCGCCTCTCGCAACCCGCGCTCCACCGTCGGCACCGTCACCGAGGTCTACGACTACCTCCGATTGCTGTTCGCCCGCATCGGGATCCCCCATGATCCCGAGACCGGCGAGGAGCTGGTCCGTCAGACGCCACAGCAGATCGTGGACAAGATCCTCCTGATGGAGGAGGGCACCCGATTCCAGGTCCTCGCTCCGGTGGTACGGGGCCGCAAGGGAACCTACGACACGATGCTGCAGGATCTCGCGACGCAGGGCTTCGCCCGCGCGATCGTGGACGGCGAGCAGCTCGAACTCGCCGAGGAGCTCGAACTCGAACTCGAGCGCTACGAGACACACGACATCTCGGTCGTCATCGATCGACTCGTGTTGCGTGAGGGCATCGAGCGGCGCCTCACCGACTCGATCGAGACGGCGCTCACCCTCACCGGTGGCGTTGCCGAGATGCAGATCGTGTCCCGCGAGGACGACGCCGACTCGCAGACGATCGTCTTCAGCCAGCACCTGTCGCGCCCCTCAGACGGCAAGTCGTTCGAGGAGCTGGCCCCCCGCAACTTCTCGTTCAACTCGCCCTACGGCGCGTGCGGTCACTGCGACGGTCTGGGCACGGTCTTCGAAGTGGATGCGCAGCTCGTGGTCCCGGATCCGGATGCCACCATCGAGAGCGGCGCGATCAGCCCATGGGCCGGCGGTCGGAGCCGCTACTTCTCACGCCTCGTCGAGTCGATCTGTGATGAGTACGACATCCCGATGGACAAGAAGTGGGACAAGCTCACGAAGAAGCAGAAGGACCTGCTGCTCTACGCCAAGGGCGTCAAGGGCAGGCTGCAGGTTCGCTACAAGAACCGCTACGGCCGCACCCGTACGTACCAGGCGAAGTACGAAGGCGTCGTCCCGTATCTCATGCGGCGACACGACGAGTCGGAGAGCGACGCGGCCCGAGAAGCGATCGAGGGCTACATGCGCCAGGTGCACTGCACCGAGTGCGGAGGGTCTCGGCTCAACCCGTTGTCGCTGGCCGTCACGATAAGCGACCACACGATCCACGACCTGTGTTCGATGTCGATCGCCGACGCGGCCAAGGCGCTCGGCGAGCTCGAACTCAGCGACCGCGACATGATCATCGCCGAGCAGGTGCTCAAGGAGATCAACGCCCGGCTCGGCTTCCTGCTCGATGTCGGCCTCGACTATCTCAGCATGTCGCGCAAAGCGGCCACGCTTGCCGGCGGTGAAGCGCAGCGTATTCGCCTTGCGTCGCAGGTCGGGTCGGGTCTCGTCGGCGTTCTTTACGTCCTCGACGAGCCATCCATCGGTCTCCATCAGCGCGACAACCAGCGGCTGATCGAGACGCTGCTGCGCATGCGCGACCTCGGCAACACCGTCCTCGTGGTCGAGCACGACGAGGACACCATGAAGGTTGCCGATCACGTGGTCGATATCGGCCCCGGCGCAGGGGAGCACGGCGGCCGGATCGTGCACTCGGGCACCTACAAGCAGCTCCTGAAGAACAAGGAGTCCATCACCGGGCAATACCTCACGGGGAAGCGCGAGATCGCCGTACCTGCGATCCGTCGCATCGGCGACGGGGGAGTGGTGACCGTTCGCGGGGCCCGCGAGAACAACCTGAAGAACATCGATGTCGAGTTCCCGTTGGGCAAGTTCGTCTGCGTGTCCGGTGTGTCCGGCTCGGGCAAGAGCTCACTCGTCAACGAGATCCTCCACCGATCCCTGATGCAGAGGATCTACTCCTCGAAGGTCCCGCCCGGGCTCCACACGCGAGTGGAGGGCGTAGACCTCCTGGACAAGGTCATCGCGATCGATCAGTCGCCGATCGGGCGAACACCACGATCCAACCCCGCGACCTACACCGGTGTGTTCGACCACGTACGCAAGCTCTTCGCGCAGACGCAGGAGGCAAAGGTCCGGGGCTATCTGCCGGGCCGCTTCTCGTTCAACGTCAAAGGGGGGCGCTGCGAGGCATGTCAGGGCGACGGCACCATCAAGATCGAGATGCACTTCCTGCCCGACGTCTACGTGCCGTGCGAGGTGTGCAAGGGCATGCGGTACAACCGCGACACGCTCGAGATCGACTTCAAGGGCAAGAACATCGCCGAAGTCCTCGACATGCCGTGCGCCGATGCGCTCGAGTTCTTCGCGAACCAGCCCGTGATTTCCCGCCACATGCAGACCTTGGTGGATGTCGGCCTCGGCTACGTGCGCCTCGGTCAGCCGGCACCAACGCTCTCCGGTGGCGAGGCGCAGCGGGTGAAGCTCTCGAGCGAGCTGGCGAAACGGTCCACGGGCCACACGTGTTACATCCTCGACGAGCCCACCACGGGCCTGCACTTCGAAGACATCCGCAAGCTTCTCGGCGTGCTCGGTCGGCTCGTGGAGCAGGGCAACACTGTGATCGTCATCGAGCACAACCTCGACGTCCTCAAGACGGCCGACTGGCTCATCGACCTCGGCCCTGAGGGCGGCAACGGCGGAGGTCATGTGGTCGGAGCGGGGACGCCAGAAGACATCGTGGCGCTTCCTGAGAGCCACACCGGGCGATTCCTCGCTCCGCTCCTCGACTGACCGCCCCGCGAATGCGCCTCGTTCGGCGAGATTCCGCTCGCGGCTTTGCGCACTCCTAGAGTGGGCCCCACGTACCCCATGAACAGCCGCCATGACCTCGAACCGACCGACGCTGCGGCCCTGCTCGTGGCGTTGTGTGACCACCTGGGCGACGCGAGCGCCCTGACCCCCAATCTCCACCTGGACCCGTTGGCCGGGAGGATGCCGGGGGTGGGATGGACCGACGAGCAGTCAGCGGAGGCCCATCGGCGGATCAGCGAGATGCTCGAACGGCTCGAAGACCAGCCAGAACCGGCTGCTCCGCCGTCGCCCGCCGCTCGTCGAACGATGATCGAATGGCTCGCCGGCGGACCGGTCTCCGATCGGTCAGCGGGGATGCTCCGCGACGAGTTGGCACTCGACGGCGATGCCCGCACGCCCAGCTGGCACGTGAGCGATGTGGATCGTCCACCGACCCGTGTCGCCGTGATCGGTGCCGGGATGTCGGGCATCCTGGCCGCGTATCGCCTGCTCCAGGCGGGGTGTCATGTCATCGTGTTCGAGAAGAACTCCGGGTTGGGCGGGACCTGGTTCGAGAACGTGTATCCCGGTTGTCGCGTCGATGTGCCCAACCACGTCTACTCCTACTCGTGTGCGCAGAAGGCGGACTGGCCGTTCCATCATTCGCCTCGGCCGGTTCTCCACGAGTACTTCCAGGACTGTGCCGAGCAGTGGGGTGTCGGCCCGCACATTCGGTTCGGCGTGGAGGTCATGGACGCGACCTGGGACGACACGACCGATGAGTGGCGGGTGGGGACGATCGGGGAGCAGGACGGCGAGCACCGGTTCGATGTGGTGGTCTCCGCGGTCGGCCAGCTGAACCGCCCCGTCTTGCCCGAGATCGAGGGCCGCGACGGCTTTGAAGGCGAGGCGTTTCACACGGCGCGGTGGCGTGACGACGTCGATCTGAGCGGCAAGCGCGTCGCCGTCATCGGAACCGGCGCCAGCGCCATGCAGGTCATTCCCGAGATCGCGCCGGTCGTCGAGGAGCTCACCGTCTTCCAACGCACACCCGCCTGGCTGGTGAACCGGCCCTTATACCACGCCCCCCTCGATCAGGGCGTGCTCGATCTGTTCGAGCGCATACCCGCCTACCTCCATTGGTTCCGGCTGCGCCGGTTCTGGGACACGCACCAGGGGTCCCTCGATGCGGCGAAGCTCGATCCGGACTGGGATGGTCCGCTCGAACGCTCGGTGAGCGAGATGAGCGAACTCCTCCGGGAGATCTTCACCGGGTACATCGAGGAGCAGTTCGCTGACCGTCCGGATCTTCTCGCCCAGGTCGTGCCGAACTATCCCGTCGGGGCGAAGCGCTTCATTCTGGACAACGGGATCTGGGCAGAGAGCCTGAAGCGAGACAACGTCTCGCTGGTCACAGACGGCATCGACCGCATCACGGCGTCCGGAGTCGAGACCGATGGAGACCACCACGATGTCGACGTGGTGATCTACGGAACGGGCTTCTCGGCGTCGAGCTTCCTCGCACCGATGGCCGTCGTCGGTCGGGGCGGCGCAGATCTTCGGGAGCGATGGGGCGACGACGCTCGCGCCTACTACGGCATGACCGTGCCGGACTTTCCGAACTTCTTCTGCCTCTACGGCCCGAACACGAACATCGTGGTGAACGGAAGCATCATCTTCTTCAGCGAGTGCGCCGTGAACTATCTCGTCGAGTCGATCGGTCAGCTCCGGACGGACGGCCTCTCTGCGATGGACGTCCGACCCGAGGTCCACGACGCTCAGATTCAGCACATCGACGCCGCGAACTCCGAGATGGTGTGGGGGCTCTCGTCGGTCAACAGCTGGTACAAGTCGGCGACGGGTCGCATCGCCCAGAACTGGCCGTTCCCGCTCGCGGACTACTGGGCAGCCACCCAGCAGCCCGATCGCGCCGACTACGAGCGCTGGTAGCCGGAGGACGTCAATGCACGCCCGTAGAGTGGGCTCGATGGTACAGCGCCCACCCGCGGGGTCGATTCCCGACACCCCGGGCTCGTATCAATTCAAGGACGTCGACGGCCGAGTGATCTACGTCGGCAAGGCGAAAAGCCTTCGGTCGCGCCTGTCCAACTACTTCCAGAATCCCGGCAATCTGCCCACCCGAACCAGGCAGATGGTGGAGACGGCCGAGTCGGTCGAGTGGATCCAGGTGGCGAACGAAGTTGAAGCGCTCATGCTCGAGTTCTCGCTCATCCAGCGGCACAAGCCGCGGTTCAACGTCCGCTACACCGACGACAAATCGTACCCGTTCCTGTGTCTCACCACGATCGACGCCTGGCCCCGAGCCATGGTGATGCGGGGCAAGCGCAAGAAGGGCAACCGCTACTTCGGTCCGTACGGCCAGGCCTACGCCATCCGCGACACCCTCGACCTGTTGCTGCGGACATTCCCGATCCGGACGTGCACCGACAACAAGTTCAGCCACCACGAGAAGCTCGGCAAGCCGTGCCTCCTGTTCCACATTGAGAAGTGCTCGGGTCCGTGCGTCGACGAGATCGAGAAGCCCAGGTACGACGAGATGGTCGCCGACCTCATCTCGTTCCTCGAGGGCGACACCGACGAGATCGTGGCGAAGCTGAAGGCGCAGATGGGTGCCGCGAGTGAGGCCCTCGAGTTCGAGCTCGCCGCCCACCTGCGCGATCGCTTGACCGCGGTCGGCAAGGCGATCGAGAAGCAGCAGATGGTCTTCGCCCGCAATGAGGACGTTGACGTGATCGGGCTCTACGACGACGAGCTCGAGGCTGCGGTCCAGGTGTTCTATGTCCGCAAGGGCCGCGTGATGGGCCGTCGAGGGTTCGTCGTCGACAAGGCCGAGGAGCTGGACAGACCGGAGCTGGTCTCACGGGTCCTCGAGCGTCTCTACTTCGAGGACAACCCGGTCGGGTCGCCCAAGGAGGTTCTCGTTCCGGACCTTCCGAGCGCGCCCGACCTCTATGAGGAGTGGCTGACGGAGGCGCGTGAGTCTCGCGTGCTGATTCGGGTCCCGATGCGGGGCGACAAGCGACGCCTCCAAGAGACGGTCACCCAGAACGCGCAGGAGACCTTCAATCGGCATCGTCTGAAGCGCACGAACGACCACAACAGCCGGGCCAAGGCACTCAACGAACTCCAGGAGCATCTGGATCTGCCGCTCGCGCCGCTGCGGATCGAGTGCTACGACATGAGCCACATCCAGGGCACCGACTACGTGGGCTCGATGGTCGTGATGGAGGACGGGCTGCCGAAGAAGTCCGACTACCGGCGTTTCAAGATCCAAACGGTTCCGGGCAACGACGACTTCGCCGCCATGGAGGAGGTGCTCACCCGGCGCTTCAAGGCCTACCTGGCCGAGCGCAGGGTGCCGATCGAGGAGCGCGAGGGGCGCTTCTCCTATCCGCCGCAGCTCCTCGTGGTGGATGGCGGCAAAGGCCAATTGAGCGTCGCAGTTCGAGTGCTCAAAGAGTTGGGACTCGCTGAAGAGATCCCGGTCGTGTCGCTGGCGAAGCAGTTCGAGGAGGTGTTCGTCCCTGGTCGAAGCGAATCGATCCGACTGCCGCGGCAGTCCGAGGCGCTGTATCTGCTGCAGCGGATCCGCGACGAAAGCCACCGCTTCGCCATCACCTTCCATCGGCAGCTGCGCGACAAACGAATGACGAGATCGGCGCTCGATGGCATCGAAGGGCTCGGCCCGGCGCGCAAGAAGCGGCTGGCGAAAGAGCTCGGCGGCGTCAATGCCGTCAAACAAGCAGAACTCGAGGTCCTCAAGAAGTTGTCCTGGTTGCCCGACGAGGTAGCAGAGAACGTTTTTCGTGCTCTGCACCAGGTCAGCGAGCCTCGGGCGGGCGCACGAGCTCGCCGTCCACCACCACAGGAGGGCGACGCGTAAGGCTTGGGGGCTGCGCTTGTGAGGACTGGCATGACCGACACACCGGACACCAATGAGGCGTCCGATCCCAACGAGAACGTGTTGCGGCCGTTCGAGGCCCCCGAGCAGGATCCTCTGCCGCCGGTCGAGCCGTCCCGCGTCGTGCCCGAGCCGCCGATGTCGGACGACGAGGCGATCGAGACGATCGAGGCGCTCGCCGATGAACCCTTCGCTCCCGAGCCAGGCGGGCTCGACGACGTTTGGTCCGCCGAGGCCACGCCGAGCCCTGCGCCGGTCGTGCCTGCTCCGCCGCCGAGCGATGTCAACGCCGACGATCTGAAGGATCCGCTGCTCGACGAGCCGGACAAGGATCCTGAGGACTACGTCGAGGCTCCAGCGGCCGGCTCGCTACCTGCCGCATCCGCAGCGTCGGACACGATCACCTTGCCTCGCAAGGGTTTCCTCATCGGTCTCGGCGCCATGGGCGTCATCGTCCTCGTGCTTCTCGCTCTCTGGCAGACGTCCGGCGGCGACTCCACGAGAGTCACCGCAGACCCCGCTCCTACCGACTCCAACGATGGCGGAGAAGACGGCGTGGTCGCCGACGGCAGCGGCGACGCGCCCGTCGGCGACGGCTCGCTCGAGTCCGAACTCGCGGACGCTCGGGCGACGGTCGCAAGCCTCCAGGCCGAGGTCGAGGACCTCGAGGCCCGCCCGCCGAGTGCGCTCGATGCCAACTCGATGCGTCGCGTCGTGATCGGCTCCGAGGTGAACTTCATCAGCGCCCGCGACGACAGCATCGCCGTGGTCGGCACCTTCGGAGGCCTGTCGCTGATCGACCCGGAGACCAACCGGGTGATCCTCAACGGCAACATCTCCGATTCGGCCAACCGTGCGCTGCGAACCGATTCGTCCGTGTGGATCACCGACTACCAGGGCAACCAGATCATCCAGGTCGATCCGGGCACGAACACGGTCAAGAACACGTTCCCGTTCCCCGGCCCCGATGGCATCGCCAAGGTCGGCGACGAGCTCGTGGTCGCGAGCTTCGACGGGGAGTTCGTCGCAATGATCGACCCCTACACCGGTCAGATCGCCAAGCAGGTCGATGTCGGCGGGCGGCCCTCGGCAGTCCACTACTCGGGCACGCACGGCCTCTGGGTCGCCGTGTTCGACACGGGCGAGATCGTCCGACTCACCCGCAGCAGCCTCGAGACCAACGAGCGAGTGCAGGTTGGTGCCAATCCCGTCGGGATCGGCGCTGATGGCACGCATCTCTGGATCACCAACAATGGTGAAGGCACGGTCGCCAAGTTCGACTCCGAGTCCATGGAAGTCGTCGACACGATCGCAGTGGGCGAAGGCCCGGCCGAAATCGTGTCGGTCGGCGGATCCGCATGGGTCACCGTCAGCGACGACGGTACTCTCGTGCAGATCGACGCTGCGACCGGCCGCATCATGACGGTCACGCCGCTCGGCGGCGCGATCCCTGGTGGCGGCCCCACGGGCATCGGCCACGCCGCCGGCGCGCTGTGGATCGCCATGCAAGGCGAGCAAAGCGTCGTCAAAATCGAGCTCTGATCTTCTGTGAGTAGATCTGCGTCAATACGGCTCAGATCAGCTCACAGAAACGAATGCGGGGCGTTCGCGGCATGCTGGCGGGGTGACGGAACCGCAGTGGGATGACCATGCCGACTGGTGGCAACGCGAGTTCACCGATGGCGTGGACCCGGAGTACGTCGAGCAGATCATCCCGCTCGCGCTCGGATATCTGGCCGGCTACGAACGAGTGCTCGATGTCGGGACGGGGGAAGGGCAGATCGCCCGCGCCCTGGCCTCCACCGGAGCGAAGGTCACCGGTCTCGATCCGACCGTCTCGCAGATCGATGTCGCCGTCGGTCGGGGTGGTGGACCGGTCTACGGGTTGTCGGGTAGCGATGCGCTCCCGATCGCGGATGGATCGGTGGATGCCGTGGTCGTCTGTCTCGTCTTCGAGCACGTTGATGCGCTCGACGAATCGCTGGCGGAGGTCGCTCGGGTTCTGAGACCTGGCGGGCGGTTTGTGTTGTTCGTCAATCACCCACTCCTCCAGACTCCCGATAGCGGCATGATCATCGACCACATGATCGAACCGCCCGAGACCTACTGGCGCATCGGCCCGTACCTCCGCGAGGCCGTGACGGTGGAGGAGGCACAGAAGGGCGTGTTCGTGCGCTTTGTGCATCGTCCGCTGAGCCGCTACGTGAACGGGATCATCGAGGCGGGCATCGATCTCGTGTGCATGCTCGAGCCGGCCCCGCCTCCCGGCTTTCTGGCAAAGGCGCCGGAGTACGAAGAGGACGTCGTCGTCACGACCCCACGCCTGCTCGCGCTGGTTGGTGATCGCCGAGGCTGAGCCACCCGACGCTTAGCGCCGTGATACTCAGTCCGTCTACCCGGTGGCCGATTGGGCACAAGTACGATCGGAGATGCGTGAGTGAACTGGTGGTGATTGCAGGGATGTCGGGCGCCGGGCGAACCGTCGCGGCCGACAATCTCGAGGACCTGGGTTGGTTCGTCATGGACAATCTTCCGCCTGCGCTCATCCCGAAGGTCGCAGAGCTCGCCGACGGCTCATCCAGCGCCGGCGACCGGATGGCGCTGGTCGTCGGCTCCGGTCGCTACCACGAGGAGATGGCGCCGCTGGTCTCGGTCCTTCGCTCCAAGTTCTCTCGGGTCCAGCTCGTCTTCCTCGATGCCTCCACCGAGGTGCTCGTCCGCCGCTACGAGTCGAGCCGGCGCGTGCATCCCTTCGCGCCGCACGAGTCCGGCACGCTCAGCGAGGTGATCGAAGCCGAACGCATCGCCCTCGAACCGCTGCGGGCCGAAGCCGACCTCGTCGTCGACACGACTGATCTCAACGTCCATCAGCTGCGCGACCGGATGGTCGAGGCGTTCAGCGACGGTGGCGCCGGCCACACGATGCACACCACCGTCACCTCCTTCGGGTACAAGCACGGACTGCCGCTCGACGTCGACATGGTGATCGACTGTCGCTTCCTGCCGAATCCTCACTGGGTCGACGAGCTTCGCCCCCTCACCGGCATGGACGGGCCGGTTGCGGCCTATGTGCTCGAACAGCCGGTCGCCGGCGCGTTCCTCGCTCGCCTCGAACGGCTTCTCGCCCTGATCCTCCCGTTCTACGTGCAAGAGGGGAAGTCGTACCTGACGATCGCGTTCGGCTGCACCGGAGGACAACATCGCTCTGTTGCCATCGCGGAGCGAATGGCGACAATCCTCGAAGGCCTCGGGCATGCGCCCGGAGTCGTCCACCGGGATATGGCCAAATGAGCGCGCCACGCATCGTCGCCATCGGTGGCGGCCACGGTCTCGCGATGTCACTCGAGTCCATGCGCGACATCGCCGGTGAGCTGACCGCGGTCGTTTCAGTCGCGGACGACGGTGGGTCCAGCGGTCGACTGCGACGCGAGCTCGGCATCATGGCTCCGGGCGATATGCGCCGGTGCTTGGCCGCACTGACGCCTCCAGGGATCGTGCGAGACGCCCTCGATCACCGCTTCGAGGACGGCACGCTCGCCGGGCATCCAGCCGGCAACCTCCTTCTCGCCGCGCTGCTCGAGAACGCCGAAGATCCCGTCGTCGTCATGGACACAGCCGTCGCAATGGTCGGTGCCCGTGGCCGCATCCTGCCGGCGTCGCGGAGTCGAGTCGACCTGCTCGCCGACACCGGCAGGGGAGTGGTGCGCGGCCAGGTCGCGGTGTCGCGCAGCGGTGACATCCAACGACTCCACGTGTCGCCTGTGGACCCGCCGGTGCCGCTCGAAGTCGAAGCCGCGATCGGTGCAGCTGACGTCATCATCCTCGGGCCGGGTTCGCTCTACACGTCAGTGCTCGCCGCCGCGCTTCCTGGTGTGCGCCGAGCGGTCGAGGCCTCTGATGCCCTGGTCGTCTACGTCGCCAACCTCGGACCGGAAACAGCGGAGACCGATGGCTACTCCCTCGGCGACCACATCGCGGCCATTCGGGCCCACGGCGTCGAGCCCGATGTGGTCCTCGCCGACGTCTCGCTCGACGTCGCCGAGGCGGACTCGCAGCTCGTCCAACAGCGGGCACTGCGCCTCTCGGGGAGCATGGCACACGAACCGGAATTGCTCGCTGCAGCCGTCTCCGAGTTGGTAACCGGCGTCCGTACCTGATCCTCTGGGGCCGCTACGAATCGCACTCGCGATTCAACGCGTGAGATCGTCGCTTTCTGGGGCTCAGTGTGGTTCCATCGGGCGTGGCCGAAAGGCCGAACACAACCCTGGGAGACCCCACTATGACCGTACGCGTCGGCATCAACGGCTTTGGCCGAATCGGCCGTAACTTCTTCCGAGCTGCGAAGGCATCGGGCGCCGACATCGATTTTGTCGCCGTCAACGACCTCGGCTCGCGCGAGACGATGGCCCACCTGCTCGCCAACGATTCCGTCCACGGCAGCTTCGGCGGCAAGATCAAGGCCACCCGCGACGGCATCAACGTCGACGGCGATGTGCTGAAGGTCCTCTCGGAGCGCAACCCGGAAGATCTCCCGTGGGGTGATCTCGGCGTCGATGTCGTCATCGAGTCCACCGGCTTCTTCACCAAGAAGGAGGCTGCCGCCGGTCACCGCAAGGCGGGTGCGCCGAAGGTGATCATCTCCGCCCCGTCGGGTGACTGCGACGCGACCTTCGTGGTCGGTGTCAACGAGAACAGCTACAACCCGGCTCGTCACCACGTCATCTCCAACGCGTCATGCACCACCAACTGCTTCGTGCCGATGATCAAGGTCCTGGACGACGCCTTCGGCGTAAAGCAGGGCCTCATGACCACGATCCACGCCTACACTGGCGACCAGGCCCTGGTAGACGGTCCGCACAGTGACCTTCGCCGGGCCCGCGCCGCGGCGGTCAACATCATCCCCACCGGCACCGGTGCCGCCCGCGCCACCGGCCTCGTGATGAAGAAGATGCAGGGCAAGCTCGACGGCACCTCCCTGCGAGTGCCGATCCCCGACGGATCGATCACCGACTTCACGGGCGTGCTCAAGAAGGACGTCTCGGTCGAGCAGATCAACGCTGCGTTCAAGAAGGCTGCGGGCTCCGGTCCGCTTCGCAACGTGCTGGTCTACTCCGAGGATCCGCTGGTTTCCGCCGACATCGTCGGGTCGCCTGCGAGCTGCACCTTCGATGCCGGCCTCACCATGGCGCAGGGCAGCCTGGTGAAGATCTTCGGCTGGTACGACAACGAGATGGGCTACTCGAACCGTCTCGTGGACCTCGCCGTTCTCGTCGGCAAGAAGAAGGCGCCAGCCAAGAAGGCGCCCGCCAAGAAGAAGGCTGCGGCAAAGAAGAAGTGAGCTCCGTCCCCCGGCTCGAAGACCTGGGTGATCTGAACGGGAAGTCGGTCCTCCTGCGGGCCGACTTCAACGTGCCGATCACCGACGGCGAGATCACCGATGACCTGCGCATTCGCGCCGCGCTGCCCACGATCCGGTATCTGTTGGATCAGGGCGCATCGGTGACCGCGTGCACGCACCTCGGGCGGCCGAAGGGCGCGCCGGATCCTGCGTTCTCGGTCGAACCCGTGCGGGCTCGTCTCGCCGAACTCGTGCCGGGGGTCGACCTGCTCCACAACCTGCGCTTTGATCCAGGGGAGACCGCCAATGACGACGCCTTCGTCGAGCAGCTCGTCGGGCGCCACGACGCCTTCGTCAACGACGCCTTCGGCGCGTCGCACCGTTCGCACGCCTCGATCGTCGGGCCGCCGAAGCACCTGCCGTCGGCTGCCGGCCGCCTGCTTCACCGTGAGGTGGAGGTGCTCGGTGGCCTGCGTGAGGGACCCCGGAAGCCGTTCGTCGGGATCATGGGCGGCTCGAAGGCCAGCGACAAGCTCGCCGTCATCGAAGCGCTGCTGGACTCCGTCGACTCCTTGATCGTCGGCGGCGGCATGTGTTTCACATTCCTGAAGGCGAAGGGGCACTCGATCGGGGCCTCGCTGTGTGAGGACGACATGGTCGACACCTGTGCCCGGCTGCTCGAGGGGCCCAAGACCATCCACCTGCCCTACGACGTCACCGCGATGGGCCCGGGCGGCAAGCTCTTCGACCCCGACGCCAAGTGCGAAGTTCGCCAGATTGGTGCGAACGTGCCGGACGGTTGGATGGGTGTCGACATCGGCCCGGGTTCTGCCGCGCAGTTCGGCGACGTCATCCATGAAGCCGGCACCGTCCTGTGGAATGGCCCGATGGGCGTCTTCGAGGATCCCCGCTTCGGCGGCGGCACCGGTGCCGTCGCCCACGCGATGGCACAGACGAAGGCATTCACCGTGGTCGGTGGCGGCGACAGTGCCGCAGCGGCCAAGGTGTTCGGAGTCGAAAAGGACATGGACCACGTCTCCACCGGGGGAGGCGCCTCGCTCGAGTTGATCGAGAAGGGCGACCTGCCAGGTCTGGAGGCTCTACGAGGAGCGCCGAACAATGGCTGACCGCAAGCCACTCATCAGTGGCAACTGGAAGATGAACCACAACCACTTCGAGGCGATCCAGACGATACAGAAGCTGGCCTACGCCCTCAATTCCGAGGACTACGACGCGGTCGACGTTTCCGTCCACCCGCCGTACACCGACCTGCGCTCCGTGCAGACCGTCATCCAGTCCGACGACGTGCCCGTCGCCCTTGGCGCCCAGAACGTGCACCAAGCCGAGAGTGGGGCGTTCACCGGCGAGGTGTCGTCGAGCATGCTCCAGAAGCTCGATGTGGCCTACGTGATCGTCGGCCACTCGGAGCGGCGAGAGCTGTTCGGCGAAACCGACGAAGTCGTTAACGAAAAGGCCAACGCGGTGCTCGCGGCGGGCATGACGCCCATCGTGTGTGTGGGGGAGACCCTGGACGAGCGTCAGGGCGACCAGGCTGAGTCGAAGGTGGCGTCGCAGATCGCCGGCTCGCTCGCTGGCCTCAGCGCCGAAACGGTCGGAGATCTCGTCGTCGCCTACGAGCCCATCTGGGCGATCGGCACCGGCGAGACCGCATCCTCTGAGGACGCCCAGCAGATGTGCGCCCACATCCGGTCGCTGATCAGCGACCAGTGGGGTGCAGCCGCAGCCGGGTCCGTGCGTATCCAGTACGGTGGCTCGGTGAAGCCGAGCAATGCCCCGGAGTTGATGGGCCAAGCCGACATCGACGGCGCGCTCGTAGGTGGCGCCTCACTCGATGCGGACGACTTCGCCCGCATCGTCAACTTCCGTCTGTACCAGACCTGAGCACGGAAGTGCGGGGCTCGGCGCTACGATTCTCGACGTGATTTGGATCGTCGCACCTCTGCAGATCATTTCGGCTCTCGCGCTGATCTTTCTCGTGCTGTTGCACAGCGGCAAGGGCGGCGGCCTCTCCGACATGTTCGGTGGTGGCGCCGGTGCCGCGGCGGCGGGATCGACCGTGGTCGAGAAGAACCTCGACCGGATCACCGTGATCTCGGCTGTGACCTTCGGCTTCAGCTCTGTCTCGTACGCCCTGATCTTCTGATCCGGCTCGATCTTCTCGGCGGCGACGCCTGAACCTGCGGCTCGTATGGCCGATGGAGTCAGATGCGTAGCGTCTGGCTTTCCATCCTAGCGCTCTTGCTCGCGGCCACCGCGTGTGCGGGCGAGCGGCCGACGTTTGAGGACATTGCGGCGTGTGAGGTCGACGCCGCAGGAGCCGATCTCACCGACCAAGCGCCGGATCTTGTCCTCCGCATCGCGGTTCCCTCGCCCTTCTCGATGGACCCCGCGGTTGTCGATCCCGTATCAGTGACGAATCGCGTCATCGCCGACCTGCTCTACGAGGGCCTCGTCAGCCTGGACAACGCGAACAGCCCGACACCAGCGCTCGCCGATCATTGGTTCGTTGACGACTACCGCACAACGTGGACCTTCGTCCTCGCCGACGATCTGGCCGACGCCGACGGCGTGCCGCTCACTGCCCGAGATGTGAGGCGCTCACTGGAACGCGTGGCCGCGCAGGGGCGACGAGCCATGCCGCACTGATGCTCGCCATCGTCGTGGGTTGGACGGAGCACATGGACGGACCGGCCGGTGGTGTGGCCGGACTCTCTGCGCTGGATGACGCCACGCTCGTTGTCCGGTTGACTGAGCCCTTCGAGCCGATCCTCGATGTCCTGGCCGACCCTGCGTTCGGCATCAGCGGCGTCGGTGACTCCGGCCTGCTTCGAACGACGGGCCTCTACCTGCGAGGCGACGAACCGTCGCAGCTGCTCGCTCGCGAGGAGACTGCTCCAGTCAGTGAGATCGAACTCGTGAGCCACGACGACGGAGCGCGAGCCGCGATCGCCGACTGGGAGTCGGACTGGGTCGTTCTCACGTCGAGCGATCGGAGCGACGGCCTCGATGCTGACGTCATTCGCCTCCCGCTCGGCATACAACTCGCGATCGTCTCGCGTCTCGACAGCGAACAAGAACGTCTCGGCGCTCTGGCGGCGCTGGAGCCGCTACTCCTCGCCGGTGAAGTCGCCGGCCTCACCGCGCGACCGGTCAGCGGCAGTACATCTTCCGGCGCCCTTCCGGCCGCGTTGGTCGTCGACGTGCCGATCGGGCCGCTCGACGACGCCATGTCCGCCCAGCTGGTTGCGGCCGGAGTCGAGGCAGTCGCAATCCCGACCGAGCGTGCGGTCTTCTCCGCCCGTGTCGCTTCAGGGGAAGCCGCGATGTTCCCCGTGGTGGTTCCCGGCGGTCTCAACGGGCTCCTGCAGCTCGGAACGCCCGGTAGAGTAGACCATGTCTTCGGGTCGAACTCCGAAGCTCGCGCTGAGCTCGCGCAAGCGGTGCGAGCTGAAGTCGATCCGGCCCAGCGTGGCATCTTCCTTGCCGCCTTGGAACGAGCGTTGATCGAGGACGGGCTGCTACTGCCGATAGGCCGATTCGAGGTTCGCGTCGCGATCTCACAGCGTCTTGACGGACGCCGCCACCGTGCCGACGGAACACTCGATCTCAGCGGAGTGCGCTTCGCCGAGTAGCGGCTGAATCGAGGTGTGGGCGCGCACGGCGCCCGCTACGATTGCGCTCTCGTTCGGCTCGTCCGAATGGCCACGTCGGAGTGGCGGAATTGGCAGACGCGCCAGCTTGAGGGGCTGGTGCCCTTAGGGGCGTGGGGGTTCAAGTCCCCCCTCCGACACAAGCGTTAGTACACGCGTCATCTACACAGACGCTAGGCGAGTCCAAGCACCGTGATGAGCGCGTCGTCGATCGACCACAGCTCGTCGGCTGAGAGGTATCCGACTACGTCGCCAAGTCGTTGCACGTCGACAGCTCCGAGTTGTTCGACGAGGACGAGGGTCGTGTCGCCAGCAACGGTTATCTCGGGCCGGAACGAGGCGGATCGGGCGCTTCGTGACGTTGGTGCAACGATCACAACGGAGCGGGGCAGGAGTTCATCGGCCTGGACCACGACGCCGTATCGCACGCCTTGTTGTTCGTGGCCTACACCTTTTGGAGTTCGGAACCGGTAGACCTCACCCCGGCGCACGCAGTGACTCCATGAGTGAGGCGATCGCGAGCATTTCTTCGCGATCGGCTTCGTCGGCCTCGAGTGCTGCTGCTTCGGCGGCGAGATCTCGGCCTCGCCGGAGTCGGGCTGCGGAGGAAAGCAGCGACGATCGGATTGCTTCGGATCGGGTAAGCCCCGTTGACTCAAGCGTTTGTAGGGCGCGCTCGGCCTCATCATCGAGTCGGACGGAGATAGCTTTAGCCATTCCTTAGTATGACATATCGTGATACATTCTGCAATATGGCGAGATGGAGTGCGTGTGTCGGAAACTCATCCGCCCTGTGTTTCCAACGGTTTCTAGGCGGCGAGATCAATCGTGAGGGTGCCGAGAACTCATCCGCCCTGCGTTTTCAAGGAAGAATTAGCTTGCGACGGCCATCCAGGGAGTCTCTGCCTGTGGAGTTAGGGTACGACTCGCCCCTCCGACACCGACAAGTGTTCGATCAAGGTTCGGAATGGGCGCCTGGATCGATGTGCTCTTCGGACTCAGGGTCCTCTAGTACTTGCCGAGCACGTGCTCGGCGACGCGCTCCTCATGCACAGCGACAGCGCTCGAGGGCTGCAGCCCGCCACGCCCTGAGGCCCAGCGGCCTCGGCAATTCGAAGCCAGGCGCTGCGATGGCGAGGGTCAAGGGGTGCATTCGCCCCTCCGACACCGGCACCTGTTCGATCTCCACACTCAGCGTCGGAAGCCCAGCAGCACGCTGCTCCGATGCCACGCGCCGAGTTCTGACTGGCGCTCGCCTCGATCAGAGGCCGGCCTGCTGGAGCACCGCGACCATCGAGGTGCGTGCCTCAGCCGCGACGTCAGCCGGCAGACGATCCATCGGAGTGCCGAAGATTTCGACGCCGACGGGGGGCAGCGGGCCTTGGGCCGCCAGCGCCGCGACGCGCGTGGGGAGATCCGAGCGGCCCTCGCCGGGGAGGCGGCGGCTGGCCATGCACTCGTTGCGCACGTTGTTCCATGGCTCGGGGCCCGTGTCGCCGAGCTGGATCCCGAGGATGTCGGAGAGCTGGATGGCCTCGTCGAGCACGCCCTGATCCGGGCCCCGCACGTGGTGCCAGTAGTCGAGCAGCAGCCCGCCGTTGGGTCGACCGGCGCGGCGCGTGATCTCGAGCGCATCGGTGGTGCGGCCCAGCTGGGACCACGCGAACGGTTCGATGTGGACGAGGATGCCGTCCACGGCGGCGCGGTCGCAGATCTCGCCGAACGCGTCGACCGCCTCGGCCACGTGCTGCTCGTTGTCGGGGTCGTACTCGCCCGCCTCAACGATGGTGATCGACCGGGCGCCGACCGACCGAGCGTTTGCCAAAGCGTGATCCGCGTCTTCCGTCGACCGGCTCGAGATCACCACGCCGTCGACCTCGGCAACCATCAGGCCCAGCTCGCGTGCGAGTGCGCCACAATCGACGCCGTCGGCCGTAGCGGCATCGATCTCGTCGCCGTAGGCCGACACGCCGTCGAATCCGGCGGCCGCCGCGGCTCGGAACTTCTCGTCGAGCGGCAGCGGGCCGAGGGTTCCGCTGCAGAGCACGAGCGGCGGCATGGTCGTCATTCGGTCACCACGTCGTCGGTTCCAGATCGACCGCGCGTCCGCCCTCGGCGGAGGAGCTGCGGATCGCGTCGATGATCTGCTGCGTCGCGAGTCCGTCGGTGAACGTCGGTGTGGGCGGGGCCGTCGCGTCGATCGCGGCGCCGGTGATCTCGTCACGTAACCGCTCGGCCAACCGGATGAAGAGCGGGAGCTCGAACGCCGTGAACGCGTGCTTCGGGTCGTCGGAGTCGTAGTGGGGGAGGGGTGGTGGGATCAGATCCTCCGGCACGGTGATCGCTTCCGGCTCGCCGTGGGTGGCGATCATGGCGGCGCCCGCCTCGAGCCAGATCGAACCCTCGGTGCCGATCACCTTGCAGATCGAGACGCCGCTTCCGCGGGCACCGGAACACTGCTGGGCCGAGATGGTTGCGCCGCCCGCGGTGCGCATGAGCGCGGAGTAGGTGTCGTCGGCGCCGCCCTCGAGCGTGCCGACCTGCGTCACGGAGCCGCTCACCGACATGACCGGACCGAGCCACGTGAGAAGTCGATCGAGCACGTGCACGCCGGCCGCGTTGAGAATGCCGCCGCCCGCGCTCGCGTCGCCCCACCACTCGTCGTTGAACGCGCGCGGGAGGCCGTCGGCCACGAGTCCGCTGTGGCTCACGAAGTTCGCAGCGCGGGGTTCGCCGATGTCGCCGTTCGCGATCGCCCGGGCGATCAGCGCCTCGGCCGGTTGCCACCGGAATTCGAACGAGACCATGGCCGTGACCTGGGCGGCGGCGGCTGCGTCGACCATCTGCACAGCCTCGTCGACAGAGAGGGCGAACGGCTTCTCGGCGAGTACGTGGCGCCCGGTGCCGATGACTTCGAGCACCGATTCGTGATGGACCGCCGGTGGCGTCGACACCGTGGCGACATCGGCGGAGGTCGCCTCGATGACGTCGGTGATCGACGTGCCGTGCGATGGGATGGATAGGGCGGCAGCACGCCCGGCAGTGCGGTCGGCGTTGTGGCCGACGAGACCCACGACGTCGAACCCGGCGGCCCGGAGAGCGGGAACATGGACGCGCCCACCGAAGGATGAGCCGACGACGACGGCGCGAAGGGAGTCCGCCATCAGCTCGTGATCGATCCGCCGGCGAGCGGGATGGTCTGGGCCGTCATCCAGGAGGCCTCGTCCGAGGCGAGGTAGCTGCACAGCGCACCGACGTCGGCTGGGGTGCCGAGTCGCTTGGTCGGGATCCCCTTGGCGAGGCGGTCGGTCATGCCGGTTCCGCCGGTGTTGTCCATCAGGCCGAGGGCGATCGAGTTGACCGTCACGCCGGCGGCCGCCACCTCGAGAGCGACGGAGCGCAGGAGTCCTGCGGCACCGCCCTTGCCTGCTGAGTAGGCGGCGACGCCGATGCCGACGCCTTCGGTGCCGGCACCAGAGACGATTCCGATGACGCGGCCGTGGCCTCGCTCGATCATTCCGGGCAGCACGGCGTGGGTGCACTGCATCACGCCGCCGAGATTGACCGCGAGCGGGCCGTCCCAGTCGGCCGGGTGGGTCTCAGCGAACGGCGTGGGCCGCATCGCTTCGGCCCCGGCATTGCCGGCGTTGTTCACGAGGATGTCGATCGGCCGCCCGGCAAGGGCGGCGCGGACGGCGTCGAGGACGGTCACGTCGAAGGGCAACGCTTCGGCGGAGCCGCCTGCGTCACACAGACGTGCGGCGACGTCCTCGGCCCGGTCGGCCACGAGATCGTTGACGAGCACGTGGGCCCCCTGCCCAGCCAGGGCTTCAGCGACGCCGGTGCCCATGTTCTGGCCGGCGCCAGTCACAACCGCGGTGCGGCCGTCGAGTCTGAACATGGCTGAGTCCTTCCTCAGTCGATTCTCGGATGGTGGAGATGCTCCACGAGGAGGTCGTCGGGTTGCCAACCCTCCAGCAATGCGTCGGCGGCGAGCGTGCGAACCGGCCCGTTCTCTCGATGGAGGAATGACAGGCTGTATTCGACCCTGCCGGTGTAGTCGGCGTGGTCGCCGGTCAGGAGCCGCCATGCGCTCTCGGCCATTGTGTCGATCGGTTCCATGGGGTATTCCGACAGGTCGACGAGCGACGTGCTGCCCTCCGTGGCGACAGAGGTGTCGGGCGTGAGGCAGTTGAGCGACACGCCGGTGCCGTAGAGCTCCGCCGCGGCCCCCACCGTCGCCCGGTTCAGCCATGCCTTCGACCCGCCGTAGGCACTGGCGCCGCCGATCTGCGGGGACACCGAGAACGGTGGTCCCTCCGGCATGTCCGCTGTCTGCGAGGTGAGGTTCAGGACCGATCCGTGGCCTCGTTCGACCATCTCCGGCACCGCTGCCTGCGCCAGGAGCCACGGTGCCATCACGTTGACCCGAAACGAGATCTCGATGCGTTTGCGGGTCATCTCGAGGTAGGAGGGGTAGAACGCCGCGGCCGCGTTGTTGACGAGATAGTCGAGGGGTCCGAGTTCGGACTCCGCCTCGGCGACGACCGCGTCGGCGTCGAAGTCCGGGCTCGACAGGTCGGCGACGATCGCGTGTGCTGTCGCTCCGGAGGCCCGGAGCTTCTCCACCGTGGTGTTCAGCGAACCCCCGAGGTGGGACTCGTCATCGGCGAGGGTGCGGGCGACACAGGCCACGGCACAGCCCTCGGCCGCGAGTCGTTGTGCGATTCCGGCGCCGATCCCGCGGCTGGCTCCGGTGACGAGTGCGACGGGCATCACGACACCGTGGCGAGCAGCTCGTCGACCTGCTCGCAGATGTAGCCCATGTGGTCGGCGTTGAGCGCGTGGTAGATAGGCAGGGCGAGGGAGCGGTCCATCATGCGGTCACAGTTGGGCAGGCCGCCCTCCGGCTGACGATGTTCGATCTCGGCGAACGCGGGCTGGCGCAGGATGTTGCCGGTCCACACCATGCGCGTGCTGACGCCTCGGCCGGCAAGAAATTGTTGGACCTCATTGCGCCCGAGGGCGAAGTCGTCGTCGAGCGTGAAACAGAATCGCATCCACGTGGTGTCGGTGTCCTCGGTGGTGTCGCCGCCAGTGACGCCGTCACGCTCGGCGACGTGGTCGTTCAGCTTTGCCCAGTTGGACCGGCGCTGCTCGTTGAAGCCCGGGAGTTTGTCGATCTGGACCAGGCCGTAGGCCGCGCTCAGCTCGTTCGGCTCGAAGTTGTAGCCGATCGTGTCGAACGTGAAGATCAGGTCGTACGGCGTGCCGTCGGCGAGACTGCCGAATCGCTCGATGCCCTCGTCCTTGCGAGTGCCGAAAAGGTACTCCTCCGAGCGTCGTCCCCATCGGCGCAACGAGAGAGCTTCGTTGTAGAGGTCGGGATCGTTCACGCCGACCAGTCCGCCGGTGCCGCCCGCCGTCATCGCGTGGGAGCGGGCGTAGCTCGTGATCGTGATGTCGCTGCGGGTGCCCGTTCGGGTGCCGCGCTGCCAGCTGTCGAGCACGTCGGCGGAGTCCTCGATCACCATCAGGCCGTGGGTGTCGGCGACGGCTCGAATGGCGTCCCAGTCGGGGCAGTTGCCGCAGAGGTTCGGGACGAGGATCGCCTTGGTCCGCGGGCCGATCATCGCCTCGATGCCATCGGTGTCGATCTGGTACGTGTTGGGCGTGATGTCCGCGAAGACCGGCACGATGCCCGACTGCACCATCGGGGCGATGTCGGTCGAGAAGCAGAGAGGTGAGGTGAGGATCTCATCACCTCGCTCGAGGTGGAGGAGGTCGATCGCGATCCGCAGCGCGGAGGAGCCCGAGTTCACCATCAGGCCGTGCTGCTTCGAGAGCAGTTCGGCGGTGCGCTGTTCGAGTGCCTCGGTCGCCTCGCCGATGTCGAGAGTCGGGTTGCCGCGCATCACCGCAACGACCGCCTCGATCTCCCGCTCGTCTCCGTGTGCCCCAGATGGTGGAAGGTTCATAGATGCGACCCTAGCAGTCAAAAACTAACATGCATAGTTAACACCTATGCAGCATGGCTCGTGTACAGTCCGGGACGTGCCCCGGACAACGCGTCGCCTATCCCGCTCGGTCGTCGTTGATCTCGCGTTGGAGATCGCCGACAACCAGGGCCTGCCAGCAGTGAGCCTCGCGAGCGTTGCCGCAGCAGCCGAATGCAAGGCGCCGTCGCTCTACAACCACCTCGACGGACTCGATGACCTACTCGACGAGCTGGCCCTCGTCACCACGGCCGACTTTGCATCAACGCTGTGTGACAGCGTCGTGGCCAAGGTCGGCGAGGACGCGATCCGCGCCTACGCGCACGCGTGGCGCACCTACGTCATCGAGCACGGCGGCCGCTATCAGGCGACGTTGCGGCCGGTTCCGCACCGTGGCGACGAGCATCGTGCGGTGGTCGAGGGCATGACCATCCCGGCAGGCGCGATTCTCTCGACGCTCGGCATCCCCGACGACCGTCTTGCAAACGCCGGCCGTGCCCTGCGCAGCGGTCTGCACGGGTTTTCGCAGCTCGAGCTCACGAGCAGCATCGGGCCCTCACCGGCCGAGAGCTTCGACGTTGTCGTCGACGTTCTCCTCGCCGGGCTGCGTTCACTCGCCGAATAGCGCTCGTCGCTTCGCGGCGTCATTTGAACGGCTGGATCGTGTGGTGGTGGGCCATGGCCGATCCGGCCGGGCCGAGCAGCATGTGCGCCCGCAGGTTTCGGGCGTGGAAGAGGCGGACGAGCGCTTCGTCGTGGGCGCCGGTCGTGTCGTCGAGAACGAACGCCTCGAGCTTCGCCTCGCCCTCGCGCCATGTGTCGGGCCGGGTGCCGAGCAGCGTCTCGAGATCGTCGAGATCGGCCTCGGCCACGGCGTCGCCGATCTCGTCGCGACGCTGGAGATGGCGGGCCAGGCGAAAGAGCGTCCTCAGTTCGTGTTGTACGAACTGGTCGTCGGTCGAGATGTTGCGCAGGGCTCGCACCATGTGCATGTGGCCCCGGTCTGCCTCCGACGTCCGCGGCTCGGGCATGTCGATCGTCGGGAGGTCGATAGCGAGCTCCTCGGCCCAGGCCTCGGTGGCGAACAGGTTGGTCTCGTAGCACCACTGAACGTTCGTCATCAGGTCCGATGCTGGTGACGGGTCCTTCAACGCGTGGCTCATCGCCAGCAGGTTGGAGAGAGTGAAGTGCATGTGGTGCCAGCGGATCGCCGCGAGGTCGATCGGCGTGCCCGACAGTTCCTCGTAGCGCGCATAGAGCTTCGCGAAGTCGCCGTAGCCGACGATTGTGTCGCGCATGCGCCACGCCGCGAGGTCCATCATCGGATCGCCGACGTGGGCGAGCTCGAGATCCAGCACGGCGACAATCCCGCCATCGGCGTGGTGGAACTGACCCGAGTCCCACACGATCGGCGCTTCCCTGCCCTTGGAGTCGACCGGGTTGCGGCGGAGCCACCCCGTCGTGAACTCGAGAAACGGGTCGGGGTTTTGCTTGAGCGAGCGATAGTGCACCTCGTAGCGGTCGAGGCCGATCATCCCGGACTGCGATGGGTCGCCGGCGCGACGGATGCCGGCGTCGACGAAAGGTTCGATTGGGAGTGCATGGAGGCGAGACAGGATGGCGAGGTAGTCGTCGACCGCGGCGTCGCGCTCGTCGTCGGGCGTGTCGGGGAAGTGCTCCTGACCGGCGACCATGTCCATGACGTAGGCCTCGGGTTCGTCGATCCACCCCCGCACGGTGGCGACGGGGATGCCGTGGTCGCCGAGGAGCTTCTGGAAGGTCATCTCGTGCCGCAGGGGGAAGATGAGCGGCATGTCGGTGCGATCGCCACGTACGACGAGCTCGTGGCGCTCGCCGTCCTTGTCGACCGTGGCGAACCAGACCGGTCGCCACCGGGTCTGACGGGCCAGCTCGACGACAGTGCCGCCGAACTCGTCCTCGAACCAACGCGTGATGCTGTCGTCGGCACCGGCCAACGACTCTGATGACATCATGTCGGGAACCCCCAAGAGTTCGGCTGTCTCGTCGACAGAGCGTCACGTCGACCGTAGCAGCACTGGACTATGGAGCATAGTTTGAGACTATGATCGTTCACACGCGTCCGCGTCACGGGAGAGAACGCAATGAGCGCCACCGACCACTACACGATCATCTCGGCGGACTGTCCCGCCGGCAACCACGAGCAGTACCGCGCGTTCCGGCGCGACTGACCCGAAGCCGAGAGAGAGGACCACACATGCCGCACTACGTCCCGTTCTTCGAGTTCACCGAGCCCGCTCTGGCGCTTCGTCAATTCAACTACGAGCACTGGTGCGCCAACGGTCACGGTCCGAACCTCCGAGACGTCAAGGAGACCCTCGGCTTCGACCGACGCGAGGCCATCCAGCTCTACAAGGAACTCGCGCTCGGCATCGCCTGCACGATCGACCCCGACTCCATGAACTGTCCGGTGCTCCGGTTCCAGCCCTTCGCGTCGTTCCCGACCCAGGTGAAGGCCTATGTCGACGGGGAGTTCCACAGCTACGCGGGCTGCTCGATGGAGGCCGTCGCCTTCTCGAACATGCCGCCCTTCGAGGGCAAGGAGTGTCGGCTCGACAGCTACTGCATGTGCTGCATGGAGCCGATCTCGTTCACGGCCGTAAGCGGGAAGGTGGTCGAGGCGGATCCGTTGCTGCTTCATGTCAGCACGTCGCCCTACGACTGGTTCAACAACGATCTGATGATCCAGTGCGACTCGATGAACTTCGTCAAGGACGAGGAGCACGCCGAACGGTTCGAGAAGGAGGTCTGCCGACGCGGAGTCGTGTTCACGCTCGACCAGGCGCTCACCTTTGTCTCCGGCGCCGTGGGCGAGCGGATGTGGACCTACACCAAGCCGAGTGAGCGCATGGACCCGGGTTCAGTCCTTGAGGGTGTGCGTGGCCTCGGTGTCGACGTCACCAACTGGGGAGGATGAGCGTGGCTGACCAGACAATCTCCAACATGCCGACCGACATCGGGATCATCGACCTGATGATCGGGTTCCCCTTCACCGATAAGGCGGCCACCTACGCGAAAATGGTCCGCGGGGTGAAGGACGATGCTTCGTCCGACCTCTCGATGCCCGCCGGCTACATGTTCAAGGGCGTGCCCGACGAAGTCGATCTCGAGACGGCCGACCCGATCGACATCACCTTCACCGAGATGGACAAGCACGGGATCGAGCAGGGTCTGTTCGGGCTGAGCGACACCAGCGTCGAGGCGGCGAAGCGTCACCCCGGCCGTGTGAACTACATCATCGAGGTGGACCCCAACGATGTCATGGGTGCCGTCCGGACCGTTCGTGATGCGGTGGCGGACCACGACCTGAAGGCGGTCAGCGTCTTCCCCGCCGGGTGCCTGCCGCAGGTACCGGTCGATGACCCGAAGATGTATCCCCTCTACGCCACCGCCGTCGAGCTCGACATCGCGATGGTCGTGAACGCTGGCATCGCCGGGCCGCGGCTGCCGAGCGCATGCCAGCACGTCGAGCGCTTCGACATCGTCTGCTACGACTTCCCCGAGCTCAAGCTGATCATGCGACACGGCGCCGAGCCCTGGGAGGACCTGGCCGTGAAGCTGATGCTCAAGTGGCCCAACCTCCATTACATGCCGTCGGCGTTCGCTCCCAAGCACTATCCGAAGGCGATCATCGACTACGCCAATACCCGCGGCGCCGACAAGATCATGTATGCCGGATACTTCCCGGCTGGGCTGACGGTCGAGCGAATCATGACCGACATGATGGGCGTGCCGTTCCGTGACCATGTGTGGCCCAAGTTCCTGCGGGGGAACGCGATGCGCGTGCTCGGGCTGGAACCCGCATGACCGACGACGCGGTCAACGCGCTGCGGGCCGCCCAGGAGCGCTACGCGACGGAGCGAGCGAAGCGCATCCGGCCCGACGGACTCGATCAGTATGTCCTGCTCGACGGGCAGCACGAGCAGTTCGACCGTGACCCGTATGCCGACCCCGACTTCGCCCGCGAGTCGATCGTGGAGGACACGGACGCCGTCATCCTCGGCGGCGGATTCTCCGGAATGCTCACCGCCGTCGAGCTCGGGCGCCGGGGCGTCGAGTCGTACCGGATGATCGAGAAGGGCGGCGACTTCGGCGGCACGTGGTACTGGAATCGCTATCCCGGGTGCCGCTGCGACGTCGAGTCATACATCTACATGCCGTTCCTCGAGGAGACGGGCTACATGCCCACCGAGAAGTACGCGACGGCACCCGAGATCTTCGAGCACTGCCAGCGCATCGGCACCCACTTCGGGCTCTACGAGCATGCGCTGTTCCAGACCGAGATCGAGACGGCCGCCTGGAGCGACGACGAGCACCGTTGGCTGATCACGACGACGCGTGGGGACCAGTTGCGCGCCCGCTTTTTCGTCGCCGCTGGCGGGCTGCTCCACAAGGCGAAGCTGCCGGGAATCCCCGGCGTCGGTTCCTACACGGGGCGCACGTTCCACACGGCTCGATGGGACTATGCGTTCACCGGCGGCAGCCCCACGGAGCCGATGACCGAGCTCGCCGACAAACGCGTCGGCATCGTCGGTACCGGCGCGACAGCGGTGCAGCTCGTCCCGCAGCTGGCGCGTGATGCGGCCGAGGTCTTCGTGTTCCAACGAACGCCTGCCACCGTGGCCGTGCGGCGAAATGGGCCGACTGACGAGCAGTGGTTTCGTTCCCTCCAGTCCGGATGGCAGACCGAGCGCATGCGGAACTTCACCGCCGCGGTGAGTGGTGAGCAACCATCGCCGTGCCTGGTGGACGACGGGTGGATCGACCTCATGTGGGACAACCTCCAACAGCGGGTCGACTCGCCTGAGGAGCAGAAGGAACTCGACCTCCTCGACTTCGAGGTCATGCAGCGTCTCCGCGACCGCGTCGACGCCATGGTCGACGATCCGGCGACGGCCGAGAAGTTGAAGCCGTGGTACGGCAAGCACTGCAAGCGGGTGTGTTTCCACGACGAGTACCTGCCCGCGTTCAACGAACCGAACGTGCACCTGGTGGACACTGACGGAGCAGGTGTCGCCGAGGTCGGAACGGGTGGACCGATCGTCGACGGCAGCGTGTACGACGTCGACCTCCTGATCTTCGCCTCGGGCTTCGAGGTCACCACGCCGGTCGTCCGTCGACTCGGCTTCGATCCCGTCGGGCGCGGGGGAGTGACGCTGTCGGAGCGATGGGCCGATGGTGCCCACACGCTCCACGGCAACCAGACGGCCGGCTTCCCCAACCTCCTGTTCGTCGCCATCGCTCAGGCATCGTCGTCGAGCAACTTCGTACACTTCATCACCGAGGCGACCGCCCATGTCGCCTGGATCGTGGCGTCGAGCCTCGAGGATGACGTCGTGGCAATCGAGCCCGAGCCGGAGGCCGAGGACGAGTGGCTCCAGTTTCTCTGGCGCAAGGCTGCCGAGGGAGGCGACTACATGGCGACCTGCACGCCCAGCTACTTCAATGGCGAGCAGGGGATGAGCGAGCAGCTCGCCCGCAGCGTCGTGTACCCGGGGAATGTGAGTGGCTACGCGGATCATCTCGCTCGATGGCGAGCCGAAGGCGGCACCACCGGCGTCCGCAGGCTCCACGCCTCCCAGGAGGAATAGGTGCCGCGGGTGACGGCGGCGCTCGACCTGGCCGGCCTCCGGGTCCTGGTGACGGGGGCGTCATCCGGTATCGGCGCGGCGACGGCGCGGGCGTTCGCCCGCCGTGGCGCCGTCGTCGGTGTCTGCGCACGTCGGACGGACCGGCTGCAGGCCACCGTCGATGCGTGT
>JAQWMR010000013.1 GCA_029246685.1 Acidimicrobiales bacterium | reverse complement strand
CGATGCGTGTGAAGCCGCGGGCGCCCGAGCCCACGGATGGGTGGTCGACCTCGCGGATCTCGAGGGCATCGACGCCTTCGCTCGACAGGTCCTCGTCGACATGGACCGCGTCGACATCCTGATCAACAACGCCGGGGCTGGCCGACGGCGACGGATGCAGGACATCTCGGTCGCCGACTTCGAGGCCACGATGGCTCTCAACTTCTCGGCGCCGCTGCGACTGACGCTCGCCCTTCTGCCCAACATGCTCGAGCGGGGCCGCGGGCGGATCGTGAACATCGGCTCGAGCGGCACACGCGAGTTCGCTCCCGGAACGGGCGCCTACGTGGCGGCGAAAGCTGCGCTCGACGCCTTCACCGAGGCGCTCTACATCGATCTCGCCGGGACGCCGGTGTCGGCCCACACGTTCGTTCCCGGCCGTACGGCAACCGAGTTCTCGCTGGCTCGCCCGGGTGAGGACCCGCCGTTCCCCGCCGACCCGGCGAACACCGACTCCGCCGACGACGTCGCGGAAGCGATCCTCGCCAGCCTGGCGACCGATGGGTTCGAGTACTTCGCCAATCCGACGGTCGAGGCGAACGCCGCGGAGAAGCGGCGCGACCCGAACCGCTATCTTACGAGGCGGCGAGACTGGATGAGCCGTCGAGGAGATCAATGAGCGCTTCCGATCGATTGCCCGAACCGACCGATGACCTCGACCGCCAGCGCGCCGACCTCGAGACCCACGGGTTCTGCTTCGTGGCCGACGCCCTCACCGAGCAGGCTCGGCTCGCGATCCTGGATCGCATCGAGCGGCAGGCTGCAGGCGAGGAAGCCGCGGGTCTCGCGATCATGGACGGGCCGAACCAGTCTGTCGGTAACCTCGTCGACAAGGGCGAAGAGTTCTGGGGGCTGCTCACCCACCCGATCATCGTCGACCTGATCGGCTGGTTGATCGGCGGCGAGGCGATTCTCTCGAGCTCGTTGGGGAAGCTCGTCTCTCGGGGCGGCGAGCCCGGTGGGATCCACAACGATCAGGGGTATCTCGATCTTGACGTGGACGAGCCGCTCGTGGCCAATGTGATGTGGATGATCTCGGATTTCAGCGAGACCAACGGCGGAACGCAGGTCATCCCCGGAAGCCATCGTGTGCCACGTCGTCATGGCGACCCCGTCGACCTCAGCCAGTGGGTCTCCGCCGCGGGGCCACCAGGGACCGCAATGGTCTTCGATGGTCGCCTGACGCACCGAACCGGTGTGAACGTCAGCGACGGTCGTCGCGTCGGCGTGCTCACCTACTGGTGTCGTCCCTGGATCCGACAACAGGAGAACATGGTGGCGTCGCTGCGTGATGAGACCGTGGACGCGCTTCCCGAGGCGGTCAAGCGCCGCGTCGGGTTCGAGCGCTACCGGTCGCTCGGCGGGGTCGATCTCTCACCGCGGCACGGGGACATGGTCGACCGCGCCGCCCCCCGCACCGGTCGGCTCGGGTAGGCGGCGCGGTCGTCGTCGACTATCGGAGAACGAAGTCCTGGGTGGCGACGTCGTAGACGAACAGCGCCGGATCGATGTTGGGAACGAACGGCTTGTCGGCAGCGAACGAACCGGACGGCGCCCCGGTCATCTCGAACTCGCCGAGCGCGGCCCCGGCATCGAGGAAGGACTCTTCGGTGAGGTTCGGGCCGGCGGCTTCGGCGAAGGCGACGAACACGTCCCAGGCGGCACAGGCGCGAGAGATCACGGTCAACCGGTCTTCCTCACCCGAGGGCACGAAGGGCACGACCTCGATGTCGAGTTCGGCGGTCACCCGCTCTAGGCACTCCGGGACACCGAGTTGGCCGTCGACGAAGAGTTGATCGGCCTGGGGTCGGCCGAGGCCGATCAGGGTCTCGGCCAGTGAGAGGTCGGCGCCCAGTGCCGTGAGTGCCGCCACATCGGTCCACCCGGCGATGGCGATGTCGTTGCGCCCGGCCCGCTGGAGTGCGGCGACCGAACCGGCGCCGGCGCCGTCGAGGTTGATGACCCACTCGACCTCCTCGACGATCCATCGCTGGGCCGTGAGGTCGAGTTCGGCTTCCGCGGCCAACAGGTCGTCTGCGCCCCCGGTCACCTGCTCCGTGACATCGACGACGTTGGCACCGAGTGCAATGAGAGCGGCCTCGGCGGCAGCAATCCCTTCACCGTTGCCGGAGTAGACGGCCACGTTGGCGCCGTTCAGCTCGTCGGCCAGCAGGGCCAGGCCGTCGATCACGAGCGTGGTCTGGTTGGGCGAGACGGTGAGGGCGCGGCCATTGGCCCCCGCCAGCGTGTCGGCGGCGATCGCCTCGGTGTTGATCACGATCCGCTCGTTGAGCAGCGTGTAGCACTCGGATCCGCTGAAGCCCGGAATGAGGAAGCCGATGATCAAGAACGTCTCGACGTCCTCGGTGAGCGCGACGCATGCGGCCTCGTAGCCGGTTCGGTCGACAATTCCCCACTTCTGGGTCTCGAGCGCGATCTGGCGGCCGTCCACCCCTCCTGCTTCGTTCTGGATGGCGGCGAGCGCCTCGTAGACCTCGACCATGTCACCGATGGGAGCGAACACCTCGACGTCCGTAATGGCGATGCCAAGGGTGATCGTGTCCTCGGTGACGCCGCGGTCCGATGCCGTCAGCGGTTCAGGATCCGGGTCGGTCTCGGAGTCGGTGTCGGTGTCGGGGTCCGTCTCCGGACCGCGTTCGTCGACCTCCGGCTCGGTGAGCTCGTCGGTGTCCGTGGAATCAGGTGGAGTGCCGCCCTCATCACTCGTGTCGTCGGATCCGCAACCTGTCGCGAGCAGCGCAGCGCACAGCAGAAGTGCCAGTAGTCGTCGATGTTTCATCTTGAGCTCCCAGGCGTCTCGGTCAGCCTAGACTATGCCCCATAGTTGTCAACTAACTGGCCTACGATCTACCTGGAGAACGTCGACTCAACGGTCGCGGCGGAGCACGGGGCCGTCATCGCCGACGCCGCCGGCCACTACAGACAAGAAGGCGGTGGCCGCTCGGAAGTGCAGGTGGTGACTGCGGCCGGTGAGGTGATCGCGCGGGGAGGCGATATGGGCACCCATCACCTCAGGCGGGAACAGATACGACAGGCGGATTCAGGCTGAAGGGTGTGGCGGAACGCTCGGTTCGACTGAGCGACAGCCCTCACGCCGGGCCCGTGGATGCCGGAAACTCTGCCGTCAACATGTGACCTGGCGAAACACCGACGCTGCCACCAGCTCTACGCTCCAAGGAGCGCGTGTACTTTGGGTTAAACTCGCTCCTCCGACACATTTCAGATGGCGTTTGGCCTGTTCAGATCATGTTTCTGGCCGAATCGATGTGCGTAGTATCTCGGCGAGAGTTGTGGTCTGTTCCCGCGGCGGGGCTCGGTGTCGCTTCAGTGCGACGCCATCGGGGCAATCACCCGTCGAGTACGGGGTGCTCACCGCCGCTCAGATGTCGCCGAATCGTGCAGCAGCCCGCCAAGGGTCCCGCGGGTCTCGGCGCGTTTGCCGAGCCCGGGCCCGGGCCCGTGGGTTGGCGAGCCGGTCAGCCGACGACCGCGCCGGTGGCTAGGTTGGGAAGATGCAGCGTGACACGGACGACTCAGGCGCCGACGTTCCCGTCACGGACCGGATCCGCTCGATCCTGTCACAGGTCGAGGAATCGGACTTCGAACGGGTTGATCCGCCGGCGGATCTCTGGGAACGCATCGAGGCGTCGATCACGGCGGACCCGGCTATCTCACTGAGAGATGCGCCGTCTCGTGAGGTTCCTGCGAGCATGGTCGTCGAGTACTGGATCGATGCCAACGACGTCGTGACCGACGTCGGGCAGAGTTGGGCCGACTTCGCCCATGACAACGACGCCCCCGAGCTGGCGGTCCCGGCGACAGACCGCACCCTGTGGACCTACTTCGACAACGATGAGACTCGGGAATTGTGGCAGCTCCTCGTCGAGCGCGTTCGGGCGTTGCAGAAGGGGGCTCACGTTTCGCTCCGATGCGATGCCCCCCATGCCCGGAGGTGGTTCGACATGACGATCACGCCGGAATCCAACGGCCGGGTGCACTTCCGATCTGCGCTCTCCTTCGCTGAGGCCCGGCCGCGTGTGTCGCTCCTCGATACGAACTTCGAAAGGGACGAAAGCCTTCGGCCCGTCCCGCTGTGCAGTTGGTGCGGGCGAGGTCAGCATGGCTCTCTCTGGCTCGATATCGAAGAGGTCGTTCAAGCCGCCCGACTGCTGGAGCGGGCGTCGATGCCCCCGATCTCCCACGGTATTTGCGCGGCCTGCCGTGATGAGATGTCGGCGGAGCTTCTCGTTCCCGGCGGGGTCGGCGAATCCACGACTTGACCCAAGCGATCTTTGGCCACTGCTGGCGCGGCGGCGAACACCTAACATGTCGCCGACCGTGGTTGACTGACGTTATGAGTGATCCCGGTAGTGGGCACGCCAAACGTGCAGATCCGACCCAGCGCGTGTTCCGGTCGCTTAACCGAGTGGTGAGACCACTCGTGAAGGCCGGCCTCGGATCGCCGTTGCCGCTCGGGCTTGGAGCGGTGGTGATGGAGGCGACCGGCAGAGTCTCGGGTGAGCGTCGGGAGGTGCCGCTCCTTGGGCTACGCCTCGGCGACAAGGTGGTGGTGTCCACCGTTCGGGAGGAGTCGCAATGGCTGAAGAACGTCGCGGCGAACGACGAGACTGCCGTCTGGTATTGCGGCCGCAGACACGACACGACCGCTGCCGTACGGCGTGGCCCGCTGAACATCGTGACGTTGACGCAGAGCGGAACCAAGGCGGGCTGAGTACCAAACGGGCCTGAGCTGGAGGTCAGGCGTCGTACAATCGAGCGCTCGGACGTCGTGCGGAGTTGAATGGAGCGGAGATGGCATCGGCACTTCCCGCTTCGCTCCGTGGTCCAGCTCGAAGGCGGGCGGTCACCGTACCCGCCGTGCTCACTGCGGCAGCCACGCTGACCGGATCGATCGGAGCTTGGGTGCCGATCGCAGCCGCACTTGACCTCGTTGATGGATCCAGGCGGATGCCGCGACTGCGGCTCTTGTCCTTCGCCCTTGGATGGTCCGCGCTCGAGTCGGTTGGTGTCGGAGTGTCGACGGCGCTGTGGGCGGTGGGGAGGGCTGACGACGTCGAGGCCCACGTCGCACTCCAACGTTGGTGGGCGGCCCGCCTCGTCGACACGCTTCAGCGAACCGTGGATCTTCGCTTCGAGGTGGACGACATCGAGGCGCTCACCCCCGGACCGATCGTGATGTGTTCCCAACACGTGAGCATGCCCGACGCCCTGATCCCAGCCTGGCTGCTCGGCCAGGTCGGGATGCGCCCGCGCTTCGTCATGAAGGCGGACCTGCAGCTCGACCCGTGCCTCGACATCGTCGGCAACCGGTTGCCCAACCACTTCGTTGACCGCGACCCCGAAGACAGCGAGAGCGAGCTGGCCTTGCTCGAGGAGCTCGCCGTTGGTGCTGGCAGCGACGATGCATGCGTGATCTTCCCCGAGGGCATGATCGTCACCGACGCCGGCCGGGAACGGGCTAAGAGCAGGATCGAGGCTCGTAACCCCGATCGGATGGCGCTCGTGGGGCCTCTGCAGATTCTGGGACCGGTCCGGCCGAGCGGCACCGCCGCTCTCCTGCGAGGCGCGCCCGACGCCGATCTCGTCCTCGTCACCCATGTCGGCCTGGAATCGCTGCAACGTCTCGCCAACGCACCCGCACGCATCCCCTTCGACAGTCCGATACGCATCAACGTCACCCGCATCAGTCGCTCCGACATCCCCGATGGCGACGAGTTCACGCCATGGCTCGATGCCCGATGGGCTGAGTGCGACCGCAGCCTCGTCAGTCGTGCCGGGACGGTAGATCTCGAGCCCGGCACGACTTCCGGGGGCCTCCACGCGCCGGGCTGACCTTCTCGGTGGTCACGGATCCGGCGACCACAAGGTCCGGTCAGGACGGTGGGGCCGCCACGACATCGAGAAATTGTGTGGCTGCGGACCGCATGCTCATCCCTTCCGGAGCGCCGACGGCGAGTGCGTGCACCGGTGTTGCGTGGTCGCGCCCGAGGTCGACGGCGTCCACGAAGCTGATCTCCCACCGGCGCCGCGTCGCCCGGGCGACAGCCTCGGTCATGAGTACTGGCGTGTTGAGCGTTCGAGTCAGCGCCTCGAGTCTTGCCGCTGTATTCACGGGCTCACCGATGATGGTGTAGTCCATCTTCACCGATGATCCCATGCTGCCCTCGATAACGGGGCCGAGGGCAAGGCCGAATCCGCTGTAGATCAAGCGGCGAGCGCTCCGGACGGGGGCGGCCTCCCTGATGAGCTTCAGCTCGTGGTGGATGTCGAGGCAGCTCTGAAGAGCCTCGTCGGCGGCGTCCGCGTCGAAGTAGGCCATCACGCCGTCGCCGAGGAATTTCGTGACCTCGCCGCCGCTCCTCGCGATCGCAGTGGAGCAGGTCTCGAGGTAGGTCGACACGAGTTCGGACACGTCCTCGATGGCGAGGCGATCGCTGATGGTCGAGAACGCGACCATGTCGGTGAACAGGACGACCCGTTCGACCTTCTTGAGTGGGATCTCGAGGGGGTTGAGGCCCTGTGTCATGATTCGAGATACCGCCGGCTGGGTGTAGCTTTCGATGATGTGTTGGGCTTCGCTCATGCGGCCGAGCAGAAGCTTGAGCGGCTGCACGACACCGCCCCCAACGGTCTGGTCGAGGTCGAATACGTTCATGGACCAGTCGGGGAACAAGCGGTGGGTGGCGTTCGGCTCGGTTCGCAGGCAAATGATGTCGGTGTGGCGATCGTCGCGGAGCACGCGGGTATAGAGATCGTCGACGGCGCGGTCGTCGCCCTCGATGATCTGAAAGAACACTGAGCCGAGCGTCAGAAGCGCTCCGGTGATGCCGTCGAGAGCGTTTCGTCGAGACGCATGCGCTCCGATCTGGTCGATCTCTTCTGGTGACAGCGACCGCGCGAAGCTGCTCATGTAGGTCATGCGCTTCATCCGAACTCACCCCCTCCGTAATCCGGCTCCTCGGCCGACGCTAGTGCAAGCTCGTGACGGCGTCGTCGAGCCGGCGGCGCTCGGACCGTGCTCGGCTCGGGCAACAGTGTCGACCGGCGAGACGCTCAGCACGGCCAGAATCGCCACAGCGTGTTCACCTCATGGTTCTGCTGATACTCACGCTCGGTTCGGCAGGCGCGTTTCTTTTTTACGCCTACGAAACACTGTGCAAAGCCGCGCCTCGTCGGGAGTACGAGCGTTTGGGGATGGGTGGCTTCAGAGAATTCGTCGGGGCCCTGCAGGTCCTGGGGGCGGTGGGCGCATTGGTCGGCCTGGTGTTCGCTCCGGTGGGGGCCGTGGCGACGGCAGGCTTGACACTCCTGATGCTGCTCGGCCTGCGCGTGCGTTACCGGCTTCGTGATACCCCTCGATTGATGATGCCGGCGGCGATGTTGGCTGCGATCAACGGGATTCTGCTGTCACTTCACGTGTTCTGAAGGGAGACCAGCGATCGATCTTGGCTGCCGCTGTCGTCTCCGTTGAGGAGTGCAGAGATCGTTGCGCCGGCGAAGACAGAGATTGCCGGTATCGAGCGCTTCAGCGGATCCTTGACCTTGATGTGCATGCCGATCGCCCCCAGCATCAGGGCGGCGAGGGCGGTGGAGGCTGGCCGGGTGACCTTGGGCACGAAGAGTCCGACCAGCATTGTGCCGGCGAGGCTCACCTTCGCTGCTCCGATCGCGTACATGCTTGTTTCCGAGAGGCCGTATTCCGCGAACTCCTCTCGCATGTTCGTTGCGTCGCCGCCTCGGTATCCGGTGTCCTTGTCGAATCGGTTGAACCAGACATTGAGTATCCAGAGCGCCGAGCCGATTTGGGCGAGCTTGCCGATGAGAGTCATGTGAAGCCGTTCGTTCGGGTCACAGCGGGTCTGTGAGCACACTTCGCCAGTTCTTGTGGAATTCACCATCGTACGACGTTCGGCCCGAATCAAGGGCTGCACGTCGCTGGGAATGAACCAACGAGAAGCCCGTCCGGCCTTTGCGGTCGCCGTCTCGTTACACGTGTCCGTAGGCGAGCATTGCGTCGGCCACCTTGACGAACCCGGCGATGTTCGCGCCGACGACATAGTCCACGCCCTCGCTGCCGGTGCCGCTCTCGACACACTTGTCGTGGATATCGGCCATGATCTTCTTCAGCCGACCGTCGACCTCATCCCGCGACCACGAGATGCGCAGTGAATTCTGGCTCTGCTCCAAACCGGACACGGCAACCCCTCCGGCATTCGCCGCCTTGCCGGGCGCGAACAACACGGCAGCGTTCTGCAGGGCGTCGATCCCGTCCAAGCCGGTCGGCATGTTCGCACCTTCCGCCAACGCGACCACACCGTTGTCGATCAACTGTTTGGCGCCGGCAGCGTCGAGTTCGTTTTGCGTCGCGCACGGAAACGCGAGATCACACGGGATCGACCACGGCGCTTCACCCGCAAAATACGCGCACCCGAACTCCTCGGCGTACTCGCTGATCCGCCCGCGTCGGTTCTCCTTGAGATCCTGGAGCCACTCGAGTCGGTCACCGGTGATGCCTTCCGGGTCGTGAATGAATCCACCGGAGTCCGATGCGGTGATCGGGATCGCACCGAACTCGGCCAACTTCTCGATCGCGTAGAGCGCGACGTTGCCCGAACCGCTGACGACGGCGGTTTTGCCGTCGATCGTGTGATCGGCGTGCTCGAGCATGTCCTTCATGAAGTACACGGCCCCGTAACCGGTCGCCTCCGTACGGACCAGGCTGCCGCCGAACGCCAGTCCCTTCCCGGTCATGGTTCCCGTGAAGCGGTTCTCGAGTCGCTTGTACTGTCCGAAGAGGTAGCTGATTTCACGGGCACCGACACCGATGTCGCCGGCGGGGATGTCGACGTCGTCACCGATGTGGCGGTGCAACTCCGTCATCAGGGATTGGCAGAACCGCATGACCTCTCGGTCCGACTTGCCCTTCGGGTTGAAGTTGGAGCCTCCTTTGGCACCACCCATGGGCAGCGTGGTCAGACTGTTCTTGAAGGTCTGCTCGAATCCGAGGAACTTCAACACCGAGAGCGTGACTTCAGGGTGAAAGCGCAGGCCGCCCTTGTAGGGCCCGATCGAGTTGTTGAACTGCACGCGCCACGCGCGATTGACGCGTACGTTGCCGTCATCGTCCTCCCACGTGACGCGAAAGATGACGACGCGGTCAGGCTCGGTCATCCGTTCGAGGATCTGCGCTTCGCGGTATTCCGGATTGGCATCGATGTACGGGATCAGCGTGGCGGCAACCTCGTGCACTGCTTGATGGAACTCGGACTCACCGGGGTTGCGTTTGCGCAGGCCGGCCATGAAGTGATCGAGCTCGGCCTGGTGGTCGCTGCTGAGCGATGGTGCCACGGGTCTCCTTGGGGGATGTCGGGCCGGCTCCGTCACCGACGGCGTCCATCGTATGTGTCGGTGCTGCGGACACCGGCGTGAACGGGCGTGGCCGGCTCTCTAGAATCAGCCGAGTGAGTACAAGGCCCGGTCTGGCGGGAGTTTCCTGAGATGGCGTGTCCTACCGTTTGGGTTCTCGGTGACCAGCTCAATACCGGGATTGCGTCGTTGGAGGGACGCGCGCCTGGAGACTGCCGCGTGTTGCTGGTTGAGAGTGCAGCCAAGCTCGGGTCGAAGCGGTGGCACATCCAGCGTCTGCACCTCGTGGTCTCGGCGATGGCCCATTTCGCGGCAGAGCTCGAAGCGGTCGGATTCGACGTCGACTATCGGCGGGCGCCGGGCCTAGCGGCGGGGCTGCGAGCTCATTGCGAGGACCACGAGGTCACTGAGGTGATCGCGATGGAGCCGATGAGCTGGGACGGCAGGGCGATGCTCGACCGACTCGAGGTCACCGTCGTTCGCAACAACCAATTCCTGTGTCACTACGACGACTTCGCCGAATGGGCCGAGGCTCGCAAGAGTCTCAGGATGGAGGACTTCTATCGCTGGCAGCGGTCACGGCTCGGCGTGCTCATGGATGGCGACCAGCCTCGAGGCGGACGGTGGAACTTCGACGATGAGAATCGGGAGCCGCCGCCCAGGGACGGGCGTGAGTGGCCAGCCCTCACTCGATTTTCGCACGATGACCTGGACGAGGATGTGCTTCGGCGGCTCCCCGAAGGTTGGGGTGCGCAGCCTGACGGCACCTGGCCGGTCACGAGGGAACAGGCTCTGGTGCGCCTGAGCGAGTTCTTTGAGACCGGGCTGGCATCGTTCGGTCCCCACGAAGACGCCATGCTGGCGGCGGAATGGAAACTGGCCCACTCGTGTCTGAGCTCGTCGTTGAACCTGGGGCTGCTACATCCTGGTGAGGTGCTCGCCGCGGCAGAGGCCGCGTACGCCACGGGGACGGCGCCGATCAACAGCGTGGAGGGGTTCGTCCGTCAGGTCCTGGGATGGCGGGAGTACGTATGGGGCGTGTACTGGCTGTGGATGCCGGACTACCGCCAGTACAACGTCCTGCAGGCCGCTCGTGCGGTCCCCCCGGCTCTCACCGGTGGGGCCGAGACCCAGATGGCATGTGTCCGAAGCGTGGTCGGACACATCCATGAGCATGGCTATGCCCACCACATCGAGCGACTGATGGTGCTCGGGAATCTGGCCCTGACAGCCGCGGTCGACCCGCAGGCCATGACCGAGTGGATGTGGGCCAGCTTCGTCGATGGGGCCGAGTGGGTCATGGTGCCGAATGTGGTCGGCATGGCGCTCTTTGCCGACGGCGGGATGATGGCCACCAAGCCGTATGCGAGTGGTGGCGCGTATCTCAACCGCATGAGCGACTCGTGCCGGTCCTGTCGCTACGACCCGAAGAAGCGGGCCGGCCCCGACGCCTGCCCGTTCACCACGTTGTACTGGGACTTTCTCGACCGCAACCGAGACTCGTTCCGCACCAATCATCGGCTGTCCCGCCAACTCGCCGGGCTCGACCGCCTCGTGGATCTCGAGGAGACGCGTCAGCGGGCGAAGGAGGTCCTGGAGTTGCTGGAGTCCGGAGAGCTGTAGCCCAACGGCCCAGGATCGCCGACCGTCCTGCCGGGTGGCACACTTGGGATTCACAAGGTGACCAGTGAGGTGTGATGGAGTACGACGCGCTGATTGCGGCAGCGGTCGAAGCCCGGGGCCGAGCGTACGCTCCGTACTCGGGGTTTCGGATGGGTGCCGCGGCATTGACAGACGGTGATCGGATCGTGCCCGGTTCACTGGTGGAGAACGTCTCGTTGGGATTGGCGATGTGCGCAGAGCGTGTCGCGTTGTTCGCCGGTGTCGCGGCGGGGGAGCGCCCGAAGGCCATCGCGTTGGTGTCACCGCGCACCGACGGCGCGGTCACCTTTCCGTGCGGAGCCTGCCTGCAGGTCGGGTTGGAGCTCGGAGGGCCCGACATGGTTGTGATCGCGGTGAGCAACGATGGCGAGGTCGAACAGTCCGTTGTGCGCGATCTGCTTCCACGCGGCCCCCGGAAGTCCTAGCGGGCGTTCAGCCTCGGCATCATCAGCCCGGTGTCGGACGGCACACACGGGCGCGACCTGCGTTGCATCTACGGCGACCCAGCAGATCGTAGAGAGTACAGCCGCTCTCTTCTTGAAGGAATCCTGAAGCCCGCACTCCCGCAAGCTGTTCGCCTGAAGCTCCCGTTCGTCATCGCTGGGTTTTGTTCGTTTCTCTTTTCGGTCTGGCTGTACTTCGTGCAGGACGAAACGACGGCGGGAATCTTCGTTGGCCTGTGGGTGCCTTCGATCCATTCGCTGGGGACGCTCCTTCTCGTGAACGTCGATGAGCCTGCTCGTCGCGAGTCCGGAGCGGTTCAGTCATGAGCGAGACAGTGATCTTCGTCGTGGGTGCCGTAATCTTCGCCATCACCATCGCCGGCGCAGTGATGGCGGGCGGATTCGCATTCACGCGAATCGAGGTCGAGCAGAATCCCGTCCTCGAAGACCGTCTCGGCGACGATACACCCACGAAACGCTTTCCCTTTCGAACGGATTCCTAGGTGGAAGCTCGCTGCCCGCAACGCCTCCCACATCGGCAGCATCTGGTTCTTCTCGCTCGACGTACCTCGCTAGGCAATCGTCGGGGTCGCCCGAACGGCGTTCGCCCTCCCGTACTGCCGGGCCGATGCCACACGTGACCGTCTCGGTGTTCGGCACCGTTATCAGATGACCCGACGATGGCCCCGCAGCCGAGCTGCGTTCGCCGAGATGGCCCTCGCCCCGAACGGGCTCGCAACGCTCTGAGTACCTGGGGAAATCCAATGGTCGGCGAGTCCACCCAGATGATTCTCAGCTCTGGGAGGAAGACTCCGGCCCCGGATTGTCAAGCAGGTCGCAGGCGTCATCAGCTAAGCCCTGGCCGGCTTCGCCGTAGAGGTTGCGGGCGACGTCGACTCCAGCCCGTTCGAGCTCGGCGACGTCGTCGGCGTAGGACGCGGTCGCGGCGATCTTCGCGTCTGGAAGGAACTCGTTCACTCGGCGGACGGCCTCGAGGTTGGCGGCGTGGTCGTTCATTGCCAATACGACCAGCTCGATGCTGGGGTCGAGCCGCAATCGGCCCCAGAACTCGACGTCCAATGCGTCGCCCCGGATCATCTGGCGTCCCTCGGCGGCGTTGCCGGCGACGCTGGCTTCGTGGCGATCGACGCCCATGACGACGCTGCCGCGTCGTGCAACGAGTTCGTCATAGGCACCTGCGCCAATTCGGCCCATGCCGAAGACCACGATCTGTGCGCCTCGAGGATCGATCAGGGCATCGTCCGGGTGAATAGGCGACCGTTCAAGGAGCGACAACCGGTCCGAGAACCGGGCGTAGACGGCATACCGGGCCGTGCTCAGCGGTGCTGCGAGTGCGAAGGACATCGCCACGGCAACCGCGATCGCTGATGTCCACTGGTCGTCGATCAGGCCCCGGTCAACGCCAATCACCGCGACGATGAGTCCGAACTCGCTATAGGTCGCCAGGGTCACGCTTGTGTGCCAAGCGGTACGAGCGCGGAACTGAAAGCGCGTTACCAACCAGACGAACCCGGCCCCCTTGAGGGGGAGCACTAGGACAACCAGGAGCGCGACACCGATCGCTGGCAATTCAGGCGCGCCGCCGAGGCCGATCGACAGGAAGAAGCCGATCAACAAGATGTCCTTGAAGCCGAGGAGCGTGGTGGCCAGCTCGGTGGCGCGTGGGTGGCTTGCCATCGTCAGCCCGATCACGAGCGCGCCGAGGTCGGGTTTGAGCCCAACGAGGTCGAACGATTCGGCACCGACCCCGATGGCCAGCGCCAATCCCAACAGGAGCAACAATTCGCCATGGCCGCTGCGGTCGAGGAGCCACCCATAGACGGGTTTGGCCGCCACGACGGCTACCACTACGGGTATCGCCCAGATGGACGGTGGGGTGTCGACGGCGACGGTGAGGAACGCGACGGCGAAGATGTCCTGGACCACCAGAATACCAAGGGCGATCCGTCCCTGCAGCGAGGACGCCTCGTTGCGTTCTTCCAAGGCCTTGACGGCGAATACCGTGCTGGAGAAGCAGAAGGCGAAGCCGACGAGGGCCGCCTGGCCGGTCGACAGCCCAGCCGCGAGGGGGAGCCCGAGTGCGCCGAGGCCGAGTAGCAACGCGCCGATGACCGCCGTCGTCAGCGCGGCATGGATGGACGCTCCCGCCCACACCACCGGGCGCGCCAAGGTGCTCAATGAGAGCTTGAGCCCGATTCCGTACAGCAACAGGAGCACACCGACATCGGCGATGAGCTCGATGCCCTCGGTCGTCTCGTAGTTGAACGCGTGGAGCGCGAACCCGGCGGCGAGGTAGCCCACGAGCGGCGGAAGCCGCACAGAGTTCGCGGCGAATCCGAACGCGAAGGCAACCAGGACCAGCGCGAGATCCATCGTTAGAGCTGGCTTCGGGTCAGCGGGCGAGTCATGAGGGCATCGTCCTTCGACGGTTGCGATGCGATACTCGGGGCGTGTTGGTGGGGAGCGGTTGGCGGAACAGATTGGGCGGTACGGGGGCGCTGGTTCGAACAAGCGCGAGGTGCCAAGACGGCGACGATCCGAGGGCCCAGCGCAGGCTGCGGACGCTGGCTCGGCCGACCCGCTCGCCGCGCGTAGTCGGCGTCAGCCCAACGATGTCGCAAATGGAGGGAGGCAGGGTTGCGATGGCGGCGTTGAAGAGAAGCCGGTATCCGATTCGCACTGGAGGAGGCAGCGGCGGGTTGCGGAGGAACTCGATGGCCTGAGCCTGGGCGGATGAGCAGGCGAGCTCTGGATGGTGGCTGATCCAGCGGGTCAGCTCGTCGGCGCTCCCAGGCAGCGGGGACGCGTCGAGCAGGGCGCCAATTCGGGTCTGTTCTTCAACGAAGCAGTCGGCCTCGGTGGCAGTCAAGGTTCGTGGGCCGTAGGCCTGGAAGGCGGCGAGGAAGGAGTCTGTCAAGACGTTGTGAACCCAAGCGGCCATCGCTGGATGGCCGGCGCTGTATGCCTTGTTGCGTTCGGAGTGGCCGCGAACAGGGGCGTGTGCCTGGCGGGCCGCCGCGACTGCGGCTTCGACCTCGGGGATCGCTCCGTAGGTAGTTTCGGTGACGTACACCGCTGTGCGTGAGAGGCGTCCGAGGGGGTCGCTCTTGTAGCGCGAGTGTTGCTCCACGCCAGCGACGACTTCAGGGTGCGCTGTCTGCACGATCAGAGCGCGTATGCCACCCACGAATGCTGCAGCGTCGCCGATGACCTGCCACGAGACTGACCCGGGTCCCAGCAATCCGGGGTCGCCGGCGTAGCTGAGTGTGTGCTCGAGCGGTTGGGGGCCGTGGGAAAACAGTGACGTTGTCGAGCCCACGACTCGGTCTTTCAGTCTTGAGATCATGTCGCTGCTGAGTCGGCCAGCGTGCCGGCGAAGACCTGCCAGGCGAGAGCGCTCTTGGCCAGGAGGCTCAGGATGAGGTACACGCGTTCGCCGAACAGGTAGTCGGCGAAGCGTCCGTTTCGTCGGTACTGGAGCCATTGGTTGAGGGCGAAGCAGTTGAAGAGGACGAAGAGCGACACGAAGATGCCGTACACGAAGCCGGGGACGCCGTCGCCTTCCGATTGCGCGGTTACGAGGGCGATGGTGATGACGATCCAGGGGACGATGCCCACCATGCATCCGAACAGGAAAGGGGTCCAGGTAGTGGTCGTACGGTCGGGTGGGTTGGAAGCTTCCATGAGCCAGCCGAACAGGATCATTGCGGCGTTGACGGCGAACAGGCCGATGAGGGCGTAGAGGTTGGTGATGCCGGTGAGCATGGCGATCAGCACGATCATCAGCGACGCACTCACTGAGTACTCGATCCAGCGCGCGTGGTTGATGCCTCGTTTGAGGTTTGTCTGATACCACCCGGCGATGCGCGGCGTGGCCATCAGAAGGTGATCGGCGGCTGCGAGCAGCAGGAACAGGCTGATGGCGGCAGAGAACCGAAGGTCGAAGAAGACCTTGTCGATGGTGAGCGCAGTGCCTGGTGGTCCGTCCTGGACCTTGGCCTGGACCGGGATCGCGAAGCCGTTGCTCAGCGAGAGGACGGCCACGGCCTGGATCAGGTGGGTGACGCCGACGCCGATGTTCCAGCGGCGGAGCGAGGCGAATTGGCCGTTGTTGGACATAGTGGCCGACGCTACCCCAGCGATCCCGGACCGCTACATCGTCCTGGACGGCACCGGGCGCGGACCGGCACTCGACATCGCTCTGATGACCAACGTTGCGCCCGAATACGCGCCCGATGGCTCGGCACTGATCGCCGCGGCCTGTCCCGGAACCCTCGATGCCGGCATCGAACCCGCAGTCCGGAACGCGACCATAGAACTACAGCGGTGCCCGGCCCTGCACTGAGGTGTCCCATGACACACCGGCAACGCCGCTGAGGGGCATCTGTAGTGCCAAGCCCGGACGTAGAAGAGAGTGAGACCCTCCTCAGCGTGGAGGTCACACCAGTGACCAACCGTCCCTCCGCTCGCCTGATTGCCGAGTCACCCGTGTCCATCACCGTCGAACCCGTCAGCCCGCACCCCCCGAATCGGCTTCGGCGAGCGGTGCTGCGCCAGCAATGGGACGAGCTGGCCTACTTCCACTGGCGGTACAGGCCCGAGATCATCCAAGAGCGGCTTCCTTCCGGTGTCCGAGTGGACACCTTCGACGGCAGTGCCTGGGTGGGTTTGATCCCCTTCGAGATGCGCAATGTGCGGTTGGGGCCGACGCCGTCCGTGCCGTGGCTCGGCAGCTTCATCGAGATCAACGTCCGGACCTATGTCATTGACCCGCAGGGCCGGCGAGCGGTCTGGTTCTTCTCGCTCGATGTGCCCCGTTCGGTCATCGTCGCGGTCGCTCGATCGGTATTTGCGCTCCCATACTGCTGGGCCAGAGCCACCCACACGCGTGACGGCGACCGGCATCGGTACGAGATGACCCGACGCTGGACCGGGAGCGCGGATGTGTTCGCCGACATGGCGTTCACTGTCGGGGAAGCGGTCGAAGACGACGAGGTCAGCGAACTCGATCACTTCCTGTCCGCCCGGTGGGCCTTGCTGACCCAACGTCACGCACAGCTCCGGTATGGCGAGGTGCGTCATCGGAGATGGCCGCTGCAGCGTGTCAGCGACGTCGTGATTGACCAGAACGTGCTGGAGGCGGCCGGGCTCCCTGCGCCGGAGGGGTCACCCCACGCACGGTATTCGCCGGGTGTGGATGTCGAAGTCGGATGGTTCCAGAACGTGCCCGACAAGGACTCCCGATGACCACCGCCCAGCTAGCCAGCGCCGATCGCGGCCTTCGCGGTTCGTCGGTACTCGTTGTCGGCGCGACCGGTGGTCTGGGATCAGCCATTGCGAGGGACCTCGCCCAGCGGGGGGCAACGCTCACGCTGGTTTCCCGCCGGCAGGACCGATTGGCTGCCCTCGACGTACCGGGGCATCGCGTGGCCTTGGACCTGCGACACCCGGACTCGTGCGTCGCCGCAGTGGGCGCAGCGGTCGCGCATGCGGGCCGACTGGACGTTGTGGTGAACGCGATCGGCGTGGTGGCATTCGGCCCGGTGGATGAGCTCTCCGTCGACGCCATGGAGGAGCTGTTCATGACCAACACATTCATTCCCATCTGGCTGGCGAAGGCCGCGCTCGGCGCGCTGGGCGAAGGCGGCGTCATCGTCAACATCTCCGGCGTGATCGCTGAACAGAACCTCCCCGGCATGGCCGCCTACGGAGCCTCCAAGGCCGCGGTGCGGTCGTTCGACGAGGCCCTAGGCCGTGAGGCCCGTCGACGCAGGGTTCGGGTCATCGATGCCCGCCCACCCCACACCGAGACCGGGCTCACCGATCGAGCCGTCGAGGGCCGGGCGCCCAAAATGCCCGCGGGGCTGAACCCAGTCTCGGTGGCGGCCACGATCGGTGCGGCGATCGCCGGCGATACCACCGATCTCCCGAGTACGGCGTTCGGCCCATGATGACCGCGCTGGTGGTCAGCACGGCAGCCACTTGGTCCATGGTCGGGCTCATCTGGATGGTGCAGATCGTCCACTACCCGATGCTGGCCACCTACTCGGCACTGGCACCGGCCACCGCCGCTGCTGACCATCAGCGACGGATCAGCTGGATCGTTGGGCCGCTGATGGCGGCCGAGGGTGCCACCGCGCTGATCCTGCTGGTCGATCGACCCGAGACCATGCCCGCCTGGAGCGCGTGGCTGGCGGCCGGCTGGTTGGCTGTGGCACTGCTGTCCACGGTGCTGGTGCAGGTGCCGTTGCATGCTCAACTCGCCGAGCACCACGACAGCGGGGTTGCCCAGCGGCTGGTGAGAGGCAACTGGTTTCGGACGGTTGCGTGGACCGCGCGTGGGCTGGTCTTGGCGTGGGTCCTGGCCACATGAGCGCCCAGAGGTCGCTGAGTCACCCCCGAGGCGAGCGGCCCCAGACCAGCGCCCTCGCCGAGGAGCGGTTGCGCTCCGCCGCCACGAGAGTGTGGATCGATCAGGATCTCTGCACTGGCGACGGGATCTGCGAGGATCTCTGCGCCGACGTCTTCGTCATCCTCGACGACGGTATCGCCTACGTACACGAGGGTGATGAGGTGATGAACGACCCCGGTCAGCAGACCGGCCTGGCTCGAGTCGCCGCCAGAGACGAGGCTGCGGTGATCACCGCAGCCTTGGCGTGCCCGGGCGAGTGCATCTTCATCGAGCCCCGTCAGGACCTCTGACCGGGCCCCCGGCTGCCCCATCTACCTGTGCCCCGCCATATTCGGCGGCAGCCTCTGAGGCGGCCTCCTCTTCGGCGGCAGCGACGAGGCGCTCTGTGAGCTGTTTCCAGATGATCTTGTGGATGGGTAGCAGAACCCACCAGTAGGCGCGTCCGGTGACGCCGCGTGGGTGGAATCGCGCCAGCTGGCGCAACTCGGAGGCGCCGTCGTCGTTCTCGGTGATGCGCCATTCGAGCCAGGCGTCGCCGGGGACCTTCATCTCGGCTCGGAGGCGGAGCAGGCTGGGTGGTTCGTAGGCTTCAACGCGGAAGAAATCCAATGCGTCGCCGACGCGCAGGTGGTCGGGGTGTCGGCGGCCTCGTCGCATCCCCACTCCGCCGATGAGCTTGTCGAGCCAGCCCCGCGACGCCCACAGCGGGTTGGCGAAGTACCAACCCCGGGCGCCGCCGATGCCTGCCACGGTCGCAAAGACAGTGGCTCTGCTGGCGGAAGTAGTGGCTACCTGTTGGGTGTCCTGGTAGATCGTCCCGCCAGCCCAGTCGGGGTCCTGGGGCATTGGTGACGCGGGTGTGTTGATAGGGGCGCTGTCCATCCAGCTGGTCTTGATCTCGAGATCCCCAACTACGGCAAGGGCTTGTTCGATGGCCTCGTCGAGAGTGTGGGGCTGGTGGTCGACGAGCCGGCGGATGTCGCGTTCGGGATGGACGATGACGTCGTTGATGAGGCTGTCGACGAGGGGGCGGGCCAGGGCATAGGGGAGCGGGGTCACCAGGTTCACCCAATGAGACGAGAGCCGCGGTGTGAGCAACGGCACGGGGATGATGAGTCGGCGCCGGAGGCCGGCGATGGCGGCGTAGCGGTCCATCATGTCTCGGTAGGTCAACACGTCGGGGCCGCCGATCTCGAGGATCTGGCCAGCGGCCGCCGGGTCGTCCACGACGGCGACGAGGTAGTGCAGGACATCGGCGATGGCGATGGGCTGACACTTGGTCTTGGTGACCCAACGGGGGCAGATCATCGCCGGGAGCACCTCGTCGAGGTGGCGCAGCATCTCGAACGATGCACTGCCGGAGCCGATGATGACGGCAGCGCGGAGCTCGGTGACAGGCACGGTGCCGGAGGCCAGGACGTGGCCGACTTCATGTCGGCTAGCGAGATGGTCCGAGAGGTGGTCGGGTTCGTCTTCTCCCAAGCCACCGAGGTAGATGATGCGGGCCACGCCCGTCTTCTCTGCCGCGAGACGTGTGTTCTCGGCACCGATGCGGTCGGTTTGCTCGAAGTCGCCGGCGTGACCCATGGCATGAACCAAGTAGTAGACGGCTTCGATGCCGCTCAGAGCGGCGTCGAGTGACTCCTGGTCCAAGACGTCGGCGGTCATGACCTCGACCTCGGGCCGCCATTCGACACCACTGAGGCGATCAGGATTGCGGGCCAGGCAGCGCACCTCGTGACCGGCAGCCAACAGCTCAGGCACGAGCCGCCCACCCACATAGCCGGTCGAGCCGATCACTGCGATCTTCATGTCACTGCCCTCTCGAGGCTCGCCAACTCATCGATTCGACGCAGCGCGACCCGGCACACGGCCAAGTAGGGCGCGGCCGGCCAGGGGACCCCGAACCCGACCCGACACCGATCGGGCCCGACGTGCTCCACGACGTGATCGGTCGCAGGAATTCCGGCGACCTTCCACGCCCAGCGGGAGCCTTCCTCGAAGGCCGTGACCTCGAACCCGAGGCCTCGACCGAGGACCGTTGTAACCGTCCCCGTCGCGCCCGCCGACAAGCTCTGAGCCTTCAGGTTGGCTCCGCTCACGGTCGGACCCCACACAGGCCATTTGTTCGGGTTTGTCAACAGCTCCCAGACAGTCTCGGCCGGTGCGTCGATATCACGATGGATCCAGAGCCGCTTCACTCGATCACCGTAACGGTGGTGCGCTCGGATCAGAGCGAGAGGACGTACGTGGGGTCAGGTGAGGGCGCGTTTGTACGTCTGCAGGGCGCGGGTTCGAGCTTCGGCGTGGTCGACGACCGGCGCAGGGTAGGTCTGGCCGAGGATCACTTCCGCGCTGGCGAGTTTGCTGGGGTCGGCGTTGTGGGGTTGGTGGATGGCCGGAGTGGGAAGGCCGGAGAGCTCGGGTATCCAGCGCCGGACGTAGTCGCCTTGGGGGTCGAACTTCTGTCCCTGGGTGGTGGGGTTGAACACGCGGAAGTAGGGGGCGGCGTCGGGGCCGGTTCCGGCGGCCCATTGCCAGTTGCCGGCGTTCTGGGCGATGTCGGCGTCGACGAGGTGATGGCGGAAGAAGCGTTCCCCTTTGCGCCAGTCGATCAGGAGGTCTTTTACCAGGAAACTGGCGCAGATCATCCGTACCCGGTTGTGCATCCACCCGGTCTGGAGCAGCTGACGCATGCCGGCGTCGACGATCGGGTAGCCGGTCAGGCCGGCGCACCAGCGCCGGAAACCGTCGGGGTCGTCGCGCCATGCGATGTTGTTGTACTGCGGCTTGAGAGCCACGTCGGGGAGATCGGGACGCAGAGCAAGAGTGTGGGCCCACCAGTCGCGCCATGCGACCTGGCGCACGAACGCAGCGCGCCCGGGCGTCTGGGTGCCGACGACGTCGACGACGGTGCGGGCCGCGAGCGTGCCGAACTTGAGGTCGGCCGAGAGTTCGGAGGTGCCGGGGATCGCCGGCAGGTCGCGGGTGTCTGGGTAGTCGTCGACGTGTTCGAGCCACGCGGTGACCCGTTGCCACGCTCCGGATTCCCCGGGGGGCTGGTAGATCGGCCCTTCGGGATCGGGGATCGCGTCACCGGACATGATGACTGGTCGGCCCGGGCCCGGTGAGGGCCACGGTGCGAGCGGCGTGGCGGTCCAAGTCTTGTAGAAGGGGGCGAAGACCTGGGACAGGGTCCCTTTCTTGGTGAGAACGGCTCCGGGTTCGTGCACGGTAAGCCCATTGAAGCCGTGGACCCGTACCGCAAGAGCCTTCGCAACCGCGTCGTCCCTTTCGATCGAGAAGGGGGTGACGTCGATGTTGTAGTAAAGCGCTGCGGCTTCGCAATCTGCGACCGCGATCGGGACGGCGGAGGTGGCGGGACCGGGCCGAACGACGAGGCCTCCGCCGAGGGCCTTCAAGTCTTGGTGGAGTGCGTCGAGATGGGCGAGGAGTTGATCGCGACGGATCTGTCCGGCCGCGTCCATCAGTCTCGGTTCGAGGACGAACAGCGCAATGACCTCGTTGTGGGCTGCGGTTGCTGCTGCCCACGCGCGGTTGTCGTCGAGGCGAAGGTCGCGCCGGAACCACACCACGCCTGGTCTCGGATCGGAACCTTTCACTGGCCCAGTATGAACCCGGCGAAGACAGGTAACGCCGTTGGACCCGGAAGTATTGGACGGGAACCGGGATAGAACGTGGCTATGGCCCGCTACGTCGTTCACGTCCGTTCTCCGAAACCCGCCGCCGAGTCCTTCGCCTACATGGCAGACCTGTCCAACTTCGCCCACTGGGACCCCGGCGTCGAACACGCCGAACAGGTGCAAGGTGACGGGCCTGGCCTCGACGCCGCTTTTGACGTCGCAGTGAAAGGGATCGGCGGCTCGCTCACCCTCCGCTACCACATCACCGACTACGACCCGCCTGACAAGGTCGTGGCACGGGCCCAGAGCCGACTGTTGACGTCGCTCGACACCATCACCGTTCATGGCGACGGCGACGGATCCGTGGTGACCTACGACGCCGAGCTGAAACTCAACGGGATCCTCGCCCTGGTCGACCCGCTGCTCGGGATGGGTTTCAAGAGGATCGGCGACCGTGCCGCCGCCGGGCTGGTCCGGGTTCTCGATGGTGAAAAGGTTGAGGAGTCGGCCCCATGAAGGCGGCTGATGTCGTCGACGCCGTGATCGAAGCCCCCGTGGTGACCAGCTTCACCCGGGTCGGGTTCGCCGTCCGGAAACGCCTGGAGAATTGGACATCACTCGAGGAGTACGACCTGAACGGCCAGGTAGTCGTGCTGACCGGAGCAACCTCAGGCCTCGGAAGAGCCGCCGCAACCCAGCTGGCTCGATGTGGCGCCACGCTCGTGTTGGTTGGACGTAACGCCGATCGCAACGAGACGACCGTGGCCGAGATGATCGTGTCGACCGGCAACGACGCCATCACCCAGGTCGCGGCCGACATCGGCGACTACGACCAGGTGCGGACCCTGGCCGAACGAGTGTTGAACGACCACGACCGGCTCGACGTATTGATCCACAACGCCGGCGCCCTCACCAACGAACGACACGACGCCCCCGACGGCACCGAAGCCACGGTCGCCAGCCAGGTCGTCGGACCGTTCCTGCTCACCGGACTCCTCCTCGAACGACTGGCCGGCTCGGCCCCATCACGAGTACTGACCATGTCCTCCGGCGGCATGTACACCGCAGCGCTGACCATCTCCGAGCTGGAAATGTCGGCCGACGACTACAAAGGGGCCGAGCAGTACGCCCGAGCCAAAAGAGCCCAGGTCGCCCTCAACGAACTCTGGGCCCAACGATTCGGACACCTCGGCATCCGCTTTCACGCCTTGCATCCGGGCTGGGCCGACACCCCAGGAGTCGACGCCGCGCTCCCCACGTTCTCGAAGGTCATGGGCCCGCTCCTGCGCACCGCCGAACAGGGAGCCGACACCCTCGTGTGGCTCGCCGCCGATGACACGCCGCTCGAATCCAACGGGCAGTTCTGGCTCGACCGTCGCCAACGAAACATCCACAAGCTCCGCTCCACCAGGAACAGCGACACAGCCGACCGACGAGAACGGATATGGAACTGGGTCGCCGAAACCAGCGGCTTCCACCCCGCCGCGCCAGCCCAGCCGGAATCATCATGACCACCACGGCCCGGGCGGTCGTCGTGAGCACCATCATCGAGCGCAGCCCTGCCGACGTCTGGGCCGACGTGCGCAACATCGAAACGCACGTCACCTGGATGCACGATGCCGTCGAGATCCGCTTCCTCACCGAACAACTCGAAGGACCCGGCACCCGGTTCGAATGCGACACCAAAGTCGGACCCTTCTCCCTGACCGACGTCATGGAAATCACTGCATGGGAAGACGAAGCCCGAATGGGCGTCCGACACGTCGGCCTCGTCGAAGGAACCGGCGAGTTCACTTTCCGACAGGTCGCACCCGATCGCACCGAATTCCGATGGGAAGAAGACCTCGCCTTCCCATGGTTCATGGGCGGTCCTCTCGGCGCCTTCCTCGCCCGCCCCGTGCTTCGCTTCATCTGGAGGCGCAACCTCGCCCGCCTCAAAGCCCGAATCGAACAGACCTGAGATACCTCGCCGAACTCGCGCTCACACGGCGATGACCGTTTGACTCGATCGAAGCCGGAGCGCGCGCCCCAAAAGCGCGCCTGCAATATTGGGAACCGGATCGCCCAGAGCCGCGGCGGCTAGGCGGTTAGAGGCATCAGATCACGACGGATACGTTCTAGGCCCCGACGGATGTCGCGCCCGACGGTCTCTAGCGGCAACGCTTCTCTTTGGGCAATTTCGCGATCGGTCAGTCCGTCGATGAGGGCGAGCTCAATGGCTATCCGTGTCTGTTCGGGGAGGCCCTGCATGGCGTTGGCAACAAGCATGCGATCGCCTATTCGTTTCGACTCGGCCGCAACGTCGGTCTCTTCGCTCAAGCGGCCATGCTGTCGTATCTTTTCGCCAATTCGTGACCTGGCAATCGCCATGAGCCAGGCCGCGAGACTCATCCCAGACGAGTCGAAGCGAGCCCGGTCCCGCCATGCGCCCACGAAGACTTCCTTCGTGACGTCCCCAGCGTGAGCAGTGCCGACGAGCCGGTGGGAGAACGTGTAGACCAGCGATCCATACGCTTCGTAAGCACCTTTCAAGGCGCCCTCGTCGCCGACGGAAAATGCTGCCTCGACGGCGTCAATCGCATTGGGGTGCGCCGATGACACCTCATGAATATACAGGCGGAATTCGTCGGGGGCCGTCGCTGTGCAGACAGGTGTATTGAGCCTGTGGGTGCGAGAAACTCGGCCGTGGTGCTGTGACCGGGAATTTCGCGTCACGAGGCGGCCAGCCCCAGCGGTCCAGGGGAGGACCAACGCGGTCGTGAGCCGTTGAACAGGTAGGGCCTCCCCGTCTTCGAGGACGACTCCGGCAGCCATCGAAGGGCTGCTCCAGTCGCCTGACCCGGCTCGCGAGGGGTGTCGGGTTGCTAATGCTTTGCTAATGGCATCGAGCGCCCTGGAGCGGTATCGAACGGTAGGGAGCGGATTTGGTGGTCGCCAGATGCCGTTGTAGGACGCTGGTTACCGCAGGACGACGCTGGATGCCGGGTGGGGGAGGGGAGTTCAAGTCCCCCCTCCGACACCAACAGAAACATAGAGATTCCGGGGCAGTTTGGCCCCGGAATTGTTCGTTTTGGATCCTGTGGTCACAACTTGGTCACGGCAAGGGTGGCTGGGTGTAATCGAGACCCCGGGGTTACGGTCCCGACAGCGGGGGCGTGGACGACTGCCGGGAGCGGTTTGGGAAGGTGGGGCATGAAGAGGCGAACAGCTTTGGCTTTGGTAGTCGCACTCGCGCTGGTGACTTCCAGCCTTGGCTATAACGTTTCGGCAGTCAGGGCAGCGGCGGGGTTTGGGGATGTGTCCGGTGACGCGTTCTATGCGGCGCCAGTTGCGTGGATGGCGGCTGAGGAGATCACTAAGGGGACAGCGACGGGGTGCTTTTCGCCGTCTGATCCGACGACTCGGGCGCAGGCTGCGACCTTTATTCACCGGTACGCAGGCGAGCCTGCCGCTGCGCCGGGCTCGGCGTCGTTCTTCGATGTCACTGTGGGCGGGTTCTACGACCCTGCGGTGGGTTGGATGGTGGCCGAGAAGATCACCACCGGAACCTCGCCGACAACCTTCTCACCAGACCGAGATGTAACTCGTGGCGAGTTCGCGACGTTGTTGTGGCGCTACGTGGGATCGCCCACGGTCTCAGGGTTGGGGTCATCCACGTTCGACGATGTCACGGCGGGGGCGTTCTTTGATGCGGCCGTGGGTTGGATGGTGGCCGAGGACATCACCACCGGAACCTCGCCCACCACCTTCCACCCAGACAGGAATGTCACCCGAGGCGAGCTCGCCACCTTCTTATGGCGTCACGCCGGCCGACCGGCAGCGGACACATCCACCCGAGGAATGGTGTGCGCCACGACCGGCGAGCGAGAACCTGCCGCTGCCTCATCTGCGCTGGGGCTACTGGATCGTCTTGACGTAGCGACAGAGAACTGGACGGGTTACGACCGCGACCTGTTCGACCATTGGTCCGATCTCGACAACGACAGCTGCGACACCCGCCAGGAGGTACTCACGGCGGAATCGCTTATCCAGGTAACCACGACGAACGGTTGCCGAGTGTCGACGGGCCAATGGCTCTCCACCTTCGACAACGTCATAGTCACTGATCCGTCGGCGCTTGACATCGACCACCTGGTCCCGCTCGCTGAGGCTTGGGACTCCGGTGCCTCTGGCTGGGACCACGACACTCGTGAGCGTTTCGCGAACGATCAAGACGATGCGCGAGCGCTTATCGCCGTGTCGGCCTCGTCGAACCGCTCGAAGTCCGATCGTGACCCTGCCGAGTGGCTTCCCCCGCACCAGTCCTACCGCTGCACATACGCCTCGGACTGGGTGGTGGTGAAGACTCGTTGGTCGCTCAGCATCGACACATCCGAGAAGGCGGCGCTGACTTCGATCCTCGCCGATTGTCCGGCCCCAACCATCGAGGTCGAGATCGCCACCATCGGCGGGACCAGCAACCCGCCGTCCACTACCACGACGACGACTACGACTGTGCCGCCTAGTTGTCACCCCGCCTACTCGCCGTGTTTGCCAAACCTCGCCGGTGACGCTCTGAACTGCGGCGATCTCACGAACGCTCAAAAGCCCGTGACCGTTCTGGTGATCGGCGTCGACCCATACAACCTGGACGGCAACAACGACGGCGTCGGTTGCAGCAGCTAGGGATTACTTGCCCGATGGCGGGCTGTGATAAAACCGTGGCCCGAATCGGAAGTTCGGGCGGGAGGAACTGGCGATGAAGATCAGGCGCAAGACGAAGGCCGTATCCGTTGTGGTGGCGTTGTTGGCGGGGTTGTTGGTGTTTCCGTCGTCGCCTGCGTCTGGCGTGGCCGGGTTTGGTGATGTTGGCGATTCGGAGTTCTTCACCGAAGCCGTTCAGTGGATGGTCGACAACGACATCACCACCGGCACCTCACCAACCTGCTTCTCACCCGCAGACCCGGTAACCCGTGGTCAGGCCGCTGCGTTCATGTGGCGCATGGAAGGCGAACCCTCAGCGCCTGACCATTCCTTCACCGACATCGTCGACTCCTGGCAACAAGACCCCGTGTCGTGGATGGCCCACAACAACATCACCACCGGCACCAGCCCCACCACCTACTCACCCGGCGACACCCTCACCCGAGGCCAACTCGCCGCACTCCTCTACCGCCTCGCCGGAAACCCCACCGGAGCACCCGACCACCCCTTCACCGACATCGTCGCCGGCTGGCAACAAGACGCCGTGTCATGGATGGCCGCCGCCACCCCCGTCATCACCACCGGCACCTCACCCACCGAATTCTCCCCCGACAACACCGTCACCCGCGGCCAACTCGCCGCCTTCTTCCACCGCTACAAAAGCGAACCTGCAGTCACCGTCGACCCCACCCACCCCACCTCACCCGTCTGCGACCAACAAGTCACAGGACCCACCACAACCACAACAAGTACGACCGCAACGACAACCATTCCTCCGAACCCAGGTGACACGAAGAACTGCGGGGACTTCAGTACCTACGCCGAGGCCAAGGCCTGGTTCGACACCTACTACCCCCACTACGGCGACGTTGCGAAGCTTGATGGCAACGGCGACCTCATTCCCTGCGAATCTCTCCCCGGCGCGCCATGACACGTCGGGTGCCCGCTCGCACTCGACGCAACAGAAGGGCAACACCACCCCGGCACGCCAAGATGGCGGGTGGCGGTGCGCTGACCCGGTCCTGCAGCCAAGCTTCAGAGACCCCATCAACCGCACACTCGTGGAGACCGGCTCCGTCGGCCAGTACACGTCGGTTGCGATCGGGGTGGATGGCAACCCGGTCATCAGCCACCACGACACCGCCAACGGCGATTTGGAGTTGTACGTCGGTTCAGCAACGACCTACACCATCATCTTCGAATAGGCCACGTTTTTATGTGGCTGGCGACGTTCACCCACACCCAACTCTGTATCTCTCCCCCCTAGCGGGGGGTGGGGGTTTGAGTACCTCAACGCCCACAACAGCGTTTCGTAGGAACGCCGGAGGACGGCGGCTGATGACCGGGTTGGTGTCCGACGGGCGAGGGGTTCATCGCCGGTCTGCCAATAGAGCCAGGCCATCATCCAGGCTGACTCTCGGCTCCCAGCGCAGAATCTTGCGGGTGAGTCGCTGGTCGAACCAGTGGGCTGTGCCGAGTTGCTCGGCAAGGAAGCGCGTCATAGGTGGGTCGCTGCGAAGACGGAGTGCGTTCCAGAGCAGCTCCGCACCGCCCCCCAGGGCCTTGGTCACCCCCAACGGAAGATGACGGGTCGGCGGGTCAACTCCGCTTGCGAGGCACATGCTGCGAAGGAGATCAGCCACCGGTCGCGGTTCGCCGTTCGAGACGACGAGGGCTCGGCCGTGCGCAACCTCTGCGCGATCGAGCGCGGCCACGATGGCATCAGCCGCGTTGTCCACATACGTCGTATCGACGAGAGCTGCTCCGGCGCCCACGAGTCGCAGACGACCGGCCTCGGCCCGGCGCACGATCCGCGCCACGAGCTGGGTGTCGCCAGGACCCCACACGAGGTGGGGCCGCACGGAGACAACTGCAAATCCGGGGCGGTTGGCCTTGAGCATCAGGATCTCGGCCTTCGCCTTGCTCTGCGCATATCGGCTCCGAGCCTGCGTTGGGTCAGCCGCAACGGCGGACGCGCCGACCTGCGGTGCCCCCACGAAGGCGACCGCAGGAGACGATACGTAGACCAGGCTTTGCACTCCTGCTCGGAGGGCCGCCGCTGCCAGACCGGCTGAGCCACGCACGTTCACCTCGTCGAAGACGCGGCGTGACCCTATGGGGGAGACCCGTGCCGCCATGTGCACGACAGCGTCAATACCTTCGACTGAGCTGGTTACAGCTGCCGAGTCGGTGATGTCGCCACAGATCTCTCGGCAGTCGAGTGCAGCGGTCCGCCGCTGAAACACTGTGACGTCGTCGCCGCGGTCCAGCAGCGTCTGGGCCACCGCCCTTCCGAACATCCCGCTGGCGCCGGTCACCAGAACTCTCACAGGCGCGACACCCTGGCGCCCGTCAGCACCGACTCGGCCCAGGTGGCGATCCGTTGGCGCTCGATCTTGGAGTTGTGACGGCGGTCGACCGGGAGGTGCCGAACGGTTAACACCGCTGCAACGTCGAAGGGAACCGCCTGCCGGACCGCGTCGGTGAGCTGGGGGTCGGCGAGAACACCGGCACTTCGTTCGGTCGTGGAGATAACGAGCACGAGTTGTTGGGTTCCGGCCGGACCAACGCCGACTGCGGCCGCTTGGTGCACGCCGTCCACAAGTTCTGCCCGATGTTCGATCCCGACCGGCGTCACGGGCCCATCAGCCGAGAGAATCAGGTGAGACGTCCGCCCCTCCACCCAAAGTCGACCGTCGCGGTCGATATGTCCGACATCGCCGGTGCGATGCCAGCCATCGCGGCGCGTGTGGTTCTGGATGGCCCACAAGCGGTCGTAACCGCCGCTGGCATGTGCGGCGAGGACACAGATCTCACCCGTTGCCCCCGGCTTGCCGATGAACTCCCACGTGGACTGGCCCAACGCACCGATCCTGGTCACTGCCAGTTCCACACCGTTGATCGGTCGCCCAACGCACACCCCATCTCCCCGTCCAGCGAGATCGATCTCCTCGAGCGAGATATCGGTCACCGGCATGACCTCGGTCATGCCGTATGGCGTGTGGATGTCTGCATTGGCGAAGTTTTGGCTCACCGCCCGCAGCGCCGCTGTCGAGATGGGGGCACCGGCAGAGGCCACTGCGCGCAGCCGGGTCATGGCATCTCGTTGACCTTTGTCGAGCCCATCGGACGTGGCAACGACGTTCACAAGCGCGGCGGGCGAAGCAAAGGCGATGGTTGCTCCGATCGCTTGGGCTGCGCTCGCGAAGGCGCTGGCATCGAGTGTCGCCGCTGAGGAGATGTCCATGGCGGGCACGACCGACGACATCCCCAACGCCGGCCCGAAGATGGCAAACGGTGCGAATGCGGCCACCAGACGGTCGTCTCGGCTGAGGGAATAGGTGGCCGCAAGAGCGTCGCGCTGGGCCTCGAGTTGCCCGTGCCGGTAGACGACTGCCTTAGATGGCCCAGTCGAGCCCGAAGTGAAGACCACAGCGGCCGGGTCGGCGGGGCCGGGTCCGAACCCGAGCTCTCTTGCTGGGCTGGCATCGGCCGGCTTAGCCAGGCTTGCCGCAACACCAAGCGTGAACTGCACAGCTCTCGGCAGCGGCTTGAGCGAAAGCATCGTCGCCCCCAGCCTGAGGCCGCGAGCGAAGACCAGCCCGCGCCAATCGGCCACGACATAGTCAGGTCGTGCCGCCCGCAACGCGCTGGCAACGCCCCGGCCACCGAGAGCAGCATCGGCGGCAACGACCACTGCGCCCGCCTGCCAGCAGGCATAGACGATGGCGACGAGGTCAATTCCTGGTGGGATCAAGGGAGCGACCCGGTCCCCGGGTTGCAGTCCGGCGGCAACGAGTCGGTCGGCCAGCAGCTTCACCTGCTGATCGAGTTCGGCAAACGTCACACTTCTCGACATCTGTGTGGACCCGTCAGGGCTCATCTCCGCGACTGCGATTTCCTCGTCGTTGCTTCGATCCTCGAGAGCGGCCCACAACCTTCGTCCGTCGTCGCCGCCTCCGCCACTGGATGTTGCAGGGTGTACTGAGGCCAGCGCTGGAGAGGTCGGCGATCTGACGGTTTCAAGCCAGTCAAGGATTACTGGGGCTCCTTTGATGTCTTCCATGACAAGGTGTCCGGCTTCGGCGTAGCGGTGGACCGAAGCATGGGGCAACCTCGCGTGCAGGTCGGACAAGAAGGCCTCAGAGAACACCGGATCCTTCACCCCCCAGAGCAGGAGCGCCGGCGTCTCCGCTAGGTGCTCAAGGCTGCCGGCGATGTAGTCGAGCATCGTGAAGGACGGGCGGCCGGGAGCGAACGGGATATCCTCCACGAAGTCACCGATCCCGGCTCGCGCTGTCGGCCTTGCGTAAGGCGTGACGTAGGCCTGGTGAACTTCCCTCGACAGGGAGGGGCGCGCCAACCGGAGGGCACCGCGCAAGAACACCTGACTGGCCACACACGTAGCGCGCAATGTCGCCCGCGTCCGGACGGCCTGGATGAGCGCCGGTATCTGAACTCCCTCGGGTCGGGCGATACCCGTATTCATGAGAACGACCCCAGCTAGTTGGTCGAGGTGCGCTCGAGCCCACCCCAGCGAGATGGGTCCGCCCCAGTCGTGGGCGACGGTGACGACGGGCCCCTCGATGCTCAGCGCCGTAGTCACGGCACTGAGGTCGGCTACGTGTCCAGCCAGTCGTCGGTTGCCGCCGGTCCGTTCGGAGAATCCCATGTTGAGCGCATCGACCGCTATAACCCGCCAACGGGTCGAGAGAGATGCGAGGTCGCGCCACATATACGACCACGTCGGGTTGCCGTGGACGCACAGGAGCGTGCCGATGGGGTCGACAACACCGTTATCGAGGACGTGCCAGGTACGCGTCTCGCCATCGGCATCAAGGGCCGAGACCAATCGCGACCAAGTGTGATCCCATCCATCGAGGTCCGAAGGCGGATAGTGGCCTGGCTGGGATCGAGAGATCATCACTCTTCTCTTATGATATGGCTGTCGGCCCGAGGACACGAGCGCGTGCTGCCGGCTCTGCCATGGAAGGTTCTTCGCGATGCCCGCCCCCAAGTCCCGTTTCACCGAGATCGCCATTACTGGCCTTGCCCACGTCGATGCCGACGTCGTCGTCACGACAGAGTCGATCGACGACCAGCTTTCCGCAACGCTGGATCGTTTCGAGATGCCGCGCGGTCTGGTTCAGAGTCTGACGGGCATCGACGAGCGCCGCTTCTGGAGGGAGGGTATGGCGCCGAGCGACGCTGCCGTTCTCGCAGCCGAAAAGCTCATCGGCGAAAGCGATGTCGACCCGGACACAATTGGCCTGCTCATCAACACCTCGGTGTGCCGCGACCATCTCGAACCGTCCACGGCCAGCATCGCCCAGGGCAAGCTCGGATTGGGGCGCGACTGCATGAACTTCGACGTCGGGAGCGCCTGCCTCGGCTTCCTGAGCGGCGCAAACATCGCGTCCTCGATGATCGAACGGGGCGACATCGAGCATGCGCTCATCGTCGACGGTGAGGACTGCCGCCAGGTCGTGGAGGCAACGGTCGCCCGGCTGCAACGGTCCGACATCGACGAGGAGACGTTTCGTGAGCAGTTCGCCTGCCTCACGCTTGGATCCGCCGGGGTTGCGATTCTTTTGTCACGGGCAGACTCCAACGTCGACGCTCCCCGCTACCTGGGTGGCCTTAGCGTTTCGGCGACCGAGCATCATGAGTTGAGTGTGGGCGGCCCCAAGGAGGGTCGGACCCAAGCTCACGCGCTCTTGATGGCCGGGTTGGACCTGGCGAAGGACGGGTGGCAGGAAGCTCAAGCTGAGTTCGACTGGGCTAGCGACTCCATCGCAATGGTCGCCGCCCATCAGGTGAGCCGCGTGCACACTGACATGCTGATCGACCGGCTCGGGTTCGACGGGGACAAAGTGCCCCGGACCTATCCCACCTTCGGCAACACCGGTCCGGCCGCGGTACCCACCGTCCTCTCGAAAGAGGTCGATGCCGGTCGACTCAAGACCGGGGATCGGGTGATTCTCACCGGCATGGGTAGTGGACTGAACGCCATGGCCATCGAGGTCGTCTGGTAGCCGAGCGCACTTCGGTCGGCAATGCCAGCGTGACTTTGCGCGGGGGCTTAGTAGAGATCGTGGGTTTCTCTACTAGAGGAATGCAGCCTCTTCTTTGCCGGGTTTTGTGTGTGGTGGCAGGGTGTTGGATTCGGCGTTTTGTGTTGGGTTTTGCTTTGGTGGTTCTTCGTCTGGGTGGGCTGCGTGTGACGATGGGGTTTGTTGTGTTGCGTCAGTGGCGTTTGCGTCGTCGGCTTTTACTGATGTTGATGAGAGCCGGTGTTACACCGATGCGGTCGGGTGGGCTGCTGAGAATGGAGTGGCGACGGGGACGTCGGCGACGATGTTTTCGCCCGAGAATGTGGTGACGCGTGGTCAGAACGTGACGTTTGCGTACCGGTATGACCAAAACGTTGTTCAGCCTTCACTCGACGGCATTGACGACAGGTTCGATGGGTTGGAGACGCTGGATGAACTGTCGTGTGGTGCGGCGCAGGTTGTGATTGATGATGGCGGGTGGCGGTGCGCTGCGTGCCGATTAGGTTGTCGCCGGGAGGCGCGGTGGGGGAGTGGGCGAACTGGTCCGGGAAAGTCGATGCATCGCCCGTTGACGTCGTCGCGGCCCTCGACGAGGCCCACGTCGTGGCCACTGTCGTTGAAGCTTCCGCGCGCGACGTCGGGGTTCGTTGTGTCGGCGCTGCGCACAGCCACGCGCCACTCGTTCCCACCGACGGCCTGATCGTCGACATGGCGGCGTTGACCGGTGTGTACGAGGTCGATCGAGCGCGCGGCGTGGCCCGCATCGCGGGCGGAACTCGCATTGCCGATCTCGGCGAGCCGCTCCGCGCCAAAGGGGTCGCGCTGTTCAACCAGGGCGACATCGACCGGCAGGCGATCGCCGGTGCGGTGGCGACCGGGACGCATGGCACCGGCCCGACGCTCCAGAACCTTTCGGCGGGGGTGCGGGGGCTCAGACTCGTCGTTGCTGACGGAACGGTCGTCGAGTGCGACGCGGATCGCAACTCGGAGCTCCTCGCGGCGGCGCGCCTCTCCCTCGGCGCGTTCGGGGTCGTCACCGAGGTCACGCTGGCGGTCCGTGACTCGTACGTCCTCGACGAGACGATGTGGTTCGAGGATCTCGATGAGATCTTGGATCGGGTCGATGAGCTGACGAACGCCACCCGGCACTTCGAGTTCTTCTGGCTACCGGGCAAGTCGCAAGCCGTGTGCAAGTCCCTCGCCGAGACCGACGGTGAGCCCCGGTATCCGCTCGATGATGAGGGCAGCCGTCTCGCGTGGAGCTACGACGTGCTCGCCAACGACCGCCCGGACAAGCACACCGAGATGGAGTACTCGTTACCGGAAGAGGCCGGACCGTCGTGTCTACGGGAACTACGAGACCTCATCGCGCGCGACTTCCCTGATCTCGCCTGGCCGCTGGAGTATCGCACGCTCGCCGCCGACGATGTCTGGTTCTCGTCGGCCTACGAGCGAGCGACGGTCACCATCTCCGTCCATCAGGGCGTCGATCAGGATGACGGTCCGCTGTTCCGAGCGTGCGAGGAGGTCTTCCTCGCTCACGGCGGACGCCCGCATTGGGGCAAGGAGCACCATCTCACCGGCGCGCAGCTGGCGGAGATCCATCCCCGGTGGGACGACTGGTGGAACGTGCGGGACCAGTGGGATCCGGAGGGTCGCTTCCTCAACGACCACCTGCGGCGGTGGCGAGACGGGTAGGTGAGCCGGTCAGCAGAACGTTCCTGCCCTGTCGAGACGCGAAGATCAGGCGTCCCCGGAACGGGTAGAGCTCCATCACCGAGAGACCGAGAAGCGTTGTGGTGAAGGTCACCGAGACGGCAAGCACGGTTGTGTAGCTGGAGAGGGTCGCTCCTCCCAACTCCCGGCGGCGTCCGAGCCGCACGACCTTCACGAACGCGGCCACGGTCACAATCGAGATGGCGATCGCCGAGATAATCGTCGGCGCCTCCAGCCAGCCGTCCCGCTCGAGATGATTCGCGATCCCGAAGTTGAAGAGCGTGAGATGCAGGGTGCCGAGCGAAGATTTCATCCACCAGGCGATTGCATCGAGATCCGTCCGCACCGGCGCGAACGCGCCTGCGTCGAGCCAGAATCTGCCCATGATCCCCGGCTCGGTCCGCGCCGAGAGCGCCGAGTTCGCTGATCCCGGTGACGAGCCCGGGTCACAAGAGGTAGCGCGCAGCCGCGCCGGGTGACCGCCGGCGGCGTGTCTCCTCTGCGAACCATCCAAGCCCGAGGAGCGGCACGAGCACGAGCGCGGGGATCGAGAAGACGAGTGCGCCGAGGGCGATGATCGTCAGCCTCGTTCGGCCGAGTCGCCGGCGCTCGGCCACGGCGAGCAGGAGGAGCATCACCACCGTCGCCTCGACGCCGTACTGCTTCAACTCCGCTGAGTAGCGAATGAGCGACGGCGAGAAGGCCAGCACGCCGACGAATGCGAGCTTCGCGGCCCAGTACTGGAGGTGCCGACGCGCGTAGACCAGGCCCGCAAGCACGAGGACGACGCCCGCCAGGAAGGAGAACAGCCGAAGTGCGGGTACCGAGTCGGACACCGCAGCGGCCCCGTGCTCGACCACCCAGAAACCGGGAGACGCCATCTGGCCGGCGGGGGAGGCCGAGGTCAACGAGTCACCGGCGGAGCGGACCATCACATCGAGCGCGACGGATGCTTCTCGAGCCACAGCGAGTGGCCCGAGAAGTTTTGACGAGCCCGAACCGCGACGCCGGCGACGGCAAGGCCGGTCAGTGCCCGGTCGATCGGCGCCACAGCAAGCCGTTCGGCGTCGCGTTCGGTCAGGCCCATCTCGCCGAGGCTATGGCAGGACTGCGGGTTGTGATGGACTCATGAGATCGACGAGCCCGACTTCGACGACCTCTTCGAGGAGCCCGACCAGGATCGGCTGCGAGAGTGCGGGTACTGGCGTTGTGGTGAACTCTTCGAGGCTCGGACGACGAACCAGATCTTCTGTCGCAAGGCGTGCCGAAGCCGGCAGCGGAAGTGGGAGCGAGCCAAGGCCCGCAGAGCGAGGTGACCGACGTGTCACTGAGGGGTGCTCGACTTCTACAGTGATGCGCGTGATCGGGTACGAGAACGGGAGCACGAGATGGTGAAAAGCGCCAAGGACTTCTTCAAGCCATTGGCGGTCGGCGCGCCGGAGCCGCTGCGGGAGATCCCGGTGCGGCCGTCGCGGGTGATCCACTTCTTCCCGCCGTCCAACGCAAAGATGGTCGCCAAGGCCCCCGAGATCGCCCCGACCGTCGACATTCTGCTCGGCAACCTCGAGGACGGCGTCCCGGCCGATCAGAAGGAAGCAGCGCGCGCCGGAATGGTCGACGTCGGAAAGACGGTCGACATGGGCGACACCCAGCTCTGGACCCGCACGAACAGCCTCGACTCGCCGTGGGGCCTCGACGACCTCTACACCCTCGTCACCGAGATCGGCGACAAGCTCGACGTCATCATGATCCCGAAGGTCGAGGGCGCTGAGGACATGCACTTCGTGGACCGGTTGTTGGCGCAGCTCGAGGCCAAGGCCGGCCTGACGAAGCCGCTGATGGTTCACGCCATTCTCGAAACGGCTCGCGGCGTGGCGAACGTCGAGGAGATCTGCGGCGCGAGTCCGCGGATGCAGGGTCTCTCGCTCGGCCCGGCTGACCTCGCTGCGAATCGCGGAATGAAGACCACCCGAGTGGGGGGCGGCCATCCCGGCTACCTGGTCCGTGACGACCCGAATCCGAGTGATGAGGACGCTCCACGAGCGACGGCCCAGCAGGATCTGTGGCATTACACGATGGCTCGCATGGTCGATTCCTGCGTCGCCCACGGAATCCTGCCGTTCTACGGACCGTTCGGCGACATCGCCGACACCACTGCCTGCGAGGACCAGTTCCGCAACGCTTACCTGCTCGGGTGCGTCGGCGCGTGGAGCCTCCATCCCGCCCAGATTCCGATCGCGAAGCGGGTCTTCAGTCCGCCCCCGGAGGAAGTCGCCCATGCGCAGCAGGTGATCGACGCCATGGGCGACGGCACCGGCGCGCTGATGATCGACGGGAAGATGGAGGACGACGCGAGCGTGAAGCAATGTCACGTCGTCGTGGCGCTCGCCCGCAGTCTCGCGTCGCGCGATCCGGAGTTGGCCGAGCTCTACGGCTACTCGTCATGACCGACACGCTCCGTCCGAGGCGCTCCGTCCTATACATGCCCGCAGCCAACGCTCGTGCGTTGGAGAAGGCGAAGGACATTCCCGCCGATGCCCTGATCTTCGACCTCGAAGATGCCGTGGCACCTGACGCGAAGGAGACGGCTCGCGACCAGGCCGTCGCCGCCGCGACCTCCGGCGACTATGGCAACCGCGAGATCACCATCCGCTGCAACGGCCTCGACACGCCATGGGGCGCGGCAGACATCGCTGCGGCCGCGGCTGCTGGTCCCGCGGGGATCGTGATTCCCAAAGTCACCGGCGCCGCACATCTCGGTGAGATCGCATCGGCGATGGAGGCCGGGGGAGCGCCTGACCACACGTCGATCTGGCCGATGATCGAGACGCCCGACGCAATCTTCGCTGCTCGTGAGATCGCGGCGTTCGATCGGGTCTCGGTGATGGTCATGGGCACAAACGACCTGGCGAAGGAGCTGCGCGCCACACAGGTCCCCGGTCGACACTCGCTCGTGCCGCACCTCGCTAGCGCGGTGTTGGCGGCTCGGGCTGAGGGCGTCGTGATTGTGGACGGTGTCTTCAACGACATCGCCGACGCCGACGGATTCGAGGCCGAATGTCGCCAGGGTTACGAGATGGGCTTCGATGGCAAGACCCTGATTCATCCGTCGCAGGTCTCGCCCACAAACGAAGCCTGGGCGCCCAGTCCCGATGAGATCGAACACGCCCATCGGGTGATCGCCGCGTTCGAGGAGGCAGAGGCGGAAGGACGTGGCGTGATCACGGTCGACGGACGCATGATCGAGAACCTTCACGTGGATCAAGCCCGCCGCTGTCTCGCCGTGGCAGGCGCGATCGATGCGACGAGTTGATGCCCCGCTCGGTGATCGACGGGATCATCGAGCGAGTGAAGGCGTACCTTCTCGACCCGCAGCGAGAGGAGGAGCGGGTTGTCGCCCTGGCTTCGCCCGAGGAGCTCACCGGGATCGTCGACGAGAGCGTCGGCTTGTCCCTCGGCTCGAGTGAGAGTGCCCACGGCGTCGACGGCCTACTGGCGGCGGTGGAGCAGCTGATCGAGTACTCGGTCCACACCAGCCACCCCCGGTTCGTGAATCAGAACTTCGCGGGGCCAGATCCAGTGGCTGTTGTCGTGGACTAGCTCGGGGCGGCGCTCAATACGACCGGAGCGACGTACGAGGCTGCGCCGGTGTTCACGCTCATGGAGGCGCTGGTGCTCGACAAGCTCGGGCGACTTGCCGGCTACGTGGAAGGAGCGTCCGATGGTCTCCCTGCTCTGCCTCTAGGTCTTTTCTTTGCCGGCGGTATCGAGGAAGCGCTGCGCGGAGGTCTCTGCGACGGCGATGGACTCGGCTCGACGGGCGGGCATCCTCGGATCGGGGCGGGCGTCGAGCCAGCCGATGTTCATGAGCTGACGAACGACGATGAACGTGTCGATGAGGGCAATGTCCTCCTCCGCGCCGTCGACCGCATTGCGATAGCCGTGAGCCATCGCCTGCCGAGCGGTATCGAACCAGGCAGTACCGAAGAGTGGTCGCACCGCGACGGCCAGCTCGTGGCCGTGAAACCCATAGCCCGCATCATCGAAATCGAGCACGGTCAGCTCGGACTCGTGGAGCATCACATTGCCGATGTGGAGATCAGCGTGGATCAGCCCATAACGGGCAGGGTCGCTCGCCAGTTCGCTCAGGTCGCAATGGAGTGAGTCACGCGCCGCAGCAAAGAGCCGGCGCTGGCGGTCATCGAGTACGGGGCTCTCCCAGAACGGACCCCAGTGGGGCGAGTCACCCATCAAGCCGTCGGCGTTCCAGTGGCGTCGGTCGAACCAGGATGGTGGCGTCCATTCGGTGGCGTGGCGTCGGATGTGGGCAGCCGCCTCGCCGAGACTGCGATACCAGCCGGCAATGTTCGAGTCCGTGGCGTCGTCCAGCGACTCCGCCAGCGGGCGCCCGGCGACCCAGCTGACCACGCTGGCGAACCGACGCTCAGCCCCGACGCCCACCTCGACGTGATGGTCGCCGGCTGGCAGCGCCAGCGGAACCGGCACGGCGAGGCCAGAACCTGCGAGCGCATCCACCCAGACGACCTCCGAGCGCAGCTCCGTGAGCGACGTGTAACCAGGACGATGAAGTCGGACGACAAGTCGATCGCCGTCGCCGGTACGGGCGCCGCAGACGAGGTTCTCGGTCGCGGAGAGCAGTTCGACGCCGACCACGTCGTCTCGCCAGTGGGAGAGCGCCTCCGCTGCGGCGCGGAGGACCTCGTCAGTCGACGACATCGGTGAGCGCTGCCTCGAAGGCCTCGAGGAACAGGTCCGCGTGCGCAGAATCGAACACGAGCGGTGGCCGAAACTTCAGGACGTTTCTGTGCTGGCCGGCCGCGCCGATCAGCATTCCTCTGGCCTTGAGCGCCTCGACCATTCGCGTCGCGCCTGGCACATCCGGGGTGTTGGTGCCTGGCCGGACCCACTCGACCCCGAGGAACAGCCCATGGCCGCGGACATCGCCCATGCGGGGATCGACGGTCTGAAGGCGGAGCAGCCGTTGCCGGAGCTGCTCGCCGACGACGCCGGCCTGCGCCACCAACTCACGGTCGATGATCTCGTCGAGCACGGCCGAGGCGGCCGCGGCCTGGAGCGGCGACGACGCGAACGTGTTGAAGTAGCCCTGGCTCGTGCGGAAGCCGGACACGATCTGATGGGACGCAGCCGCGGCCGACACCGGCATGCCGTTGCCCATCGGTTTACCCATGACGACGATGTCGGGCTCGAATCCGCTCGTCTCGTACCCCCACCACCGGCCTGTGCGTCCGAACCCGGCCTGTACCTCGTCAGCGATCACGACTCCGCCTGCTTCCCGCACGAGCGCTGTCGCCCGGTTGAAGAAGTCCGCCGGCACGACAGGCAGGCCTTCGTTGGCGAAGATCGAACACAGGATCATCCCGGCGATTCCGTCGTCGCTGTCGGCCACGCGGCGAAGCGTGCCTGAGAGCTGTTCGAGATGGAGCTCGCACAGCTCCTCCTCGCTGCGCCCAGACTCGATCGGTCGGTACAGCTGGGGCGTCGCAATCGACCACGCGCCGTTTCGGGAAGAACCCGTGGCGAGTCGCGTCATCGCTCCCACCTGGGTGGAGTTGCCGTGGTAGGTCGCATCGGTGCAGACCATGCCGCGGCGACCGGTGGCGGTCTGCGCCATACGGACGGCCAACTCCACTGCCTCGGTGCCGCTGCACGCCATGACGAGCGACTCGATCCCATCGTGGTGGAGGGCGAGAAGCCGTTCGGCGTAGTCCACCGCGCCATCGTGCAGGTAGCGGTTGTGGACGTTGAGCGTGCGGGCTTGGTCGGCGATCGCGGCGGCTACCCGCTCGTTGGCGTGGCCGACGCACGGGACGTTGTTGTAGAGGTCGAGGTAGCGGGTGCCGTCGACGTCGAAGAGCCAGACGCCGTCGCCCCGATCCAGAGCGAGCGGTTCTTCGTAGAAGAGCGCGGCGCCGGTCCCGAATGCGCGGTCTCGCCGTTCGATCAGCCGCGCCCGCTCATCCATTGTCCGCGACCTCGCTGTTCACCGCGTTCAGGAGATCCATGAGGCGCCCAAGTTGGTCGAGCCGGTCGGCATCCATGCCCCAGGCCTCGGCCGACCACACGGCATCGACGCCAAGCCGGTCGGCGGCCTTCACGTAGTCGACCAGGTCCGCCCAGTTCTCCCCGTCGTAGTACGCACTCCCGACCGACACCGAGATCCTCATGGCTTCCCTCCGAGATACCTGTCTAGTGCCCGCCGTCCTAGGGTCGTGCAATGACCGAACTCGTCCCCGGCGTCGAATTTCGCTTCATCGAGACGAACGGTATTCGCATGAAGATCGCCGAGATCGGTGAGGGTCCGCTCGTGGTACTCGCCCATGGTTGGCCGGACTCCTGGCTTTCGTGGCGTCATCAGATGTTGGCGCTCGCCGACGAGGGCTACCACGCCGTCGCTCTCCAGATGCGGGGCTACGGCGAGACGGACGCGCCAGAGGCGGTCGAGGCATACGACATAGCGCATCTCGCTCGCGACATCGCCGGAGCGATCGACGCTCTGGGCGACGGACGCGGCCATCTCGTGGGCCACGACTGGGGCTCGATGGCGGCTGCAGGCGCCGCGATGTTTCATCCGGAGAAGCTTGCGAGCCTGACGCTGATGAGCGTGCCACTCACGCCGCGGTCGGCGGTCCCGCCTCTCTCGATATTCCGAGAACTGTTCGGCGACAGCTTCTTCTACATCCTGTACCACAACGAGCCGGACGGAATCGCCGAGGCAGAGTACGACAGCGACGTTCGAGGTGTCCTCAGCCGGTTCTTCCTGTCGCCGGATGCTGCACGGCACGATCCGGAGATCTCCGAACCTCATCGTCGCGCCGGAGGGTGGATCGGCCGTCTCGGGGCACCGATCGAGCCGCCCGACTGGCTCTCCGCCGCTGAGTTCGACGAAATGGTGGCGATGCTCGAGAAGTCGGGTTTCCGTGGCGGCATCAACTATTACCGAAACTTCGATCGCAATTGGGAGCTGACCGAGGCGGTGGCCAGCGTGAAGGTTCCGATGCCGGCTATGTTCCTGGCCGGCGACCAGGACGTCGTGATCATGGGGCGCACTGCTGACGATCTAGAAGAGTCGATGAACGAGACGATGGCGGACCTCCGCCGCGTCACACTGATTCCCGGCCCCGGGCATTGGGTACAGCAGGAGAACCCCGGGGCGGTGAGCGAAAGCCTCGTGAGCTTCTTCCAGGAGGTCGACGCGTGAGCGCCGAACTAGAGGCGTGGGAGGCGGCATGCGCGCAGCTGCGTGACATCGGACTCCAACTCGCCGCCCGGACCGACGAGACCGCGGCAGCGGAGATATTCGAGCATCTGGTGGATCAGGCCACGGTGTGGCTGAACTGGGAGACGTTGCACGCGGACCCAAGTCGACCGTTCTTCCACCGCCACAATGACCTCGTCAGCCAGTGGGGCGGACCGAACGCCGACAACGTCTATCGCCACGCGCGTATCGAGCCCGGGCGTCGGTACGCCATCCGTGGCGACATGCACAGTTGCGACGAGTTTCTCCTCGCCATCCGGGCCGGCTTCATGCACCAACCCGTCTGGGGAACGCTGGAGCAGTGCAGCGCCACTGATCTGAAGATCGGACCGGGAGAAGAGTTCGAGATCTTGCTCGGTGGCGACGCCCCCGGGGCCATACCGATTCCGGACGGCGCCATCATGGCGTCCATTCGCGAGTACTACTTCGACTGGACGACCGAGGAGCCCGCGTTCTTCACGATCGAGTGCTTGGATCCCGAGCCGGCTGCCGTCAACCCTCCGCTCGGGGATCGATTGACCGAAGCCCTGGCGGTGATGACGGACTCCCTCGAGTACTGGCACACCTACATGGTCGAGAACCGGTCGGACCGGATCGACAACACGTACGAGTCGTCCACCGTCGCTCCGGCCAAGGGCCTCGCGGCAGCGCGGTACGAGTTTTGCTTCTGGGACCTGGCCGAAGACGAAGCCCTCATCATCGAGACCGACGTGCCTGACGCCCGCTACTGGTCGGCGACGCTCTACATGATGAGCACCTTCGAACTCGTCGACTGGTACGGGGCGATCACGAGCCGTAATCACCGTCAGTCCGCGGTGTCGACGGATGGTCGGGTCCGCTTCGTCGTGGCAGCGCAAGACGCCGGCGTCGGCAATTGGCTCGACACCACCGGCCGCCAGACGGGTCTGTGCACGCTGCGCTGGTTCTGGCCGCACAGCGAGACCCGGCCGAGCATCTCGACGAACGTCGTTGCTGTCACGGACGTGGGCGCAGCCCTGGGCGCGAACGGTCGACCGGTCACGGCAGCGGAGCGCGCGGAGGAACTTGCGTCTCGGCAGGCGCACCTTCGCTCCCGGTTTCGCGCGTGACCGAGCTCGTCAACCTCTCGACGGTCGAACCTGATCCGGAACCGTTCGATGCAAACGCCCTCGTAGATGCTGCTATCGCTCGCCACGATGGCGACGGTTTGCTCGACCCGTCGATCGTCGAGCCGCTTTCGATCATCTGTCGTGGCCTGGAAGCGACTGCCAACCTCACTGCGGTCGGCCGGTGGGCAACGCAGCGCTACATACGGCGGCTGCTCGACGGTCACCTCGAGATCGATGCCTATCGACGGGCTGATCCGGGGGTCGATCAAGAGGCGATCGAGGCGCCGATCTTCGTCGTCGGCGCGCCCCGGACCGGAACCACCGCGATGCATCGACTTCTGGTCACCAACCCGGCGCTGCGTGCGCCTGAAGCCTGGGAGTTCCTTGCGCCGGTACCGCCACCCGAAGCCGAGAGCTTCGCGACTGACCCGCGCATCGAGGTTGCCGCGGAGGAACTGACGTTCCCGCAGCGCGTCAGCACGGGCTTGCGCAAGATCCACATCTACTCGGCCCGCATGCCTAAAGAGTGTCTGTCAGCGATGTCGTTCACCTTCCGTTCGGAGGAGTTCATCAGCCGCTACGACCTGCCGGAGTACGTCGAGTGGCTCTCGAGCGCAGATCTCGGGCCGGCCTATGAGATGCATCGATCGGTCGTGCGGATACTCCAACGACGTATGCCGAGTCGCCGGTGGATCTTCAAGTCACCGGCGCATCTGCAAGGCATTCGCGAGCTCGTCGCCACATATCCCGACGCCGCCTTCGTCGTGACACATCGCGATCCCGCCGGCGTGCTGGCGTCGGTCTCGAGTCTCATCGCCACAATGCGCGGAGCCTTTTCGGACGACGTAGACCAGAGCGGGATCGGCCGCTACCACACAGCCCTCTACGCAGGGTCTCTCGACGCGCTCGTGGATCACGTCGACGACGGCCTTCTCGCGCCCGAACGAACCGCCCATGTCGCCCACGCCGACATCGTCGCCGACGGCATGAGCGTTCTCGAGCAGGTCCACCAGGCGCTCGCCGTGCCGTTCACGGACGCGACACGGTCGGCCGCGGCGACAGAGATTGCCGGCGATCGAGAGGACGGAGCGGGCGCTCACCGCTACGAGCTGGCGGACTACGGACTCACGCCTGACGACGCCGGGCCGGCTTTCGAGCGCTACCGAGCCCGATTCCTCTCTGGCCCGACCGCAAGTCAGTAGGGTCACCCGCCATGGCAGGACGTCTCGAAGGAAAGGTCATCGCGATCACCGGCGCCGGCGCCGGCATCGGTCGTTCCTGCGTCGAGCGATTCCTCGATGAGGGAGCCAGCGTTGTTGCGGCAGACAAGGACGCCACCTCACTGGAGGACTTGGCCGAGTCCGTCGACGGCCCGATCGAGACAGTGGTCGCTGATCTCGTCGATGAGCAGGCGTCGGCAGAAATCGTGGAGCGAACGCTTGGCTCCTTCGGCCGTCTGGATGTGTTCCATGCGAACGCGGGCGGAGCGTTTCCGACCGCGTTCGAGGAGATGCAGGACGGCGACTACGAGCGGGTCCGCTCCCTCAATGTCGATGCTGTCTGGCACGGTGCCCGCGCCTCGATCCCGGTCTTCCTCGAAGCAGGCAAGGGCGTCTTCCTCGTGACGTCGTCCGGCGCCGGCTTCAATGCCGTGGAGGGCCTCTCGGCATACGGCATGGCGAAGGCCGGCGTGCAGTCGCTGGTGAAGACGCTGACCCTCGAGTACGGCAAGAAGGGCATTCGGGCGTGCGCGATCTCGCCCGGGCCGATCGAGTCTCCGGGGCTCCTCTCCTGGTTGGAGACGTTGCCGGGCGGGGTCGAGGGCTATGCGAGGAACAAGGTGATGGGCCGCCTCGGGAAGTCGGAAGAGATTGCGGCGGCTGCCGCATTTCTCGCATCCGACGACGCGTCCTTCGTCAGTGGCGTGACGCTGCCGGTCGACGGCGGCGCGCAGGCGGTCCTCTGAGGTGGACTCGACGGCCCCGACCGACCTGGACGGCCATGTCGTCGTGGTCACCGGGGCCACGCGCGGCATCGGCCGCGGCATCGCCCATCACATCGGCAAGCTCGGCACCCGTGTCGTCGTCACCGGCCGCAAGCAGGATCGCCTGGACGCCGCCGCGGCGGAGCTGGCTGATCTCGGAATCGCCCACCTCGCGTTTCAGGGAGACGTGGCGGACGTAGCTACGAACGGCCGGATCGTCGCCGCCGCAGTGGGCGAGTTCGGTCGTCTCGACGGCATCGTTGCCAACGCCCAGTCGTTCCGACCCGTCACCCCGCTCGAAGACGTGACCGAATCCGATATGGACCTGCTCCTGAACACAGGGCCGAAGGCCACGCTCTGGCTCATGCAGGCGGCGCTGCCGCACTTCACCGCGGCGAAACGCGGTCGAATTGTGACGATGGGAACCGCGATGGGCCTGACGGGCGCGCCCGGGTACGGCCCGTATGCGGCAAGCAACGAGGCGATTCGGTCCCTCACACGGACCGCCGCGCGGGAATGGGGCCGCAATGGAGTGACGGTCAACTGCGTCCTCCCGGCCTCTGGCCAACATCGACTACCGCCGGCCGGTTCGGACCCGGACCGCGAAGCGGCGTTCGCGGCGATGTACGAAGATCACCCGCTCGGGCGAGATGGCGACGCTGAGCACGACATCGCTCCGGTGGTTGCCTTCCTTCTCAGTGATGCCAGCCAGTACGTCACGGGCCAGTCGCTCATGGCCGACGGCGGCGGCCTGATGCGCGCCTGAGCGGCGTCAGTCCTCCCAGTCGACCTGATCGTCTCTGTTGGGCTGCCGCCCGGTACGGAAGGGGCACAGGGGTGCCGCCGCCAGGAGGATGCGGTTCCAGTCGGTCGTGGTTTCGCGGGCGGCGGCTCGCCACGTAAGCACCCCCGGGTCGGTTCGCTGGACGTTCTCGGCATCTGCCCATGCCTGCCAGTCGGGCAGGCTCCAGAGGAGGATCACTTCATCGTCGTCTCGCATAGCGGTCGTCCAGGCGCCCACCAGCAGCCACCCGAATCGTTTGTAGGCGGGGACTGCAGCTTCCCGGGCGAGATCCAGAAGGGTGGACGCCGAGCCCGGGGTACACCTGAGGATCTCGTGGGCACAGACCTTCGATCGAACGCCCGACGTGAGCGACTGCGAGATCGTCGGCATCCAGGGCGCCGGGAGCAGGATTCTGTCAACGCCGCCGCGACGGAACTCCGACGCCTTCGTCCACCAACGCTCGAGCTTCGGATCCTGCAGTCCGGGTCCGCTGGCTTCGTTGTCGAAGGAGCGGGCCAGGCCGTCGAGGCCCGGCTCCTCCCAGATGTTGCACACCTGCGGCCACGCGCCCGTGCTGCCGAGCACGGCCCACATGCCGAAGAGCAGTTGATCGCGATCCTCCTGCGCCCCCGGGCTCCAGTTCGCGGCCATGTGGTGCATATAGTTGGCCCGGTTGGTTCCTCGGATGTCGATGAACTCGTGGATATAGGCCTGCGGATTCGGCTGGTCGGTCATTGCACCTCGAGTGCATTCCAGAGTGACTGCTTCAAGGCACGGAGCGTGCCGGGGTCCTGCTGGGCGATGGTCGCAGCGAGTTCGCCAGCTCGAGCACGCAAGCGGTCGGCCGGAACGACCTCCGACACGATGCCCAACTGCCTCGCTCGGTCGGCGTCGACGCGCTCATGGCGGCCCATGAGCGCCATGCGCGCGACTACTCCCATCGGCGCCTTCTTGAGGAGACCGATCGTCTCGAAGGCGGAGACTTGCCCGACGGACACGTGCGGGTCCACGAAGGATGCGGTGTCGGCCGCTATCACCACGTCGGCGTCGGCGACGAAATGCAGGCCGCCGCCCGCGCAGGTGCCGTTGACGGCCGCAATGATCGGCTTTGTCACACCGCAGTGCCAGCCGGTCATCCGGAGCTGGAAGTCGCGAGTCTGGCGGGAGCTGGCGCGTAGCGCCTCGGGGTTGCTCGCGAGCTGACGGACGTCGAGCCCGGTCTGAAAGGAGCGACCGTTTCCAGTGTTGACGATGACTCGCACGTCCTCGTCAATCTCCAGACGGCCCCAGGCGTCTTCAAGCTCGACGAACATGCGGGCGTCGATCGCGTTGCCGTCGCCGGCGCGGTCGAATATGAGCCACGCGACCGGTCCCTCGAGGATCAGTTCCAACGTCTCGTAGTCACCCATTGCGCAACTCCCGCCTGAGCAGTTTGCCTGCAGCGTTGCGGGGGAGCGCTTCGAGCCTTTCGAAGCGAACCGGGACCTTGTAGGGAGCGAGGTATTCGCGGCAGATTGCATCAAGGTCCGCTGCGGGCGCACCGACGACGAACGCCACGGGGACCTCACCGAGCCGGTCGTCGGGAGCGCCGACGACAGCGGCTTCCTCGATTCCTGGCACGGACAGGAGGATCTCCTCGACCTCGTCTGGGAACAACTTGTTGCCGCCGCGGTTGATGAGGTCGCCGATGCGACCCTCCACCCACACGAATCCGGCGTCGTCGATGCGGGCGAGGTCGCCCGTGCGCACATAGCCGTCGGTCGTGACGCGATCATCCGCCAGGCCAATCGCCTTGTTCGGCGGACGCACCAGCAACTCGCCGACGTGGTTCTCGTCCGGCTCGTCGACTCGGATGTCCACTCCCGCATGGGCGCGACCCACTGCGCCGATTCTGTCGGGATGCGCCTGTGCATCCGCCGCCGTCCAGCCGATTACCTCGCCGATCTCCGCTTGGCCGTAGCCGTTGAGGACGAACGAACCGAAGCGTTCGGTGAACCGTCGGGCATGGAACGGCGACAGGGGAGCGGTGATCGACCGCACGTATCGAAGAGGAGCCAGCGACTCGATCGCGGGGTCCTCGTTGAGCATCGCAATGGCGGCGGGGGGAAGAACGGTCGAGCGAACCTGATGACGCTCGACGAGTGATGCGAAATCTGCCGTTGTGAAACGGTCCATCAGCACCAGTGGCGCTCCGGCTCGAAGCCCGAATAGCGCGTTGTAGATGCCGGCGTTCAGTGCCAGCGAAACGGGTATCAGATTCGGCGACGGTGGCTTGGCCGGCTCGGCGGGTGCCGCGCGCAGTGACCCAAGGACGCGATCGATCAGCTCCAGATAGGCATCGTGGGTGTGAAGCACGGGTTTCGGTTCGCCGGTCGTGCCCGACGTCCACAACACAAACGCGACTCCCGGCTCGTAGATGGTGTCAGGCCGCCTGGGCTCGACCCGGCGTCCCCAGATGATCGAAGCGGCCTGAGCGCGACGAGCCGCATCTCGAACCGACTCCTCAGGCTGGCGCGGATTGACTGGGACGAACACGGCCTCGAGGAGCCAGCACGCGAACATTGCAATTATCGCGTCGAGGCCCTCGGCCGCGACGGCAACCGGCTTGTGGCCCCCCTGGTAGCGGTTGAGTTCAACGCTGAGGGCACGAGCCCGATCCACGACTTCGGACTTGGTCAATGATTCGCTGATGCTGAAGACGAGCGGATCGTCATCCGCGCAGGGATGATCAAGGAGCAGATCGGCAAGCGACATCGCCTAGATGGTCTCCCAGTCGGGGTCCCGCTTCTCCGCGAACGCTGCCGGCCCCTCGGTCTGGTCGGGGTGGCCCCACATCGAGACGAGATGTTTCGCCCCCTCCTTGCAAGCGTCGGTCAGGCCAGCCTCGAGCGCGCCCCAGAGCGCCTTCTTCGTGGCAGCCATCGCCGCGGGCGAGTTCTTGGCGATCGTCTCGCCGATCTCCTGAGCGCGCTCCCGGAGCTGCTCAGGTGGATCCACGATCTCAGAGATCATGCCGAGCTCGTAGGCCCGCTCTGGCCCCATCCGCTCGTATTTGCCGATGAATGCCATGCGCATGACCGCTTCGACGGGCATCTTCTTCATCAAGCCGATGGCCTCGATCGCGACCACCTGGCCGACGGATACATGCGGGTCGAAGAACTGCGCGTCCGACGCGGCGATCACGATGTCGGCATCGGCGACCCAGTGGAAACCCCCGCCACAGCAGATGCCGTTCACCGCGGTGATGACCGGCTTCCATACGTCCTGATGCCATGAGGTGAAGTGAACGTCGAAGTCTTCCATCGACTCGCGGTAGCGCTCGAAGCCCACGCCGTCGCCGGCGATCTCCGTGACGTCGACGCCGGTCTGGAAGTCGCGCCCGTTTCCCGTGTGGACGATCACGCGGACGGCCGGATCTTCGTTCAGTTCGGTCCACGCGTCGGCGAACTCGTCTCTCATCGCCGAGTTCATCGCATTTCGGAGATCAGGGCGATCGTTGATCAGCCAGCCGACCGGACCGTGGCGTTCGACGGCCAGGTGTTCGTAGCTCATCGCGGGGTGTCCTCCCAGTTCACGCCGTGGTACGGGTCGGGCTCCCGGGCCAGCCCGAGCACCTTCTCACCGATCACGTTCTTGTTCACTTCCGTGGTGCCGCCCTCGATCGAGTTGGCCCGGCTGCGAATCATTCCTGTCACCTCGTAGGGCAGCGACGCCGCCCAGGTCTCCGCCGACTCGAAGGCCATGGCCGCCGGACCGAGGAGATCGGTGGCGAGCATCTGGATCTTCTGGTTCAGGGCGCCCTGGTGGACCTTGCCGATGGAAGCGGCGGGCCCCGGGGTTCCCCCGGCCTTCACCGTCGCCCGCATCCGCTCGTTGGTCCAGCCCCTGATTCGCTCCTCGGTGCAGAGAGAGATGAGGCGATCCCGGATCGTCGCGGCCAGGTCGGTGCCGCGGGCGGACTCGATGAGACGGTCGATGCCACTGCCGCCGATGCGGTCGACACCGCCGGAGCCGGAGCCGGCCACCATCTGCCGTTCGCCGGCGAGGGTGGACGCGGCGACCCGCCAGCCGTCCGCTGGATCGCCGACGCGATGGAAGTCCGGGACCCGAACGTCGTCGAACCAGACTTCGTTGAAGTCGACCACGCCACCCATGTGGCGCAGCTCTCGCACCTCCACTCCGGCGCTCCGAAGCTTCACCAGGAAGTAGCCGATGCCCTGGCGTTTCGGTGCGCTCGGGTCGGTTCGCGCGAGGCAGATCCCGAACTCGGAGTGGTGGGCCCACGTGCTCCAAACCTTCTGGCCCGTCAGCACCCACTCATCACCGTCGCGCTCGGCTCGCATCGCCAGCGAGGCCAGGTCGGAGCCCGCCCCGGGCTCGCTGAAGAGCTGGCACCAGCGCTCCTCGTTGGCGACCATCGGCGGGAAGAAGCGCAGCCGCTGCTCTTCGGTGCCATGGGCGAACAGCGCCGGTGCCATGTTGTGCAACCCGAGCGGGTTGAGCCGCCCGAGATTGTACGGGGACAGACGTCCCTCAGCGAGGCGGGCCTGGGCGGGGGTGAGGTCGAGACCTCCGTAGGCGCCGGGCCAGGTCGCGACGGCAAGGCCAGATGCGGCGAAGGTCGGATACCATTCCGCGTACTCGCCCCGGCTCCGTACTGCCCGGATCGCCTGACGGCCCCCGGCCGACGCGTCGCGCCACGCCCGCGGAACGTTCGCCTCTACCCAGGCGTCGACCGCGGACACAAGATCGCCGCCGGACGTGTCCCGCGTGATCGGCAATCGTGCGGCCAGGTCCACCCTGCTCCTCAGTCAGAGAGCGTCGTTGCAGTCGTCGCTCTGGTCAGGGAGTGTATGCGCTGGAGTCTGGGGCTCCGAGAGGGGAGAGGGATGTCGATGGCCACGGGTCGAGTACATGGCTGACGAGCACGCGATCACGGACGAACGCATCGCCCGTCTCCGATCTCGCCTCGGGGTGACGCAGCCGCACCCGCAGCCGCCGTGGTATCGGGCTCCGGGCACGGACTCGTTTCGTCAGGTCGCGGAGGCGTACGGCGACGACAACCCGCTCTGGTGTGATCCGGCCTACGCCGAGGCGTCGATCTGGGGTGGGCCGATCGGGCCGCCCGCGATCAACGGTGGGGACACGCTGATCGGCGCGAACGAGGTCGAGCGCCTCGATCCCGAGACGAAGGCCCTCTTGAAGGGAGATCCCCTCAAGGGTGCCCATGCCTACTACTCGGGCAGCTACCGGGAGTGGTGGGCACCGGTCCGCCCGCACCAAGCGATCAGCCGACGCAACGCGTTGGTCGGCGTCCACGACAAGTCGAGCGAGTTCGCCGAGCGAACCGTCCACGAGTGGACCGCCGAGGTGTTCGCCGCGCAGGACCATGTCCTGTCCGCGCAGTACCGCCTGATGATCCGCACCGATCGCGGGAGGGTCGAGAAGAAGCAGGACGGGGAGGAGCGAACCGAGGTCGAGATCGAGCCCTATACCGACTCGGAGATCGCCGAGATCACAGAAGCGGTACTCGCGCAGCGGGATCGTCGTCGTGGCGCCACGACGCGCTGGTGGGAGGACGTGGAGGAGGGCCAGACAGTCGGTCCGCTGGTGAAGGGCCCGATGCGGGTGACCGATCTGATCGTCTGGCACACCGGCATGGGGATGGGTCTCTACGGGGTCAAGGCGCTCGATCTCGCACAGCAGCAACGGCGCCGAGTGCCCGGGTTCTTCCGGCCCGATGACCTCAACGTCCCGGATGTGCACCAGCGGGTCCACTGGGATCCGGAGTGGGCACGGCGGGCCGGAGCCCCCGCCATCTACGACTACGGACGCATGCGCGAGTGCTGGCTGATCCATCTCTGCACCGACTGGATGGGGGACGAGGCCTGGCTTTGCGCGCTCGATGTCGAGTTCAGGAAGTTCAACTACGTGGGCGATACGCACACGATGAGCGGCACGGTCACCCGGAAGTACGTGGGCGAACATGGCCCGGCGATCGACCTGCAGATCTGGGGCGAGAACCAGCGCGGTGAAACGACGTGCCCCGGCCACGCCACGATTCTGCTCCCGAGCCGCGAGCACGGCCCGGTCACGCTGCCTGCGCCACCCGCCGACGCCGCGAACTGTGAGGAGACGCTCGCCGCTCTGGTCGATCGGTTTGCCCAGGACGCGATGACGGAAGAGCCCGACTGATTGGCAGTCTCGACTGGCACCCGGATCGCTCCTGGCCAGACCTGCTCGACGGCGCTCCTGAGAGCTAAGGAATCGACCTCGGCGCCGTTCGGCGCTACCGGCTGGATCGCATCAGAGCGGAGATGGAAGCACGGGGGATCGGCGCGCTGATCCTGTGCGACGCCGTGAACATCCGCTATGCGACCGGCACGCGCAACACGCAGGTCTTCACCTCTCGAAACGCTCCGAGCCGGTATCTCCTCCTGATCGCGGGCCGGTCGATTCTCTACGAGTTCACCGGGTGCGAACACCTGGCCGACGGTTTCGACACCGTTGACGAGGTACGGGAGGCATCGACGTCGAGTTTCGTCGCGGCCGGAGCCCGCATCGTCGAACGCGAGCAGACGTGGGTGCAGGAGATGAGCGACACGTTGCGGGATGAACTCGGCGCGGGTAGCCACGTCGCCGGATTCGAGCGCATGAACGCCGGCGTCGCGAACGGGATGGCGGCGGCAGGCCACCAGGTCGTGGACGCCCAGGAGCCCATCGAGATGGTGAGGGCCATCAAGTCCTCAGGCGAGGTCGCGTGCATTAGCGCGTCGCTCGCGCTGACAGAACGAGCGGTCAGCGCTCTCCGCGACGCCATTCGCCCTGGGCAGACGGAGAACGAGCTGTGGGCAGTGCTGCACCACGAGGTGATCGCCGGAAACGGCGACTACTGCGAAACGCGGCTGCTCAACGCGGGACCGCGCTCGAACCCGTGGTTCCAGGAGTCGTCCCATCGCGTGATCGAGCCGAATGAGGTCATCGCTCTCGACACGGACGTCGTCGGGTGCCACGGCTACTACGCCGACTTCAGCTGCACTTTCCACGCCGGGCCCGACGCGCCATCGGTTGAGCAACGCAGGCTGTACGCGCTCGCGCACGGCAGTTGCACCACAACCTCGCCGTCATCGAGCCGGGGCTGACTTTTCGGCAGTACAGCGAGCGAGCGTGGGACATTCCCGACCGCCATCGACGCAATCGCTACTACTTGTCGGCTCATGGTTGCGGAATGACGGGGGAGTACCCGTACCTCTACCACCACGCCGACTTCGTGGACGCCGGGTACGACGGCGTGATCCAGCCCGGCATGACGCTGTGCGTCGAGAGCTACATCGGCGCAGACGCCGGTCGCGAGGGCGTCAAGCTCGAGCAGCAGATCCTCGTGACAGAGACCGGAACGGAGCTGCTCAGCCAGTTTCCGTTCGAGCAGTCGCTTCTCGCCTAAGAGATCCGGCTGGCACAATAAGCGCCATGAGCGAACGAGACGAACTGGGCCAGGCCTTCGACCACTTCATCGAAAGGCTTCGCGACGCCGAAACTGCTGTGCGTGGCATGCAGGCCTACGAGGGCGACCGCGCTCGAGCGCGCGGCTACGAACACCTGGCGCGGATGATGCTGAAGTCGCTGGAGCAGGAGGTACTGCAGGACCCCGACCATCCGCACTTCCGGGTACTCGACGACCGCATTCGAGAAGGCGGCGACAACCCTGACCAGCGCTACCTGCTGGGCAAGCTGCGCGGAGGAGAGGCGTACCGCGTGTGGGGGCGGCTCGGATCGGCGCACCGGCTCGAGATTCAGCTGTACAGCGAAGAGCCGTACGGCGGAAAGAACGTCGGCGTGGGCTACCTACCGCACCAGCAGGTCGACTTCGCCCATGACGGCTCGTTCTCGATCGAACTCGGTCCGGGCGTGGCCGGCCGGTCGACACTCGTCAACCCGGCGGATGCGGCGATCATCCAGGTTCGGCAGATCTACGACGACTGGAACGAAGACGACCCGGGTGTCGTCTACATCGACCGCGTGGGCTACGAGGGCCATCGCAAGGGGAGCGAGACCGCCGCGACGATGGCAGAACGCTTGCGCCTGGCCGGCGACAACACGTTCCACTCCACCGAGTGTTGGCCTGCGCTCGTGGAGCGGGGCGTGCTCGGCTTCATGGAGGTCAACACGATGCCGCCCGTCATGTCGCCCGGTGATCGAGCCGGCGTCGTAGGCCGTTGGATCTCGCTTGGGCACTTCGATCTCGGAGCGGACGACGCGCTGGTGATTCGGATACCACCGACGACCGCCGACTACCGCGGCATCCAGCTCTCGGATCTCTGGTTCGCCTCGCTGCCGTACGGCAACGCGACCTCGAGTCTGTCCGGCGCGCAGTCGCTGATCGCCCCGGACGGCTACACCTACTTCGTGATCAGCCTCAGCGACCCGGGCTACGCCAACTGGCTGGACCCGTGCGACCTGCCACGAGGGACGGTCCACATTCGCTATGACGGTGTGGAAGGCGAGATCCCGGCCGAGGCATGGCCGTCTGCGACGCTCTCGTCGGTCTCGGAACTCAGCGATGCCATTCCGGAGTTCGAGGCAGGATCTGTTTCCGGGACGGGGCGCAACGACCAACGAGCGGCCCGACGCCGTCACGTCCAGGTTCGCTACGGGCGCTAGCCCCCTCCATCAGCACGCGCCGTCTCGAGATCCACCAGCAACGCGTCCAGGCTCGGCTCCCAAGAAGCGACCGACAGTGTCTGCGGATGGATGTCTGCAGCCTCTTGCGTGGCCTCGGCGATCTGGGTCGTCCATGTCTCCACGACTTCCGTGAACCGAGCCGGCGCACAGAGCGGCGAGTGGCTGTAGACGTTGTCGAATCGGGCCCCTCGGGCCGCGAGCGCGTCGAGATCGGGCGTCCGCACGAGCGGGTGGCCATACGTACCCGTGAAATGCGGCGCCAGCTGGTCAGCCATGACCATCACGATGTTGGGTGCGGGAATCGCGGGGACGGTACTTCCCGACAGGGCTTCGGCTCAACGACTTCGTCGCGGCCTGTTTGCCGCGACGGCGGGCGCCAACCAAGATCGGGCCATGAGCGATCAGCCAAACGGCGCCCAGGCGTTGATTCGTACCCTCGTCGACTCCGGTGTCGACGTCTGCTTCACCAACCCGGGCACGTCCGAGATGCACTTCGTCGCCGCCCTCGACGATGTGCCGGAGATGCGGGGCATCCTTGGGCTGTTCGAGGGAGTGGTGACCGGCGCCGCTGACGGATACGCGCGGATGGCCGGGAAGCCGGCCGGCACCCTCCTCCATCTCGGCCCAGGCCTCGGCAACGGCCTGGCCAACCTGCACAACGCCTCACGAGCCCGCACGCCGATGGTGAACATCATCGGGGACCACGCCACGTACCATAAGCGGTACGACGCGCCGCTGGAGAGCGACATCGACTCGATCGCCAAGGGCGCGCCCGGCTGGTTCCGGCGCTCGATGTCGCCCGACGCCGTCGCCTTAGATGCTGCGGAGGCCGTCGCTGCTGCCATGTCGGCTCCGGGCCAAGTCGCCACCCTCGTGCTTCCGGCCGACACCTGTTGGCTACCCGCGCCGGGCGGTGCGGCAGCACCCGTCGCTCCGACCATGGCGACGGCGGTTGATGAGGGCGACATCGACGCGGTCGCCAAGCTCCTCCGTTCCGGCGCTTCCTGCACCCTCCTCATCGGTGGACGGGCGGTGGGCGAACAAGGCACCCGCGCGGCCGCCAGAATCGCCGAGGCCACCGGTGCGAAGCTTCTCACCGAGACGTTCCCGGCCCGTCAGCGACGAGGCGCCGGGATCCTGTCGGTGGAGCGAGTGATCTATCTCGCCGAGTTCGCGCAAATGCAGTTAGCGGGCACCGAGCACCTGATCCTGGTGGATGCCTCGGCGCCGGTCTCGTTCTTCGCCTATCCGGAGAAGCCCTCCACGCTGTGGCCTGAGGACTGCGACATCGTGAGCCTCGCTGCTGGTCCCTCAGACCCGGTTCGGGCGCTCGAGGATCTCGCTGATGCACTCAGCGCCGCCCCGGTGAGCGGGCCGGAACGGGTAAGCCTGGATCGACCGTCGGGTTCGCTCGACGCGATGTCGTTGGCCGCGGCGGTCGCCGCGACCATGCCTGACAACGCGATCGTCGTCGACGAGGCGAACACCGGCGGAATCGACCTTGGTAGAGCGACGGCTGCGTGCTCGCCTCACGACTGGCTGTACCTGACCGGCGGGTCGATCGGCATCGGACTGCCGCTCGCGACCGGAGCCGCGGTTGCCGCGCCGGATCGCCGGGTGGTGTCGGTCCAGGCCGACGGATCGGCGATGTACACCTTCCAGGCGCTGTGGACCATGGCCCGGGAGAACCTCGACATCACGATCGTGATCCTCAACAACGGGCGATATGCCGTGCTCGACATGGAACTCGACCGGGTAGGCGCCGATGGCGGCGGTCCCCGAGCCCGCTCGATGTTCGATCTCACCGGCCCGGACCTCGACTTCGTCGCTCTCGCGGCCGGGATGGGCGTGGAAGGCGTGCGGGTCGAGACGGCGGAGGACCTGACGACGCATCTGGACCGAGCCCACGTAACCCCAGGACCACAGCTCATCGAGGCTGTCATTCCGCCGCTCCAGACCTGATGCAGTTCGAACACCCTGCACCGTTCACGCCCAAGTGGCGTGGTCGTTGGATCTGGTTCGAGCGTCCGCCGATCGAAGCAGTGACCGCGACCCGTCCGACCCTGATGGACAAGGACGACCGAGTCGGCCTGTTCCGGCGGGTCATTGATCTCACATCGGTGCCGGAGTCCGCGCCCGCCCGCGTGTGGGCGGATGGGCGGTTCCTCTTGCGCATCAACGGTTTTGAGGTTGCCAGGGGACCGGTCCGGAGCGATCCGAAGCGAAACCACTACGACGTCGTCGACCTGGCCCCCTATCTGGTCGAGGGCAGGAATGTGTTGGCGTTGACTGCTCGCCACTTCGGTACGGCCACGGCATGGTGGATGCCCGCCGCGCCGACATACACGATCGGCGGAGGCTCGATCGCGTTCGAGGCGCAGATCGGGGACGAGTGGGTCGTCAGCGATCGATCATGGCAGTGCACAGCGGGGGAGGCATGGACGCCAGTCGCCGCGCCCGGCGACGTTGCCAGCTTCCCACTCGAGTCGTTCGACAGCCGCCGGCACCCGCACGGCTGGGAGTCGGCTGGCTTCGATGATGGCGAGTGGGCCGCTGCACGCGAGCTGACGCCGATGCACACCGGCGCGTGGAGCGAACCACGGCCGTCGAGTGACCCGTTCGGAATGCTGCGCCCGCCCGTGCGCGTCGGCTTCCAGGACGGGGCTTCGCATCCAGCCACGCTCCTCGACTCAGCGAATGTCGCCGGCGCGACGGTCATCGAGGATCCCGTGCGCCAGGTTCTCGATGACGAGGCCGCAGGCGGCACCGGCGATGTGCTGCACCTGCGCTTCGACCTCGAGCATATCGCCGCGGGGAACGTGGAGATGTCGGTGCGCGGTGCACCGATCGGCATGGTGATCGATGTTGCGGCTTCGGAACACGTCGACGGCGCCGGAAACCTTGTTCCCCTTGGACAGCATTCCGGGCTGCGCTATGTGTGCTCGGGCGGCGATGAGCGCTTCGAAGGCCTCGACGTGATCGGGACTCGATACCTGAACGCGAGCGTGCGCTCGGCGGCCGACTCCACTCCGGAGATCGCGATTGCGATCCACGACCGACTCCGTCCCCGGCCCGAGGGCGCGTCATTCGAATGCTCCGACCCGGACCTCCAGCGCATCTTCGAGATCGGGCTCCGCACGGTCGACCTGTCGGCGCTCGATGCCTACGTGGACTGCCCGACCCGCGAACAACGGGCCTGGACGGGCGATTCGGTCGTTCACCAGTCGGTCGACCTCGTCACCAATCCGGACTGGTCGATGCCCCGCTGGCATCCGCAGCTCGCAGCCGCCGCCCGCGTCGACGGGATGCTCTCCATGGCCGCCGCGTCGGACTTCGCCGAGGACGACCGGGCGTTCGTTCCGGACTGGTCGCTCCACTGGATCCGATCGGTGCACAACATCTACCGCTACATGGGGGATCGCGAGCTCATCGCGGAGCTACTACCGGTCGCAGAGCGCACGCTTCGCTGGTTCGAGTCGTACCTCGCCGACGACGGGCTCCTCGAGTGGGTCGACGGTTGGCTGCTCCTCGACTGGTCGAGTGTCTATTCGACCGGCAAATCATCGATCCTGAACGCGCTCTGGGCGCGTGCACTCGATGACTATGTGGAGATGGCCGAATGGCTCGACAACTCCGGCGCGGCTCGCTGGGCCCGAGAGCGACGGGCCGGCGTTGTCGCCGCGTTCGACCTGTTCTGGGATGAGGGGCGAGGCCGCTACCTCGACCACGTCCGCGACGGCGTCGCCCATCGTGCCGCATCGCAGGCCGCCAGCGCGGCAGCCATCGCGGCCGGGCTGGTCCCCGACGACCGGCACGAGTCGATCGTCGCGGCCATGACGGATCGGGAGAACCTGATCCAACACGCTTGGTACATGGACACGGTCAATGTCGAGGGGCAGTCGTCCGGCGCCATGTACATGGCGCTCGGCGCGCCGGAACCTGATTGGGAGGTCGAGCGGCAGATGGTCGAGTGCGAACCGTTCTTCCGCTACGTCGTGCACGATGCCTTGGCGCTCGCCGGGAGAGCCGATCTCGTCGAGGACGCCTGTCGCGACTGGATGCGCTTCGTGGATCGGGGCGAGTCGAGCTGGCCCGAGTGCTGGGCCGGGGGCACTCGCTGCCACGGATGGGCCTCCACGCCCACGCGGGACCTCATCGTCTACACACTTGGCATCAGTCCGGCCGAACCCGGGTATGCGTCTGTGCGCGTCGACCCGCAGTTGGGGTCGCTTGAGTGGGCGAAGGCGTCGGTTCCGACGCCACATGGGTTCGTCCACGTCGAGGCGTACGCCGACGGGCGAGTCGAGGTCGATAGCCCGGTACCCGTCGTTCGCGGTTGAACGTCAGGTCGCGAACACCTGGTCGTCGTTGGCGAAGGACTTGAACTCAAGCGCGTTGCCAGCCGGGTCGAGTAGGAACATCGTCGACTGTTCGCCGGTTTCGCCGGCAAAGCGAGTCGTCGGGTCTATGACGAACTCCGCGCCGTGATCGACCAGCCGCTCGGCTAGCGCCGTCCACACTTCTTGGTCGAGGAGTACTCCGAAGTGCGGAACCGGTACGGCGTCGCCGTCGACCGGGTTCGTCCCGGCCACCCCGCGGTGTCCGTTCACGCGATGAATGACCAGTTGATGCCCGAACAGGTCGAAGTCGACCCAGTCTTCGGCTGATCGGCCTTCCGGAAGGCCGAGGACGTCGCCGTAGAAGCGCCGGCAGGCGTTGAGATCATCGACCGACAGGGCGAGATGAAACCGTGGGTGACCGTGTCCGCTCATGCGCTCCAGCGTAGGCCCGGCTGAAAGGTGCCGAATTGGCCATCACTGCGACGAGATGTGATCGTTTCGGCGTGACGGACGCCCTGACCGAAGACGACCGCGCCGCCATGCATGCCCGCTACCGGGCTGAGCGAGAGAAGCGGCTCCGTGACGACGGCAATGAGCAGTACGTCGAGGTCACGGGCGTCTTCGAGCGCTACGCGGAGGACCCGTACACCGAGCGCGTCGAACGGGAACCGGTGACGAACGAAGTCACGTTCGCGTTCGTAGGCGGCGGCTTCGCCGGGCTCTGCACGGCCGCGGCGTTGGTCAAAGCCGGGGTCGAGGATGTGCGGGTGATCGAGAAGGGCGGAGACTTCGGGGGCACCTGGTATTGGAACCGCTACCCGGGTGCACAGTGCGACACTGCCGCCATGATCTACATGCCGCTGCTCGAGGATACCGGCCACGTTCCCTCCGAGAAGTACACCCACGCGCCGGAGATCCTGAGCCACTGTCAGGGCATCGGTCGCCACTTCGGGCTCTACGACAACGCCGTCTTCTCGACCGAGGTGACGCAGATCGTCTGGAACGAGGAAGCCTCCCGGTGGATCATTCGCACGGACCGCGGGGACGAGATGCGCGCCAAGTACGTGGCTGTCGGCACCGGTCCGTTGCACGGCCCCAAGCTTCCCGGTATCCCCGGGATCGAGTCCTTCGCCGGCCACACGTTCCATACGACGCGCTGGGACTACGACTACACCGGAGGGAATCCCGCCGGAGCGCCGATGACGGAGCTGGCCGACAAGCGGGTCGGCATCATCGGCACCGGAGCCACTGCGGTCCAATGTGTGCCCCATCTGGCTCGATCGTGTGGTGAGCTCTACGTCTTCCAGCGAACGCCCTCGTCGATCGACGTGCGCAACAACCGCGACATCGACCCTGACTGGTTCGCGACACTCGAGCCAGGCTGGCAGGCCGCGTGGCGAGACAACTTCACCACGCTGCAAACCGGCGGGTTCGCCGACGAGGACCTCGTGATGGACGGCTGGACCGACATCTCCCAGCGCATTCGCGACCGCGTGCTCGCCAACGGCGACGACTTCAGCCCGGCCGCAATGCTCAAGGCCTTCCACGACAGCGACGACGAGAAGATGGAGGAGATCCGGGCGCGAGTCGAGCAACTGATCGAGGACCCTGGAACTGCCGACGCTCTGAAGCCCTGGTACCGCCAACTCTGCAAGCGCCCGTGCTTCCACGACGAGTACCTCCAGAGCTACAACGCCCCCGGGGCGCACCTCATCGACACCGATGGTCAGGGCGTCGAGGCGATCACGGAATGCGGCGTCGTCGTGAACGGCACCGAGTACGAGGTGGACTGCATAATCTACGCATCAGGGTTCGAGGTGGGCACCGAGCAGACGCGACGAAGTGGCTTCGACGTGGAAGGTCGAGAGGGTACGACGCTCTTCACGGAGTACTGGAGCGAGGGCATGCGCACGCTGCACGGGCTGCACTCGTACGGGTTCCCGAACTTCTTCGTGGTCGGCCTGAGCCAAGCGGCGAACCTCATCTCGAACGTGCCCCACAATCTCGTCGAAGCGGGCGAGACAATCGCGGCGGTCGTGGGACACGCCGAGGGGATTGGCGCCGACCAAGTCGAGGTCACCCTGGACGCCGAGCAGGCGTGGGTCGACCATCTTGTCGCAGGGATGCGGATGTTCGGCGGCGGCGCGGCCTGCACGCCCGGTTACTACAACAACGAGGGCAAACCCGACGAAGGTCAGGTACTCAACCGGCTCGGATACCCGGAGGGGCCTCTCGCCTACTTCGCTCACATCCAGCAATGGCGAGAGTCCGGCAACTTCGAGGGCCTCGAGTTCCGAGATGACGCAGGAGCTGTGCTTTAGTGCCCCAGTGACGGACCTGCAGGCGCCGGGTACCGTGGTCGTATGACCGATCTCCAGAGTCGCAACGACGTCGGCGGGTTCGAGCCCGAGTACAAGGACGTCTCCTTCCCGTTTCCCGAGCCGCCTGCGTCGATCGAGGAAGAACGCCTCTACCGGAAGCAGCGGCTGGCGGCCGGACTCCGTGTGCTCGGCCGCCTGCGCCTCGCAGAGGGCGTCGCCGGCCATGTGACGGTCCGCGACCCGGAGCACGAGGACCACTTCTGGGTGAACCCGTTCGGCAAGAACTTCAAATTCATGACGGTCTCGGATCTCGTCTGTGTGGACCACGAGGGTCGCGTCGTGATCGGCGACCAGCCCGTGAACACGGCGGCCTTCGCGATCCACTCCGGTCTCCACAAGGCGCGACCCGACGTCATGGCCGCTGCGCACTGCCACTCGATGTACGGCCGCACCTTCTCGGCCATGGCCCAGCCGCTCAAGATGCTGACGCAGGACGACACGATGTTTTACGACGACATCGCCCTGCACTCCGACGGTGGCGGCGCAGTCGTGCTCGACCCGACCGACGGCGACAAGCTGGCCGCCAGCCTCGGCGACAAGAAGGCGCTCATCCACCAGAACCACGGCCTCATCACGGTCGGCGGGTCGGTCGACGCGGCGATCTGGTGGTTCGTGGCGCTCGAACGCTCCTGTCAGACGCAGCTGGTCGCGCTCGCGGCCGGCGAACCGGTAGAGATCTCAGACGAGCTCGCGCAGGCGGGCCACGAGCAGCAGGGCAACGACCTCGCCGGATGGTTCCAGTTCCAGCCGTGGATGGAAGAGCTCATGCGCGAGGACCCCGGCTTCCTCGACTAGTCGGAGACGGTCTCGACTACGTCGGCGTCTCGACTACGTCGGGATGTCCTTCCACGGGACGGTCTTGTCGACCCGTGGTTCGCCCGGCAGGCAGAGCACCCGCTCGCCCAGAATGTTGCGCATGATGTCGGAGGTGCCGCCCTCGATGGTGTTGGCCTGCGACCGCAGGAACGACTTCGAGAGTGAGCCGAACCCCCCGAGGCCCTCATTACGACTGCGTGGGTAGCCGATTTCGTGCATCATGCCGCTCGGGCCCTGGAGATCCGTGACTGCGTTCCAGATGCGCTGGTTCAACTCGGCGCTCGCCAACTTTCCCACGGAGCCCTCGGGACCCGGGTTGCCGATCGTGGAGTTGGCGCGAGCTCGGAGCGTTGTGAGACGGCCCACCTCAGCTTCGATCCAGAGCTGAGCCACACGGTCTCGCATGATCGCCTGCTCGGCCGGCGGCATCGTGGCGCCTTCCTTCTCCCACAGGTCAACGAGCGTGGCGATGGTGCCGGAGCCTCGGGGCTGGGTGGAGCCGCCGAGGGCGACGCGCTCATTCATCAGGGTCGTGGTGGCCACGCGCCAGCCGTCGCCGACATCGCCAAGGAGGTTGGTGTGAGGGATCCGCACGTCTGTGAAGAAGACCTCGTTGAACTCGGCGTCACCGGTGATCTGGTAAAGCGGCCGGATCTCCACGCCGGGGGACTGCATGTCGAGGATGAAGTAGCTCAAGCCCTTGTGTTTCGGGGCATCCGGATCGGTACGGACAAGGAGCATGCCGTACCGGGACATGTGGGCAACGCTGGTCCACACCTTCTGGCCGTTCACGACCCACTCGTCGCCGTCGCGCTCGGCGCGGCTCGAAAGTCCGGCCACATCGGAGCCGTGGCTCGGCTCGCTGAACATCTGACACCACCAGTCCTCGCCGGTGAAGATGCGCTTCAGGTGCTTCTCGTGGTGCTCCTCGGAGCCGTAGGTCAGCACCGTCGGGAGGCCCATGCCGATGCCGATGGTGTTCGTCGCCAGCGGATGGAAGAAGCGGCCCGAGTCTCGGATCGTCGCCTCGACTTCGCCTTGCAGGCTCGGCGAGACACCGAGACCGCCCTTGCCCTCGGGGTATTGCACGAAGGCAAGCCCCGCGTCCCACAGGGCGGATCGGAACGGAACCTCCTCGGCTTCGGTGCCGACTTCGTCCAGCACCGCCTGAGTGCGGTCGCGAATGTCCTGTTCGGTGAGCGTCATGCCCGGACGATACCGGCGTCCGCGACAGCGGCCCTGATCGCGATGTCCACGTCGTAGACCGAGAACTCGAAGCCCTCAGCCAAGAGCCGCGTCGGGACGCCCGCTCGGCCCGTCAGGATGAGATTCGGATCGGACCCGAGCAGCCGAGCGCCGATCTGTGTGGCACAACGCGGGCTCGGTAGACCGAACCGCCGCCCGAGCGCCCGTCTGTAGCCGGCCATCAGCGCCGCGTTGGTGACCGGGTTGGGCGCGGTGACGACTTAGGTGCCGATCATCGTCGGCTCATCGAGCGCCCGGCTCAGCACGGCGAAGAGATCCTCGGCCGCGATCCACGACACCCACTGACGGCCGCCGCCCACCGAGGCCCCAGCGGATGAGACGAATTAGCTGTGCCGTGGCCGGATCGTCGGCGCCGCCGATCGCGATGCCGGGGCGTAGCAGGACCCGCCGATCGACGTCATCGGTGACGCTGCGATACGCGGCTTCCGATCGGCGACACACTTCGACGTGTTGGCGGATCCCGTCGAGCGGCAGCCTCGTGTTCTTGTCGACCCGTCCGTCCGGCACGTCGCCATACCGCGCCAGAGACGACAGCTGCACCCACACGTCCGGTTGCAACCCGGCCCGTTCGAACCCGGCGGCCGCTATTACGACCGTCCCCTCGCGGCTGTCGATCAGCTGCTGCAGATTCGCTTCTGTCGGGCGACAGTCGACGCGCTTCCCGGCCAGATGGACGACGTGAGTGATGTCGCGCAGCGCATCGACCCAGGACCCCAGCGTCTGTCCGTCCCACGCGACGAAGTCGACGCCGGGGAGATGCGGGTCAGAGCGGGCGATGACCAGCGGTCGATCGCCGCTGGCGGCGAGCTGCGTCGCGAGAGCGCGGCCGAGGAAGCCGGACCCACCGAAAAGAGCGATCCGCATGTCCTGACCTCCAAATGGTCAGATTCGAGCCAGGCAATTACCTCAAGGTGGAGGCCTGCACTAAGTTGCGCGACGGCTCGTGATCTTCAACGGTGCCAGACCCTGGGGGAACATTCGAATGCGCCGATCTCTGTCGTTGTGGTTGTCGATCCTGCTCAGCTTCACACTCATCGCTACGGCGTGTGGTGACGACGGAGACAGCTCGCCGCCCGATGACGGCAGTGGCGAGACCGACAGCGAGGGCGGCCAGACCCCCGACGCGCCCGACACTGACCTCGAGACCGAGGAAGGCGTCCTGGACGGCGAGCAGATCACGTCGGCGGGCGAAGGCACCGACGACACCGACCTTGATCCGGTCTACGGCGGCGACATGAAGTGGGGTCTCAACAGAGACGGCACCGGCTTCGACCTCACTGGCGCGGTCGCCCCCGGATCGCTGCGGCTGCTGACCACGATGGCGGACGGACTGACCCGGGTCACCGCCGACGGCGGATGGGGCCCGTTCCTGGCTGAGAGCCTCGTCCCCAACGACGACTTCACCGTCTGGACCGTCACGCTGCGCGAGGGCGTCCTCTTCCACAACGGCACGGAGCTCGATGCCAACGCGGTAGTCGCGAACCTTCAGGCCTTCAAGGACTCGGCGCTCACCGGTGCCGTTGTCGCCCAAGTTGAGGAGTACGTCGTCACCGGAGACCTCACGTTCGAGGCACGAATGACCGCCCCCTGGGCGGCATGGCCGTTCGTCCTCACCGGACAGGGCGGTTGGATCGCCGAGCCGTCGACGATCGGCAACAACGACTCGTTCATCAGCACCGGCCCGTTCATGCTCGAGAACTGGAGCCTGGGCGAGGGCGCAACCGTTGTCCGCAACGACAACTACTGGCAGGAGGGTCTGCCGTACCTCGACTCGATCGAGTTCACCTTCGTGCCGGAGCAGACGCCGCGCCGACTCGCGTTCGAGAACGGCGAGTTCGACGGCTACAACTCGCCTGGCGACGACGACATCATCGACTTCCTCGAAGACGACAGCATCGACGTCTGGATCGGCAATGCCAGCGCCAATGAGATGGGGTACCTCCTCAACGTCACGGCTCCGCCGCTCGATGACGTGCGTGTCCGGCGAGCGCTGGCGTTCGCAACCGACCGTCAGGCGGTCATCAGTCTGTTCCGCTCAGACCTGACGGTCCCGGCGAACAGCCCGATCCACCCCGGCTCGCAGTGGTACGCCGAGACGGACTACCCCGACTACGACCTCGACGAGGCTCGTCGCCTGATCGACGAGTACGAGGCCGAGGTCGGCCCGGTGGAGTTCAAGATGTCCAGCGAGTCAGGCGCTTCGTTCCGCGAGGTCACCGACCTCGTGCTGGACGACTGGCGTTCGGTCGGCGTCGATGTGGAGTACGAGGACATCGCGCTCGGCCAATCGGCCATCACGGCGATCTTCGACGACTTCGAGGCCTTCGCCTGGATCCAGTTCAGCGACACGGACCCGGACGGCTTCTACATCTGGTTCCATTCCAACTCGACAACGACGAACTGGACGAACCACTCGTTCCCCGAGATCAACGACGCGCTGACCCGCGGGCGAGAGACTGACGATCCGGATGAGCGGTACGAGGCGTATGCGGACTTCCAGCAAGCACTCGCGGACCTCGTTCCCGTGGTGTGGCTCGATCACTTCAACGGCACCGAGTCCGAGGTCGCGTGGCCGTATGTCCACGGGGTCATGGACTCGTTCATGCCTGACGGCACAGACGCGATCCCGATGACTGGCGGCAGCTTCCACCGGTGGGAGCAGATCTGGATGGAGCCGCAGGGCTGACCTGAGCCAGACGCATGGCGTTTCTCAGACGACTTGGACGGCTCGTTCTCGTCGTCTTCGTCGTCACATTCTTCACCTTCTACATTCTCGACAGGATCCCTGGCGATCCGGCCGAGAGGCTCGCTGGCGTCAGCGCGACGCCTGAGGGGATCGAGGAGCTCCGCGAAGAACTGGGCCTGAGTGGCTCACTTCCCGAACGGTATGGGAGCTGGGTTGGCGACATCGTCCGGGGTGATCTTGGCGACTCGCTGATCTACGACGGCATCTCGGCGTGGGATCGCATACGAGGGGCGCTCCCGAAAACACTTGAAACGCTGGTGCTCGCAGAACTGATGGCCTTCGGGCTGGCGGTTCCGCTTGCGATCCGGTCGGCCCAGCGACCGGGCGGGCTCGTTGACCGCTGGTCCTCCGCGACCGCGTTCGGATTGCTCGCGCTGCCGTCGTTCGTCCTCGGGATCTACCTCATGTTCCTGTTCGCTGTGATCCTCGGATGGTTCCCGGTCCTCTCGAAGGACCTTCCGGGGTTCACGGACGACCCAGTCGGGAACCTCAAGGGCTACTTCCTTCCGTCGTTGACCCTGGCGCTGAATCTCCTCGCGGTCTACGTGCGCCTCTTGCGGACGGATCTCATCGAGACGCTCCAGCAGGACTACGTGATGCTCGCGCAGGCACGTGGCCTCAGTACCCGGCGGGTCATGTGGCGCCATGTCCTGCGGCCCTCGTCGCTCAACACGGTGACGGCCGCGGGCCTCAACGTCGGAGGGCTCATCGGCGGGGCGTTCATCGTCGAGGTGTTGTTCGCCTACCAGGGCATGGGCCGCGTCTTCATCGAGTCCATCATCGGCAAGGACTACTTCGTCGTGGCGTCAATGGTGACGATCATCGCCGTGGGCTACGTGATGATCAACTTCCTCGTCGACATCCTGTACTCCGTGCTCGATCCACGAATTCGGAGACTCAGTGCGTAAGCGGCTCGGCATTCTCTTCTGGATCGCAGTGCTTTGGATCGTGCTCGTGGTGTTCCTCGCCATCTTCCGTGATTCGCTTCCGATCGCGGACCCGGTCGCACGTCTCGCTCGCTCCGGAGAGTGCGAGCGCTTCGAGCGGCCGAGCTGGAGTCGCTGGTTCGGCTGCGACAATGCGGGTCGTGACATCTTCGCCCGCTCGGTCGAAGGCGCTCGGCCCGCGCTCGTTCTTGGCGTCGTTGTCACGGGGATAGCTGGCACCATCGGGACCTTGGTCGGAGTGATCAGCGGCTACATCCGAGGCCTGTTCGACACTGTCATGACAACGATCGTCGATATCAGCCTCGCGTTCCCGGCACTCGTGTTGCTCATCGCCGTGAGTGTCGCCTTCGAGCCCAGTCTGCGCGTCTTCGTGATCGTCTTCTCGATCCTCGGTATTCCGGGCTACGCGCGGATCGTGCGCGGCGCCACCTTCGCTCTCGCGGAGCGCGAGTTCGTCGACGCGTCGGAATCGATGGGCGCCACCCGGGCGCGAATAGTCCGCCGTGAACTTCTTCCCAACGTGGCGCTTCCCGTCTTGTCCTTCGCGTTCATCGGCTTCGCCCTGGTGATCATCGCGGAGGGCGGCCTGGCGTTCCTGAACCTCTCGCTTGACGGGATCACCTGGGGCAAGGAGATCAGTGAGGGACGTCACTTCATCGTGGACCATCCTCATGTGTCGTTGATCCCGTCAACAGTGATGTTCCTGACGATCCTGGCGTTCAATCTCGTCGGCGATGGACTTCGCTCGCTGGTCGCACCGCGCGAGGTCGCCACGGCACGTCGGCTCCACATCGAGGGAACTCCCGAGCCGCGATCTGAAGGCGACGACGCCGTTCTTCGGATCGTTGATCTGTCGACGAAGCTCCACACGCCCGGCGGACTCGTCGAGCCTGTCGATCAGGTCTCGCTCTCGCTCGCTCCCGGCGAGGCTCTCGGCATCGTCGGGGAGTCCGGATCAGGCAAGACGATGATCCTACGTTCGATCGTCGGCGCGTTCCCGCTCGCCGATGTCACCCGGGCCGGCACAGTGGAGGTGGACGGCGTCGACATGCTGCGCAGCGCCGACACGGTGAGTCGTCGCACCCTCGGCACCAACATCGGAATGGTTTCCCAGAACCCGCTGACCGCGCTCAATCCTGTCCGCCGCGTCGGCGATCAGGTCATCGAGCCGATGATCGTCCACGGCGATCTGTCACGTGCCGACGCGAGGGAGCGAGCGCTCGAGCTCCTCCAGCAGGTCGGCATCCCGGCAGCAGAGCGTTGCCTCCGGGAGTACCCGCACCAGTTGTCGGGCGGGATGCGCCAGCGAGTGACCATCGCCATCGCGCTCGCGAACGAGCCGAAGCTGCTGCTGGCCGACGAGCCCACGTCGGCGCTCGACGTGACCGTTCAGGACCAGATCCTTCGGCTGCTCGACGGTCTCCGCCGTGAACGAGGAATGGGCATGGTGCTCGTCACCCATGACCTCGCCGTCGTCAAGGGCTTCACCGACAACGTGGCGATCGTCTACGCGGGCCAGGTTGTCGAGTACGGGCCGACCGCCGAGATCTTCGCCAATCCACAGCATCGGTACACCGTCGCCCTGATGAATTCGATGCCGGATCTCAACCTTCCGAGCCACAGCGAGCTCACGACGATCGAAGGCGCACCGCCATCGCTGATCGATCCGCCGAGCGGGTGCCGGTTCGCAGAACGGTGCCCTGCGGTACAGGACAAGTGCCGCACCGACGACCCGGTCCGTGCCGGCACAGACGTGCACTCATACTCGTGCTGGTTCCCCATGAGCGAGCACCCCGTGGAGGTCAGCTGATGGCCGGAACCGGCGATGCCCACCTTCGCGAGGATGCCCACCTCGTGGCGCGCGACCTCGTCGTCGAGTTCTCCGGGCCCAATAAGACGGTGGTCCACGCGGTGTCCGGCGTGAGCTTCGATCTCATCGCCGGCGAGACCCTCGGCGTCGTCGGCGAGTCCGGGTGCGGGAAGACCACCAGCGGCCGCGCCGTGATGCAACTCGAGCGGCCGACGTCCGGCGAGGTCACTCTTCGCGGACAGCGACTCACCGACCTGCAGGGCACCGACCTGCGCCGGGCTCGGCGCGCCATGCAGATGATCTTCCAGGATCCGATCTCGTCGCTGAACCCAAGTCGGCGGGTCAAGGACATTGTGCGCGAGGGCATCGAGATCTGGGGCGACCCCGACGGCGCGTCCACCTCTGATCGCATCGACGAGATCATGGAGGCGGTCGGACTCGGAGGCGACGATGTCGGCGAGCGCCGGCCGCACGAGTTTTCCGGCGGCCAGTGTCAGCGCATCTGCATCGCTCGCGCACTGGTGCTCGACCCGGAGGTGCTGATTCTCGACGAGCCGGTCAGTGCCCTGGACGTCTCCGTCCAGGCGCAGATCCTGAACCTGCTGGACAAGCTGAAGGAGCAGTTCCAGCTCACGATAATGTTCATCAGCCACGACCTCGCCGTCGTGAAGAACGTCAGCGACCGGGTGATGGTGATGTACCTCGGCAAGGTGTGCGAGGTGGCGGGTACCGACGCCCTGTACGCCAAGCCCACCCACCCGTACAGCCGAGCGCTGCTCGCCTCGATCCCGGGCCACGAACTCGACTTGCCGCCGGCGTCGGAGTTGATCAGCGGCGAGCTGCCGTCGCCCATCGATCCGCCGAGTGGGTGTCGGTTCCGGACTCGTTGCCCGCACGCAACCGCGAAGTGCGCCACGGAGGAGCCCGTTCTACGAGCGGTCGCAGAAGACCACTACGTGGCCTGTCACCACCCGGGTAGCGTCTGATCAGTCGGTCTGTCGACGCTTATTCATGCGCCGGAAGTGATCACGGAAGTTCTCTGCCGCGTCCGTTTCATCGCCCCGCATCCACTTGACGCCACCCGTCCGAATCGGAAGCTCGAAACGTTGCCGCTGCGGAAGGAAGCACTGGTCGTCGTCGCAGGCCTGCCAACGGACCTCACCGCTGATCGTGATGTCACCGCGATCCGAGCCGCTGTGGGAGACCACGGCTCGTAGGCGAATGGATGAGTCGTAGATCTGAAGCTCGTCGCCTGTCCTGCCCAGAACGTGGGTAGTCGTGGCCGGCGAGTCGGTGCGGTGAATGCGCCAAGGACCGTCGCCCCGCTCCCCGTGGGCGTTGACGATCCGGCCGTCGTGGTTCGGCGCGGCGATGTCAGGCAGCTGGGCGCCTACGGCTGGGCCGGTCGGAACGCGTCGGCGGGATTGCGTCGGGGCCCATCGCCGGATGCGAAGGGAGCGTCATAGCCATCCCGGTCCCGGTTGAGTCCGTTCTCGAGGACCTCGTTCTCATTGTCGAGTTGCAGGTCGCTTATGAGTCGATCTCCGAAACCCAGCTCGGCGGTCGCTTCTCGCGGAATGCCGCCATGCCCTCGGCGGCCTCGGGTTGGCGGAACAGGTCAGCGGAGAGTTCGGCCGTCCACGCGAATGCTTCGTCGACGGACATTCCCGGCACGGTCGTGAGAAGCGACTTGGCCGCGGCGATCGCATTGGGGCCGGCGAGGCGCAAGTCTTCGACGATCGCGTCGATCGCCGTATCGAGTTCGTCCTTAGGCACCGCGTCGTTGATCAGGCCCAGCCGCGCTGCTTCCGGGGCCAGGAAACGGTTGCCCCGCAGGAATGCCGAGGCGGCGTCCGCCGGGCGCATCTTCGGGAGGCACAAAACGGAGATCATCGCGGGCGCAACACCGATCCGTACTTCGGTGAAGCCGAACTTCGCGGTGTCGATTGCGACGGCAATGTCCATCGCGGCCGCCAGTCCCATTCCGCCGGCGACGCAGTGACCGTTGATCTTGCCGACGAAGGGCTTGGGCGAGGCCCGAAAGCGGCTGAAGAGGTCCATGCCCGTCGGCGAACCCTTTCGACCCTGGTTCCGGTTCTTGAGGTTGGCGCCCGCACAGAACACCGTCCCGTTGTTCGTCAGGACGATTACCCGAACGTTCGGATCGTCGTCGGCGGCGTCGATCGCGTCCATCAGGCCCTCGATGAGGTCAGGGCCTAGCGCGTTGCGGTTGTCGTGATCGTTAAGGGTGATCGTGGTGACGCCTCGGTCGGTGTCGGACAGAACGACGTCGCTCATCGGGAACTCCCTGCAGCAGGTCCGTCAGTGGGCGGCCCGGCGAACGCCTGGGCCTTCGTCAGCCAATCCACCGCAGCGTCGCCCTGGACGTCGAGCTCTATGTCATCGAGGTGACGCCGTTGGGTGACAACGAGGCAGAACGCCTCGGCGCCCCCGGCAACGGTCGCCGCGGCATCCTCCGGGCCCCAGGTCCACCTGTCTCCGGAGGGAGCATCGAGGCTGACGCGGATCTCCCCCTCGGGCATGTCCAGCTTGCGGTTTGTGTACGTCCAACCGCGGGTGATGTAGCCGAGTTGGGCGATGTGGCGAAGCCGGTCGGTAGCCGGTCGGGCCGCGCCGACCGCATCCACGATGTCCTGCCCGTGGGCCCAGCACTCCATGAGCCGAGCGGTGAGGAACGACTTCGCTCCCATCGATGGTCCGTACCAGGGCACTCGAGCGTCGTCGGCCAGGGTCTGCCCAGCCTGGGCGAGCGCATCGCGGCCCGCCACCCAGGCCGCGTGGCGCTCGCCGACCGGAAGGTCGCGGACGGCGCCGAGGGTCAGCTGGTCCACCCCGGGATCGCCATCGCCGGCCGCCCCGAACAGACGGTTCATCTCCTCGTCCCACTGATCGGGATGATTGATCGCGAATGCGGCCGCGTGGTCGAAATAGGTGAGGTGGGCGACCTGCTCGGTCACGGCCCAACGAGGGCTCGCGGTGGGTGTGTCCCAGTCGTCGGCGCCGAGGGACCCGACGATCGGGTCGAGCGCCGCCTGCTCGGCAAGAAGGTCGGAAAGGACGTCGGCCACGTTCATGAGTGCTCCGAAGAGGTCGCGGGGGCGGTGAGACCCCGGAGGATGATGTCGGCGATGTCGTCGGACGCTTCTTTGGGCGTGCCAGGAAGCGTGTCGATCACATCCGGACGAACAAAGACGTTGGCGATACCCGCCATGGCGTGGGCGACCACCAGTGTGTCGACTGGTTCGATGTCGCCGATCTCGACCGCGACATCCAATAGCTCCTTGGTGGCGGCCACCAGGTACGCAGAATGGTCGGCGCTGATGGCTTGACCTCGTGGCACGGTCGCGAGGTCGGCCACGAATTGCGGGGTGGTCGCGCTGACAGCTCGCGTGGCGGCGAGAAGGTATCGACGGATCGCATCCAGTGGATCGCCCGAATCGGGACCGACGGCTGTCCGAGCGGCCCGACCTGCCCTCCACAGCTTGCTGTCGCAGGCGACCAGGACGAGGAGATCGCGACTCGACGCGATGCCGTACAGCGTCCGGAGGGAGCAGCCCAGCTGTGCGGCGAGGTCGGCCATCGTGAGATGTGCGAAGCCGTCGGCGATGAGGTCGGTGAGCTCCTCGAGGATCTCGCGCTGGCGGACGGTGAGCTGCGCGAGCTCGTCGCGACTCATCAGCGGCACCGGTCGAGGGACCGCCCGGAGACGCTCCTCGAGAGAAGGACTGGTTGCCGTCGTGACGCTCATAGGCGCTGCGTCTCCTTCCACGTCATGCCCTTCTCGATGTTCGGCTCGCGGGGGAGGCCGAGCACCATCTCGGCGACGATGTTGCGCTGTACGGCGAACGTCCCTCCGCCGAGGGTGAGCGCGGGGGCGAAGAGGAAGCCGTAGTGCCAGATCCGGTCCACGCCCGGCATCAGCTCCTGGTCGAAGTTCACCTCGGTCGCGCCACCCTTCATGCTCAGCGGCAGGTCGCCGGCCGGGCCGGCCCCGTCGAGCAGCCCCTCGGCGCCCGTCACGTCGCGGGCGAGTTCCATCACGTGCTGGCCGTGCTCGTCAGCCATGATCTTCTGGATCGATGCTTCAGGCCCGGGCGTCTTCCCGTTGAGCCGAGCGCTCAGTGTCCGGACGCGGTTCAGCCGCAGCACCTCGGCCTCGATGTGGAGCTTGGCCGCCCGGTCCCGCATGACGGGATCCTCGAGGCCCCCACTCTCGCGGACGAGGTCGATCAGTTTCTCTGCGGATGGGCCCGCGCCCCACAGCGAACCGGCCGAGCTGAGGGACACCCGTTCGTTCGCCAGGGTCACCTTGGCGAGCCGCCAGCCATCGTTCTCCTCACCGATCAGATACTTGGCCGGCAGCCGGACGTCATCGAAGAACGTCTGGTTGAACGAGTGCGCAGTCGTCATGTCGACGATCGGCGTCATTGTCAGGCCTGGGAGATCCGTCGGGCAGACGAAGTAGCTGATCCCCTCGTGTTTCGGTGCGTCGGGGTTCGTACGAGCGATGAGGATCCCGTACTTGGAGTAGTGGCCGCCGCTCGTCCAGATCTTCGAGCCGTTGAGGACGTACTCATCGCCATCACGCTCGGCCCGGGTGGACAGGGCCGCCAGATCCGACCCGGCGTCCGGTTCGCTGAACATCTGACAGTAGATGTCTCGGCCGGTCAAGAGACCGGGCAGGAACCGAGCCTTCTGCTCATCGGTACCCGCTTGGAGGATCGTCGGCCCGGCCCATCCGATACCGATGGGGTTACTCGGACGCCGCACGTTCGCCCGCGCGAGTTCCTCGTCGATGACGATCTGATGCATAGGATCTGCAATCAGTCCGTAGGGCGCGGGCCAGTGGGGCACAATCAGCCCGCGCTCGAGGAGATCCTGCGCCGAGGGCGTTGGGTTGTCTGCCAGCCACTCGCGGATCTCGAGCCGGCGGGGATCGTCCTCAGGCGGGAAGTCGAAGTCCATGTTCAGACTTCTTCGAGGAGAGAGTCGGGAATGTCGACGTGGCGGGCCCTGAGCCACTCGCCGAGCCCCTTGGCCTGGCCGTCCTGGCGAGTGGACGACGCCACTCCGTCCTGCAGGATGCCGTGGATCAGGAAGTTGATAGAGAGGATGTTCGGCAGCGGGAACCGCTCGATTTCGAGCCCCGCGGCCTCCGGCATCAGCTCGCGGAGCTTGTCCGTCGTCAGCGTCTCGTCGAGCCACGAATACGCCTCGGGCGAACGGACGAAGACGCCGAGGTTCGCGTTGCCGCCCTTGTCGCCAGACCGAGAGCCGGCGACCAGTCCGAGCGGTGCGCGGGTGGTCGGCCCGTCCGGCGGCGCGGGGAGTGAGGGTGTGAGCGGCGCGACCTCGGGGTCCGACGTCGGCGCGTCGGAGTCGACGATAGTCCGCTCGCCGCCGACGACGACGTGCTGCGGCACGAGGTCGCGGGGCACGAGACCGGATGTGTGGACCCCGAACGGTTTGCCGACGCCGCCTCCCCCCGGACCGAAGAATCCGGGAATGCTCGCAAGCGCGAGGTCGTTCATCCCGCGGGCGACCGCCTTGGCCTTGCGCTCGTCTTGATCCTTCACGGTGAGCCGCCAGGCCGCAACGGCCTCTTCGTTGCTTGCCGGGTCGTCCTTCTCGGTTCGCACCACAGTGGTCGTAACGCTCTCGAAGTCCTCCGGGTCGAGGGGACAGGCTCGCCAGAACGCGCGTTGTACGAGAGCCGCCTTCTCCTCGATGTCGAGGCCGGTGAGCCCGATGGTCATGTCTGAACGGAAGCCGCCCCAGCTGTTCATCGACACCTTCAGCGTCTCTGGAGGCGCTGCGCCCTTGGTACCGCTGACGCGGACGCGGTCTCGGTCCAACTGCTCGAGTTCGATCGTGTCGAACCGAGCGGTGACGTCGGGCCCGAGGTAGCCCGGGCCGCCGATCTCGTAGAGCAGCTGCGAGGTGACGGTGCCCACCGTGACTCCGCCCCCGGTGCCGTCGTGTTTACCGATCACGGAGCTTCCGTCCGCCGCGATCTCGGCCCACGGGAACCCTGGCCGTTCGAGTCCGTCGATCTCGGTGAAGAACGAGTAGTTGCCACCCGTGGCCTGCGTGCCGCATTCGATCACGTGCCCGGCAACCACTGCTCCGGCCATCTCGTCGAGCTGTTCTCTCGTCCAGCCGTGGTGCCACGCTGCTGGACCGCACACGATGGCTGCATCGGTCGTGCGACCGGTCACCACGATGTCGGCACCGCGGTTCAGCGCATCGACGATGCCCCAGGCGCCGAGGTATGCGTTGGCCGAGATGTAGTCGACCGCGGCGACGGGCTCGCCGGTCTCGAAGTTCATGATGTCGATACCGGCATCGTCGAACTCGCCGAGGCGGCGAAGAAGGTTGTCGCCGTTGACGTAGGCGATGGTGGGGGAGAGACCGAGCTTGTCGGCCACCTCCTGGACCGCTTCTGCGCAGTGATCGGCGTCGAGTCCGCCGGCATTGGAGACGACCTTGATGCCGCGGTCCAGACACGTCCCCATCACCTCCTCCATCTGCTGCACGAAGGTGCGGGCGAAGCCGCTTCCCGGCCTCTTCGCCTGCGTGCGGGCCAGGATCAGCATGGTCAGCTCGGCGAGCCAGTCACCCGTGAGCGCATCGATGGGGCCGTCCTCGACCATCTCGCGGGCCGCGCTACGGCGGTCGCCGTAGAAGCCCGAACAGTTCGCGATACGGATCGGTTCCCTCCCCGTCGACTCAGTCATCCTCGGCCTCGCTTCCATCGTCGACCACCATCAGGAGCGCATCCTTTTCGACCTGTTCTCCGACTGCAGCCAGGATCTCGGTGACAGTCCCATCTTCCGCCGCGCGTAGATGGTTCTCCATCTTCATGGCCTCGAGCACAGCCACGACCTGTCCCGCCTCGACGGTGTCCCCGACGTTGACCCGGATCTCGATGACTTTCCCGGGCATGGGCGCGGCCACTGCACCGCCTGGAACCTCTGGCTCGGGCACGGAGAACCGAGGCAGCACACTCACGCTGATACCGCCGGCCCCGCTCGTGAGGTGAAGGTTGCCTCCCTCGTAGGTGACCCGGACGACGCGGCGGCGGTCCTGGTACTCGACATCGAGCTCCCCGGGCGCCCACGCGTGGACCGTCGCACTGCCGGTGGATTCGACCTGGCCGATCCGGAACGAGTGGTCGCGGTTGTGCCGGTAGTAGACGACGTGCTCGTCGTCGCCGTGGCCGAACTGCACCCGCTCGGGCGCGAGACGTCCGATCCGAAAGCCGCTCGGCATGGTCTGCAGCGTTGTGGCGTGGGCGCGATTGTCACCCTGGAGCCACATCGTCGCGGCCACGAGCAGCCACTCGCGTTCGCCATCTCCGATCTCGCGGCTACGGGCCGGCTCGACCCGCTCGATGAAATCGGTGGTGGTGTCGCCGGCGAGGAACGCCGGCTGGCGCAGGACCGCCGCGAGGAAGTCACGGTTGGTGACGGTGCCGCCGAGATGGAGACGTTCGAGCGCGAGGGCCAACGTGCCTGCCGCTTCGGCGCGCGTCGGGCCCGTGGCGATCACCTTGGCGATCATGGGATCGAAGTCCACCGTGATCGTGCTTCCGGCGCCCACGCCGGTGTCCCATCGGACGGCGGGCTCCGGCGCCGGCTCATACGCGTCCAACGTGCCGATCGCCGGCAGGAAGCCGTTGGCGGGATCCTCTGCGTAGAGCCGAGCCTCTATCGAGTGGCCGGAGCAGGAGATGTCCTCCTGGTCGTAGCCGAGCTCTTCACCCATTGCGATCCGGAGCTGCTCGCGGACGAGATCAATGCCCGTCACTTCTTCAGTCACTGGGTGCTCGACTTGAAGCCGGGTGTTGACCTCCAGGAAGAAGAACTCGCCGCTCTCGTCATCCACGAGGAACTCGACCGTTCCCGCTGACTCGTAACCCAGATCGCGGGCCAGCGAGAGGGCAGCGTCGCCCATGGCCGTGCGCATCTCATCGCTGACGAACGGCGAGGGGCTTTCTTCGATCACTTTCTGGTGACGGCGCTGAATCGAGCACTCGCGCTCGCCCAGGTGCACCAGATTCCCGTGGCTGTCGCCGAGGATCTGGATCTCGATGTGGCGCGAGCGGGCGACATAGCGCTCGGCGAAGACGCGATCGTCCCCGAAGCCCGAAAGGGCCTCGCGCTGAGCGGCCGCGATGGCGTCGTCGAACTCATCGCTGGACTCGACGACTCGCATTCCCTTCCCGCCTCCACCGGCGGCCGCTTTGATGAGGATCGGATAGCCGATCGACTCAAACTCGCTCGCCTCAACCGTGGACTGGAGAACGGGTACGCCCGCCGCGACAGCGAGCTTCTTCGCCTCGATCTTGTCGCCCATGGACGTGATCGTGTCGGCGGACGGGCCGACCCAGGCGATTCCCGCTGCGGACACGGCAGTGGCGAACCCGGCGTTCTCGGCCAGGAACCCGTAGCCCGGATGGATTGCGCCGGCCCCAGTGGCCTGGGCCGCCGCAACGATGGCATCGCCGTCGAGATACGACTCGATACGTATGGCCTCGTCGGCCTCCGCGACGAACAACGCCTCGGCGTCGGCCTCGACGAAGACCGCGACAGTGCGCAGGCCCATACCGCGGGCTGATCGGAAGACGCGGCAAGCGATCTCGCCCCGGTTCGCAACGAGAAGTGTGTGGAATCGACTCACAGTCGGAACACCCCATAACCCTCGGTGCCCTCGATGGGAGTCGTCCTCACTACGGAGAGGCACATGCCGAGTACGTCCCGGGTGTCGCGAGGATCGATTATCCCGTCGTCGGAGATTGCTCCGGAGGCCCGCAACGCCAAGGATCCCTCCTCTTGAATCGCCTCGACGGCCGCCACCGTCGCGGCATCCTCTTCCTCGTCGAAGGGCACACCGGCCCGCTCCGCTTGTCCTCGCCGGACCTGACTCATCACGCCGGCAATCTGCTTCGGGCCCATGACGGCGATCTTCGCGGTCGGCCAGATGAAGGTGAACCGATTGCCGAACGCCCGCCCCGACATGCCGTACGTGCCTGCCCCGTAGGACGAGCCGAGAATCACGGTGAGGTGCGGCACCGTCGAGTTGGTGATCGCGTTGATCATCTGCGATCCCTTCTTGATGATGCCGTCCGCCTCGAAGTCCTTGCCCACCATGTAGCCGGTGATGTTCTGCAGGAAGATCAGCGGCACATCGATGTGGTTGTTCAGCTGAACGAAGTGCGCTGCCTTCTGCGCGGAGTCCGGATAGAGCGGCCCGTTGTTACTGAGGATGCCCACGGGGTAACCGTGAATCGACGCCCAGCCTGCAACCAGCGTGGAACCCCACCGGGGCTTGAACTCCTCGAATCGGGACCCGTCGACCACACGGGCGATCACATCGCGGCAGTCGACCGGCTTTACCAGATCCCGGCTGACGATGCCGAGCAACTCCTCCGGGTCGTAGGCCGGTGGTTCCGCGGCGAACGCGGGCTCAGGCCCTGCCTTCCGCCAGTTGAGGTGGGACACGACCTCCCGGCACATCCGCAGCGCATCCATCTCGTCCTCGGCGAAGTAGTCACCGCCCCCGGAGACGGTGGAGTGCATCTCTGCACCGCCCATCGTCTCGTCGTCCGTCTCCTCGCCTGTGGCCATCTTCACGAGCGGAGGACCACCGAGGAACATCTTCGACTGCTCCTTCACCATGATCGTGTAGTCGCTCAGGCCGGGCTGGTAGGCGCCGCCGGCCGTCGATGAGCCGAACACGACGCACACCGTGGGGATGCGCATCTTCGACAGCTCGATCATCTCGTAGAAGAAGCGACCGGACTCTGCGAAGTGGTCGGTTTGCACGCGGCGCCGCCCGTCGTCGCCGCCCGTCTCGACTCGAAGGTCGCCGCCCGCGGACTCCACGAAGCTGACATAGGGGATCTTGTTGTCGCGAGCAATCTCGAGCGCTCGCATCCACTTCTTGGCTGCGTAGGGAGTCAACGCTCCGGCGAGAACCGTGGGGTCGTTGCCCATGATCACGCACTCGACACCGGCGATCACGCCGATGCCCACGACCATGCCGCCGCCCATGACGTAGTCGCTCTTGTAGGCGGCGAGCGGACTGATCTCGAGGAACGGGGAGTCCGGGTCCAAGACGTTGGCGATGCGTTCGCGGATCGGAAGCTTGCCGCGACCGCGGAGCCGCGCCATACGGTCGGGGCCGCCCCCGGCCTCTGCTTCGTCGAGCAATTCCTCCATCACGGCGAGCTGCTCGCGCATGTCGTCTCTGTTCTGGAAGAACTGGGCGTCATTCGTGTCGAGCATCGACCGAATGACGGGAGCGAGAAGCGTGTTCGTCATCGGGGCGCAGACTAGAGAGGTAACGGAAGGCGGACAATTCTTACCGGAGAGCTCAAAACAGCTTGAACGGGACAGGAATGGACGGGCCGATCTACAGTTCGCCGGTGTTCGATGCCGACAACCTCCAGCGCCGCGACAGCGCCCGCGTCTGGCATCCGTATTCACCGATGCCGGGAACGGCTCCGGTGATTCCGGTCGTCGCCGCCGAGGGCACTCGGCTCCGGCTGGCCGACGGACGAGAGGCCGTCGACGGAATGTCTTCCTGGTGGGCGGCGATCCACGGGTACCGCCATCCGGCGCTCGATGAGGCGCTTCACCGACAGGTGGACGAGCTCGCCCACGTCATGTTCGGCGGAATCACGCATCCAGCCGCGATCGAAGTCGTCGAGCGACTCGTCGAGATGTCTCCCGCGGGCCTCGAGCACGTCTTCCTCGCCGACTCCGGATCGGTTTCGGTCGAGGTCGCGATCAAGATGTCCCTGCAGTACATGCGCGGGATCGGCCGGCCTGAGCGCTCCAAGCTGCTGACCGTCCGCGCCGGCTATCACGGCGACACGCTGGCCTGTATGTCGGTCTGTGACCCGGTCAACGGCATGCACTCGATGTTCGCCGGCATCCTCCCGCAGCAGCTCTTCGCGCCGGCTCCCGAGCCGGTCTTCGGAGCGACGTTCACGAATGGGGACATCGCGGACTTGGAATCGATGCTCGCAGATCACTCGCACGAGATCGCAGGGATCATCCTGGAGCCGGTCGTGCAGGGCGCCGGCGGCATGCGGTTCTACGCGCCGGAGTACCTCGCTGCGGTCCGTCGTCTCTGCGACGAACACGGCGTACTCCTGATCGCCGACGAGATTGCCACCGGCTTCGGCCGCAGCGGGGAGCTTTTCGGTTGCGACCACGCCGGTGTCTCACCGGACGTGATGTGCGTCGGGAAGGCACTGACCGGCGGCTACATGTCAATGGCGGCGACCCTGTGCACCACGGCCGTGGCCGAGGGCGTGAGCGCGGCCGAGTCCGGCGCGCTGATGCACGGGCCGACGTTCATGGGCAATCCGCTCGCCGCTGCCGTCGCCAATGCGTCGCTCGAGCAGCTCTCGGTACGGGACTGGCGCGCTGAGGTAGGCGGTATCGAAGCAACGCTCGTCGGTGGGCTTGAAGCCGCCCGCTCGTTCGCAGGCGTCGCCGACGTCCGGGTCCTGGGCGCGATCGGTGTCATCGAGATGGCCCAACCGGTCGACATGGTGGAGAGTCAGCGCATTCTCCTGGGTCGCGGGGTCTGGCTTCGCCCGTTCGGCAAGCTCCTCTACACGATGCCCCCCTACGTCAGTTCCCCGGAAGACCTCGACGCCATCGTCGGTGCCATGCTGGCCGTCGTGGAGTCCACCCCGTGAGTGCGAACGAGTTCGCCGGATGGGTCGATGCACAACTCGACCAGGTCCGAGCGGCAGACCGGTGGCGCGTGAACCGAACGTTCGATGCGCTTGGTCCCATCGGCGCGCTCGATGGTCGCGAGGTCGTCAATTTCGCCAGCAATGACTACCTCGGCCTCGCGAGCGATCGCCGGGTGATGGATGCCGCGATCGCGGCAATCGAGCAATGGGGTACGAGTGCCACCGCGAGCCGCTTGATCGTCGGGTCTCGCCCGGTGCACGACGATCTCGAGGCGGAGCTCTCCGATTGGAAGCAGACCGAGGCCGCGCTCGTCTTTCCCACCGGATTCGCGACAAACGTCGGCGTGCTCTCGACCCTCGGCGGCACCGACTGCCTGATCGTCAGCGATGAGTTGAACCACGCATCGATCATCGACGGGTGTCGCATGAGCCGATCCCTCTCGGCGATCGCCCGCCACAACGATGTCGATCACGTTGACGCTCTCCTCACCGAGAACGAGCTCGACCGGGCGATCGTCGTCGCCGACGCGGTCTTCTCGATGGACGGCAACGAGGCCCACGTGGCCGAGCTCGCAGAGGTGTGTGTTCGTCACGGGGCCCTTCTGGTCCTGGACGAGGCCCATTCGGTCTTCGGTCCGGACATCGAGCCGGTCGCGGCGGACCCCGATCTCGATCTGGTCCGGGTCGTCACTCTCTCGAAGGGCCTCGGAGCGCTCGGGGGAGCTGCGTGCGCCAGTCGCGCGGTGGTCGATCTGCTCGTGAACAAGGCGCGGTCGTTCATCTTCACGACCGGGCTCACGCCGGCCGACGCGGCCGCGGCGCTCGAAGCGATTCGCATCCTTCGCGGCCCTGACGGCGCCGAGCTCGTCGAGCGAGTCCGAAAGCACACCGACCGTCTCCGACCGGGCCACGCGTCGCCCATCGTCCCGATCATCGTGGGCGCGGAGCAGGCTGCAGTCGACGCAGCTACTGCCTTACTCGCCGAGGGGATGCTTGTCCCCGCCATACGTCCACCCACGGTGGCGCCAGGAACATCGCGGCTCCGACTGACGTTCAGCTCGGCGCACACCGACGAGCAAGTGGACCGACTGGTGGCGACACTCGAAGACCTCGGCCTGGAGTGATGATCACCTGCGCCGTGGTCGGCACCCACACCGAGGTCGGCAAGACCTGGGTAACCGCAGAGCTGCTGCGCTCATTGACGACCACCGGAGTACGAGCGGTGGCGCGCAAGCCGATCCAGTCGTTCGATCCGGACGATCCACACCCGACCGACGCCGATGTCCTCGCCGCAGCGAGCGGTGACGACCCGGAGACGGTGTGCCCGCCGCATCGGTGGCTGCGGACGCCGATGGCGCCACCGATGGCGGCCGACGCCCTCGGTCTGCCATCACCGTCCTGGAGCGAACTCGCCGCCGAGTTGGCGTGGCCCGAGGACGCGGACATCGGCTTCGTCGAGTTGGTTGGGGGCGTACGCTCGCCCGTTGCGGAGGATGCGGACTGCGTCCATGCCATCTCCATCCTGGCGCCCGAACACGTCGTTCTGGTTGCCGATGCCGAACTCGGCACGATCGATCGTGTTCGCCTCGCGCACGAGGCACTGGCTCCTATCGTGCCGATCACGATGCTTAATCGGTTCGACGCCACCAACGACCTTCATCGCCGCAATGCCGAATGGCTGCGAGCCCGCGACGGAATCGACGCGTCCGTCGATTCTGAATCCGTAACCGCTCGACTCGGTGTCAGCTGAGGTCGAGCCCGGCGAGGTCGCCGTCTTGGCGCCAGCGATCGATGAGGGCGAAGAACTCGAGGCTGCCCTTGCCGTAGCTGCCGTTCTGTACCGCACGGACGGACGGGTTGCCCTCGTTGTTGTAGTAGCCCGGCGTGCAGCTCTCGAGGAAGTCGGCGGCATCGCGTGCGGTCTCGATGATCTCGTCGACCCAGGCGTCCTCTGCCTCTTGTGTGGCCTCGACGCGGTCGCACCCCCGAGCCTTCAGTTCGGCAATGACGTAGGCGATGTGCGAACTGACCTCGTCGAGGTTGTGTGGGAAGTTCGCCGTGAAGCCGCCCTGCACGTGACTGACGATGAACGCGTTGGGAAAGCCGTGGCTGAATGCACCGTGGAACGTGCGAACGCCGGTGTCCCATTTGTCGCCGAGGGTCACGCCGCCCACACCGCTGAGATCCATTCCGGACCGCCGGGTGTAGGAGGTCCCGACTTCGAAGCCTGTGGCGAATATCAAGCAGTCGACCTCGTACTCGACCCCGTTCGCGACGATGCCCTTCTCGGTGATGCTGTCGATCCCGCGGCCGTCGGTGTTGACCAGTTCGACGTTCGCGTGGTTGAAGGTGTCGAGATACTCGTCGTGGAAACACGGGCGCTTGCAGAACTGTCGATACCAGGGCTTCAGTGCTTCGGCGGTGTCGACATCAGTAACGATCGAATCGACGCGAGATCGGATCTCGTTCATCTTCACGTAGTCCGCGAGCTCCATCGTCTGACCGACGTTGGCAATGGAGAAGCCGTCGCCCTGCTTCTTCGCGATGTCGATGAACTTGCCAATGATGGACGTCCAGCCGTCCATGACGAGGTCCTTGTCGGTGAACCCACCTGAGACCAGCGTGTTGAAGTTGTCCATGCGCTCGCGGTGCCAACCGGGCTCCAGCGAGGCCGCCCATTCCGGGTCCGTCAGGCTGTTGTCGCGCACGTCGATCGACGACGGCGTGCGTTGGAAGACGTAGAGCTGCTCGGCTGCTGCTCCGAGGTGGGGGACGCACTGGACGGCGGTCGCCCCGGTACCGATGATGCCGATTCGCTTGCCGGCGAGGCCTGTGAGGTTCCCTTCCGGGTCGCCACCGGTGTAGTCGTAGTCCCAGCGGCTCGTGTGGAACGAGTGGCCGCGGTACGAGTCGATTCCTTCGATGCCTGGAAGCTTCGGTCGGTGCAACGGGCCGCTCGACATGATGATGAAGCGGGCTCGGATCGCGTCATCGCGGCTGGTCCGCACGGTCCAGCGCCGGGTGGATTCGTCCCACTCCGAACCCAGCACCTCTGTCTGGAAGATCGCGTTGTCGTAGAGCCCGTAGTGCTCGCCGATCGCGCGGCTGTGGGAGAGGATTTCCTTCGCCTTGGTGTACTTCTCCGCTGGCATGAACCCGGTCTCTTCGAGCAGCGGCAGATAGATATAGGACTCGATGTCGCACATCGCGCCGGGATAACGGTTCCAGTACCAGGTGCCGCCGAACCCGCCGCCCTTCTCGATGATGTGGACGTCCGTGATGCCGGCTTCGGCCAGGCGGGCGCCTGCGAGCAGGCCGCCGAACCCGCCGCCGATGACGACGACCTCGACCTCGTCCGTGATCGGCTCTCGCTCGATCCGTTCGTCGTCTTCGATGTACGGGTCGTCGACGAAGTAGGCGAAGTCGCCCTTGACTTCGATGTACTGGTCGTTGCCGTCGGCTCGCAGTCGCTTGTCGCGCTCGCGTCGGTACTTGTCACGCAGGGCATCGGGATCAAAGCCGAGATCGTCGGTGGGGGACTCTGTCGTCGTCACCCCGCCAGACAACCACTCACCGTTCTGGGTGACCAATCGACCGGAACCCGACCCTGCGTTCACCCAGAACGGTGAGGTTGGTCAGGTCGCGGTGTGGGCGCGGGCAGCCTTGGCGAGTTCTCGCAGCTCGGGCGTCCGTCGTCGTCGAGGCCGTCACCACCGACGCGGAGATCCGTCGCTCCACCGCCACCAGCGCCGTCCGTCACGAAGGCTTCCCCGCCGGTGATCGGACCGGCGCCACCGCCATTGACGCCACCCTCCGTCCGTCCCTCGCCGCCAAGGCGGACAGAGACGTTCGTGCCCGGACTCAGGGTGCGATCGGGCTCGACACGCGCTCCCAGACCACCCGGACCGCCATCAACGACCAACGGGGCATCCGGCACGGGGATCAGCTCGATGCCTGCCGCTCCGCACGCGTCCACTGCGATCTCGTCGACGCCAGCCGGCACTCGGAACACGTCGGGCGCGCCGGTCTACGCGAAATCGACGTTCACTGTCTCGACGATCTGGCCCGGGTCGATACCTGCACCCGCCACCGCGGGGAGCACGAGAGCGCCAGCTGCGATCGCGCCTACAACTCCTACGCGCCTGCCTACACGCATGCTTGTGCTCCTCGCGTTCCGCCACAAAACGTAGCGGAAACCGCCGCGCTCAGTCGAAGGGCAGATCGAGCACCTTGATGGCGTTGCCCCGCGCGATCTTGTACACAGACTCGTCGTCCAAGTGTCCGAAGAGGCCGTGGGCGACCTCCTTCGAGCGGGGGAACGTCCCGTCGCTGTGCGGATAGTCGGTCTCGAAGAGGACGTTGTCCACGCCCACCTCGTCCAGCAGCTTCATCCCGGCCGCGTCCTTGAAGAAGCAGCTGTAGATCTGGCGGTAGTAGTAGTGCGACGGGAGCTCCGGCAATCGGTCCTCGCCCTGCGCCCACCGATGGGTCCGGTAGTTGTCGTCGGCCCGTTCGAGGTAATACGGGATCCAGCCGATCTGGCTCTCGGCATACATGAGCTTGAGGTTTGGGCAACGCACCAGGACACCGGAGAACAAGAAGTCGATCATCGACGCGGCGCTGTTAGCCGAGATGAGTGCAGCGGTGACGAGCGTCGGTGCATCGTCGGCCGGCTTGACGGTGCGGGTGCCCGATCCGATGTGCATGGCGATGACCGTGCCCGTCTCCTCGCACGCCTGGAAGAACGGGTCCCAGTAGCCGGAGTGGATCGACGGCAAGCCGAGCCAGGCCGGAAGTTCGGACCACGCCACGGCTTTGACGCCGCGGGCGGCGTTGCGCCGGATCTCGGCCGCGGCCAGGTCCGCGTCCCACAGCGGCACGAGGCAGAGAGGAAGGAGGCGGCCGCTTGCGTCGCCGCACCACTCATCGACCATCCAGTCGTTGTACGCCTCGACGCAGAGCTGCGAGAGCTCTTTGTTCTTGCGCTCGGCGAAGAGCTGCCCGCAGAACCGCGGGTAGTTGGGGAAGCAGAGCGAAGCCTCGACGTGGTTCGCATCCATGTCGGCCAGTCGGGCCTTCGGCTCGTAGCAACCAGGGCGAATGTCGTCGTAGGTCACGCCCTGCATCGTCACTTCCTCCGGCGGCGTGCCGGCGCAGGCGATCATTTCCTTGATCTGATAGCGGTGGTCCTCGTAGTGCCACCAGGCCGCCATTTTGTCGCCATCGCCGGGCGTCTCGACCCAGGCGCCGTCCACCAGCTCCATGTCGCCCTGAGGTGCGATCACGATGCGGGGGCCCTCGTCCTTGAACTTGGCGGGGAGCCGGTCCTGCCAGATGTGGGCCGGCTCGACCACGTGGTCGTCGACGCTGATGATCTTCGGGAAGTCGGCCAGATCCGTCATGCCCCGACCGTATCTGACGAGGTGTCAGGTCCCGGCACCGGCCCGTGCGACGACGAGGAACCCTGGGCGGGCCAGTTCGTCCATGTAGTTGCTGGCCTCGATGCGCTCGATCGTCCAGACGCCTTCGTCGGCGAGTCCGCGGAATTGCCCCTCGTAGTCGTCGGCGACGTACGGCCCGCCGTTCATGTAGAAGACGACAGGACCTCCAGGCGTGACCGCTCGCACGAGCTCGGTCACGTGGCTCGGATCGAGGTGGCCATTGCCCATCGCTCCGACGCACGCAGCCGCGGCGTATGAGCCATCGCCGAGGCCAGTCGGTCCCGTGAGGTCGACCTTGTGCAGCGATCGGTACACGCCCTTGGCCGCGGCGATCTCGAGCATCCCGCTGGAGAGGTCCGCACCGTCGATCGTCTCGAAGTCAGCGCCGCGCAAGGCCGAGCCCGAGAGCCCTGTGCCGCAGCCGTAGTCGATCACCGCGCCAGAGGTGTCGCCGACCATCGCCGCCAGCGTCGCAGCAACGAGCGGAGGCGAGTTGTAGCCGACATCCGTCAGCTCCTGGTCGTAGCTCTCAGCCCACGCGTCGTAGATCGGCTCCGACGAATCTCCCGGCTTGAGCTCAGCTACCGAGAAGACCTTCTCCGTGGGTGTCGGCTCGACGCTCATCGCAGCTCGTAGAGGAGATGCTGGGACAGGTCGCCCATCTGGTCCACGAACATGACGCGAGTGTCGAACCACCACTCGCCGGCGATCTTGTGAAACGTGTCGTGATAGCGGCCCGTGATGATCGGTTGCAGCGGCAACACGTCCGTCGCCTGCATGACGCAGTAGTACGCCCGACTCGATGCCGTCTGCCCGTCGTCCGCGATCTCCAGGCGGATGTTCGTGGTGATGTGGTGCGTCTTCGGCGTGCCGTCGTCCTCGTAGATGCGAGTCGACAGGTCGTAGAGCTTCGCCACGCCGTCGCGGCCCTCGAAGACCGCTTCGGGCGACGGATCCTCCATGCCATGGATGCGTCCGTGGGTGAATAGTTCTGCGACACCGGCCAGGTCACCGCCGTCGATGCGCTCCGCGTAGGTGTAGAGGAGGTTCTCGATCCGTCGGGCGTCGTCCATGCCGAGACGATAGGCAGCACCGGGCCGTGCTATCCAAAGAGCCGTGTTGCCAGCCTTCACCCTCGATTCGGTACAGGCCGACGCCCGCGCTGTCGACGACCTCGACGACTGGGGTCCCGGCGCGTTCGACGACCCGCTCGGCGTGCTTCTCGACAGCTATTCGGCGGCGCCGCTGAACGAACTCGGCTCGCACATCCTGCGGAGCGGCGTGGTCCACAGCCTCGCCATGCGCCTCCGGGCGACCGAGTGGTTCCGGCGACACCCGGAGATCGCGGAGGAACGGATCATCTCGCCGATCGTCGTGGTCGGAATGATGCGAAGCGGCACCACGCTCATGCAACGCCTCCTCGCCGCGGACGCTCGATCCCACTGTGCCTACGGCTGGGAAGTCGGCGAGGTCGCCCCGCCACTCGACATCGACTGGGAGGGTTCGGAGCCCAGGATCGCGGCGGCGCGCGCCCGCGAGGAACAGAGCCGCGCCTTCGTGCCTGATCTCTTCGCGATCCATCCCATGTATGCAGAGCAGGCCGAGGAGGAAATCATGTTCCTCGCCGATGCCTTCCTCTCGCACGTGCCGGAGGCGTCGGCGCACGTGCCCGCTTACCGGAGCTGGCTCGACACGCAGGACTTCGCGCCCGCGTACGACCACCTCCACCGCATGCTCCAGCTCCTGCAGTGGCAGAAGCGCCAGCGAGGCCTCAGCGCTGAGCGCTGGGTGCTGAAGACGCCTGCGCACCTCGGCTACCTCGACACGCTCGTTGCTCGGTTCCCGGATGCCCACATTGTTCACATGCACCGCGATCCGCTCGACACGATTCCGTCAGGCGCCAGTTTGAACACCACGTTGTGGCGAATGCACGCCGACGAGGTCGATCCGACGCAGGTGGGAGCGGAGTGGATCGAACGCATGGGCTTCACCAACGACCGAGCCCTCGCCATCCGGGCCCGCTGGGGTGACAACGGCCGGTGCACCGACATCCAGTTCGAGGACGCGGTCGCCGATCCGATCGCCGCAGTACGCCATGTCTACGCCGCGATCGGGCTCACCCTGTCGCCGGGTGCCGAGACCACCATGCGCCGCTGGCACGACACCCGACCCCGCGAGCATGCGACCAGGCCGTCATACCGTACGTCCGACTTCGGCCTCTCCGACGGGCAGATCCGCGATCGTTTCGCTGCCTACGTCGACCGCTTTCGACCGATCTGACCGGCGGCGACCTGAAGCGTAGGGTCCGACCGAACCCCGACGCCGGAGGACCTCATGGCCGATCATCCCGTCGCCACCGCGATGCAGCACGAGCATGAACTCGCCGCGATCGAGATCATCGACCATCCGTTGGTGAAGCAGGCCTACGCCGACGTGGGCGCCGCATGGCTCGACCGGGCCCAGCCCTCCGAGTCAATGCGGGCCTGCTTCGATTGGGCGTTCGAGGAAGTCATGTTCTCGGCCGCGATCTGGTCGTCCAACCAGGATCCGTTGCGCCCGAAGGTCACCTGCATCACTCGGCTCGAGCACGAAGTCGACGGCCGCCGGATTCCCGGCTCTCGGTGGGGCATCGACAACCCGGACTCCATCTACCGGGTCATACCGATCTCCGGTGACGAGCGCTACGAGATCCGGGGGCGAGTCGGCGCCAACCGGATGACGGAGAACTACCTGACGCTCTGGGACGAGAACATGGGGACGGTCGACGTCCTGAACGGGCGGACGATGGAGCTCAGCGATGATGGCAGCTTCGTCGTCACGGTCGATGCTGATCCGGCGAACGGCCGGCCGAACCATGTGCAATCCGGCCCGACGGCGCACGAGTTCTACATCCGCGACGTGATGCTGGACTGGGGCGTCGACGACCCGAACCTCTACGAGATCGTACGGCTCGGCGACGAACCGGCGTCGCCGGCTCGCACGGTCGATGAGCAAGCGGCGCTCACGGTGCAGTTCATGGAGCACTACGCCGACTTCACCGGAAGGCTCTCCTACGGGACGATGAAGCGCACGCCGAACGAATTCGCGCTCGCCTGGTCGGCCGATCACACCGGTGGCCTGCGTCACCAGGTCTATGTGGGCGGTCGCTACGAGTTGGCCCCCGACGAGGCATTCGTCGTCGATGTGAGTGACGGCGGGGCGGAGTACTTCACCGTCCCGATCGCCACCATGTGGGGGACCACGCTCGACATCGTCGACCGTCCCGCGAGCGTTAACAAGGCGCAGGCAATGCCGAACGAGGACGGCACCTACACCTTCGTGATCGCGGGAGAAGACCCGGGGCTCCACAACTGGATCGACACCTGCGGCGTGCCCGATGGGCATCTCACCCTGCGGATGGCCGAATTCCCCGAGGGCGGAGCGCGCGAGGATCTCGCGGCGAACGGGCGAGTGGTCAAGCTCGACGACCTGGACGCCGCACTGCCCGACGCGCCGCGGGTCGACGGCGCGGGCCGGGCCGCAGAGTTGGCCGAGCGACGATCCGGCTATCTGCGCCGTCTTCCTGAGGTCGCGCTCTGATGGCGCGATGGTTGATAACCGGATGCTCGACAGGCATTGGCCGCGAGATCGCGACAGCCGCGCTCGAGGCCGGGCACCAGGTCGTTGCGACGGCTCGACGCCCCGAGACGCTCGATGATGTCGTCAGCGAATACCCCGCCACTGCCCGCGCGGTCGAGCTGGACGTCACCAACGAAGGCCAGATCGTCGACGCGGTGCAACGAACGATCGACGAGTTCGGCGGCATCGACGTCCTCGTCAACAACGCCGGATACGGCTACATGTCGGCAGTAGAGGAGGGCGAAGACGATGAGATTCGCAAGCTCTTCGACACGAACTTCTTCGGCATCGTCGACACACTGCGACTCGTCCTCCCGGTGATGCGACAGCAGGGGAGCGGCCACGTCATCAACATCTCGTCGATGACCGGACTCGTCGCGAACCCGCCCAACGTCTTCTACAGCTGCACGAAGTTCGCGCTGGAGGCACTCGGTGAAGGCCTGGCGAAGGAAGTCGAGCCGTTCGGCATCAAAGTCTCCTCGATCGAGCCGGGCGCCTTCCGGACCGACTGGGCGTCGCGCTCGATGGCCGAGAGCAGCAGCGCGATCGCGGAGTACGAGGACGTTCAGGGGCGCAAGGACATGATCAGGCAGTTCGCCGAACACCTGCCCGGCGATCCCCGCAAGATCGGCGAGGCCGCAGTGCTGCTTGCCGGCATGGACGATCCACCTCTACGTCTGCTGATGGGCAAGGACGTTCTCGCCGCGACCCGCGAGAAGCTCGAAGCGATGTCGACATCGATCGACGCGTGGGAGCACGTCACCACCGACGTCGATTTCCCCACCTGACCGCCAACAGTCGGTGCCGCGCTCCGGGCCACGCCAACCCCATCGTTCGTGGTCGGCGTCGTACGTCTCCGCCCAGTCGTCGTAGCGCGCTTCGAGCTCGCCGCCGCCGAGGATCTGGTCGAGCCGATCTGGACTCACGCCGGCATCAGGCCGGCAGCGACGGAAGCTCCCAGTTCCCATGCGGACGCGATCATCGTGTCGTCGATCGCTCCGACCAGCGACAAGGGTGGTCGGGCGAGGCGCCACTCCAGACCGGTGGTGACCTTTCCGATCGCGGAGACCGCGCCCGTGGTGTCGGATTCGCCGTGGACCCAGCAGCCGTACGGCCGGTGGGCGGTGACCGTCAGGCTCGGGTTGTAGATGACGTCGAACCAATGCTTGAGGGCGCCGCTCATGTAGCCGAGGTTCGCGGGCGTCCCGAGCAGGTACCCGTCAGCCGAGGCCACCGAATCGACGTCGGGAGTGAGCGCGTCCTGAATCAGCACCTCCACGCCTTCGATGCCATCGGTGCGGGTGCCGTCGAGGACCGCGTCCAACAGCCGAACGAGCCCGGCCGTCGGCGAGTGGTGGACCACGAGCAAGCTGGGCACACCCCGAGCCTGGCAGACCCGGCACTACTCTTGCGACCATGGCTTCGGCACCGGAACGCACCGTGACGTGGACGAGCATGGAGGACGGCACCAAGGAGGACTACGAGTTCCTCGGCGAAGAGTTCTCGGAGCACACCCTCGGTGTCCTCGTGGAGAATCTCCTCGCAATGCTGCGCGTCCTGCAGGGCCCGACGCTCGGCTACCAGGTCGATCGCTACGAGCACTCCCTCCAGTCCGCGAGCCGCGCGCTACGGGCGGACGAGTCGGTCGACATGATCGTCGGCGCCCTCCTGCACGACATCGGCGACGTCTTCGCACCCGTGAACCACAGCCAGGCCGCCGCGACGATTCTCAAGCCGTACGTCGATGAGCGGACGGAGTGGGTGGTTCGGCACCACGGTCTGTTCCAGGGCTACTACTACTTCCATCACAACGGTGGCGCCCGCGATGCGAGGGAGCGGTACTCGGATTCGCCCTTCTACGACGACTGCGTCAGGTTCTGCGCCGAGTTCGATCAGAACTGTTTTGACCCGAGCTACGACACGCTTCCGATCGAGGCGTTCCAGCCGTTGCTCGATGAGGTGTTCAGCCGGCCCGGTGCCCTCGACGCGATCGGCACCGTTCAGCGATAGCGGCATGCCATGATCAGGCGATGCTGACGCTCTACTACAACGCCAATTGAAGCAAAGCTCGCGGGGCGGTCGCCCTGCTTGACGAACGTGGCGTGGACTACACGATCCACAACTACATCGAGAATCCGTTGGACGCGGCCGCGCTCAACGACCTCGTCGCCTTGGTCGGCGGCGACCCGGCCGAGATGGTGCGAGCCAGCCTCGACGAGACGAGCGCCGAAGCAGTCGTCGCCCACCTCGTCGACAATCCGGCCGACATGCAACGCCCCATTGCCGTCCTCAACGGCAAAGCCGTGATCGGACGCCCGGCCGAGCGCGTCCTCGAGATCCTCTGAAGACCGGCCGGTGAAACACACCTGGCACATCGACGACCGGGAGTACGAACGGCACGAACGCCAAAGGGGACGTCGGCACGCGTTCGCCCAGCTCGAGGCGACACGGACCGCGCTCGTCGTCGTGGACATGGTGCCGTCCTTCGTGGACGAGAATCCGTACGCATCGGGAATCGTGCCGACGATCAACTGGATCGCCGGAACCCTTCGGGCGGCCGGCGGGGTCATTGCCTGGGTCGTGCCGACGGACGCGCCGCCGATCCCGCACGTGTCGACTTCCTCGGCGCCTCGTTCGCGGAGCTCTACCGACAGTCTGGCGGCGATGGCCCTTCGCGGGCCCGCATCTCGCCTAGCCTGGCGGTCGAGGCCGACGACATCGTCTGCAAGAAGTCGGCACTGTTGCCAACGTCTGCTGCGAGGCCACTGCTCGAGACGCTGCGACCCTGGGGTACAGGACCATCATGGTTGCGGACGCCAACGCCGCGCGCCGAGACCTCGATCTCAACGCCACGCTCTGCACGGTGTACCGCAGCATCGGGGACGTCCGGACGAGCGATGACCTAGCTCAGATGATCGAGGGCAGCGGCGAGGCGACTGACCGCGGCGTCGACGTCTGACAGCTTGTCGAGGCCGAAGAGTCCGAGACGGAAGGTCGAGAAGTCGTCGCCCTCGTCGCACATCAGGGGCACTCCGCCGGCGATCTGGACCCCTTGCGCGGCGAACTTGCTGCCGTTCTTGACATCCGGGTCCCCCGTATAGGAGACGACGACTCCCGGGGCTCCGAAACCATCGGCGGCGACCGATGTGATGCCTCGATCCGCTAACAGGGTACGGACGCGGTCACCAAGGTCCTGTTGGGCCTGCTTGAGCCGATCGAACCCGAGTTCGCGGGTCTCGTCCATCACCGAGCTGAAGCTCGTGATCGCATCGGTGGGCATGGTGGCGTGGTAGGCGTGACCGCCGCCCTCGTAGGCCGCCATGATCGAACGCCACTTGCCGAGATCGCAGGCGAAGCTCGAGCTCTGCGTCTCCGCGAGGCGAGCATCGGCCGCCTCGCTGAGCATGATCAGCCCGCCGAAGGGTGTCCCTGACCAGCCCTTTTGCGGCGCACTGACGAGAACGTCGACGCCGATGTCGGCCATGTCGACCCAGATCGTTCCGGAGGCGATGCAGTCCAGGACGAAGAGTCCGCCGACCGCGTGTGTCGCCTCGGCGACCGACCGCAGGTAGTCGTCCGGCAGGATCATTCCCGACGCAGTCTCCACATGAGGGGCGAACACGACTGCCGGCTTCTCGGCTTGGATGGTGGCGACCACTTCGGCGATGGGTGCCGGTGCGAACGGCTCCGTGGCCCCGTCCGTCGCGCGGCGAGCCTTAATCACGGTGTGGGAGGCCGGAATCGAACCGGTGTCGAAGATCTGGGACCACCGGAACGAGAAGAACCCGTTGCGGATGACGAGGCAGTGCTGGTCCGCGGCGAACTGCCGGGCCACCGCCTCCATCCCGAAGGTGCCGCTGCCAGGGACGATCGTGGCGGTCGACGCGTTGTAGACCTCGGTGAGAGTGCCGCTCACATTGCGCATGACCTGCTGAAACGTCTGGCTCATGTGGTTGAGCGCGCGGTCGGTGTAGACGACGGAGTATTCGAGCAGGCCGTCGGGATCGACGTCGGGACGCAAGCCGGGCATCAGGGTTCTCGCTTCGTTTCCGGGTGGAGCGACACACGATCTCAGATCGAGGACGCCACCGCCATCACGAGCCGAGGTCTCGCTCGAGTACTCGTCGAGCGGACGCGAACTCGTCCGATCCGATATAGCACCCGAGGAGGCGGCGCTCACCAGTGCCCAGGTCCACCGGACCACGTCCGTGGAGAACCCGATGGTTGTTGACGGTCAGCGCCTGGCCGGGTTCGAGCCGGATGCGGAACTCGAGCTCAGCGGAGGCAGCCGTGGACACGAAGATCTCGAGCGCGCGATCGGCGGCGGCACCGTCTCCGTCTCGGACGGGGAGCACGAGGTCCGGCGCATGGCGAATGACGTCGGGCGCGCCCTCTGCGTCCAACCCGACGATCGGGCCGCCGCCGATGTAGCGCTGCTCCGGCCGGATGTAGCTGAACGCGCGGTCCACCGTCGTCAGCGTCGCCCAGGCATCCGGATCATCCTCCTGAATTCGTGCCGACAGCCGGTAGCCATCGACCAACAGCGTCTCGCCACCCTCGGCTGAGGCCTCAGCGGCCAGCAGCACCTGGAATCCCGGCGGCAGTCGTCGGTAGGGAAGGTCCGAGTGCACCCGGAGGGGCAGGTCAGAGTCGACCTGGTTGAACGGGTCGGCAGTGGAGACGATGTCCCAGTCGATCCCATAGTTGTTGGATTCCATGATCCCGATCAGATCCGCCACCGCCGTCAACCCCGAGCGGTCCCTCGGGACGCCTTCGGTCACGGTGACTCCCAGGGTGGCGAGGTCATCGAGCCATGCGAAATGCCGGTCGGGTTCGATGAGTTCTGCCAGGTCGTAGCGGGCGAGCGACACGGCTAAGAACGCAGCGTCCCAAGGGTTCGGACGGGGGCTCGGCATCGCCAGAAAGGTAGTGCTCCCTGGGCGCTTCGCGGTGCGTTAGAGTCTCTAACCGATTTGTCACGACCTCTAACGGTCGCGCTACGTAGCCAATGGCTACACTCATTTGTCCGTACATTTCGCTCCGGCGTGACCGATAGGCCTTTGGTGACCAGACTCGGCTTCCTTCTCGACAGCGACTCCTGCATCGGCTGTCACGCGTGCACCGTCGCGTGCAAGAGCGAACACGACGTGCCGCTGGGTGTGAACCGCACCTGGGTGAAGTACATCGAGAGTGGTTCGTTCCCGAACGTCAGCCGTCACTTCTCGGTGATGCGTTGCAACCAGTGTGACGACGCACCGTGCATGTCGATCTGCCCGACGAACGCGCTGTACCGGGCGGAGAATGGTGTCGTCGACTTCAACGACGACAATTGCATCGGCTGCAAAGGCTGCATGAACGCGTGCCCGTACGACGCGCTGTACATCAACCCCGCGACGAACACCGCCCAGAAGTGCAACTTCTGCAACCACCGGATCGAACAGAATCTCGAGCCCTCGTGCGTCGTCGTCTGCCCGACCCATGCGATCAAAGTTGCGGATCTCGACGATCCACTGAACCTCGCCACCAGCATCATCGCTCGCGAGCCGGTAGCCGTTCGGGCTCCCGAGCAGGGGACGAACCCGAAGGTCTACTACCGAGGCGCGGATCAGGCATCGCTCAATCCTCTACGGACCGCGATCGCGAAAGACGGCATGATCTGGGCCGACACCACGCCCGCGCACCCCACCGTCCCGCCCGACAGTCACGGCGTCGTCGCTCGCACTGCCTACACAACCTCTCACCAGATGACCTGGAAGGAGAAGGTGTCGGGCTATCTCGTCACCAAGGCGATCGCCGCCGGCGTGATGTTGGTGGCCGCGCTTCTCGTCCTCATGGGCCACAGCGCCGAACAGGCCGCCGTCGGCGTGGTCCCACCGATGGTCGCCGGTGCATTCCTCGGCCTCACCGGTGTGCTGCTCGTGGCCGACCTAAAGCAGCCGGGTCGCTTCCACTACCTCATCACCCGCGGGAGCTGGGAGTCGTGGCTCGTCCGCGGCGCGTACATCCTCGCCGGATTCGCCGTGGCGCTCGCCGCCTGGTGGGTGGGAGGCCTCAAGGATTCCCCCGGCATCATCGAGGCGGCCGCAATCCCCACGGCGATCCTCGCCGCCGCAACTGCCGGCTACACGGCGTTCCTCTTCGGCCAGTGTGAGGGTCGTGACCTCTGGCGGACGCCGCTGCTGCTCCCGACGTTGCTTGCGCAGGCGGTCACCGCCGGCGGCGCGACGTACTCGATCATCGACCTCTTCATGGTTGTCCCCGAGGTCGATGCGGTGCGCTGGACATTCCTCGCGGGCGCCATCGCCACCGCGACGATCGTCTCGATCGAGGCGACATCGAAGGGCACACCCCATGTCGAGGCTGCGCTCCATCACATGATCAGAGGCAAGTACAAGGACCGGTTCTGGTTCGGCATGCTCGTCGGGCTGCTCACGCCGGGCGCCATCCTGACCATTTCGATCGCCGCCGACACGGGCCCGGCACTCCCGGCGGCCGCGGGTGTCGCGGCGCTCGCCGGTATGTGGGCCTATGAAGACGCCTTCGTCCGTGCCGGCCAGTCCGTGCCGCTCTCCTAGGAACGCCGATGACCGATCTACAGCAGTACCCACCCCACGAGGACTGGCACGACGTCACGTCGCTCAACGCCAAGGCGTGGCCCGACAAGGTCGAAGAGCACCACTCGTTGGTGCCCACGACCTGCTTCAACTGCGAAGCCGCGTGTGGCCTTCTCGCCCACGTCAACCACGAGACCGGCGAGATCGACAAGATCGAGGGCAACCCGCTGCACCCCGCGTCGCGCGGTCGCAACTGCGCGAAGGGCCCGGCCACTCTCAACCAGGTCAACGACACCGAGCGAGTGCTCCACCCGATGAAGCGGGTCGGTGAGCGCGGCTCCGGCCAGTGGGAACGCGTCTCCTGGGAGGAAGCTCTCACCGACATCGGCAACCGCATCGCCACCGCGATGGACGAAGACCGTCGCGACGGGATCATGTACCACGTCGGTCGTCCCGGCGAGGACGGCTACGCCGACCGGGTGCTCAAGTCCTGGGGCGTCGACGGCCACAACAGCCACACCAACATCTGCTCGTCCAACGCCCGGATCGGCTACCAGAGCTGGATGGGCCACGATCGGCCGTCGTCCGACTTCGCGAACGCCGAAGTGGTCTTCCTCATCTCGTCGCACCTCGAGTCCGGCCACTACTTCAACCCGCACGCGCAGCGGATCATCGAAGCGCAGCAGAAGGGTGCGACGGTCATCTGCGTCGACCCACGTCTCTCGAACACGGGCTCGAAAGCCGACCACTGGCTGCCGGCGTGGCCGGGCACCGAGCCGTTCATGCTGCTCGCAATCGCTCGCCTCCTGATCGAGAACGGCACATGGGAGAAGGACTTCGTCCGCCGCTGGACCAACTGGGAGACGTATCTCCAGGAGACCCGGCCCGACCTTCCGGTCGAGTTCGAGTCCGTCGAACAGGCCCTGCTCGACGCCTACGCCGAGTACACCGTCGACGCCGCGGAGGAGATCAGCGGCGTGGACGGTGACCAACTGCGGGAGATCGCCGGGATCATCGGCGCGCACCCGACCAAGTTCGCATCCCACAACTGGCGTGCCGCCGGTGCCGGCAACCTCGGCGGCTGGCAGACCGCCCGCTGCCTGTTCTTCCTGAACGTCCTGACCGGCTCTGTGGCCACGGTCGGCGGAACGAGCGGCAACGGATGGAACAAGTTCAAGCCGGCTCAGCCCAAGGGAGCGCCGGCGCTCAACGAGTGGAACGAGCTCTCGTGGCCGAAGGAGTTCCCGCTCTCGTACCACGAGATGTCGATCCTCCTGCCGCACTTCCTGAACGAGGGACGGGGCACGCTCGACGTCTACTTCAGCCGCGTCTACAACCCGATCTGGACGAACCCGGACGGCTTCTCGTGGATGGAGGCGCTCACCGACGAGTCGAAGGTGAAGTGCCACGTCGCCCTCACGCCGACCTGGTCGGAGACATCCTGGTTCGCGGACTACGTGCTCCCGATGGGCATCGGCACCGAGCGTCACGACATCGCCAGCTTCGAGACGCACAACGGCCGCTGGATCGGCTTCCGCCAGCCCGTCATGCGGCGCTATGCCGAGATCCGCGGAGCGGAGCTCGACCACGAGACCCGAACCCACGAGTTCAATCCGGGTGAGGTGTGGGAAGAGAACGAGTTCTGGATCGACCTCTCATGGCACATCGACCCCGACGGGTCCCGAGGAATCCGTCAATGGTTCGAGTCCGACGAGCGACCTGGCACGCCGATCACGGTCGACGAGTACTACGGCACGATGTTCGCCGAGTCCGTCCCCGGCCTCGCCGAGGACGCCGCGGCGGCGGGCAAGACCCCGCTCGAGTTCATGCGCGACGTCGGATCGTATGCCGTGCCGGGCGACATGATTACGCCATACGAACGCATCGTTTTGCCCGACGAGGTCACCGATTGTGTAAAGGGCGACGACGGTGTCTTCCGAAAGCCCGGCACGATCGCCACCTGGGACGGCACGGCCGAGGGACTCGACGAGATCGCGCTGGCTGACCTCGGCGAGGGCTCACCTGCTGTCGAGATCGACGGTGAGATCAAGGAGGGCTTCCCGACGCCGTCGAAGAAGCTGGAGCTCTTCTCGACCACGCTGAAGGACTGGGGTTGGCCGGAGTACGCGGCCCCCACCTGGATCCCGTCGCACGTGCATCACGAGGACCTGGACATGGAAGCGGGGGAGCGCATCCTGCTCCCGACCTTCCGGATTCCGACGCTGATCCATACGCGCTCGGCCAACTCCAAGTGGCTCAACGAGATCAGCCACCGACACCCGCTGTGGATTCATCCGAGCGACGCCGAGGTGCTCGGGATCGAAGAGAACGGACTCGTCCGCATCTCGACTCGCATCGGCCACTTCGTCATCCAGGCATGGCGCACGGAGGGAATTCGCCCCGGCGTCGTCGCCGCGTCGCACCACATGGGCCGCTGGCGCATCGAAGAAGACAAGGCGCGGTCATGGGGTACCGGCAAGGCCACCATCGACAAGCAGTCCGACGGCACCTGGAAGCTCAGCCGTACCGACGGCATTCGGAAGTTCGTCTCGGATGATCCGGACTCGAACCGCATCTGGTGGAACGACACCGGCGTGCATCAGAACCTGACGTTCTCCGTGCAGCCAGACCCCATCTCCGGCATGCAGTGCTGGCACCAACGCGTGACGGTCACGCCCGCGGAGGGCGGCGATCAGTACGGCGATGTCGTCGTCGACACAGCAAAGTCCCGCGAGGCCTACCTGGACTGGTTGAGCAAGACGCGCCCCGCCCCCGGCCCCGGCGGCCTGCGCCGCCCGCTCTGGTACGCCCGCCCCCTGAAGCCCGCCGCTCCGATGTATCACCTCGGCACCCCCCAGCCTTCTTAACCAAGTTGCGCGGGCTGAGCACGCGTGACTCGACGCAGATCGGGGAGACTCGCGGGATGTCTGATCCTGTTCTCGATGCACTCGCCGGTCTCGATCACGAGATCGTGCCCTGCGACCCTGAACTCGCTGACACCGCAGCGTTCTGTGAGGCCTACGGCTACAAGGCCGAGGACTCGGCGAACGCGATCCTCGTCGTCGGCAAGTCGGACGACCGGCCGATCGCGTGTTGCGTGGTTCTTGCGACCACCCGGCTGGATGTCAACGGAGTGGTCCGTAAGCGGTTGGGCACCCGCAAGGCGTCGTTCGCCGGGGGAGACGAGACCGTCGAGCGATCCGGAGGCATGGAGATCGGCGGAGTGACTCCGTTCGGTCTGCCCACCGACATCCCGATCTTGATCGACGCAGCAGTCATGGACCGGGACCGGCTGATCGTGGGTGGTGGTAGCCGCGACCGCAAGGTCCTGTTTCCGCCACGGACGCTCGCCGCGCTCGCCGGAGCCGAGGTCGTCGAGGGTCTGGCCAAGCCGGCGGCGATCGATAGCTGAGCCTCAGCCCAGCTCGTGGGCCTTGCGATCGCAGACGGTCCGCAGAGCGAAGCTCGATCGCAGCTGAGCGACATGAGGCAGCAGAGCAAGGTAGGTCCGGTGGATGCGTTCGTAGTCGGCGACGTCGTCTGCCGCGACGTGGACGAGATAGTCGCTGTTGCCGGCCATCAGGTGGCAACTCAGCACCTCCGGCACGTCGCGCACCGCCGTCTCGAACTCGTCGAGCAGGTCCTCCTGCTGGCTCGAGAGGGTAATCTCGACGAACACGGACGTGCCTCGACCGATCATCGTACGGTCGAGGACCGCCACGTATCCGGTGACTACGCCGGACTCCTCGAGCCGCCGCACCCGTCGAAGGCAAGCGCTCGGGGACAGGTGCACTTCCTCTGCGAGCGCGGCATTGGTCATGCGCGCGTCGGCCTGAAGAAGGCGCAGAAGGTTGCGATCTGTGGCGTCTAGGTCGATAAGCACACGATTCTCCGGTCTGTGGTTCCTCTGGCGACAGGTTATTGCGCTACCCGAGCGTTTGGACACCAAACACGCAGCCGTCTGGCGCGTCAGATCCCGTACGGTGCGACAAAGGTCACGCGGAGGTGAACATGCGGGTCGGTCTACCCACGGAAATGAAGGTCGCAGAGCGACGGGTCGGGCTGACGCCCACAAGCGTGCGCGAGCTCGTGGCGCACGGGCACGAGGTACTCGTCCAGCGAAGTGCTGGAGAGGGCATCGGCGCGTTCGACGCCGACTACGTGGCCGCAGGCGCCGTCATCGCTCCCGATGCCGAGACGGTCTTCGCCGACTCCGAGATGATCGTCAAGGTCAAGGAACCCCAGGCCGTCGAACGGGCGCTGCTGCGTCCGGACCACCTGCTCTTCACCTACTTGCATCTCGCCCCCGACGCTCCCCAGACCGAGGAGCTCCTCGCAAGCGGCGCGACGTGTGTCGCCTACGAGACCGTCACCGATCACCACGGCGGGCTGCCGCTGCTCGCCCCGATGTCGCAGGTCGCCGGCCGCATGTCCGTTCAGGCGGGCGCCGCCTGCCTCGAAGCTCCAAACGGTGGGCAGGGTCTTCTTCTCGGCGGCGTCCCCGGCGTTGCGTCCGGTCGCACGGTCGTGATCGGCGGCGGCGTGGTCGGGGAGAACGCCATCGAGATGGCGATTGGCCTCGGCTCCCAGGTCACCGTGCTCGACCGAAACCTCGAAGTGCTCGACCGGCTCTCGCGCCGATTCGGCACGCAGGTCGAGACGATCTACTCCACGACCGCAGCAGTCGAGCAGGCCGTTCTCGGGGCGGACCTCGTCATCGGCGCAGTTCTGGTGAAGGGAGCGACCGCGCCGAAGCTGGTCAATGCCGAGATGGTCGAGCAGATGAAGGCGGGCTCCGTGCTCGTCGACGTCGCCATCGATCAGGGTGGCTGCTTCGAGACCTCTCGGCCCACGACCCATGCCGAACCGACCTACGTCGTCGACGACGTCGTGCACTACTGCGTCGCCAACATGCCGGGCGCGGTCCCGAAGACGTCCACCTACGCGCTCAACAACGCGACGCTGCCGTTCACGCTCGCACTCGCCGACAAGGGCGTCGCCGAGGCGCTGCGCGGTGACGAGCGCCTCCTCGGCGGGCTCAACACCTGCGGCGGGCTCCTCACCGAGAAGCACGTCGCAGAGGCCCAGAACCTCGCGTTCACCGAGCCTTTGGCCGCCCTCGAGGCCACCTTCGGCTGAGTTCCCTGCAGGTGCCGGCCGGGGTCGACGGACCCCGGTCTGCGCATCTGCGCGCAACTACTCCGTGATGCCGAACCGATGCAGGCCGTACGCCTCGATCGCGTTCCCGCGCAACACCTTGCGGCACTCCTCGGCGTTCATGCCAACGGCGGCGAACATTGAGTGAGCGACCTTGCGTGAGTGCGGGAACGTGCCGTCCGAGTGCGGGTAGTCCGTCTCGAAGAGGATCTGCTCGAGCCCGACGTCTTCACGCTGCTTGAGGCCAACGAGGTCATCGAAGATGCAGCCGAAGATCCGGCCCTTGGCGATCTCGCTCGGAAGCGGACCGGATCCGCCGACACCGCCGCGTCCCTCCCGGAAGACCGAGTCCATGCGTTCCATCTGGAATGGCATCCACCCGACCTGGCTCTCGGCGTAGGCGATCTTGATCTTCGGGAAGCGCGTCAGTGTGCCGGAGAAGACCCAGTCGACGAACGAACCCTCGGCATTCTGCGCGTAGAGCGACATGGATGTCGCGAGTGGCGCATCCGGCGAGGTGGACGGCATGGATGACGACGATCCGATGTGCATCGACACCGTGACATCGGCCTCTTCGCAAGCCTGCCAGAGCACGTCCCACTCGCCGCTGTACATCGTGGCGCAGCCGAGCTTCGACGGGTTCTCCGAGAAGGCGATCGCATACGAACCTTTGTCCGCGCAGCGACGGACCTCCTCCGCCGCGAGCGAGGGGTCCCATAGGGGGACGAGGGTGAGCGGGATCAGGCGGCCCTTGCCGGCGCCGCCGCCCCAGTCGTCGATGATCCAGTCGTTGTAGATCTGGAGGCACTCGAGCGCGAATTCCTTGTCCTCACGTTCGAGGAATCCCTGGCCGCAGAAGCGGGGGAAGATGTTCGGATAGTTGATCGCGGCCTCGACGTGGTTGAGGGTCATGTCGGCCAGGCGAGCGGTCTGCTCGTACGTGCCGGGCCGAAGATCCTCGTAGAGCGCCGCGACGTTGCGCTGCTCCTCGCGGGGCACGCCGGCGGGTCCGTGGAGGAAGCCGGTCGGCACGACGAGGTCCTCGTAGAGCCACACGTCGCACATCTGCCCATCCGGGTCGTTGCGCTCGAAGCCGTAGTGGCCACCTTCGAACTTCAGGCGGATCTTCTCCTGAACGACACGGGGACCCTTGTCGCGCTTGCTCGGCGGCAGCTGCTGTTGCCAGAGATCCTTGGGCTCCATCACGTGGTCGTCAACGGAGATCATCAGCGGGAGGTGTTCCTCCGCCGGGGTGACATCGATGTCAGTCATGGCCCCAATCTACCGAGCGAGACGCGATGAGGAAGAATGCGGGCCATGACAACAGATTCTTCCCCGCGCATACGCACTGCGGGAGACCCCGACACGATCACCATCTCCGGCCTCGTGACCAACGAGATCACTGTCGGCCGCCGCTCGGGTCCGCTCGCAACGTTGCTCGGCGACGCCCGCCCGGGCGGCGATCACGGGACGGTCCACTCCGGCGATGGCCTGTTCCTGGCTTCCATCCCGCTCGACGTCCTCCGTCACGCCATGATCTCCGACGACGGCCGACTGGAGCTCGACAACACGCCGACGAAGTGTTGGCTCGTGAAGGACGTCCGCCAGATCGAGATCACGGACGGACGCCAAGCCGACAGCCTTCCGGACGAAGAGAGAGCGAAGACATGACCAGAGGTCTCGTCTACGTTGCCGGGCCGCTGTTCGACGAGGGGGAGCGGTGGTGGATCGAAGAGGTCGACGCAACTGTCGTCGCGGCCGGGTACGACACGTTCCTACCGCACCGCGACAACCCGCCCAAGACCGCGGACAACATCCGGGCGATCTACGACAGCGACGTCGCAGCGATCGACCGATGCGACCTCGTGGTCGCGAGCCTCAATGGGGTGACCACCGACGACGGGACCGCCTGGGAGATCGGCTACGCCACCGGGACGGGCACACGCGTCATCGGGCTTCACACCGACTGGCGGCGCCGGTTCGACGACGAGGTCGTCAATCTCATGATCGAATGCTCGGTCGAACGGATCGTCCGGTCTCTGGATGAGCTGACCGCCGCGCTCGAAGGCTGACGCCGGTCAGGCGGCGGCCCGGGTGCGGCGCAGTATCGGATCGGCCAGCGCGAGCGTGCGGTCAGCGACGCGAAGCACCCGGCCGGCAGCGCCAGGAGTGTCGGTGTCGACGAGGTTTCCCATCACCTGAAGCGTCATGTTGGCGATGGACTGTGTGCCGACCGCAAGCCTCAGCCCGCTACGCAGAATCCACGGATGGCCGATCAGGAAGCTGAACCGTCGTCCGGTCCGTAGGAATGCGTCGAACCGTTCGCCGACCAGCCGGTCGTACTCCGCCGGTGCAGTCGCGGGCTCAGTCAGGAACAGCTCCGCGGCGAGCATTCCGGATTCGAGCCCGTAGTCGATGCCTTCGCCGTTCATCGGGTTGATGAGCCCGGCCGCATCACCGATCGCCACCCAGCCGGGGCCGTGGCGCTTCTGGACGCTCATGGGCAGACGCCAGGCGCGGGGTCGCTCCAGGTTCTCGCCGAGGTCCCATTCGTCGTTGACGAAGTCGCGGTACGTGTCGAGCAGGGTGTTGAGGTTGAGCTTCTTGAAACCCTTCATGGTGGACAGCGCGCCAACACCGATATTGACCGTGCCATCGCCCGCCGGGAACATCCAGCCGTAGCCGGGCACGGGGGTGCCGTGCTCGTCGCACAGCGTGAGGCACGCCTCCAGATGACGGTCGGCATGGCGCGGGGTCTCCGCGTAGGTCCGGATCGCGAGACCGAACGGCTCGTTCTCCACGCGCTGGGCTCCGAGAAGACGGGCGACGTTGCCAGGCGCGCCGGTGGCGACGATCGTCAGGCCGGCAGCCCACTTCTTACCGCCAGCCTCGACCCCTGTCACCCGATCGCCGTCGAGCAGGGGAGTGGCCTCGGTGTTCCACTCGATCTCAGCGCCGGCTTCGATCGCGGCCTTGACGAGGTGCGCGTCCAAATGGCGCCGTGGCCAGACCGCGCCATAGTCGGCGAACCGGCCGGTCGTGGGCCAGGGGAGCTCTCGTCGAGTGTTGTTGGCGATCATCCGCAGACCGTCGATGCGGTGCGAGCCGGACATGTCGATGTCGAGTTCGTTGAGTGCGTGAACGGCTCTCGGCGTGAGGCCGTCGCCGCAGACCTTGTCGCGACCCTGGCCGGCCTTCTCGAACACTCGGACGGTCGCGCCACCGCGAGCGGCGCGTATCGCCGCGGCGGCCCCGGCTGGGCCGGCTCCGATCACGACAACATCGCGGCGCTCCATGCGGACAGTCTCGCCGATGCTCGGACGGTTTCCCTCTACGGGAGCTGACAAACGTGGGCGAGCGCGAGCCGGAGCAACCGATCGTGGCCGCCGGTCATCTCCCGACGCACCTCGTCGCTGTTGGCTTCCTCCGGGGTCACCCAAGCGAGGTCCAGCGCGTCTTCGGACGGCTCGACGTCACCGGCAATCGGCACCACGTACGCCAAGCTGACCGCGTGCTGGCGAGGATCATGATAGCCGGAAACCGTCGGGTCCGGGAAGTACTCGGCGACGGTGAACGGTGTGGGGTTGGCGGGGATCCGCGGCAACGCCATAGGGCCGAGATCCTTCTCGAGGTGACGCATGAGCGCGGACCGGATTCGCTCGCCGAAGAGAATGCGTCCGGTGACGAGCGCGCGACTGACCGTGCCGTCCGCCATGGCCCGGAGCAGCAGACCGACGTGGGTGACCTCACCCAACGCGTCGACTCGAACCGGCACGGCGTCGACATAGACCATCGGGACCCGGCCGCGAACGGTCTCGAGGTCCTCATTCGTCAGCCACTGGTTCGCGGTCTCGGTGATGTCGCTCACGGACCACTCTCGCACCCTGGTAGGCGGCACCTGGGGACCGCTCCGGACTAGGCGAAGAACTCCTTCGTCTCATCCGCGCGGGAGCGGCGCTCCGCGCGCCCCATCCCGGCGATCTCTCCGAAGAACTCGAGGTTCTCCCGGACGGTCAGCACCCGGTAGATACCGGTGTCCTGGGGAGCGATGCCGATGCGGCTGGCCGCGGCCGAGCAAGGCCACCATGCTTGCCGCCGGCGGAGACCTCCAGATCCACGCCACGAAGCGCGACGACTTCGCCATACGCCTTTGTCAGCCCCGTCGCCTGCAGACGTCGGCCAGATTCACTTACCTGAACCACATTTTAGGCAAGTTAATAGCGCCAACCCTGCTCGCCCGGGTGGACGAACGTCGATATACGCCGTATATTCACTCTAGTGCCGACCACGACTCGTCCGTCCGGACTGCAACCCGACCAGATCGTCGATGTCGCGCACACGCTCATCTCGGAGCACGGGCTCGCCTGGTTCTCGATGCGCAAGCTCGCTGCCGCGCTCGATGTGAACCCGATGACCGTCTACCTGCGGTTCGACAGCAAAGACGCGCTGCTCGACGCCGTCGCTCGGCGCGGCTTGCGAGATGTCGAGCTCCCCGACCTGCCTGAAGGCCCGTGGGAGGACCGGGCGGTCGCGCTGTGCACCGTCCTGCGGTCGCACCTTCTCGCAGACCGAAACCTCTTGGGCCTCTACGCCACCGCCGACCGGCTCTCGGCCGCACTGCTGCAATCCGTGGAGCAAGGCCTCACGCTGATGGAAGAGATCGGCTTCCGAGGCGAGGGCGCCGTTCTCGCGTTCCGTTCGCTGTTCTGGCACACGGTCGGTTTCACGCTCGTCCACCACAGCTTCGATCACTTCCCGGCAGATTCTCCGGGTGGCCTCCAGGGCACGTTCGGCACTGTCGACGAGTCGACCCACCCGGTCTTTGCCCGCAACCTGTCGTCGTTCACTTCAGTGGATGGCGATGCCCTGTTCGATCACACCACCCACCTCGTCGTCGCAGGACTGCGCGACGGGGCCCCGACCTCCGAGGAGACCCGATGACCACGACCGAACCCAAGGCTGACGACACTGTCGCCGCCGGTACGAGCGACCCTGCGGGCAATGTCACCCCCGGCCGGGTTGTGATCGAACGCTTCGGGCTGACGCTCGGACCGTGGCTGCACCTGGCGGACGAGCGCCAGCGACTCGCCGACCCGCAGTACGACCACATCACCGTCACGCCGCGCGGCGCCACGCTCGGCGCCGCGATCGATGGGGTCGATCTCACCGGCGACCTGAGCGACGGCGAAGTCGAGGACATCGCCCGAGCGCTCGCCGACTACAAGGTCGTCTACTTCCGCAACCAGCCGGTCACCTCAGGTCAGCACGTCGCGTTCGCCAAGCGATTCGGTGACCTCGAGATCCATCCGTTCATCACCGGCAACGCAGAGCACCCCGAGCTCGTTCGTTTCGAGAAGGGCGCCGACACGGGCGGCTTCGAGAACGGCTGGCACCACGACGTCACCTGGCGAGAGGTGCCATCGATGGGCGCCATCCTCCATGCGATCCAGGTCCCACCGACCGGCGGCGACACCTTGTTCGCCGACATGAACGCTGTGTACGAGGGCCTGAGCGACGAAATAAAGGAACGCATCGACGGTCTCCACGCCATCCACGACTACATGCTTGCTTTCGCCCACCAGGTGCCGGAGGACAAGAAAGCGGAGATGCGGGAGAAGTACCCGCTTGTTCGCCACCCGGTCGTCCGGACTCACCCGGTCACGGGCCGCAAGCTGCTCTACGTCAACGGCTACTTCACCTCCCACATCGAGGGCATGGAGGACGAGGAGAGCCGTGCTCTCATCACCGAGCTGATCAGCCAGCCCGCCGTGCTCGAATACCAGTTCCGACTGAACTGGGAGCCCGACACGATCGTTTTCTGGGACAACGCGGCCGTGCAGCACTACGCCGCCAGCGACTACTACCCCGACATCCGGATCATGGAGCGGGCCAGCGTGGTGGGTACCCGCCCGGTCTAGACCTTCAGCGCGGTGTCGAGCTGTTCGAGGATCGCCTGATCGGCATCCTCGCCGGCGTTGTCGGCCGTCAACAGTCGCTCACCGAGGAAAATGCTGCTCGCGCCTGCGTGGAGACACAGGGCGTGGAGCTCCTCGGACATCGACGCCCGGCCGGCAGAGAGCCGCACGACGGAGGTCGGCATCACCAGGCGAGCGGCCGCGATGGTGCGGACGAGTTCGAGCGGTGGGAACTCGGGCAGACCGTTCATCGGCGTGCCCTCGACCTGGATCAGCAGGTTGATCGGCACGCTCTCGGGATGCGGGTCGAGCTGAGCAAGCTGCGTGAGCAGGCTCGCTCGCTGTCGGCGGGTCTCGCCCATGCCGACGATGCCGCCGGTGCACAGCGCGATGCCGGCGTCGCGGCACGCGCCGAGCGTGTCGATGCGCTCCTGGTAGGTACGGGTGGTGATGATCTCGCCGTAGAAGTCCGGCGCCGTGTCGAGATTGTGGTTGTAGAAGTCGAGCCCGGCGTTGGCGAGGCGCCCCGCTTGGTCGTCGGTGAGCATTCCGAGCGTCACGCACGTCTCCATGCCCAGCTCAGCGACCGCGGAGACGGACTCGGCAACCTGGTCGAGCTGCTTGTCGCTCGGCTCACGCCAGGCGGCGCCCATGCAGAAGCGGGTCGCGCCCTCGGCCTTCGCCTCCTTGGCGGCTTCGAGGATCTCTGCGGTCTTCATCAGCGGCTCGGCCTTGAGGCCGTTGTCGTGGTGCGCCGACTGGGGGCAGTAGGCGCAATCCTCTGGGCAGCCACCTGTCTTGATCGACAGGAGCTTGGCTGCCTCGATCTCGTGCGCGCGGAAGCGCTCGACATGGCACCCATGGGCGTCGGCCAACAGGTCGTGGAAGGGCCGTTCGATGACGGCCAGGACCTCGTCGATCGTCCAGTCGTAGCGCGGTTCGTGCATACGGCATCGTCGCCCAGAACAGCCACCGCTGCCAAGACGACGGCACCGACGTAGGGTCGCGACGTGGCGTCGACAACCGACTGGAACCCGGTTCTCCGAGGAGAATTCGCGAAGCCGTATTGGCACTCGCTGATGGCGTTCGTCCACGAGGAGCGCCAAGCCCACGAGGTGTTTCCGCCTCACGACGACGTCTTCGCTGCGCTCCACCTGACGCCACTCGCCGACGTGAAGGTGCTCATCCTCGGCCAGGATCCCTACCACGGCCCGGGACAGGCGCACGGCCTCTGCTTCTCGGTACGTCCCGGCATCCGGACGCCGCCCTCGCTGCAGAACATTCACAAGGAACTCGCCGAGGACCTCGACGTCCCGATCCCGGATCACGGCAACCTCGAGGCGTGGGCCCGCCAGGGCGTGCTCTTGCTGAACACCACGCTCACGGTGCGCGCTCATGAAGCAGCGAGCCATCAGCGCCGCGGTTGGGAGACCTTCACGGAAGAAGTGATCAACTCGGTGAACGCCAAGGAAGAACGCGTCGTCTTCATCCTCTGGGGCGCAGCGGCGCGCAAGAAGCGATCGATCATCGATCGTCACCGTCACGCCGTGATCGAGTCGCCGCATCCATCGCCGCTGTCCGCACACAAGGGATTCTTCGGGACGAAGCCGTTCAGCCGCGCGAACGAGGCCCTCGCCGACGCCGGCCGCGCGCCGGTTGACTGGGCCCTGCCGCCGCTCTGAGCGTCGCGTCGAGCTCGCCCCGCTCAGTACGGTCGAGCACCTCCCACTCACCGGGGGCGAGGCCGTCGAGCGTCACCGCGCCGATCCGCTCACGCACAAGCCGCAGGGTGGGGTGACCGACTGCCGCCGTCATCCGACGCACCTGTCGGTTCTTCCCCTCGGTCAGCGTGAGGCGGATCCAGGAGTCGGGAACCGTCTTTCGCACCCGGATCGGCGGATCCCGGTCGGGGAGCGTGGGCGCCACCTCGAGTCGTTCCGCCGTCGCAGGTCGGCTCCGACCGTCCTTCAGGTCGACTCCCGAGGCGAGATGAAACAGCTCATCGTCCGAGGGAATGCCCTCCACCTGCACGAGGTAGCTGCGGGGATGGCCGATGTCCGGACGCATCAGTTCCGTACGCAGGCGCTTTCCCCGGGTCAGGAGCAGGAGACCCTCGCTGTCGCGATCCAGCCGGCCGCCCGCAAACACACCGGGCACATCGATGAAGTCGGCCAGCGTGGCGCGACCGTCCCGGTCGGTGAACGCCGTCATCACGCCATGCGGCTTCCAGAACCGCAGGACGAGATCAGGGTCGTCGAGCGGCCCCGCCACCTAGAAGTACCAGGGGAAGTCGGACCAGTCAGGCGGGCGCTTCTCGAGGAACGCGTCTCGCCCTTCCACGGCTTCGTCGGTCATGTAGGCCAAGCGGGTGGCCTCGCCCGCGAAGACCTGCTGGCCGACGAGCCCGTCATCGATGAGGTTCATCGCGAACTTCGCCATTCGCTGGCCGGTCGGACTCTTCGAATTGATCTCGGCCCCCCACTCGAGCGCGGTCGCTTCGAGCTCCGCGTGGGGGATCGCCGCGTTCACCATGCCCATCGCCATTGCTTCTTCGGCGGAATAGTCGCGGCCGAGGAAGAAGATCTCGCGGGCTCGCTTCTGTCCGACCTGGCGCGCGAGGTAGGCCGAGCCGAAGCCGCCGTCGAAGCTGGCGACGTCGGTGTCGGTCTGCTTGAAGATCGCGTGCTCGGCGCTCGCAAGTGTCAGGTCCGACGTCACGTGGAGGCTGTGGCCACCACCGACCGCCCATCCCGGCACGACGGCGATGACCACCTTCGGCATCGTGCGGATGAGGCGCTGCACCTCGAGGATGTGGAGGCGGGCGGCCTTAGCGGGATCCACGGTGTCGGCGGTGTCGCCTTCTGCGTACTGATAGCCGGCCCTGCCGCGGATGCGCTGGTCGCCGCCCGAGCAGAACGCCCAGCCGCCGTCCTTGGGCGACGGCCCGTTGCCGGTGATGAGGACGCAGCCGACATCGCTGGTCATCCGCGCGTGATCCAGACAGCGGTAGAGCTCGTCCACGGTGTGGGGCCGGAAGGCGTTCCTCACCTCGGGCCGGTCGAAGGCGATGCGCACGGTGCCCTGGTCCAGGGCACGGTGGTAGGTGATGTCAGTCAGGTCATCGAAGCCGACGACATCGCGCCACCGACTCGCATCGAAGATCTCGGAAACCATCAGTTACCTCCCCGGGCCCGCGAACGTTAGCGCCATCAGGCCGGCACCCGAGCGAGCCGGGCATCCAGTCGCGACACCATCGCGTCGACGAGCTTCAGTCCGCGATCGTCGCCCATGTCGAGCTGCTCCACGAGGGTGACGCCGCCGAGTGTGGCGAGCAGTCCGTCGTCGTAATCGGCCATGAACCGGTCGAACGGGTAGTCGGCGACACCGTTGGCGACGAGGGCGTCGTGGTACCGGCGCAACAGGCCTTCCACCTCGGTCTCCGAGACGTCAGGCTCCACGCTGCCGGCGATGAAATACGCCACATCGATCGCGGCTGGGCCGCGGCGCGACAGCTGCCAATCGATCAGCGCCCGCACCTCGTCGTCCTGAAAGAAGATGTTGTCGAGGCGGAGGTCGCCGTGGATCAAGCACTGGGGCAGAGACTCGTGCATGCGACGGCCGCGCTTGATCCCGTCCTTCTGTAGACGTCCGAGCAGCTGGCGTGTGTGGTCACTGACGTTGCGACCAGCGCCCTTGAGGAACGCCCTGCGAACGCCGAGGAAGGTTGCCTGCGAGAGCTTCGGAGCGATCCCGCCGGACTGCATCCAGCCCTTCGGCTGTGGAGCCGCGTCCCCCCATGTGGACGCGTGGAGTCGAGCGGACACGTCGAGCACCGCACCGATGCGTTCGAGGCTGGTTCCCGTGACCTGATCGCCGATCTCCGCCGGAGCGAGATCCTCGAGAATGAGGACACTGGAGCGCGATTCGGCCTTCACGAAGCGGCGAAGGAGCCACGAGAGGAACCGCAGGAGCCAGACCGGCAGGCGCTCGGCCTTCTTGACGCCGTCGATCTGTTTGTCCCAGTTCGGGTTGGGATCGACGTCGGCGTAGTAGAGCTGCGGTAAAGGCAGGTCGAGGTTCGGTAGGTACTCCCGATACATCCCGATCTCGCGCTCGTACACACCGAGCATCTCGGATCCATTGCGGTTGTCGTCGATCGACGTCGGCACTTTTGCGACCATCGTGTTCGGGCCGGACCCGCTCGCGTACGTGACCGTCAGGCGGGCCAGATCGCCGGCGAACCCCTCGCCGGTTCCCAGCACTTTCGACTCCACCGTCGCGATCGTCGAATCGTCACCAAGCACGCCTGACGAGCGCAGTGCCGCGCTCAGCCAGTCCGGAGTGATGTCGTCGAGCCCAGTCGGAATCGTCGCAGCCATGGCGCGACCGTAGCTCCGAGTCGCTCAACCGGAAGCAACGGCGCCAGCGCAATGCCGAGCAGGTGATACGGAAACAGGATCGCCATGAACACGAGAATCGCGATGTGGAAGCCGAGCGCGAGGGTGCTCCAGGCCACGGCAAACCGGGCCCGCAGCAGCGCGAGGGGAGCGAGCAACTCGACGACCATCGACATCACGGCCGCGGGGCCGAGCAGCCAGCCTTGGCGCAGGAGCCAGCCGGCGAACGGCGACGACACGTCTCCCAGCAGCTCCTTGCGTGCGTTGTCGAAGGCGATCTGGTGACGCAACACATCGCCGTCGAGCCACGCGGTGCCGCTGATCCGCAACTTCGCGATCCCGGCGACGAGGTACGTCCCGACGGTCAGCACCGCCATCGCGTCGATGGCCCAGCGCCGGTCACGCCCTCGCACGCTCAGCGCGATCGCCAGGACGACTAGGTGCAGCGCGACGAGGTTCTCCGTGTGAAAGAGCTGACCCCAGCTGTTCCGATACGTGGTGACGAACATGAAGGACGCCGCAGCCACCGGCGCCGTCAACCGAAGCCGCCAACCGATCGCCATCGCGAGCGCGGCAACTGGCGTGACGACGACCGCGAGGACAAACAGGCCGTCGGGCAGGGGCGAGTTGAGCCACGCCAGGGGACCGACCGGATCGAATCTGCGGTCCGCGAAGTCCAAGGCGTCGAGCAGCGCGGGCGCGCGTACGGCCGACCACACGGCAGCGTACGCCGCGACGAGCACACGCAATACCGTTAGTCGGCGGTCGATCACCATCGGGTCCGCGAGGCGGGGGTCAGCCAACACAGGTGGCCTCCACATGGATCGCCGTCGGGTCGGCGTCGTCGGCGATGAGCGCGACGACGTCGACGGTTTCGACGCGGACTTCGACCGCGCGACCGGCTCCGAGACGAGCTGCGATCTCGGCACACAGCTCGTCGGCTTCGCTGCGCGCGATCGACCGCTGGACCGTGACGGCGGCGAGGATCACTTCGTCGGTCCCGGCGATCAGGTCCGGCGACAGACGGTCCACAGTCCCGGCGGGCAGGCGCTCGACCGCAGTCGCGATTCGATGATCCGCCCCGCGGTCCGAGGCGAACATCGGGTAAGTCGAGAGTGGATAGGTGTCGCTGGCCGGCTCGCGCAGCAGCGGTGAGAGGACGACGGCCGTTGCCACGACTGCTGCGACGACCCGGCTCCGTCCAGACACGAGCGCATGCTACGTCTAGCGCTAGGTTGCGCGCGTGGCCGGTATCGCTCCTCGTCTGACCCGTGCGCTCGTCGCGTGGGTGCTCGTGATCGGACTCACCGCGCTCACCGTGCATCCGGAACGTTGTGGCCGCCCGATCGATGACGAGCTGGCGACCTCCGCGCAGCTCGCCGTCGACTGGTTCGCGAACAACATCGATCCGAACGGCGACTTTGTCTATCGGTACGACCGTGATCGCGCCGTGGACGAAGGCGGCTACAACGACACCCGCCACGCTGGCGTGCTCTGGTCGCTCTGGCAGGCCGAGCGGGCCGGGGTAGAGGGAGCCGGGGAAGTAGCGGAAGCCGGATTCGCCCGAGTCGAACGATTGCTCAAGGACACGGTGGTCGGCCCGGCAATGGGAACCGGTTCAACCCTCGGAACCGGCACGGTCGGCCTGCTTGTGGCGGCGCTCGATGAGCGCCGAATCACGACAGGGCTCACTGACCAGGACGATCTCCTTGTGGCGTTCGGGCGCACGCTCACGGCGGCCGTCAACGCGGACGGCAGTGTGAGCGCAGGAATCCACATCACGAACGGGCCGAACGACCGGCGCTCGCCGTTCTTCACGGGCGAGGTTCTGTGGGCACTCGCTCGACTCCACATCAGCTTTCCCGACCAGGGCTTCGACGAGCCCGCGCTTCGGATCCGGCAGTATCTGATCCATCACCGAGATGAAGTGGAGACGCCATGGCCTCCCGTCTCGGACCACTGGGGGGCCTACGCGTTCGAGACGATGGACCGCTGGCCGACACCGCCGCAGATGACCGATGCCGCTCGTGAGTGGCGACGTCGCCAGCTCGGGCTCTTCAGCCTGCAGGTGCGTTACGAGTCGCAGCGCGTGGGAGGCATCACTCATTTCACCCGTGGTTCGATCGCGCTCGCGGCGGGCGTCGGCACGCTCGGCGAGGGGCTCGGCAACCACCTCCTCCACGCGCTCGACGACGGCGACCTGAGTGAGCACCTCGACGTGCTCGTCGAGCGGGCCGACTGCGCAGCCCACCTCCTCGTCACCCGCCAGATCGACGCCATCGACGCCAGATCAGACGCCGACCCGGATCGGACCCTCGGCGCATGGTTCCGTCTCGGTGACACGCAGATGGACGACCAGCAGCACGCCTTGAGCGCGCTCCTGCTCCTACAGCAGGTCCGTGCCCTGCTCGACACCCTAGAGGATTCCGCATGACCGCAACGCTTCTTGTTCTCGGCATGATCGTCGCGATCAACCCGTTCCGGGCTGCGGACGCGGCGCCGGAAGCCGACCCCCGTCGAGCGATCGGCGTGGCTGGCCTGGCCGTCCTCGTGCTGGTGGTGATCGCCGGCGCCCTGTCAGAACCGCTGCTCTCCGCGGTCGGCGTGACCGGTGCCTCAGCTCGCATCGCGGCCGGCATCGCGATGCTCGCAAGCGCCGTCCGAGATCTCTTCGTCTCTCCGGATCCGGAGCCGTCGCTCCCGGGCTGGCGCGCCGGCATCGTTCCGCTTGCGTTCCCGGTGATGTTCGCCCCCGGGGTCGCGATGCTCGCGATCGCAGGGGCCTCAAACCGCGGTGTGGCGGTGCTCGTCGCGTCGACGCTCCCTGCCCTCGTGCTCACGGCGCTCGCAGCCTCAGCGGGTCTGGGCCGGCGCCTTCTTGTCGCCGTCGGCGGCGCTGCCGGTGCGCTGATCGCCACGCTTGTCGTGCTGGACGGCGTCTACGCGATCTGACGGCAGCAGCACTGCGCCCTCCCGATGCCACGGATGACGGGTATCGGGCCGCTACCATAATTTTTGCGGTTCCGGGCGGGAACCCGATTCCTGTTCCACCATGTCGTTCGCACGCAGCATTCGTTCTCCTCACCGTTACGTCATTGCGGCGATCGCCTTGGCGGTCGCCGTCGCTGGCCCCGTGGCCGCACAGGACGACGACTCGATCGGCGACATCCGCGAGAAGCGCGAAGAAGCCCGAGACGCAGAGGCAGATGCGCTCGTGGAGCTCGAGGTTCTCGAGCTCGAAGATGAGCGAATCGCGGAGATCGTCACGCTGATCCAGACCGCCGTCGACAATCAGTCCGCTCAGGTCGCAGCCGCCCAGCAGCAGTTCGACGCAGCGGTGGCCGAAGTAGAGACCAGAGAGAAGGCCGCCGCCGATGCTTCGGACGCGATCGTACTCACCGAGCTCGAGATTCAACAGCGTGCGGTCGACGCATTCGTGGGCACCAACCGAGAGTTCGAGCCGTGGCTGACATCCACCGACCTGAACCAGACCGCGATTCGGCTCAGCCTGCTCGACTTCGCGGCCGGCAGTGACCGGGACCTTCTCGACGACCTTCGAACGGCAGAGGCGGAGCGCGAGGAGCACCTCCGGGCCGGCGAGACAGCCCGAGCTGAGTCCGACGAGCTCCGCGTCGCGTTGGAAGGCGAACTCGCCGAGCTCGAGGAGCGGCGCAAGACCCAAGCTCGCATCCAGGCAGAACTCCGCGGCCGTATCGACGACTGGCAGTTCGAAGCCGAGCAGCGCGCCCGAGAGGCCGAGGAGTTCACCGCGCTGATCAAGGAGAAGCAGGCGGAGGAACTCGGCTTCGCTCCCGGAGACCCTGGCGCCGCATCGGTCGAGGGCTTCGTCATGCCCACCAACGGCTCCGTCGGGTCCAAGTTTGGACCCCGCGTCCATCCGATCTTCGGCACCACGCGTATGCACTCCGGTGTCGACATCGGCGCGCCCACCGGCCAGGCGATCTGGGCGGCCAAGGAGGGCCGCGTCATTTTCGCCGGGTGGAAGGGCGGCTACGGCAACGCTGTGATTGTCCAGCACGAGGGCAACGTCGCCACGCTCTACGCCCACATGAGCCAGATCAACACGAGCGAGGGTGAATGGGTCGATCAGGCCGAGGTCGTCGGCCTCGTCGGATCGACGGGCTGGAGCACCGGCCCCCACCTCCACTTCGAGACCCGGGTGGACGGCGTCCCCAAGGATCCGCAACTTTTCCTTCCGGCCTGATTTTCCGGCTAGGTGCACGCTGCTTCGCCACATCGACGCGCAGTGGTGAACGCTTGCGCAGATCACCACCAAGGGAGGGATTGGGGTGTGGCCGCAGGGCAGAGGAGCGCGCTGGACGTCACGACGTTCGTTCGTGAGTTCAAGCGGGTTCGTCGGGGGTATGACCCCGCGTCGGTTGACCATCACCTCGCCTTTATCAAGACGCAGGTGCAGATCCATCTCGAGCGAATCGAGGGTGAGCCGGGCGAATCGCTCGATCTCGTCCTGAAGGCCACCCGCCGATCTATCGACGAAGCCCTCCAAGACGCACACGAGCGAGCTGACACGATCATCGCCCAGTCTCACGCCGAGGCTGCCCACATTCGCGCCGCGGCGAACACCGAAGCAGAGCGCTTGGCCCAGGAGAGCAGGGAGCGCTACGAGGAAATGGGTCGACTCACAGCGGAGCGTCAACGCGAGCTCGCAGAAGTGGAAGCACGGCTCGACCATCGCGCCGATGCGCTTCGTGCGGCGGCGGACGACCTGGCCCGTGTGGTCGAGACGATCGATGTGCGCGGCCACACGCCGGTGGCCGGCATGCCGTCACCAATCGCAGCGATGACCGACCGCTCCGTCTAGGTGACGATGCCCGTCCATCCTGGGAGCGAGCGCTGAACCGACACTAGGTTTCGTCCGTGCTCGTTTGTGTGGGCGATCTGGTCGAGGAAGTGCTGGTCTATCTGCGCGCCGATCCGGTGCGAGGTGGGGACCGTACGGTGCGAGCCGCCCGCGTCCGAGGTGGGGCTGCTGCCAACGTCGCGGCGATCCATGCTGAGCAGGGACGACCGACTCGCTTCGTCGGCCAGGTGGGCGACGACCACGTCGGGCAAACGCTTCTCGCGGACCTCGAACGACGCGGCGTCGACCTGGCTGCGACGCAGGCGGGAGGTACTGGCGTGATCGTCACCATGATCGGGAGCGGCGGTCGAAGCCGCCTGGTGGATCGCGGCGCGGCGCGTCGCCTAAGTCGTCTGGATGGCAGCTGTCTCGATGATGTGGAGCAACTGTTCATCGCGGCGACGGCTGTCACCGACGACCCGCTGGCCACCGCCGTGGACGCACTCCTCGGCGAGGCGACGGACCGGCGAGTGGCGGTCACGATCGGCGGGCCGACCACGAGCGAGCTCGAGTCTCTGGGCGCTCAGCCGTTCCTCGAGCTCTGCCGAACACTGCAGCCGGCCCACGTCGTGCTCAATCGAGACGAGCACACGGCCCTGGGTCTTCGCCCACGCGATGGACTCGATGGCGCGGGGGTGACGGTCGTGACCAATGGCCGCAAGCCGACGATGGTCGCTGAAGGGTCCGAGGTCAGCTCAGTCGAGGTGCCGCCACTCGAGGACGTCGTGGACCGCACCGGTGTCGGCGATGGGTTCACCGCTGGCTTTCTCGCGTCACGAAGCCGCGACGCCGATGCGATCGCGGCCGTACACGCCGGCCACCGCGTCGCGGCCCGGGTCCTCCACAACTTCGGCCCCACCTCGGGTGGATCGTGACCGTCGCGCCCACGCCCCGTGAGGCGATCCATGCGGTTCTCGCCCACTACTGCCGAGGCGTCGATCGTCGCGATCGAGCGCTGGTCGAGCAATGCTTTCACCCGGACGCCACCGATGACCACGGCACCGGCGCCCGGGACCTGGCGCCGTTCCTGGACTGGTGTTTCGGACTTCTCGACGGCTACGACAGCACGTTTCACATACTCGGGCAGAGCGTCATCGACTTCACGGACGAACACCACGCGGCGGTGGAGACCTATGGCGTTGCCTCCCACCGCACCGCCGGCGGTCCCGACCACCGGAACCTCGTGACCGGGTTCCGGTATCTCGATCGGTTCGAGGACCGTGGCGCCGGCTGGCGGATCGCGTCGCGAACCGCCGTGACCGATTGGTCTCGAGTCGACCGGGAAGGGGAGTGGTGGGCGGTGCCCGACACCCTTCTTCGGGGACGGGCCGGACCTGACGACGCGAGCTACCCGCAGTAGCGTCGCTCCGATGCGAGCAGCACTTCTCACTCAGGCCAACGGACCGCTCGAGATCGTGGATGATCTGGAGATCGAAGAGCCCCGCGTCGGCGAAGTGCTCGTCGGCGTCACCCATTGCGGCATCTGCCACTCCGACATCACAATCCAGGAGAGCGGCCACACGCTGCCCACCGTCCTCGGTCACGAGGCTGCGGGCGTCGTCGAGGCAGTCGGCCCCGGCGTCACACACCTCAGCATCGGCGATCACGTCATGCTCACGCCGCTCGCCCCGTGTGGGCATTGCCCGGCCTGTGCGCGCCATGAGGCGACCGCGTGCCCTGGCGCACTCTCGTTCTCGATGAACGCACGCCCCGACGGCTCGACACCGTTCCACCGGGCAGGGGCGCCCGTCTATCGCGGCCTCGGTGTCGGTGGCTGGGCCGAGCAAACGGTCATCTCCGCCAGCGGTGCGGTGAAGATCGCACCCGACATTCCGCTCGACATCGCGTGTGTAATCGGTTGCGCGATGCAGACCGGCGTGGGCGCAGTGTTCAACAGTGCAGACGTGGAGCGCGGGTCGAGCGTCCTCGTGATGGGGCTCGGAGGAATCGGACAGGCGATCGTGCAAGGCGCAGTCGCCGCCGGTGCAACCACGATCATCGTCTCCGATCCGGTCGAGGGCCGACGCGAAGTCGCCTCCGGCTTCGGCGCCACCCACCTCGTGGACCCCACGAGCGACGACCTGAATGCGGCAGTCGCCGACGCCACGGGCGGTACCGGCGTGGACTACGCGTTCGACGCAGCCGGGCGAGCAGCCGTCGTCGAGGCCGGCATCGAGAACACACGAGTCGGCGGTACCACGGTCATGGTCGGCGCTTCGCCGATCGACGAGAACGTGACGATCAACGCGGCCGTCCTCTTCATGACCATGCAGAAGCGGCTCATCGGAAGCCTGCTCGGCCACTGCTGGCCGGATCGCGACATCCCGCTACTGCTCGACCTCTGGCGCGCCGGACGCCTGGACCTCGACGGCATGATCAGTCACCGGATGGATCTGAGCGACGTCAACGAGGGCATTGCGAAGCTGCACGCGGCGGACGGCATTCGCACCGTTCTCGACATCAGCGCCTGAGCGCCTCCATCAACGAGCCGACCACCTCGGTGATCGGCGGCGCCGGGGTTACACCGAGCGGTTCCAACGTGAACGCAACCGGCGTGCCGGTCTCGCTCGGAGAGCCGACGCTCACGGCAAGTTGACCGACCGCCGGAGGCACCCCGACGACGATCTCGAGGATGCCGACGTGCGGATCCACGAACACGACCTCGCCGACCGAGTGACCGGCGTCAGCGAGCCGGAGAAGCAACTCATCCGGCGGCTCGTCCACCACGTAGACGCGATCCGCTCCCTCCGTGACATCTGTCGGGGACGGCGGCGTCGGGGGTGGCGGTGGATGAGGTGGATCGAGCAGGAACTCGAGTGCGGCGTTCACGTCAGCGGCGGCGCGGGCACTTCCTCCGGCATCCGGGTGTGCAGTTCGAATCGCTTGCCGATGCGCAGCACGGAGCTCTTCTGAGTCGACATCGGGACCGACGCCGAGGATGGTGCGCGCTCTGGCCAGATCCACCGAGCCAGTCTGGCTCAGCGAAGGCCTACGGGTCGTTTCAGCCCTTGGCGCAACGTGCGCGCGCTGTGTCTAGCGCCGCGTCAGCACGAGCGGCGGCGGCTTGCAGACCGCCGCTGCGACGGCGGACGCTGTACGCCGCGTCGATGTCCAGACCGCATTCCCCCAGGTCGCGGTGCAGCTCTCGAACGCGACGGGAGAGCGTGAGCGCTCCGTCGATCGGCACGTCAGTCACGCCAAGTCGACCCGCGGCGATCGTCTCGCTGCGATCGGTCCAGCTAAGGCGGCGATCGATGATGGCGAGTACCGCGACCTCGGTGAGGGCCCGAGTGTCGTCACCGGCGTGACGGAGCAGTTCGCCGCCGAAGTTGACGACGAGCACGCCGGCACCAAAGCCCTGCGAGGCGATGTAGCGTTCCTCGTTCTCCAGTAGTTGTGCCCACCCGCCGCTCGCGACGGGAGTGGTCTGAGTCGATCGTCGGATCGAACGCATGCGCTTCTCCCTTTGCGTTGTCTGTCGCTCCATCGGCGGCGCGGTTCGTGGCGGCGGGACATGCGCCCCGTTCGTTGCGGGACCGTCATGCAAACTCGACGCAGGGTGCTCGGCTCGATCGCTGACGGGGGGATTCGCCGGGAGCTGTGTCCGACCGACCTATCGTCGGCCAGATGGCTGGAGGGATGGCTGAACGGATGGCAGCTGAACGGTTCGAGTTCGTCGGGGGAGCCGGCACGCGACTCAGTGCAGTCGTTCAGCGCCCGGCGGGCGACGTCCGGGGCAGCGTGCTGATGGCGCATTGCTTCACGTGCTCGAAGGATCTCCACACGGTCACGCGTCTCTCTCGGGCGTTCGTCGATGCAGGCTGGCTCACGCTCGCGTTCGACTTCACCGGGCTCGGGGACAGTGCCGGGGAGTTCGCGAGTACATCGGTGAGTACCAATGTCGCCGACCTTCGTCGCGCTGCGAGCGCCATGCTCGAACGCCGTATCGGTCCGTGCCTGCTCCTCGGCCACAGCCTGGGCGGAAGCGCCGCCGTCCTCGCCGCGGCCTCGCTGAAGACCGTGGACGCGGTGATCGCGGTTGCGTCACCGGCCGACGTCGCCCACATCCGCCACCTGCTGCCCAACGATGCCGAGACCGCGACGGAGCGCTTCGAGATCGCGGTGGGCGGACGGCCGTTCGCACTCGACCCGACCTTCATCGAAGACCTCGACACGCACTCGGTCACGGACGCGGCGGCGTCTCTCGACCGCCCGTTCCTGGTCGTCGAGGCGGGCGATGACAAGATCGTTGGAGCGGACCAGACCGCCGCATTGGCTGCCGCCGGCAACGGCGATCGCGTCGTCGTCGAGGGCGCCGACCATCTCTTCACGGCCCCGGACCATGCGCGGCAGTTGGCCGACATCGTGGTCAAGTGGGCGACTGGGAACGCAACTGGGTAGCGTGTCCCGGTCTTTTCATGCGGGAATCCACCTCCGGACTACCGCTTCACGAGGCGACGAACAGGAGAATTCGTGAGCGCCGTTCCCTATCTGGCCCTGATCTCGGCGGTAGCCGGGCTCTTGGTGGCCGGTTTCTATTACAAGGCCGTCGAGGCTGCCCCTCCGGGCAACGACCGCATGGTCTTCCTCATGACGGAGATCCAGAAGGGCGCCAAGGCGTTCCTGAAACAGGAGTACACCTGGGTCTCGTTCTTCGTCGTCGCCATGATGATCCTTCTGGCGATCGTGATCGATCCGCTCGCCTCGGTGAGTTATCTCCTCGGTGCCGTTCTCTCGGCCACTGCCGGATACGTCGGCATGACCGTCGCCACCATGGCGAACGCTCGCACGACCGAAGCGGCCAAGGAAGGGCCGGCCAAGGCACTTCCGGTCGCCTTCCGCGGCGGTGCGGTCATGGGATTCTCGGTCGCGGGCCTCGCCCTCGCCGGCCTCATGCTCACGTACCTCGCGTTCGTCGAGTGGTTCGAAGTCGAGAACGCCTTCGAGATCGTCACGGCCTATGGTCTCGGCGCGTCGTCCATCGCTCTCTTCTCCCGCGTGGGTGGCGGCATCTACACCAAGGCCGCTGACGTCGGCGCCGACCTCGTCGGCAAGGTCGAAGCCGGCATCCCCGAGGACGATCCCCGCAACCCCGCCACCATCGCGGACACCGTCGGCGACAACGTCGGCGCCGTCGCCGGCATGGGCGCCGACCTCTTCGAGTCCTACGCGGGTTCGATCATCGCCCCGGTCGCCCTCACCGCGTTTGCGACCGCAGGCGGCCTCGCCGCCGTCGACGCTGGGAACGTCGGCACGGTCGAGCTCCTCATGTTCCCGATGGCGATCGCCTTCGTCGGCATGATCGCCTCGATCCTCGGCTCGTTCCTGGTCAAGGGAGGCGACAGCACGGACAGCAAGGCGCTGAGCAAGGCGCTGCACATGGGCACCAACGTGGCCATGGGACTAACCGTCATCGCGACGGTGGGCGTTGCGTATTGGATGTTCGGCGATGGCGACATCTTCTCCGAGGAAGCTCCCTACGGACTTGCGATCTCGGTCATCGGCGGCCTTCTGGCCGGTTGGGCGCTCGGCAAGACCGCCGAGTACTACACCTCGGACCACTACGGTCCCGTCAAGAAGATCGCGGCACAGACCGAAACCGGCCCGGCGACGACGATCCTCTCCGGCATCAGCGCCGGCATGATCTCCGTGGCAGCGTCCGTCGGCCTGATCCTCGCCGGCATCGGCATCGCGTACTGGGGCGGCGAGCAGACGCTCGGCGACCAGCTTGGCGTAGGCGGTGGCATCTACGGCATCGCTGTCGCGGCCATCGGCATGCTCGCGACTACCGGTGTGGTCGTCTCGGTCGACGCTTATGGCCCGATCGCTGACAATGCCGGCGGTATCGCCGAGATGGCGGAGCTCGACCCATCGGTCCGCGAGGTCACAGACGCACTCGACTCGCTCGGCAACACCACCGCGGCGATCGCGAAGGGCTTCGCGGTCGGTTCGGCCGCGCTGACCGCGCTGGCGCTGTTCAAGAGCTTCGAGTTCGCTGTCATCCAAGAGGGCGGCACGTTGAGCCTCAACATCGGTGAGGTCGACGTCTTCATCGGCCTGTTCCTCGGAGCCGGACTTCCGTTCCTGTTCGCCGCGCTCACGATCGACGCTGTCGGTCGTGCGGCCGCAGCGATGATCGAGGAAGTGCGTCGCCAATTCCGGGAGATTCCGGGACTGCGCGAGGGCAAGGAGGGCGTCGTGCCCGACTCTGCCCGTTGCGTGCAGATCTCCACCGAGGCATCCCTCAAGGAGATGATCATCCCCGGCGCACTCGCCGTGGTTGTTCCTCTCGTTGTCGGCTTCATTGACGTCGATGCGCTCGGCGGCCTGCTCGCCGGTGCTCTCGTGACCGGCTTCGCTCTGGCGATCTTCATGGCCAACGCGGGCGGAGCGTGGGACAACGCGAAGAAGTACATCGAGGCCGGTGCCCATGGTGGCAAGGGTTCCGACAACCACAAGGCTGCCGTCGTCGGCGACACCGTCGGCGATCCCTTCAAGGACACCTCCGGTCCGGCGATGAACATCCTCCTCAAGGTGATGACGATCGTCTCGCTGGTGTTCGCCAGCGCCTTCGTCTAGCCAACGAACACAGTTTCGAGAATGGACAGGGGTCTGACCCCTGTCCATTCTCGTTTTCGGGGTCGTCCGGCTCATTCACGCCACAGGTCCCGGGCGATACCGTGGCTTCGATGAGCGAAGCGGTAGACGAACGACGGGCGATGCGGCTCGTCATGAGCACCCGACGGGCCGAACTGGATCTCGACGATCAGGCCGCCGCGTCGATGGCGGTCATGGCCCGCCTGGCCCGGATCCCGCTCCTGCGCCGAGCCACGGCGATCTCCGGCTACCGCGCCGTGCGCGGCGAGCTCGACATCGATGCGGCTCTCATTCTTCTCGCTGAGCGGGGCGCAGTCGTGACCGTGCCCCGGGTCACCGGGGAGCACCTGGAGTTCGTCCGCTGGAGCGACGACCAGGCGACGATCGAGGGGTCGTTCGGTATCGCCGAGCCAACAGGTGTCGAGTCCCTTGCGCTGCGGGCGCACGACGTCATCCTGGCGCCGCTGGTCGCGTTCGACGCGTCAGGAAATCGGCTGGGCCAGGGCGGCGGCTTCTACGATCGCGCGCTTGCGTCCTGTGGCGAGAACCGGCCTGTGGTGGTCGGGATCGCCCATAGCTTCCAGCAGGTGGACGCAGTGCCCGTGGAGAGCTGGGATCAGCCTCTCGACGCCGTGGTGACGGAGGACGAGGTGCTGGAGTTCCGCGCCGGGATTCTCGACCCCTCCATCTGACCGCTTTCCTGGCGGACGGAGTAGAAAAGAGCCGTGCACGTGATCGTGGTCGGGGCCGGCGAAGTCGGCTCCTATGTCGCTGACCGGCTGAGTCGCGAGGGGCACGATGTGGCCATCGTGGACCGCGACGTCGCCCGCCTACGCCAACTCGCGGACGACCTCGACGTCCTCACCGTTGCCGGAAGCGGCACCCACCCCCAGGTGCTCGAACGCGCCGGTGTAGCCGATGCCGACCTGTTGGTTGCGGTCACCAGCAACGACGAGGTCAACCTCATCGCCTCACTGCTCGCCAAGTCCATCGGCGTCGCCCGCACCATCGTGCGCATCGAGGCCGCCGAGCTGCGTGCCCCCGAGGCCGAGGGCGTACGAGAGGCATCCGGTGCGGACCTGGTGATCGATCCTGATGCCGAGACCGCAGCCGAAGTCCTCGAACTCCTGGACTTCCCCGGCGCGGACGAGGTCGCGTACATGGCCGAGAACGAGGTGATCGTGATCGGCGCTCGTCTGCCGGAACACGCTCCACTCGTCGGCCGAACCCTGAAGGAGATCGGCGAAGAGTTCGAGCCTGATTGGGACTTCGTCGTCGGCTCGATCGGTCGGGGCGACGAGACGATCATTCCCCGCCGTGATCATCGACTCGAAGCGGGGGATCACCTCCGCGTCGCGGTCAAGCGCCGCGCCCGGCGCCTGGTCGTCGAGCTGCTCGGCCTCGACCGGGGCTCACTCAACCGCATCATGCTGCTGGGCGGCGGCCGTACTGCCGAGATCCTGGCAGAGCGCCTCACGGCCCGCGGCGTGCAGGTAGTCATCGTCGAACGCAATCCCGACCGCGCACGTGAGCTTGCCGAGCACCTGCACGACGCGCTCATTCTCGAAGGCGACATCGCCGACGCCGACCTGCTCGAAGAGGCCGACATCGGCCGTTACGACATGGTGGTCGCGCTCACGGGTGAGGACGACGCCAACATCCTCGCCTGCCTCTACGCCAAGTCCGTCGGCGCCGGTGAGACAGTCGCTACAGTCCACCGGCTCGCATTGCTGTCGCTGCTCGGCCAAGCGGGCGTCGACGTCGCCCTTTCGCCGCGGACGGCGACGGCAAACGGTGTACTCCGCTTCGTGCGCGGCGATGTCGCCGCCGTCGCGACCTTCCTCCAAGGCAACGCCGAAGTCCTCGAGCTCGAAGTCGCTCCCGAGAGTCCGGCCGACGGCGCGCTCGTGAAGGACCTCGGTCTCCCCAAGGACGTCCTCATCGGCGCGCTGGTGCGCGACGGCAAGGCACAGATCGCCCGCGGCCGCAGTCGGCTACGGGGACGGGACCACATCGTCGCGTTCGCGATGCCCGAGGCCGTCGACGAGGTCCACCGAGTCCTGGGGTGACCACGCAACGCGCGCCCCGCATCTCGGCCCCTCGCCTGGAACTGCGAGGGGCGCGCCCCACCAGCTACTCCCGTCTGGCGGTCGCCGAGGCGACGGCGGTGCTCGGCATCGTCAGCATCACCTGCGGCGTGCTCGGTCTCTTCGATGATGCCGGCGACGCGCTGTTCCTGATCGGCCTGGGCCTCGCCTCGATCGCCTTCGCGCTACTGGCCCGTCGCACCCTCGATCGCACCCACCGGCCGTCGCCGGGGCGAGTGCTCAGCGGGCTCGCGTTCACGTGGCTCACCCTCGTGGTCATCGGCACCGGTGTCTATCTGGCCACCGGCACGATTGACCGCGTCGACGACGCGTTCGTGGAGTCTGCGGCCGGTTTCAGCACGACGTCGCTCACCACCCTCGATCCGAGCGAGCTCAACGTGCCGATGCAGCTTTGGCGGGCGGGAACACAGTGGATCGGTGGGCTCGTCGGCATCATCGTCGGCGTGGTGTCTCTTCCGCTGGCGCTGCGGGGCGGCATGCTCTCCCGTGAAGGCCAGCATGCGCGAGAGCGGCTTGCCCCCACGCCGGTGGTCGGCCGACGGCGAGTGATGCTCGTGTACGGCGCAATCTCCACACTTGTCGGGCTCGGCTATGTGGCCACCGGTCTCGGCGCACGCGACAGCCTCGTCCACACGTTCACCACGGTGTCGACCGGCGGCTTCTCGAGCAAGGTCGACTCCTTCGCCGGGCTCGGGGCCGGTCCCCGGACCGTGGCTACCATCGGGATGGCCATCGGCGGCACAAGCTTCATCGTCATCTGGTGGGCCCTCCGCGGTCGGTCGGCATCGATCCTGCGCAGCACCGAACTCCGCCTCTACCTCGGCATCCTCGCGGCCGGCTCGGTCCTACTCGCGCTCAGTGGGGAAGGCATGAGCATCGGCGAGTCGGTGTTCACCACGGTGTCCGCGGCGAGCACGACGGGCTTCGCCGTCGGCGAGTGGACTGCACTGAGCGATTCCGTCCTGATGGTGCTGCTCGTCATCATCGGCACCGGCTCGATGTCGGCCAGCGCCGGCGGCGGCCTCCGGGTGCTTCGCGCGTGGACGCTCGTCGGTTTCGCCAGCCGTGAGTTGCGCCGCCAGCTCGATCCGCATTCCGCAGCCGTGGTGAAGCAGGCGGGAGAGCCCATCGATGAGCGGGCCCTCGAACGGACGACGGGCTACCAGATCGCCCACCTCGGGTTGTGTGGCTGCGCTGCGTTTCTGCTTGCCATTGCCGGGACCGACGTCCTCGCCGCGCTCTACACCGGGATCTCGGTGATCTCCACCCACGGCCCCGGCGTGGGCCCTGGGGCTTACGGCAGCCTCGAGTCGTTCTCGCCGCCGGCCCGGCTCCTCCTCACGCCGTTCATGTTGGCCGGACGCCTGAGCATCCTTCCCCTGCTTCTCGCGCTGTCCTTCGGCTTCCGACTCGAGAACGAACTTGCCCGACGCGTTCGCCGTGTTGTCCGCAAGGTGTTCGTGCGATGAACCTGCTTACGAGCCACCGCTCCAGTGACGGAACCGCGCTGGCTCGCCCGCCTCGCGGGCGGCCGAACACCGCGCTGCACGTCGCGGGGATCGCGCTGACCTTCGTATCGGCGGGTATGGGGATCACGACGGTCGTCGAGTTGGCGTCGACCAACCTCGACACAGGTGCGCTCGCGATCAGCACCGTGGTCTGCGGAAGTCTGGGCGGGCTTCTCTGGTACTTCACTCGCGCCGGCACGGTGCGCACCCGAGAGGTGTTCGCCGCAGTCGGCTGGACGTGGCTGTCCGTCACACTCATCGGCTCCCTCCCATTCATCATCGCCGGAACGTTCGCGACGCCGGGCACGGACTTCGTGGAACAGGTCGTCAACTCGATCTTCGAGTCGGCGTCGGGATTCAGCGCCACCGGCTCAACCGCGCTCACCGACTTCAGTGGTCATGGCCGGGGGATGCTCCTCTACCGGCAGGCAACGCAGTGGTACGGCGGCATGGGCATCGTGGTGCTCGCAGTCTCGGTCCTGCCGTTCCTCGGCGTCGGCGGATTGGACCTCATCACGGCCGAGGCGCCAGGACCGAGCTCGGACCGCCTCGCCCCCAGGGTGTCCGAGACCGCTCGCCAGCTGTGGGTCATCTACGTTCTCTTCACGCTCACCGTCATGGCGGTGCTCTTCGTCATCCCCGGACCGAGCTTCTACGACAGCGTCGCCCATGCGCTCAGCACCACATCCACGGGTGGCTTCTCGCCCTACAGCGAGTCGATCGGGCACTACGACAGCCTCGCGGTCGAAATCGCGATCATCGCCGGGATGCTCTATGGCGGCATCAACTTCTCGCTGCATTGGCGAGCGGCGCGGGGTGAGCTCACGGCCTACAGCCGCGATTCGGAGCTCCGGACATTCCTCGGGATTCTGCTGGTCGCCGTCTCGGTCGTCGTGCTGCTCCTCTGGCTCGACAGCGGCGATCCGGTCGATGGGCTCGGAGACGCGATGCGCTATGGCGGCTTCAACGTCGTGGCCCTCGGCACCAGCACCGGCTTCGGCAACGCAACCGGAGCAGAGGCCCCGGGCGACTTCGTGCACTGGGCATCCGGCGCGCAGATAGTCATCCTGTTCCTGTTCGTCATGGGTGGCTCCACCGGTTCCACCTCCGGTGGCATCAAGGTGATGCGCGTCCAGGTCCTCTTCGCGCACACGATTCGATCGATTCGACGAACGCAACAGCCCCAAGCGGTCCTTCCCGTCAAACACGGAAAGTTCGCGGTCGCCGAGGACATCGTGAGCCGTATGGCCGGCTTCTTCCTGCTCTACGTTCTCCTCATCTCTGTGGGCGTCGTTCTCGTCACCGGGCTCGGCGGTGGCTTCGAGGAGTCGATCGGCGCGGTTATCGGCTCCCTCGGCAACATGGGGCCCGCGCTGGGGGAGGCCGGCCCCACCGCCAACTTCTCCGATGCATTCCCCGAACCGGCGCGGCTCGTGCTCGCTGCGTTCATGCTGATCGGCCGCCTCGAGATCTTCCCGATGCTGCTCATGTTCGCCGCGCCGTACCGCGTGGTGAGCGACGCGATCAGGCGCTGAGCAGCACCGTCAGCGCCGCGAGGAACATCGCCGGGTCGTGGCTACCTGCCATCTCCCGAGCGGAGTGCATCGCGAGCTGAGCGCAGCCGGCATCGACGACGGGTATGCCGAGTTGCCCGGCGGAGATCGGCCCGATCGTCGATCCGCACGCCAGATCGGTGCGATTGACGAATCGCTGCATGGGCACCTCGGCCGCTTCGCACGCGAGCGTGAAGACCGCGGCCGTCTCGGCATCGGTTGCGTAGCGCTGGTTCGCGTTGATCTTGAGGACCGGTCCGGCGTTCACCGCGATCTGATGATCCGGTTCGTGACGATCCGCGTAGTTGGGATGCGTGGCGTGCGCACCGTCCGCGGAAACGACGAGGCTTGCGGCCCGACTGGCCGCCCGACTCTCCAGATCACCGCCAAGCGCGGCGCCGATCCGATCGAGCACGTCGCCGAGCAGGGGAGAGGCTGCGCCGGCCGTGCTGACGCTGCCGACTTCCTCGTGGTCGAAGAGACACAACATCGGGATCGACGATCCTGGAGCGGAGGAAGCGGCGAGGAGCGCATCCACGCCGACGAAGCACGACAGGAGATTGTCGATCCGCGGCGCCGCCAAGAACTGCTCGTCGAGGCCCGTGAGCGCGGACGGCGTGGTGTCGTGGGCCATGACGTCGTACGAGACGACGTCGGATTCGTCCACCTCGGCCAGCTCCGCAAGGTAGCTGCCGAACGACGGGCCGTCACCGATCGCCCAGATCGGCGCCATGTGGCGTTGGCGATTCAGGAGGAGACCCTTGTCGTTGATCTCCCGGTCGAGGTGGATGGCCAGCTGCGGTATCCGTAGGAGCGGCCGATTGTCTCGAACCAGTCGGGTGGTCGGTCCGTCGGCGGAACGCACCACGACGCGCCCGGCCAGACCGAGGTCGCGGTCAAGCCACGAGTTGAGCAACGCGCCGCCGTAGATCTCCACGCCGAGCTGACGCCACGGGCCGGAACCGGCATCGGGCTGGGGTTTGATGCGGAGGTTCGGGCTGTCCGTGTGGGCCCCGACCACCCGCGCGGGCGAACCGGCGTTGTGGTGCTCGGCGACCGTCCACGCAACGAGCGCACCGCCCCGGCGGAGGTACTGCGACCCGACCGCAGGGGTCTCACCGGGCGCTGCATCGCTGAACCCGGCGGCTTCCAGCTCCCGCACTGCGGTCGCCACTGCGTGGTACGGCGTCGGGGATTCGTCGATTCGGGCCGCCACGCGGCGTGAAACGGTGGAGTCAGGGGCTGGCATGGGCCCTATGATGACCCACAGACGGCCCGAGTTGGTCGTCCACAGGCGAGAATCGATAGCGTTTCTCGCTTCTGGCAGCCGGGCCAACGTCGTCCCAGCTCCGAATCGTTCCAGGCCGTCGCCTGGATGTTGGAGACCCTGAGGAGACCCGAAATGGCTGGCGATCTGCCATCCCCGCAAGGCCTGTACGACCCCCGTCACGAACACGACAGCTGTGGCGTCAGCTTCGTGTGCGACATTCATGGGCGAGCAACGCACGAGATCGTCATGAAGGGCGTCGGTGCGCTGTGCAACATGGAGCATCGCGGCGCGCAGGGCGCCGACATCAACACCGGAGACGGCGCCGGCATCCTCATCCAGGTTCCAGACCGCTTCTACCGCGACATCCTCCCGTTCGCGCTGCCCCCGAAGGGGGAGTACGCCACTGGCATCGCCTTCCTTCCGCAGGATCCCGACGTTGCGATGATCGCCGCTGAGGCCGTGGAGACGATCCTCGACGAGGAAGGGCTCGAGCTTCTCGGCTGGCGCGAAGTCGCCATCGACGAATCCATGCTCGGCTCCGCGTCTCTGATGACGATGCCTACCTTCCGCCAGGTGTTCGTCAGCGGAACCGACGCGAACGGCGATCCCCTGACCGGGATCGATCTCGATCGGCCCGCATTCATCGCCCGCAAGCGCATCGAGCACGAGATCTCCGTTCCGGCAGGCGCCGACGAGATCAACGAGGCCATGGGCGGCGGATCCGAGACGCACGACGGTGTCTACTTCCCGTCGCTGAGCGCCTCCTCGATCGTCTACAAGGGCATGTTGACCACGCCCCAACTCGCGGGCTTCTACCCGGAACTCACCGACGAACGCGTGGAGAGTGCGCTCGCGCTCGTCCATTCCCGATTCTCGACGAATACGTTCCCGTCGTGGCCGCTGGCCCACCCGTACCGCTACGTTGCCCACAACGGTGAGATCAACACGATTCAGGGCAACCGCAACTGGATGCGGGCCCGCGAAGCGCTGCTGGCGTCGCCGCATCTCGAAGGACTCGAGCGCGCCTTCCCGATCTGCACTCCAGGAGTCTCTGACACCGCGGGCTTCGACGAGGCGCTGGAGCTGCTCGTCCTGGGCGGGTATCCGCTCGAAGAAGCCGTCCTCATGATGATCCCGGAACCTTGGGAACAGCACGAGGAGATGAGCGCGGAGAAGACGGCGTTCTATCGCTACAACGCCACCCGCATGGAGCCGTGGGACGGCCCAGCGTCCATTGCCTTCACGGACGGCCGGGTGATCGGCGCGGTGCTGGACCGCAACGGCCTGCGCCCGTCGCGCTACTGGGTCACCGACGACGGCTTCGTCGTCATGGCCTCCGAGGTCGGTGTTGTCGAGATTGCGCAGCACTCGGTCGTGGAGAAGGGTCGCCTGCAGCCCGGCCGGATGTTCCTGATCGACACCGAAGAAGGCCGGATCGTCCGCGACGACGAGATCAAGGACCGACTCGCCGGAGCTCGGCCTTACGGCGAATGGCTGGACCAGCATCTCGTCACCCTCGCCGACCTGCCCGAGGCGCCCGCACGCACAACGGAGGAAAGCACGCTCGTTCAACGCCAGCAGACCTTCGGCTACACGATCGAGGAGAAGAAGCTCCTCATCGCCCCGATGGCGCGCGAGGGCAAGGAGGCCATGGGATCGATGGGTACGGACACGCCCATTGCGGTCCTCTCCAAGCGGCCGCGTCAGCTGAGCGACTACTTCCAGCAACTGTTCGCGCAGGTCACCAACCCGCCACTGGACGCCATCCGAGAGCAACTAATCACCTCGACGTTCGCCCGAGTCGGTCCTGAGGGCAACCTGTTCGACCCCACGCCCGACGCCTGTCGCACCATCCATCTCGACAACCCGGTGATCGTGGACCACGACCTCGCCCGCCTCGCGGCGCTCGATGGCAGTGACGGGCCCCAGGGATTCCGCAGCGAGATCCTGTCCACGCTGTATCCCGTGGCTCTGGGCGAGGCCGGACTCCGCCAAGCACTCAAGGATCTCCGCGAGGCCGCGAGCGCCGCAATCGATGCCGGCGCCACGGTACTCATCCTCTCGGACCGCGGTACCGACGAAACCCACGCCGCGATTCCGTCCCTTCTGGCCACGAGTGCTGTGCACCATCATCTCGTCCGCGAGAAGACCCGCACCCGTGCGGGGCTCGTCGTCGAGAGCGGCGACGTGCGGGAGTGCCACCACGTCTGCCTGCTCCTCGGGTTCGGAGCGAACGCCATCAACCCGTATCTCGTCTTCGAGACGATCGACGACATGGTTGCCAGCGGCGATCACGATCTCGATCGCTCGATGACGCAGGACCAGGCCCACGGGAACTACGTCAAGGCGGCCGGCCTCGGCATCCTCAAGGTGATGTCGAAGATGGGCATCTCCACGGTTGCCTCCTACACCGGTGCGCAGATCTTTGAGGCGATCGGCCTCGACTCGTCAGTCGTCGACGAGTACTTCACCGGCACCGTGAGTCGCCTCGGCGGTGTCGGCCTCGACGTGCTGGCCGAGGAAGTTGCCAGCCGCCATCGCCTCGCCTTCCCGCCGAATCCCACACAGCGGGCTCACCGCACCCTCGAGGTCGGCGGGGAATACCAGTGGCGCCGCGAAGGGGAGTACCACCTCTTCAACCCGGACACCGTGTTCAAGCTCCAGCACGCCACCCGTGAGGGCCGATACGACATCTTCAAGGAGTACACAGGCCGCGTGAACGACCAGGCGCAGGACCTGGGAACGCTGCGAGGGCTCTTCCGATTCCGGTCAGAGGAGCGCCCGTCGGTACCGCTCGAGGAGGTGGAGTCCGCAGCGTCCATCGTCCGCCGGTTCTCCACGGGAGCGATGAGTTACGGCTCGATCTCCGCCGAGGCCCACGAGACCCTCGCCATCGCGATGAATCGCATCGGCGCCAAGAGCAACACCGGTGAAGGTGGCGAGGACGTCCGTCGCTTCAGGCCAGACGAGAACGGCGATCTCCGCCGGTCCGCCGTCAAGCAGGCCGCGAGTGGGCGCTTCGGCGTGACCAGCGAGTACCTCGTCAACGCGGACGACATCCAGATCAAGATGGCGCAAGGCGCGAAGCCCGGTGAAGGCGGCCAGCTGCCCGGCCACAAGGTGTACCCGTGGATCGCCGAGACCCGGCACTCCACGCCCGGCGTCGGGCTCATCTCGCCGCCGCCGCATCACGACATCTACTCGATCGAGGATCTCGCTCAGCTGATCCACGACCTGAAGAACGCGAACCCGAAGGCTCGGATCCACGTGAAGCTTGTGGCCGAGGTCGGCGTCGGCACGGTGGCGGCCGGTGTCTCGAAGGCGCACGCCGACGTCGTGCTGATCTCGGGGCACGACGGCGGTACGGGTGCCTCACCACAGACCTCGATCAAGCATGCCGGAGCGCCGTGGGAGCTGGGTCTCGCCGAGACGCAACAGACGTTGCTTCTCAACGACCTCCGCGACCGCATCGTAGTGCAGTGCGACGGCCAGCTGAAGACGGGACGAGACGTCATGATCGCGGCGCTTCTCGGCGCTGAAGAGTTTGGCTTCGCCACCGCCCCGCTAGTCGTCATGGGGTGCGTGATGATGCTGGTCTGTCACCTCGACACCTGCCCCGTCGGCGTCGCCACGCAGAACCCGGAGCTGCGAGAGAAGTTCAGTGGCGAGCCCGAGTTCGTCGTCAACTTCTTCGAGTACATCGCCGAGGAGGTGCGCGAACTCATGGCCGAACTCGGATTCCGGAATCTCGATGAGGCGATCGGTCAGGTCGAGGCGCTCGACGTCACCGACGCCGTCGATCACTGGAAGACAGACGGGCTCGACCTGACACCGATCCTCCATCTTCCCGAGATCGCCCGCGAGTCACGCCGCCATCAGTGGAAGGAGCAGGATCACGGACTCGAGCGGGCGCTCGACCAGACGCTGATCCAGCTTGCCGAGGGTGCCTTGGAGAACGGCCGCCCCGTCACCATCGACATCCCGATTCGCAACGTCAACCGCACCGTCGGCACACTGCTCGGCTTCGAAGTGACGAGCAAGTACGGCGGGCAAGGCCTTCCGGACAACACGATCGTCGTGAACTTCACGGGGTCTGCCGGAAACAGCTTCGGCGCCTTCGTGTCTCCCGGCATCACGCTGCGACTCAGCGGTGACGCCAACGACTATGTGGGCAAGGGATTGTCCGGCGGCCGAATCGTAGTCCGCCCGCCCGACGACGCCACGTTCGTGGCCGAGACGAACGTCGTCGCCGGCAACGTCATCCTGTACGGCGCAACGGGAGGCGACGTCTTCCTTCGCGGTGCAGTGGGCGAGCGGTTCTGCGTCCGCAATTCCGGCGCCGTCGCCGTCGTCGAGTCGATCGGCGACCACGGATGCGAGTACATGACCGGCGGTCGAGCCGTCATCCTCGGTCCGACGGGCCGCAACTTCGCGGCCGGGATGAGCGGCGGAGTGGCGTTCGTCCACGACCCTAACGGGGTCTTCCCGAAGCGGGTCAACACCGAGATGGTCGAACTCGAGGCGCTGGACGAAGACGACCTCGGCTGGCTGCGAGATCGGATCGAGAAGCATCGCCACGAGACGGGCAGCGACGTCGCCGCCCGGATTCTGGCCGACTGGGAGACGACCTCGACCGAGTTCGTCAAGGTCATGCCCACCGACTATCGCCGTGTGCTCGAAGCCGCGGCCGCGGCCCGAGAGGCCGGCGAAGACGAGACCGAGGCGATCATGGCCGCCTCCCGAGGCTGAGGAGCGACGATGGCCGACCCACGCGGTTTCCTGAAGCACGATCGAGCGTTGCCCACCCGACGGCCGGTTCCGGTCCGCCTGCGAGACTGGAAAGAGGTCTACGACGACTTCCCGGAGGAAACGCTGCGCGAACAGGCGAGTCGCTGCATGGATTGCGGCATCCCGTTCTGCAACAACGGCTGCCCGCTCGGCAACATCATCCCGGACTGGAACGATCTCAGTTACCGAGGCAACTGGCGCGCCGCGATCGATCGACTGCACGCCACCAACAACTTCCCCGAATTCACCGGTCGCCTGTGTCCCGCTCCCTGTGAAGCCGCCTGCGTCCTCGGCATTCACGAGCCGCCCGTCACCATCAAGCGCATCGAGGTCGAGATCATCGACCGCGCGTGGGCCGAAGGATGGGTGACACCGGAGGTCCCGGTCGTCTCGACCGGTAAGTCCATCGCCGTCGTGGGCTCCGGCCCAGCCGGACTCGCCGCTGCGCAACAGCTCACCAGAGCCGGACACGCGGTGGTCGTCTACGAACGGGCCGATCGGCCCGGCGGTCTTCTGCGCTACGGCATCCCTGAGTTCAAGATGGAGAAGCGTCACCTCGATCGCCGTATCGAACAGATGGAAGCCGAAGGCACCGAATTCCGCTGCAATGTCGCAGTGGGATCAGATATCTCCGCCGACGAGCTTCGAGCCGAGCACGATGCGGTTGTGCTCGCATGCGGTGCGACCCAGGCTCGCGACCTTCCGATTCCCGGTCGCGAGTTCGACGGCATTCATCAGGCGATGGAGTTCCTTCCGATCGCCAACCACGTGCAGGAAGGCGACCTCGAGGAGCCGACGCTCAGCGCCGAAGGCAAGGACGTGATCATCATCGGTGGCGGCGATACGGGCGCCGACTGCCTCGGTACCTCGCATCGCCAAGGCGCAGCATCGATCCATCAGTTCGAGATCATGCCGCGGCCTGCGGTGGATCGCCCGGACGCCAACCCCTGGCCCACCTGGCCGATGATCTATCGGGTGACTTCCGCCCATGAAGAGGGCGGCGAGCGTGAGTACGCGATCAACACGGTCGAGTTCGTCGGCGACGACGCTGGCACCGTGTCGACGCTACGCACGGTGCGGGTGGAGCAAGTCGTCACGGATGGCCGCATGAGCTTCGAGCCGGTCGAGGGGTCAGAACAGGACTTCTCCGCACAGCTCGTTCTGCTCGCGATGGGCTTCACGGGGCCGGAGCAAGGACCGCTCACCGAGCAGTTCGGCGTGGACCTCGACGGTCGCGGCAACGTCGTGCGTGACGATGCCTGGGCGACCAACATCGACGGCGTGTTCGTATGCGGTGACATGGGTCGCGGACAGAGCCTCATTGTGTGGGCGATCGCCGAGGGGCGAGCAGCCGCCGCATCGGTCGACTCGTGGCTGATGGACGAAACGCAGCTGCCGGCTCCGATTGGGCCCTCAGCCTCATCGTTGCGCTGATTTCAGTGCCTTCTGGGCCGTTCGACTCAACTTATCCGGGCAGGATTGCTCTCAGCCCTCAATTCTCCTGGTCTGCGGCCGAATTGAGCCGGGAGGTACCCACCGTGGGTGCCATGACGCTCAGAGGCCTACATGCTCAAGAGGATCAAGCTCCGCGGCAAGCTCTTCATGCTGCTTGCGACACCACTGGTAGCTGTCGTGGTTTTCGCGTTCTCCGGGATCGTCGATCGACAGGACCGCACAGGCTTCCAGGAGCGAGAGGCACGCATCGCCGAATTCGCAGACACCAGCACCGACCTCCCGCTCGCCGTCCAGGTGGAGCGCCTACGCGTTCTCGAGGTTCAGCAGCGCTCGATGGACAGCTCGGACCCTGTCGGGCCCGAGCGAGCGGAGACTGAAGCCAGCTCGAACGCTGGCTAGCGGCTCGAGGACTGCTTCGCAGCGGTCGACTACTTCGAGTCCGCCGGCATCCCGTTAGTCGTGGCGGTCAACGCCTTCTTCGGTCGGATCCATCACTCGCTCGATGACGTTCGGGAGACGCTAGCGATTCCGGCCGACGTACCGATGATGATCACCGACGCCCGTGACCGCGCCGCGACGAAGGGCACGTTGCTCGAGTTGGTTCAGCACGCACTGGCCAAGGCGAGCACGACCGTCTAGTCGATCTCGTTGTCGGGTCCGCTCCGTCGGAGTGCCGACCAGACATAGTCCCCGGCAAGAAGCAGCAGCGCCACCACACCCCAGACGTGGAGGTCGGCGAACTGTTGTGGCCAACCGAAGTCCGGGCCGAAGCGGTTCGCCCGTTGCTGGAGCATGATCGCGAGCGCGGTGCACCCGAACGTGAGCGCGCCGACCAACGCCGGCCGAACGGTCGGACGGCCGAGCCGCGCCAGGCCGACGAAGCCCACCGCGATCGCAACGGCGAGTCCGGGTAAGCGGGGAAGATTGAGTAGCGCAAATACGCCGATCGCCACCCCGCCGATCAGAGCGGGGACCGTGCCGATGGGTGAACTTCGTGGGGCCCAGGTGTCCAGCACCGGGAGGTCTCGCAGGGATGCGGGGACGGGCTCGCGGGCCACGCCTTCCTTCATCGTTCGACGACGACCGAAGGCGAGGAACAGCGCGATCGCGATCCCGACCACGGAGACCGCGATGGACCGCCCGACTAGACGCTGCGGCGTCCACTCCAACGCGACCATCGCCTCGTCCCCGGGAGGCACCAGCCAGCCGTTGGCGAATCCGTCGATCAGGACCGGCTCGCCGAGATCCTGGCCGTCGACCTCGGCCGTCCACCCGTCGTTGTGGCTCTGTCCCAGAACGAGCCAGCGGGCGGTCGTCGACGGTGGGATCCGCACCGAATAGTGGGAATCGTCGTGGGACTGGATCTCCACAGGCCGCTGCGCCGTCGGCGCGGCGACGGCTCGCTCGCTTCGCAGAACCAGCTGGTCGACGTCGAACCCGTGGGCTCGGGCCGTAGTCTCCACCGTGAAGCGGCCCGCGACCTGAACCGGCTCACACGGGACGAGCGCCAGCTCCTCGCGGTCCAGCGTTTGGTTGACCGATGCCTCGACGCGTGCGGTGACTGTCCGCCCGTCGATCTCGAGCAACTCGAGACACTCCGTGTCGATCGCGTTCAGCGGTCCGAATGACCGACCGTCAGCGATATCGATCTCGGCAACGGCTGTCGGGAGTCCGACGAAATCGTTCGAGTACCAGTCGCGGGTGATGTTCTCGTCGACGAGTGTCGACTGGAAGCGAATGACGCGGCCCTCGCCGCTCACGGGAAGCACGACGTCCGCGGTCGCCCCTCGGGCCGCCTCGCTCGCGAGCAAGCCGGTCGGGAATTCCCCGAGCGTCTCGCCGTCGACGGTGACGCGGATCTCCGTGGGCACGCTGTGGAACGCGTCGTTCACGAACGTGAGGCGCAGCCCGTCGAACGCAACAGGGTTCTCGTACTCCACCTCGATCCAACGCCACAACTGGCCACCGAACTCGCCGGTCCAGGCTGTCGTCGGGTCGTCATCGAAAGCCATCGAAGCAATGCTGCGCAGGTCGCCCTGGAGTGACTCCTCGGATCGGGCCCACATCGCGTCGCCATGTCGATCGGCCACGCGACCAAGGACGCCGTCGATGACGGAGTCCTCGACGGCGGCGGAGACCCGAACCGACCCGCCGACGTCAAGTGTGCGCCCGCCACCGACATCGACGATCCGTCGGATCTCGCGCTCCGGGTCCTCCCGGACGGGTTCCTGGGGGTTCGATCGATCTCGAGTCAGGACGACGGCGAGGTCATGCCGGTCGAGGTCCTCTCCGGTCACATCGACAAAGGCGACCGGGGTTCGGAGTTGCTCGATCACTGGCGCAGCGTCGCCCATCACAATCTCTGCGAAACCGACCGGTGAGACACCGGCGTAGTTGGCCCGGGGGGTAACATCGAGATCGGTGATCACGACTTCGTAACGGCGGGCAGGGTCATGAGCGGGCAGCTCGATCGTCTGGCCGGGCGCGACATGGGATGAGGCGGTCAGGTCCACGGTGCTGAGCGCCCGACCATCGGCACGGATTTCGACCTCGGTGATCCGGCGGTTGATGTCACCCTGAGGCTGCACGACCCGAATCGACGGCACCGCAGTGGGGGAGTCGTACGCGAACTCCAGCCACTCTCCTCGGGCCTCCGCAAAGGCTCCAACCACCCACGCGGTCGAGACGTCGCCGTCGATCGCGAGAACCGGCCGATCATCGTTGGTGTAGGTCACGGGGTTGCCGAATCCCGAGGCGCGAAGTTCGAACGGGCCGTCCTGGACGCTGACCGTCCGCGCATCATCCGGATCGATGTCGGTCTCCTCGAGGTCGACGAACAGATCGAGCCGGTTGTCCGTCGGGTCGTCGACCAGCGGCTCCTGGCCCGGCCACTCCGTGTACCCCTGATTCTCCCGCAGCGTGCCCCAACGCGTCGCCCGACGGCGATTGCTGTCCGTGACGATGACTGTCGTCGGCTCGGCCGTCACGAGCTGACGGAGCTCGTCGTCAGCGACGAGGTTGGCGGCGAACCACAGCGGCCGTTCGACATCGATCAGGCCCGCACCGGCGGCGTCGACGAGCCCCTCCGCGTCGCCGACGATGACGATCCCGCCGTCGATCGGTCGGGTCCGCACGACGTCGAGCGCGCCGGGCACCTCATAGGCGGTTACCGGCGCCGGATGAGGCAGGTCCGGATCGATCGCCAGGTGGACCTCGTCGATCATCGTCTGTTCCGGGCCGGCGATGTTCGGGACCGGATCGCCGAAGCCCTCGCCGGCGCCCAGCTGCGGATGGCTGTCGAGAAATGCCGCAGTCGGGATGGGGCGCGGCGTGCGAAAGCGTTCGAACGTCAGATCAGCTCGGTGGACGATGTCATCCACCGACAGCAGCTGCGCGATCGGAACGACCGCGTCGGGGTCGATGGTGTCTTCCTGGAACCGCGTGTCGAAGGCGATCAACAAGTCCGCCGAGGGCGCGGACCCGAACGGCACGAGCTCGCGCGCGACGTATCCCCGATCGAGGAAGCCAGGTGTGATCGGGTCGACGGTGTTGCCCCACCGGTACGACGCGAAATCGCTCCCCGGAAGCTCCATCACTCGCCCGTCGTTCCCGTTCGCATCCAGATGGTCGATCGCCTCGAGCCAGTACTCCGGGATGTCCTCGTCGCGATGCAGATGCTCCTCGATCATCCGAATCCGCCACATCGCCGGATTGTTCAACACGATCGCCACGAGGACGAAGCCGGCGAACACCTTCGTGGGTTGGGGCCATCGACGGTCGAGGGCGTTCACGGCTGTTCCAAGCAGCACAGCCGTTGCCAGGACCAACATGGGAAGCGCCCGCGGAGTCGAGCGCAGGGCCAGGCCCGCGTCGCTGCCGGTGAAGTCCTTGAACAGCGAGCCGAGCGGCGACGGCGCATCGAAGGGGTGGCTACCGACGGCGATGAGGCCGCCGAGCACGATCAGAAGGACGAAATAGCTTCGGTGTCGCCAACGGACGAGCGCCGCGCCGAGCAACGCCAGGACCACCAGCCCATAGCTCAGGAACAGCAGCCACACGCCCTGCGTGTACTCGATGCTCGGCTGGATCCACGGACCGAATTTGTCGTTGCCGTAGAAGAACCAATAGCCGAGCCCCCGGAACACCTCCGGTGCCGTGGAGGAGGACGCCACCGTCTGGTATGTCTCTGTGTATCGGGTGACGGGCAGGCTGTAGCCACCCTGCAGGATCAAGCCCGCGATCCACCAGATGGACACGCCGAGGCTCAGCAACCCGATCCGAAGCGCGGCCCTGACCGCCTTTCGCGTGGGGAGCGACCGTTCGACGAAACGAGCGTGGAAGAGCCACGCGACCGGCGCGATCCCGACGAGGAGCAGGCTCGTCGCGTTGACGGAGCCGACGGTGAGGACAACCAGTGCGAACCGAGCGGGATCTCGCCAGCCGCCATTGCGGGCGGATCGGATCGTCAACGCGATGAGCCACGGGAGTCCGGCCCATGGCAGAAGTACCGCCGAGATCCGGGCGCTGTAGTCGAGCAGGTACGGGCTCAGCTGGTAAGCGAGCATCGCCACAAAGATTCCGCGGCCCTCCCAGTCGAGTGTGCGCAGCAGGTAGCGCACGCCGGCTCCGGCGGCGAACAGCAGGGTTCCGAGCCAGAGCCGCTGTGCGAGCCAGTCCGGGCTCCCGATCGTCTCGAAGAACCAGTACCAGGGGCCCATCGGCCAGAGATAGCCGATGTTCTGATGCGTTACGGTTCCGAGCGCGACATCGCTGTCCCACAGGTTCGCGGCGTTCGCCAGGACCCGGTCGGGATCGAGGTACAGGTAGGTCTTGGTGTCGGCGCCCACGCGGCCCGGACGAGAGAGGATGATCGGGACGTAGGCGATCAGCGCCGCGGCAATCAGCGCAGCATGGCGCCGAAGGGCCTTGACGTGAGTGCACACAGGATCAGCGCCGGCGGGCCGTGGCCGCGAGCACCGAAAGGGTCTCGTAGGCCGTTCGATCCCATGTCAGCTCCTGGGCCGTGCGCAGCGCACCCTCGGAGAGACGAGACCGGATGCTCTCGTCGGTCAGCACCGCTCGCAGCGCCCCGACGAACTCGTCGTCTGAGTCCACGAGCAAGCCGCCGATGCCGTCTCGGACGGCGTCGATGTGGCCAGGGATCCGAGTGGCGACGGCCGGTGTTGCGCACGCCGCGGCCTCCGTGAGCGTCATGCCCCAGCCCTCGCTGCGCGACGAGCTCGCAACGACCCAGGACTCCTGGTAGCGACGTACGAGTTCGTCGTCGTCGACGCGCCCGGCAAGTTCGCACCACTCCTCGGCGCCGAAACTCGCAATCAGGCGCTCGAGCTCGTCACGGGCATAGCCCTCGCCAACGATGATCAACCGCGCCGGCACGTCGTCGCGTAGCTCATGGACAGCCCGGATGAGCGCGTCGAAACTCTTCGACGGCATGAGGCGGCCGACGGCGAGAACCGTGGGCTCAGGCGTCTTGGACAGACCGGGTCGATAGCGGGCGTCGACCCCGGGAGGGACGACGTGGATGTTCGCCGCCGGAAGCCGCAAGCGATCGAGCAGGTGCTCGCGGGAGCTGTGGCTCAACGTGATCACCTGGGTACCCCGGTAGAACGGGGGAGCGAGCCGCCGCTCGAGTATTCGGCCCATACGGGCAAGTCCCGGCGGCAGCACGAGCGGCCACATGTCCTCGTGGACGTGATGGAGCCAGGTCACCCGCGGGCCGGATGCCCAGATCGGGGAGAAGAACGGCACGCCGTTCCAGATCTCGACCAGACCGTCGCGGGGGCCATGTCGGCCGGCGAGTTCCGCCGCGACCGCACGCGGGAAGATCAGGTAGCGCCCGGCGCGGCGAACGACCTTGTAGCCGTCGCGCATCGTCTCGGGTGGTGCGCCCTGCGCGTAGGAGGTCCGCATCGTGACGTCGATGCCGGCGTGGGCCCAGTGAGAAGCCACCATCGAGGCATGAATCTCGGAGCCGCCGGCCTCCACGTCCGCGAGATCGCGCCACGCGAGCATGTGGATGCGGTTGAGACCCGCCTCCGCCGCAAGATCCCCGATCTTCAACCCTGACTGCACCGAGCCATGTTAGCGGCCGGGTTGCGCTCGAATCACCACGGCGTGCGACACTGCGCGTCGAATGTCCGCAGCGCCGGTGACGGTGATCATCATCCATCGCAATCGGCCCGATGCCATTGCGCGAACCGTCGAGGCATTCCGCGCCCAAACCGCGGCCACGGACGTGACCGTCATCGACAACGGCTCGGAGGCGGCCACCGTGGCTGCTCTGCCCGAGTTGGTCGGCGACGCCGAGTTGGTCATCACCGGAGCGAACCTCGGATTCGGGCCTGGAGGCAACGTCGGGATCCGGCGATTCCTTGCCGGGGAAGGGGAGTGGGTCGCCATCGCGCCGCACGATGCTCTGCCTGATCCGGACACGATCGAGACGATGCTGGCCGAGGTCGCCGACCGTCCCGACGTGGGGCTCATGAGCGCCGACGTGGGTGACGGTATGCGCCCGATCATCCAGCCCTATCTCGGCACGATCGATGCACCGCCAACAGTAGAATCAGGCTTCGATCCAGCGGACTACCCCCACGGCACGCTGATGATGTGCCGACGAGCCTGTCTGGACGAGGTTGGGATCTTCGACGAGCGCTACTTCGCCTATTGCGAAGAGAGCGAACTCGCGATCCGGGCGACGCGGGCCGGCTGGACGTGCGGCGTGATTCGAGGCGCTCGCGTCCGGAATCCGGGCATGAGCGCGTCGATCGAGCGCGTTGCCTACCTCCAACTGCGCAACACGCTCTTGATGCTGCGGAACCACTACGGCCGCAAGAATGCGTGGTTCCGAATCGGGGTCGCCCTCATCCAGATTCCCGTCGGGATGGTGCATGTCCCGTCGCGCGGGTTGCACTGGTCGCCGCGCGGCAGACTCCTCGCAATTCGCGACTATCTCCGCGGCCGGTTCGGTCCGCCGCCCGACGATGTCGGCGGCGGCTGAGGGCTACCCCTTGCTCGGCAGCGTGGTCTTGCGAAGCTTCGGCAGCACAACTGGCGCGGGCGAAGAGTCCCCGTCGTCGTCATCGGCCGGGGCAGGCGCGGCGGGCGCTCTCTCCATCATCGGCCCAGTCTCCGCGGACCCGCTGTCGATGACCGGATCGGCATTGATCTGACGGTGGAGAAGGCCTTCAATGATCGTCGGCGGTTGCGGCTCCGAGAAGAAGTACCCCTGTCCGAGCTCGCAGCGCATCTCGAGGAGCCGCTCGAACTGTGTTTCGTTCTGAACGCCCTCGGCGAGGATGGCAATGCCCAACGCTCGGCGAGCGACACAACGTGGCGCACGATCGCTTCGTCGATCTCGCGCTCGCCCAGGCCGGAGATGTACGTGCCGTCGAGCTTCAGGAGCTCGAGATCGAAGTTCCGGAGGTGGCTGAGCGACGAGTAGCCCGTCCCGAAGTCGTCGAGCGCAAGGCCGATGCCGAGCTCCCGACATGCTGTCAGCGCCGTCCACGCGGCCCGAGGATCAGCAATGAGCGAGGTTTCTGTGAGCTCGAGGTAGATGAGGCTTGGGTCCACAGCCGAGAGCTCGAGGCCGACTCGGACATCGTCGATGAAGTCCGAGTGTCCGATCTGGCGAGGCGACACGTTTGTCGTGACGCGCAGTGGCTGCTGGCCGCCGGGAACCAACGACGCCCAACGCGCGGCTTGCCGGCACGCCTCTTCAAAGACTCAACGACCGACGGGCACGATCAGTCCGGTGTCTTCGAGCGAGCTCAAGAAGTCGCCGGGAGGGATCATTCCGCGCCCAGGGTGGTCCCAGCGCAGAAGCCCCTCACCCCTGACGATTCGGCCGCTGCGCAATGCGACGATCGGCTGGAACAGGAGTCGGAACTCACCGTCCTCGAGGGCTCGTTGTAGGCGCCGCTCGGCGGTGGCGGGCGTCAGGCGCGCTCGCGTCGCCTCGGTGAAGATCTCGCTTCGGCTCTCGCTGTGTTTCGCGTCGTACATTGCGGTATCGGCATCACGGAGCACGTCATCGGGATCGTCCGTGATGTCGCCGAAGGCAACGCCGATGCTCGCGGAGATCGCGATCTGGTCGGCGCCGAGCCCGAACGGGGTCTCGATAACCGACACCATCTCCTTCGCGAACCTGGCCGCGTGTTCGGCAGTCGCCGGAGCCGGGTCGATGATTACGAACCTGTCGCCCGCGTACCGCGCCACCCAGCGGTCGTCGCCCGCAGATCGGCGAAGACGGTCGCCCACGGCCGCCATCAACCGATCGCCGACCTCATGGCCGTACGTGTCGTTGACTGCCTTGAACCCGTCGAGGTCGACGAAGAGCACAGCCGCTTTCGTGTGGTTTCGACGAGCGTGGCGGAACGCCTCCGGCAGCTCTTCACGGAGGTGGCGGAGGTTCGGAAGGCCCGTCAGCGCATCGTGGAGACTCAGATGGCAGAGCTCGCGCTGCCACGCGACGGCGTCGCGGTATCGGCGCCACGCGAAGAGCGTCGCCCCGAGCGGCACGACGGTGATGAGCGCGATGATTCCGTTCGGGTTGACACCGCTGGTGTCGGGACCTGGTCGAGGACGGCACCCGGGACAGCGAACGCGATCGCCAGTGCACAGAGCACCGGTGCGAAGACCACGATCCAGGCTAGATACGTCCCGGCGCGGTGCTCCGTATCCACGAGGTGCTCGATGTGCAGCGGATGCTGCTCTTCGTCACGCTTGCGGCCCACCACGGCAACTCCTTCGGATCTGGCGCCCCGCAACGCGGGCCTCACCTACTCCAGTCGGCGGTGGACCCTGTGGTCTTGAGCGTCGTGCCCTACTCGTTGTCGTGGTACTGAATTCAGCGGTTGGTCGGAATCGCCCGGCGCGGCGACCCGAGCAGTGCCACCAGCAGGCGTGCGTAGTGGTATGCGAGCCGAAACGGCCGCTGCGACGGCACGCCGCCCGCTCGCTCTTCCATCAGCGTGGGCACCTCTGTCACCCGGTAGCCGGCCCGGCAGGCGCTAACGAGCGTTTCGACGGAATCCATGTACTCCACGGGGTAATCGGTGGCGAAGACGCCCAGCAGCGGGCCCTGGACCGCTCGGAACCCGGAGGATGTGTCGCTGAATTGTTGACCGGTGAGACGTCGGACACCGACCCGAAGCAGGCGCATCGCCGCGCCGCGGCCCTTGCCCACCGAGTAGCCGCCGGCCGCGAAGCGGCTACCGACCGCCATGTCGGCGCCGTTGTCGAGCGCCTCGAGCAGTACGTGGATCTGGTCCGCCCGGTGTTGCCCATCGGCGTCGAACTGGACCGCCCGCTTGTAACCATTGTCCGCGGCGAAGCGATAGCCCGCTCGAAGCGCCCCTCCGATGCCGAGGTTGAATGGGAGAGGCACACACGGCACGCCTTCGGCGCGTACGACGGCCGCGGTGCGATCCACGCTGCCGTCATCAACGACGACGATGGCGAGATCCGGTCGAACGGTCGCCAGCTGCTTCAGGACATCCGGGAGCGTCTCTTCCTCGTTGAAGGCCGGGATGACGACGATCGTGCTCGCGTCGGTCCCGTCGCTCATTCGTCGTTCTCGCTGAGTTCCTCGTGGTACTCGGCTTCGACGTTCACTTCCCACACATCGTGAGCCGAACCCGTGACGATGTTCTCGACCGTCAGCATCGCGGTGTACATCGAGTGGTCCTGATTGTTATAGCGATGCATGCCGTTGCGACCGACCGGGTGGACGTTCGCGACGTTCTCGTCGAGCCAACGACGCAGAATCTCGACGTTCTCCTTGTAGGTGGCGTCGTACATCGGGTACGCCTTCGGCATCCGGACGACGTAGCCCTTTTCGACACGACCCTCTTCAAGCAGTCCGAGACGGATCATCTCCTGAGTGCCCTGAGCAATCAGATCAGCATCGTCCGCACCCCACAGCTCGTCGCCCTCATTCACGAAGTACTCGAGGCCGAGGCACGTCTTGCCCGGCTCCGGAATCATCTGCGGCGACCACGAACCGAAGTTCTGGACGCGACCGACCTCCACCTCGGGAGCGTGGATGTAGATCCAGTTGTCGGGGAAGCCGTCCGCCTCGGGAACGACGAGCGCCACGGTTAGGAAGTCACGGAACTGGAGCGACTTCGCCGCCAGCTGCACATCCTCTGGCGCCGGTGGGTCCATTGCTTGGACCAGCAACGGGATCGGCATGGAGCTGACGACGTCCGTACAGGCATGCTCGACCAAGCCCTCGGCGGCATCAGCGACGACGTGGGTCGCGTTGCCGTCGGCGTGGCGAACCTTCACCACTGGCTGGCGGAAGTGGACGTCGCTGCCCTGATCGAGCACGAGCTCGTGGCACCGTTCCCACATCATCCCCGGCCCGTGGCGCGGGTACTCGAACTCTTCGATCAGACTCGTGATGTCCTTTTGGTTCCGGCTCGGCGTGACCGCGTTCCAGATGGCGCTCAACAGGCTGAGGTTCTTGATCCGCTGGGCGGCGAAGTCGGCCTGGAGCCCGTCGGCCGGAACACCCCACACCTTCTCGGTGTAGGTCTTGAAGAAGATGCGGTACAACCGCCACCCGAACCGAGCCGCGACGAATCCCTCGAATGTCGTCTGGTCCTTCGGCGGGTTGAGCCGGGCCCAGAGATAGGAAAGGACGCAACGGACCGCCTCGATGATCCCGAGGTTGCCGAGGGCGTTGAACGCCTTCAGCGGATAGTCGTAGAACTTGCCCTTGTAGAAGATGCGACTCATTCGCGGGCGAAGGAGGAAATCCTCGTCCGGAAGGATCTCGTGCCAGAGGTTCTGGACGGGCTTCACTTTCGTGAAGAACCGGTGGCCGCCGATGTCGAAGCGCCAGCCGTCCCGCTCGGCGGTCTGGGAGATGCCACCGACGATCTCGGTCGCCTCCAGCACTGTCGCCGTCCGGCCGGCTTTGCCGAGCTGGTAGGCAGCCGTCAGGCCGGCCGGACCCGCGCCGATCACGACCGGCCTCGCCGCCGTGTCGTTGGAGGTGATGTCGCCCATCGATCGCCCCCTCCCCGGGGCCGCGGGAGCTTACCCGTATTCGCGGTTCGGCCCATCGCCCGCGCGACACTCCGGTCATGGAGATCACCTGTCCTCGCTGCAGCACCACAACCGACGCCGAGTACTACGGCCCGTGTGAGTCCTGTCGGGGAGAACTCCGGGCGACGATGGGTGCCGACGGCGAGGGAGTAGCCGAGGCCGTCGAGTACGAGCCGAAGATGAACGTCACCCCCAACGCAGTCGCCTTAAAGGACGACTGACGCGCGGTTTCTCGGCTCCGGGTGGCCGGCGAGATGGAGCGGGTGTCTGACACCAGTTGTAGCGGAGAAAAGGAAGAGGCCCCGAGTAGCCTCCCGGCTCGCACCGGTCAACTTCTCGGGGCCTCATGTCGGCTCCTTCACCAGGCGATGGCCACTCCCGTCGGTGTGTCCTGCCCTATGGGGCTCTCCCTTGCGGGGATTGCCCTGACTCCCGGTCCCGATCGTCTCGGTCCCGTGACTCCGAATCAACCGTCGTACCCAGCGGTACCGGCCCGCTCCGACCCGCTGCCACCCCCGTCGGAGTGACCTCGTCTCGGTGCGACCCTGACACGTACCTTCCTTCGGGTTTGCTCCCCCTCCCGGCCTCGCACCCTGCGGTGCGCTCCTGTCGGTGGCGGACCCTCCAGCTGGCGGCTTCTCCCCTTCGCTCCCGGTGCCCCCGTCAGGGCGCTCCGTTCGCTCCGGCTCAACACCTCCGTGCCTCCGGTCGACCCGCCGACTCCCTCTCGGGCGCCAGCCTGATCTTGCCGTGTCTCTGCTCTCGCTCCTGTCCCGAGGAACCCGAACCGACCCTCCGGGCTTACGCCCTTCCTGTCGTCTCGGCATCCCGGAACACTTGCTCCTGCGTCGACAAGAGGCATCCTGCGACCGGACGCACGCCGGGTCAAGGGGGTGGGGCGAAATCCCCAGGCTTCGCTGGGAAACCCACCGACAATCCCCAAGTCAGTTGGGGTTCTCCACAACGTCGACCACAGACGGAGCTGTTTCGGGCTCGTCGGGAAGCTCGAATGCGGCATAGCTGTCGGCGTGACCGATGACGTCGTTCACGTAGGCGGTGGAGTTGTTGTAGCCGAAGTACGCAACCCGCAGGTTTCCGCCGCTCGACAGGTCGCCGCCGAGCGAACAGAGGTACCGGCCGGCGCTGTACGCGGCGTCGTACATGTTCTGCGGGTCGGCGTAGCCATCGCCGCTGCCGTCTCGGCCTCGACGAAGCCAGGTCTCGGGAATGAACTGGAGCGGGCCGACGGCCCGATCCCACACGACGTCGTTGTCGAAGACGCCGTCATCGGTGTCGTGCATTGCCCGCACGCCCGGCCCGCCGTCGAGGGCGATGCCGATGATGGGGCGGTCGACGCGGCCGTCTGCTCGGAGCGTCCGCCCGGCGAAGCGACCGTGGCGGCTCTCGATCCGGGCGACGCCGGCGATCATCGCCCAGGAGATCCGGCAGCTGGGCCAATTGAGAGCAAGAAGGTCTTCGGCGTTCAGGTAGGCATCCAGCGCGACCACGGAGAGATCCGTACCGGGGATCGAGGCGCTCAAGCGAGCTCGGCGAACCTCGGCGGCAGCGGCATCGACCTCGCTGAGCATGTCGGCAACTGCCTCCTGCCGTTCGTCGATGACGGACTCCGTCGAACCGATCTCCGTCGCGAGCTCGAGTTGGCGGGCGAGGAGGGCGAGGTGCCGGCGTTCGGTGCCGACTTGCAGGTCCAGCAGGTCCTGTCTGGTGGAAAACTGCACTTCGTCGACCCGTTCGTTGAGCTCGGACGAACGGGCTCGGTCGGTGGCGTTGCTCGGATCATCGAGCACGTCGAGTTCATCGCCGCCGAGATTCACGAAGCGGGCGAGGGCTCGCTGCTGGAGTATCTGTTCGACTTCGGCAAGCCGGCCGTCGAGAGCAGCCGCTTCTTCGACCGCCGCCGCGAATTCCACCACGACGCGCTCATGCTCATCGACCAACGAGACGAGTCGATCGCGAGCGGTCGCGAGGCGTCGGTGGTTGTCGTTGACGGCAAAGAGCGCCGCATCGAAGCGGGCGACCGCTTCGAGCCATCCGCGCCCTGTCAGCGGGAGCGACGCGATCCGGGGGTCGAGCCGTTCGTCGGGTACGAGCACGGCGACCGACGCGATCGTGTCGTCGGACGAAGCGGCGGCCGGCGCCCGGCGATCGTCTCGGAGTGTGAGAGCAGCCGAGATGATGGCGACGACGAGCCCGAGAGCGAGCGCCAGCATGGCGACGGCGGGCACATCGATCCGCGTGATGGCGGGGGAGTCGGGTCGGTTGTCGAACACGGGTACGGCACCTCGTCGACGCGAATGCGCCCAGGATCGCCCACTGACCCGAGCGACACTTTACCCAGCGGGGCTCTCGGGCGGCGGACCCCGCCACACGCCGCGTTCGATCAGCACGTCACGCAGGACTGCGGGACGATCCGTCATGAGTCCGTCGACGCCGAGATCAAGGAGGCGGTGCATCGCGTCTGGTTCGTTGATTGTCCAGACGTGGACCTGGGTACCTTGCCGGTGAAGGTGGGCGACGAAACGTTCGGTGACGACCGGGACGCCCTTCATCGACCGGGGGACCTGGACCGCATGGAACCACTGCGTGGGCATCGGCACCCCGCGGCTGCGGAGCATGAGTGCGGCCGTCTGCCGGGGACCAGCGCTGACAGCCAGGCCCTCGCCGACCCGATCTCGGACCTGGGCGATACGACGGTCGCTGAACGCTCCGACCATCACCCGGTTCACGGCGTCGTGTCGCAGGATCGCCTCCGCGAGCGGCTCGACGGCCGCGCCGTGCTTCGGATCGAGGTTCAGCCTCGCGCTGGGGAACGCCTCGAACAGGTCATCGAGGGTCATGATCGGCTCGGTCCCGTCCACACGCGCTTCACTCACCTGCGCCCACTCGAGTTCGGCGATCGTGCCTTGGCGGTCGGTTACGCGATCGAGCTCACCATCATGAAACGCGATGGCGACACCGTCACGGGTCACGTGGACGTCGGATTCGAGGTGGGTGTAGCCGAGGTCGATCGCGTGTTGGAAGGCCAGTTCGGTGTTCTCCGGGTGGACCTCGGCTCCGCCGCGGTGGGCGAAGGCAATCGGCGACCCGACGTCGAGATACGGGTGGATCGTCGGCACGGACTCACAGTAGTTCGCTACGGTCGAATCGTGACCGCCGCGGACCGCCTCGCCGACATCCTGTCGAGCGACGACGACGTCCCGCTCGACGAAGCCCTGCTTCTGCTCGCGGAGGCGCGCCCGGGCTCCACCACCAACGCCGCGCTCGGACTGGACGCGCTGGACGCCATCGCGAGCAGCTGCCCGAATCCGAATGTGGATGGGCTCATCCGACACATGTTCGTCGACGAGGGATTCGTCGGTGATCGCGTGGACTACCACGATCCGCGAAACAGCTACCTGGACGAGGTCATCCGACGCCGGATCGGCATGCCGATCACGCTTTCGGTGGTCCTGGTCGAGGTAGCCCGTCGGGTGGGGGTCGATCTCGTCGGCGTCGGTATGCCCGGACACTTTCTCGTTCGCGAGGACGGAGATCCGGATGGGTTCATCGATCCGTTTCACGCGGGAGTACGGATCAGCAACGACGCCTGCGTCGCCCGGTTCCGCACGATCCACGGACCGGACGCAGCCTTTCATCCGAGCTATCTCGATCCGGTCCCGGCACGGTCGATCGTCCACCGGGTGCTCAACAACCTCACCGTCACCTTTCGCAGCCGAGACCCCCGCGAACTCGATTGGCTCCTCGACATCCGCGTCCGGCTTCCGGCTGATCCGTCGGACCTGCGAGCGCTCGCCGACCTGTGTGAGCTGCGAGGGCGATACGGCGATGCCGCGACGCTGCTCGATCAGGTGGAAGCGGAACTCGTGGAGGATTCTTCTCGCGACCGGATCCGCGATCGCTCTGCTCGCCTTCGAGCTCGGTTGAACTGAGCTGCGAGAAGTGGCAAAGCTCGCGCGGAGCGAGCGGGTAGATTCACGAGATGCATCGACGTACGAAGATCGTCGCGACCATCGGTCCGGCGTCAGAAAGCGAAGCAACGCTTCGGCGCATGATCGAAGCGGGCATGGACGTCGCCCGCATCGGTCTTGCCCACGGCACGATCGACGAGGGGCTGGAGCGCTTCCACCGGATCCGCTCGGTCGCCGCCGATCTCGGCCGCCGAGTCGGGATTCTTGTCGATCTTCCTGGCCCGAAGGTACGAGCGGCCTCGTTCGGCGACTCCGGGGTCGATGTGCCGACCGGCCACACCGTCGAGTTGCGCACGGGTACCGACGAGTCCTCGGCCGCCGTCATCGAGGTCGACTACGAGGGCCTCCTCACGGACGTTCAGGTCGGTGACCGGCTGACGGTCGGCGACGGTGGAGCCATTCTCGAGGTCAGCGACAAGTCGCCTGACAAGCTGCTCGCATCGGTCGTCCACGGCGGACGACTTCGGGGCCGCCCCGGAATCCACGTGCCGTCTGACCGACTTCAGATGGCCACGCCGACGGACGAGGACTTCATCGCGCTCGACGCCTTCGTGGATGCCGGAGTCGACATGATCGCGGTGAGTTTCGTGCGATCCGCTCACGACATCCGCAGAGTCGGCACCGAGCCTCACCCGCGAGGTCCGTTGCTGATCGCCAAGGTCGAGACGCGCGCTGCGGTCGACAATCTGCCGGGAATCATCGAGGCCGCTGGCGCGATCATGGTTGCTCGCGGCGACCTCGGAAACGAGTGCAGCCTCGAGGATCTCCCGCACCTGCAGAAGCAGATCATTCGCGACTGTATCGCCGGTGGCCGCCCGGTGATCACCGCTACGCAGATGCTCGAGTCGATGATCACGAGCCCGGCGCCCACCCGCGCCGAGGCATCCGACGTGGCCAACGCGGTCTTCGACGGATCCTCCGCGGTGATGCTGTCCGGCGAGACCGCCATCGGTGCGGATCCCGTCAACGTCGTTCGGACCATGAGCCGCATAGCCCGCCGCGCCGACGAGGAGATGGACTACGAGGCGTGGGCAGAACGGCTCGCGGAGCTTCGGATGACCGACGAAGATTCCGGCTCGGCCTCGGTGACCGACGCGATGACCATGGCGACCTGGCGAGCCACGCAGGAACTCGGCATCGAGAGCGTGCTGTGCATCTCGGGCTCGGGTTTCACGGTCCGTTCGATTGCCCGGTTCCGGCCTGAAGCCCAGATTCTCGGCTTCTCGGTGAACGAGGCGACGGTGCAGCAGCTCACGCTCAGCTGGGGCACCACACCGATGCTCATCGCCGCTCGCGACAGCAACGAAGACATGGTGAAGGAGGCCGTTCGCCACGCGAAGGCCGAGGGCCATGTGCGCTCCGGAGAGTCCGTCGCGGTCCTCGCCGGCTCCGACAGCCGAAGCCGCTCGACGAACGTGCTGCGGATCGAACGCGTCCCGTAGTCAGGCGTCGACTTCGAGCGAGGAGCGACACCCGACGTCGCCGTCGCCAAGACGAACCCGCACATCCTCTGGCAGCTGCTCCCACGGCACCTCGACGTCCTGGCCGTAGAGCGAGCATTCGCACGTCCGAGCGCAGTTCTCGAGGTCGGTGCGTTGCACCCACAGGGACAGGCCGACGCCGGCAAGCAGTACGAAAAGCGCGCCTTTGAGGACCGCGCGCTGGACGAAGCGCATGACCACGTACAAGAGATACAGCAGTACCGCGATCACAACGAGGATGATCCACTGGAGAAGGTCTGGGTCCAGCCAGTCGGGGAGCGCGACGATCAGCACGGCGATCATGCTAGGTCCAGACGATCAGCTCGCCGGGGCGCGTCGGTAGGATCGGGCCATGACCGACGTCAATCTGTACCGATCCGGACCACCCGACACAGTGCTCCCGCCCGAGCCGGCCGACGCTGAGGCGGCACTCGCCGCGGCGCTCGATGCCGACGACCCGATCCCGGCGATCGGCGCGGTGTGCGCACAGTGGCCGACCTTTCTGGCTGCGTGGGCCTCTCTCGGCGACGCGGTCGACCAGCCGGCGCTCGCCTACGCCGCCTACCGCACGGGCTATCACCGCGGCCTCGACCGCCTCCGCGCCAGCGGCTGGCGGGGAAGCGGCTTCGTCCGTTGGCGTAACGAGACCAATCAGGGGTTCCTGCGCGCCCTCGGAGGTCTCCAAGCCACCGCGGCTGCGATCGGCGAAACCGACGAGGACGAGCGGTGCGCGCTCTTCCTGCGCCAGCTCGATCCTGAGTGGCCGTCGAGCGCGTGACCACCGGACTGGGCGGCGCCGTCCTCGCGGGCGGCGCATCACGACGCATGGGGGTGGACAAGGCCCTCATCGAGGTGGACGGCGAGGCGCTCGTTCGGCGGGCGGTCGCGGCGTTGTCCTCGGCCGATGCGCAACCTGTTCTCGTGGTCGGCGGCGACCAGAGCGGAATCGAGGCACTCGGGCTCGCCTACGTCCCCGATCAGTGGCCCGGGGAGGGCCCACTCGGGGGAATCATCACCGCGCTTCGCTCCATCGACGCCGAGATCGTTGCAGTGTTGTCCTGCGATCTGACCGAGGCGTCGAGCATCGCGGTGCGCTCCGTGGTCGGTGCGCTCGGTGACGCGGACGTTGCCGTCCCGGTCGTAGCCGGGCAGGCAGAGTGGCTGCACGCTGCGTGGCGGCGCTCCAGTCTCGGCACGCTCGAAGCCCAGTTCGCCGAAGGAGTGCGCTCACCGCGTCACGCCGTCGCCGGTCTGCGGGTCGCACAGCTGCTCGACGGCGACCCGTGTTGGTTCCACGACGCCGACCGACCCGAGGACCTTCCGCCCACCCGGTGAATCAACCCGCGCGGCGAGGTGGCTACCATCGCCGGATGGGTATTCCGGAGATTGACGTCGACGAGCTCGAGCGCCACCTCGCCGGGGGCGCGACCGTCTTCGATGTGCGAGAGACCGACGAGTGGGAGACAGCCCACATCGACGGGGCCACGCTGGTGCCGTTGAGCACCGTGCCCGGCGAGGTCGCGGCGTTCCCGGCCGACGGCCCGGCCTACGTCATCTGCGCCAAGGGCGGCCGGAGTGCCCGAGCCGTCGAATTCCTGCGCGGGCACGACATCGATGCCGTCAACGTCGTAGGCGGAATGGGCGCCTGGCTCGACGCCAACAAGCCCGCCAAGAGCGGCGGCTGAGCGCGGGTGCCCGACTATCGCATCATCGACCGCGACGAGGATCTCCCGCCCGTCATCGACGCGCTGCTCGCCGAGCCGCGCTATGCCCTTGACACCGAGTTCCACCGCGAGCGCACGTACTGGCCCAAGGTTGCGCTCGTCCAGATCGCCTGGCCCGACGACCTCGTCCTGATCGATCCGCTCTCTGTCGACCTCAGCCCGCTGCGACCGGTGATGGACTCCGACGCGCTGGCAGTCCTGCACGCGGCCTCGCAGGATCTCGAGGTCCTGGAACTCGCCTGCGGCGCCGTCCCAAAGCGTCTCTTCGACACGCAGATCGCTGCTGGGTTCCTGGGCATGTCCACGCCGTCGCTTGCCTCCTTGCACGAGCGGGAGCTGAACCTGTCGCTGACGAAGTCCAGCCGGCTGACGGACTGGCTGGAGCGTCCGCTCGGGAAGGCGCAGCTGTACTACGCGGCGTCGGACGTCGACCGTCTCCTGGAGATCCACGACCGACTCCACGCACAGCTCGAGGAGCGCGGCCGGGTCGGATGGGCGGATGCAGAGTGCGAGATCATGCGCACCAAGTGGCGCGGCCCGCGCGATCCGGATGAGGCGTGGCGCAAGATCAAAGAGGCGCGCCACCTGAAGGGCAAGGCGCTCACCATCGTCCGTGCCGTGGCTGGCTGGCGAGAACGCCGAGCGGCGGAGATCGACCAACCGGTGCGTTTCGTGCTGAGCGACATCGCCGTTGTCGGGGTCGCTCAGGCCGCGCCGACCACGACCGAGGAGCTCGCCAAGGTTCGGGGAGTGGACAAGGGTCTGGCTCGAGGTTCTCTCGGGCCGATGATCCTCGAGGCCGTCGGCGAGGGCATCGCGTCAGACTGGCGCCCACCCCGCCCGGCCCGACGCCCGGCAGACACGCGCGATCTCCGTCCGGCGGTCGCTCTCGTCGCCGCGTGGGTGAACCAGCTGGCTCGCGACCGCGCCCTGGATCCGGCCCTGCTGGCCACCCGAGCCGACGTCGAGGCACTCGTCCGGGGCGACGACGACGCCCGGCTGGCCACCGGATGGCGCGCTGAGCTCGCCGGCGGCCCGATTCGACGACTCGTCGCGGGCGATGCGGCGCTGGCATTCGAAGACGGCGCCGTTGTCCTGGAAGAACGCTCCGGACGCGCTGTCACCTGACGTGGGCGGACGGCCCGTTCCTGGCTACAATCGATGTCTTGACGTAGTCGAACGGGAGCTCATCAGGTGAAAAAGGGGCGACACCGACGTTATGAGGAAGCCCGTGAGCTGAAGCGCTCACATGATGGGGATTTTGCGTCCCTGCTCGACAGCTTCTCCGGTGACGACGATGACACGGAACCGAAGCCGGAGCACGCGGCCTGGGCCGACGAGTTCGACGACGCTGCCGACAGCGCCGAGAACGCCGGCGACTGATCAGCCTCCGGTCTCGTCGAGGATCTCGTCGAGCTTGAGAATCTCGTCCTCGGTGACCACGCCGATGAAGTTGCCGTCCGCGTCGGTGACGGCAAGTAGGTCCATGTGGGCAGCATCCATTGCCGCGACCGCGTCGCGAAGCGTCCACGACGGCCGTGCCGTCGGAAGGTCGGACGCCATGCAGTCGCCGATCGCCGTGTTCTCCCAGTCCTCACGTTCGAGCTCCGAGATGTCCTCGAGGCGCGCCATGCCCACGAACTGTCCGCCGTCCACCACCGGCACGATCCGCTCGCGGCGACCGAGCACGTGCACGTAGACGAACTCGGACACCGTCGCGACGCTGGGGACGGTGAACACATCGGTCGCGAGAATGGACGTCAGCGGCAACTCAAAGCGTCGTTCGAGATGGCCGAGTCGCTTGGTTCGCTGGTAGTCGGCGACGGACAACGGACCCGCGACGACCTGGCTGACGGCCGCGGCGACAAGCGCGGGTACCACGAATGCACCCACCCCACCCGTTGACTCTGCGACGAACATCACGGCGGCGATCGGCGCGCGGTAGCCGGCACCGAGGAACGCGGCCAGACCGAGGATCGGGTAGAGCGCAGTGTCGTCCTGGCCGATCGCGGACCCGACGAACTCGCCGAGTACAACGCCGAGCGCCGCGAGGGGAATGAACATTCCGCCGACTCCACCCGCGTAGACGGTGGCCATCGTGGCGGCGATTCGTAGCCCGAAGAGGAGCGCGATCAGGCCCAGCCCGTGATCTCCGACAACCCAGGCCATCGCCTCGGTGCCCGGGCCGAGCGTGAGCGGCTCGTCGAACGCTTCCTTGCCGATCCACGCCAGAGCGGCCATGACCAGGCCGCCGATAGCGAGACGTCGACCGATCGGCGTCGTGGCGGCGCCCGTCTTGGCCCGACGCACCAGGAATGCGAAACCGCGACCGCCGAGCCCGGCAGCGATGCCGAGGAGCAGTGCTCCCGCGAGGTCGATGAGGTCCACGCCGAGCACGGACACACCACCTTCCTCCTCGAGAAGTACGGAGCCCTCGGCGAAGAAGGGGATCACCGGTTCGGTGCCGACCAACGAGACGAACGTGGCGTAGCTCGCCGCGGAGGCGAGCAGCGACGGCAGCAGCGCCTGCGGCGTAACATCGTCGCGGTACGGCGCCTCCATCGCGAAGATCACGCCCGTTGCGGGGGCCTTGAAGACGGCGGCGACGCCGGCGGCCGCACCGGCGGTCAGAAGCAGGCGCGCTTCGTCCCTGCGAAGGAATCCGCTGGTCTTCTCGTGAATCCAGAGGCCGAGCGACGACCCGGCGTAGATGGACGGACCTTCGAGGCCGACTGCGCCGCCCATACCGATCGTGGAGACGCCCGCCAGGAGCTTGACCGGGAGTTCGCGGATGGCGAGCCGGGGCTGGCGGTCGTGAAAGACGCGGATGTACTCGTCGGAGGTCGCCCCCGAGGTTCCTCGACCCACCGTACGAAGAATGATCTGGGCCACCAAGATGCCGACGACGGGCGCGCCCATGAGCACGGCGAGGTTCTGTTCGAGTAGCCACTCGAACAGAACCGGCTGCGTGAGGGCCTCGAACATCGCCACCACGACCGCGACAACCACGCCCGTGGCTACAGACGCCGCGAGCAATCGAAGGTCATGTCCACCGACCACGGCGGCGAGGTACTTCTTCACGCCCTCTCTTCCTACAGCGCGCGTCCCCGTCTCACACTGATCCCGCCGGTGTCGAGCGCCCTCGATTGAGCGTCAGGCGCTGCGAGAAGTCCGCACGGCGGCATCGACCGCGGGAACGATGTCGTCCACGCAGGTCACCGGAACGACCTGTCGACCCGGGGCTCGGCCCTCCAGATCAACTTGCAGCTCGGTGGCATCGAGGTGCTTCAGTCGCTGCGGCACATCGATCAGCACGTTGCCGATCACGATGCCGTGCAGCCGGCTGCTGCTTCCCAACTGGCGATGATGGATGTATTCCACCGGACCGGCGAAGAGCGACCCGCCCTCGGTGCGGAGCGCAGGGACGCGCATACCGCGATGCTCGAGCTCTTCGATCACGGCGAGGATGACACCGTCCTGCACCCAGGTATGTCGGTCGCAGTACCCCGATGCATCGTTCGTTGTGCGAATTGACCGACGTCTTGAGCGTGCGCCGCGTCTTCGGCATGCGTGCAGCAACGTTTCCCCTTCGTCGCACGTTGCAACCAGCACGCCGTCCAACTGTTCGACCACGTCGGTCGACAGGCCCAGAAGCGCATCGACGGTGGCCGCCGTGTCGAAGGGGCGAGCGAGCCGGCTCCAGAGCTCTACAGTCGGCTCAGATGTCGCCGCGAACGGATCGAACCGCGGTGTTGTCACACCACGAGCTCGACGCCAAGAACGTCGCTGATCGTGCGCTGGGCTTCGAGCTGCTCCGGCGGGTCGAGGCGCTCCGCGACCGTCCGGTAGAGCGTTCTGGCCCGTCGCTCTTCCATACCTTCGAACTGGGGCAGGAATTAGGCGTAGAAGACCTCGTAGACGAGCCGCGACTCGGTGATGCCGTCGCGCGCCCGGCGAGCGGCGTACTTTGCGGCTTCGAGGTAGACGGCCGGGCCGAGGTCGGCGAAGTCGCGCAGGCCGAGCAGACGCTGGATGATCTCGCCGTTGCCTTGGAGCAGCTGACGGTAGCCGCCCTCGGGCGGCGTGCCGACCTCGATCAAGGCGAAGCGGCGCATGAGTGCATACGACATCTCGAAGAGCAGGTTCTTGTCGAACACGTTCATCGTGGCGATGATTCGCCAGCTCGCGGAGACCCGGATCACGTCCGTGTCCTCGGGCGCATCCACCCCGAGGGGACGAGCGAGAGCTGGTGCGGCTGACCCTTGCGCTTGAACGGGAGCACGACCGCCGATCCCGATAGAACGGTGAAGAGTTGACCGAACGCCCGGTCGAAGTTCGAACTGTTCAGCTCGTCGATGACGAGCCAGCGACCGGACTCGATCGCTTCGATGAAGAGCCCCGGTCAAAAGATCAGGCCTTCGGCGGTCGGCCGAGTGCACCTATCGTCTCGTACGTCGTCCACTCGGTGGTCGCGGTCGTCGGGAGGTAGCCCGTGCAGAACATCGCGCGGCGGGCGACATCGGAAGCGATGTACGCCAGCGTCGTCTTGCGCGTCCCGGGCGGTCCCGTGCGGATCACGTGCTTGCCGGCGCCGATCGCCGCGACGAGCTGGTCGATCACGTACGAGGGGAACAGCATCCCCGCCTCCTCGACGGCGGCGTTCAGGTCATCGCTGGTAAAGGCAGTCACGACGATCCTTTCGGCCGGATCGACGAGGACCGGAGCGGTAAGTCCCGCGGATCTCCCGCCCGACGCACCTGCGGATGGGGCAGAAACACGGGTGCCTCCGGATGTGTGGCCTCGCGGTGCACGAGATAGTCGACGAGTCGTTCGTACGGCTCCTCTCCGACCAGCTCCACGATCTCGTCGCGAAGGGACAGCCAGACCGGCCGATCCTCGGTGAACGCCATGGGATCATCGGTGCACCACCAAGCGAACTCGGCGCCGCCTTCACCCCAGTCGCGGCGCTTCCATTCCCGCAGCAGATGCGTGGTGTGGCTGTTGTCGTCGGTCCACTCGTCGTAGCGCAGTGGGAGCTGCCAGCAAACCTGTGGCTTCCAGTCGAGCGGCCGCTCGTCGCGAGCGACCGCCGCTTGATGGAACGCACATCCGGCGCCGCCCGGAAAACCCGGACGGTTGAGGAAGATGCACGCATCGTCGATCGTGTGGGTGATCCACGCACCGTCTTCGTTCTTGAGCGTCGGGCCGCCGAGCTCCTCGGCACGATCGCGCAGCTCCCACTCGTCGGGCCCGAGCTCGGCGACACGCGCCATCGTGGCGTCGTGGTCCGCGTCGTCCACGAAGTGCGCGCCGTAGGTACAGCAGCCGTGTTCGTACTCAGGTGCCATCTCGGTGAAGACGCCCGGACAACCCCGCCCGTAGATGCAGCCGTAGTTGCTCATGAGGAAGGTGACGTCGAACTGCCACGAGTTGCCATCTGCGTCGGTGAAACTGACCCACTCGTGGAGTTCTTCGGCGTGCATCCCGGGACGGTAGCCGGGGAACCCGGGAACCCTCCGGGTTCCCCGGAGTCCTCGCAGAGCGACGCCTCCACCAGGAGCCGGTCCGGCTCGCACGAAGTGAGCCGATACCGTCTCCTTCGTGTCTGGAGAATTCGATGAGATCAGGGGCCGGCTCGAGGTGATCGCGGAAGAGTTGGCCGATCTGGCGATCGTCCGCCTTCGTGAGTCGATCGATGTCGGTGGCCAGGAGCTGCCGGTGGACGAGAAGCGGCTGACGCGAGCGCGTCGCGCCGTCGAGAAGGCGATTCACCTGCTCGACGAGCCGGACGACCCGTTCGGCTGAGGCGTCAAGGCGTGGCGTCGTTCAGGGCGTCGATCATCTGCCGAACGCCGGCCCAGCTTCGCCGGTCGAACCGGAGGGCGATCCGATACAGGTCGACGTTGTCGTCGTCGCGCACCTCGGCCTCTGTGGCGTCGATTCGCTCGATCTCCCCTCGCTCCAGCACTCTCCCGAAGTCGGCATTCAGGCGGGCGAGTTCGTCGTCGTCGACTGGCCGGTTCAGCCGCAACACGAGGCGATTCCCGACGAAACGGAGCGAGTGATATGTCCGGTAGAAGCGGCACACCTCCTCGACGGCAGCATCGATGGAGTCGGTCACCATCACGAGCGCCAGGTCGTCCGGTGAGATCAAGCCTTCGTCGCGTAGCTCGAGCTCGATGAACTCCTTCCAGCGCGACCAATACGTTCCCCTCGGCGAGTCGAGGAGGACGATCGGCGCAGGGTTCGACTTGCCGGTCTGGATGAGGGTGAGCAGCTCGAACGCCTCGTCCATGGTGCCGAAGCCGCCGGGCAACATCACGAAGGCGTGGGACTCCTTCATGAACATCACCTTGCGGGTGAAGAAGTATTTGAAGTTGATCAGCTTCGGGTCGTCCGCGATCACGGGATTCGCATCCGATTCGAACGGCAACACGATGTTGACGCCGAAGCTGCGATCTGCGCCTGCCCCTTCGTGGCCTGCCTCCATGATTCCGGGGCCGGCGCCGGTGATCACCATCCAGTCCCGATCAGCGATCGCCGCGGCGAAGTCGTGGGCGCAGGTGTAGGCGGGGTCACCCGCCTCGGTACGAGCGCTCCCGAAGACCGTACACTTGCGCACGCCTTCGTACGGAGCGAAGACGCGGAACGAGTAGCGGAATTCCTTCACTGCGGCGGCGACCATCTTCAGTTCACCCCGATCGACGTCCTCCTTGGAGAGGCGCATGGCCGAGACCATCAGCTCGAAGACGAATTCATGGTCGGCTTCGTCGACGTCGTCGAGGAGGGCGACCAGCGCGTCGTCGAGTGCGTCGTCGCCGGTTCGGTAACTGGAGGGGTACTGGGGCACGGGCGAGACGATACCGCTCAGGCGTCACGCAACTCGCGCCGCACCATCAGCTTGAGCCCGGACCAGTCGTCGTCGACGGCGCACACCTTCACGTCCACCGGCCCGCCTCGCAGCAGAACCTTGCGTACCTGGTCCTCGGTCAGATCTCGAAACAGGTCGCTCGATTTCTTCGGCCAACAGATCCCGATCGATCGGGGAACGTCAGACCCCACAACTGCGTGGCCCGGCGATCGAGATCACGATGGGTTCGACAGAAGACGAGGCTGACATCAGGCTTGCCGCGGGCACCGCTGCGGAGCTGCACGTCGTCTGGCATCGGGACCAGCAGGGCGTCGATGTGGCCCGGCGGATCGACAAGGGCAACCACATGACCCTCCTTGATGCCGAGCTTCTCCGGCAGGGGAGTGCCGCTGTATCCCGCGGGCACTAGATGCTCAGCTCCGGGATGGGGTGCTTGCCGGCCAACGAGCCGGATGACGAAATTGGCCGGAACCGAATGAACGCGGACTCGTGATGGAAGTCCTTCTTCGCCTGGCGACCCATTGCCTCCGCGTGGCCGCCGGGACCGCGCACGGCAGTCGCCATCGCCTCGGCATCCTGCCACCAGGAGACGGTCATGACGATCCGTCGCTCCGGCGCAGCCGCGCCGTGTTCCCATGTGAGCCGTAACGAGGCGATGATCTGCTTCTCCGCGGGAGCGCTGGCCGCCAGGAACCGACACGCCTCCAGCAGCCGGAGGCGTCCGATCGTCATGACGAACGACGGACCGTCGTGGACGTCGTCGGCCGCGACGGGGAGGTCGTCCGGCAACCCTGGCCATGCACCGATCGCCCGAACCGGTTCGGCGTCGACCCGCACGCCGTCGAAGACATCGGGTGACCACGCCGTGCCGGCAAGTCCTCACTCAGCTGCGCCGGCGTCGTCCCAGAACGCGACGTGCACTAGCCGACCGAAGATCGGACGCGGCCCGACGGTCCCCAACGGCGCTGGCGGGGCAATCGCCGAGTCGCGCAACCCGGGGCTACCCGCCTCCGGTCACGTTCGGCGGACGCCAAGAATCTTTCGGACGCCGATGTCGCTGAGGTGGACGGTCGTGTGCAAGGGGGAAGACCTCCTCCGCGCACCCTACGACGCCACCAGGAGCCGATGCCCAGCCCTAGCGACACCCGCCCACGCCATGTGAAAACGGGCGTCAGGCCCCCGCAACGTTCCGACCGATCACCTGCAAAGTACTGCGGGGGTCTGACCCCAAGTGCAGCGCGCGTCAGGCGCCGGCGACGGGGATGACGGTGCGGACCCGGCGGGTGGTCTCGAGCGGGAGTGCGTCGAGGTCTGGGCGGCCGTAGAGGGTGGTCCGTTGCACGAGGCGGCGACCGAGCGGCTCCACGACGGCTCGGAAGTCGTCGGCAGTGACGCCGGTGCCGTGGTCGGCGCCGGCTGCTCGCGAGATGTTCTCGTCGATCAGGGTGCCGCCCAGGTCATTCGCACCCGCCTGCAGCAGCTGCGCGATCGAACGGAAGCCGAGCTTCACCCAGGAACCCTGGATGTTGTCGATCCGTCCCCGGTAGGCGATCCGAGCGACGGCATGCATGAGCAGCACCTCACGCCATGTCGGGCCGCGTCGGGCCATCTTGCGGAGATAGATCGGCGAGGCCATGTGGACGAAGGGGAGTCCGACGAACTCGGTGAACCCACCCGTCTCCTCCTGCAGTGCCCGAGTGCGCAGGATGTGATGCACCCAGTGTTCGGGCCGTTCCATGGATCCGAACATCATCGTGACGTTCGAGCCGAGCCCGACGGAGTGGGCGATGCGGTGCGCCTCGAGCCACTCCTCGGTGTTGACCTTGTCGGGACACAACGTCTCGCGGACCTCATCGACGAGGATCTCGGCTGCGGTGCCCGGCAGCGACTTCTGGCCGGCGTCGCGAAGGCGGATGAGGTAGTCCGCGAGTGGCTCCTCGTTGCGCTTAGCTCCTTCCGTGACCTCGAGCGCGGTGAACCCGTGGATGTGAATCCCGGGGACCGCCTCGTGCACGGCACGGGCGACGTCGATGTAGTATTCGCCGTCGAAGTCCGGATGGATCCCACCCTGCAGACACACCTCGGTGGCGCCGAGCCCGGCGGCCTCGATCGTGCGGTCGGCGATGTCGTCCAGGGTCAACAGGTACGGCGTGCCTCGGAGGTTGAGCGAGAGCGGGCCCTTCGAGAAACCGCAGAAGCGACACTTGAAGGTGCAGACATTCGTGTAGTTGATGTTGCGATTCGCTACCCACGTGACGTCGTCACCGACGATCTCGCGGCGGAGTTCGTCGGCCACCTCGGCGACCGCTCCGACTTCGGGCCCGCGGGCCCGAAAGAGGGTCAGGATCTCATCGAAGCCCACATCGCTGCCCTCCCGGACTCCCTGGAGCACTTCGCCGACGGCGCCACCGGCGCTGGCCCGACCGGGAACGAGCACCTGCGGATCGCCGCCGGCGCCCACGTACCACTGCGTGGAGAGGTCGCCCACGAGATCGAACTCCGCACCGTCGCCGACCTTGGCCTTCTCCATCGTGCGTTCTGGCCACACCGAGCCCGGGTCGTCGCGGGCGAACCCATCGCTGTCAGAGCGATCCATCACCGGAAAGTGCAAACCCTCGTCGATCCATGTCTCTGGTTCGGCGACGTAGCGTGCGTGCACCGTGAGCCGTGGCGCGAGGGAGTACCCCTTCGCCTCGGTGATCTCGCGAAGACGGTCGAGGTTCGGCCACGGACGCTCAGGATTGACGTGGTCCGCGGTCACCGGGCTGACGCCGCCCCAATCACCGACGCCGGCGTCGAGCAGATCGCCGAACTCGTCCGACAGGTTCGGAGGCGCCTGCACGATGACGTCGCTGGGCAAGATGATGCGAGCGAGAGCGATCGCCTCCAGGTAGTCATCACGAGGGCAGGGCGCCTCGTTGTGCATCGCCGTGCCGGCCTTGGGCAGGAAGTTCTGGGCGATCACTTCCTGCACGTGGCCGTGACGCTTGTGCGCCTCGGCGATCGCCTCGAGGGCGGCGACGCGGTCCGCGCTGTTCTCTCCGATCCCGACGAGGATGCCGGTGGTGTACGGAATCTTTTGCTCGCCGGCCCACTCGAGGGTGTCGAGGCGGCGTTGCGGCTCCTTGTCCGGAGCGCCGCGGTGGCAGTCGAGATCGTCGCGAAGCGTCTCGACCATCATCCCTTGGCTGGGCGAGACCTTCCGGAGCCGTGCGAGTTCGTCCGCGAACATCGCCCCGATGTTGGCGTGGGGGAGAAGGCCGGTCTCGTCGAGCACGAGCTGCGCCATCGCGATCACGTAGTCCACGGTGCTCTCGTAGCCATGGCGCTGGAGCCAGTCGGTGGCCGCGGGATAGCGCTTCTCCGGCCGCTCGCCGAGGGTGAACAGCGCCTCGTGACACCCCATGTCGGCGCCGCGACGAGCAATGTCGAGCACCTCTTCAGGGGAGAGATACGGCGAGTCGAGGCGGGCCGGCGGCTGAGCGAAGGTGCAATAGCCGCACTTGTCTCGGCACAGCATCGTCAGGGGGATGAACACCTTCGGCGAGTACGTGACAACCGAGCCCGTGACACGGTCGCGGATCGCGCGTGCTTCGGCACAGAGATCCTCGAGCGAGCGCTCGAGCAGGTCAGGTCGCGGCATGCGAAGGCTCCTGGTGATGTCCCGGACCAGGCCGGGAGGAGATGGCAGTCGGCACAACCGGCTCGTTGCACTCGACGCACCAAGGTTGAAGTTCGAGACGGGTACCACACGCGTCGTGGACGAGTTCGGTGGGTACGTCGCGGTCGCCGCACCACTCGTCGCCCCAGCGCATCAGCGCCACGAGAGCGGGGGAGAGAGCACGTCCCTTGTCGGTCAAGCGGTACTCATGGCGCACCGGCCGGTCCTGGTACGGCACCTTCTCGACGATCCCCGCTTCGACCAGGGCGCCGAGACGATCGGTCAGCAGGTTCTTGGCGATCCCGAGGCCGGACTGCATCTGGGAGAACCGCCGCACCCCCCGAAAGACGTCTCGCAGGATCAGCAGCGTCCAGCGATCGCCGATGACATCGAGCGTGCGCTGAATCGAGCTGTCGTCTACGGAAGACATGACTCGAGCACTCTAGAACCAGTTGGTTTCGATTTGCAACCGACCCCGACCGGTGGCGTCAGACGCTGAAGACGTGGGTGGCGTGCCAGCCACCGGAATCCGAACGCCAGAACCCCACTCCGATGAGTTCGTAGTTGGCCCGCGTCATGTTGTTGTAGTGGCCCGGCGAGTTGATCCAGAGGTCATGCATCTTCTCGGCCGCATCGACGGGCGTGGCGTAGCCGGCGCTCCACCATGCGATGTTCTCGCCGTAGGGGAGTGAGCTGTGTTGGACGTTGCCGATGGTGTCCATCGTGTGCGACCAGTCGCGCGCGGCCGCGTCCATGGTCGCGGTGCGCTCGAGCGGATCCAGCCCGAGGCCGGCTCGCAGGTCGTTCAGGAGCGTGAAGGACCGGGCTTCGGCAGTCGCGAGTTGGAGATCGAGCTCGCCGGTTGCGCAGTCTCCGTCGCCGGAGAAGACGACGCTGGGCTCTCCGGCCGAGCGGAACAAGAAGGTCGCGACCTCGCCCCGAGTGACTGCTCGATAGGGGGAGAACGTGGTGGGCGACGTGCCGGTGGTGATGCCTGTGTCCACCATCCAGGCGACCGCGTCGGCATAGAAGCCCGTGTCGTCGACGTCCGCGAAGTTCTCCGACCCACCCGATGGTTCTCCTGCGACTCGGTGCAGGAAGGTCGCAAGCTCGCCGCGCGTGACGTAGCGGTCGTGCGAGAAGGTGGAGGGCGTTGTGCCGGTCGTGATGCCGTTCTGCACCATCCAACCCACGGCGTCGGCGTAGTACGCGCCAGCCGCAACGTCCACGAAGCTGTTGGGGCCGCCCGCGGGCTCGCCCTCGCTGCGGTGGATGAAGGTCGCCAGCTGACCGCGAGACGTGGAGTCCATCGGGGAGAAACAGCCGGGCGAGGTGCCATCACTGATGTCGTTGGCCACCATCCACTGCACCGCAGCGGCGTAGAACTCGTCCTCGGGGACGTCGCCGAATCCGGCCACAGCGCCCGCGGTCGGGGCGGCTGCGAGGAGTAACCCAAGCGTGCCGAGGAGCACTGCTAGCGCAGCGGATCATTGGTCGCATGGCTTACCCCTCGTGACGTGTACGGCTAATGAGTGCGTACGTCTACTGAGTGTCGGCCCGCGCGGTCACAAGCTTGATCAGATCCCGCACCGCAACCGGTGGCGGGTGAACTCAGTCGTCGGCAGGTGGCGCGGCGTCGAGGTCGCCGGCGGCGGCCAACGCGCCGGCGAGGAACGCGGCACGCTCGTAGACCATGCTGAACCAGTGCTCGGCGGCAGTCTCATTGCCCGTGAGTGGTGGCCGGCCGAGCGACGTGAGCACGGCCCGGACATCCGGGGAGTGGGTCAGCCCGTCGATTTGTTCCGGCAGCTCGTCCGCCTCGCCCCAGAACTCCCGAGGGTCCACCTTTGGCTGCTGGTTCTTCTTCTGCTGCTGCGAGCGGCCACCGGACTTGTTCCCGCTATTGGAGCCATCCGCGTTGTTCCCCGCGTTTCCGCCCCGTCTGCGTGAGCGGTTGCGCTTGCGTCGAGCCGGCTGGTTCACGATCCGACCTCCTCGGCGACGAAGTCCTCGGCATCGGCCTCGCCCTCGACATCGAGAAGCGCGGAGGCATCGATACCGAGCGCCTGCTGCAGCTGCTCAGCGTTCAGGTCGCCGATCGAGCTGGACTTGGGGAGGGTGATGTCGGCGATCTGCCGCTTTCCAGCGACGACCTCTTCGACTCGCTCATCGATCGTGCCCGGGCAGATGAGGCGATGGCAGATGACGGTGTTCTCCTGGCCGATGCGCCACACACGGTCCCGCGCCTGATCCTCGACCGCCGGATTCCACCAACGGTCGTAGAGCACGACATGGTTCGCCGCGGTGAGATTGAGCCCGGTGCCGCCCGCTTTGAGCGAGAGCACCATGGCACCGGCGCCGGAACTCTTCTGGAACTCGTCGACCATTCGATCACGCGCCCAGCGGCTCAGTCCGCCGTGATAGCAGTTGATCGTCTTACCGGTTCGGTCGGAGAGGTACCCGGCCAACGTCTCTCCCCACGTGGCGAAGTGGGTGAAGACGAGCACCTTTTCGTCCGCCGCAAAGACGTTCTCGATGATCTCGTTGAGCCGCACGAGCTTTCCAGACCGACCCTCGATGCCGCGATCGTCTGCCTGATAGTTCACGGGGTGGTTGCAGATCTGCTTCAGCGCCGTGATGGCCGCCAGCACGGCTCCCTTGCGTTCGGGAGTGCCCGGATCCTTCTGCTCGGAATCCACGATCAGCGAGTCCACGACAGCCTGGTACAGACCGATCTGCTCGGCAGTCATGGCACAGTGGTCGAGCTCGTCGATCCGGTCCGGCAGCTCCCCGGCGATGGCCGGTTCCGCCTTGGTACGTCGGTAGACAAGGATCCCGTTGAGCGCTCGCAGCGCTTGTTCGCCGTCGTTCGATGCGTGCGTGTTGGCCTTCTCGGGCGTCAGCTGCGAGACGAAGGCGGCACGAGGGCCGAGGAGACCCGGGTTGGCCCAGTCGAGGATCGACCAGAGATCGCCGAGCCCGTTCTCGATCGGCGTGCCAGTGAGCGCCACCCGGCTGCGCGCCTTGAGCCGCCGCAATTCCTTGCTGGTCTCTGCGGCCGGGTTCTTGATCGCCTGCGCCTCGTCGATAACGACCTTGCCCCAGTCGAATTCGCTCAGCTGGTCCATGTCTCTGATGGCTGTGCCATACGTGGTGATGACGACGTCAGCGCCGCGGATGGCCGTGCCGAGCGCCGGGCCCTTTGCCCGCGACGCGCCGTGGTGCACGACGACCTTCAGATCCGGGACGAAGTTCTTCGCCTCCGATGCCCAGTTGCCGACCACCGCAGGCGGGGCGACGACGAGGCCGGGGCCTTGGTCGCGACCACCGAAGAGGCTTGCCAAGGTGGTCGGCGTCTTGCCGAGCCCCATGTCGAGGGCCAGGCAGCCACCCATACCTGCATCGTCGAGGAAGTTCAGCCAGGCGAGCGCGTCAGCCTGGTAGCTGCGCAGCTCGCCAGAGAAGCCCTCGGGCGTGGTTGTCGGCGCCTCGGGGAGCGACTCGACGCTGCGGAGGAGATCCGCGGCCCAGCCCTGGCCGACGATGTTGACACCACCGGCGAGCGGAGAGCCCTCCAGCCCCAACGCGTGGCGGAGCATGTCGGCTCCGGTGAGTCGGGTTTGATCGGCCCGCTCGGCGAGCGCAGCCGCGGCTTCCGCGAGGTCTGCCTTGTCGAGTTCGACCCACTGACCGCGCGACTTCACGATCGGCCGCGCCTCGACCGCGAGTTTGGCGATCTGGGCGGCGGTCAGCTCGACTTCGTCGAACACCGCAGACCAGCGCACGTCCGCGAGCTGCTGGGCCCCGACCATGCTCTCGTCCGCTTCAGACGTGAGCCGCAGGGAGGCAATGGCCTTCTGACGGCGAAGGTCGGGTACCCGGACGTCGAATCCAGCTGCTCGGAGCACGTCGCCGGACGTGGTCATCAGGTTCCACGCCTCGTCTTGGCTGAGGATGACTTCACCGCGGCGGCGACCGCCGAGGCGGAGGAGTTCGGGGAAGAGCCGTTCGAGTCGGGCGAGTTGAGCAGCCATCTGCTTGGCCCGCGTCTTGCTGCCGGTGGTGACCGCGACCTCGATCGGCTCGAGTCCGCCGTCCTCGCCGGGAGCGAGGACCGCGACGTGCCAGGCTTCCTGGTCGTCAGGCGGATCGAGCTGCACAACCAGTCGGCGACCGGTCGCGCCGACGGCGGCCTGACCCCACTGCGTCATACGGCGCAAGAGTTCGCCGCCGGCCTTGGTCGGCGCCACAAACGCTTCGCCGTTCAGCAGGCACAAAGCTGTCTCCGCGACGTCTTGTTTGGTACGGACCTCGGGAGGGGGAGCCGGGCTCTCGATCTGGCCGGCCGCGAATCCGACGATCGCGTCGACCATGTCGGTCAGCGCGGCCATGGTGAACTTCTCTTTCTCCTGCTCACGACTGCCGAGCATCGCCGCGCCGGGAACGGAGGCAGCGAGGGCGGCGAGCATTTCATCGTCGACCAGCGCGGGCATCCAACGCATGCGGAAGGTGCCCTGGTCGGGAGTTGCGGGATCTCGTCGACGGCGCTTCTGGTGGATCAGCTGAGGAACGAACCGGCCCTGCATGACGAGCTTGATCGCGGCAGCGGTTGCGAGACCGATCCACGTGACACTGGCGCCAACGCGATCGTCGTCGGCCGTGCCGCCGAGGGGCGAAAGCCACCCGAGCACCTTCTCGATCGGCGCGGACACTGTCGCGACACGACCATTGCCGGGGATCTTGACGGTGGCGCGCTCATCCCAGTCGTCCACCACGCCGCCGAGATCACGGATGCGCTGCAACACCTGCTCATCGGACTCTGGCCGCTGGCCGGCGCCACTGGCCCACGCCACGATGCGCCCGTCGGAACGGGACAGGTGGAGTTGGACGTCGGCGACGAACGCGGGGGCCGGACCGCCGCGTCCCTCGTTCGCGGGCTGGAGTTCGGCGTCGGGCGCGGCTCCGACCAGCGAGGTCAACGCCTCGTCGATGCGCCAGCAGTCCGCGTCGAGATCGGCGAGCACCATCGCTCGCTCGGCCCCCCGCAGATCGCGGCGGGCTGACGCGAGGCTGGTCTCGGCCTCGTCGAGAAGCCGATAGAGGCTGGATGCCCACGCGGCTTCTCGCTGTTTCAGATAGTTGGTCTCCTCGTCGGTCGTGCGACCGTCGAGCTGGGCCTGCACCAGACGGTCGAGCTCACTCGACGTCAGGACGACCCCGTCGTTGTTGGTAACGGTTCTCTCCTACGGGATGCGGAGCAACGCTCCTCTTCGAGAGCCGAGCCGTTGGCCGCTCGCAAGGAGCGGCGCCTGACCTGGCCGCCGGTGGCGGTTCCGTCTCGCCATCGGCCCTGTGGTGCCAATCGGCCCCAGCAGGATCAACCATGAGTCTAGGAGCGTCCGGCGCAGGTCCCTACCTCGCCCGACTGCAGGCCCTCAGTTCGCGGCCGGGCGCGGCTCCTTGGGCAGTCCGAGGACCAACTCACCGAGGATGTTGCGCTGAATCTCGCTGGTACCGGCATAGATCGTACCGGCCCGGGCGTTGTAGAACGCCCCGACCCAGCTCGCGGAGTTGTTGTCGGAACCGGCCTGGTCACCCCAGAACGAACTCGACGGACGCTTGCCTTCGGGGGTCAGGGCCGCCGCACCGAGAATGTCGACGGATAGTTCCGTGAGCCTGCGGTGGTACTCGCTCCAGTAGATCTTGAACATCGACTCGGTGGGGCCGGGGACGCCACCGGAGAGGAAGTTCGTGAGCGATCGCTTCCCGAGATACCCCATGATCTCGACCTCGGTGTGGATTCGGGCGAGACGATCGCGGATGACCGGATCCTTCGAGGCGCCCGTCTCCTTCGCGAAGGCCAGCAGCTTCTCGGCCTCAGCCTTGAACATGATCGGCATGGTGGCCGCAGCCTCGCCTCGTTCGTAGCCGAGGAGGGTCATGGCGACGGCCCACCCACCGTTGACTTCGCCCACGATGTTGTCCTTGTGGGTGCGGGCGTCATCGAAGAACGTCTCATTGAAGTCCGAGTCGCCCGAGAGCATCTGGATCGGGCGTACCTCGACGCCCTCCTGCTCCATCGGGCAGAGGACGAAGCTGATGCCGCGATGCTTCGGCGCATCGGAATCGGTGCGGCAGAGCACGAAGATCCAGTTCGCTGTCATCCCCGCCGACGTCCAGATCTTCTGACCGTTGATCGACCACTCGTCGCCGTCGAGGTGGGCGCCGCACCCGAGGCCGCCGAGGTCGGAGCCTGCGTCTGGCTCGGAGTAGCCCTGACACCACACGTCGTCGCCGCTGATGATCCGCGGCAGGAAGTGGGACTTCTGCTCGGGCGTGCCCCAGTGCAGGATGGTGTTGCCGACCATCTGGATACTGAACGAGTCGTTGAGCCCGCCCGTCGGCACGCCGGCGCGTTGGAACTCCTCGGCGAGGACAACCTGCTCGAGCTCGCTGAGCCCGCCGCCCCCGTATTCGGTGGGCCAGGCCGGCGCGAGGTACTGGTTGTCCGCGAGGGTACGACGCCACTCGCCCGTGAACTCCATGGCGGCGTCGACTTCGAGCGCGCCGATGCCGGCCCACGTGGACGGGAGCTTCTCCGCCAGGAACGCCTGGATCTTCTCGCGGAATGACTCCGCTTCTTGGCTGTAGGACGGGTCCATCAGGCGCGGCCGGCCGTGATCGCCTCGGCCTTCGTACCGAGTGCGCCGAGCAGCTCGTCGAAACTCTTCTCGAAGGCAGCAACGCCTTCGTCCTCCAACAGCTGCGTCACGTCGTTGAGGTCGACACCCACTTCGGCGAGCTGGTCCATGACCGCTTGTGCGGCTGCGACGTCTGCATCGATCGTGCGAGCAATCGTGCCGTGGTCCTCGAACGCGTCGAGGGTGTTGTCCGGCAGCGTGTTGACGGTGTCGGGTCCGATGAGCTTGTCCACGTAGAGCGTGTCGGGGTACTCAGGGTTCTTCGTGGACGTCGACGCCCAGAGCGGACGCTGCACGCGCGCCCCGCGAGCAACGAGAGCATCCCACCGAGGGCCGGAGAACGTTTCGAGGAACTGCGAGTAGGCGAGTTTGCCGTTGGCGACGGCCGCCTTGCCTCGCAGGGCAAGGGCATCCGGCGTGCCGATCGCCTCGAGGCGACGATCCACTTCGACGTCGAGTCGGCTGATGAAGAAGGACGCCACGCTCGAGATGTCGGACAGGTCGCCCTCGGCCGACATAAGCCCGGAGATGTAGGCCTCCATGACTTCGGCGTACCGGCCGAGCGAGAAGATGAGGGTGACATTGATGGACCGCTTCTCGGCGATCATCTGGCGGATCGGGTCCAGGCCTTCGGCGGTGGCCGGGATCTTGACGTAGAGGTTCGGCGCAGCGAGCTGCTCGTCGAGTGATCGAGCCGCCGTCTCCGTTCCGGCGCTGTCGCGGGCCAGGCCAGGGTCGACCTCGACCGACACGTAGCCGTCGAGGCCGTTACTCTCGTCGTAGACGGGGCGCAGGATGCCGAGCGCCGCTCGAATGTCGCTCGTGACCAGGCGCCAGTAGGACGCTTCCACGTCGAGTCCGCCGCTGATGGCGTCGGAGAACTCCTCGTCGTACTCCTCGGAGCCTTGAATCGCCTTCTGGAAGATCGAGGGGTTGCTCGTGAGCCCCCGCACGCCGCGGGCCACCCACGCCTCGAGTTCGCCGCTGGTGATCCAGCCACGCCGGATGTTGTCGAGCCAGGGACTCTGACCCTGCTCGGCATAGAGATCGTGCAAGCGGGTCATGAGTCCTCCGTCAGGATTCGATCAGGGCGCGGGCCCGGGCAACGATATTGTCGGCATTGATACCGAGCTCTGACAGCACGGTATCGCCCGGCGCCGATGCACCGAAGCGGTCGATGCCGATCACGTCGTCGACCCAGCGGTGCCAGCCCATCGACGAGCCGGCTTCGATCGCGAGCGACGGCGTGGTCCGGGGAATCACGGCGGCCTGTGCGTGGGCGTCGAGCTGCTCGAAGAGCTCCCAGCAGGGCATGGACACCACGCGGGCCGCGATGCCGCTCGCGGCGAGTGCGTCAGCTGCTTCGACGCAGACGGAGACTTCGCTGCCGGTGCCGACGAGCGTGATGGCTGCGTCGTCAGCAGGGTGCAGGACATACGCGCCCTGGGCGACCCCCTCGGCCGAGGTTCCCTCGAGAACAGGAACGTTCTGACGCGTCGTGATCATCGCGGTCGGCCCACCCGATTCCATCGCGATCTTCCATGCAGCGACGGTCTCGTTCGCGTCGGCCGGTCGCATGACGCGCAGATTGGGGATCGCTCGTAGCGACGCAACCTGCTCGACGGGTTGGTGCGTCGGTCCGTCCTCACCGACACCGACGGAGTCGTGACTCCACACGAACACCGATCGGGCCTCCGAGAGCGCCGCGAGCCGCACCGCGGCCCGCATGTAGTCGGCGAAGACCAGGAACGTGCCGACAACGGGAATCGCGCCGCCGTGGAGGGCCATGCCGTTCGCGATCGCGCCCATGGCGTGTTCGCGGATGCCGAAGTAGATCTGGCGGCCACCCGGATTCGCGGCGGAGAACACGCCTTCGTCTTTGATGACCGTTCCGGTGTTGCCGGTGAGGTCCGCGCCGCCGCCCGTCAAGCCGGGCACGACGGGGACGAGCGCTTGGAGCACGCCGTTGGACGCCTTGCGGGTGGCAATGGACTCACCAACGTCGAACGTCGGCAGTGCCTCTTCCCATCCCGGGAGGCCGGTGCCGCTCAGTTGTGCCTCGAGCGTGGCGCGGTCGCCCGCGAACTCGGCGACCCGTCCTTCCCATCCAGCGCGCGCCTCTGCACCGCGCAGGCCCAGCTTGCGGTACTCGTCGAGTACGTCGTCCGGTACGTAGAACGTCTTGTCGGCCGGCACCCCCATCAGCGTCTTGGTGGCGGCGATCTCCTCATCGAAGAAGGCATAGCCGTGGGCCTCGGCGGTGTTGGCCGAGTCCGGCGCCGGTGTGCCGATGATGGTTCGGATGATCACGAGGCTCGGCTTGTCGGTCACGGCCATCGCCCGACGCAAGCCGGCCTCCAGCGCGTCGAGATCCTCGCCGACGTCGCCGAGTTCCTCGACATGCCAGCCGTAGGACCGGAACCGGGTGGCCGCGTCGTCGGTGAGCGCCAACTCGGTCTCGCCATCGATCGTGATGTGGTTGTCGTCGTAGCAAAGGACGATCTTGCCGAGGCCCAGGTGACCGGCCAGCGATGCCGCCTCGTGGCTCAGGCCTTCGGACAGGTCGCCGTCCCCACAGATGCCGAAGACGTTGTGATCGAAAATCTCGCTGCCGTAGCGCGATCGCAGCTGTGCTTCGGCGACTGCCATGCCGACCATGTTGGCGACACCCTGGCCGAGCGGACCGGTGGTGACTTCAACACCGGCGGTGTGCCCGACTTCGGGGTGCCCGGGCGTGGCCGAACCCCATTGGCGAAAGTCCTTGATGTCGTCCAGCGAAAGACCGAACCCGGCGAGATGCAGAAGCGAGTACTGCAGGATCGAGGCATGCCCGGCGGAGAGGACGAACCGATCACGATCGAGCCAGTCGGCGCGACCGGCGTCGTAGGTCATGACGCGACTGAAGAGCACGTGGGCGAGGGGAGCGAGCGCCATCGCCGTTCCCTGGTGGCCGGACCGAGCAGCATGGGGCGCGTCCATGGCCAGGCCACGAATCGTGCTCACCGCACGCGCGTCAAAATCGGTCATCGGTCCTCCCCGGCTGCCAACTCGACGGACCCTATCCGCGCGATCGGGCAACGGTTCGGATCTTTGCCGCCGCGGTGTCAGCCGCAGAACAGCAGGACCGACGCGGTGAAACCGTTGACCTGGTTCTGATCGCGAACCGGCCCGAGTTCACCCGCACAGAACATGCCGGCGACAGGCCCTCGGTTGACCACCTCGTGAACGATCGCGGCGTCGTGATCGGGCTCGCCGAACAAACGAGTACCCCGCTCGTTGCATGTGAAGACGAGAGCCGAGTCGGCGTCGGCCGCGGCCAGCATCGTGCGGAGGTCTTCGTCGGCCGATGCGGCGTCGCGAACGTGAAACTGAAGCGTGGTGCCGATCGGAACCTGATCGCCGACACGAATCCCGCCACGGGACGGCTCGGCCCCAAGCACGCCGCGGATCAGGAAGTCGCCCCGGTCGAACTCCGCGGCCGACTCGTCCACGACGAGGCCGACGTGGAGCCCTTGGGAGATCAGCGAACGATCGTCCTCGTCTGCATCGTCCACCAGGCTCTGCAGTCGCTCCAGCGCAGGTCGCGACCCGAGCCCGGACACGACATTGCCGTCCGCCTCGGTGACGATGTAGGGCTCACCGACCGGTCGACACCCCTGGGAGACGACCGGCACGGCATCGAACCCTTCTGGAAGAAGAATGCCGACGGCGCCGTCGTGGTGTGTCTCACCCTGCACGACGAGCCGATTCGCGCCAGGCCCCCCGGCACTCGCCATCCCGCCAACGACCGTCAGGTCCGGATACTGAGCGTTGCTGGCCTGCACGAATGCTTCGGTCGGGAAAGAGAACGGTTCGGCGAGAAGAATCAGCGTTCTCCGTCCGATGGCGGCCTCGTCGGGCATCCCGACGACTGCGGTGCCATCGGAGGACTGGACCACCTCCAGCCGGACGGCCTCGGCAGGTCCGACGTGACCAGCCCAGACCGAGATCGCCGCGACGTCCTCGACCTCGGTCGGCCCACCGATCACGCTGATGGCCGTCGCGCCCGCGAGCGCCGCCGGTCGCAGAATCGCGTGCGCGGCGAGGGCGACGTCCTCCATCGCCTCGACATGCGGGCCGGTGACGAAGACCAGGGCGACATCGGCTCCGGGGCCAACCTGATCGAGAACCGCGCCCCCGGCCTCTGCGATCGCATTAGCCGGGTCGGGATGCTCGCTGACGGCGGCGCCGTAGGTGGCGGTACCCGCCGGTGCCATCGTCAGTCCGCCGGAGGCGGCGGGAGAAGGGTGTAGGGAACCGTCGTGGCCGGACCTTGCCCGATTCGACAACGCGCCTCGATCGAGCCGTACTCCTCGAACTCTAGCTCGGCGCGCACGAGCCGGTACGTGAACTTGCCGGGCTCGACCTCGAATGGTTGCACGTTACGAGCGATCTGCTCCTCGCCGCGATGGAACGTCACCTCGAGGACACTCTCTCCACCCGCCTCATCCGGGCAGCGAACGATCACGCACAAATGCGGCGACCACGTGAGCGGCAAAGGCGACGGCGCCGCCGCACTGAACTGGATGCCCTTCAGGTCGATGCGGGTGGAGGGACCCGGGACGGGGCGCAGGTCGATCTCGTCGATGAACAGCGCCGAGACGATCTGCATCTCGGCGGGGGAGTCGGATGTCATGCGCGCACGCTATCGGGGCCTCCATCGTTGGTCCCACTACGCTCAGTCTCCGTGACGAGCACGACCGCCAGCAGTTCGGAGGTCTCCACCCGAGACGCCATAGTTCTTGCCGCGCGTCGGCTGTTCGCCGAGCGCGGTTTCGACGGCACGTCCCTGAACGGCATCGCCGGCGTGGTCGGCGTCCGTCGCCAGAGCTTGCTGCATCACTTCTCCTCGAAGGAAGCGATGTACCGCGAGGTGTTCGAGAACGCACTTGCCGAGTGGTACGTCCGCGTCGAATCCGCGGTGAGCGACTCCGCCGCGAGCGGGTGGGACCAGGTCGATTTCGTGCTCACCGCAGGATTCGAGTTCTTCATGGACAATCCGGACTTCGTGCGCATCGTCCGCCGCGAGGCCCTGGCCGAGGAGGGCACCGGCCACATCGAACTCGGCGTCGCCCTGCAGCCCCTCTTCGCGCGCGCCGTCGAGTACTTCGAAGCGGAGATGGCCGCCGGCCGGTTCCGTCGCCATGACCCGGAACAGCTTCTTCTGACCGGCTACGGCGCCTTGCTGTCGTACTTCTCGGACGTGCCGTTTATCGCCGACCTTCTCCTTCGCGACCCGCTCGGGCCGGACGCGCTCGACGCTCGACTCACTCATGTCCGCGGCCTGTTCCGGGCCGCGCTGGAACCAACCGCGAGCTGATCCAGGGGCCGCGGCACAAACGCGGCCGCTCGGGCGCATAACCTGCCTGCCACATGCGCCGGTATCTCCTTCCTGCCGTGGTGCTCGCCGTCGTGGTCGCCGCGTCGATCCTCACGAGCCGCGCCAACGACGCGGCCGAGCCCGACACGCCCGCGGACACCACTGCCGATCCGTTGACCACGCCACTGTTCAGCGCGCGGCGCGCGCCAGAATGGCTGCGTCAGCCGACCAACGACAACATCCTCCGAGACGGTGTGGAAGCTGCGATGTCGGAGCTTCCCGACATCGCCCCGGCCTGCGTCTCCGTGCATCGCGGGGGAGAGTCCATCGCTGAGGTGAACAGCGACCTCAGCTTCATCCCAGGTGATCTCCAGCGCCTGACCACCCTCGCCGCGATGCAGACCGTTGGCTCGGGAGGCTTCACCACCGCGGTTGTCCGCGACATCAACGACCCGATCGAAGAAGGTGTGCTGCAGGGCAACCTCTATATCATCGGCGGCGCGGACCCCGTGCTCTCCACCGGCCCGTTCATCAGCCGGTTCCCCGAGGGCACGGCGTCGACATCTCTGGTCGAATTGGCCGTCGACACCGTCGAGCAGCTGCGAGCCGACGGCATCTCGGAGATCGCGGGCGGCATCGTCGGCGTCGACCTGAAGTACGCGGGCAACGTGCAGTCCAACACCAACGAGGACGCTGAGTTGTTCGTGTGGACCGAGCCAGACATCGGCTCGAACGCGGTCGGCATCACGGACGGTCTGCTCGTCGACAACGGGTTCCAGTCCTTCGACGCGGACCTCGTCGATCCGAGCGCTCGGGTTCGAGCGGCGAGCGCGGAGACGCACGTCGCAGGCGAGCTTCGCGGAATGATCCAGTTCGGGGGCATCATGGTCACCGGCGAGGCGACCGTCGGCGAAGCGCCCGAAGCGGCCGCCCGCGAGAGCGTGGCCGAGATCGACTCTCCGCCACTGCAAGACATCGCGCAGCGAGCGCTCACCGACGCCACGACGGCAGAGATGCTCTTCCGCGAACTCGCGTTGCGCGACGTTGGCGAGGCGCACCCCCTGGCCGCGACGTTCAAGGTGCTCGAGGTGCTGCAGACGTCCGAGCTGATGGACGTCGATGAACTCGGCAACACGGCGAACTGGGATGGATCGGGATTGTCCGACCTCGATCGCGGGACCTGCCGACTCTTCGCCGACATTCTCGATCGCGGCGTGTCGTTGCCGGTCGAGGCCATCACGGGTGTCGGCGCCGGCGCCGCGGCCGCGTGCGCCCCCACCACCCTCGAGTCACTCGACGTCATCGCATCGGCCCGGCCGAGTGTCACCTCGGCCGCGGGCAGAGTGATGGCGGCCAACGGCGACCTCATCACCTTTGCCGTGATCGTGAACTGGATTCCCGACGCCGAGACGGGCGAGTTGGCGCCGCGAGGCGTGTGCGACGACGTTGTTCCCGCGGTACTCGATGCGATCGCCGCTCATCCCGGCGGGCCCAACATCGATGATCTGACACCTCTGCCTGTCGTCACCAACTCCTAGCCGTGTACGAGCTCCCGATGTTCCCGTTGGAGCAGGCGGTCCTACCGACCGCGATCGTGCCCCTCCACATCTTCGAGCCGCGCTACCGCCAGTTCGCTCGGGACATCACGGCCCGCGACGAACCCGAGTTCGGCATCGCGCCGATCGAACGCGGTCGCGAGGTCGGGGGAGAGGATGTGCGCTCCGACGTGGGAGTCGTCGCTCGGGTCGTTCAGGCCGAGGAGTTTCCTGACGGCCGCTGGGGACTCGTCGCCACTGCCACGCGGCGCATTCGCGTGGTCGAATGGTTGACGGACGACCCGTACCCGCGAGCGACGGTCGAGGACTGGCCCGACGAGGACGCCGAGACCTACAGCGAGGCGACGGCGGGCGCGCCCCGCGCCTCGCTCGACGCAATTGTTACGCACATTGTCGACTTGGCCGGGCGACTGAACCCGGCCCAGGACATTCCACAGGTGACGTTGCCGACCGACGACGCTCAAGCGACCTGGCAGGCTGCAGTCTTCGTACAAGTCGGTCCGCTGGATGCAGCGACGCTGCTTCGTGAACCCGCCGCTGCCACCCGCCTCACCCGAACCGTCGAGTTCCTCCAAGAACGCGCCGAGATGCTGGAGGCTCTCGCCGACGAGCGCGGATAGGGTGACCAGCCGATGCCTGAACGCAAGGGACCCGCCGACGTCGTCGATCAGATCAAGGCCTACGCGCGCCAAGAAACGATCGAACCACTGCGCCCTCTGCCGCGCTGGGTGCTCATGGGCATCGGCGGAAGTGTGCTCCTGATGCTCGGCAGCATCTCGCTGGTCCTCGCACTACTGCGGGTCCTGCAAGAGGAGACGGGCAACAACTTCACCGGCAACCTCTCGTGGGCGCCGTACCTCATCACGTTGGGCGTGTCCGTCATCATCCTCGCTCTGCTCGGATTGCGAATCTCGAAGCGGAGCCTCTGATGGCCGAAGAAACAGCCCCGATCACACGCGACGACATCCACCAGAGCGTGCGAGAAGTCGTGGGCGACGCGCAGTCCCAAGCCGAAGAACGAGCGAAGAGCCTGCTCCCGGTCGCGATCGGCGGCGCTGTCGTCGTGCTGTTCATCGTCTACCGGCTCGGTCGCCGCGTGGGCCGGACCAAGTCCACGGTCGTGGAGATCCGGAGGATCTGATGGCCGGCCGCGGCTTCGGCCCCGCCTTTGTGAAGCGGACCATCCGGATGAACGGTATCCGCAAGGGGCTGCTCGGCGGGTCGCGTTTCTGGCTCGTGATCTTCGGACTTGGCTATGTCGCTCGCTGGTCCGGCAAAGTCACGAAGCGCGGCGAGATGCCGATTCGCTACAGCGAGAAGCTGAAGCCCGGCGAGTCGATCGTCATCAGCCACACCAGCGGCGACGTCGGGTCGGCCTAAGTGCGGGTCCGGCAGTCAGTGGACGGACAACCATTGGACCGGCAATGAGCGGGCGCGGCCCCCTGCACGCGGGCGAACCGGTACTCTTGATCGACCGGAAACGTCGTCGCTATCTCGTCGACCTTGCTGAAGGCGGCGAGTTCCACACGCACTCAGGCGTTCTATCCCACGATGAGTTGATCGGGTCCGAGGAGGGCGCCCTCTTCCGGTCCACGAAGGGGATGGTGTTCACCGTCCTTCGACCCACCATCACCGACTTCGTTCTGAAGATGCCGCGTGGAGCGCAGGTGATCTACCCGAAAGACATCGGGCCGATCCTCATCCTCGCCGACATCTTCTCCGGCGCCCGTGTGCTCGAGTCGGGTCTCGGGTCCGGCGCGCTCTCAACCGGAATGTTGCGAGCGGGTGCAGAGATCAGCGGCTACGAGATTCGAGAGGACTTCGAGGAGAAGGCGCGCGAGAACGTGTCGCGGTTCCTCGGTGACGAGGTCATGGATCGGTACCGCACGCAGGTGCGCGATGTCTACGAGGGGATCGACGAAACGGACCTCGACCGCGTCGTTCTCGACCTGCCGGAGCCCTGGCAGGTCGTTCCGCATGCCGAGAAGGCGTTGCGGCCCGGCGGCATCTTCGTCGCCTACTCGCCGAGCATCATGCAGGTCTCGCAACTCCACGAGGCGTTCGAGGAGTCGCACTTCGGCTTCGCCGAGACGACCGAGGTCTTGAACCGCGGCTGGCACGTGCAAGGAGCGGCGGTCCGGCCGGACCATCGCATGGTCGCCCACACGGGCTTCCTGACCCACGCCCGGCTCCTGGAGGAATGACCACAGCCGCGCTCGATCGGCGCGCACCGCGCCGATTCGTCGCGGCCGCACTTGGCGGGGCGCTGGCGCTCGCGGCCTGCGCGGGCGACGCCCAGGACCCGATGCCAACCGTCTCCGCGCCGGTCGACCCGGGCCCTCTGCCGGAGGATCACGGCCTCACCACGCGCCAGCTCGACGCGGTTCTCGCATCAACCGTTGGGATCGAGGGTGTCGCGTGCGCTCGCCTGGCCAGTGGTAGCGGCTTCGCTTTGACCGACGATCTCGTCGTCACCACCGCCCACGTGATTCTTGGAATCGAGGAGATCCGGGTGTACACCACAGACGGCCGCGAGCTGATCGGCGTGCCAGTCTCATTCGATCCGGATGCCGACCTCGCGATCCTGGAAGTGCAGGGAGCGGACCTCGAGCCGCTTCCACTCGCGGCCGATGCCGACTCCTCGACAGCCTCCATCGGGGTGTTGATCGGTTGGGAGCGCGACCGACCCGACCCGACGCCCTATCGGATCGACCGTCGCGTCACCGTCCGCATCGAGCGGGTCGGCGGCACCGAACGGGTCGAGCGGCGTAGCTGGCTCCTTGCCGCGGAGATCGATCTCGGCGATTCCGGCGCCGCGCTGGTGAACAGTTCGGGCGAAGTCGTGGGCGTCGCCTTCGCAACATCCACCGCCACGGACCAGGTCGGCTACGCCGTGCGCACGAGCGAGGTCGAGGACCTCGTCGCCAGAGGCATGGACCCCAACCTCACCATCCCCGACTGCTGAGACCGCACTGGCCGTCCGAACGCACGTTATGGACTGAACGCGAAAGAGAGGGCCGGAGCCCCCGCTTTCACAGACTGATTGGCGCAGGGAGTTTCAGCTCTACCGAGACTCCACGCAGCCCGAAGGGTTGCCTCAGACCTCGATGAAGATGCACTCGCCGGGGCATTCCTCGGCAGACTCGATGGTGGCCTCTTCTTGGCCTTCTTTGACGACCGCGAGGCCCTCGGGGCCGCCGGGGTCGGAGAAGACTTTGCCGTTCTCGACCACGTACGCGAGACCGTCATCGAGAAGGGTGAACACGTCGGGGGCGATCTCTTCGCAGAGTCCGTCGCCGGTGCAGAGATCCTGGTCGATCCAAACCTTCATGCGGGTGTAGTCCTTCTTCGATCATGCGGGCTGTACCCGCACCTACTTGGGTGATCCCGGGCCCGGGACGCCTACTTGGTCGGTAGCATAACGCCCCGCTTGAAGGACTTGGGTAACCGGGAGATGCGAAATCAACCACCCTCTGGACCTGGAAGCGTGGGAGGCTGACCACGTTACGTGAGACGCCTTGTCTCTTGGAGAGGTCGTCCGACGACTAGACCAGACCCGGGTCTAGGGTGACGCCGACCCGGACCGAACCGCCGAGCACGGGAGGACCAGTGGAGGACCAGGACGCCAAGGCCGAGATCAATCGGCTCCGGATGGTCGCCGCAGAGTTGGAGGACGAGGTCAGCGCGCTTCGCCGCAGGCTGCAGGACTCCCCGAAGCGGGTACGCACGCTCGAGGAACGTCTCCTCGAGACAAGGGGCCAGCTCAGCAAGGCTGTGTCGCAGAACGAGAAGCTCACCTACACGCTGCGCGAGGCTCGTGAACACATCTCGACGTTGCGCGACGAGGTCGACAAGCTCACCCAGCCGCCGTCCGGTTACGGCACGGTCCTCGCCTCGAACGAGGACGGGACCGTCGACGTCCATGCCGGCGGCCGCAAGATGCGCGTCGCCGTGCAGCGCGAACTCGCCGGCGATCTCGAGCTCGGCCAGGAAGTCGTTCTCAACGAGTCATTCAACGTCGTCCTGGCCCGCAACCCGGATCGCACCGGCGAAGTGGCGACCCTGAAGGAAGTACTCGAAGGTGGCGACCGCGCGCTGATCGTCGGCCGCGCCGATGAAGAACGCGTCGTGGAAATCGGCGAAGACGTCCGCAAGGGCCCGATGCGCAGCGGCGACACCTTGCTCATCGATCCGCGGGCGGGCGTCATTCTCGAACGGCTTCCGCGGCCCGAGGTCGAGGATCTCGTGCTCGAGGAGGTGCCCGACGTCAGCTACGACGATGTCGGCGGCCTCGATGTCCAGATCGAGGAGATCACCGATGCGGTCGAGCTCCCGTTCGTTCACGCGGCCCTGTTCCAGGACTACGAACTCCCTGCGCCCAAGGGCATCCTTCTCTACGGTCCGCCCGGCTGTGGCAAGACCCTGATCGCCAAGGCGGTCGCGAACTCCCTGGCCAAGAAGGTCGCGGAGGTCTCTGGCGACAAGGAGGCCCGCAGCTTCTTCCTCAACATCAAGGGCCCGGAGCTGCTGAATAAGTACGTCGGTGAGACCGAGCGCCAGATCCGACTCGTGTTCCAGCGAGCACGTGAGAAGAGCGAAGAGGGCTGGCCCGTCATCGTATTCTTCGACGAGATGGAATCGCTGTTCCGCACGCGGGGCAGCGGCATCAGCTCCGACATCGAGTCCACGATCGTTCCGCAGCTGCTCGCGGAGATCGATGGCGTCGAGACGCTGCGCAACGTCATCGTCATCGGAGCCTCGAACCGTGAGGACCTGATCGACCCCGCGATCCTGCGGCCCGGCCGACTCGACGTGAAGATCAAGATCGAGCGACCGGACGAGGATTCCGCGGCGGCGATCTTCAGCCGGTACCTCACGACCGACCTGCCGATCGATGAAGACGTCATCGAGACGCTGGGCGGCGGCGACCCCGGCAAGGCCATCCAGTTCATGATCGAGGACACCGTCCGCGAGATGTACCGGGCCGACGAAGCCAACCGCTTCCTCGAGGTCACGTACCAGAACGGCGACAAAGAGGTCATGTACTTCAAGGACTTCTCGTCCGGCGCCATGATCGAGAACATCGTTCGCCGCTCGAAGAAGCTCGCCATCAAGCGCGAGATCGCGGGCGGACCCCGCGGTATTCGCGGCGATGATCTGCTGGCTTCGATCCGCCAGGAGTTCAAGGAGCAAGAGGACCTGCCCAACACCACCAACCCGGATGACTGGGCCAAGGTGTCGGGCAAGAAGGGCGAGCGCATCGTCTACGTCCGCACGCTCATCCACACCGACGACGACGAGACCGGCGGCAAGTTCATCGACTCTGTCGCAACTGGCCAATACCTCTAGGTCACACTGAATCGGCCGATCGGGATCACGTGACGGACACCGGCTCAACCGCCCGCCTGTGCGAAGAGGCAGCAGCCAACGTCGCCCAGGCAGCGGCGGCGATCGACATGGAACCGAAGGTGCGCAGCATCCTGGCGCGCCCCATGAACGAGCTGATCATCAACTTCCCGGTGGAGCGCGACAGCGGCGAGTACGAGTTGCTGCAGGGGTACCGGATCCAGCACAACAACGTGCTCGGGCCCTACAAGGGAGGCATTCGCTTCCATCCCGGTTTGGATCTCGACGAGGTTCGGGCCCTGGCCACCTGGATGACCTTCAAGTGCGCCCTCTTACAGCTTCCGTTCGGCGGAGCGAAGGGCGGCGTCGCCATTGATCCTGGCGCGTTCAGTGAAGCCGAGTTGGAGCGAGTCGTGCGGCGTTTCACGCATTCACTCGGCCAGAACATCGGCCCCGAGTACGACATCCCGGCGCCGGACATGGGCACCGACGCTCGCACCATGGGCTGGATGAAGGACACCTATCTCAACTCGCGGGGCCCGGGTGAGCGCCAGAACGCGCGCCGCGTCGTGACCGGCAAGCCGGTCGAGCTCGGCGGCAGTCTGGGTCGCGACTCCGCGACCGGACGGGGCGCTGCGTACGCGCTGCGCCACCTGTACGGCGAACTCGACCGCACTCTCGAGGGACAGAGCGCCGCGATCCAGGGGTTCGGCAACGTCGGCTCCCACGCGGCGATCGCGATGAGCGAACTCGGGATGAAGATCGTGGCGGTCGCTGACGTCTCCGGTGTCGTCCATGACCCGGCCGGCCTGGATATCAAGAAGTTGTTGGAGCACGCACAGGACAGAGGGGGAGTGGCCGGGTTCAGCCCAGCCGACTTGCTGACCGCTGACGAGTTCTTCGCCCTCGACGTGGACGTGCTCGTGCCGGCCGCGCTCGAGGCACAGATCACGGCGGCGAACGTCGACTCGATCCGGGCCCGTGCGATCGTCGAAGCGGCGAACGGCCCGATCACGGCCGAGGCGTCCGCCGTTCTCGAGCACGGCGGGGTCCACGTGATCCCCGACATTCTCGCCAACGCCGGGGGCGTCGTCGTCTCCTACTACGAGTGGGTGCAGAACAAGACGAGCGACAAGTGGTCGGCCGCCGACGTCGACGCCCGGCTGCGCGACGCAATGTGGGAGGCCGCCGATCGCGTCGCACTCACCCGCGCCGCGCGGGGATGCTCTCGCCGCCAAGCAGCCTACATCGAAGCGGCAACGCTGCTGCAGAGCGTGTACGGCCTGCGCGGCATTTTCCCCTGACACCGTCCGGACGCACCGGGTCCAACTCCCGAACGGCGTTCGGTAGCGTGTCACTGAATGCCATCGAGACTTCCCTTCTATTTCGGGGATCTGACGGTCTGCGCGATTCGGTGACAACACCGAACTTAGTGTGTATTGTCGCTCCACCCCGGAACCGGGGACCCATTGGAGGGAACAATGCGAAAGCACTGGCTGTTGCGGCTCCTCGCCGTACTGTTCACGTTCACGCTGATTGCATCAGCGTGCGGCGATGACGACACGAGCGACGCCGACCCCGTCGACGAGCCGTCGGACGATCCGGCCGACGACCCTGAGGACGTCGTCGACCTTGCCCAGGACGACGGTGGAGACACCATCCAGGCGATCATTGACCGCGGCCACCTCGAGTGTGGCGTCAACGGCCAGCTGCTCGGCTTCTCGAACGTTGAGGACGACGGCACTTACACCGGCCTCGACGTCGACTACTGCCGGGCCGTCGCGGCCGCGCTGCTCGACGATCCCGACGCTGTGGAATACACGGACCTCACCGCCGAGACCCGCTTCACCGCTCTGCAGTCCGGCGACATCGACGTCCTCATCCGCAACGGAACCTGGACCTCGTCGCGTGACGGCGTCCTGGGCCTCCAGTGGGCCGCCACGACCTTCTACGACGGTGCGGGCATGCTCGTGAACTCGGACTCCGGCTTCGGTTCGGTCGCTGACATGGACGGAACCATCATCTGTGTGCAGACCGGAACGACCACCGAGATCAACCTCGAGATCTACTTCGACAACCTCGGCATCAGCTATGAGCCGCTGAACGTTGCAGACGAGGCCGCAGTCACCGCCAACTTCTCGAGCGGAGCATGCGACGGCTACGTGACGGACAAGTCCGGTCTCGCCTCGTTCAAGGCGACCTACGACGGCGACGTCACGATCCTCGACGACACGATGTCGAAGGAGCCCCTCGGCCCGGCGACGCGTGAAGGCGACGAAGACTTCTTCGACGTCGTCCAGTGGACGGTCTTCGCCACGTTCAACGCCGAGGAGTTCGGCATCACGTCCGCGAACGTCGCCGATCACGTCGGCAGCGACAACGGCGCGATCGCGAAGTTCCTCGACGACCAGGAGTCCGGCCTTGCGTTCCCGACGGCCGACTGGGCCGTGCGGATCATCTCGGCGGTGGGCAACTACCAGGAGATCTACGACCGCAACATCGGCCCGCTGGGGATCCCCGAGGGCGTCAACCAGCTCTACACCCAGGGCGGCATCCTCTACGGACCTCCGGTCAACTAGTTCCGATTCAGGTCATCTGATCTGAATTCCGCGAACGAGAGAGGGGCAGGGCTCACGCCCTGCCCCTCTCTCGTCGCCGGAATCACGCCTGAAAGAGCCGCCGTGACGATCGTCGAGCAGGAGATCCACACCCCGACGAAGCCGCCCCTCTATCGGGACGTCCGCGTCCTGCGATGGCTGTTCCAGTTCGCCGTCGTGGGCGTCGTCGGCTACGCGCTCTACCGGCTCTACGACAACGCAATCACAAACCTCGAGGATTCCGGTCTGCCGACCGGATTCGACTTCCTCGACAACCAAGCTCGCTTTGCGATCCCCGGCCTCGAGGACAGCGCCGACTACTCGGTTCGCAAGGCCTACTGGTCCGGGTACCTCAACACCCTCCGGGTGATCGTGATCGGCATCCCGTTGTGCACGGCGCTGGGCGTGATCATCGGCATCATGCGCCTGAGCGACAACCTGCTCGTCCGGGCGGTCGGCACCATCTATGTCGAACTCTTCCGCAACATCCCCGTCCTGCTCTGGATCTTCATCACCTATCTGGTGATTATCCTCCTGAACCTTCCCCAGATCACCGACGACGTCACCCCGCTCGACCGCTTCGTGATCTCGAACCGCGGCATCGGCATCCCGTGGTTCAATCCGGATGCCAACCTCCTCACGTTCGTGGGCTTCATCGGCATCGGCCTCATCGCCGTGGTCGGCGTCAACGTGTGGCGCCGCAAGGTCAACGAGCAGACCGGCCAGCCCTCGAGGGGCGGTCTCTACGGCTTCATTGCGTTCCTGATCGCGCTCGCCATCGCCCACTTCGCGGCGGGCAACGCCCTCTCGTACGAGCCCTCGGTCATCGCCGAGAACGGCCGCCAGATCGAAGGCGGGATGAACATCTTCCCGCCCTACGTCGGCCTCACCATCGCGCTGTCCCTCTACACGGCGAGCCATGTCGCCGAGATCGTGCGAGGGTCGATCCAGGCGATTCACAAGGGGCAGGGTGAGGCGGCCCAGGCCGTCGCCCTCTCCACCTTCCAGCGCTACCGATTCATCATCCTGCCCCAGGCGTTCCGGATCATGATTCCGCCGCTGGCCAGCCAATACCTCAACATCACCAAGAACTCGTCGCTGGCTGTCGCCATCTCCTACGTCGAGATCACGTCGATCTTCCAGCGCGTGTCGAACAACGCCACGCCCGCGCTGCAGGCGCTGATCATCCTGATGTTCTGCTACCTGACCTTCAGCCTGGGAATCTCGCTGATCGCCAACTTCTTCAACCGACGGCTGTCGCTGGAGACCCGCTGATGGCACCCGACGGACAAGCAGCACCACCCGGAATCGCCGGCGGCGGCGAACTCGGAACCGCGATCGCCGCCGAACCCCCGCCGCGCCGAGGCGCCGGGCAAGGCATCGGTACGATCTTCCGCGACAACCTCTTCAAGGACGCGAAGAACTCGATCCTCACCCTTATCTTCGGTGGGGTCATCCTCTTCGTGCTGTTCAAGACGTTCAACTACGTCTTCATCACGGCGCGCTGGGAAGTCATCTACAACGGGCCGCTCGAGTTCTACATGGTCGGCAAGGACTTCGGCCGGACCGGGATCTCCTTCGAAATGCTGTGGGCGGGCATCTACACCGCGGTGCTCGCGATGGGCATCGGAAGTGGGCTGGGCTACGACCCCGAGGCGCCTCCGATGCGCCGCGGGGCGCGCATGGCGATGATCGGTGGCCCGTTGGTCGGCATCGTCTTCATACTCTCGATGACCCGCACGATCACCCCGACCCTGGTCACGCTCGGCGTCGCCGTCGCGATGGTCGTGGGCAACAGGATCGGGCGGCGACTGCCCCAACCAATCCGCCGCCGATCCGGGTGGATCCTGCTGGCGATGACCGCCCTGGCGTTCGGGCTCATCACCGACTTCACACCCTCCAACATCGACGACTTCGGTGGACTGCTCCTCACCATCGTCGTGGCGTTCGCCGGCATCGCACTCAGCTTTCCGATCGGCGTCATCATGGCGCTCGCCCGTCGGTCGACCTTCCCACTGATCCGGCCGCTGGCGGTCGGCTACATCGAGCTCGTGCGCGGGGTGCCGCTCATAAGCCTGCTCTTCATGGGCCAGTTCGCCATCGGCTTCCTGTTCCCACCCGACGCGAACATCCCTGGCCCGATCTTCCGCGCGATCATCATGATCACCCTCTTCTCCGGCGCCTACGTCGCCGAAGTCGTACGCGGCGGTCTGCAGTCCGTCCCCGCCGGACAGATCGAAGCCGGCAAGGCACTCGGGCTCTCACCATTCACCATCACCCGACAGATCGTTCTCCCACAGGCGCTGCGCAACTCGATTCCCGCGCTGATCGGCCAGTTCATCTCGCTGCTGAAGGACGTCTCCCTGCTTGTCATCATCGGCCTGCAGGAGATGCTCGGCGTCGTCGATGTCGTCCTCGCCCGCCGAGAATTCGTCAACCAGGGCTACGTCCCGGAGGCGTACGCTTTCGTGGGAACCATCTACTGGACCTTGTGCTTCTCGATGTCACGGGCCGCACAACGTCTCGAAACCCGACTCGGAGTAGGAACGCGATGAGCGATCAATCACCAGACAACGAAACTCCCGCCTCGACCTCTCTCACCAATGCGGCGACCATCGCCGGCGGGACCGGCGAGCCGATCATCACGGTGCAAGGAGTCGACAAGTTCTTCGGCGACTTCCAGGCGCTGTCGAACGTCGACCTGGTCGTCGGCAAGCAAGAGGTCCTCGTCGTCATCGGCCCGTCTGGCTCCGGCAAGTCGACACTCATCCGCTGTGTGAACCACCTCGAGGAACACACGAACGGCACGATCATCGTCGACGGCGTCGAACTGACCAAGGACATCCGCAACATCCAGGAGATCCGCCGAGAGTGCGGCATGGTCTTCCAGTCCTTCAACCTGTTCCCGCACATGACGGTGCTCGACAACATCACTCTCGGGCCCCGTCGAGTGCGCAAGAAGCCCAAGGTTGAAGCCGAAGCAGCGGGGATGGAACTGCTCGAGCTCGTCAAGATTCCCGAGCAGGCCAAGAAGCATCCGGGGCAGCTCTCGGGCGGCCAGCAGCAGCGGGTGGCCATCGCCCGGGCGCTCGCCATGGAGCCCAAGGTCATGCTGTTCGACGAGCCCACTTCGGCGCTCGACCCCGAAATGGTCAAGGAGGTGCTCGACGCCATGCAGGACCTCGCGGAGTCAGGCATGACGATGATCGTCGTCACCCACGAGATGGGGTTCGCCCGAGCGGTCGCCGACCGGGTCGCCTTCATGGCCGACGGCGAGATCGTCGAGGTCGGCACCCCCGAGCACTTCTTCACGAACCCGCAGGAAGAGCGGACGAAGCTCTTCCTGAGCCAGATCCTCTGAGCGGCCCAAGCGGCCGGTTCGCGCCGGGCTAGGGTCGAATCGATGGCTATCCCAAAGACCGTCGGCATCGAAACCGAGTACGGCATCGTCCACAAGGGCACCGAGGACCCGAATCCCATTGCGGCCTCGTCGGTCCTCATTAACGCGTACCTCTTCGCGGCCGGTTACCGGGCCGACGCCGCCGCCGAAACGGTCCATTGGGACTTCATCGACGAGACACCCGACGTCGACGCCCGCGGCTACGCCCCGATGGGCGCCATGCCGCCCGACGTCGAAACCCACCTCGTCAACGCCGTCCTCACCAACGGCGCGCGCTACTACGTGGACCACGCTCACCCGGAGCTGAGCACCCCTGAGTGCTTCGACGCCCGTTCCTGCGTCCTCTATGACCGGGCCGCGGAGCTGATCGCGGTCCGTTCGATGGAGGCGGCTGGAGACCTGCTGCCTCCCGGCGAGGAGCTGGTCCTCTACAAGGACAACAGCGACGGCAAGGGCAACACCTACGGCTGCCACGAGAACTATCTCGTTGACCGCTCTACGCCCTTCGGCCGAATCGTCAACCACGCGACAGCCCACTTCATCACCCGCCAGATCTTCACCGGCGCCGGCAAGGTGGGCGCCGAAGTGCCGGGCATGCGCACGGACGAGGTGGACTTCCAGCTCACCCAGCGAGCCGACTTCTTCGAGGAGGAGGTGGGCCTCGAAACCACGCTGAAGCGTCCGATCATCAACACTCGCGACGAGCCGCACGCCGACGCGCGCAAGTACCGTCGACTCCACGTCATCGTAGGCGACGCCAACAAGTCGCAGATCTCCACCTTCTTGAAGGTAGGCACCACGGCGCTCGTGCTCGCGCTCTGCGAGGACGACGCCCTCACCCGTGAGTTCACGTTCGCCAAGCCCGTTCCCACCATGCGCCAGGTCAGCCACGACATGTCGCTGCGAGCGCCCCTGGAGCTCGATGACGGCTCCACCATCACCGCACTCGAAATCCAGTGGGAGCTCCTCGACCACTCGACGAAGTATGTGGAGGCGCAAGGGACCGAAAACGTGGGCGGCGATGTTGCCTACGACGTGCTGCTGCGCTGGAAATCCGTCCTGGCCGCGCTCGAAGACGACCCCATGACCCTCGCCACACAGCTCGACTGGGTGGCGAAGTACCGCCTCATCGACGGCTACCGCGAGCGGCACGACCTGCCCTGGGACGACGCACGACTCCGGGCCCTCGACATCCAGTACGGCGACATGCGACCCGACAAGTCGCTGTCGGACCGCGTCGGCCTCGAGACCCTGGTATCGGACGACGAAGCACTGATCGCTTGCACGGAGCCACCGCATGACACGCGGGCCTACTTCCGAGGCCGTTGCCTCCAGAAGTTCGGCGACGCTGTCGTGGCTGCGAACTGGGACAGCCTGGTGTTCGACATCGGCACCGACGCACTCCGGAGAGTGCCCATGATGGAACCATTGCGCGGTACGAAGGCGCATGTGGGTAGCTTGGTCGATGAGTGCGACTCAGCGGCAGAACTTCTTCGCCGACTGGGAACCTGAGCAACCACCGGAGAGACGCCATGGCCGAGCGTGAACAGATCCGAAAGCCAAATACCGAGGAACGCGAGTCCGAGACCGCTGACGCCCCTGCGGCGTCGGAGCGGGGCGAAGAACTGAAGGCGGAGCTCGACGATCTCCTCGACGAGATCGATGAGGTTCTCGAGACCAATGCCGAGGACTTCGTCAAGAGCTACATCCAGAAGGGCGGAGAGTGAACCTTCCGTTGTTCCGGCCCCAGGACGACCCGGGGCCGAGCTTTGCCGAACTGCTTCGCCGCAGCGGCTTCGACGACGCCGTCACAATCGAAGGCGCGGTGCCTGTGAGCGAGTACCGCCACGGCACCACGTGCGTCGCGATTCGCTACAAAGACGGCGTGCTGCTCGCCGGTGACCGCCGCGCCACGTCCGGCAACCTCATTAGCCACCGCACTCTCGAAAAGGTCTTCGCGGCCGACCACCACAGCGGCGTCGCCATCGCCGGTGCCGCTGGGCCCGCGATCGAGATGGTGCGGCTGTTCCAACTCCAACTCGAGCACTACGAGAAGGTCGAGGGCGGGCCGCTCAGCCTCGACGGCAAGGCGAATCAGCTGAGCCAGATGATCCGCAGCAACCTGCCCGCAGCGATGCAGGGAATGGCCGTCGTTCCGATTTTCGCCGGTTTCGATCTCGGCCGCGGCGACGGCCGCCTCTTCGAGTTCGACGTCACCGGCGGCCGCTACGAAGAGACCCAGCACGCCAGCACCGGCTCCGGCAGCCTCCACGCCGGCACCGTGATAAAGCTCAACTACCGCGACGGCCTCGACGCCGGCGCCGTCACCGATCTCGCGATCGAAGCACTCTTCGAGGCGGCCGACGAGGACTCAGCGACCGGCGGCCCCGACCCGATGCGGGGCATCTATCCCGTGGTGGCCCACATTAGCGCCGACGGCTACACGAGACTCGAAGACGACGAGTTGGCCGACCGCACCCAGGCGCTGCTCGAACGCCGCCGGAACCAGTAAAGAGGCTGCACTCATGAACACGCCGTTCTACGTAGCGCCCGAGCAGGTGATGAAGGACCGGGCCGACTACGCCCGCAAAGGGATCGCCCGTGGCCGAAGCCTCATCGCATTCCGGTTCGATGACGGCATCGCCATCTGCGCCGAGAACACCTCGTCCACCCTGCGAAAGGTGAGCGAAATCTACGACCGGATCGCCTTCGCCGGCGTCGGCAAATACAACGAGTTCGATCAGCTCCGCATCGCCGGCGTCCGCCACGCCGATCTGAAGGGCTATTCCTTCAGCCGAGAAGACGTCGACGCCCGCAGTCTTGCGAATCAGTACGCGCAGAGCCTGGGTCAGGTCTTCACTCACGAGATGAAGCCCATGGAAGTCGAGATCCTGGTCGCCGAAATCGGCGAGGAGGAGGGCGGCGAAGACGACCAGCTCTTCCACATTCTCTACGACGGCACCGTCATGGACGAAGACATGTCCGTGGTGCTCGGTGGCGAGACCGACACGATCTCCAGCCGATTCGGCGATCTCGACGCGCCGCCCACGCTCGCCGAAGGCCTCAACGCCGCAGTTGGCGCTCTGGCGGGCCCCGATCGCGAACTCACCGCGGCCGATCTCGAGGTGGCCATCCTGGAGCGCGGAATCGGTCGACGGGCATTCCGACGTCTCGAAGACGACGAACTCGCCGCCATCATCAGCTCCTGAACCGCAGCGGTACCGCGACTGGGTGCCCCGTCCCGTTAGGTTGTCGACGTGCAACGTCGGATCTTCGGAATCGAGAACGAGTACGGGGTGACGTGCACACTGCGCGGCCAGCGACGGCTCAGCCCGGACGAGGTCGCCCGCTATTTGTTCCGTCGCGTCGTATCCTGGGGCCGCAGCAGCAACGTGTTCCTCGGCAACGGTGCACGCCTGTATCTCGACGTGGGAAGCCACCCCGAGTACGCAACACCCGAGTGCGATTCCGTCCACGACCTGGTCGTGCACGACAAGGCAGGGGAGCGGATCCTCGAGCAGCTGCTCACCAGCGCCGAAGAGCGCCTCGGCGACGAGGGCGTCCACGGCGACATCTACCTGTTCAAGAACAACACCGACTCCGCCGGCAACAGCTACGGCTGTCACGAGAACTACTGCACGACCCGCCGCGACGACTTCAGCTCCTACAGCGAGGTACTGATCCCGTTCCTCGTCAGCCGCCAGATCTACGCCGGCGCCGGCAAGGTGCTGCAGACGGCTCGGGGCGCGATGTACTGCGTGAGCCAGCGGGCCGAGCACATCTGGGAAGGCGTGTCGTCAGCAACCACACGGTCCCGCCCGATCATCAACACGCGCGACGAGCCCCACGCCGATGCCGAGCGCTACCGGCGCCTCCACGTCATCGTGGGCGATTCCAACATGAGCGAGTACACCAACTTCCTCAAGGTCGGCGCCTGTGCGCTGATGCTGCGGATGCTCGAAGAACCGCAGGTCGTTCTGCGCGACATGACGCTCGAGAACCCGATCCGGGCCATCCGCGAAATCAGCCACGACATGACGTGCACACGTCGGGTCCGTCTCGCGAACGGCCGCGAGGTCTCCGCGCTCGACATCCAGAGTGAGTACCTCACCCGAGCCCTGCGCTTCGCCGAGCATCACGACCTCACCGAGCAGGAAGAACTCGCGCTCGAGATGTGGGAGTACAGCCTCACCAACCTCGCAAACGACCCAATGAAGCTCGACAAAGAGATCGACTGGGTCATCAAGTACAAGCTCATCGAGAGCTACCGCGAACGCCACAGGCTCGAACTCAACGACGCCAAGGTCGCTCTCGTCGACCTCCAGTACCACGACGTCAATCGTGAGCGCGGGCTCTTCTACCGGATGCAGAAGCGCGGCATGGTCGAGCGGATGGTCACCGACGAGGAGATCTCCCACGCCGTCGAGCACCCGCCGGAGACCACACGGGCCCGCCTGCGGGGAGAATTCATCCGCCGCGCCAAAGAACAGAAGCGTGACTACACGGTCGACTGGGTGCATCTGAAGCTCAACGATCAGGCGCAGCGCACGGTCCTCTGCAAGGACCCCTTCAAGGCCCACGACGAACGAGTCGAGAAGCTCATCGCCAGCCTCTGATGGACAAGCTCGAACGCCTGCTCAACCTCGCCGCCGCGCTTCTCGACGCCGATCGAGCCATGACCGCCGACGAGTTACGCGACCGCATCGGCGGGTACCCCGAATCCAAGGCCTCATTCCGTCGGGCCTTCGAGCGGGACAAAGACGATCTCCGAGCAATGGGGCTCCCGATCTCGGTCGAGCCCGTCGCCGGAACCGACCCTCCGCTCGACGGCTATCGCATGCGTCGGGCCGACTATTCCGGCGCCGAGATCCGTCTCGAGCCCGACGAACTCGCGGCGCTGCACCTCGCGACGAACCTCGTCCGGCTCGACGGAGCCGCGTCGGGGCTCATCAAGCTCGGAGCCGGCGGCGGCGATGCGGCCGAAGAGGTCGGCTACGTCCCGTTCAACGACGCGCTCGCCGTAATGATCGCGGCTGCGGCGGACCGCAAGGCCGTCACCTTCATCTACAACGACGTGGTCCGGACCGTTGAGCCCTGGCGGCTCTCCTTCAGCCGCGGCCACTGGTACCTCTCCGGCTGGGATCGCACCCGAGACGACGACCGCCTGTACCGAGTGGATCGCATCAGCGGCACCGTCGAACTCGGCGACGATGCGCAGCACGAGATCGGGTCGATCGACGACCCCACGGACCTGCGGGGCTGGGAACTCGGCGACGGCGACGCGATCCGGGCTCGGGTCCGGGTCGACGCCGTTCAGGCCGCGCATGCCCGTCATCTGCTCGGCGCGGTCGAGGAAGAAGCGAGCGGCAGCGTCATCGCGGAGATCGACGTCCGCAATCCTGAAGCGTTCCGATCATTCGTCCTCAGCTTCCTGGACCACGCCGAAGTGCTTGAACCCCCGGAGCTGCGCGCCTCGATGATCGACTGGCTGGAGTCCTTCGCGTGAGCGCCAAGTTGACCGCTCGGGACCGGATGACGCGACTGCTCGCTGTCATCCCGTGGGTCGTCGAGGAGGACGGCGCGTCCCTCGACGACGTCGCAGCCCGCTTCGACTACCCCCGCGACCAGCTCGTGGCCGACCTCACCGAGGTCGTCCTGTTCGTGGGCGTGCACCCCTTCACTCCCGACTCCTTGATCGAGGTCGACATCACCGACGATCGGGTCCAGATTCGCTATGCCGACTGGTTCAACCAGCCGTTGCGGCTCACGGCCGAAGAGGGCGCCCGTCTCCTGACTGCCGGACGTTCAGTGCTCTCGATCGGCGGCGACGCCGACAACGACACTGCCGAGATCGACAGTGCCGGGTTCGACGACGAGGAAGCGAGTCCGCTCCTCCGCGCCCTCACCAAGCTCGGGATGGCGCTCGGCGCGTCAGCGGACAGCGCTGTGGATGTTCGCCTGGGCGACGCCCCGGAGGCAACGCTCGAAACGTTGCGTCGAGCCGTGGGGGAGGGGACCCAGGTCGAACTCGACTACTACACCTACGGCCGCGACGAGCTGACGACCCGAATCGTCGATCCCGCCCGCGTCTTCAGCGACCACGGCAACTGGTACCTGCACGGGTACTGCCATCGTGCAAACGCCGAGCGGGTCTTTCGGGTCGACCGCATACGCGATGCCCGACCGTCGGCCACGCCCATCACGCATACGATCGAGACCAGTGGCGGCTTATTCACGCCTGGCGGCGACGAGCCCCGCGTCCACATGCATCTTCCCGCCGACGCGAGCTGGGTCGTCGAGCAGTACCCCACGGAATCCGCCGAGGCTCGCTCGGACGGTTCGATCGACGTAGTCATGGCCGTGACGGCGACTCCGTGGCTTGAGCGACTCCTTCTCCGGCTCGGGCCGACGGCGTCCATCCTCGAGAGCAGCGAAGCGGTACCGGAGGACCTCGTCTCGGCCGCCGCCCAGCGCGTTCTCGCCCGCTACACCGCCTGACATCGAGGACGTGGGGTGACCGAGGACGGCCGGTCAGCGCTGTACCCTCGTCACCCGTGACCGACGCGGGCCCTCCCTCCGATTCTCCCGAGCAGCCGATGTTCTTCTCGGTCGGTCGTCGGCCCCGCGTCACTGCCGGCGATGCGGCTCCAACGCCCACTCCGGCGACGGAGGAGCCCGCGCCGCTTCCGGTGGAGGAAACCAACTTCTGGGACGACGAGGATGAACCGCCACCCGAGGAGCGCAGCATCCAGGGCTCCCTGCGGACACTGATCGAGTGGGTCGCGGTCGCGGCCGGCGCGCTGGCAGTCGCCCTGCTGATCAAGGCCTTTCTCCTGCAGGCGTTCTACATTCCGTCGCCGTCCATGGAGCCCACGCTGCGCGAAGACGATCGTGTGCTCGTCAACAAGCTGAGCTACAGGCTCGGCGACGTCCAGCGCGGCGATGTGATCGTTTTCGAACGACCTGAGACCGTCCTCAATGCGGACACCGATGACTTCATCAAGCGCGTCATCGGGCTGGCCAGCGAGACGGTCACCATCGTCGATGGTCGCGTCTTCATAGAGGGCCAAGCGCTGGTCGAGGACTACACGGCAGGGGACCCGACCACCTCGAGTTCGCTGATACCGGGCTGCGACAACCCACCGGAAGCCGACACCTGCACGATCCCGGAGGGGCACGTCTTCGTCATGGGGGACAACCGCGACCGCAGCCAGGACAGCCGGTCGTTCGGGCCGATCGACGAGGACACGATCGTCGGCCGCGCCTTCATCAAGGTCTGGCCGCTCGGCGACATCGGCTTCTTGTAGTCAGTCGAACGTCGCGGCCACCGCCGCCATGCGGTCGGCGTGATCGCCCGACACCGCGTCCACGCCCATGTCGATTACCCTGGCGAGCTGCCGCTCGTAGTGTGCACCGTCGGCGAACGCCAGGACGTCGAATCGGTGAAAGAGCGTCACCATTCCACCCGTCCAGTCGGACTCCGCAAGCGCGATCGCGTCCACGCGCGCGGCAGCGAGCTCTGCGGCCCGGCTCTCTGCGCCGAAGGGGAGCTTCGCCAGGGACGTGGAGTTGATCAGATGCACCTCGGGTGCGATGTCGCGCCACTCCGACAGCACCTCGAGGTCGTCATGAGCCAGCCAGAGCCGGTCGTCAACACCGGCCGCACGCGCAGCCGTCATCACCGCGCCGACCGCCTCGCGTTCGCCGTCTCCGATCCGTAGGCGAACCGGTACGTCGCCCGCCACCTCGAGCAGCTCGTGGATTTCGAGTCGATCGGCGAGGTCGGCAGCAGCCGTCTCTCGAATCGTCCGCCGAGAGAATCGGCGGGCAAGCCCGCGGCGATCGAGCACGACCCGATCGTCGGCCGTGAGCCAGACATCGGCTTGAAGGCCCGTCGCACCGAGTCGAAGGGCAAGCTCGAATGCCTCGCGAGTGTGCTCCCGTTCGTTCGCCCGAGCGCCTCGATGGGCGAAGAGGATCGCCCGATCGAGCAAGGGCGGAAGACGCGTGGGCACCGACCCATCGTCGCACCTCTGATCACACGAGACCCAGACGGCGCGCTGTGCAGCGGATCTGATTCGAAAGGACCACCGAAACCGGGCCCGGAAACCCTTTAGAACGCACCAGACGATGCCAATGGAGGCCAGCACACGAGCAGAACGAAACGGGGCTTGCACCGCACCATGGCTGCGATCAGAGCGAGTTGCGAAGAATGTGGAGACGTCGAGCTGACCACCGCCGACGTCCGCGTTCGGGTCTACATCAACGACAATCGGGGCGAGTACAGCTTCCGGTGTACGACCTGCGCAATGACCGTCGTGAAGCCCCCTGAGCCCCGCACGATCGACCTGCTGGTCGCCTCCGGTGTCGCGATGAACACCTGGTCCCTTCCGGCTGAACTCGACGAAGCGAAGATCGGGAAGCCGATCACCCACGACAACCTCCTGGAGTTTCACGACAAGCTCCACGACACATCTTCGTGGAACGAAGCGCTCAGCCACCTCCTCGACGGATAGCCCTACCGGGTCACCGTTCGTTCATCGTCCGATGGGTAACGTCGAGACGTGAGTTGGAACCTTCTCGTGCCCGCCGCCATGACGGTGCTCTGCCTCGTCACCCTCGCCTGGTCGATGCACAGACTCGACGGCGAGCTCCAGGCGTTGCGACACGCGCTGCGCCGAAGCCGGGTCGCGGCTGTTGCCGCCGACGACCTGCGCCACACGACCCGATCTGTCGTCGAAGAGATCAACAAGCTCGACGAGAGCACTCAAGCGCGCGCCGATCGCCGCCGAGTCCGACACCACACCCCACGTCGGTAGGATTGGTGGCATGTTCTCGAACATCGGAGGGCTCGAAGTCCTCTTCGTGATGATGGTCGCGCTCATTGTGCTGGGCCCGACCAAGCTTCCCGAGGCCGCTCGCCAGATCGGCAAGTTCGTGAATCAGGTTCGACAGATCTCCAGCGGTTTCCAGAAGGAGTTCCGCGAGGCGATCCAGGACCCGGTGATGGAAGCCGACAAGAAGACCCGCGGCGCCATCCAGAGCACCAAGATCGCGGTGACGGAGCCGTTCAGCAGCGCCAAGGCGGTGCTGAACGAGGCCACGAGTATCCCGACCTCCTCACCGACCACGCCCACGTCGGACAAGAACGGCGCGACGGCCGAGACGCCCGCCGACGCCGAGACAGCAGAGTCAGCGCCAGAGCCGACGCCGGAACCGGCCGCGTCCGCCACCGACACCGATGGCGATGACTGAGACAGAGACGCGCTCCGAAGAGAGCCGCATGACCCTCATGGAGCACCTCACGGAGCTCCGGCGGCGCCTCATCATCTCGTTCATCGCGATCGCGATCGGCGCCGTGATCGGCTGGATCTTCTACACCAACATCACCGACGTCTTGATCGATCCGTACTGCGACGTCGTCGCCGATGACTCGTCGATTATCCCGGAAGACGAGCAGTGCCAGCTCTATGCGCGTAGTCCGCTCGAGTTCTTCAACATCAAGCTGACCGTCGCGGGGTACACCGGGCTCATTCTGGCCATGCCCGTGATCCTCTGGCAGATGTGGCGTTTCGTGGCCCCTGGCCTCTACAGCCACGAGAAGCGGTACGCCTATCCCTTCATCGGCTCCGCCGTCGGCCTGTTCGCTCTCGGCGCCGGTCTCGCCTACTGGAGCGTGCCGAAGGCTCTCAACTGGCTGATCGATCAGGGTGGCGACAACTTCCAGGAGCTCTTCGCGCCCTCGGAGTACTTCGGGTTCATCATCAAGATGATGTTGGCCTTCGGCATCGGTTTCGAGTTCCCGATCGCGTTGATTTTCCTCCAGTTGCTCGGCGTCGTGCAGAACGAGACGCTCCGCAACGGCCGCCAGTATGCGATCGTCGGCATCGTCGCGATGGTCGCGATCATCACGCCGTCCGGCGATCCCTTCACCCTCGCCGTGCTGTCGGTGCCCATGTACCTCTTCTACGAGATCGCGATCCTGTTCGGCCGGATCCGGATCCGGCGCGCCAAGAAGGCGGCCGACGCCACGTGAGCGCCCACGACGAGCGCACGTTCACGCTCGACCGGTTCCAGATCGAGGCGATGGACCACCTCGATGCCGGGCGGTCGGTGCTCGTGAGCGCACCGACCGGTTCTGGCAAGACGCTCGTCGCGGAGCATGCGATCGATCGTGCGCTCGCCGAACGACGCCGTGCGTTCTACACCGCGCCGGTCAAGGCCCTCTCGAATCAGAAGTACCGCGACCTCGCGGAGCGCATCGGAACGAGCCGCGTCGGCCTTCTCACCGGCGACAACGCGATCAACGCGGATGCCGACGTGATCGTGATGACCACGGAAGTCCTTCGCAACATGCTCTACGAGGGGCGCGATCTCGATGTCCTCGATGCGGTCGTGCTCGACGAGGTTCACTACCTCGAGGACTCCTTCCGCGGTCCCGTGTGGGAAGAAGTCATCCTCCACCTGCCCGCCCACGTGCAGCTGGTCTGCCTGTCGGCAACGGTGTCGAACGGCGATGAAGTCGGCGGCTGGCTCGAGTCGGTCCGCGGCCCGACCGGCGTCGTCGTCGAGACGACTCGCCCCGTCGATCTCACCAACCTCTATGCGGTGGGGGACCGGCGCGGCGACAAGCTCCACGTCCTTCCCACCATCGTGGATGGTCGGCCAAACCAGGAGGGCGACCGGTTCGACCCCGACCTCCGCAGGAATCGGAATGACCGCCGCAAAGGCAAGCGCGCACCATGGCGCACGCCGAGCCGGCTCGAGCTTCTCGATCATCTGGAGGAGCGCGATCTGTTGCCGGTGATCTGGTTCGTCTTCAGCCGCAAGGGCTGTGACGAGGGCGCAACGACGCTGGTGCGTTCGGGCGCGCGCTACACCGATCGCGAAGAGAGCGACCGAATCCGGGAGATCGCGGAGGAGCGGCTCGCGGGGCTCGATCCCGCCGACCTCGCCCTGCTCGACACCACGGCGTGGCTCGAACGCCTCGAACGCGGCGTCGTCAGCCACCACGCTGGGCTTGTTCCCGCGTTCAAGGAGACGGTGGAGGTCTGCTTCGCTGAGGGCCTCGTGCGGGTCGTGTTCGCCACCGAGACACTCGCCCTCGGCGTCAACTTGCCGGCCCGCAGTGTCGTCATCGACCGGCTGACGAAGTTCACCGGTGAGCATCATGAGCTCCTCACACCGGCCCAGTTCACGCAGCTCACTGGCCGAGCCGGCCGCCGCGGCATCGATGACCGCGGCCACGCGATCGTCCCGTGGTCCCCGTTCACGCAGTTCGATCAGGTTGCGTCGCTCGCCGGGAGTCGCGCCTTTCGCCTTCGCTCCGCCTTCCGACCGACGTACAACATGGCGGTGAACCTGCTGACTCGTCAGGACGCCGACAGCGCGCGGGCGCTTCTCGCCCGCAGCTTCGCCCAGTTCCAGGCCAACGCCAGCGTGGTGCGCCTCGAGAATCGACTCGTGCGCGAACGAGCGAAGCTTGCGGATCTGCAGGCGGAAGTCGAGGAGCAGTTCGGCGACGAGCCCGACCCGGACGAGCCCCCGGCCGACGCCGACGCGATCGCTGACGCGGTGTCCCGGCTGCGCCCCGGCGACGTCATCCTCGATGACGCCGGCGACCGGCTCGCCGTTCTGGGCGTCTCATGGCGCAAGGGCGGACGGGCCCGACTCCGCCTCGTCGGCCATCGCGCCCAAGAGGTTCGCCTCGAGCTCGCCGATATCAGCGAACCCCCGATCACCGTCGGCCACATCGAGCTTCCCCAACCGATGGCGCCTGAACGAGTCGACTACCGAGAAGACGTCGCCAACCGACTACGGCGCGTCAGCGTCAGCGGCAACCGGGCGAAGCGACGGGCGAAGAACCGCAACGATCCCCGCACAGCGCTCGCCCGTGTCGAGCAGGAAGTGCAGCACCTCGAACGGAAGGCCACGCGAGACAAAGGCACGATCGCACGCCGATTCGACGCGACGTGCGAGGTCCTCCGGGCCCGCGGACACCTCGACGGCTGGGCTGTCACCGACACTGGCAGAATGCTCGGCCGGATCTACCACGAGTCCGATCTCCTCATCGCCGAAGCGCTCGACGAAGGGCTCCTCGACGACCTCGAGCCGCCCGCGCTGGCGAGCCTCGTGTCCTGCTTCACCTACGAGCATCGCCGCCCGTCCCCGCCGCCTGAGCCGTGGTTCCCGGCCAAGTCGGCAAAGCAGCGGTTCCGCGAGTTGGACCGCCTCGCCAGAGACATCGCCGGGCTCGAGCGCCACCACGGCCTGCCCGAGACACGCCCCCCGGAGGCCGGCTTCGCGCCGATCGCCCATGCGTGGGCCGCGGGCGAGGACCTCGGGGTCCTGCTCGACCAGGACGAAGACATGACGCCCGGGGACTTCGTTCGCAACTTCAAGGTGCTGATCGACCTTCTCCGGCAACTCGGCGACATCGCGCCCAACCCTGCGACCGCTCGGGCCGCGCGCCAAGCCGCGGAGGCGGTGCATCGTGGCGTCGTCGCCATCTCCGGTTCTGTGGAAGCGGCATGAGCATCGTGAAGGGTGAGGAGTGGGGGAGTGCCGGCGTGGTCCCCGACGATCTCGTCATCGCCCACTCTGACGACGCCGCGACCGAGTTCGTCACCGCGGCTCGACGGACCAACGGCCCGATCCCACCGATGACGCTGACCGGCGGCGATCTTTCGCGCACCCTCGGCGGAGGCCGCGCCCTGACACCCGGGATGGACGCGACGGAGCTCGCGGTCGATCTCGGCGCAGCTCTCCTCGACGGCAAGCTCCACTGGTTCGTCGCGCACCTCGCCGCTCGACAGAGTTGGCTGCGCGGCCGAATCGTCATCGCCGCCAACGGCGCGTTCCTGGGGTCGTGGAACATCGCTCCCCGCGCCCATCCCGGGGACGGCAAGCTCGACATCGTCGACGCCGACCCCTCGCTGCGCGACCGTCTCGCCGCTCGCCGGCGATTGGCGAGCGGCACCCACGTCCCGCACCCCGACATCACCATCCGTCGACGTGAGGCGATGCAGATCGAGTTCGACCAGCCGACGCCGATTCGCCTCGACGGCAGACCGGTCGGCCGGGTCAGAACGGTGAGCGTGCGCACGGAGCCGGCTGCCCTGCGCATCTGGGTCTGACGCTGCGCTCGGCCTCGCGCCGGCTGCGTCACTACCATAGTCACCATGGACGTCATCGAGGCCAAGAAACGGGTACGCGCCGAGATCGATCGACTTGCACCGACCCTCATCGAGGTCTCGCACGAGATCCACGCGAACCCCGAGCTGAATTTTGAGGAGCACTTCGCCCACGAAATGCTCACGGGGGTCTTGACCGACGAGGGCCTCAGCGTGGAGCAGGGCGCCTACGACATGCCCACGGCATTCGATGCCCGGGTCGGCACCGAGGGCCCGACCATCGCGGTCTGCTGCGAGTACGACGCACTCCCCGGGATCGGGCATGCGTGTGGCCACAACATCATCGCCGCGGCCGGACTCGGAGCGGGGCTCGCCGCCGCAACCGTCGCCGAAGCACTGGGCGGCCGGCTCGCCATTCTCGGCACGCCGGCCGAAGAGGGCGGCGGAGGCAAAGAGTTCATGATCCGCCGGGGCGCCTTCGACGACGTCGACGCGGCGATGATGGTCCACCCGGCCGATCACGATCTTCGGTGGATGCAGACGATCGCGATCCACACTGTCGACGTGCTCTACGAGGGCCAGGCAGCCCACGCCGCAGCCGCGCCCCACAAGGGCCGCAACGCGCTGGACGCCGCCGTCCTCGGCTACAACAACGTCGCCGCGCTACGGCAGCACATTCGGCCCGAGGAGCGAATCCACGGGATCTTCACCGATGCCGGCGAGAAGCCCAACATCGTTCCGGAACGGGCCGCCGCGAACTGGTACGTGCGCAGCCGCAACATGGAATCGCTGGAGCCACTCAAGCAGCGGGTCGTCGACTGTCTCGAGGCCGGTGCGCAAGCCGCGGGCTGCAACATGAAACACCGCTGGAACGACCCGCCGTTCCTCGACATGATCGACAACACACCGCTGCTCGATCTCTACTGCGCCAACGCCGGCGAGGTCGGCCGCGTCGTGCATGAGCCGAACCCGATGTCCGTGGTCGCCGGCAGCACCGACATGGGCAATGTCAGCTATGCGGTGCCCGCGATCCATCCGATGATCAAGGTGGCACCGACCGGCTGCGCCATCCACACACCCGACTTCGCAACCCACGCACGGGCCGAGTCCGGGGACGAGGCCATCATCGATGGTGCGCTCTCGATGGCACTGACCATCGTCGATCTCTGGGCCAACGCTGAGGCCATGCAATCGGTCCGCGGTGCCTTCGAAGAGACCCAATAGGCTCACGAGCCGATGACGGTCTATATCGCCGAGGAGTTCACCGCCGAAGAGGCCGACATCCTCCGCCGCTACTTCACGAACCTCGACCAGCCGGTCTTCGCGCTGGTCAACCTCCCCGAGGTGGTCAAGGGCGCGCTGTTCGCTCGCTACTCCCGGTCGCCGCTCAGCCTGCGTCGTCTGTTCCTGCAGGAGTTCGTCGGCGATCTCGATATCGAGGGCGACCAGACGATCGACGCCACCGTCGGTCTGCGCCGAGCCGAGGAGCTCTACGACAAGGTCTTCTTCGAGTACGGCGACGATTCCGTCGCACAGCTCGGCGGCGTGCACCTCGCCTGCGAACAGGCGAGCAACGTCCTCACCAAGGTGCTCGAGTGGGGGCGCCTCATGGCGTACCTGGAGCAGTCCACCCGCTACATCGCCTACGACCAGCGCCTCGGTGGCCGTTATCGCTACTTCCGCGATCCGGAGATCCTGAGCAGCGCACTCGGCACCCGCTACATCGCCGACATGGACCGCATCTTCGACGCCTACTCCGCGCTCGTTCCTCAGATGCAGGAGTTCTTCAAGCAGACCACCCCGAAAGATGTGAGCGACAGCGACTTCGCGTATCGCACGGCCATCAAGGCACGAGCTCTCGACGCGATCCGGGGAATGCTGCCAGCGTCGTCGTTGTCGAACCTCGGCATCTACGGCACCGGTCAGGCGTACGAGGCGTTGCTGTTGCGTATGCGCTCGCATCCGCTGCCCGAGAGCCGCACCTACGCCGACATGATGCTCACGGAGCTCCGCAAGGTCGTGCCGTCGTTCCTGAAACGCGTCGACCTGCCAGATCGCGGCGAGCGCACGAGCGCCTACATGGCCGACACCCGCGATTCGATGGAGGCCGTGGTCGACAACCTCTTCGGCGACGAGACCGGGGGTCTGGTGGACGACGATGTCGTCGACCTCGTGGATTTCGATCCCGACGGCGAGATCAAGGTCGTCGCCGCGATGCTGTATCCCCACACATCGTTATCCGAGACCACGATCGAGGCACGAGTGCGGGCGATGTCCGTCGAGGATCGTCTCGACGTGATCAAGTCCTATGTCGGACACCGTGAGAACCGCCGGCAGCGACCTGGCCGTGCCTTCGAGCGCACCGACTATCGCTTCGATGTGCTGTCCGACTACGGCGCGTTCCGAGACCTCCAGCGCCACCGGATGCTCACGATCGACTGGCAGCCGCTGTCGCCCCGCCACGGATTCGTTATGCCCGACGCGGTTCGCGCCGCCGGCGTGGAGGACGAATTCCGCAGCGCCATGGAGCGCTCGGCGGCGCTGCACGGCGCGCTCACGGAGGATCTGCCCGAGCAGGCCTCCTACGCCGTCGCCTTGGCGTACCGGGTGCGCTACTCGATGCAGTTCAACGCCCGCGAAGCCATGCACATGCTCGAACTGCGCACCACGCCGCAGGGCCATGAGGCGTACCGCCGGGTGTGTCAGCGGATGCATACGGCGATCGGTAAACAGGCCGGCCACAGGGCTCTCGCGGAGGCTATGAACTTCGTCGATCACACCGGAGAGCCGGCCCTTGGTCGCCTCGACGCAGAGCGACGCGCCGAGGAGCGCCGTATCAGCCGCGATCACGGCTGATACATTCCACGACGGTAGGCGGGCGGAGCCGCTTGGAGGCTCCCCGTGAACCCCTATCACCAGATCTGGCGCCCTGGCGCCCTGTCGCTCTGATGACGGCCTTGGTGGCCGCAACGCTGTTCGCCACGACCACTGTCGTCGTCGCGCCCGGCGACACGCTCTCAGAGATCGCGGCCAATCATGACGTGACGATTGCCTAGCTCGTCGAGTGGAACGAGATCGAGGATCCGGACCGCATCCGGGCGGGCGTCACGCTCGTCCTGGTCGCCCCCGCCGATGGTCCAGCGCCGACCGAGAACACATCAGTGGTTCACGTGGTTACCGCAGCCGACACAGTCAGCGCGATTGCCCGGCGATTCGGCACGTCCGTCGCCGCGCTCGCGGCTGACAACGACCTCACCGATCCCGATCGGATCTTCGAAGGACAGACGCTCGTGCTCGGCGGCTCCGCGTCAGCTGCGCCCGTTGGGCCGGTTGAGCCGACGCGAACGGAGCACACGGTTGCGCCCGGTGACACCTTGTCCCGCATCGCCGCGGCGCACGGTCTCACCGTGGCCGACCTGGCCGCAGCCAACGACATCGACAACGTCGACCGAATCGTGGTGGGGCAGGTGCTCCAGGTCCCGACCGGCGCGACAGCGCCTGAGGAGCCTGCGCCGGAACCGCCCCCCGTGACCATGACGACGACACTTGCTCCAACACCGACGACGACAGCTCCGCCTCCGGAGGAGACCACCGTCCGTTTCGTCGACGACGTTCTCCTCATGCCGGTGTTCTCACGCTGGTCTGACGTGTATCGGGTGCCGCAGGATCTCCTCGAAGCGATCGCGTGGAAGGAGTCGAACTGGCGACCCGACGCCGTCGGCCCTGGCGGCCACCTCGGCATCATGCAGTGCAGCCCCGCCACGGTCGAGCTGATCGAAACCGGCATGCTCGGTCGAACCGTCGAACCGTCGACCCGCTCGATGCGGAAGATGCGATCCAGATGGGCGCGCGCTACCCGCGCTACCTGCTCGATCGCACGGAAAGTGAGCGAGAGGCGATCGCCGCCTGGCATCAGGGGCTGAATGGTGTGCTGCGTGACGGTGTCACCACGTCGGGTGCTCAGTACGCCGATGCCGTCGCCGAGATACGCCAGCAGCGGGGCTGAAACGGGCACAATCCCCTGATCAGCACCAAGAAGGTGGCGAACGACGTTGCGCTTTGTCTCGCAGTGTCTATGATCCGCCGCAACCTCTGACACGCAGGAACTATGGCAGACGACGAGAATTCCGAAGACGAAGTCAAAGAAGACGAGGTCGCCGACGACGACGACGAAGTCGAAGGCGAAGAAGGCGAAGAGTTCGAGCTCGGCGACGACTCGGCCGGTGAGTCCGATTCCGACGATGATGACGACGACGATGACGACGTCGCCACTCCGGCGCGACCATCCGCCGAAGAAGACGACGAGGACGACGACGAAGTCGAGGCCGATCTCGATGCGATCCTCAAGGATCGCATCGCCGCAGGCGATGACGAGGACGAAGACGAGGACGAAGCCGCCGCACCCCGGCCGCCGCCCACCCCTCCGGGCGAAGCCGAGCCAGTCGTCGCCCGCCAGGACCACGAGTTCTCGTGTCCGAACTGCTTCCTCCTGGTGAACAGCGCCTCGGTTGTCGACAGCGAATGCCCGCACTGCGGAGGGCCGGTCGACATCCCGTGAGCGACGACGATCCGATCGCCGAGCAGATCCTTGATCTGTTTGTCTACGCGCCGATCGGACTCGCGCTCGAGGCTCGCGAACTTCTCCCCAAGCTCGCCGACCGTGGGCGCGGGCAGGTCGCCCTCACCCGACTGGCCGGCAAGGTGGCATCGGATCGCGGACAGACAGAAGTGCGCAAGGTCCTCGACCAGGTCGTGTCCATCGTCAGCACGGTCCTCGCCGGCGAGGCGTCCGATCCGCCGCCGTTGACCGATGACCCCGTCGTCACGCCGATCGGCGACGACGAAGATCTTCCGATCGACGGATACGACATGCTCTCGGCTCCTCAGCTCCTGCCGTTCCTCTCACCGCTGACCGACGGCGAACTCACCGTCGTGCTCGACTACGAGCAGCAGCATCGAGGCCGAGCGACCGTCGTCACCCGCATTCGGCAACTCCAGGGCTGAGCGATGGAGATCGGCGCCGTCTCCGCCGGCCCTGACGACGCGCTGGCGATCGCCGCCCTCGCCGATGGCGCGGTGGACGAGCTCCGCCCGCATCGCGGAGGCGAGATGTGGAGCCGACGCGAGGCCCGAGAGGGCCCGCATACAACGGCAGTCGCAGACCTCGTGTCCCGCGACGACGCCTGTGTCCTCACCGGCACGATCGACGACTCGCTCGTCGGCTACGCCATCGCCATCGAAGCGCCGTTGCATGACGGCGCCAGAGTCGCCGACCTGACCGACCTCTATGTTCTTCCGGACGCCCGCGGCGTCGGCGTGGGGGAAGCGCTCATGATCGCTGTCGAGGAGTGGGCGGGCGAGCGGGGCTGCATGGGCATCGACTCGATCGCGCTACCCGGCGACCGCGAGACCAAGAACTTCTTCGAGTCGTTCGGTCTAGTGGCGCGGGCGCTGCGCGTCCACCGATCGATCGGCTAGCGACCCTTCCAGACCGGGTCGCGCTTCTCGATGAAGGCGCGTGGCCCCTCGGCGAAGTCTTCGGTGTCGCTCATGGCAAACATCGCCTGCGACGCTGCCTTCATGCCCTCACGGTCAGTCTGCGTAGGCGCATCGAGGACGAGGTGACGGCTCGCTCGGACGGCGAGGGGAGCGTTAGCGGTGATTCGGGCTGCGAGCTCGTGAGCGGCCGCCACGGCCTCACCGGGGTCGCAGAGCACGTTGATCATGCCGAAGTGGTACGCACGATCAGCGTCGAGCGTGTCGCCGGTGATCGCGAGTTCCATAGCAATCGCGGGCGGGAGCACCCGGGGCAGCCGGACGAGTCCGCCGGCGGCGGCGACAAGCGACCGCTTGACCTCCGGGATTCCGAACTTCGAGACGGTCGATGCGACGCGCAGATCGCAGGCGAGGGCAATCTCCGTGCCACCCGCGACGGCATGTCCGTCGACGGCAGCGATGAGAGGCTTCGTTCGTTCGCGGGTGACCACACCGCCGAACCCGCCGCGTTTCGTGGCGAGCTGGCCACCGTTGCCGGCTGCAATCTCCTTGAGGTCGGCACCGGCGCAGAACACGGGGCCTTCATGGGTGAGGATCCCCACCCAGAGGTCGTCATCGTCCTCGAGTCGATCAATCGCTGCCTCGATGGCGTTGGCCATCTCACCGTTGATCGCGTTGCGAGCCCCGACCCGGTCAAGGCTGATAACTGCGACGTGGCCGTCGACCTCGAAGCGGATCACTCGACAGGCTCTACAGGCTCGGCCGCAGTCTCGGGCTCTGGGGCCGCTTCGGGAGCCGCACTGGCGGCTTCGGGCGCCTCGACCGGAGCCTCAGGAGCGGCAGCCTCGGGAGCCGGGGTGGCGGCCTCGGGCTTCGGTGGCGGCGGTGGGGGAGGGGTGCGTCGGCCACCGCGTTTGCGAGCCGCCGGCGCTTCGACACCGAAGGCTGCCGCGATGTCGGGAATCTTGGACGCATGCTTCCGGACCGCCGCAAGCAGCTGGTCATTGGGGCTCGCGGGAAGTCCTTCAGGAACAACCTGGCCCTTCACCGGCGAGAACGCGACGGCATCGAGCACCGTGGCCCAACGATCCTGCGTCACCTCGCTGGTGAGTGAGGCCGACGCCGCGGCAGCGAGCCGCTCGGCCATGTCCGGAGGAATCGGGGCTCCAGCCTTTGGCGGACGCGAGCTGTCGCGCAGCGCCCGCACCGTGCGGCCCTGCGCGATGTTCTCCGCGAGTTCGTTGAGCCACTTGCGATGCTCGGCATCCACGCGAGCGGTGAGTCCGTCGCGGAGCTGGTCGGCCAACGCCCGAGCCTCGTCATCGCGGACGCCGGTGTCCGATGCAACGACCACGCTTCGGATGTCCTTCACGTCGATCTCGTTGATCCCGGCGAGCGCGGCGTCAGCGCGATCGCGCCACTCCGCCGCCTTGAGCGACGGCGCGAGCTTCTCTGCCAGTGCCACCAGCGGCTCGGTCTTGATCTTCGGCATTCCCTCGGCCACAGCCTTGTCGTTCATGCGATCGACAGCCTGGCGAACGCCAGGAACGCCGCCGCGCAGCACCTCGTCAGCGAGCTGCTTCTGGAGATCAGGAAGTGCCTTGAGCGCGGCCTGGCGGTGGGTACGTCCCGGACGTAGACGCGGGGCCTTCGGGCGGGCCGGCGTCTTCGGACGCTCCCGGCGGTCGCCTCGTTCACCGTCGCGACCGCGGCCCTTCCCGCGCTCGCCGTCGCGGCCTCGTCCTCGACCGCGATCGCCATCACGACCCCGGCCCTTTCCACGCTCGCCGTCACGACTGCGTCCGCGACCCTTGCGCGCAAGTACTTGAGTGACCAACGGCTCGTCGCGACCGGAGCCAAGCAGTTCCAGAGTCTCGGGCTCCTTGCGGGCGCCTTTGGGGGCGAACACCGTGGTGATGTCGAGCCCCTCCATGTATGCCTCGGCTTCGACCTTGACGATGTCGCCGACCTCGATCCCGTCAGGGACCAGCGAACCGTCGAGCACCCCCTTGGGCTTCTTCGCGCCAGCGGCGCGCCACGTCCACGTGCCGTCGTCGCTGATAGAGGTGAGTTCGATGTCCAGCCTGCGAGCCACGGGCAGCAACGGTATCGGCCGCCTGCCCTAGCGGCGACTCTGATTCATGAGTCGGCAGAGGCGATCGCGGCGAGGTCGGTCGGGTCGGTGTTGCCTCCACAGACAACCACCACCGTCGTGCCGTCGGCTGACGGGCGCCACGCCCCCGTACGCATCGCCGCCCAGGCGGTAGCACCGCCGTGTTCTGCGACGATCTGGGCGCGATCCCAGAGGTCGTAGCGGGCGTCGATGATCGCGTCGTCCTCCACCAGGACCGACGTCGCCCGCTCACCGAGCTGGGTCCACGGGATGTTGCCGAGCTGTCTCGCACCCAGCGAGTCGGCGGCGACGCTGTCGACCTCGATCGGGGCCGGTTTCCCAGCAGCGACTGCCGCCGCGAACGCGTTCGCGCCGGCCGGCTCGACGCAGACGATCTCGACATCCGGCAGGGCCGCCGCAACACCGGCTGCGAGTCCGCCGCCTCCTGTGGCGAGTAGGACAGCACCGACCTCGGGGACCTGCTGCTCGATCTCGATCCCGAGCGTGCCCTGGCCCGCAACCGTCAGTGGCGCGTCATACGGGTGGATCGCCAACGCGCCTGACTCGGCGACACGTGCGTCACACGCCGCCTGCGCATCGGCGTAGAAGTCGCCGGTGACGTGCACCGCCGCGCCCAACGATCGAATCTTTGCGACTTTGGCTGCAGCAGAGGAGGTCGGAACGAAGATCTCGGCAGCGACGCCGAGCTCTCGGGCGACGTGCGCCACCGCGATCCCATGGTTCCCGCCGCTCGCCGCGATCAGACCGGCTTCCGGGACTCCCTGAGCAAGTGCCGAGTTGAAGCTGCCGCGGGTCTTGAACGATCCGGCGTGCTGGAACAGCTCTAGCTTCAGGACCACCTCATCGAACGCCATGATCGGCGTCTCCCGTACTCGCGATCGGATGCGTCCGTAGGCGGCGTCGACAGCCACGCGGTTGATCATCGGCGCAGTCTCGCGGAGAAATGTCGGCCGGTGGTGCAAGATCTCGATGCCCGCAAGACTCGGAGAGGGTATGGGATCAGTGCGATTGATCCGTCCTGACCGCCGCAACGAATCCCATTCGGGCCACACTGGGGGAGTGGAGCCCGAGCCGACAGCTGAGCGAGACCTGGCGCTGCCGAGCTACTACCGGCGCATCAAGGGCGGCGGCGCGGCGACGGTTGCGCTCGGCGCCGCCATGGTCGCCGTCGGCGAGATCCTCGAGCCGGAAAAGACGACAGTAGAGATCGAGCAGACCAACGATGATCTGCTCGACGGCGACATTGATCTCAGCTTCGGCCAGCTCCCGGATCTGAACTAGAGCGCGGCGCTCACCAACTGGATCGCGACAACTGCGGCCATCCCCACGAAGGCCACATGGTGATCTGTGCGCACGATGCGGATCGCGCGGCTCGCCTCGACCGGGTCGGAGTAGTCGCCCTGACCGAGTCGCACCGCCTTGGGCACGGTTCGGGCGATCGCCGTCACGATGCCGATGAGCGCGAGCGGCAGCGACGCGACCGGTACCCAGCGCGGAACTCGTGACTCGCCACGAGTTCCGCCACGATCGCAGCGATGGTGCCGATCATCGCCACTGCCACGAGTCGATTCATCGGGGAGGCGCCTCGCGTCACCCGGGCGTCGTACCGGCTGATGCCTTCGATCACATCAGGTGGGAGTTCGTCCCCCGCGTGGCCCCGAGCCATCTTGTCGTCCATCAGGTCGAACCAGAGCACCGCCAGCAGGAATCCCGCTCCTGCGGCGACGAACGCCTCCATCAGGTCGTGAGGCGCCGAGGAGAGAAGGCCATGCTGAACGTGTCGGTCGGCTTCTCGTCGAGCGGCTGCGCGACGTCGGCCACCATCGGACCGATCGGCAGCTCCTCCAGCGGCGCGAGGTCGAGGTCGTAGATCGCGGCGGCCGTGCCGGCGAGCAACTTGCGCAGGTCGCCCTCGTCCCAATCGTGGAACGAGTAGCGCAACGACTCGAGTGTGTACGGGTAGGTGCCTTCCCGGTGCGGGTAGTCGCTGCCCCACATCACTTTGTCGATCCCGAGCTTCTTGATCGCGGCCGCCTCGTCCGGGGACGGCATGCTGGCGCCCATCCAGCAGTTACGTTGGAAGTATGTGGAGGGGGGGTGGGGGATGAGGTCCTGGTCGGCAGGCATCTCGCCCACTCGGCCGACGTTCGTCATCAACCCCCAGTAGGTGTCCATGCGGGCGAGCACGTCGGGAACCCATCCGACTGCCTGCTCGGTCATCACGAACTTCAGCCCGGGGAACCGCTCGAAGACGCCGCCCACGATGAGATGCCACAGGCTCCGATTCGCGAAGAACGGCACCTCCATCAGCATGAGGAAGTTCCGGCCCGGAGCACCCTCGATCTCGGGGATGCCGGCACCGCCGTGCTGGTTGATCGGAAGACCGGTCTCCTGCGCCGCGGCCCAGACCGGGTCGTAGATCGGATCCCAGAGGGCGGGCACGCCGGCGTCGGGTGGGATGGCCGAGAAGAGGATGCCGTTCAGCCCGTTCTCCTTGGCCCAATGAATCTCGGCGACCGCGGCGTCGACGTCGTTCGGGAAGATCTGCGCGAGTCCGGCCCGCCGACCCGGGAGATCAGCGCACCAGTCGGCCAGCCACCGGTTGTGGGCGTGGAGGCCGACCTGACGACGCTCGTGGTCGAGCCCGGAAGCCGGCGGCCGCACGACCAACTGGCTGGTCGGGAAGAAGGGCGGCACGGTGTTCGGGAAGACGACCTCTGCAACCTGATAGTCCGCCTCCAGCTCGCGTTGGCGATACTCGTTGTCCCAGTTGCGCACCCGGGTCGGATCCTGCAGGTCAACGAACGGGTTCACATAGGACGCGGCCCAGTCCTCGAAGTCCTCGTGATACTTGGACTCGAGATAGTCCTTGTAGTGGGGGATGTCGGCACCGGCGTGACAGTCCGCCGAGATGATTGTGTAGCGGTCGTTTGCCATGGCACGGTTCTACCGCACGGGTTCTTCGAACGTGAAGCTCCGGACAGCTACCACCGGGGGAGAGGCGGCCGTCGGGAGTCGCCCCGTGAGGCGAGCGTGTCGGCCCGGAGGACGTACACGGGTCCATCGGCGTTGGCCGTTGTCGCTCCGGAACGTCAGCGGGCCTCTGAGGCTCGCTACGAGGCCTGGCGCCAGCCATGGGGGAGTCCCGCGTGATTCCGGGGTTGGAAAGGACACAAACCGCCGGAAATCATCGTTATGTTAAGTTTTGTACCTCGTGGGGTCGCGGGATGGTCCAGGAGCGGTCAGAGAAGCCACCCGGCCTGTCCGGCCGTCATGCGTCGGTCTTCACCGACTCGTCGGTCGTCGCCGACTACGTGACGGTCGGGGCACCCCAAGCCGACGAGCTATGGGCGCAACTCCACGCCGACGTGGAGCTCGGCATCCGCAACTTTCTCGCCACCGAATCCTCTCCTTCGGACTGGGACACCGTCTTCGGGTACGACGAGTCCTACGGGATCGGCGACACGTGGACGGACTGGGGCGTCATCCATCAGCTCACCTACGTGGTCTGGGGCTCCCCGGCCGGCGATGGCTGCGGGTTGGGCGACGTCGCCATTCACCTCTACCTCTATGCGGATGGGACCCTCGCCACGGTTCGGGTGGATAGCGTCACGGGGTGACCGTCGACCTCGCCGCCCTCCCCTCCCCTGGCGAGAAGCGGCTGGCTGTACGGATCACCAAGGACGCAATGCGGCACCTGCGGTCCGGGCACCCGTGGATCTACGACGGTTCGATCAACTCGGTGTCTCATGACGGTGGGGCCGGCGACCTGGCCGTCGTCTTCGACGACGCCCGGAAGTTCGCGGCTATCGGCCTGTGGGACCCGGCGTCGCCGATGCGCATCAAGGTGTTGCATCGGGGCTCTCCCCGCACGATCGACGACGAGTTCTGGTCGGACGCCGTCGCGGCGGCCGTCGAACGGCGCCGGTCCCTCATCGACGGTGCGGACAACAACGCGTACCGGCTCATCCATGGCGAGAACGACGGCTTCCCGGGTCTCGTCTTCGATCTCTACGACGACGTCGGCGTGGTCAAGATCTACAGCGACGCCTGGATTCCCCATCTTCGCTCGGTCACGAACGCGATCGTTGCGGCAACCACGCCGACGTCGCTCATCGTTCGCCTCGCCCGATCGCTCGACGAGCGTCCCGACGTCGGACTCGTCGAGGCAGCGCCGCTCCACGGCCCTACGCCCGACGAGCCGGTCGTCTTCCTCGAGAACGGGCTGCGGTTCGAGGCCCACCCGTCGACCGGCCAGAAGACCGGCCACTTCCTCGACCAGCGCGAGAACCGAGCCCGCGTGCGCGAGATGGCGGCCGGCAAACGAGTGCTCGACGTCTTCAGCTGCACCGGCGGCTTCACCGTTCACGCGGCGGCCGGTGGCGCAACTGAGGCGCATGCCGTCGACCTCGCCCGGCCGGCCGTGGAGGCCGTGCAGCGCAACCTCGATCTCAACGCCAGCCTTCCTACCGTGGCTGCATGTCGATTCGAAGGGCACCACGGAGATGCCTTCGAGGTCATGGCCGGCATGGCGGATCGGGGCGAGACGTTCGACTTCGTCATCATCGATCCACCGTCGTTCGCCCAGCGCCAAGCCAGCGTAGATGGCGCCCTCGCCGCCTACGCCAGACTCACCCGGCTCGGACTGGCGCTCACCGAGACCGGCGGGTTGTACGTCCAGGCCTCGTGTTCCAGCCGGGTCGACGCGGCGTCTTTCTGCGAGACAGTCCGGGACACGGCCGCGGCGGAAGGCGTCGTGCTCGATGAGATCGATCGGACCGACCATCCGCTGGACCACCCGATCGGCTTTACCGAGGGGGCGTACCTCAAGGCCCTCTACGCGACCGTCCGCCGCTGATTCAGCCGCCTGAGTAGCGTGGAGAGGTGGACGAGTCCACCCGCATCGAGCTCACGTTTCGTCTGTGGGGCACTGGCGCGCCCGAAGCGTTCGATGACTATGTCGAGCAGGTACTCGCGCTTCTTCCCCGCAACGGCGGCGTCCTCGAGCGACGCGCCTCGGAGGTGGACGCGGGCCCCGGGTCGCCCGATGCCCTCCTGGTGATGTCGTTTCCCGACTCTGCGTCCATCGACGGCTTCCTTCGCGATCCACTCCGCGCCGACATGGAGGACCTGGCCGCCGCCGCGATCAGTCGATCGCTCATCACCGACAGTCGCCATCGTGAGGGCCCCAACGACGATCACGATGCCGAGATCGTTCCCTTCCCGCCGGATGACGAATGACGTCATCGATGACGCAGAAGATCACTGAAGGCCCCTCCGCCGTGCACGGCACGGGCGTCTTCGCGGTCGCCTCGATCGCGGTGGAGGAACTGGTCGGCCGGTACGAAGGCAACCCCTCCGAGGAGGACGGCACCTATGTGCTTTGGGTCGAGACCGACGACGGCGGCTGGGAAGGCATCGACGGCACGGGCGTGCTGCGGTTCCTCAATCACAGCCAGTCCCCGAACGTCGAGTTCGATGGCCCAGACCTCTACGCCCTGCGCGACATAGCGCCCGACGAGGAGCTGCTGTTCGACTACGGCGAAGAGTGGGCCCACGTCCCCTAGGCCAGATGCGACACCGGCCCGGCGGAGCCCTCGGGTCCGGTGGACCAGTCGGCGCTGTCCCGCAGCCGCGCCGCGACGAACTCCTTCGCCGTCCGAGCGGCGACGGTCGGCTCGTCGCCGAGAGCGAGGCGAGCGGTGATCGACGCTGCGAACGTGCATCCACTCCCCCGCACGTTCCCCGTGTCGATCCACTCACCGGACAGCTCCGTCACCGACCCGTCCGGAGCCACGAGGAGATCGTTCGCCTCGGCTTGACCGCCGGTGACGACGACGAGCCCCGAACCGAGCGCGGCGAGATCGGCCGGATCCGGACCCAGCAGGGCCGCTTCCGCTCGGTTCGGCGTGAGGACGGCCGCCACGGGGAAGAGCAGCTCGCGAGCTGCCGCTTCCACCTCCTCGGAAACGAAGCGTTCGCCCCAACCGGTCACCAACACCGGGTCGACGACGGGAGGCGGGAGTCGACCGGGGGCAATTCGCTCCGCGAGAACGCTGATGTGGTCAGCGGAGGAAAGAAGGCCGATCTTCACGGCGTCGACCGCGACCTCCGAGAGGATCGCATCGAGCTGTGCGGCGAGGAGCTCAGGGCTCGTCGGCTCGACGCGCTCGACCGACCCGAAGCGCTGCGCGGTGACGGTGGTGACAGCGACCATGCCGTGGACGCCATGCGCGGCGAACGTCGTCAGGTCGGCCGCCAGACCGGCTCCTCCGAGCGGATCATGCGCCGCGACGGCGAGAGCGATTGGTGGCTGCACCCTGCGATCGTGCCACACCGCGGAACCGGGCCCCGCGCACGCGAGACTGCAGAGGTGCACGAGACGACACGGGGAAAACTGTTGGTGGCGGCGCCAACGCTTCTCGACCCCAACTTCGCGCGGACCGTTGTGTTCATGCTCGAGCACAACGACGAAGGGGCGATCGGCGTCGTGCTGAATCGTCCGAGCGAGCTGCCGGTCGCCACGACCATCGAGCCGTGGGCCGGGCGGACCGTCCCGCCGAGCGTGATCTTCCTCGGCGGGCCCGTGTCGCCGTCATCGGTCATCGCTCTCGCGTCCGTCTCGCTCGACGATGCGGGGGCGAACTGGAATCCCATCCTCGGCCGCATCGGCACCGTCGACCTCGATGTCGACCCGTCCGAGGTGCCCGGCCTCGACGAAGTCCGGATGTTCGCGGGCTACGCCGGCTGGTCGGGCGGCCAGCTGGAGGCCGAGCTACACGACGACTGTTGGTTCGAGGTGACCGCGGAGCTCACCGACGTCCACACCGATGACCCGTACGAGCTCTGGTGGGAAGTCCTCGCTCGGCAACCCGAGCCGTTGAACCGTCTCGCTCACTACCCCCGAGACCCGTCCGACAACTGAGCCGTTGGCCACCACGCGCGGACAACTCGGCTCGTTGTCGTGCGACCCGGCGCGCTCATCTGGAGTACGTCACTCGAATTCCCAGACGGTGCTCATCTCGTCGAACACCATGTCGGCCACCCACGAGGATGCGTTGCGGGTCAGATGGACGCCGTCGTCGATACGGGCCCGGATCTCCTCGCCATCCGGGCCGGTGACTCGCTCGGCGAAACCGTCCTCGCCGCCGAAGAGCGGCCAGATGTCGATCGCGGTCACGAAGTCACGTTCGGCGATGACCGCGTCGGCGAGCTCGTTGATCTCGTCGATGCCGTCGTCGAGCGAGCCATCTCGCATCGGGGGTTGGGTGACCCAGAACACGTGGCGACCGGGCTGGTCGAGCAGATCGAACGTGATCGCGAGGCGTCGGCTCCATTCCGCTCGCCACTCGTCGGTTCCTTCCGCGAGGCGGTTTCCATCGGCGTCCGCCATGTCCTGGTGGTCGTTCGCGCCAATGAACAACACGACCGCCTCCGGGTTCTGCGTCTCGTCCACCTCGAGAAGGCGGGCCGGCCAGTTGAAGAAATCCGGTCGGGCGAGGCTCGTGGAGATCTCGTGGTGGACGTCCACCACGAGCGCGAAGTCGGACTCTGTCGTGACCGCCTGGGCCAGGTAATCGGCTTGGCTGTCTCCCCCGACGAACACGGTCAACGGCGCCGAGGCATCGACAGTGCGGATCGGGAAGGGAGGCGCAGTGGTGGTCGTGGTGGACGTGGACGACGTAGACGTCGTGCCGTCGTCGTCATCCGCGCTACCGTTCGCGTCGCCGGTCACGGGGTCGGCATCGATCCCGGCTTCGTCGGCCACCTCGTCGATCGTATTGATGCGCTCTGCGGCATCGTCGCCGGCGCCCCGGATGTCGCGAATCGCGTCGTAGGGCCGGTTGAGCGACAGGAAGTTGGCCACCCGGTCGATCCCTTCGGCCATGGCGACCTGGCGGTCCCGGGTCGGGCCGAACTCCTGGCGCTCGGCAATCTCCACGAGCTTGCCGGAGGTGAGAAGGGTGGCGAGGAGCAGGCAGGAGACGACGGCGATCACCGCGGAGCGGACATCGGCGGTGCGTTGGCTCAGGTCCTGTTCACGGGCGTCCCTAAACATGTCGTCGTTCCAGGTGTCGCCGCGTTCACGGGTCTCGGTCGCCCGCTTCAGCGGGTCCGTGTGCTCCATCTCAAACCTCCCTTCGCACCAGCATCAGAACTGGAAGTAGATGAACTCGGAGATCCCCTCGGGGCCAAGCGCAACGACGATCATGATCCACACGGCAAAGGCAACGGACACCGCCACCGGATGCACGTGTGAAAACAGCGCCGACCACTGCTTGGCGAGCAGCGGCGGGACGCACTGCGCCGCGATCGAACCGACGATCACGAGCACCACGAGCGGGTTCACGAGTTCTGGCGTGACCGTCCAGCCGGAGAACAGCGCACCGAGCACATCACCCGCCCGCACAAGCGACTCGCTGTTGAAGATGACCCACCCCACGCAGACGAAGTGAAACGTCACAAGGCGGCCGAGCCAGAGCGACCGCACCTCGAGCGGCGTGAACGGGACCGGCGACGACGGATCCTCGCGCCATGCGTCGACCGCGGCGCCTGAGTGGAGGCGCGCGATCTCCTGGATACGGACGTCGCAGGAGTCGAGCGGGGTGTCCTGCTCGCCGCGGAGATCCGACAAGAGTCGCTCCGCTGCCATACCGAGGCCCTGATACAGCCCCCAGACGACAAACGTGCCGGCGGCCCCGTGCCAGAGCCCACCAAGTCCCATCGTGATCAGCAGATTGCGGTAGGTGATCAGACGCCCACGCCGGTTGCCCCCGAGCGGGAAGTACAGGTAATCCCGCAGCCAACGGGACAGCGTCATGTGCCACCGGCGCCAGAAGTCCTGGACCGACACCGCCGCGTAGGGGCGGTCGAAGTTCTGTGGGAACCGGAACCCGAGCAGCAAGGCGATGCCGATCGCCATGTCGGTGTAGCCGCTGAAGTCGGCGTAGAGCTGGATTGCGTAGCCGTAGATCCCGAAGAGCACGTCGACCGCGCCGTACTCGCCGGGCGTGCCGAAGGCATCGTTGACGATCGCTCGACCGAGGAAGTCCGCGATCACAACCTTCTTGAACAGGCCTCGGCCGATGAGTACGACGGCGCGCCCCGCCTCGACCTGGTCGCGCACCCGGTCCGAGCGAAGTTCGGGAAGGAACTCGGTGGCGCGCACGATGGGTCCGGCGACGAGCTGCGGGAAGAACGAGAGGTAGACGGCGAAGTCCAGCAGCGGCGCCGGTGGCGTGTCCTTGCGATACACGTCGACGACATAGCTGATGCCTTGGAACGTGAAGAACGAGATGCCGACCGGGAGGACGATGTCGAGTGCCGGGCTCGACAACCCGAGATTGCGGTCGAGCGAATCGGTGAAGAAGTCGTAGTACTTGAAGAAGGCGAGGACGCCGAGATCCAGGGTGACGGCAAGACCGACCACGATCTTGCGGACAGCGAGCGATGGACCCCGATGGATCGCGATGGCGGCGACCTCGTTGCCGATCGTCATCAGCACGAGGAGCAACAGGAAGCGGGTGTCCCAGTAGCCGTAGAAGTAGTACGACGCCGAGAGGACGAAGACCTTCCAGGCCGTCACGCGTTCCCGCAACATCCAGCTCACCGGGAGCACCACGGCGAAGAACGCCGCGAACGTGAATGTCGGGAACAACACGGGAAAGATCGACCTCCTGTCCGCCCCGGCCGAAGAATAACTCCGCGATACGGCCTGCCGATGGAGGCTAAGTTCAATTGCTCGTTGCGGGCCGGTGACAGACGTAAAGGGGTGACTGTCGACCTTTCGTTGGGTGTCCGAGTGGGATCACTTAGGTCTACTGCACGACTAGGTGCCACCTGTTCGCTCACTCGGGGGCCTCATCATGACCTGTTGCGTTGAGCACTTTAGGGTCGTCCGTCAATTTCCTACCTGAGTTCGGCAGCGCCGAGGATGAGCATCACCTTGCGCCACATCCAGGACGGCCCCGGCACCGGCGGAAACGACAACTGGTGGTACGAGCGGGTATCGCCGGGCGGTGGCTTCGCCGAGGCGTAATCTGCGCGCATGAAAATCGGATTCATCGGTCTCGGCAACGTCGGTGGAAAGCTCGCCGGCTCCATCCTGCGCAACGGCGCAGACCTCTACGTCCGCGACGTCGACGAGGCACTCATGCAGTCGTTCGTCGATCGCGGCGCCACCGCGACGGAATCACCCAAGGAGCTCGCAGAGGCAGCCGACATCGTCGTCACCTGCCTGCCCTCTCCCTCGATCAGCGCCGAGGTTATGGACGCCAGCGACGGCGTCATTGCCGGTCTGGCCCCGGGCAAAATATGGATGGAGATGTCCACCACGGACGAACAGGAGATCCGCCGCCTCGCAGCGCTCGTGGAAGCCACCGGGGCGACGCCGGTCGAATGTCCGGTCTCCGGCGGCTGTCACCGGGCTGCCACAGGCAACATCGCGATCTTCTGTGGTGGGCCTCGGGACGCCTTCGAGAAGGCGCTGCCCGTCCTCACCATGATGGGTCGCCGGATCCTCCACACCGGGCCACTGGGTTCGGCCTCCGTGCTGAAAGTCGTGACGAACTACCTCGCCTCGATCAACCTCGTCGGCATCGGCGAGGCATTCGCGGTCGCCCACGCCGCCGGCATGGACATGACCACCACCTATGAGGCAATCCGGATCTCGTCGGGTAACTCCTTCGTCCACGAAACCGAGGGCCAGGTGATCCTCAACGGCAGCTACGACATCAACTTCACGCTCGACCTCGTCCAGAAGGACATGGGTCTCTTCCTCGATGTCGCCGGTCGTGCCGGCCTGAACCTGGAGGTCGGGCCCCAGCTGCTCGAGATCTTCGACGATGCGGCCGAGCGCTACGGCAGCCGCGAGTTCAGCCCGACCGTCGTCCGTCGCATGGAGGAACAACTCGATACCGAGTTCCGTGCCCCGGGGTTCCCGCCAGAGATGGTCGACGAGGAGGCCGAAGCGCCGGGCTACGAGGTGGTCGTCGGCACTGGGCCCGGCACGGACTGAGACTGACCCCGGCAGGCCCAGTCAGACCTTCGTGCTCCCGGGGCGGGTACCGCCGCCAGACAGCTGATCACTGAGGATGAAGATTCCTTCCGCCTCGGCACACAACGTGTCGCCGTCGTACATCGTGCCCTTGGCGAAAACCTTGCGACCCTCGGTGCGGTCGTGCCACGCCCGAAGCCGAATCGGCGTGTTGAGCGGTGTCGGACTTCGGTAGACGACCGTCAGCGTGCCCGTGAACCCACCGATGCCCTTGCTGACGCAGAGGCAGCCGAGCAGCTCGTCGAACACCTCGGCGATGACGCCACCGTGAACGGATTCCGGTGGCCCGTTGTATGCGTCTCCGAGCTTCGCTTCCCCGTGCAGCTCCCCGCCGGTCTCGCCGATTGCCCGCCAGAGTCGGACGGGTGGTGACACCGGATTGAGAGGCCCGACCACCGGGCTGTAGGGGAAGATCTCGTCAGGTTGCGGTCGGTCGTCGGCCACGAACTCCTCCGGCGTCAGATCCGTCACGTCGATCATGCGGGCGCCGCTGTCGGCGTCCAGACCCTCGAAGCTGAGCGCCGCCTGCATACGGATCCCGTCGACCACGTGGGGCCGGATGGCTGCCGTCACCGCCTCGACGGTTGCTGTCTGCGATCGCAGCGACTCCGCGTCCGCCGCCTCGAGATCAGCTGTCCGGACGACTTCGATCAGCTCTCGGATGGCGGCACTCAGCGATTCGCCGTGCGTCGGTTCAGGTCCAGACATCCGGCGACCGTATTCGGTGGTTCGCCGCGTGACGCAACCCGCCGATACGATCCGCGCCGTGAATCGCTTCGAAGGAAAGATCGCCCTCCTCACCGGTGTTGCGTCCGGCGTCGGACGGGCCACCGCCACCCGACTTGCTTCGGAGGGCGCCAGCGTCTTCGGTCTCGACGTCAACGCCGACGGCATGGCCGAGACCCAGACGACGATCGAGGACGCCGGTGGCACCATGACCACTCGCCTCACCGACGTCCGCAGCGTCGCGGAGTGCCGTGCTGCGGTCGATGACTGTGTCGCCGCGCTCGGCGGACTCGACGTGCTCGGCAACATCGCGGGGATCGCTGCGCAGCGGCACGTGCATCAGGTCACCGAGGACGAGTGGGACATGATGAACGACGTCAACCTGAAGGGCGTCTTCTTCCTCACCCAGGCGGCCCTGCCTCACATCCTCGAGCGCGAGGGCAACATCATCAACATCGCCTCGAACGCGGGCCTCATGGGTCAGGCATACACCGTCCCCTATTGCGCGACGAAGGGTGCGGTCGTCAACATGACCCGGGCGCTGGCGATGGAGTTCGTGAAGCAGGCGATCCGTATCAATGCGATCGCCCCCGGCGGCATCGACACCTCGCTGGTCCACAACTTCGAGCTCCAGAACGACATCGACTTCGCCCTCATGCAGCCCTATACGGGCTACCGCGACATGAGCAGCGCCGAGCAGATCGCGTCGCTCTTCGCCTTCGTCGCCTCGGACGAGGCCGGCAACATCCATGGATCGATCATCAGCGCCGACGGCGGCCTGACCGCGAGCTGAGCTCGTCGGGATACGAGGGAGCGCGTGACCGATTCCTTCGTCCTCGGCGTCGATCTCGACGGTGTGTGCGCAGAGCACACGCTGGGATTTCGCACCCTTGTCGCGGAACGGCTCGGCGTAGCCGAGGAATCCCTCCCGCTGGAACGGGGCTGGGACTTCGCCGAGTGGGGGTTCGAGCCCGGCGACTTCGAGGATCACCACCGCTACGCCGTGGTCGAGAAGCGCATGTTCCGTCACCTGGACCCCATCGAAGGGGCCGCGGAAGCCCTGTGGCGCCTCTCGGACGCCGGTATGTGGATCCGGATCATCACCCACCGCCTCTACGTCAACTGGGGCCATCAGGCGGCGGTGGCCGACACGGTGGAGTGGCTCGACGACGCCCGCATCCCCTACCGCGACCTCTGCTTCCTCGGTGCAAAGCCGCAGGTCGAGGCCGATCTCTACATCGACGACTCACCACACAACATCGCGATGTTGCGTAAGGCCGGCAACGAGGTGATCGTCTTCGATCAGCCCTACAACCGCGACCAGCGCGATCCGCGGGCGAGCACGTGGTCCGAGGTGGAAGAGATCGTCATGGAGCGCTTCGCGGAGCGCCAGGGCGTGCACGGGGTCCAGCCCCAGCTGCCAGGCGTGGACGGCGCGCTGGGCCGACGTCTGGGCAACGACTAGGGAATCGGGACGAGCATGGTCACGTCGCCCGCCAGTGTCGATCCGTCGCTGAACGTGAGCAAGAGTCGACGGCACCCACCCCAGCCGCTGCCGGTCGTCCAACGCACGTAGGTGAGCCCGGACGGGTGGGGTGTGGTGATCGCGGCAGGAATCGTCTCACCCACCGGCTCGCTGCTGTCGCAGTCGATCGCCACGGTCATCGCCTCGACCGTGTCCGACCGGCACCCGCTGGGGCGTCTGCCGGTCGGACACGGAGCGTGCGCATGAGAGTACTTCCGGCCCCGCGAGTGTCAGGTCGCGAGCATCACTTGCGCTGGAAGTTGGGCGTCCGCTTCTCGGCGAACGCCTTCGGTCCTTCCTTCGAGTCCTCAGACGCCATCACCGCGCCCGTGTACGTGTCCTCGTGCGCGAACGCTTCTTCTTCGGTCATACCGGCCGTGTCGTGCAGCGTCTTCAGCACCGCCTCGACCGCGAGCGGCCCGTTGCCGGCCACGGTCGCGGCGACTTCCATCGCATGCTCGAGCGCGGTCCCGTCCGGAACCACTCGACTCACGAGGCCCATCGCCTTCGCTTCGGCTGCCGTGATGTGCTTGCCGGTCAGCAGGATGTCGGCGGCCTCGGCGTAGCCGATCTGGCGGGCAAGGCGAACGGCCGAGCCACCCATGGGATATAGCGACCACTTGACCTCGCTGACCCCGAACTTCGCACTCTCGGCGGCAATCCGGATGTCGGTGCCCTGCAGGATCTCCGTGCCGCCGGCAATCGCGACTCCCTCGACGGCAGCGACGATCGGCTTGGTCGGTCGCGTCGTCTTGAGGAGGCCCTCCCAGATGAAGTTGGCGCCCTCGGACTCCATCGCACCTTCGACATCCCAGTCATCGGTCTCGGCCTTGTCGCCCGACATGGCCCGCAGGTCCATGCCGGCACAGAAGTCGCCACCGGTGCCGGTCAGGACGATGCAGCGGACGTCGTCGTCCTCTGACGCTTCCTTCCAAGCGTCGCGCATTCGACCGAACATCTGCAGAGTCATGGCGTTCTTGCGCTCGGGACGGTTCATGGTGGCGACCATGACGGCGCCCTGGCGTTCGACGAGAAGGTCTGGCATGGCCGCAGACCGTATGACGAAGGTCTCGTCCGAGCCAGTTCAGCCGCGGTTCACTACATGTCGGGTGTCTCTGCGCCGATGGGCAGGCGTGCGGACCAAGGTCGAGATCGTGCAGATTCGAGTTGCCGACATCGCGAGCAGCGATGTCGTGAACAAGCGCGGTCCCGAGAAGTCCGGTTGGATCGAGGTCGAACGCCTCGAACAGTTGGAGTCCAGCGACTACGTCGTCCACGACGTGCTCGACGTCGACAGCTTCACCGCGACCGGCTACGAACTCGTCTGGCTCCAGCGGTCGTCACGCTCGAAGCGAACTCCCACCTCGCCCTGCCGGTCTGACCGTCACGGTGTCAGGTGTCAGGCTGGGCCGGCCGCGCCCGTCGGCCTTCGACCTCACCGAAGAACTGTCCGGCAGCCTTCTGGATGCCGTGCGACCAGGTTGGGTAGGCGTGGACAGTCTGCGCGAGACGGCCGGCGAAGGCGCCCGTGCGCATCGCGAGCGCCACCTCGTGGATCATCTCGCCGGCCCGCGGCGCCACGATGGTCGCGCCGATGATGCGGCCTCCGCCGGCATGTCGGGTCAACCGCTTGGGCCCGGCGATCAGCTTGATGTATCCGTCGGTGTAGCCGTCGGTGATCGCCCGATCCATTTCGTCCAGCGGTAGCTCGACAACCCGCCCGTCATGATCGGCCGCCATGTCCTCGGTCATCCCGATTCGGGCCACCTCGGGTTGCGTGAACGTCACCCACGGGATCCATGCCGTGCGGAAACGACCGCGCTGGCCCTTCCGCAACGCGTTCCCGGCGGCCAGGCGGCCCATCTCGTCCGCCGCGTGGGTGAACAGGAGCTTGCCGGTCACGTCGCCGACGGCGTAGACACCGCGCGCGTCGGTCTGCAGCCGTTCGTCGGTCAACACATGGCCGCGGTCGTCGAGCTTGACGCCGAGTTCCTCGAGTCCGAGCGCGCCTGAGTTCGGTGCTCGGCCGACCGCCACGAGCAGACGGTCGACCACGACCTCGCCGGGTGGGTCTCCAGCGGCGTCGCCGACCGCATACACGAGCGCCACGCCGTCCGGGCGCGCAACAACACGATCGATCATCGTTCCGGTCAGGACCTTCACACCGGCGCTGGTCAGCGACCGGGCAACGGCGTCACCGGCCGCCGGTTCCTCACGGCTGAGGAGACGAGGAAGGCCCTCGAAGAGCGTCACCTCGACGCCCAGCCATGCGAACGCCTGGGCCAGCTCACACCCGATCGGACCGCCCCCGATGATGCCGAGCCTCCTCGGTGCCGTGGTCAGGTCGAAGACCTGCTCGTTGGTGAGCACTCGATCCGCGTCCACGTCGTCGAGTCCCGGGATCGGTGGCACGACCGGACGACCCCCCGTCGCGACGATGATACGCGGCGCCGTGAGCCGATCGTCGTCGACGACCACCGTGTCGTGCGTCGCGAGCCGCGCCCGTCCCTCCCGTACGCCAATCCCCTCCTCGCGGAGCACATCGGCAGTCTCGGTCGCGGCAATCCGTTCGATCGTGCTGCGCACTATGTCCATCGCGGCCGAGAATTCGAAACCTTGCGCGGCTGCGGCGAGAAACGTCTTGGAGGGCACACATCCGGTGAAGGTGCAGTCGCCACCTATCGGCCTGTCGTTGACGAGCAGCACGTCGGCGCCCGCCCAGCGAGCGGCTCGCGCCGCTCCGAGTCCGCCCGCTCCCCCGCCGACGATGATGAGGTCGTGGTTCACAGTGCGGGGACCCGCGGGGTGAGAAGCGCCATTCCCCAATCGTCGCCGCTCCGGAGCGTCAGTGCACGGTTCTCACCGCGAACCAGGCGAACGTGATGACCGCCAGCCCGGCGAGGAAGACGCGGTACTCCCGCCGTCAGCCTCGGGTGACGATCAGGACCACGGTCCAGACAAGCCCTGCGCTCACCCACTGCGTGACCGTGCCCCGGTCCGTTTCCGGCAACAGGAGATCGTGGATGACATCACTCATGCCGGACGGAACCCGGCGCTCGGGCGGTCACTTCCCGGCGAGCACGTCCGCCTGAGTCTCGGTGGCGGCGGGGGGTCGCAGGAGGGCGAACCAGACACCGAGCACGATCACCGAGCCGGCGATGACCACCGGAGCCGAGCCGAGGCCCCAGACCTCGACGCCGGCGCTGACGAGAGCGGCAGTGAGCAACATCAAGGCCTCGCTCCCCCGCCAGGGCTGACGAGGGGCCAAGAGCGCCCGGCGTTCGACACCGCACACGGCGGCCACGATGCCGGCGAGCACCAGCGCTGCGGCGATCATCATCGGGAGCTTCTGGAGCCACCAGGCGGCGCTGGCGGCCGTTGCCGTCGGCAGGACACCGAGCGAGTAACTGGCGGCAGCGACGACGATGAACGCCGTGAAGTGCCAGAGATAGACAGAGGGCGAGACGGCATTGCCGGGCACGACCGCGGTCCAGGCCCGGGGCGACCGAGCGAGCCACGCCGAGATCCGCAGCGCCAGGGCGACCGCCGTGAGCGAGTAGGCGCCGCCGAAGAGCATCAGCGCGATTGACGGCGGGTGCGTGGGCGAGTGCGTGAGGCCCTCGTGGTGAACCATGGGGATCGGCCACGGGCCGACCGTCACGGCGGTCAGTGCGCCAGCCCAGAGACGTGTAGCCATCACGGCGAGGCGACGACCGGAGGGCAGCAGCCCGTCGCGCCAGGCGAAGCCGAGCACCTGGAAGAGCAGCCAGTTGACGTGACCGATCGCGGGCACGCCGTTCGTGTGGAGGAGCTCGACGACGATGAAGACGCCGAGGGCACCGGCGACGAACGCTGCCGGGTTGCGTCGGAGCCGGGGCAGGACCGTCGGAGCGATGGCGGTGTCGATCGTGTAGTTGGCGAGGAACCAGAGCGGAATCGCGGCGGCAACGGCGCCCGCCCCGACAATGCCGGCGAACCCGAACGAGGCGCCGAGCAGGAGCAGGCCGAGCCACGTCGCCCCGAGCACGACCGCCGGGGCGAGCATCCGGCGCAGACGGGTAGTGACCCAGTCGGCGCCGCGGCCGCCCTCTCGGGCGTGGGCGTCGAGCGACATGGCGGAGGAGAAGCCGCCGACCACGAAGAACAAGGGCATCACCTGGAAGATCCAGGTGATCCATGCGAGCTGGGGTGCGTCGGCCAGCGCATTGCCGGCCTGCAGTGCGCCCTCGTCTTCGAGAACGCCGGAGATCGCTGCCCAGTGGCCGATCGAGACCGCCACCATCGCCAGCGCGCGATAGGCGTCGATGGCCCGGTTTCGGTCGGGCCTCGCTTCCGCGGCAAGCGACGAGAGCGAGCCTTCGGGAGACGTGGTGGTCGGGGACGTGTGCTGCATGTCCCCCATGGAACCGAGAATCAGCCCCTTGGGGCCCTGGGGGAATCCCCCAAAACCCCTAGGGGAAGCCTGGGGACCCGGAATTGCTCGGGAGACGGGGCTCAGCCGTCGAGAGCGGCGCGGAACTCGGAGACGAGCGCAGCGACGCCCTCGGGGCCTGTACCGTCCAGCATGCGCTGCACGATCGCAGACCCGACGACCACTCCATCGGTGACCTCACAGGCCTGCACGGCCTGTTCGGGCGTACCGATTCCAACGCCGACGAGGACAGGCTTGTCGGTGACAGCCTTGACCCGGCCTGCGATCACCTTGGCGCTGTCGGCCAATTCGGCCCGAACGCCTGTGATGCCAAGCAGGCCGACCGCGTAGACGAACCCGCGGGACCGTTCGCAGATCAGCGGCAGACGATCGTCCGGCGCAGTCGGCGCGGCGAGCATCACCGTCTCCACACCCGCGGCGTCAGCGGCATCGACCCACTCGCCGGTCTCTTCGAGCGGAATGTCGGGGAGGATGCAGCCACTCACGCCGCCATCGGCGAGCGTGTTGGCAAAGCGCTCCCAGCCCATCCGGTACGCGATGTTGCCGTAGGTCATGACCGCGGTCGGCACGCCGATGTCGGCCCGCCGGACGCGATCGAGGATCGACAGCGGCGTCGCGCCAGACGCGAGCGCTTTGTCGTTCGCGAGCTGGATGACGGGGCCGTCCATGACCGGATCGGAGAACGGGACGCCAATCTCGATGGCATCGGCGCCGGCGTCGGCGACCGCCTGAATCGTTTCGAGCCAGTCGTCGCCGAGCCCACCGGTGAGATACGGCACGAGGCTCTTGCCGCCGGCCTCGCGGCGCGTCCGCAGTGCTGTTTCGAGCGCTCCGGTCATCCGAGAATGTCCATCATCTGGGCGACGTCCTTGTCACCACGCCCACTGAGGTTGAGAAGCACGGTCTTGCCGGCCAGCTGCTCGCGCTCCCGGCTGATCCACGCGAGACCGTGGGCGGACTCCAGCGCGGGAATGATGCCCTCGGTGCGACTCAGCAGCTTGAAGGCCTCGACGACCTCCGCATCGGTCACTGGCTCGTAGCGGGCCCGACCGGTTGCCGCGAGATGGGCATGCTCCGGACCGATACCCGGGTAATCGAGGCCGGCCGAGATCGACTGCGCCTCGAGCACCTGCCCCCATTCGTCCTGCATGAGGTAGGAGAACGAGCCGTGGACGATGCCGGGAACCGCGCGTCCGACCGCCGCGCCGCCCGCCGGTTCGGCGCCGATCAGCTCCGCATCGCTGTCGGCGAAGCCGGAGAAGATTCCCGCAGCATTCGACCCGCCGCCCACGCAAGCGACGATCACGTCGGGGTCGCCGCCGAGCAGTCGTTGACACTGCTCACGGGCTTCATCGCCGATGACCCGATGGAACTCGCGCACCATCCACGGGTACGGATGTGGGCCCATCACCGAGCCGAGGCAGTAGTGGGTGGACTCGACCACGGCCACCCAGTGGCGCATCGCTTCGTTCACCGCATCTTTCAGCGTCCGACTTCCCGACTCAGCCGCACGCACCTCGGTGCCCAGCAGCTTCATGCGGAAGACATTGAGCTCCTGACGATCGATGTCGACGGAGCCCATGTAGACGACGCAGTCCATGTCGAAAAGTGCGGCCGCAGTCGCCGTGGCGACGCCGTGCTGCCCTGCCCCGGTCTCGGCAACCAGGCTCGTCTTGCCCATTCGCTTGGCGAGGAGTGCCTGGCCGAGGACGTTGTTGATCTTGTGGCTGCCGGTGTGGTTCAGGTCCTCCCGCTTGAGGAGGACCTGACAGCCCAACTCCTCGCTGAGGTTGTCGCACACGGTCACGGGTGACGGCCGACCGGCGTAGTCGGTGAGGAGCCGGTGCAGCTCGGCGCGAAAGTCCGGATCGGCCCAGGCCTCGCGAAACGCAATGTCGAGCTCCTGGCATGCCGGGACGAGTGTCTCCGGCACGTAAATGCCACCGAACTCGCCGAAGCGGCCTCCATCGGAGGGATTGGTCATGCTCATCAGAAGTCCAGCTGCCAGTCGTAGAGCCCGCTGTCGTCGGGATCGGTGGGGTCGGGTGGTCGAATCTCTTCGAACGCTGCTCGAGCGTTGTCGATGAACTCCCGGAGCTTCACCGGATCCTTGCGGCCAGGTTCGCGCTCGACCCCGGTGGAGACGTCCACGCCCCAAGGCCGCACCTGGCGGATCCCGTCGGCGACGTTACCGGGATGGAGCCCGCCGGCCAGCAGGACACGGTGGCCGGCCCGGGGCGCGTCTTCGGCGAGGCGCCAGTCGAAGACCTCGCCACTTCCTGGCTTCTCGCCCTCGACGAGCACGATGTCGGCCCCGTACTCGGGGATGCGACTCAGGCCGGGGTGGCCGGCCGGGAAGCCCTTGATCACGATGCCGATGCGCTGGCGGACCTGCTGCGTCTGTTCAGCGGACTCGTGGCCGTGGAGCTGCGCGGCTCGCAGACCCGCCCGCTGCACGATCTCGACGACACGGTCGGGAAGCTCGTCGCGGAACACGCCGACCGTCATGACTTCAGCCGGCAGGCGGCGCACGATGTCGCGCGCTCGGTCGACCGCGACCTGGCGGGTGGACGGGGCGAAGACAAACCCGAGGGCATCAGCGCCGAGCGCAACAGCCAAGAGTCCGTCTTCTTCACTTGTGATGCCGCAGATCTTCACGAACACAGCATGGAACCTACCGGGCCACAGGCCCGCTCACGGCTGAATCAGGCGTCGAAACCCGACCGCAGCTCGCGAACCCCGGCTTCCGGGTCGCCGTGTTTGACGAGCGTCTCCCCGACGAGCACGGCGTGATAGCCGGCGGCACCGAGCAGTGCGACGTCGCCGGCACCACGAACGCCCGACTCTGCGACGCGCACAACCTCGGCCGGCATCTGTGCGGCCAGACGAACGGCACGGTCGGTGTCGACCTCGAACGTGACCAGATCGCGCTGGTTGACGCCGATGAGGTCCGCCCCAACGGTGAGGGCGCGTTCCAGCTCCTTCTCGTCGTGGACCTCGATGAGGACATCGAGGCCCACATCGAGGGCCAGCGAATGGAAGTCCGCCAGCTCGGCATCATCGAGCGCAGCCGCGATCAGCAGCACACAGTCGGCACCCATGATGCGGGCATCGAGCACGTCGTGCGCATGCACCGTGAAGTCTTTGCGCAGGGCGGGTAGCGCCACCGCGTCGCGGGCAGCCTGCAGATCTGCCACCGAGCCGCCGAACCACTCTTCGTCGGTGAGCACGGAAAGACAGCTGGCACCGCCGGCCGCATACTGCGCTGCCAGCACCGCAGGGTCGAGGTCAGGGAAGAGATCGCCCTTCGACGGAGACCGCCGCTTCACTTCGCTGATGACCGCCATTCCCTCGGCTGCGGTCAGCGCGGCGCGGAATCCGCGCGCGGGCGCGACGGCGCTGGCTGCGTCGAGCAGCTCCGCGGTACTGCGACGGTCGTCGAGCGCCGCAGCGCGGTGCGTGTCGAGGATGCGGTCGAGGTAGGTGACAGGCAGGGCGTGGCCCTTGCTCAGAGACCCTTGCCTGCAACCGGCGTGGTCATGATGAGTTCCGGCGCGCCGTCGAGGAGATCGCCGATCGCACCGAAGAGAGCTGCCATCGTGTCGGAGCCGCTGTGCACGCCCATGGCCTCGGTGTCCGAATAGAGCTCGTAGACCCAGGTGACGTTTTCGTCGCCGTTGTCCAGGTTGAGGATGTAGACCTCGGTCCCGGCTTCGTCGTTGACGGCGTCGAGCATCGGGCCGAAGGCGGTGACGAGGTCGTCACGCTTTCCGGGCTTCGTGGGGAGCTTTGCGATCAGGGAAACTTTTGACATGCGGCGACTCTAGAGCCGCACCCCATCCGTCCGGAAACCGGAAACTACGGATGGCAATCCTGCGCTCGGCTCATCGACAAGGCGACGAGCGGTGCCCCGAGGAACATCGTGGCCGAGATGAAGACCGCAATGAGGCCCACCCGAGCCAGCCCATCGAACCCGATCAGAGCACCGGAGATCAACGCCGCAAGGCCGAAGAGGATGCCGAGCGCCGGAACCGTCTTCGCCCACGACGGAAGCGCACTACTGGTGATCGGGCGGTCGTCGCGATCGTCGAAACGGGCAGGCTCGCGTTCGTCGAACGGCCGCCACGGATCGGGTTCGTCGGCAACGCCATGGGTCCGCCCGTGATAGGTCGGCCGGGGCTCTCCCCGTAGGCGAGCGCGGTCGTAGTCGGCTCTCTCGTCGACATCGCCCAGCACGGCCCATGCCGCATTGATCCGGCGCATCCGCTCTTCGGCGCGCTGGCGAGCCGATTCGCTGTTCCCATGGAAGTCAGGATGCTCTTCCCGGGCGAGCTTCAGGTAGGCGCGCCGAACCTCGGCTGCAGACGCGGCGGGGTCCACGCCGAGCTCGCGATAATGCGCCGTGCCGTCCCTGCTCACGACGTGGAGGATAGATCCCCACCGTTCTCTCGTCGTTTCGGGGGTCCAAGGCGCCGTCTCACACTTTCCTCACAACTGTGATCCACAGTCCGTTGGAGAGAAACGGGGACAATTGTCCCCACCGGTGGCCGTTGGCCGAGAGAGTGCAGGAGCACCATGAGCGAGGAGACCGTGGTCGTGATCGTCGAGGACGATCCGAACATCGCTGATCTCGTCGAGATGTACCTTCGCCGCGACGGCTTCAGGCCGTACCAGGCCAACACCGGCGAACGAGCGCTGGAGGTCATCGAACAGCGCCGGCCGAAGCTCGTGCTGCTCGACATCGGTCTCCCGGGCGAGATGGACGGCATCGACGTCTGCCGAACCGTGCGAGCCGAGTCCGACGTGCCGATCATCTTCCTCACCGCTCGCGACGACGAGGTCGATCGAGTCCTCGGGCTCGAATTGGGCGCCGACGACTATGTCACCAAGCCCTTCTCTCCGCGTGAAGTCGTCGCCAGGGTCAAGGCAATCCTGCGCCGCGCCGACGGGCCGTCGGCCTCCGATCGCCCACCGATCATTGAGGTCGGCGAGCACATCGTGGTCGATGCCGGCCGCCGCGAAGTCACCGTGCGGGGCGACGCGGTGGCGCTCGCCACCCGCGAGTTCGACCTGATGCAGCACCTCGCCGAACGACGCGGCCTGGCGCTGTCCCGACGCCAACTTCTCGACGGCGTCTGGGGCGCCGACTGGGTCGGCGACGACCGGACTGTGGACGTCCACGTCCGTCAACTCCGCAAGAAGCTCGGCGATGACCTCGCGCTGGAAACGGTGTGGGGCGTGGGATATCGGCTCGACTGATGCGCCGCCGCCTCGGAATTGCACTGGTGGGCATGGTCACGGCATCGCTCCTGCTGGCCGGTCTCGGCGCGATCATCCTCACCTCGGTCGCGGACCGGGCGAACGACGAGGAGGAGCTCCGCGAGCAGACCGACGCCATGCGCAACCTGGCTCGCGAAGTGACACTCGAGCGCGCCGATTCCACGGAGAACGCCGCCGCTCAGCTCCTCCGGGTCACCCGCAGCCTGAACCTCGGCGGCATCGGTCTAATCATCTACTCGCCGAACGGGACCCAGATCGGCGGCACCTTTCCCGATGGAGTCACGGCCGATGACCTGGATGAGGAGACTTTGCGCAGCGGCGGGGTCGACAGCGGCCAAAAGGACGGCCTCATTTGGGCCGCCGCCGCCGCCCGTGCCGGGACCACCGATCGACTGGTCGTCCTCACCCGAGAGCCGGACCCAACCATCCAGCCGGCCTTTCGCTGGTTCCTCCTCGCGAGTGCCGTCACGCTTCTGGCCGCCGTACTCGTGACGATCCGCCTCAGCCGCCGCCTCGTTGACCCGATTCGAGAAGCAAGCGAGACCGCGACCGCCATCGCAGCCGGCGACATGAGCGCGCGGATCGATGATCGCCATGCGAAAGCGGGCGTTGAGCTGGCCGATCTCGTGGGCTCGGTCAACACGATGGCCGGCAACCTCGAGCGGAGCCGGGCGCTCGAACGGCAGTTCCTGCTGTCCGTCAGCCATGACCTACGCACGCCCCTGACCAATATCCGCGGCTACGCCGAAGCCCTGACCGACGGCGCGGCGGACAATCCCGTCGCGGTGGGTGAGATCATCGAGAGCGAATCACGACGCCTCGAACGTCTCGTGGGCGACCTTCTGCTCCTTGCTCGCCTCGAAGGCACGGGGTTCGCCTACAACATTGCGCCGCTCGACATCGCACTCATCGCCGAAGAGACCGTCGATGGTCTGCGCCAGGAAGCGAGCGATCGCGGCGTCGAGTTGCGGATCCGGCGCCCTGACGGCTCCGTGCGCGCTGAGGTGGACCACGACCGGTTCGGTCAGGTGGTCGCGAACCTCGTCGGCAACGCGTTGAAGTTCGCCGACGCCGAGGTGGGCATCATGCTCTGGTTCGCCGAGGAGAAGATCCACCTCGCCGTGAGCGACGACGGGCCGGGGATCAGCGAGAGCGATCTGCCCCACGTCTTCGAACGGCTCTACGTCTCGCAGCAGAACCCGAAGGTCAAGGAGTCCGGCAGCGGCCTCGGGCTCGCCATCGTGCGCGAACTCGTGGACGGCATGGGCGGCACCGTCATGGCTCGCCGCGCCACGGGAGGCGGCGCCGAGTTCGTCGTCAGCTTTCCCCCGACGGAACGATGACGCGGGCCACGACCCCGCCGACCTGCACCTCGCTACCGACCTCGGCTTTGCGCTGGATGCGGCCCATCGCGACGTTGCCAGCGGCCGACGTGACGGCGCCGATCTCCTGGCCGTCGTAGACGACGGCCGCACCGACTGCGAGCGGCTCGTCGGCTTCCATGACCCGAAGCGGGCGGGGGACGTTGCCGCCACGGCTGTTGATGCGGGCGACCAGTTCCTGTCCGGTGTAGCAACCCGTCGTGAAGCTCACCGACATGTCGATCAGCGGTTGCCCGCCCTCCGCCGGGATCGTGTCCTCGTCGATGTCGGTGCCGGTCGAGGGAACCGCCGCCCGTATTCGGGCCTCCTCGAACCCGTCATTCACATTGACGACCGGCTCAGCCACCTTGGCGAGGAAGTCGGTGCAGTGGAACCCGGGCCATGCGAACTCGGAGGCAAGATCGCCATTCCGGTCAGAGAGGACGACCGGGTCGTCGCTTCGGTGGCGCGTCATCTGCCACGCCGATTCGATGTCGAATGTGGCATCCGTCCGCAACTTGAAGCGCTCGAGACGGGCGATCAGCGCGTCGACCACGCCCGGCTCACAGTCGAGCACGAACTCGTTCTCGTCCAGGCGGTGGACTCGAAACCACGCCACGAGCTTTCCGCTCGGATCGAGGACGAGTGACCAAGCCGCGTCGCCGACGGGGATCGCTTCGATGTCCTGGGAGATCTGCCCGTTGAGGTAGGACGCAGCGTCGGCGCCGGTCACTCGGACGACACCTCGCGGACGTGTGGACATGAGCTTCATGTTGCTGCCGCCTTTCGGGCTGCCGTCATTCGACGGGCTGCGGGTACCGCGGCAAGCAGCGCCTTCGCCTTGTTCTGACATTCGAGGTGTTCGTCCTCGGGCACCGAGTCCGCGACCACGCCGGCGCCGGCCTGGATCGACGCTCGATTGCCACTGACCAACATCGTGCGGATGGCGATAGCGGTGTCGATGTTGCCGGAGAAGTCCAAGTAGCCGACAACGCCGCCGTACGGGCCCCGCTTCACGGGCTCGAGCTCGTCGATGATCTCCATGGCGCGCACCTTGGGTGCGCCCGAAAGCGTGCCGGCGGGCAGCGTAGCCCGCAGCACGTCGATCGGTGACTTGTCGTCGCGTAGATCCCCCGACACCTGGGAGGTGAGGTGCATCACGTGGCTGTAGCGCTCGAGCGTCATCATCTCGTCGATCTGCAGCGAGCCGAACTCGACCACGCGGCCGACGTCGTTTCGAGCAAGGTCCACGAGCATTACGTGCTCGGCGATCTCCTTCGGGTGCTCTTGGAGCTCGGCCGCCATGCGCTTGTCGTGCTCCTCGGTGCTCCCCCGCTTCCGGGTGCCGGCGATCGGACGAGAGATCACCCGATCCTCGAGCAGCTGGACCATCGGCTCGGGCGACCCGCCCACGATCTCGAGGTCGCCGTGACGGAAGAAGTACATGTAGGGGCTCGGGTTGACCTGGCGCAACACGCGGTAGAGGTCGAACGCTTCTGCGTCGAGCTCCAGGTCGAACCGTTGGGAGAGAACGACCTGAAAGACGTCACCCGCAAAGATGTACTCACGCGCGGCCTCCACGGCCCTGCAGTAGAGGTCTTTACCCATGGTCGAGTTGACCTCGGGGATGTCGTCGGTGTCGCGATCGGCCGGCTCCATCAGCGGCTCGTCGATCGAGCGAGCGCCGTCGGCCGCCAGTGAATCGAGCCGGGCGAGCGCATCCTCGTAGGCGGCGCCGATCGAGGCGTCGTCTGCTCCATCGGAAATCAGGGCGTTGGCGACGAGCACGACCCGTTGTCTCCAGTGGTCATACACCGCCAGCTCACCGATCATCGAGATCACGGCGTCGGGGTAGCCGAGATCGTCCTCCGGCACATGGGGAAGATGCTCGACCTCGCGGACGACGTCGTAGCCGAGATAGCCGATCAGGCCGCCGTGCAGCGGTGGGAGGCCGTCGATCTCCGGGGCGCGGTAGTGGTCCAGGAGAAGCTCGAGCGCGGCGAGCATGCCCTGATCAGTGGGGATGTCGACGCCGAGATCACCGATCACCCGCAGCGTGCTGTCCTTCGAGACGAGCGTGCCGTGCGGCCGGCGGCCCATGAACGACCAGCGGCTCCAGCGGTCGCCACCTTCCACGGACTCGAGGAGGAAGCCCTCGTCGTCGCCAACGACGCGAGCGAACGCACTGACTGGTGTGGTGAGATCGGCCAACACCTCGCGCCAGACCGGAACGACCCGATGGCTGGCCGCGAGACGGCGGAACTCGTCGAGGGCGGGTTGAGCGGTCATCGCTTGCGTCCGATCAGCCGAACGCGAGCGTGTCGGCGTCGATGACGGATCGGTAGTAGCAGGTCTGGCGGGTGCCACCCGTCTCGTCCTTGGTGTGGCAGACGCCCTGCCCGGCCTTGCGGACCCGATAGAGCAGGCTGTTCTGCTCGCAGTTGACCCGCACGTCCAGCAGTTCGAGCGTGTCGCCGCTCGTCGCACCCTTGTGCCAGATCTCTTCGCGAGACGTCGAGTAGAGGACCGCCGACTGCCGCTCGAGCGTGAGACGGTACGCCTCCTCGTTGGCGTAGCCGATGAAGAGCACCTCGCCCGACTCTGCGTCCTGAAGCACGACAGGGACGACCTGATGCCCGGACCGACCGATCTTCGCGACCTTGTCGAAGTCGAGTTGCTGGTCGAGGCCTTCTTCGAGCGCCTCGTGGTCCGTGGACGATGTCATGGCGTACAATCCTAAGGCGCGAACCCTCGTCGTCGGCTGCGTTCCCGCCGCCGACGCCTCCTCCAGCTCCGCTGGACCAGCTTACGGCGAGGGTGTGACAGCACGCCTCGTCCTCGGGATAGCGCGGCACGCGGCGAGAACGCGGCCGCGGACGCGTCAATCCCACCGCCTGCGGTTCAAAGACTGCTCGCCGCGTCAGCGACAGGCTGCTCCTCTTGCTGAGCATCTAGGATCCGCCGATGAACGAACTCGCGCGTACTGACGCCGTCGGCCTTGCCGAGATGATTCGAGACGGGGACCTCTCTCCCGCCGAGTTGATCGACGAAACAATCGATCGCATCGAGCGCCTGGACCCGGACGTCAACGCCGTCATCCATCCCGCCTTCGAGAAGGCTCGCGCCACCGCAGCCGGCGACCTACCCGACGGTCCCTTCCGCGGCGTCCCGATGCTCATCAAGGACCTCTGGCCCGCAGAGAAGGGCGAGCCCTTCCATCAGGGAGTCCAGGGGCTCAAGAATGCCGGCTACCGAGCTGACCTCGACGCCAACATCATCCGCCGCTACCGCGAGGCCGGGTTCGTCATGGCCGGCCGCACGAACACCCCCGAAATGGGCCTGGCCGCCACGACCGAGCCGATCGCCCACGGACCCACCCGGAACCCGTGGAATCTGGAGCGAGGCTCTGGGGGCTCGTCCGGCGGTGCCGCAGCAGCAGTTGCGGCCGGCATGTTGCCGGCGGCGAACGCGAGCGACGGGGGCGGTTCGATCCGCATTCCGGCCGCGATGTGCGGTCTCGTCGGCCTGAAGCCGAGTCGAGGCCGGATCTCGATGGGTCCGCAACGTGAGGAGTGGGGCAACTCCGTGCAGCATGTCGTCTGCTGGACCATGCGGGACTGCGCCTCGATCCTCGATGCCACAGCCAGGCCGTTCCCGGGCGACGGCGTGGTTGCACCGGCACCGGAACGGCCCTTCGCCACGTATGTCGACACGCCACCGGAGCAGCTGCGGATCGGCGTGCTCGATCGCTCCATCCGCGACCACATCCCGATCGACCCGGAGGTCGCAGCCGCCGTCCGCTCGGTCGCCGACCACCTGCAGGACGTCCTCGGCCACTCGATCATCGCAAGCTCGCCTCCTGCCCTGGACGACCAGGAGCTGATCGCCAGCTACGGCGCGCAGTGGGCCGCCAGCGTGGCGACCACGCTCGAGACGTTCGGCGAGTGGATCGGTCGTGAGTTCACCGCGGACGACGTCGAACCGATGACATGGTCACTGGCCGAACGCGGCCGCGCGATGGGGGCGATCGAGACGGCTCATGCATCTGAGCGGGCGATGACGTTCCGCCACCAGATGGCCGATTGGTGGGCCAACGACGCTGATCTCCTGCTCGCCCCCACGTGCATGCGCACGGCGCCGCTCATCGGTGAGAGCTCCGGCACCGCGGAGAACCCGTTCGCCAATGTCCACGTCACGCTGGCCTACTCCACCCTCACGGCGCCGTTCAACACCACCGGCCAGTCGGCGATCTCCCTGCCGCTCGTGCAGTCCGAGTCGGGCATGCCGATCGGTATCCAGCTTGTCGCCGCCTATGGCCGAGAGGACCTGCTCATCCAGGTCGCATCGCAGCTCGAGCAGTCGATGCCCTGGGCCGACCGCCGCGCTCCAATGCACCCGTGAGCCCTGCCATCCACGGCTAGAGGTAGAGGCCGGTGCTGCCTTCGTCGAGGCGTTCGGCGGCGACGGCGTGGATGTCGCGTTCGCGGAGAATGATGTAGTCCTTGCCTCGGACCTCGACCTCGTAGCGGTCCTCCGGGTTGAACAACACCTGGTCGCCGGCTTCCATGCTGCGGACGTTCGGACCGACCGCGACCACTTCGGCCCAGCTGAGGCGCTTGCCCATCTGCGCCGTGGCGGGGATCAGGATGCCGCCCGACGACCGCCGCTCACCCTCGGCATCACCGAGGTGGACGAGGATTCGGTCGTTGAGCATCTTGACGGGCAAGCCGTCGTCGGCAGAGAGCGTTTCGGAGTTCGACACTGTGGGTCACGCTACCGGTAGCTTCGGCACATGGAACCCGTCGAGCGCAGCGTCATCAACTTCGAGAGCGCCGACGGCACCCCACTCGAAGGAGACCTCCTCAGCCCCGTCGACGCAGTCGGGTGTGCCGTGATCTGCCATCCCCATCCGCTGTACGGCGGAACCCGCCAAGACGCCGTCGTCGCCTCCCTGACACGGTCGCTCGTCGGGGCGCAGCGCCGCGTTCTCCGCTTCGATTTCCGCGGCGCCGGCGGCTCGGGCGGCGAGCACGACGGCGGCTCTGGCGAACGTGAGGACCTGCGTGCCGCAATCGAGGCCGTGGACCCCGCTGATTCGCCTCTCGTGATCGCGGGCTACAGCTTCGGCGCCGACGTCGCCCTCTCTGTCGACGATGCCGCCGCGGAGAGGTGGCTCGCCGTCGCTCCCCCGCTGGCGATCATCGGCGCCGACGACATGGTCGCTCAGACCGACGAACGCCCTGTCGACCTCATCACCGGTGAGCATGACCAGTTCAATCCGCCCAGCCAACTCGGCCCGAAGGTGGCTGATTGGACTAACGCCGAACTCCATGTGATCGACACGGCCGACCACTTCTTCGGTGGCTGCCATCAGACGGTGAGCGAGATCGTCACCGGCATTCTCGGCGACTAACCTAGGACACCTCGGGAGCGTCGTGAGGGCGAACGGTGACGCCGGCTTGCAGGAATGTCTGCTTCGCCTCCGCCACGGTGTGCTCACCGAAGTGAAAGATGCTCGCCGCCAAGACAGCGTCAGCACCGCCTCCGACGACTCCCTCGACCATGTGCTCGAGGTTTCCCACGCCGCCGGAGGCGATCACCGGAATACCGACCGCGGTGGTGATTGCCGAGGTGAGCAGCAGGTCGTAGCCGTCCTTGGTGCCATCGCGATTCATGGACGTGAGCAGAATCTCGCCGGCGCCGAGCCGTTCGGCCTCACCGGCCCATTGCACGGCATCGATTCCCGTCCGGATACGACCACCATGGGTGTAGACCTCGAATCCGGAAGGCGTGTCGTCACTCGACCGGGCGTCGATGGCGACGACGCAGCACTGCGCGCCGAACTCCTGGCTGATCTCCGCCACGAGCTCCGGCCGCTTCACCGCCGCGGTGTTGACGCTCACCTTGTCCGCCCCAGCGCGGAGGAGCCGACGCGCGTCATCGACCGTTCGGATGCCGCCACCGATCGTGAACGGAATGAACACTTGCTCGGCCACGGCGCTGGCCATCTCCGCGGTGGTGTCCCGTTGATCCGACGATGCCGTGATATCGAGAAAGACGAGCTCGTCGGCGCCCTGCTCGTCGTAGCGTGCGGCCAGCTCGACCGGATCACCGGCGTCGCGGATGTCGACAAAGTTCACGCCCTTCACCACCCGGCCTTCGTCGACATCGAGGCAAGGGATGATCCGAACCGCACGAACGGTCACGAGGCACGCTCCAAAAGCTTCACGGCTGCGGCCACGTCGACGTGCCCTTCGTAGATCGCTTTGCCGGCGATCACTCCCGACAGCCGACGGCCGTCCGCTTCGATCCGGTCCAAGTCGGTCAGGTCGGCCATCGTGCCGACACCGCCGCTGGCGATCACGTCGACCGGGGTGGCCGCCAGGACCTCGGTGAGGCCCACGATGTCGGGCCCGGCGAGCGTGCCGTCGCGAGCGATGTCGGTCACGACGAATGCATCCACGCCGACGTCGGCGAACGATCGCGCCACGTTGAGAACGGTTCGCCCAGACCCGACGAGCCAGCCGTCCGTGGCCACTTCGCCGGACTTCGCGTCGAGGCCGACGGCTACTCGATGGTCCTGCGCCAGCGTTCGCACCAGGTCGGGGTCGGTCAAAGCCGCCGTACCGATCACGACCCGCTCGACCCCGGCGCTGAAGAGCTCCTCAGCCGCTTCGACGCTGCGCACTCCGCCTCCGGTCTGCACGGGCACGTCCACGGCTGAAGCGATCGCGGCGACAACGGCCCGATTCTCAGGCCGTCCGGTTCGGGCCGCGTCGAGGTCGACCACGTGAATCCAACCGGCACCCGCGTCGGCGAATGCCTGCGCCTGGGCGACAGGGTCGTCGCCGTAGACGGTCTCTTGCGCATAGTCGCCCTGGTGAAGGCGCACGCAACGTCCGGCTCGGAGATCGATGGCGGGATAGAGGTCCATCAGCGCTTGCCTGCCACCGTCGCCGTTTCGGCCACGAAATTGCGCAGAATCTGCAGCCCGTTGGTGCCGGACTTCTCCGGGTGGAACTGGGCCGCCCAGACGTTGTCCCGGGCGACTGCGGCGACCAGGTCGTCGCCGTAGTCACACGTGGCGATCACATCATCGCCCTCAGCCGCAGAGAAGGAGTGGACGAAGTACATCCACGCGTCGTCGGGCAGATCGGTGAACATCGGGTGGGCGCCGCGGCGATCGAGGCGGTTCCACTGCATCTGCGGATGCTTGACCGTGTCGGGAATTCGGGTGACCTGACGATCGAAGACCCCGAGGCCCGCGCATCCCGGCGCCTCTTCGGAGCCGGCGAACAGCAGCTGCATACCGATGCAGATCCCGAAGAAGGGCACGCCGGCGTCGATCCGTTCGACAGCGAGATCCGCGAGACCCGTCGCGCGTAACGCAGCCATGCACGGTCCGTAGGCCCCGACCCCCGGAAGCACGACGCCGTCCGCCTCGCGTATCTCGACAGGATCGCTGGTCAGGCGCGTGTCGGCGCCTGCGTGCTCGAACCCCTTGTGGGCCGAGTGCAGGTTGCCGATGCCGTAGTCCAGGACGGCGAGGACCGGCCGCGTCGGCTCCATCACGTCAGAGCGTCCCCTTGGTGGACGGGACGGCGTCGCCCTCGACCCGCACGGCATCGCGCAGCGAACGGGCGACGCCCTTGTAAGTGGCCTCGATGATGTGGTGGGTGTTGCGACCGCGACGGCAGACGATGTGAAGCGTGATGCCGGACGCCATCACGAAGGCGCGCCAGAACTCCTCGACGAGCTGCGGATCGAACGGCGGGTCGCCGAGGATCTTCTCACCCGGAAAGTCGACCTCGTAGTGGAGATACGGGCGACCGGAGAGATCGAGCACGACCTCGACGGCGGCCTCGTCGAGAGGCACGACGATCGATGCGAAGCGGCGAACGCCCCGCTTGTCGCCCCACGCGGTACAAAAGGTCTCACCGAGGGCGATGCCAACGTCCTCCACCGTGTGGTGAGCGTCGATCTCGAGATCACCCTTCGCCTTGACCATGAGGTCGAACCCACCGTGGCGGCCGAGCTGATCGAGCATGTGATCGAAGAACGGCAACCCGGTGCCGACATCGGTCGTGCCGGAGCCATCGAGCTCGACACTGATGTCGATCGACGTCTCCTTGGTTGCCCGCGAGGTGGAAGCGGTTCGGCTCACGTGAGGATCTCCCTGAGTGCGGCGAGGAATCGGTCGTCTTCGTCGGTCGCGCCGACAGTGACACGAAGGCAGCCGTCGAGGCGAGGCCACGACGAGCAGTCGCGAACGAGAACGGAGCGCTCGGTCAGCTGCTGCCAGACCTCGCGGCCGTCGATGTCGCGCGGTCGGAACAGGACGAAGTTCGCGCCCGACGGCCAGACATCGACGGGCAATTCGTCCATCGCCGCGCACAACCGGCCTCGCTCTTCGACCAGCGCGGCGACGCGCTCGTTCATGGCATCGAGATGGTCTAGCGCGACGCGTCCGGCGATCTGGGTCATGGCGTCGAGGTGGTACGGCAGCACGACTTTCTCCAGCTCGGCCACGAGCCAGGCCGGCCCGATGAGGTAGCCGAGACGGGCCGCCGCCATCGCCCAGGTCTTCGAATAGGTCCGGCTCACGACGAGCGGAACATCGTCGCCGAGCAGCGACATTGCAGAGTGCGGAGCGAACTGGCCATACGCCTCGTCCACGCACAGGAGTCCGCCGGCGGCCGTGACGACCTCGAGCGCGGTTCGAATGTCGTCGAGCGCATCGACGACGCCGGTCGGGTTGTTGGGCGAGCAGAGGAACGTGATCGCCGGAGTCGACTCGGTGACGACACGCTCGACCTCGGCGAGGTCGAGGCCGAAGTCGGCGCGCCGCTCCCCCGCTGCGACATCGGTGCCGGTGATGCGGCTGAGATGGCTGTGGAGTGCATAGGTCGGTTCGAACATCGCCGCGGTTCGCCCTGGTCCGCCATAGGTCAACAGCAACGTCTGCAGCACTTCGTTGGAGCCGTTAGCGGCAAAGACCTGCTCGGGCCCGACATCGTGCAGCTCCCCTATTCGGAGACGCAGCGACGCAGCGTCACGGTGGGGGTAGCGATGCCAGTCGATCGCGGCGACCTCTGCGGCAACGGCCGCCGTGAACGCTGCTGGCGGTGGCTCCGGGCTCTCGTTGGTGTTGAGCCGGACGTCGACATCGATCTGCAGAGAGTGATAGCCGGCCATGAGCGCGATCGATTCCCGCGGCTGAGGGCGCACGTTCATGACGTTGCTCCTCGGCGGATCCGGATGCTGGCAGCGTGGGCGTCGAAACCCTCGGCGCCGGCCAGAACCTCAACGTGGTCGGCCATGGATGCGAAACCCGTCTCGTCGACGGACACGACATGGACATCCTTCATGAAGTCGCGGACGGTCAATGCGCTGGCGAATCGGGCGGTGCCGTTCGTGGGGAGAACGTGGCTCGGGCCGGCGACGTAGTCGCCGAGCGACGCGGGAGCCCATGGTCCACAGAAGACAGCCCCGGCGTGACGCACGAGCGGGAGCAGCGCCTGCGGGTCTGCCGTCTGCAGCTCCAGGTGTTCGGGAGCGATGTAGTTGCTCACCGCGAGTGCCTGCTCGGCCGAGTCACACACGACCGCGTGGCCCGACCGCGCCAACGTGGCGCTGATGTCGTCTGCACGGGGTGCCGACTCGACCAGCCGAGAGATCGCCTCGGTGACGGCGTCGGCGACGGCCTCATCCCACGTGACCAGCCAAGCGAGGCCGTCGGGGCCGTGCTCGGCTTGCAGCATCACATCGACCGCGGCGAAGTCGGCCGGGGCGCTGCCATCGGCCACGACGACGACCTCGGACGGACCAGCGAACGACGAGGGAACGCCGACGATACCGGCGACCTCCTGCTTCGCGAGCGCGACGTAGACGTTGCCGGGCCCGACGATCACGTCCACGGGGCGGACCGACTTCGTGCCGTATGCCATCGCACCGATCGCCTGCGCGCCGCCGACGGGAATGACCTCGTCGACACCGGCGACGACAGCAGCCGCCAGGGTGACGTCAGGGACGCGGCCGTCTGGCCCGGGTGGCACGGCGAGCACGACCTCCTCGACTCCCGCAACCCGAGCGGGGACGGCAGTCATCAAGACGGTGGAGGGATAGACGGCGCGACCACCTGGGACATAGCAGCCTGCACGCTCGACCGGCCGGTGCAGTCCGGCGATGGAAACACCGGGGCGCTCGTAGGCGATGTCGGCCGGCATCTGCGCCTCGTGATACGCCGCGATCGACTCAGCGGCGGCCTCGAGCGCTCGAAGAACATCGGCCGGCACCCGGTCGAGAGCGGCCTCGATGTCGGCTGGGTCAACTTGCGTCTCGGTCAGTTCGACAGCGTCGAAACGTTGGGTGAATTCGATCAGGGCGTCGTCGCCGCGCTCGCTCACTTCACGAAGGATCTCCCGCACAGCGTCAACTGGACCGTCGGCGGGCGCAGCCGGTCGAGGCAAGCGATCCGCGACGTCGCCGGCGAAGCCGCGTAGGTCGATTCGGGTGAGCACCCGACCACGCTACCGCGCACGGTCCGCCGGTCCCTTGCCTTTCCCGGGCGACGACCCGTGCCTTTACCCACGGCGTCGCATGCCCCAGACTGCCGCCCATGGACCCCGATGCCGCCGAGATCTCGTCGCTCACCACCGTCATCTCCGACGCCGCCGCGCGCATCGGGAAGATCGCCGAACGCCGCGCGGAGGACCCCGACGATCCGCTGATCGGTCGTCTCCACGAGATCGAACGGATGTTGGTCACTGCCGAGCGGCGGCTCCGATCAACAGCGCGAGACCTCGCCTGAAGCGACACCGATCAGCGCGACGTCGTTCGTGTTCACGGCGATGGACGTCACGTGATCGTTTCTATCTCGGCCACCCGTCGGCGCCGCCGCACTCGCCTGATCACCACGAAGGCCGCGAGGCCGAGCAGGATCGGCAGCCGCGTCTGTCGGTCCCCCATGAGATCGACGAGGCTGCCACCGACCGTCGTCGCCAGGACGATTCCCGGAATGATGCCGAGTCCAGTCCCGAGCAGAAACGTCCGCAGACGCACGCCGCTGACACCGAGCAGCCAGTCCGCCGGGGTGAGCTGGCCCGTGACGACGCGGAGGAGAAAGACCTCCCGGAGTCCACCATTGGACAGCCGTTCGTCCCACGTCTTCAGTCGAGTCGGCATGTGTTCCTGCGCCCAGTCGTGAGCGAGGTAGCGCGCGATCACGAAGGCGATCGTGGAGGCGCCCATGTTGCCGATCCACGAGAGCGCTATCGCAGTCGGGAGCGGCCAGACGACTGCGGCCGGGACCATGAACACGAGTCCGGGCACGCCGGCCGGCTGGAGCGCCCACATGATCAGGATGAACACGATCGGCCCGAGGGCGCCACGCTCGGTGAAGAACTCTTCGACCCGGTCCCCGTCGCTGACGAAGTCCCAGCCGCCCAGAACGATGAACGCGACGCCGGCAGCTACGAGAGCGACGAGGAGCAGGATCCGGTTGCGCACGGCGAGGAGTCTGGCCGCTGAGCCCGTCCACGAAAAGACAGCGGCCGCCCTCGTGAACGAGAGCGGCCGCCATGACGACACAGGGAGGCGGATCCCTTACGTCGTCGATTCTGGCCGAGCGGCGGGCGCTCAGCCAGGAGGTGAATATAGCAACGGGGCGATGGCGCGCGCCGCGTCTCGGGGGAGAATTCTGTCACCGAGCAGCACGTTCTTCAGACAACGTTCAGAATTCGACCGGTTTTCCCTGCCGTTGCGCCAGAGGCGCGCTCAGACCCGGCTCGACGGACAGAAGTCGTTGAGGACACAATCCTCGCATTGAGGCCGCCGCGCAATACAGACGCGCCGACCGTGCAGGATCATTCGCAGACTGAACTGCCCACGTTCCATCGCCGGAACCATCGGGTTGAGCTCCATCTCGATCTTCACGGCATTGCTCTCAGTGGTGATACCGAGGAGGTTCGACAGTCGGATGACGTGGGTGTCCACCGGGAGTCCCGGCTGGTTCAGCGCGACGCTGCGCACGACGTTCGCCGTCTTGCGACCCACTCCCGGAAGCCGAGTCAGGTCCTTCATGGCACTCGGGACCTCCCCATCGTATTCGTCCACCAGCAGCTGCGCCATGCCGACGAGGCTCTTCGACTTCTGCCGGAAGAGACCGATCGTGTCGACATAGGGCTCGACCTGCTCGGGGTCGACGGTAGCCAACGACCACGGATCGGGGAAGCGGGCGAACAACCCTGGCGTCGCCTTGTTCACCCCGACGTCGGTGGCTTGCGCCGACAGGATCGTCGCCGCCAACAACTCGAATGGGTTGCGGTGATCCAGCTCGCACTCAGCGTCGGGGTACTCGCCGACGAGGCGCTCGTGGGTGCGTTGCGCTCGACCCTTGGGACTACGGGGCTTGGCCATCCGGTGACACTAGCTACGCTGACCGACGTGGCGTTGCTTGTGGAAGGACCGAATGAGGGCGAATTCCGGTGGACGATCAACGTCTCGGAACGTCGCGCCGAGCTCGACGTTCGCGCCGCGCTCGTGACGGCGATCGACGAATGCGAAGACGGCTCGATCCAGCTATGGATCCGCGAGGTCGACCACGCAGCCGACGACGCGGCACTGGACCTCGGGTTCGAGCAGTACCGCGACCTCTGGCAGCTGCGATATCCGCTGCCCAGCGCTGCAAGCAACCTCGTCACGCGGGCGTTCACGCTCGATGACCTCGACGACTTCGTGGGCGTGAACAATCGGGCGTTCCACTGGCATCCCGAGCAGGGCGACCTCACCCGTGAGTCGGTCCTGGCCACGATGGAGGAGCCCTGGTTCGACGCCGACGGCTTCCGACTCCTCCACGATCACGACAGGGACGGCCGGCTAATCGGATTCTGCTGGACCCAGATCCACGCTGAGCACGATCCGCCACTCGGCGAGATCTACGTCATCGCCGTCGACCCGGGCGCTCACGGCCGCGGCCTCGGCAAGCCCATGACGCTCGCCGGACTGGAGTGGCTCAGCGATCACGGCCTCCAGCACGGGATGCTGTACGTCGAGTCCGACAACGACCCGGCCAACGCCACCTATGCCGGCATCGGGTTCAGCCGGCACCACACCAACCGCGCCTATCGGCTGACCCGATGACCGGCACACCGCTCGAGGCGGCCGGCCGCGCCCGACGTGACGGCCCGACGCTTCGCTACGACGTGAACCGCGACGAGCTCGCCGAGGTGCTCGCTGACGAGCCGCGCTACCGCGTCGACCAGGTATGGGACGGCATTCACGAACAGGGAGGCGAGCTCGAGGACCTCACAAATCTCCCGAAGACCCTGCGGGCCCGCCTCGGCGACCTGCTGCCGATGGGCCTGACCCCGGAGACCGAGTCGGTCAGCGACGAGGGCGACACCGTGAAGTGGCTGTGGCGGCTCCACGACGGGCACACGATCGAGACCGTCCTCATGCACTACGACGACCGCACGACCGTGTGCGTGTCGTCGCAGGCGGGCTGCGCCATGGGCTGTGGCTTCTGCGCCACCGGCCAGAGCGGATTCGACCGTCACCTCTCGGTGGGCGAGATCGTCGAACAGGTCATCCAAGCCCGGCGTACCTCTGCGCCGCGCCGGGTATCCAACATCGTCTTCATGGGTATGGGCGAGCCGTTCGCCAACTACGACCGCACATGGGCCGCCGTCGAGCGCATCCACGACGCGTTGGGAATCGGCGCCCGCCACATCACGCTGTCGACCGTCGGGGTAATCCCCGGAATCGAGCGTCTTGCGACCGAGGCACTCCCGGTCAACCTCGCGGTCTCGCTCCATGCCGCGAATGACGACCTACGCGACGAACTCGTCCCGATCAACCGGCAATACCCGCTGAACCATCTCGTCGATGCGTGCCGGCGCTACATCGACGCGAAGAACCGGCGTCTGTCATTCGAGTGGGCGCTCATCGACGGGGTGAACGACCAGGCGATCGACGCCGAAGAGCTCGCCGTGATCTGTCGACAACTGCGCGCCCATGTCAACCTCATCCCGTTGAACCCGACGCCCGGCTACCTCACCCGAGGGACGTCTGCGGCTGGCGTGCGCTCCTTTCGAGACCACCTCGAGGATCTCGGCGTGAACGTGACCATCCGCCGCACGCGAGGCACCGAGATCGATGCGGCGTGCGGCCAACTTCGAGCGAGCCGTCAGCTCGTGGATCCGCCCCGCCGTCGCTGATCGCGGCGCCACAGGCTCCATACTGGAGCAGTGACCGACCGGATCTGGATCAACAATCGCGTCCCCCAGACGCTCTACATCGCCCAGCTTCTCCTCTATATCCGAGGCGTGATCGGTCTGCTGAGCCTCGCGGCGCTCGGCCGGACGGAACTCTTCGGTTCCGCGACCATTGCTGCGGCAGTGATCCTGCTGGCGTCAGTAGGAGCGACGGCGGCCGCCTACGGCATCGCAAACTCGTTCAAATGGGGCTGGCGCCTCGGTGTCGCTGCGGCATGCATGCCGTTCGTCATCCGCCTCGAGTGGGCGATCGATTACGGGATCGGCGACGCGCTCTCGTTCCAGCCGATCAGTCTCCTGTTCGACCTCGCCGTGCTCGGCCTGCTCCTGCACCAGCAGAGCGCCCAGCATCAGCGGATCTACTTCCGGTGACCACGCCGGACCCGACGATTCGCCAGGACGGCGTGACGCTCGATCCCGACGATCTGCCCGAAGGCGACGACAAGCGAGAGGCCGTTCGTTCGCTGTTCGACACGATCGCGCCCCGCTATGACCTTGTGAACCGGATCATGACATTCGGCCTCGACGTGCGCTGGCGCAAGCAGGCGCTCAAGCGTCTCGGCCTTCCGGCCGGGTCCACGGTGCTCGATCTCGCCTGCGGCACCGGCGACTTCTGCCGCGAGTCGGCCAAGGCCGGCCTCGCCCCGATCGGCATGGACCTGTCGATGGGCATGCTCGTCGCCGCCCGCACCGACGCGCCGCTCGTCCACGGCGACATTCTGGCTCTCCCGGTCGCCGCCGGCACCGCCGACGGCGCGACCTGCGGGTTTGCCCTCCGCAACCTCGTCGAATTGCCCGGCTTCTTCGACGAACTGGCCCGAACGATCCGCCCGGGCGGCCGGGTCTCCCTGCTCGATGCAGCCGAGCCCGAGAATCGCATCCTGCGCTGGGGCCACGGCATCTACTTCGGCAAGATCGTGCCTCGTATCGGAGGCCTATTCTCCGACCGGACGGCCTACGACTATCTGCCGAAATCGCTGGCCTACATGCCGCCGTGGTCCGAGCTGCGGAGCCGCATCGAGGCGGCGGGTTTCAGCGACGTCGAGCGCAAGGTCTTCGTCGGCGCCCATCTCATCACCGCCACGCGCGGGGGCTAGCCTCAACTCATGGCTGCCACCGACATGTTCACGAGGGGCGTCCACCACGTCTCGATCAACGTCGCCGACGTGGAGGCGTGCCGCGACTTCTATGTCGACAAGCTGGGGTTCGAGCAGATCGAGCGACCCGACCTCGGCATCGGTGGCGTCTGGTTGCAGATGGGGCCACAGGAGCTCCATCTCGTGGAGCTGCCGCTCACCGAGGGCTACGGCCCCCACTTCGCGATCCCGGTCGACGACATCGCCGAGGCCCGCTCCATCCTCGCGGAACGCGGCGTCGAGGTTGGCGAACCGAGCCCGATCGAGGGCGTCTGCCTGCAGGCGTTCTTCAGCGATCCAGCGGGAAACCAGATCGAGCTGAACCAGCGGCTCTGAGCTGTGATTGGTTATTCAAACAGTGCTCGCTCAGCCAGCAGCTGCTCAGGCAGAAAGCGCTAACGACAGCGTCAGTCCGAGTCCGCCGAGCATCTGCGCACGCGCCGTCATCCCGAGGACCGGGATCAGTGCCGGACCGCGAGCGCCCCGCCTGACCGTGGCCGCCGCCATCGCCGCAAACGGCAGCGCCGCGAGCGCGCCCAGCGCGACCCGGCCGGTCACAAAGGTGGCTGCAACGGCGAAAGCGAGCGCGGCGACATGCATCAGGACATAGACGACGCGGGTGCGTGAGTCGCCGATCCGAACCGCAAGAGTCTGCTTGCCTGCCACGGTGTCGCCGGGAATGTCGCGCAAGTTGTTCGTGAGCATGAGCGCAACCGCCCACAGTCCGACCGTGACGCTGCACCAGACCGCCGTCGCGTCGACCGTCTCCAGCAGGACGTAGGTGGTCCCGACCGTGGCGACGAGCCCGAAGAACACGAACACGAAGACCTCGCCGAGACCGAGATAGCCGTAGGGCCTCGGACCACCGGTGTAGGTCCATCCGGCGACCAGGCAGAGCACACCGACGACGAAGAGCTCCGGCCCGACGACGAGCGCGAGTACCGCTCCCAACACGCCGGCGACTGCGAACGCACCCGTCGCCGCTCGCTTGACGGCGGTGGGCGCCACGAGCCCGGAACCGACGAGGCGAAGCGGACCGACTCGCTCGTCGCCGTCCGTGCCCCGCACGCCGTCCGAGTAGTCATTCGCGTAGTTGACACCCACCTGCAGCGCGAGGGCGACGACCAGCGCGGCCCCGGAGCGCCACCACGCCGTGTCGGTCCCCTGCCCGACCGCCACTGCGGTCCCCACGACCACAGGAACGATCGCGGCGGGAAGTGTCCGGAGTCGGGCGCCCGCAAGCCACAGCTTCATCCCGGTGAGGGGTGACGTCATGGCGCGCCGATCAGGTCGGCTACAGCCGACACGAGCAGCTCATGTTCGAGGTCGTGTATGCGTTGCTCGAGGGACTCCCGGGTGTCGTCCGAGCGGATCGGCACCGCAGCGGACGCTAGGACCGGACCGTCGTCCAGGCCTTCGTCCGGAACGAGATGGATCATCACGCCCGTGCGTTCGAGACCGGACGTTTGATGGGCAGCCCAGGCGTCGTCGATCGCGTTCGCGCCAGGAAACGTGCCCGGCAGCGCCGGATGGAGATTGATGACCTTGCCGGCGAACTGGTCGAGGAACGCGCTCGTGAAGATGTGCATCCAACCGGCCAGAACGATCGCGTCCGGACGATGCTCGGCGATGCGACCCGCCAGCGCGGTATCGTAGGCCTCTCTGGCCTTCCGGGGTTCCGCGTACGCGTCGCGAAACGGCCCGAGCGGTACAAAGTTCTGGGGAATGCCGTGGTCATCGGCCCGTTCGCGGGCGTAGGCCGAACGTCGGTTGACATAGACCGCCTCGATCGACGCATCGAGCCGGCCGCCGGCAATCGCGTCGATGAGGGCTTGCAGGTTTGAGCCGGAGCCGGAGGCGAGGACGACGAGTCGCCCCGTCACCGCCAGTCCCCGACAAGGCTGACCCGCTCGTCTCCAGTCGCGGCGACGAGTTCGCCGATGATCGGAAGGTCCAGCTCGTTCACGAGCGAACGTTGGGCCGCGGGAACCGCGACGACGAGGCCGACTCCCATGTTCCACACGCGGAAGGACTCTTCGTCGGGCACCTCGCCCCAGCCCACCAGGGTGCGGAAGTGGTCCGGCACGTCCCAGCTGCCGAGCTCGAACTGGGCGGCGAGATTGTCAGGCAGCACGCGGGGGACGTTCTCGAAGAGGCCACCACCGGTGATGTGCGCGAGCGCGAGGATGTCGACCCCGGCGGCCGTCAGCGCATCGACCTCGGAGATGTATGGCATGTGCGGCGTGAGCAGCCACTCCAGCATCTCGGCTGTGGGTTCGTTGTCTTCGAGCAGCAGCCGTATGAGCGAGTAGCCGTTGGTGTGGGGGCTCCGACTGGCCAGCCCGACAAGCAGGTCGCCTTCGGCAAGATCGTCGGTGCTGGGCCACAGCCGGTCACGCTCGGCAACGCCGACGATCGTCCCCGCGATGTCGACGGCGCCCGGCATGTAGACGCCGGGCATCTCGGCCGTCTCCCCTCCAAGAAGCGCGCAGCCGACCGCCTGGCAGGCCTCGGCCATGCCGGTGACGACCTCCGCAACGATCTCCGGCACCAGCGAGGCTGTCGCGATGTAGTCGAGGAAGAACAGCGGCCGAGCACCCTGCACGAGGATGTCGTCCACACAGTGATTCACGAGATCAGCCCCGACGCCGCGCCAGGCTCCGTGACGTGCGGCGAGCTCGACCTTCGTCCCGACGCCGTCGGTGGAGGCGACGAGCACCTTGCCGGGACCGAGGTTGTCGGCCGCGAACAGCCCACCGAACGCGCCCAGTTCAGACAGCACTTCGGCGGTGTTGGTCCCCTTGACGACCTCACCGAGCAGTTCGACGGTGCGGTTTCCGGCATCGATGTCGACGCCGGCATCGCGATACGAGGTCATCGGGTCACCTCTGCCGTCGCCCTGGCGATGTCGTCGCGGTGTTGTGCGCCCGCGAAGTTCACTCGCGCGACGCCTTCGTGGGCTGCGTCGGCTGCGGCGGCGAGCGTGTAGCGAACCGCGGTGACGGCGAGGACGCGTCCTCCGGCCGTGTGAGGAACTCCGTCGGCCATGGCGGTGCCGGCGTGGAACACCACGCGGTTCCCGTCGCCGGCATCATCCAGTCCTGAGATCGCCGTGGGCGCCGAACTCGACACAGGGTAACCCTCGCTGGCCATCACGACGGTGACGGCGGCGCGGTCAGCCCATTGGACTTCGGTGTCGCCCAGCGTTCCGTCGATGCAGGCATCGATGACATCGACGATGTCGCTGGCCAGGAGGGGAAGCACCACCTGGGTCTCTGGGTCGCCGAAGCGGCAGTTGAACTCGATGACCTTGGGGCCATCGGCCGACAGCATCATGCCGGCGTAGAGCACCCCGCGGTAGGGCCGTCCCTCGTCGAGCATTGCTTGCAGCGTGGGCGCGATCACCTCTTTGCCGACCTGTTCGAGCAGCGCATCGTCGGCGATCGGTGACGGGTGGAATGCCCCCATGCCACCGGTGTTGGGGCCCATGTCGCCCTCACCCAGCCGCTTGTGGTCCTGGGCAGCCGGCATGACATGGAAGTCGAGCCCGTCACAGAACGCAAGGATCGACACTTCCGGACCGTGGAGCCGCTCCTCGAGCAGCACCTCATCACCCGCCGATCCAAAGCGGCCATCCAGGAGGATCTCGCGAATGGCTTGGGCGGCCTCTTCCTCGGTCTCTGCGACGATCACACCCTTTCCCGCGGCGAGGCCGCTGGCCTTGATGACCGGGACAGCGGGCAGAGACCGAAGATGGGCAAGGGCCTCGTCGACATCGGTGAAGGTGGCGGCGGCGCCGGTCGGGATCCCATGACGCACGAGGAAGTCCTTGCAATGCGACTTGGAACCCTCGAGCTGTGCGGCGGCGGCACTCGGCCCGAATGCCCGCACGCCGGCTTCGGCGAGACGGTCGACCACGCCCGCCACGAGTGGGTCCTCAGGCCCGACGACCACGAGATCGATCTCCTCGTCGGCGACGAGCGAAAGGATGCCCTCGATGTCCGTCGCTGCGACGGCGACGTTGCGGCAACGGGGCTCCGTGGCGGTGCCGGCATTGCCAGGTGCGACGAGGATCTCGTCGACCTGCGACGAACGGGCCAGCGTCCAGGCGAGCGCGTGCTCGCGGCCTCCACCGCCGATCACGAGGACGCGGCGGCCCACCTCAGTCGCCCCACACCTGGGCGAACTGTTCCTTCGTCTTCAACTGCAGCTGGACGAAGCGCTCGGACTCGAACGGGTAGGACCCGGTGAAGCAGGCGTTGCAGTAGCCCTCATCGGCCTCGAGGCCCCGCATGAGCGCTTCGATCGACAGGAATGCGAGTGAATCCGCGCCGATGTGCTCGCAGATCTCGTCCACGCTCTTGGTCGCGGCGATCAGCTCGTCTTGCGACGCCATGTCGACGCCCATGTAGCAGGGGTCAGTAATTGCCGGACACGCGACCCGCACGTGAACCTCAGCGGCTCCGGCATCGCGCAACATCTGCACGAGCGGGCCCGATGTCGTGCCTCGCACGATCGAGTCGTCGACCATCACCACGCGCTTGCCGAAGAGGTTGTCGCCCAGTGGGTTGAACTTCATGGCCACGCCGGCGTCGCGAAGCTGCTGGGTTGGCTCGATGAACGTCCGACCCACATAGCGGTTCTTGATCAGCCCCTCCGTGTAGGGAATGCCCGACTCCTGGGCGAAACCGACGGCATGAGGCGTGCCGGAGTCCGGCACGGGGCAGACCAGGTCCGCCTCGACTGGTGCTTCTCGGGCGAGCTCTCGTCCGAGCCGCTGACGGGTGGAGTGGACGAGCTGCCCGTCATGCATGGAGTCGGGCCGTGAGAAGTAGATCTGCTCGAAGGTGCAGAAGGCCTTCTGCTTCGGCACCGCGCCCTGTTCGATGCGGAGGCCGTTGTCGTCGATGCGAACGATCTCGCCGGGCTCGACCTCGCGCAGGAACGTGGCGCCGATAGCCGAGAACGCACAGGTCTCAGAGGCCAGGACGTAGCCGGACTCGATCTCGCCGATGACGAGCGGACGGAACCCCCACGGATCGCGGACGCCGTAGACGGCATCACGGGTGAGAATGGTGAGCGCGAACGCTCCCTCGGCCCGGCTCATCAGGACCTTGATGCGGCTCATCCAATCGCCGCCCGCGCCGGTGAGCAGGTGCACCATCACCTCGGTGTCGCTCGACGTCTGCAGGCCGACGCCGCGCTCGAGCAGCTCCCGGCGCAACATGTGGGCATTGACCAGGTTGCCGTTGTGAGCGACGCCGAGCGGGCCTTCGATGGTCTCGATGACCTGGGGCTGGGCATTGCGTAGCCCGGACCCACCGGTGGTCGAATAGCGGTTGTGACCGATCGCCAGGTCGCCCGGCAGCGTCGAGAGGTTCTCCTCGTTGAACACGCTGGCAACGAGGCCTTGCCCCTTGTGGATGTGGGCGACGCCGTCGTCACTGGTGACGATGCCGGCCGCCTCCTGACCGCGGTGTTGCAGCGTGTAGAGCGCAAAGAACGCGAGTCGGGCGGCATCTTGCCCAGGGGCATGAATACCGACCACCCCGCATTCTTCGTGGAGGTCGTCACCTAGCGGAAACACGCAGAATCACCGTCCGGAAAGCGCAGTACGCGCATCAAGAGCTTGTTGTAATGCCTGGTCGGCATCGTCGCCCACACAGGTGATGTGGCCCATCTTGCGGCCCGGCCAGGCATCGGCCTTGCCGTAGAGATGAAGGTGAACGGCAGGGTCCGCGAGAGCGTCCGCCCACGCCGGTTCGCCATCGTCCCAGAGGTCGCCGAGCAGCTGAACCATCGCCGCCGGCCGACAGGAACCATCGCCGAGCGGAAGCCCGCAGGCTGCTCGGAGCTGCTGCTCGAACTGACTCGCAGCGGCGGCCTCGATCGTGCAGTGGCCGGAATTGTGTGGCCGCGGCGCGACCTCGTTCACGAGCATCCGGGTGCCGGTGTCGAAGATCTCCACGCAGAGCACGCCGACGAGGCCCCATCCCTTCGCAACGCTGCGTGCAAGCGCACGAGCTTCCTCGATCCGCTCCGCCGGAAGGCGCGGTGGGGTCATCGTGGTGTCGAGGATGTGGTGGACGTGGTCGTTCTCCATGACCCCGTGATCCGCGATGTCGCCATCCGCGCTCCGGGCGATGATGACCGACAGCTCACGTTCGAACTCGATCACCGATTCGACCACGAGGCGGGCTCCCTCGAGCCGTACCCACGCGGCGTCCACCTCAGCCGCATCGTCGATCCTGACCTGCCCCTTGCCGTCGTAGCCGAAGCGCGCCGACTTGGCGATCACGGGCACTCCGAGCTCGGTCACGGCCCGGCGGAGCTCGTCTGCGGTGGTCGCGCTCCGCCACGGCGCCACGCCCACGCCTGCCGACTCGAGCGCTCGCTTCTCCTTCTCTCGGTCCTGAGCGGCCTCGATGATCGCCCCGGAGGGCCGCACAGCGAGGCCGGCCTCTTCGGCCGCCGTGCCCAGAGCCGGGTCGACGTTCTCGAACTCCCAGGTGACCACGTCGGCTTCGGCAAAGAAACGTGCCAGCGCTGTCTCATCATCAAACGGGGCGGCGACCTCAATCTCGGCGATCCGGCCCGCAGGGCTGTCCTTTGCCCCACCGGTGAACACAGCCACCCGGTATCCGTGCTGATGCGCCGACTGTGTCAGCATCCGCCCGAGCTGTCCGCCACCCACCACACCGATCGTAGATCCGGGGAGTAGCGGCGCCATCGTCAGTGGTCCAGCTCGATCGAGCGAACTTGGGCATTTCGCTGAGCGCGGTAGGAGTGAAGCGCATCGGCCAGCGCGTCGTCGTGGCGGGCCAGCACGGCCACCGCCATTAACCCCGCGTTGGTTGCGCCCGCCGGCCCGATCGCCATCGTTGCCACCGGGACGCCGCCCGGCATCTGGACAATCGAGAGGAGGGAGTCCATCCCGTTGAGGGCGCGGCTCTTGATCGGCACGCCGATCACCGGAACGATCGTGTGGCCGGCCACCATGCCCGGCAGATGGGCCGCGCCACCGGCGCCGGCGATGATCACCTGGAGTCCGCGCGTCTCGGCGGCTTCCGCGTACTCGACCATCAGATCCGGCGTGCGATGGGCCGAGACGACGCGGGCCTCGTAGGCCACGCCGAAGTCGCCGAGGGTGTCGGCAGCGAGTTGCATCGTCTCCCAATCGGAGTCGCTGCCCATGATCACGCCGACGAGCGGATCGTCACTCACGCGGTCGTCCTCCCCGAGCTCCCGACCAGTGTGCATCCTCGCGCGGCGAACGGCACCCGCGGGGGATGAATCCGGATCACGATGCCGCCGCTCGGATCGCGTCGACGACCCGTGGCGCCGCGGGATAGGGCGCCGGCTTCAGGGCTTCGCCGGTGAGCGCGGTGAACGCCTCTTGGTAGACCTCGGCGGCCAGCTCGGCCAGCGGGCGATCGAGTGGCGGCGGTTCAACGTCGCCGGTGTACCCGCGCTCCGCATACACGAGGCGCACTGCTTCCTTGTCCAGGTTCTCCGGCTCGAGGCCGGCCCCAAGACGCTCATCGACCGAGGCCGCCCGCCAGTAGCGGGAGCTGTCTGGAGTGTGCACTTCGTCGATGATCGTGAGCTGGCCCTCAGGGTCGATCCCGAACTCGTACTTCGTGTCGACGAGGACCAGACCCGACTCGGCCGCGAGTTCCTCGCCGCGGGCGAAGAGCGCGAGAGCAGCGGTCCGTACCTCGTCCCACCGCTCGGCGTCCACGAGCCCCTGCTCCACGATCTCGAGCTCGGTGATCGGCTCGTCGTGACCGCCCTGCTCAGCCTTGGTCGTGGGCGTAATGATCGGCTCAGGCAGGGCATCGTTCTTCGCCATGCCATCCGGGAAGGTGATCCCGTAGATCTCACGGCACCCCTGCGCATAGCCGGTCCACAGCGCCGTCGATGTGGATCCGGAGAGCCGACCCCGCACCACCACCTCGACGGGCAGGGTGGCGCACTTGCGACCGATGGTGACGTTAGCGTCGGGCACGGCGACGACGTGGCCGGCGACGATGTCGGCGATTCGCTCGAACCACCAAGCAGCGAGCTCGTTGAGTACCTGCCCGCGGTACGGCACAGTCCCGAGAACGCGGTCGAATGCGGAGATGCGGTCCGTCGCGATCAGGGCGAGCGTGTCGCCGAGATCCACGATGTCGCGCACCTTGCCACGGGTCATCGGCCCGGCATCGGCGACCGCGGCCGCGTCGATGCCATCGAACGGCGTCGCGAACGCCGGGGCGAGGTCCACGGTCACCGCGCGGCTCCGACGAACGCCTCGAACACGGGGAGGCCGGCGCCCTCCTCCGGACCGGACGGGCGTTGCCACGACAGGACGTGGTCCTCCGGGTGCGGCATCAGCCCGACGACTGCACCGGGGGCATCGCAGAGGCCCGCGATGTCGTTCACGCTGCCGTTGGGGTTGGCCGGATACGCACCATCGGCCGGCTTGAGCGGGTCCTCGAGCGGCGCTGCACCGGTATGCATGTAGCGAAACGCCACGAGCCCGCGATCCTCGATCTCTTGGGTGACGCGTGGATCCGCGACCGCGATGCGGCCCTCGCCATGGGCGACCGGGCACCGGATCAGCGCCCCGTGGGCGGCACTGAGCCAACTCGGCGTGCCGACATCGACCCGCAGCGTCACCCAGCGGCACTCGAAGCGACCCCGAGCGTTCTCGGTGAGCGTCACCTCGCGTGGCGCGGACATCGGCCCAGGGAGCAGCCCCGCCTTCACGAGAACCTGGAAGCCGTTGCAGATCCCCAAGAGGGGCTTTCCAGCTGCCACGGTGGCGGCGAGCTCCTCGCCGAACCAGGTCCGCAGTTCGAGCGCGAGACGACCGCCGGCGCCGAGCGCATCGCCGTACGAGAACCCGCCCGGAAGCAGGACCGCGGCATGATCGGCGAACGCCACATCCCCGCGACGGAGTTCGTTGATGTGAACGATGCGGGGGTCACCACCCGCGAGCTCGACGGCCTGAGCTGCCTCGCCGTCGCGGTTCGTGCCGGACGCGTGAGGGATGAGGATCGGTGGGGCGCTCATGCGTCGCCCCCCGTGAACGCGGCGAGTGCGTCGGCGATCGACACCTCGATGATCGTGTGGCTCGCCTGGTCCAAGCCCGCGGCAGCGTCATCGGCGTCGGGGACGCGCATGGCGATCCGGTCGTCATCCATCACTTCGCCGACGCGGCGACCGAAGGACCCCAGCGCCGCGGCGACGGCATCGCGATCGGAGGGACTGGCCGCGACCACCAGTCGGCCCGGCGCCTCATTGGTGAGCGCGCCGAGTGGGTCGAGCCCGTCGGCTGGAACCGTCACGTGAACACCGGCGCGGGCGGCGATTGCCATCTCGGCAATGGCGACGGCCACGCCGCCGTCGCTGCAGTCGTGCGCCGCGGTGATCAGTCCACCGCTGATGGCCGCGTGGAGGGCTCGGTAGCGCGGCAACGGGTCGTCGAGCGGCTGCGGTACCTCGGTCGCGCCGAGGTCCAGCACCGCGTCCACCAGAGACCCGCCGAGGGCAGCGCCGCCGCGACCCACGAGCCACAGATCATCGCCGGGATGCATGCCCGCACTGTTGATCGCGTGCGCCATGTCGGGCACGAGCCCGACGGCGGAGATGAGCAACGTACCCGGGATCGCCTGGCCGTCGAACTCGTTGAAGAGGCTGTCCTTGCCGGAGATGAACGGCATCGCATAGCGCCGAGCTCCGTCCGTGCAGCCCTGCACCGCCCGAATGAGCCCGCCCAGCCGGTCGGGCTTCGTGGGATCTCCCCAACAGAAGTTGTCGAGAACCGCGACCCGATCCGGATCGCCCCCGACGGCTACGAGGTTCCGGACAGCCTCATCTATGGCGAGAAGCGCCATCGCCCAAGGGTCGTGGAAGCCGACCCGGGGGCAGATGCCATTGCTCAGGACGGCTGCGATGGTGTTATGGCCGGTTCCGAGCGGCTTGATCACTGCGGCGTCGGCGGGGCCATCGGCCTCGGGGCCCACGTAGGGCCGCACGATGGTGCCGCCGCGCACCTCGTGGTCATAGCGGCGGACGATGTCCTCTTTGGAGGCCACGTCGGGGTGCGCGAGCAAGGCGAGAACCAGCTTCGCGTCGGGCGTGTGGGCGACAGGAGCGACAGGAGCGACGTCCGACCACGCACCGACCATGTCGCGCCGCGGTAGTCCGTCGTGCAGGAATGCCATCGGCATGTCGACAACCGAGAGACCCTCGTAGCCGACGCGGAGGCGCTCATCGCCGGTGAAGTGACCGAGGTCGGTGAGCTCCACGTCCCAGTCGTCGCAGAGTGTCTGCAGCGCGGGGAGCTTGTCCGGCGGAACCGCCATCACGATCCGCTCCTGCGCTTCGGACAGCCAGATCTCCCAGGGCTGCAGACCCGGATACTTCAGCGGCACACCAGCGAGATCGATCTCGACGCCGAGGTCCTCCCCCATTTCGCCGACCGCACTCGAGAAGCCTCCGGCTCCGCAGTCGGTGATCGCCGTGTAGAGCCGGGCGTCGCGAGCTCGCTCCACAACCTCGATGCACCCCTTTTCGGTTATCGGGTCACCGATCTGGACCGCCGAACCCACAGAGTCCACCGTGGATGCGTCCATGCCGGCGGAGGAGAACGTCGCGCCGTGGATGCCGTCGCGGCCGACCCGGCCACCGATCGAGATCACGCGGTCGCCGATGTGTGCTTCGGTCGGATGCGATCCCGCGGGGAGAAGGCCGAGCGCACCGCAGTAGACGAGCGGATTGCCGACGTAGCCCTCGTGGTAGATCACGGCACCGTTGACGGTAGGGAGGCCAAGCTTGTTCCCGTAGTCGCCAATCCCGGCCACCACGCCGTCGCGGATGCGTCGCGGATGCAGGACGCCGGTGGGAAGCCGATCGTCCGGCAGGTCGCTCGGCCCGAAGCAGAGCACGTCGGTGCACGCAATCGGTCGGGCGGAGACCCCGAGAATGTCGCGCACCACCCCACCCACGCCGGTGTTCGCGCCGCCGAACGGCTCGAGCGCCGAGGGGTGGTTGTGAGTCTCCACCTTGAACGCGAGATCGAAGTCCTCATCGAACGCGATGATCCCGGCGTCGTCCACGAACGCGCTGCGGAGCCACCAGGGGTCGAGCTCCTCGGTGACCTCGCGTAGCGCAGGCAGCAGGCCGTCGTGTTCGGTGACCGTCACGGTGCCATCGGCCGCGGTGTGGGTCAGCTCGATGCGAGCCCGGAACGTCTTGTGCACACAGTGCTCGGACCACGTCTGCGCCAGCGTCTCCAACTCGGCGTCCGTGGGCGGCCGGTCTTCACCTGCGAAGTGCGCTTGGATGACCCGCATCTCGTTGACGTCGAGCGAGAGGACACGATCGCGGCTGAGCGCCTCGAGTTCGTCGTCCGAGAGAGACGCGAGCGGCACGAGGTCGACGCTGGCATCGACGCTTGCCTCGCCCGCGAAGATCGGCTCGAGCGCGCCCTCCACGGACCGCTCGATCGTGTCGTTCGCGAGAAGTCGGCGCGTGATCGTGGCCACAGCGGTCTCGTCGATGTCGCCCTCGAGGTCGTAGCGACGAGCGGTGGACACCTGGATCTCGGCCAGTCCGAGCTGGCTCGCAGCTCGCTCCAGCTCACGAGCGTCGGCATCGGTGACGCCCGCCATCGGCGCGACCTCCACCGCTCGCCCGACTGACGCGGGGGGATCACCGATCGAATGCCGATCGACGACGGGATCCACGAGGACCTCCGCGCAGAGGCGGTCGATCTCGTCGGCACTGATCTCGCCGGCCACGTGGTACACCCGCGACACGCGGCAGCCGGTGAGCGTCGCCACGCCGACGAGCGGAGCCGCAGCAAGCACCTGGGCGCCCTCCGGATCGTCGGCGGCGGTCACGTCGATGCGTAGCGTCACTACGTCGAACCTAGACGAGCGATCGGGGGCCCGCGCGCATCGCGCGAGAGGGATTTTCCATGGTGACCCGGCTAGCGGTCGATGCCGAACTTTCGCGTCAGCCCGCCGGCCGACGCGGCCCGAATCGACGCCGAGAGTGCAGGCTCCGACCGCGCAAGACCACTTATTCGCTCATGGGTCCATTCCCGATACGTGACCCGCCCATCGGCGATCGCATCGGCGCTCGTCGCTGAGCAAGCTCATCTCGCCGACGAAGTCACCGACACCACACTGACGCAGCTCCTTCCCGACGCGTTGCACGGACACCGAGCCGCTGGTGACGAGCAGGAGCCGTCCGTGATGTTCACCCTCGACCGACAGCCGCTCGTCGATCACCTCGCCGATCACCCCCATCTCCCAGAAGGCAGAAAGTCGTGGTTGCTCATCGCCGAGAACCGGTCCGCGCGGATCTTCGTCTCCAGCTCCGACAGCGTCACGGCACGGCGGACGCGAAGCAGCCGGAGCACCTGGATGGCGCTGAATCCGCCGAACGCGACATTCCAGAGCACCACGCTCAGGTTGTCGTCGGCTACTCCCCAAACGAGGAAGGCCACGCTCGCGGCAATCAGCATCAGCCGAAGGCGGAAGATATCGCGAAAGAACGTCGAGCCGACGTAGATCGCGTACGCCACGTTGACCATCACCGTCGACAGATCCACAGGCCTCCTCCAGAGGTGCGACGGAACTGTAGGGGTAGCGATCAGTCGTCGAGCGACTTTCGAAGTCGGTTGTCGATCGTCACGACATCCAGTTCCTGGACCCGTGCCGCCATCGTGTCGACCATCGTCCGCCACCGACCCCACGGGCTGCGCCGCTCGATGACGCCTTCCATAGCCAGGAGGAGGCCGAGAAGCGCGGCCGGACGCTCCAGCCGTAGCTCGACCGTGATGATCTCGCCGTCCGTGGCCGACGACCTCGGCCATGTGCCGACACCGGTGGCCGACTCGACGATCTCGCGCAGTTCGGCAAGATCGTCGGGGCCGGAGACGAGGGTTGCAGCCGCCGAGTCAGGGACCTCGTCCGAGTGGCCGGGCCGAAGATCCACCGCACCCGTCGCCAGCGCGGCGGCAGCAGGGTCCTCATCGCCGAGCAGGGCCACATACGCGCCACGGGCACGGACCCAGACCCCATCGGAGCCGGACCGTGCCCGTTGCGAATCGTTCACCGGATCAGACGACCCGTGCGAGGCCGATGATCAGAGACCGGACTTCTCCATGACATGCACGCCGCACGCCGATCCGAGGCCGATCACGTGGGCCAAGCCGACCTTGGCACCCTTGATCTGACGATCACCGGCTTCACCGCGAAGGTGGGTGGCGACCTCGTAGACGTTCGCGACGCCAGTTGCACCGATCGGGTGGCCCTTCGAGATCAGACCGCCCGACACGTTGACCGGGGTCGCGCCGTCGCGGAACGGGGCGCCGGAGTCGATGAAGTCGCCGGCACCACCCTTCTCACACAGGCCGAGGTTGTCGTAGTGGATGAGCTCGGCCGTGGCGAAGCAGTCGTGCAGCTCCACCAAGTCGAGGTCCTTCGGATCGACACCCGCAGTCTCGTAGGCCTGCGCGGCGGCGTTCTGCGTCAGCGTGTTCACGTCGGGCTGTACCTGGGCGGACTCCGTGTACGGGTCCGAGGTCAGCACCGAAGCCGAGATCTTCACGGCCCGCTTCTGGACCTTCTTCGGCATGCTCTTGAGCCGCTCGCCGGAGACGAGCACCGCAGCCGCGGCACCGTCACCAGTGGGGCAGCACATCAGCAGAGTGTTCGGGTAGGACATCGTGGGCGCACCCATGATCTCCTCCATCGAGAACTCCTTGCGGTACTGCGCCAGCGGGTTCAGCGTGGAATGGAGGTGGTTCTTGTAGGCCACCTTGGCGAACTGCTCGAAGCCGACGCCGTCGTAGTCGTTGGCGTACTCCATGCCGGCCTGGGCGAAGACGCCGGGCATGCCGGCGGTACCGAGGTATCCGTCCGTTCCCGTGACCGCGCCTTCTCGGCCGCTCGGTTCGTAGACGTTCTTCTCCTTCTTCGAACCAGCGCCGCCCAGCAGCCCCATCTTGCCCATCTGCTCAGCGCCGACGGCAAGGCCCATGTCGGCCTCGCCGGCCTTGATCGAGAGATAGACCGTGCGAATCGCGGTGGCCCCAGTCGCGCATGCGTTGGAAACGTTGAAGACCGGGCTGCCCGTCTGGCCGATCTGCTTCTGAAGACGCTGGCCGTAGCCGGTGCTCGCCTGGAACAGGGTGCCGGCGCCCAGCACGTCCATGTCCTGGATCGTGACGCCACCGTCGGCCATCGCATTCATCGCCACCTGGGCGCCGAGGTCGACGAGATCCTGATCCGGGTAACGACCGAAGGCCGTCATGTCGGTGCCGATCAGCCACACGCTGTTGTCGTCGATCTTGCTCGCCGCGGTCTTCTTCTTTGCGGCGGGCTTCTTCGGCTGTGTCTTCTTCGGCTGCGTCCTTTTAGACACTGTCTTCTTCTTTGTCGGGGACTTCTTTGCTGCCATGTCTGTTCTGCCTTTCAGGACCGGTCTCGTCAGACCGGCTCGTAGCCGAACGCGACGGCTTCAGTGCCCTCGTCGTCCTTGCCGATCGGATAGGTGGTGAGCTTCAGCTTCATACCGAGGTTGACGGTCTCGGGAGTGGGATCACAGTTGACCACGTTGGAACGCACGGTGGTGCCATCGTCGGTCTCCACGATCGCCGACACGTACGGCGCCGGAATACCGGGGGCAGCACGGTGCACGATGGTGAACGCCTTCAGCTTGGCGCCGTTGCGAACGCGAGCCTTCTTGAACTCCTGCCTGCCGCAACTCGCGCAGGCGTTGCGCCGGTCGAAGTACCGAGCACCACAGCTCTTGCACTCGTTGGCGGACAGATAGGGCCGCTCCCCCAGGCGCAGGTATTCGACGAGCGGAATCTGCTTCGTCGCCTTCTTCCTGGCGGGCTTCTTCGCCGCCGACTTCTTGGCGGGACGTTTTGCGGCCTTTTTGGCGGCCATCGATGCCTCCGAGTGGGGAGTTGGGGAACAGATCCGAGCGTAACGTCGCCGTTCCCGATCCCACCAACCCGCCCCGGCGTTCACCGTCACCAGGTCTGACCTACCAACGGCGGCGGTGGATGATCTCGTCGAGGGGGCCCCGGGGGCGCGACGCCGAGGCCGATGGGCGGTCGGGCGCGGGGTGGCCGATGGCGATCGTGCCGACGGCGCGGCGGCCGGCGGGGATGTCGAAGCGGGAGCGAACGGCGTCTTCGTGGCCGAAGAGCCCGAACAGCAGCGCGCCGAGCGAGCGGGCCTCCACCTCGAGAAGCAGCGCCATCACCGCGGCGCCGCCGTCGACGAACCAGTACGGCACGGGCCATGCGTCGTCAGCTGTGCCGAGGCCGGTGTGGGCCTTGTCGGCCTCCGCGTAACGCTCGACGTAGCCGGCCGGGTCCACCCACGGCACCACCAGCACGGGCGCGTCGAGCAGCCGAGGCCAAGGGAACGTCGCCCGCCGTTCGATCGGCAACGTGGTGTCCCAGTACGAGGCGATCTGTTCGGGACCCTCGAGGACCAAGAATTCGATGGAACCGGTGTTACCCGCCGACGGCGCCCGCCGAGCGCGGTCGAGAATGGCGTCGATCACGCCGGGCTCGATTGGCGTACCGAGGAACGCCCGGGTCATCCGCCGGCGGCGAACGACGTCGGCGAAGGAGTCGTCGGTCAGGACGCTCCGCTCAGAGGAGCTTCTCGAGATCCTCGGCCATGGCCCAGCCGAACGCGATCAGCGTGTCGCCGGCCGCTATGTCGAGGCCGTCGAGCTGCGCAGCGACATCGGCGTCGATCTTCTCGGGCTTCGAGCTGGCATGGTCGAGGACGACCGCGGGAGCGCCATCGCCTCGGACCGTGAACTCGCGATCTTCGTAGGTGCCGGCATCGATGCCGAAGCGCTTCACGAGGCGACGGCCCCATGCTCGCTCCTCACCGGATGCCTTGTGGCCGGGCCGGGGAACGATGTCGTCGAGCGCCTTGTAGGCCTCGAACGCACCCGCATCGTTGATTTGGGTGCCGACGAGGACGTCTTCGTCGGGGAACGCAAGAACACTGCGTCGGAGCTGGTCGGACATTATCGCTCGCAGCACGGTGTCGCGCTTGGTCGTGCGGCAGATGTGTCCGGCACCGATGAGGAGGCTCGGCGTGCCACCGATGCGCTCGAGCGTGCAGAACGAGAATCCGCGGATCTTGCCACCCTCGCTCGCGACGGTCACGAGGACCCACTCTTCGCACTGCTTCGACAGCAGCCCGACCTCAAATGCGTTGGGCGACTCGGCACAGAGATCTGCCATCTCCGCCAGTTCGGCATCGCTGACCGCCGTGCAGTCCTTCGTCTCGACTTCGATTGCCATCGGCTGCCGGCCCCCACATACGTGAATCTGGTACTCCCCGACCGCTCGACCGGGCCCATACAGTTTTCAGGGTTCGAGGCCGATTCGCAACCTCACACCGCGTGAACGCGTCGCATCCCTACGCGATTTCTTGTCGCGGGGGCCTCAGACGAGGATCGCATCGGGGCCGAGAAGCACCCGTAGCTCGGCCACAACGCCGTTCGCGTTGTTGACCGCATACTCCTCCGGCAGCCGAATGACCCGGCGGTCGCTGAGGTGGATTTCGACCGGCGAGTCGCCGGGATGGGCGGCAAGGATCGACTTAAGTTCGGCCAGTTGACCGTCGTCGCCGCTGTCGGGAGGAAACTTCACGCGGACCGGCTGGTTGTCGGACAGGTCCTCGATGATCTCGATGTCCTGGGCAAACATCTTCGGCAGGTCGTCGGAGTTCTCCAGACGCCCGCGAATGAGCACGATCGTGTCGTCCTCCAACTTGGGACCGTGCTCCTGCATCGTGCGAGGGAACACCATGACCTCGACGGTGCCTTCGAGGTCCTCGAGCTCGAAGACCGCCATGAGGTCGCCTTTGCGCGTCCACTTGCGCTGGAGATTGGTGATCACGCCACCGACCTTCTTGATCGCCCCGTCTTCGGCGTCGGCGAGTTCGGCCACCGCGCAGTCGGCCTTGCGCCGCACGTGCTGCTGGAAGCCGAGCAGCGGATGATCGGAGATGTAGAGACCGAGCATTTCCTTCTCGTGGGCGAGCTTCGGCATCTTGTCGAACTCGACGTCGGACACCGTCGGGCGCTCGTCGAAGCTTGGCCCGTCATCCAACTCGCCGAAGAGCGACATGACGCCCATGTCGTGCTCTTTGCGGCGTTGCACCGTGAGATCGATGATCTGCTCGTGGACCTGGAGCAGCCCCTTGCGGGCATGACCCAGCGAGTCGAACGCGCCGCCCTTGATCAACGACTCGATCGTGCGCTTGTTGAGCGCCTCGAGATCGACGCGCTCCACGAAGTCGACGAACGACTCGAACGGTCCGTTGGCGTTGCGCTCCTCGAGCACCTTCTCGACGAAGCCGACACCCACGTTGCGGATGGCAGAGAGGCCGAAGACGATGTTGCCCGGGCTGGTGGCGTCCGGATCAAGATCCGGCACCGGCGTGAAGTCGGACTCCGAGCGGTTGATGTCGGGCACCTCGACCTCGATGCCCATGAGCCGGCACTCGTTGAGGTAGACGGCGGCTGACTCCAGCTTCGTCTTGACGCTCGTGAGTAGCGCCGACAGGTACTCGACCGGGAAGTTCGCCTTCAGGTAGGCGATTTGGTAGGCGACGTAGCCATAGCCGTAGGAGTGGGACTTGTTGAATGCGTAGTCGGCGAACTGGGCGATGATGTCGAACATCTCCGTCGCCAGACGCTCTTCGTAGCCGTTGTCGATGACGCCGGTGACGAACTTCTCACGCTCCTTCTCCATCGCTTCACGGATCTTCTTGCCCATCGCCTTGCGTAACGAGTCCGCTTCGGCGAGCGAGTAGCCGGCGAACTTCTGCGCCATCCGCATGACGCTCTCCTGATAGATCATCAGGCCGTAGGTGTCGCCCAAGATCTCGCGGGCGTCGTCGTGGATGAACGAGATGTCCTGCCGACCGTTCTTGCGATCGGCGTAGTCGTTGTGCATGTTCGCCGCCATCGGCCCGGGCCGATAGAGCGCGACGAGCGCGGCGACGTCGTCGAAGGAGTCGGGGGCCAGCGACCGGATCAGGGACCGCATGGGGCCGGACTCCAGCTGGAACACGCCGATGGTGTTGCCCGCCTTCAGCAGATCGAACGTCGGCCCGTCCTCGAGGTCCACCGCATCGATGTCGAGCTCGACACCCTGCGTTTCCTGCATCAACTCGAGGCAGTCCGAGATGACATCGAGGTTTCGCAGGCCGAGGAAGTCCATCTTGAGCAGCCCGAGGTCCTCCACCCCGTGCATCTCGTATTGGGTGACCACCGGCGCTTCTTCGATGGTTTTGCCCGCCTCCGGCTTGCGCTGGATCGGCAGGTACTCGGTGAGCGGTTCGTTGGTGATCACCACCGCCGCGGCATGGATGCCGTCCTGGCGCCGCATGCCTTCAAGCCCCTTGGCGACCTCGACGACCCGACCGATGTCGGCATCGGACGACACCATGTCTCGTAGCTCGCCGGCGGCGTTGTAGCCGTCCATGTACTTCGGGTGCTCCTCGAAGCAGTACTTGAGCGGCGTGTCGCGACCCATGATCAGCGGCGGCATCGCCTTCGCCACCTTGTCGCCCACGGCGTAGGGGTAGCCGAGCACACGGGCGGCGTCGCGCACAGCGGCGCGCGCCTTGATCTGCGAGAAGGTGACGATCTGGGCGACGTTGTCGCGGCCGTACTTGTCGGCCGCGTAGCGGATCATGTTGTCGCGGTAGCGGGTGTCGAAGTCCATGTCGATGTCGGGCATCGACACACGCGACGGGTTGAGGAAGCGTTCGAACAGCAGGTCGTACTTGATCGGGTCGAGATCGGTAATCCAGAGCGTGTAGGCGACGGCGCACCCTGCGGCCGATCCACGACCTGGTCCGACCCGGATGTCTCGGTCACGGGCGAACTTGATCAGGTCCCAGGTGATCAGGAAGTACGCCGAGAAGCCCATGCTGTCGATCACACCGAGCTCGTAGTCGAGCCGGTCGGTGATCTCCGGGGACAGCGTCTGACCCCACCGCTTTTTGGCCCCTTCGTAGGTGAGGTGCCGCAGGTAGTCGGTGTCGGTCATGAAACCCTCCGGGAGAGGGAACTCCGGCAACTGCGGTTGGCCGAATTCGATCGTGACGTCGGCCCGCTCCGCGATCCACAGCGAGTTGTCACACGCCGAGGGCACCTCGTCGAACAAGCGGCGCATCTCGCCCGCGGACTTCAGGTAGTGCTGGTCACCGTGGAACTTGAAGCGGTCGGTGTCGCTCAGCAGGGCGCCCGTCTGGACGCACAGGAGCGCGTCGTGGGCTTCGGCGTCGTGCTGATGGGTGTAGTGGCTGTCGTTGGTCGCCAGGACGGGCGCTTGGATCTTCTTCGCGATCTCCAAGAGCATCGGGTTCGTCTGACGCTGCTCCGGGATGCCGTGATCCTGGATTTCGATGAAGAAGTTGTCGCGCCCGAAGATCTCCTGGAACCGCGCGGCTTGCTCGAGGGCGACCTGTTCTTGACCCTGCATGAGGCTCTGCAGCACGTGGCCACCCAGACACCCGGAGGTGATGATCAGCCCCTCGTGATACTTGTCGAGCAGTTCCCAATCTGCTCTGGGCTTGTAATGGAAGCCTTCCAGAAAGGCCTTCGACGACAGCTTGATCAGGTTCTTGTAACCGACGTCGTTCTCAGCGAGCAGGATCGCGTGGTAATAGAGCTTCTTGCCGCCACCAGTGTCTCCGCCCGAGTCATCGGCCTTCCCCCGTCGGCTCGGGCGCTCCTCACGCGATTCGTGAGCGAGGTAGACCTCGGTGCCGATGATGGGCTTGATGCCCTGGTCGCGACATCCGCGGTAGAAGTCGAGGACGCCGTACATGTTGCCGTGATCGGTGATCCCGAGTGCGGGTTGGCCGTCCACTGCAGCCGCGTGGATGAGGTCGTCCAGGCGCGAGGCACCGTCGAGCATCGAATACTCGGTGTGGACGTGGAGGTGGGTGAACGAATCGCCCATGAACTCCCCCGTTTCGAGCGTTGTGGACCGACCTGTGGACGCGTTGTGGACAAATCACAAGCGTGTGATTCGACCATAGCTGTATCAACCTGGCATGCGCCAGACCCCGCTAGAGGTAGGTACCGGGCCGTTCGTCGCCTGCCGGTGGAGGGCCTTCGGTCGCGGGCGGACCGAGCTCACCGCGCATGGACTGCAGCTGCTGCTGCGCGGCCATCTGCTGGGCGAAAAGCATCGCCTGCATGCCCTGCACGAGCCCTTCTAGCCAGCCCACGAGTTGCGCTTTCGCGACCTGCAGCTCGGCCGTGCTCGGAACGTCGTTGCCGCTGAACGGCAGCGCGAGCCGACCCAGCTCGTCACGCAGATCCGGCGACAGAGTGGAGCCGAGCTCGTCGACGGACGTGGTGTAGATCTCACGCAGCCGGTCGCGACTGGCCTCGTCGAGGGTCGCGGAGCGGACCTCCTCGAGCAGTTGCTTGAGCATCGTGCCGATCCGCATCACCTTCGCAGGATGATCGATCGTCTCGTCGACGTCCTCCTCGTCGCCGGTGGTTTCGAGCACCTCGGGGTTGTCCAGGAGCTCCGGCACCGGCGTGGGAGCGGGCGGATCAGGCACAGTCGGATCGGGCCCAGTCGAATCAGGCACAGGGTCAGACACAGTCATCGGTTCCTCTCATCCCGCGTACGTGAGCAGCGGGACGTACATCTCGTCGGGCGTCAGTGAACCATGCCGACCGATCAGTTCCGTACGCGGGGCGTCGCCGGGATCGAGGAAGTACCAGCGCTCCTTCGCGACGAGGGCGACATCGCCCAGCCGGCCGCGAGCGTCGTCGCTCACCGTCGGGCCGAACCAGCCCTCGTCGATGACCTGCTCGACGCTGCGGACCCAGGCAGTGTCGCTGTGGGCGTCGGCCGCCGCCGCGACGAGATCGCGGGCGTGGCCCGGCTCTGCGTGGAGCCACCGGAACCGCGCCTCGCCCGACTGGCGGTCGATGTGGCGGGTGAGCCCGGGATCGAGCGCAACCGCCTGTCCGGCACAGTCGACGACCCCATGGTCGGCCGTGATGACGAGCGACGTACCCCGGGGCAGCGACATCATCAGATCCGCCACCATCCGGTCACACGCAGCCAGCTCGGCGTCGTAGTGCTCGCCGAATCCATGGACGTGGGCGGTCTTGTCGATGCCGTCGTAGTACGCGTAGACGAACGGTTCGCCGCTGGCCACGGCCTGGCGAACCGTCACCGCAATGCCGGGCAGCGTGTACCAACCGTCGTGGCGCACATCCGCGAGATGAGCCATCGTGAAGCCCGTTCCCTCGAAGCCGGCCATGGTGACCACCACCGGCCGCTGGCCGAGGAACGCAGGCTCGGGCTGGAACACGCCGGGACCGATCCGCTCTCGGGCGTCACCTCGTGGTGTCGTCCAGCGGAGCGTGTTGAGCACTTCGCCGCCCACGTCGATCCGGTAGCCGACCACGCCATGGACGCCAGGTGTCGTGCCTGTGCTGATGGACGTGAGCGCAGTTGCCGTGGTTGATGGCGCGACGGTGGTGATCCGTCCGCCGGCGAGCTCAGCCAGCGTCGGCGCCACCGAAGATCGATCCTGCAGCTGGTTCCATCCGAGCCCGTCGAGGACGAGAACGACGACCGCCGGCGCATCCGCGATCGCGGCATCCATGATCGAGTCGGGTCCGAGCTCCTGAGATCCGAGGATGGCGGGGATGATCTCGGTCAGGCAGTCGCCGCCGTAGTCCGGCAGTACCAGAACGTCGTCAGCCGCCGTCATCGCTCGCCTCGTTCGCGGCTCGTTGTCCCATGGTACCTCAGTCTGGATCGGAGTCCGTCGGAATCGCACCCGAGGATCTAGGCTCTCAGCGATGCGTGTGTCGACCCGAGGAGACTATGCGGCGCGAGCGCTGCTCTCACTCGCGCTCCACACCGAAGCCGCACCCACGTCCGTGCGCGAGATCGCTGAACGAACGGGACTTCCCCAGCCCTACCTCGAGCAGATTCTCCTCGCCCTCAAGGGCGCAGGCCTCGTCCGCTCGAAGCGCGGCGTCGGCGGCGGTTACGTGCTCGCCCGCGAACCCGACAGCATCCGGCTGTCCGAGATCGTCCGAGCCGTCGACGGTCCGATCACGGCGGGCGACTTCGGCGAGCCTCACACCGATAGCGCCTGCGACCACGAAGGCCAGTGCGTGCTCCTCACGATCTGGGGCGCGGCCGGCAACCACATGCGCACCTTCCTGGACTCGTTCACGCTGGCCGACATCGCGGAGATGGCCGGCGGTCGCAGCCCCTGGCCGAGCCTCGACGACGCCTGATCAGCGACACTCGCGCAGACACGCTTGCAGGTCATCCGGAAGCTCGGCGACGACGCGCACTTCCTCGCCGGTCGCCGGATGGACGACGCGTAGCTCGCCGGCGTGAAGGAACGGGCGACCCGGGTCGAGCCCCGGTCGACCACCGTCGTAATCGCGGTCGCCCACGACCGGGTGTCCGATGGCCCGCAGGTGAACCCGGATCTGGTGGGTGCGCCCGGTCTCCAGTCGGCAGGTGAGCAGGGCGGTCTCGCGGGGTTCGTCGAATCGCTGGTCCACGGCGTAGTGGGTGACGGCGTCGCGACCGTGCTGGCTGACAGCCATCCGTGTCGGATGACGGGGCGAACGCCCGATCGGGGCGTCGATCACGCCTCCGTCGTTCTCGGGATGGCCCCACGTCAGCGCGGTATAGATCCGTTCCGGCTCATGGGCGGACATCTGCCGCACGAGCTCCTCATAGGCGGCTGCGGTACGGGCGACGACGAGTAGGCCGGATGTCCCCCGATCGAGGCGGTGCACGATTCCGGGCCGATGCACATCGCCGACGTCGGCGATGTCGGGGTACCGCGCGACCAGGCCGTTGACCAGAGTGCCCGCCTCGTTCCCGGCGCCCGGGTGAACCACCAGGCCCGCAGGCTTCTCGACTACGAGGATGTGTTCGTCTTCGTGGCGGACGGCGAAGTCCACCGAGTCGTCAGGAGCGGGCCGCGGGTCGACCGCTTCCGGAAGCTCGACCTCCAGCCGCTCCCCCACCTCGACGCGGCGTGACGCCGACCGGATGACGGCGCGGTCCAGACGAATGCTGCCATTGTCCACCAGACGAGCGACCGCTGACCGACTCATGTCGCCCAGCAGCGCGACAACGCGGTCCACACGCTCGCCGGCGAGGGCTTCCGGGATGGTCTCGTCGAGTCGCGGACGCATGGTGACCGCGAGGCTCGGGCTCAGAGGCGCCCGAGTCCCCCGACCTTGTACTCGACACGCTCAGCGGCCCACGGAATCGCACGGAGGCGTTCCTGCGGGATCGACAGGCCGGACGCGACGCACACGCCGTAGGTGCCGGCCTTGATGCGATCGAGCGCCGCGTCGATCTGGTCGACCGCGCCGCGCGCTTGTGCGCTGAGGGCGAGGTCACGCTCGCGTTCGACGGCGAGGGTGTCGCCCTCACCGGACTCTTCGTCGAACTGCACATCGCCCGGTTCACGACCCTCGATGAGGGCATCGGCCTCGGCGCGGTACTCCTCGGCGGAGTGGAGGTACTTGGCGCGTTCCGCGGTCAAGCGCTCCTTCATCTCGTCGTTGAACTTCTTGCCGAATGGCGACTTGGCCGCCTTCTTCACAGCTTTCTTCGCCGCTGGCTTCTTTGTAGACGCGGACTTTGCCGGCGCCTTCTTCACAGCTTTCTTCGCCGCTGGCTTCTTGGCTGTTGACTTTTTGGTCGAGGACACCGCGGCCTTCTTCACAGACTTCTTCACGGACTTCTTGGTGCTGCGCTTCGTCGCGGCGACCTTTTTGGCTGCCTTTCTTGTGCTCTTTTTCGCCGTCGCCATGGGTTGTGGCTCCTTGCCCCGCGAAACGAGGCCGACACCCCGGTTCGAAGCGCGCATTCTAGGCAGGGTGGCAACAAATTGGACGGATGCCCCCAGCGGGCGCTCAGCAGGTCAGCGGCGACGGCCGAACCAGGAACGATCGCCTTCGTCGTCCTCCTGATCGAAGAACGCCGTCAAGGCATCGTCGTCGGAGTCCACCACGACCTCACCCTCCATAGCGTCTCGCAACTGCGACAGGAAGGGGTCCGCGTCGGCGGGTACAGGATCGCTGAAGAGCGATTCCTCGTGAATCGTTGGCACCGGGGCGGTGGCAGGACCGCCGTCAACCGGCGGCGCCGGCGCCGCCCGAGTGGACGACTCGGGGTCGGCGGCGGTCACGAGCCGGGGCGGGGAGGCCACAGACGGCGCCTCGGCGACTGTGGTGTACGCGACATCGTCCGCCCACGTCGTGCGACCGTCATCGAGTACGGCCCCGTCGAGGTCGATCTCCGACAGGGCGACCTCTTCGGACTCTGGCACGCGCAGGTCGTCGACCTCAGCAGCGACGAGATCGATCGTCGAGGCGTCGAACTCGTCGAATTCGCTCGGAGCAAACACCGGCGCACCAACGGGTTCGGGCTCGGGATCGGGATCGGCGACGACCACGTCGTCGACCATGGTCGACTCGGGCTGCGCAGCGTTGACCGCTGGAGCGACGTCCTCCACAGCGATGTCCTCCATCGTGAAGTCATCGACCACGTCCTCGACGGCAGGTTCTTCGCCCGAAATCTCCTCTGCGGCTGCGATCTCGACCTCGGGCAACTCGACGGATTCCTCGACCGCCGCCTCGATGATCTCGGCCTCGTCGAGAACAACCTCGTCGGCCGTCGTCTCGACGGTCTCCTCAGCGTCGACCTCTGGCTCGACGTCGAGAGCGTGCGAGTCGAGAGACTCGGCGCTGTCTGCCGGCTCGGTGGTCAGATCGATCGCGATCGACTCCAAGCGGCCCTCGTCGACCGAAACACCACTCGTCTCCGGCGCACGCGACGAACGGAAGGCATCGGGCGACTCGAGAAGGTCAGTGAGCGCGGACAGCGACACGGTGAGTTGGTGGCGCTCCTCGCCGAGGTGGCGCTCGAGGATCTCAATGTCGTCAGCGAGAAATGCTCGGTACTCCTGGAGCTCAGAAACCTCAGCGGCAATCCGATCGCGTTCATCGATGGCGGCCTGCGCGGCCAGCGATTCGGCCTCGGCCAGAATCGAACGGCGATCTGTCTCGGCCTCAGCCAAGACGAAGGCCGCTCGATCCTCGCTCTCTCGCAGCTGCCCAGCGGCCTCGGCCTGCGCTTCGCGCAGTGTGACCTGGGCTTCGGCTTCTGCGCCGCTCAGGATCGCCTGGGCGCTCGTCGCGGCATCCGCGGTGACTCGATCGGCCTCCTCCTGCGCCTCGGCGATCGCCGCATCCGCAGTGCGCTGCGCGAGAACGAGCGTGCGAGTAAGCGTTTCCTCACTCTCCGTGGATCCGGCCGCGCCAGCCCGCTCTCGAGATTCCGCCGCGTCGACGCGCTCCTGCAGCTCCATGAGCCGTCCGCGAAGCACCGCCGCCGCGCGTGCCACCCGATCCACGTATGCATCGACCTCATCGGGGTCGTAGCCGCGAAGCCGCTCGTGGAACTCGATCTCCTGGAACAAGGGTGAGACTTCGTCCATGCGGCGAGCGTAGACCCCGTAGTCCGCCGAATCAGGGAGCCTCGACGAGGCTCAGCAGCCGATCACACCACGCGCTATCGAGATGCCGAACACGACGATCAGAAATGATAGATCCAACGCCGCGCCTCCGATGCGGAGCGGCGGGATCACCCGTCGCAGCGGGCGCAGCACCGGGTCCGTCACCATGAAGAGGAAACCGGCGACGACAGCCGCGCCGCCGTCCGGATCGAGCGGGAACCAACTGAGCACCGCCCGAAGGACAAAGATCAACAACACGATCAGCAGGAGGTTGCAGATGATCTCGGTCACGATCGCGACCCCGCTTCAGTCGAGGGCGCGTCGGGTGTCGTCGGAGGACACCTCGACGTCGGCCGGAATGAGTAGATACACCTGATCGGCGACTCGATCCATCTTCCCGCCGAGCGCGTAACAGAGGCCGCTCGCGAAGTCAACGAGACGTCGCCGTAGATCCCGCTCGATGCCCTGCAGGTTGACGATCACAGGCTGTCCGGACTTGAAGCGATCGCCGATGGCCTGCGCCTCGTTGAACGAGGTGGGCGTGACCGCGTAGGGCTTGGTCGGTGCGGTGTCGACGATGCGGATCGCCGATGCGCCGTCAGCGGACTCGGCGGGCGTCGGCGAGGGGGAGACGAGCGTGGGAGCGGGCTCGTCCTCCTCGAGCGTGGGATCAGCCGGGACGACGCGCACGGTGCTGACCCTGGCCGGTGACCGTGTTGCGGGTAAGGGTCGAACGGCGGAACTCGCCTGACGCGGAGGCGGCTCGACGGCGCGAACCACAGGCCGACCCTCTTCGGTCGCGGCACCGCCGGACGGCGCGAAGTCGTCGTACTGCTCATATTCCTCGTCCGGGCCGAGGCCCAGATAGATCAGCGCCTTCTTGAACATGCTCACCGCTCCTGCCTTACCGACAGGCTACCTCTCGCGCGGGGCTGATTTCGGGCATCCCCCCAGGTCACCGGCAATGTCCCGGTCGACAACCGGCAGATCATCCGCGCGGCGGCCTCGGGCCGAACAGTGTCGTGCCGACCCGAACCATCGTGGTGCCCTCCTCGACGGCCACAGAGAGGTCCGCGCTCATGCCCATCGAGCACGACTCGAGCCCGTGGTCGTCGACGAGCCGTCGGAGTCGGGCGAAGCCGGGCCGAGCGAGTTCGGGTTCGCCGATCGGTCCGATCCCCATCAAGCCCGCGACCACGAGCCCCGACTCACGGGCCCGATCGAGCAGGCGCGACAGGTCTGCCGGCGGACACCCGCCCTTCTGGGGTTCGTTCGAGATGTCGACTTGGATCATCACGGAGGCACCCGGCGCGCGCTTCGCGATCTCGTCCACGAGCTCCGGCCGATCAACGCTCTGCCAGACGTCGACGAGGGCCGCCAGCCGTCGGACCTTGTTGCGCTGCAGCCGGCCGATGAAGTGCACCGCCGGCCCGATCGTGCGGCCCTCGAGCTTTGCAATGCACTCCTGGGCGTAGCTCTCACCCACCACGTCGATTCCGGCGGTTTCGGCCGCCGCAATCGCATCGAACTCGAACGCCTTCGTCACGGCGACGACAGTGATTTCGGCGGCCCGCCCACCCAGCGTGGCTTGCATCTGTTCGAGCCGGGCGGCCACCTCGACCGGGTCGATCACTCGACCGCCTCGAGTGTCGCGGTGGTCACCTGGCGTCCGACGTCACCGCGGACCCGGTGCGAGAACCACTCTGGACCAGCCGTGTCGATACCGAGATCGACGACATCGTCCACCCCGGCCGACGCGAGGGCTGCCGCGACAGCGGCAGGCATGTCCAGCGCGGGTGCGCCCGTGGCGGTCTCGCCGCGGACCGATGCGCCGACGGCGGCGGCGACCTGCGCCAGGTCGGATTCGCCGAACTCGTAGGACGAGGGATGGATCACGGGACCGAGCAGCGCCGTGACCCGCCCGCGACCAGCGGTCCGCACGGCGTCGACGGCCACCGGGATCACGCCGCCCACCAGGCCTCGCCAACCGGCATGGGCAACTCCGATCGCCCCGTCGGCCACGAGCACCACGGGAGCACAATCGGCCGTCTGGACCGCCAGAACCGCGCCCAGAGCGCTGGTGACGCTCGCATCGGCTTCCGTGCCTGCGCCGTCTCCGGCGGATTCGACCAGCACGACGTGGGCGCCGTGCACCTGGCGCAGCCACGTCCACTCCCCGGCCGCAAGCGCCTGGCGGCGCGATGCGAGCGACGTCGGCTCTGCGTCCACGTGAAAGTCGCCGTCCGTGCGTGAGGAGATTCGCACGCGGATCCGCCGGGTCGGCCCTGCAGGCAGGAGCCGCTCGATCACGGGCCTACTTGAGGAAGGACGGGACGTCGAAGTCGTCGTCGCCGAGATCGAGGTCGCCGTCATCGTTGTGCGCGAAGACATCAGCAATCGGGACTTCCCCGGTGGCCTCACCCGGGTCGAGTGACGCCGAAGGCGCCGGGGCTGAGGCGCGAGCACCGTCATCCCAGCGATCGAAGCCGGCGGCGATCACGGTGACGCGGACGTCGTCGCCCATCTCGTCGTCGATGACCGCGCCGAAAATGATGTTGGCGTCCTGATGGGCGACGGCGTGAATGATCTCCGCAGCCTCGTTGACTTCGAGGAGCCCGAGATCCGGGCCACCGCTGATGTTCAGCAGGATGCCGCGAGCGTTCTCGATCGACGCTTCGAGCAACGGACTGGAGATCGCCGCTCGGGCCGCGGTGATGGAGCGACCCTCGCCGGTGCCCTGGCCGATGCCCATGAGTGCGCTGCCGGCGTCGGTCATGATCGTGCGCACGTCGGCGAAGTCCGTGTTGATCAGACCCGGCGTGGTGATGAGGGTGGTAATGCCCTGGACACCCTGCAGCAGCACCTCGTCGGCCATCTTGAACGCGTTGAGCACCGAGGTGTTGGTGTCTGCGACCGTGAGCAGTCGATCGTTCGGAATGACGATCAGCGTGTCGACCTTCTCCTTCAACTTCTGGATGCCGGCCTCGGCCTGCACCGATCGACGGCGACCTTCGAAGGCGAACGGCCGGGTGACCACGCCGATGGTGAGCGCACCCTCGGACTTTGCGATCTCCGCGATGACCGGAGCGGCACCGGTGCCGGTGCCACCGCCCTTGCCCGCTGTGATGAAGACCATGTCGGCGCCACGGATAGCTTCACGAATCTCGTCGAGGTGCTCTTCGGCGGCCTGGCGGCCGATCTCGGGATCACTGCCCGCGCCGAGGCCACGGGTGAGGTCTCGGCCGATGTCGAGCTTCTCGTCGGCGTCGCTCATCAAGAGCGCCTGCGCGTCGGTGTTGGCTGCGATGAACTCGACGCCCTTGAGCCCGGCATCGATCATGCGGTTGACGGCGTTGACGCCGCCGCCACCGACGCCGATGACCTTGATAACAGCCAGGTAGTTCTGCGGATCAGACATCGGTAGCGAGACCTCGTTGAGAGCGGTACTGGAAGAATGCGAACGGGAAACCGACCACCGCACGAAATCCGTGCGAATCAACGTTCAACGTTATCCGAGGTGACCTGGGGTTTGGCGGACGCTCAGCCGTCATTCACCTCACCACCACCCGTTGCAGCGTCGCACACTTCGTCGCGGGTGATCGTCGCGAGGTCGGCGACCGTCACATCGATCACGTCGAGACACGCGAGGTCGATGCGCTGGAGCACCGCTCGTACTGCGGCGAGCTTGTCCTCGATCAGGTCGGCGTTGCCGAGATCGGCCGACGCCGATCCCGTGAGATCGAGCCCGAGATCGACCGGACTGCCGGCGGTGCCCGAAGTCATGGTGACGGACTCGACCCACGGAGCGAGATCGTCCGGAATGGAGCGAGCGACCGCGATCGCGGGGAGAGCCTCGCGTTCGGCCTCCCCCGGCATCGCCGTGACCGTCCACTCCACGACGGGAAGGGTGCTGTCTCCGCTGAGCTCCGCGATGACGACCCCCTCTTCGTCGACGAGGAACGCGCCGCCGTCCCCGGCCAAGACAGCGACCGGCGCCCGACGCGCGACGGTGATGTCGACTGACCCGGGCCACGAGCGCTCGACGGCGACGGACTTGATCCACGGCAACTCGGCGACCGCCGCTCTTGCGGCGCCGAGATCGAGGTCGAACATCGCTGTGCCTCGTTCCAGGTTCGCCAACGACTCGACGACGGCGACCTCTGTGCCCTCGACACCGTCGACATTCACATGGTCGAGGTCGAGCAAAGCAGTCCGGGTCAGCCCCCAGACTCCGACGATCACCAGCACCAGCCCGAGCGCGGTCGCGAGGAGCCGCAACCGGCGCCGGCCCGCAGCCCGAAGAACCGCTACCCGCCGTTGACGGAGCCTGGCATCGATCGCCATCGGTCAGACCTCGTCTTCGGGAAAGCCGATGAGATGCGTCTCGGCGTGGAGGTCGACACCGTGATGCTCCGCAACTCGATCCCGAACTGCACGCATGACCGCGAGAACGTCGGCGGCTCGTCCGTCCGGATCAGCCTGGATGAAGTTGGCGTGCTTCTCCGAGACCATCGCGGTACCCATCCGTAAGCCCTTCAGGCCAGCGGTGTCGATGAGTCGACCTGCGCTGTCGTCGGGCGGGTTGGTGAACACGGAGCCGGCATTCTGGCCGCCAGGCTGATTCTCGCGGCGCCATTGCACGATCTCGAGCACCTCGGCCTTCCCCGCGTCGACGTCCCCAACGTCCAGGGAGAACCGGGCGGCCAGAACGACATCGGAGTCGGTGAGCGACGACGACCGATAGGCCAGAGCGAGCTCGGCACAGGGACGGCGTCCGACCTCGCCGCTGGCGAGGTTCGCGATGTCGGCGTCCACGATCGAGTCGACGATCTCCGCACCATGGCCGCCCGCGTTCATGCGCACGGCACCACCGACAGACCCGGGCACGCCGACCGCCCATTCGAATCCAGTCAGCCCCGCGTTCACCGTGGCGCGGGCCACAACCGGCAATTTGGCCGCCGCTCCGGCGTGGACGTCACGACCCTCGACGGAGACCGCCTCGTAATCCTCGGCGAGCACAACAACGAGGCCGGAAAAGCCGTCGTCGCTGACGAGCAGATTGCTCCCCCGCCCGATGGTGACCGTGTCGACACCGAGGCCTGCGGTCGCGGCCGCGAGTACGTCTGCCTCACTCGTGCGGTGCAGCGTGACCAGCGCGGCCGCCCGGCCGCCGACGCGATAGGTGGTTCGGGCGCCCAAGGGCGCATCGCTCTCGACCCTCGGGGCGAGCGGGCCATCGGCGAGGCGTTCCAGGAGAGACGCGAGCGCGGTGCTCATGTCAGGCGGACTCACGCAACTGGTCGATCACGGGATCAGGTATGCCCGTCAGATCGCCGGCGCCGAGCGTCAGACACAGATCGCCGGGCCGCAGGCGGGCGCCGAGCCAATTCTGAACGTCGTCGAGGCGGGGCATGTAGGCGACGTTGGTCCACGGATGCGCATCGAGTACCGCATCGACGAGCAGCTTCCCGCTGACGCCGGGCCGAGGCGTCTCGCCGGCGCTGTAGATGTCGGTCAGCACCAGCGTGTCGACGCCCACGAACGAGTCGGCGAAGTCCTGCCAGAGCGCGGCCGTGCGGGAGTAACGATGAGGTTGGAAGACACACACCACGCGATCCCATCCGCCATCGCGAACCGCATCGACCATGGCGGCCACCTCGGACGGCAGGTGCGCGTAGTCATCGATGAACGTCACCCCGGCGGCCTCGCCGCGGAACTCGAAACGCCGGGCCACTCCCCCGAATCGGGCGAGCGCGCGCACGGCGGCGTCGATCGGCGCGCCGATCGCCAATGCGGTCACGGCCGCCGCGGCGGCGTTGCGCCCGTTGTGAAGCCCCGGGGTCGGCACCTCGATCCGGCCGAGATCCTCCCCGTTGTGGTGCAGCGTGAACGCGATGGAGCTGCGGCCGCTGACGACGTCGACCATCCGGTAGTCGGCGGTCTCCGATGTTCCGTAGGTGATCGTCTGGTCGAGGGCGGATGCCAGCGCGGCAGAGCCTGCGTCGTCAGCACACAGCACCCGCGTCGTAGCCGCGTTCGCGAAGTCGGCGAACGCCGCTTCGAGCGCGGCAGGATCATTGCCGTACGTCTCGAGATGGTCCGGCTCGACGTTGGTGACGAGGGCGACTTCGGCCCCGAGGGCAAGGAACGTCTTGTCCGACTCGTCCGCTTCGATGACGAACCATTCACCGTCGTCCCACACGGCGCCCGAGCCAATCTCGTTGACGTCGCCGCCGATGATGAACGACGGCTGGAGCCCCGCCTCGACAAGAACGAGCGAGAGCATTGAGCTGGTCGTCGTCTTGCCGTGGGTGCCAGCGACGGCGATGGCGCGACGCTCGGCCGCGATCGCCGGGAGGATGTCGGAGCGGCGCAACACGTCGAGACCCACCTCTCGGGCATGACGAACCTCGGGGTTGTGCTCAGGGATGGCCGTGCTGATCGCGATCAACTCTGCGTCGCCGACGTTGGCTGCATCGTGCCCGATGGAAACGGCGACGCCTTCGGCCAGCAGCCGCTCAGCGACCGGCCCCGGCTTCAGGTCAGAACCCGTGACGGCATGCCCCATGCGATGAAGAACGGTCGCGATCGCGCCCATCCCGGCGCCGCCGGCGCCGACGACGTGCACGCGACGGGGTCGACTGAGATCAGGAATCACCAGAGCCTCCAGGGGCAGGGCGGCGCGCGTGGGTTTGGACGAGGTCGGCAATCGCGGCGGCCGCATCAGCCCGACCCACCGAACGGGCCCCGTCGCTCATCGCCCGCAACAGCTCGGGCTCGGCGATGAGCGCGTCGACTTCGTGGATCAGACGAGGGCCGTCCAGATCACCGTCGACGACACGGACGGCGCCGCCCGGCTGTTCGAGGGCGCGGGCGTTGGCGGTCTGGTGATCGCCCGGCGCTCCGGGAAGAGGGATGAGAACAGACGGCAGTCCGACGACGGCGAGTTCGGCGACCGTGCTCGCACCCGCCCGACACAGCGCAAGATCTGCCGCCGTGTAGACCGATGCCATGTCGTCTTCGTACCGGATCAGGCGGTAGTCAAGTGGGTCGCGCTCTGACAACGGGATGCGAGCGGCGAGATCGTCGTGATCTCGAGCACCGGCGATGTGGTGGACGACGAGATCGGCCCGATTGCGCCAGTCGGCGAGGGCCTCGAACAACGCATCGTTGATGCGGCGAGCGCCGAGCGAACCACCCATCACGACGAGCAGCATCTGGTCGTCCTTGACGTCGAGTCGGGCTCGGGCGGAGGCTCGATCCGTTGCGCGATTCACGGCGACGATCGCCGGACGGACCGGGTTGCCCGTCCAGATCGCCCCGTCGACCGGTGCGCCGGGGAACGGGACGGCGACAGCCGCTGCGAAACGCGCGGCGAGCCGGTTCGCGGCGGACGGGACCGCGTTTTGCTCCGTGACGACGATCGGCACTCGCCACACGATCGCGGCGACGACTCCCGGAACCGCGGCGTAGCCGCCGAGCGCGACGAGCACCGCGGGCCGTCGTCGGGCGAAGCCACCGACCGCGCGAACGATCCCCACGACCAGACCGAGGACCGCGCCGATGTTGGCTGGCGTGACGCGACGCTGAATGCCGCGACCCGGCAGCGCGGTCAACGCAAAGCCGGCGTCGGGAACCAAGGACGTCTCGAGACCACGACGGCTCCCGATCCAGTGCACGGCATCGCGAGGCACGCCACGTTCGACAAGGGCCTCTGCGACTGCGAGCCCTGGCGAGACGTGGCCGGCAGTGCCTCCCCCGGCGATGACGGCCCAGCGACGGGACATGGCTCACCGCCCCTGGCGGGCGATGTTGAGCAGCACGCCGACTGCCGCCATCGTGACGACGAGCGACGTGCCGCCGAATGAAAGGAACGGAAGCGTGACTCCCACGACCGGCACGAGGTTGATCACCGAGCCGATGTTGAGGAACGCCTGCCCCACGATCCAAGCGGTGATGCCGACCGCCAGCAGCATCCCGAATCGGTCCGGCGCTCGAAGCGCGGCGAGAACGCCGGCGACGGCGACAGTGACGAACAAGATGACGATGAACCCTGCGCCGAGAAGGCCGAGCTCCTCGGCGATGATCGCAAAGATGAAGTCGGAGTGGGCGAACGGAAGGAAACCCCACTTCGCCTTGCTCGCTCCCAGGCCGACGCCCGTGAGGCCACCGACAGTGATCGCATGGAGCGACTGCAGCGTCTGGTAGCCGACATCCGGATCGCTCCATGGGTCGAGGAACGCCCGGAAACGCTGGCGGCGCCACGAGGTGCCGAGGACGGCGACGGCGGTTCCTGCCGCGCCGACAACCGAGACGGCGGCGAGATTGATCAGCGGCGCACCCGCGATGAAGAGCATGGTGCAGACGGCCGCAGCCATCACGAGGGCGTTGCCGAGGTGGGGCTGGAACATCAAGAGGATGATGAACAGGCTCGTGACGGCGACGACGGGCCGGGACGTGACGGCAGTGTTGCGCATGTCCCGGCTCGGGCGACTCAGGATGTCAGCGGTGAAGAGGATCAGCGCGAGCTTTGCAACCTCTGAGGGCTGGAACGAGAACGGACCGACTCGGATCCAGCGGGTGGCGCCGCGAACGTCCACCCCGAATCCCGGAACCAGGACGAGGACGAGCAACACAACGGAGCCGACCACCGCTGGAACCGCCAGCAGCCGGAGCCGGTGGTAGTCGATGCGCATCACGACGAACATCACGACGACGCCGATCGCCGTCCACATCAGCTGGCCGAGGAACAGATTGAACGCGGAGTCCGAGGTGTTGATGCTGACGACCGCCGATGCGGACAGCATCATCACGACACCGAGAAGCACCAGCGCGATGACGGCGAGGAACAGGACGAGGAATGGCCCGGTCCGCCGACCGACCGGTCGCCGGGGACCCCGGCCGTCCGGTTCGACACGCGACACGGGGTGGCGTCCGCGCGCCGCGACCTTCTGCTTCTTGCGCGGCTGGCGCCGCTCGACGGCGGTCATTGCGCCGCCCCTGCGTCGCGCACGGCGCGAATGAAGTCGTCGCCCCGTTCGCCGTAACTGTCGTACCAGTCGAACGAGGCACAAGCCGGGCTGAGAACGACCGGGCGCCCTCCCGATGCCAACACCCGTGCGGCCGCGACTACGGCGTCCATGTCGTCAGCCACCACCACCGGGCAGTGGTCAGTGAAGGCCGCCTCGATCTCGGCGGCGGCTTCACCGATCGCCACGACTGCGTGCACATGGCTCGCTCCGGCCGCGAGCTCCCCGAGATCGATGCCCTTGTTGCGGCCACCGGCGATGAGCACGGCATCGTCGAACCCACGGAGCGCGGCAACGGTTGCGTGCGGGGTGGTGGACTTGGAGTCGTCGTAGAAGACCGAGCCGTCAAGCTCGCCGATCGGCGTGACCCGGTGCGGGAGGCCCGGGAACGTCTCCGCGGCAGCGGCGACCGCCTCGGGGGTAATGCCGAGCGGGGCGACAGTGGCCGCCACTGCCAGAACGTCCTCGATGTCGTGCGGCAGCGACCGCCAGAGCCGGTCGGCGGTGAGGAACGGCCCGTCCGGACCGACAAGCTTGTCGCCGTCGACGTGCCAGTGAGCGCCCGGCCCGCCGAAGGTCACGACGTCGCGGTCAGTCGACACATGACGCATCACGACCGGGTCGAGGACGTTGGCGACGGCAGTGCCCCCTTCGGCGATCGACGAGAAGACCCGCGCCTTGGCGGACTCGTACGCATCGAGATCACGGTGCACATCGAGGTGGTCCGGCGCGAAGTTGAGCCAGGTACCGACGAGCGGGGCAAAGTCCTCGACGTGGGCAAGCCGAAACGACGAAGCCTCGACGATGAAGGCATCGGTGTCGGGCGCATCGATTGCCGTGACAAGCGGGACGTCCGTGTTGCCGGCAGCGACAGCGGTGACACCCGCGTGCGCGGCGGCGAGAACCGACAGCTCCACGACAGTCGTCTTGCCGTTGGTACCGGTGATGGCGGCGATCGGCCGGTCGTCCCAGACCGCGGCCAAGTCGAGCTCGGACGCGACCGGGCGGCCGAGGGCAAAAGCCGGGTGCGACTCCGGAAGGCCGGGGGCAGGGAGGACGATGTCGGTCTCCTCGGCGAGCACGGCGAGCTGAGCGGCATCGGGCGTCTCGACGAGTTCGATCCCGAGATCGGCGGTGGCACGCCGGAGCGTGTCGTCCGGACGGTCGTCGACCGCGACCACCGAGTGACCGCGCCGCAACAACGCACCGGCGACGGCGCGGTTGGTGACACCCATACCGACCACAAGGGCCCGCGCCGACCCGCTCAGGAGCTCCGAGAGCTCGCTCACGAGGTGAACCCCGCATTGATCGCGTCGGCGTAGAACAACCCGAGGCCGACCGCTGTGCAGAGGCCGGTCATGATCCACAGCCGAATGAGGATGGTCGTCTCCGGCCACCCGAGCAGCTCGAAGTGGTGGTGGACCGGCGCCATCCGGAACAGCCGTCGTCCGTTGAACATCCGGAAGACGAAGACCTGAAGAATCACAGAGATCGTCTCGACCACGAACAGCCCGCCGATGATGGGCAGGAGGAGATGGGTGTTGGTGGAGAGCGCCAGCGCAGCCAGACCGCTGCCGATGGCGAGGGATCCGGTGTCACCCATGAAGATCTGCGCCGGGGCGGCGTTCCACCAGAGGAAGCCGATGATTCCGCCGACCATCGCCGCAGATACGACGGCGAGATCGAGGGCGGCAGTGAGGCCGTAGAGATTGATGACATCTCCGGTGATCGGATCGACCTCGGTCTGGCGGAATTGCCAGAAGCTGATGAACGTGAACGCCGCGAATGCCAACGCGCCGGCGCCCGCGGCCAGACCGTCAAGACCGTCGGTGAGGTTGACTGCGTTGGTCGTGCCGAGAATGAGAAGAACTGCCCACAACATCCACCCGACTCGACCGATGTCCCAACCAGGGCTGTCGAAGCGGGTGAACGAGATGGCGTGCTGGACCTCGGTGAACTGGGTCATGAGGAAGGCGAAGCCGACTGCCACGAGCAGCAGTCCCGCCATCTTGGCCCTCTTGTTCAGGCCGAGGTTCCGGGCGGCTTTGACCTTGACCCAGTCGTCCATGAGCCCGACGACGCCGCCACCGATGATCGCAAGCATCACGAAGATGCCGCGGCGGGTGTAGGTCGCGCCTGCAAGCTCGGAGACGATGTAGCCGGCCGTGACGCCGGCGATGATGGCGAGCCCACCCATTGTCGGCGTGCCGGCCTTCAGGTGGTGGCCCTGTGGGCCGTCATCTCGGATGGGCTGGCCCATCCGGTGGCGCGTCAGCCAGTTGATCAGCGCCTTCGTCCCGAAGAGCGAGACCATCATCGAGATCGCCGCGGCGACCAGAAGACGGGTCACGACGCGCGGCCCTCGAGTCGGCGAAGTTCGTCACGCGCGACGTCGCGGTCGTCGAAGTCGACGACGTCGTCTCCGATGGTCTGGGTGGATTCGTGGCCCTTGCCGGCGATCAACACGACATCACCCTTGCGTGCGTTGGCCAGCGCGTGGCGGATCGCGGCGCGTCGATCCGTTTCGAGGAGTTCCGGGGGGCGATCCATCCCCGACACGATGCTCGCGATGATGGCGTCAGGGTCTTCACCCCTGGGGTTGTCGCTCGTGACGACCACGAGGTCAGCGAGCCTGCGGGCGACCTCGCCCATCTGCGGTCGCTTCGAGCGATCGCGGTCGCCGCCAGCGCCGAAGACGACGACGAGGTTTCGCTCCGTCACGGTGCGAGCAGCATCGAGGACGGCTTCGAGCCCGTCGGGCGTGTGGGCGTAGTCGACAATCACCGAGAACGCCTGGCCCTCGTCGATCGGTTCGAAACGACCCGGGACCGACGGGGCCTCGGCAAGGGCGGCCGCGATGTCGGACTCGTCGTATCCCAGCGTGCGCACGAGCTCGGCCGCCATCACGGCGTTGGCGATGTTGAATGCGCCGCCGAGGGGAAGGGCAATCTCGTGGCCGGACCAGACGAACGTGCTCGAACGCGGCCCCGTCGTCGCGTTGTCCAGGAGTTCGTCGCCGATCGTGACGACCTCCATGTCGGACGCTTCGGCGATCCGCTCACCCCACGTCTGACGAATGTCGATGACCGCGATGTCGGCGAAACCACTGCGGAAGAGCCTCTGCTTGGCTGCGAAGTAGGCCTCGACCGTGCCGTGATGGTCGAGATGATCGACCCCGAGGTTCGTGAACCCGACCGCGGCGAAGTGAGTCCCGTCGACTCGATACTGATCGAGCGCATGTGACGACACCTCCATGGCGACCACCCGATCGCCCGCGGTGCGAGCATCCGCGAGTAGACGCTGGAGATCAGGTGCTTCCGGCGTGGTCCGTGCGCCCGTGAGTGTGCCGACCTCGCGGGCCGAGACGCCGAGGGTGCGGAGGATGCCGGCCACGAGACGGACGGTCGTCGTCTTCCCGTTCGTGCCGGTCACGCCGACGACAGCGATGTTGCGGCTGGGATCGCCGTGGACGACCGCCGCGGTGGGCCCCATCGCCGATCGAACGGACGGCACCACCAGTTCTGGGACGCCAAGCCCGAGCGGTCGCTCGACGAGGAGCGCGACTGCTCCAGCGGCGATCGCCTCCCAGGCGTGATCGTGACCGTCGGTGTTCACTCCCACGACGCAACAGAAAAGGGCGCCCGGTGCGACGCGGCGAGAGTCGTGCTCGACGTCGGCGATCTGCAGGATGGCATCCGCCGGCGCGAGGGCCACGCCGAGTCGTTCCCCGACGGCGTCGAGGCGCACGCTCACGGTCCCTCGATCGCGTTCGCCTCAGGGTCCGCGCTCGGCACGGAAGCAGCCGCGGCGCGTACCCGGTCTTCGGGAACAACCCCGTGGACGAGTGGCGGTATGCGCAACTGGCGGAGCGCGTAGCTCATGATGTCGGCGAACACCGGCGCGGCCACGCTGCCACCGCCAGCCGTCGGGTCCTCGAGACGATCGATCACGACGATGGCGGTGAGCTGCGCGCCGTGATCATTGCTGACCACACCGGCAAAGCTCGCCGTCAGATGACGGGTGCCGAGGCCGTCGCAGTCGTAGCCGATCCCGCATGGCTGCCAGGCAGTGCCGGTTTTGCCGGCCACCGTGTAGCCGTCGATATCCGCTCGCTTGCCGGTGCCGTCGAGCACGACAAAGCGCATCATGTCGACGACGGTCGAGGCGGTTTCCTCGCTGACCACACGCTGGGCTTCGCCGAGCCCCGCTTCCGCGAGCACGAGAGACGGGTCCATCCGGACGCCACCGGTGGCGAGTGTGTTGTACGCCAGCAGCATCTGGAGCGGCGTGACCGCCACCGATTGACCGATCGAGGCGTTCGACAGCTCCAATGCGTGGGAGTCGAGGGAGTCGAGGATGCCGCTGGCCTCGCCGTTGAGTTCGAGGGACGTCACCTCACCCAATCCGAAGCCGGTCATGGTGTCATAGAGCGCGTCGGCCCCGACCGCCTTCGCCATGGTCATCGTGCCGTTGTTCGACGAGACCTTCAGCACCCACTGTGGGGTGTGGCTCTCCACCGACCGAGAGAGGGCGTAGTCCTCGTACCGGTGGACCTTGTCGTCCTCGAGCTGGATCGAGATGACCTTCTCGATGTCGAACGCGTTGGTCTCGGGCCATGCGTCGTTCTCGAACGCGGATGTGAACGTGAACGGCTTCATGATCGAGCCCGGCTCGTACGTCCACGTTGCGGCAAGGTTCGTCGTGGTACAGCGGGCGGTCCCGGTCTCCGGGTCGCGGACGACGTTCGCCATGGCGATGATCTCGGACCGGTTCGGGTCGGCCAGGATCACGATCCCGTGATCGCCGCCGCTGGCATCCACCGCCTCGATGAGGAGCTGTTCAGCCTCGAACTGCACGTTCCGGTCGATCGTCAGGACCAGATCCTCGCCTGGCGTCATCGGTTCGATGATCTGTGAGCCACCGGGGATCTCGACGGCGCCGCCGCCCTGGGTCTGGCGGACGACCGTTCCCTCTTCGCCGGTGAGGTGCTCGTCGTAGTCGAGTTCGAGGCCGCTCACGCCGTTCTGGTCGACGTCGACGCGCCCCGCGACCGCAAGCCCGGAGCAGTCGCCGTTTGGGTGCTCGCGGCGCTGTTCCTCGTCGATGTAGACACCGGGGATCTGCAGCGCACGCACAGCCTCGCCCACGTCGGGGTCGACCTGGCGCTCGAGGTAGCGGAAGTACTTGTCGCTGCTGAGCCGCTCGCGAAGAATCTCCGGGTGAGTCGAGAGCAGCGCCGACAGGTCGTGGACTGCCTCGCCGAGAAGATCCCGGTCCGCAGCTTTGACGTCCTCGGCCTGGAGGATCTGGGGGTTGGCGACAATGGACGGCCGGGGCAGCGAGACAGCGATCGTGCGGCCATGGCGGTCCACGATGTCGCCGCGCGGCGCCGCAATCGTCTCCTCGCGAACCTGGCTTCCGATGTCGGCTGCGAGTGCAGCATCCGGGCTCAGCTGGAGGTCCGCGAGCCGCCAGCCGAATGCCGACGTGAGCAGGGCGAGAACGAGCAGGAGTGTGAATACCCGCCATCGACTGACGGTCGGTCGGGCCGCGACCACCCTCTTCGATGGGCGTCGGCTTCCTGCGAGTTCACCGATCTGCGCGCGGCCACGCGCACCCAAGGTCGACAGCTGACGGAACGGAGACTGTGGGTGCCGCGCGCGGCTCACCGCGCACCGACCTCGAGCTCGACCGGGGCGGGCTCTGTCGGTTCCGGCAGCGCGGCGCTTCCGGGCCGGAATGGATCGACGGTTACCGGGGCCTCCAGCGCGGCGGGGGCGACGAGGGCCAGATGCTCATGGTCGGCCGCGGGGACGTAGCCGGCAGCCGCTGCAACTTCGGAGAGTCCGGCGGCTGATTCTGCCCAGGCGAGCTCGGCCAGGGCATGGACGCGGCCGGTTTCGAGGTCGGCGATCTGGTCATTGACGCCGTCGAGATCTGCCTGCGTTTGGACGACGATCGCGTGGAGGCCGGCGAGCGCCAGCATGACCACGAAGAAGAACGCGGCCACCATGGTGCTGATCGTGCCGACGGTGCGGACACGTTCGTCGTGACGGACAACGCGTAGGCGCGGCTGTGCGGCCGCGGCCTTGCGTGGCGCGGTGGACCGCTTCGGCGCGGCGGCGAGGGAGGGAGCCGCCATCAGGCAGCCTTCGAATCGTCAATGGGAAGCTTCTCAACGGCGCGGAACTTCGCCGCTTCGGCGCGGGGGTTGCGGTCGACTTCAGCTGCGTCCGGAGTGCGGGCACCTCGCCAGAGGAGTCGTACCTCTGCCTCGTATCCAGGCGGCGGGGGAAGATCCGGCCGAGGCGGCGGCGCTTCACCCGCCGCGTCGCGGAACCGACGCTTCACGATCCGATCCTCACCCGAGTGGTAGGAGAGCACTGCGCAGCGGCCGGCCGGCGCGAGCAGGTCGATGGCCTGATGCACGGCGTCGTCGAGGATCTCGAGCTCGCGGTTGACCTCGATCCGAAGGGCCTGGAACGTCCGTCGCGCCGGATGGCCACCCTTGCGCCGTGCTGCCGCCGGTACGGCGTCGCGGACGATGTCAGCCAGCTCAGCCGTCGACTCGATCGGACGGGCCGCGACTACCGCGCGAGCGATTCGGCGGGCATGGGACTCGTCGGCGTTGCGCCGCAGCAATGACTCGAGGGCGCGTTCTTCGAGTCCGTTCACGAGATCCGCGGCGGTCGTGGACGCCGTCTGGTCCATGCGCATGTCGAGCGGACCGTCGTTTCGGAAGCTGAACCCGCGTGCGGCGATGTCCAGCTGTGGCGAGCTGACTCCGAGGTCGAACAGGACCCCGGAGACCTCGTTGATGCCGAGGGAGCGGAGCTCCTCGGCCAGACCGTCGAATCGACGATGGCGAAGGGTGACCCGGTCGCCATGGGGAGCGAGCCGGGCACCGGCGGCGTCGAGCGCCATCTGGTCCTGGTCGAGACCGACCAGAGCGATGCCGTCGTTTGCCGCGAGAAGAGCGTCCGCGTGGCCGGCACCGCCGAGGGTGGCGTCGACGACGTAGCCGTCGGGAACCTCGGCGAGCACTTCAGTTATCTCGGCGAGCATCACGGAGTCGTGTGCGAACGCCGGATCACTGCCGCCGCTGTGATCGAGATCCCCCATGATGAACCGCCGGATGCTGTGGTCGGTGCGAAGTGCGCCGACGTCGGTCATCTGCAGTCCCCCGACCGACGGCGTCGGCCGGGATGTCTCCCCGGTCGAACTAATGGCAAGCGGGCGGAGTACGGGTCTTCCATTTGTCGGTCGGAAGACTGCAGATGACCGAGTCGTCACTTCAGACCAGAGGGTCCGGCGCGCTCCTTTCCGTTGGACGAGTAGAAATCGTGCGAACAAGAACGGTGTCGGCGAGTGCGGTGGTGGCGTAGCTCATCCACGAGCCCCCAAGCCGTGGCCATGCTCGATGGCTTCGGCCAACTTCTCCGTGCCGGCAGGCGACATGCTGGACCAGCGCTCCGGGGCCCAGACTTCGATGCGACGCAACGCGCCCGTGACGATCACGGCACGGTCGAGACCGGCGATCTCGCGCAGATGCGGAAGGAGGCGAACCCGCCCCTGGGCATCCGGCACCACCTCGTCGGCTTGGCTCGCGAACGCACGGACCGCATTCACATCCACCTCGCCAGTGGCGACCTGCTCCTCGAGCGCGTCGGCCATCCGGTCGAACTCGGCGGCGGGAAGGATCGCCAGACAGTGATCCAGCGGGGTGACGAAGGCACCCTCGGCCAGCTTCGCCCGAAAAGACGACGGCAAGATGAGGCGACCCTTGTCGTCCAGCGTGTGCTCGAAGTTCCCGACGAATCGGGCGCTTCCTGATGCGGTTGTTCCTGTGGTCGCCATGTGTCACCCCCTCTCTCCCCAGTTCTCCCTAGGCCTCCATATCGCACCACTCTACTCCTCACCTCTCCACAGATGCAAGACAATCCCCCACAATTTCTTTGACGTTGCGCGCGAGCGAACGCACGTTCGGTGATCGTGGGCGGTGGTCGCCGCGGTCGCCGCGCGCGTCGAATCGGCCGCCGGGATCGGCGGCCGTCCGGCAACGCGGGCTCAGCTCAGCGCTAGCGCCCGGAGGAAGGCCAACTCGAGATCGAGATCGCCCACCGAAGCCACCGTCGAGCGGTACGGCACCGCATCCTCGGCTGCGGCCGCGGCCATCAGGCCGAAGGTGGCGTCGCTGTCCCAACGACGGTGGACCAGGCACTGGAAGCGAGCCCAGTCCCGGGTTCGACGCTGGCTCAGACCGACGAGCTTGCGGTCCCCGCTGAAGACCTCACCCGGCCCGGCCCCGGTGAAGCAGACCTCACGCGCCCAGTCGTCCCCTGTCTGCGGACCCGCATGCATCCGCAGATTCTCGAGGCCGACCTCCCTCGCGGCCGCAATCCAGACGTCCGCCACCCACGCGCTCGCGACGACCACGTCATCGTTCCAACGGCAGTCACCGGCCGGCAGCCACAGATCGATCCAGATGTGCTCGTCCGGCACGAGCAGTACTGCTCCCCCGCCGCTCCGGCGCCGAACCACCTCGATCCCATTGCGCGTCGCCGAATCAGCGTCGACGACGTCGTCGTCCTGAGCGCTCCCGAGCGCCAGCGCCGCTCGCTCGACGTTCATCGAGTCGACCGTCGGAATCGACTCCTCTGGTGGCTCCCACGCGTGAAGATCGGCGGCGGCGCCGGTGCGGCGCCGCCACGCCCAGCCGCAGACCTCGTTCACACGGACTCGTTCACGCGGAGCGGCGCTCGGGCGCGAGGTACGGCGTCCACGCGGACGGAACCGTGCCCACAGCCACCTCGATCCAGGTGCTCGCCGGTGGCGGCCCGGGAGCGCGGGCCAGACGCATGGTGGTCTCACCCAGCAGCCGGTCCCGCTTCCCTCCGTTGCATCGGCGGCACGCCGCGACGACGTTGTCCCACGTGTGGCGCCCCCCGCGGCTGCGGGGAACCACGTGGTCCACTGTCTCAGCGTTGCTGCCGCAGTACTGGCAGGTGTGGTGATCCCGAGCGAGCACGCCGCGCCGGTTCGGCGCGCGGTGCTTCGGGTAAGGCACGTGGACATAGCGGCTGAGCCGCACGACGGATGGCTCGTCGAGCGCGAGTCGTTCACTTCGCACTCGTCGCCCCGAACCGTGGAGGAGTTCGACCTTCTCGGCGAGCATCAGACAGATCGCCCGTCGGGTCGGCACCACGGCAAGGGGCTCGAACGTCGCGTTGAGAACGAGGACTCCGGTCATGAGGGGAGAATCTACCGAATGCGGCCGCGCTGGTTCTCGGCTTTGCACCAGCGCAGCCACGACACCAGGTCATCGGCGACGGGCGCGTAGTCCGGATCGCCGTACTGTGTGGTCGCCCGGAACGCGAGCATGTCGCGATCCGGCACAGGGAGTCGGGGCGACTCCCGCCACCAGCTGTCCGGCACGAGACGCACATACATGACGACTGCCGTGACCCAGAGTGTGGGACGAAGGGCGACGGTCGCTGCGACGCGAGCGATGCCGGCGACGGCGCTCACGATCCCGTCCCGAGCAGATCTTGACCCTGACCGACGAAGCCGACGGCTGCCGCGCCCACGATCGGTCCGTCGGCGCCCAAGCCGGCGGGAACGATCCGGGTTCCTTCAGCGTGCTGGAGCACGGCGACCCGATCGATCTCGGCCTGGGCGGCGCTGAAGAAGTCCTCGCCATACCCGAGGGCAACCGAGCCGGCCACCACTGCGAGCTGCAGGTCGAGAAGGTTCGCAACCGAACCAACCGCGCGCCCGACCATGGTTCCGACCCGACGCCGCTCATCGAGGTCCGCTTCCTTGGCCGATGCGCCGGTCCGGAAGGCGATCGCTGTGCCGCTCGCTTCCGCTTCGAGAACACCTCGGACGTGACCGGGGACCTCCGTGCCGTTCGGCTCGACGATGATGTGACCAATGTGGCCCGCGTTGCCATCGTCGCCGTCGAGAAGCCGACCGTCCAGGACGATGCCGCCGCCGACACCGGTGGACACGACCATGCCGATGTAGTTACGGACGCCCCGAGCAGCTCCGAGCCAACCCTCGGCCAGCGCCAGCGCCTTGGCGTCGTTGTCCACGAACGTCGGCAAGCCACAGGCGGCCGCCACTCGCTCGTGCAGCGGAAAGTCTCGCCAAACCGTGATGTTGAGCGGGGACACCGCCACCCCGCCTCGCCGCATCGGCCCACCCGAGCCGACGCCGCAGACATCCAAGCCGTCGAGGTCTGTCTCGGCGATGAGGCCGGCAAGCCGCGAGAACAGGTCCTCCGCATCGACGGCGTCAGTCGACGAGACCCGGCCGCGCTGCTCGATCACACCGGAGTCATCGACGACGGCGACCTCGAACTTCGTGCCACCGATGTCGACAGCGAGAGCGCGGGACATGGCAACAACCTACGCCCCAGCGCGCGAATGCCTGTGCCCCGCTCCCCAGCAGGCCGGATCTGAGACTGCGGCCCCACCCCTCGACAACACAACGACCATCCCCGGCGGTCCGACAACCTCAGAGCCTGGTCAGAGCCAACAGCCCGGCGACGGACCCACCACGACCGCACCCGGCGACGACCCGTCGACTGCCGGCTTCCCCGTCGGAGACGACGGATCCGGGCGCGGGCGCTGGCTCGCCATTCTTCTCGGCCTGCTGGTGATTATCGCCATTGTGGGCTTCGTCCCGACGACGCAGGCCGTGCGACGCCGATCCCGATTGCGCGCCGTTGCCGCGGACCCGATCGGTCGAGGCGAGGTTGCGTGGGACGACGCGCTCGGCGCGCTGCGGCTCCTCGGATTCACGCCGACCAGCACCCAGACGCCCCACGAGTTCGCGTCGATCGTCGAGCGCAGCACGCGAGACCTCGGCCCGATCCGCGAGCTCGCCGACGACGTGACGTGCCTCCGCTATGCCGGCGACGAGGACGGTGCCGTCGAACGCGCCATCGCCGCCCAGGACGCAGCAGCGGCGATCGTCGGTCTCGTCCGCACACTCGTTGGTCGGGGCGCTGTCATTCGCGACGCGCTCGACCCGCGCACCCTGGTACTGCCGGCGCCGGCACCACTGTTCGGCTGAGAACGCTCGACGGGTTCAGTCGACGTCTTCAGGACGCTGGAAGCGTTCGCGCATCCGGTCGCCCGCGCCGCCCATGGCGTCGCGTAGCCCTCCGCCGCGGAAGTTCTCCGTCATCTGTTCGAGACCGGCGCGCCCGAGCTTGCGGGCGTTGTTCTCGAAGCACAGCAGGCTTGCCAGCATGAGCAGGAAGCCGCCGAAGGCGAAGATGAACGACGTGGACAGCAGGATCACCATAAGCACCGTGCCAAGCAGGAAGCCGGCGGTCGCCCACTTCAGGTTGCGGAACGCGTGCGTGTAGATCGTCGTCTGGGCCACCTCGCGCGCGAGCGCAGGGTCGCTTTCATAGAGATGGTCTTCAATCTCCGTAAGGATTCGTTGTTCGTCCTCGGAAAGCGGCACCGATCTCCTCCAGCCCGGGTGTCGTGCCCTCCAGTGTCGCACAGCCGATCTGGCTGGACAACGCGCGGCACTGGGCGATTTGGCCCGTTTCGCGGGCGTCAGGGCCGTTCGTCGGGTCCCCATTGCTGCTGCCCGACCTCGAATCGCCGTAACCCTTCGCCCGGTCGGGCCAGCGCGGCTGGGCCGATTGCGCTCGATCCGAATCGGTCGCGGATGTCGTCAATGACGGCATCCGCGTCCGTCCACGCGGGTCCGGCGACCTCATCGAGCGACAGCTGACGGATCGATCCGTCGACGAGTTGGCTCAGCGAGACACCGAACAGCCGCACACCTGGCGTCGGATCCAGCCTTGCCAGCATCGTCTCTGCCTCGGTCGCGATCACTCTCGCGCCATCGATCGGTTCGGACAGCGTGATCGATCGCGTAATGGTCGTGAAGTCTGCGAACCGGACCTTGATGGTCACCGTGCGGCCAAGCACGGACCCCTTCCGAAGCCGAGCGGCGACCGCGTCGGCCATGCGAACCAGATGGGGACGGATGTCCTCGATCACCACGAGATCGCGAGCGAACGTCTCCTCATGACCGATCGACTTCAGCTCCTGATCGACCTCGACCGGTCGTTCGTCTCGCCCGTTCGCGAGAGCGTGCAGGTGCGCGCCGGCGGCCCGACCGACTCCGGCCTCGATGCGGCTCAGCGGCTGGGTGGCGAGATCCCCGACCGTTTCGATACCCATTCCGGACAGCTTGCGGCCCGTTGCCGGACCGACCCCCCAGAGCTCCCGGACCGGAATGGGGTGCAGAAACGCGAGTTCCTCGCCGGCGGGAACAACGAACACCCCGCTACCGAACACGGGGCCGCGAGCCGACGGGCTGGGCTTGGCACGTTCGGTCGCCAGCTTGGCGATGAACTTGTTGGTGGCGACGCCGACGGAGCAGGTCAACCGGAGGTCCCGAAGTACGCGGGCCCGGATCTCGGCCGCCAGCTCCGCCGCTCGATCCTCACCATGCAAAGCGCCACGGACGTCGAGGAACGCCTCGTCGAGGGACAGCGGCTCGACCAGCGGGGTCGTGTCTCGCAGGATGGCCATCACCTCCGTGCTCACCTCGGCATAGTGCGCATGGTCCCCAGGAAGGAAGACCGCGTGCGGACACGCCCGCCGGGCCCGGGTGGAGGGCATCGCGGAGTGGATGCCGTAGAGACGTGCCTCATAGCTCGCCGCGGCGACCACGCCGCGGTCGCCCGTGCCGCCGACCACGACCGGTTGCCCCTGGAGCTCAGGGTGACGGCGCAGCTCGACGGATGCGAAGAACGCGTCCATGTCGACGTGAACGAAGCCGAGGGTGCCGTCGGGCGGACGAGCCGAGGACATCAGCTGACGCGTTCGGCCGACATCTCCGCCGGGCTTCGCCCCATCGCCCGGTAGCCGAAGTGTCGAATCTCGTCCCACGGGCCGGTCAGCCAGTCGCGCATGGGTTCGGCCACCCAGACCGGCGCGGTCGTGAGCCGGGTGTCGATCTTCGCGGCGTCCAGGAAGTGAGCCTCGACCACGATGCCATCCGGGTCGTCGATCAGCAGATCGCCGGCGAACGACTCCGCGAGATGCACCTCGGCGAGGAGGTGCATCTCGAGGTCGACGAAGTCCACTTCGGTCGTCCAGCACAGCCGAGACCAGTCGTCGACCTTCAGGCCGGTCTCCTCGTGCACCTCACGCGAGAGCGCGAACAGTGGTGTCTCACCCTCGTCGACGACGCCGCCCGGCGTGCTCCAGTCGACCCGGCCGTCGCGACGACGGTTCGCTACGAGAAGCGTCTCTGCTCCTCGAGTGATCAGTCCTCCGGCGACCTTCCATCGACCCATGCGCTCAGCATGCCAGCCCGGCCCCGCAGTCGTCAGCCGTTCGGGCTCTCCTCGACGGCGCCACCGTTGCCGATGTCGGCGATGCCAGCGGGTGCCTCTTCGATCGCCGGCGTGGCGATGTCGACCTCAGTCTGGGTCGCGACCGGAGGGGGTGGTGGCATCGCGTCGTTCTGCTCAGCGACGAGAACGAGCGTTCCGACCGCGGTCGCGGCGATGACCACGCCCACCAGCGGCATCAGCAGCTGGCGGCGAATCCGCTTCTGGTCCTGCGCGACGTCGGACTCGTCAGCGATCAGCTGAAGCAGCCGCGACTCGACGTCGTCGGACTGCCGAGCGAGTGCCGTCGAGAGCACGTCGATGTCGACATCTCGGAGATGGAGCTTGGAGCCGACTGGCAGATCGCGAAGCCGATACACGAGTGCGAGGTAGCGAGCGAGAACGGCATCCGGCCCCGACAGCGGGTCGACGTCGAGATCCGTGTGGTTGACCGCGATGCGCCCGTCGTCGAGATCGATGACGAGCTGCGACCGTTTAGGGACGAGGCCCGCGTCCTCCACGCCGCAGATCCGCACGAGCGTGTCGAGGGTCGCCTCATCCAAGTCGCGCCGACCGTGCTCGAGTCCGCCCGCCACTCGCGCGGCGCGGAGCAGCGCGCCGAGACGTCGCGGGGGACGAGGGACGTGGTCGAGGACATACCCCGATCCATCGGCGGTCAGCGACGGAATCTGAGTACGCGATCGCGTACGCCCCACCACGTGACGAGGACCAACGCCTCGACCACGATGCGGCTCGACATCTTCGACTCGCCCCGCTCCCGGTCGCCGAACTTGATCGGCACCTCGGTGACGTGGCCGCCGGACTGGAGCACGCGGTGCGCCATCTCGATCTGGAAGCCGTAGCCGTCTGCCCGGACGGTCTGGAAGTCGATCTCGGCCAAGGCGCCCGCCGCGTAGGCGCGGTAGCCGCTCGTCGCATCGCGCACCCCGAAGCCCAGCACGGTGGCGGCGTAGCGGTTCCCCCACCGCGACAGCGCGCGGCGGTGCCATGTCCAGTCCGGAATGGACCCGCCAGGCACGTAGCGGCTCCCGATCACGAGATCGGCGCCGCCTTCGACTCCTTCGAGTAGCGAGGGCAGCGCGGCAGGATCATGCTGCAGGTCGCTGTCCATTTCGACCAGGATGTCGAACCCGTTCACGAGGCCGTGGCGAAAGCCGTCCCGGTAGGCCGATCCGAGTCCGGATTTCCCCGGCCGGCGCATGACTTCGATGTCGCCGAGTTCGACGGCCACGCCCTCAGCCAGGTCCGCGGTGCCGTCCGGTGAGGCGTCGTCGACGACCAGGACATTGGCCTTCGGGCACGCGTCACGGAGACGGCGAAGCACCTCTTCGATGTTCGCTGCTTCGTTGAATGTCGGAATCACGACGAGGGCACGCACTGGCGGGCCACTCTAGGGGGAAGCCCGGCACGGTCACGCCCATCTCGGCTCGGTAGAGTTCCGGCCGTGGCGTCCGATCCTGCCGTCCCGAGCGCGAACATTCCGGCCAGCGCGGCGCCGCCGCTGCTCGCCCGCGTGCTCGCCGTTCTCGCGATCCTCATCGGCGGCCTCTGCGGCGGGCTGATCGGCTTCGCCGTGACCGACATCTCGTGCACGGATGGTTGTACCGGAGCCGCGAGCGCCGTCGGCCTCGCGAGCGCGATCGGTTGCGCTGTCGGCGTCGCCATCGTGGCAGTGCTCGCGCTGCGGGCGATGGCCGAATGGCGAGCCAAGGAAGCAATGGAACGCGCCCATCGTCTACCGGGCGCAGAATGAGCACGAACCCCGGCGAACTCGCCGAGATCGCCAACGCCGCGATCGACGCAGTTGTGCCCCGGCTGCGCGCCGCCCACCAGCGCACGGACCTCGCCACGGAAACCAAGTCGTCCGCCACTGATCTCGTGACGGAGTGCGACCGGTGGAGCGAGGAGACGATGGTCGCTCTGATCACCGCGGCCCGGCCTGGCGATGGATTCATCGGCGAGGAAGGGGCCTCGGTCGAGGGTCAGACTGGAGTTGTCTGGCTGCTCGACCCGATCGATGGCACCACGAACTTCGTCTATGACCTACCGGGCAGCTCCGTCTCCGTCGCCGCGACGATCGACGGGGAGCGCGCCGTCGGCGCAGTACATGACCTCGTTCGCGACGAACGATTCCGAGCCGTCCGGGGCGAGGGCGCGAGCCGCGACGGTCGATCGATCCAGGTCAGCGGCAACATCGACCTAGCAACTGCGCTGGTTGCCACGGGCTTCTCCTACGACGCGACCCGACGCCGCACACAGGCGGAGACGCTCGTCGGCGTCCTCCCCGCGGTGCGCGACATTCGACGTCTCGGCGGCGCGGCGATCGATCTGTGCGCACTCGCGTGCGGGCGCGTCGACGCGTACTACGAGCTCGGGCTCAGCCCGTGGGACTTTGCGGCAGGAGCGCTGATCGCCGCTGAGGCCGGAGCGATTCTCGATGATCGGATGGCAGCCGGCGGCGCGTTGGCCGGTGCAACACCCGCCATCGCGGAGCCGTTCTTCAGCCTCCTCGATCACGCCGGCGCCCACCGCGGCTGACGAGATTGGGGTGGTGGTCCCCGCGGGCCGCCTGAATCTGGCACCATCGCGGCCGTGGGAAGCCGAATTCTTACCGTTGAGGACGATGAGCGAATCCGGACCTCGGTCCGGCTCGCCCTCGAAGACGAGGGCTACGAGGTCATCGAAGCCGAGTCGGGCGAGGACGCGCTCCTGGCGTTCGGGCACGACCCCGCCGACGTCGTACTGATCGACATCATGCTTCCGGGCATGGACGGGTTCGAGGTCTGCCGAGCGATCCGCAAGATCTCCGACGTCCCGATCGTGATGGTCACGGCCCGCGCCGACACCCACGATGTCGTCGCCGGTCTCGAAGCCGGTGCGGACGACTACCTCACGAAACCCCATGCCCCGAAGGAGCTGTCGGCCCGCATTCGAGCGCTGCTGCGGCGGGTTCGGTCCACGGATGCCGGTAGTCGCCAGATGGTCTTCGGCGAATTGGAGATCATCCCGGACGAAGGTGTCGTGCGAGTCAGCGCAGAAGACGTCCACCTCACCAAGACCGAGTTCCGGCTTCTCGTCGAGCTCGCCTCGAATGCCGGCCGGGTGTTCTCCCGCGAAGTTCTGCTGGACCGGGTGTGGGGATACGGCTACTTCGGCGACGGCCGACTGGTGGACGTCCACATTCGCAGGTTGCGCACGAAGATCGAGCCAGACGCCGCGAACCCCCGCTACGTCGTCACGGTCCGAGGGCTCGGTTACAAGCTGCAGGCCTGACAGGCGATGCGGTCGAGATGGGAACGCCTCGGCCTTCGAGCCCGTGTCACCTTCATCTTCGCGTTCGGCGGGCTCTTGCTCTCGATCGTCTTGAGCCTGACCACGCTCACCTTCACCCGCCAGAACCTTCTCGATCAACGAGACGACACCGCCTTCGCGTCATTCACGAGCAACGGTCTCGATGTCCAGGCGCAGCTGACCGAAGACGCGGACCAGGAGGCGATCGACGCCATCATCGAGTCTCTGTCCACGTCACGCGGGGCGTTCCCGCTCCTTCGGGTCGACGACATCTGGACCGGACGCAACAGCACCCGGTTCGACACCGACGGCGTTCCGGACAGCCTCCTCTCCCTCGTCGAGGCGGACAACGCGGCGGCGATGCGGACGACGATCGACGGTGTTCCCGCGATCATCTCCGGGATCCGGCTCACGAACTCCAGCCGCGATGCGGACTACTACGAAGCGCTCTTTCTCGACGACGTCGAAGACACTCTCTCGTCGATCGGCGTCGTGCTGGTCGCGGCAAGCTTCGCCACGACCCTGCTCGCCGCGGCGCTCGGTGCCTGGGCCGCGGGACGTGCCCTCTCCCCCGTCGGCGACGTTCGCCGCGTCGCCGCGTCACTCGCGGCCGGTGAGCTCGACACCCGACTCCAGGCCCCGGCCGACGCCGACCTCGCGTCACTCGCCGCGTCATTCAACGGCATGGCCCAATCGCTGGAGGACCGAATCGAACGCGATGCGCGCTTCGCGAGCGAGGTGAGCCACGAACTGCGTTCGCCGCTCATGACCCTCAGCGCGTCCGTGGAAGTGCTCAACAACAACCGCGACTCGATGCCCGAGCGTGGACAACAGGCACTCGGGCTCCTCAACGACGACATCCAGCGCTTCACTCAATTGGTCGAGGATCTACTCGAGATCAGCCGCTTCGACGTCGGCACCGCATCGCTACAGAGTCAGCCGCTGCACTTCGTCGAGTTCGTGCGTCAGGCGGTGACGCACTCGACCAGACCCGACTCGCTCGTCGTCGCAACGCCGGACGTCGGGGATCTTGTGGTCTCCGCCGACAAGCGAAGGCTCGCGCAGGTCATCGCGAACCTGATCGAGAACGCCGACAAGTACGGCAGCGGCGGCATCGAGGTGCAGATCTCGACCTACGGCGAAGCCGCGATCCTCGCGATCGAAGACGAAGGCCCCGGTGTGGCCGAGGCAGAACGAGAGATCATCTTCGACCGGTTCAGTCGAGGGTCCTCGGGCGGGCGCCGGGGCTACGACACGGGTAGCGGTTTGGGCCTGTCGCTCGTCGCCGAACACGTCGGTCTTCACGGCGGGCGCATCTGGGTGGAGGATCGCCTCGACGGCAATCGAGGCGCTCGGTTCGTGATCACATTGCCGATCGGCGATCCGGTCGGAGAGGACTTCGAATGAGACGGCCCCTCTTGGCCCTCGCGTCTCTGATGCTGGTCGCGGCCGCATGCTCGCTGCCTAATGACGAGAGCGCGCAGATCATCGATCAGGAACGCCTGGACGGTGCGCTGCAACGGGTGACCACGACCACCTCCTCCACCACGCTTCCACCGCCGCTGACAGTCGACTTCGCGTACTACCTCCTCGTCGATACCGAGGAGGGCCGCAAGCTTCAGCAGGTCGTCGTCGCAATTCCGGAGTCACAGTCGATCAGCGTGACGATCGCCGCCATGGCGGTCGAGGGCTTCCCGGAGAGCATCGGTGCCGACCCGGACGTGACGATCAACCGGGTCCGGCTATACGAGGTGGAGAGCGTGACGTTCACCCCCGAGGCGTCCACCGCAACCGTCGCGCTCACGATCGATCCCGAGGTCGAGCCGCCTGACAATTCACAGCTGGTGGACGTCGCCGCTCAACTGGTCTGGACGCTCACCGGCGTCGACGGAATCGAGCTCATCGAGTTCGTCATCGACGGTGAGACGCAGGACATCCCGACCCAGGAAGGGCAGACGGACGAGTTGCTCAGCCGTGACGACTACCGGATCTACGACGCCGAAGCCCCCGACGAGCCACCGGACGAGACGACTTCGACGACCAGCACGACAACCACCACCACCGTCCCGCCGGACGAATAGCGGGCCGACGGGTCAGCCGAAGAAGGTCCGCATCGCGGCGAGCAGATCCGGATGCGTGTACTTCAGCTCGGCGATGCATTCGGCCAGCGGCGCTCGCACCACCTCGCCGTTGCGAAGCGCGACCATCGTGCCGAAGTCACGGTCATGCGCGGCCTCCATCGCCGCCACGCCGTACCAGGTGGACAGCACGCGATCGAAGCTCGTCGGGGTGCCGCCCCGCTGCACGTGGCCGAGCACCGTCACTCGGGTCTCGAACCCGGTTCGTGCCTCGATCTCCGAGGCGACGACGTTGACGATGCCGCCGAGTCGCTGATGGCCGTACTCGTCCACCGTTGGATCGGGGATGCTGATCGTGCCCTCGGCAGGAATCGCCCCCTCAGCGACCACGACGATCGACGCGAAGCGGCCCCGTTCGTGGCGGCGTTTCAGCGAGTCGCACACTGCGGCGATGTCGAACGGTTCCTCGGGGACGAGCGTGACGGTGGCGCCGCCGGCGATCCCGGCCCACGTCGCGATGTGGCCGACGTGGCGGCCCATCACCTCCACGACCATCACCCGGTCGTGCGACTCCGCAGTGGTGTGGAGACGGTCGATCGCGTCAGTGGCGATCTGCACGGCAGTGTCGAACCCGAAGGTCATCTCGGTCCCGCCGACATCGTTGTCGATGGTCTTCGGGACACCGACGACCGGAACGCCGTCCCCCTGTAGCCGATTCGCGCAGGAGAGCGTTCCCTCACCGCCGATGACGATCAAGACCTCGATGTCGTGGCGAGCCATCGTGGCCTTCACGGTGTCGAGGCCGTCGTCGACCATGTACGGGGTGTGGCGGGACGTACCGAGGATCGTCCCGCCCCGAGGCAGGATGCCTCGGCAGGCCGCTACGTCGAGCGGCATCGTGCGGTCCTCGAGAATGCCGAGATAGCCGTCGAGGAAACCGACGACCTCGTCGCCGAAGTCGTGCTCTGCCTTGCGCACCACACCGCGGATCACCGCGTTCAGTCCCGGACAATCGCCCCCACCTGTCAGCACCCCGACTCGCATCGGTTCTCCCTCGTCGCGAGAGCCGGATCGTAGTCAGCGCCGAGGGGTAGGGTCGCCGCCCATGGGAATCGTCATCGCCATCGACGCGGGAACCACCGGCGTACGGTCGTTCGCCATCGACGAACGGGGCACACCCGTGGGCGTCACCTATCGAGAGTTCACGCAGCGCTTCCCCCGGCCCGGTTGGGTTGAACACGACGCCGACGAAATCTGGGATGCCGTCGTCGCCACCCTCGCCGAGTTGGTGTCGGCGCTCGACCAGCCGATCGCCGCGATCGGCATCACGGACCAGCGCGAGACGGTCGTCCTGTGGGATCGGGTCACCGGACGCCCCCGCCACAACGCCATCGTCTGGCAGGACCGCCGGACCGCCAGCCGGTGCGAGGAACTCACCGCCGATGGCGCACTCGACGTCGTGCGTCGAACCACCGGCCTCGTCCTCGACCCCTACTTTTCGGGAACCAAGGTCGAATGGCTGCTGACCGAGGGAGGCGTTGAAGCGGACGACAGCCTGGTGTTCGGCACGATCGATTCCTGGCTCGTTTGGAAGCTGACCGGCGGCGAGCACGTCACCGATGCCTCCAACGCCAGCCGCACGATGCTCTACGACATCACGGCAAACGAGTGGTCACCCGAGATGTGTGACCTCCTCGGTGTGCCGCTCGGTGTCCTTCCCGAAGTCCGACCGTCGTCCGGTCGTTTCGGCGTGACGACCAGCGACATCCCGACGGGGGCTGGCATACCGGTCAGCGGCATCGCGGGCGACCAGCAGGCGGCGCTGTTCGGCCAAGCATGCTTCGCTCCCGGACAGGCCAAGAACACCTACGGCACCGGTTCGTTCGTGCTGATGAACGTCGGCACGTCTTGTCCAGACCCCGTCGATGGCCTTCTCACGACGGTGGCGTGGACGCTCGACGGACCGAACGGACCGGAGACCACCTACGCCTACGAGGGCGCGATCTTCGCGACCGGGGCGGCGATTCAGTGGCTGCGCGACGGGCTCGGGATCATCGACGATGCAGCAGAGACCGGACCGCTCGCCGAGTCGGTGGACGACACGGGTGGCGTGGTCTTCGTGCCGGCCCTGGCCGGCCTCGGCGCGCCCTATTGGGATCCACGTGCGCGCGGAACGATCGTCGGGCTGACCCGAGGCACGGGCCGGGCCGAGATCGTGCGAGCCACCATGGAGTCGATGGCATACCAATCGCGAGACGTCGTCGACGCGATGGCGGCCGCATCCGGCACCGCGCTCACGGAGCTGCGAGTGGACGGCGGCGCGTCCGTCATGGACGTGCTGCTGCAGTTCCAAGCCGACCAACTCGACGTGCCGGTCGTGCGGGCCTCCGTGGCGGAGACCACCGCGCTCGGTGCGGCCTACCTCGCCGGCATTGCAGAGGGCGTCTGGTCGGGTGTCGACGACGTCGCCGCGAACTGGGCTGCCGACGGCACCTTCACGCCGGCCGACGATCGCGACGCGGCCGAAGCGGGCTACGCAACGTGGCTGCGCGCGGTCGAACGAAGCCGAGACTGGGACCTGAGCTGATGCACTTGGGGTCAGACCCCAAGTGCAGCGGGGGTCTGACCCCAAGTGCAGCGGTTAGCCGAGCTTTGTGAGCGCGCGACCGAGGTTGCGGGTGGCCTGATTGATCCGGTGCTCGTTCTCGATCAGCGCGAACCGCACATGACCCTCACCGCCCGGGCCGAAGCCGACGCCAGGCGACAGCGCCACGCCGGCGTCGCGCACGAGCATCGAGGCGAACTCCACGCTGCCCATCTCGGCATAGGGCTCGGGAATCTCTGCCCAGGTGAACATGGTGCCGCGCGGCGCCGGGACGTCCCAGCCGATCCGGGCGAGGCCATCGATCAGCGTGTTGCGCCGGCTCTCGTAGACCTCGCACGCCTCTGCCGGGTAGTCCGGAGCCTCGTTCATCGTGACCGTTGCCGCGATCTGCACGGGCTGGAACGTTCCGTAGTCGAGATAGCTCTTGAGCTTCCCCAGAGCGGCGACGAGCTCCGGGTTGCCGACCATGAACGCCACGCGCCAACCGGCCATCGAGAAACTCTTCGTCATCGAGTAGAGCTCGACCGCGACCTCCTTGGCTCCCTCTGCTTCGAGAATCGAGGGCGGTTTGTAACCATCGTAGCCGAGGTCCGCGTAGGCGAAGTCGTGGACGAGGATGACCTCTTTCTCGCGGGCGAAGTCCACAACTCGCTGCATGAAGTCGAGGTCGACGCAGGTGGTCGTGGGGTTGTGCGGGAACGACAGCACGATCACTCGCGGGCGGGGCCATGAGTACTCGAAGCGCTCCTGGAGTGTGTTGAGGAACGCGTCCTGATCGTTGGTGACCGGCATCTCGCGGACGTTGGCCCCCGCGAACAACGGCGCGAACAGATGGATCGGATACGACGGAGACGGAACGAGCACCGAATCGCCCGCCTGCAGGAGCACCCACATCAAGTGGCTGAATCCCTCTTTGGCGCCGATGGTGTTGATGACCTCGGTCTCGGGATCGAGGGTGACGCCGAACCGTCGGTCATAGAGCCCGGCCACTGCCTCACGGAGCTTCGGAATGCCCCGGCTCGAGGAGTACCGGTGGTTACGCGAGTTCTGCGCCGCCTCGATCAGCTTGTCGACAGCGATGTCGGGCGAGGGAAGGTCGGGATTGCCGAAGCCGAGGTCGATCACGTCCTCGCCTGCTCGCCGGGCTTCGATCTTCAGCGAATCGATGATGGTGAAGACGTAGGGCGGCAGCCCGTTGATACGGCGAAACTCCATCAACACAGGCTAGCGAGCGGGCCTATGGCCAAGACCCGCGTTTCTGACGCGTGCCGTTCAGACGAGCGGGCCGACGTCAACCATCGCGGCGACATCGGGGCCGGCCTCGGCGATCCACTCGTCGGCACCCGACCCTTCGCCGATGACGAGGATCTGCACGTCGTCGGGTAGCCCGGCGAGGCGGTCGAGGGCCGAAGCCGGAGCATCGCCCATCACGACGACCACCGGAATCGGGCCGGCGACGCCACGCGGCACACGATCGGCCAGCGCCGAGATTGTGTCCTCGGACGCACGCCCCGCGAGACGGCGGGAGGCCAGATCGACCAAGACCTGTGAGCTCTCACGCTGCACGAGGCGATCATCGTGCTCCTCCGCGAGGTTCAACTCGGCAGCAGCGAGCACATGGAGCTGCAGACGCGCCTGGACCACCTCGGCGAGTGCGTCGCGATTCAAGGCGACGCACCGCTCTGCTTCGCAAACAGACGCTCGTTCTTCATCGAGGCGATCGACTCGTGAGCCATCGCCGAGGGTCTCGAGCGCAGTCAGTTCGTCCGTCGCGCGTTCCCGGTCACGCAGATGCGCACCGCGAGTTCGTCGGCTGCCATGAGGACGCCGAGCCAGGAGTCCGCGAGGGCGACAACGAACCGATCGCTCGTGAGCTCCTCGTGCCCGGCTGCGCCCGCCTCGGCCATTGCGCCGCGCAGGTGATGCATCCCGGCGGTTCAGTCGATGCCGATGCTGGCCGCATCGACGAGGTGCGCCTGGAAGGCTTCAGCCATGACCTCGGGCGAACGACCGTCGGCGAGTGGATCGGACCCGAGAAGGGTCACGGCGTGCTCATGGGCACGGTCGATCGCTTCGAGGACGTCCTGGAGTTCCGTGTCGCGTTCGAGGCGAGCCATCAACTCGGCCCACTCGGCCTCCGCAGCCTCGAGCTCCGTCTGAACGAGGTCGTACTCCACCATGACTTCGGCCGACACGGCCGCCATGCCGTTGCCCATGCGGAACGCGGCCCAGGCCGGATAGCCGAGAGGCGCAAGAGCGCTCTGGAGATCGGCCTCGGCCTTGTCGAACGCCGAACGGCCCGCACTACGGCGCATGCCGCGGCCGGCTTTGGATTCGGCGTCGATCATCTCTTCGTGGAGCTGCTCGAGCTCGGCGGTCTCCTCACCGGTGACTCGCCGCGGCACGGCGGCGTCCTCGGCTGCTCGCGACGCGTTGCGCGCCTCATCGAGGCGCGCCGCCACGGCTTCCGTTCCGCCGCCTGCTGCTTCGACTCGAGACCGCGGAGCCGCTGATGGACTCCCAGCCATGCCTGCGCAAGTGCCGCAGCTTCAGGACTCGACGCCTTGCCACCGTCCACACCCACGATCGCGGCTCGCGCCGACGCGGCGGCCGCCGCGAGCGCGGGCCGGTCGCCGCTCGCGAGGCGCTCGAGGGTGTCGTCCATTGCGACGATGCTCTGGCGTAGTTCGGCGATCCGCGCGGGGACGTCCTGCATCCCTGTCCAGGGGTCCGGGCGATCTGCTCGGCGCGCCGCGCGAAGCAGGTCACCGTCGGCTCGATCGAGCCGCGCTGGCGCGTCGCTGTCCACCTGCGCCTAGGCCGATGTCAGGTGCGTCACCATGTCGGAGCGCACGCGGTCGCTCGCCGCGAGTTCCTCGCCAAGACTGGAGATGCGCTCGTCCAGTTCTCGGAGCTTCTGCTCGGCCGCATCGAGGCTGGCCCGCTGCGAGGCCGCCCCCGCCGGCGTGGCACCGAGTTCGGGCAGGCTGGCGGCGTCGATGATCAGGGCGCTGTCGGCGGTCTCGCCCAGGCGAGCCACAAGGTCCGTGAGTGAACAATTCGTGCCCTCGACGTCCACGATTCCTTGCCAGTCGGGCGCCTCGCCGAGCGCGACATCGTGAACCAGCCCGACGGCCGCGACGCGCGCCACGGGATCAAGTCCGCGCAGCCACGTGATTCGGGGGTGCAGGCGGAATGATCCACGGTCTGGAGAGTGCCGCAGTTCGACGCAGCGCATCGATGTTCCATCGGCATGCTGCGTGAGGGATCAAGTCGGCCAGCTCAGGATTTAGCGACGAAATCGTCACCCTCGGTGTTTTCGCTCGCGGGGCTCGACTGGTCCGCGAACCCGCCGAGAAACGCCTCGACCACGGATTTTCCGCTGTCGACAGCCTGGGAGAACGCTTCGGGCTTGTCGACGACGCGTTCTGTGGCCTCGACGAGCCACTTGAGCGACGCCACGACGGCGCCCGCAGCCTGGCGAATCTCCTCGAGCGCGTCGTCCGCGAGTTCGTCCGCGTCGAGATCGTCATCGGCGCCCGCCTCGCCGTCGTCGGTCACGCCTCGCGAGATTCGACGTAGGTCGTGAAGTTCTCGAGCGCGGTCCGAACGATGCGGGCCTCGGCCCGGCGCTTCACGAAGCCGGGCAACGGCACCGAGAGGTCCACGGCGAGGTGGTAGACCACCTCGGTGGCACCCGGGTCGCTCGCCACTGGCAGGAATTCGTACTCGCCGTCGAGACGGCGGGTGACGTCGCCCCGCTGGAGCCGCCAAGCGAGGCGACGCGGGTTGGCTCCGTAGAAGTAGCGAAGGGTGTAGGTGGTGCTGCGGCCCATGGCGGCAGCACGAAACTCGACGTCGACCGCGCGGCCGTCGTCGTCGCGCGACAGGATCCGAGCCATCTTGATGTCGGACGCCCAGTCCGGGTACGCCTCGAACTCGATTGCCGCCTCGTAGCAGGCATCGGGCGACGCCATGATCGTCGTGCGTTCCGTTGTCTGATCGACCACGTGGCCTCCCTTGTCGACGGTCTCCGGCGACTGTCTCGACGCGATGTTCGACCCTACTGGGCTCAACCGTCGCGGCGGGCGAACTCCCCGTGTCGAGCGCACCAGAGGCCCGCAAGCCCGAGCCCCCAGACCGGGACGAGAATGCCGAACGCAAGACTCGTGAACACACGGATGGAGGCCGTCACGAACGCGACGACCACCTGAACGGCGAGCGACGCCATCAACGACCGCTGCACATCCTTCGGCGCGGACCCGGCGCCGAAGTAGAGACCACCGATGCCGATCGCATCCTCGGTGCTCCGAGCCACGGCGATGAGAAACGCCCAGAACATGACTCCCGCGCCTGCCGCGAACAGCGCGAGCGAGACCACGACAGCGGGCGCTCCCAACGCGTCGGGATCGATGGTGGCTATGCCGGCCACCACCGTGAAGATAGCGGTGCCGATCCATGAGGCGGCGATGATGCGCCGTTCCGGTCGCTCCTCCATCAGGGACTCATCTCCGTGATCGCAACGTGGAGCCGCTCAGCGAGCCGGTCATAGTCGAACTCCTGCTCCACACGAGCTCGACTCGCGACCGCCATTTCTGCCCGACGGTGCGGGTCGTCGAGGAGCTCGCTGATCGCATCAGCGACGGCAGCGTCATCCGTGGGGTCGTCGACAATCAGACCAGTCTCCTCATGCGCAACGGCTTCATGTGCGCCACCGCTCCGGCCGGCGACCTGGGCGACTCCGGCCGCAGCAGCCTCCACGAAGATGATCCCGAACCCTTCTTGCTCGAGCCCACCCCAGCGGGTCCGGCAGAGGACCGAGAACACATCCCCGCACGCGTAGAGGTCCGGCATCGACTCGTCGGGGAGACGACCCAACATGGTGACCGGGGCACCGAGTTCGTCGACGAGACCCTGGAGGCGCTTGGTGTCACGACCGCTTCCTGAGATCGCCACGTGGACATCGGGATGGCGCCGCTGCACATGCTCGCTGGCGCGGATGAGCACGTCCATGCCCTTGCGGGGAACGAGCCGGCTCGCAGATGTGACCAGCGGGCCGTCGCTCGGGAGTCCGAGCCGTTCGCGGGCGGCGATGCGACCGGCGGCGTCGAGCGGCGTGATGCGCGAAACATCGACGCCGGGCGGCACGACCGTGATCGGAAGCGAGTGCCCGACGGACCGCTCGGCTTCAGCTGCCGCATAGCCGCCCGCCGAGATCACGCCCACGGCGCCGTTCAGTACTCGGTTCATCAGCTGACGGCTCACGGGCAGCCGCCCCGGAATCGTCACTTCAGCTCCGTGGAGTACGACGCCGTAGGGAACGTCCAGACTTGGTCCGATCAGTCCGACCGGCACCGCTGGGTCGAGAATGACGAGGTCCGCCTCATGTTCACGAATCAGCTGGTTCACACGACGAACGAGCACGGGCTGCGGAAGGAGCCACGGTTCTCGGCTGCGCACGACCGTGAAGTCCTGGGCCGCGTCCCACTCCTCGGTGCCTTCGTACGGCGTGGTGTGGACGACCACCTCGTCGGCGGGCAGTCGACGCCAGAGCTCCCACAGGTAGCTCTGGATACCGCCCACTTTCGGCGGGAAGTCGTTGGTGACGAGGAGGTGGCGGGCCACGACGCGGACCCTACGCGCTCGGATTCGGTCGCGAGGCGTCGGCAGGCGGCACTTCGCGTGCGAGTTCCGTACGCACCTCGGGGGCCTCATCGGTGATGTCGACGAGGAGCCCATCGAGCCCGAGGCGACGGGCCGCCCACACCGCGTGGGCTCGCACCATCGCCCGCTCATCCTCGAGGGCGGCGCCGAGCACGGTCGCCGTCTCGGGTGCGCCGGGTTCCCCGATGTTGCCGAGCACGACGAGCAGGTTGCGTCGGAGATATGCCGGATCCCGGTTGGGGATGTACCACCGGCCGAGTCTGGTCATCAGCGCATCGTCGTCCAGGCGGAGCGCGTCGAGGATGGGAACCCAGGCGCCGTCGTCGCCGGCATCAGAGGGTCGGCGGCGTCGTACCTGGTTCGGCGGACAGACGTCCTGGCAGTCGTCGCAGCCGTAGAGGCGGTCGCCGAGCGCGACGCGGTACTCTACCGGGAACCAACCGTCGGCCTGCAGCAGCCAGGCGAGGCAGCGACGGCCGTCGACGACGCCGGGGGCAACGATGGCACCGGTCGGGCAGCCCGTGAGGCATTGGGTGCAGGTGCGGCACCCGTCATCCACGGCTGGCGCGGGCTCGTGTTCGATCGGCGCGTCGGTGAGCACCGAACCCAGCACGACGAGGCTTCCCACGCCTGGGACGAGGATGTTGCTGCTCTTTCCCCACCAGCCGATCCCGGCGCGATGAGCGACGGCCCGGTCGACGAGATGGTTCTGGTCGGCGAGGACCGTGGCGCGATGACCAGCGGCGCGCAACGGCTCGGCGACCGCCTCGAGTGCGGCGCGGAGAACGGCGTAGTGGTCTTCCCACGAGTAGGCGGCCACGCGCCCCTGCGGCCCATCCAGTGGATGATCCGGTGCTTCCCGCTGGTAGTCGTAGGCGCCGACCAGCAGCGTGGCCGCACCGGGGAGGGAGCGGTCCGGTTCCGTGGACCGTGCGGGGTTTCGGTAGGTGAACTGCATGCCGCCATCGAATCCGGCTGCCTTGCGCTCCTCGAGATCGATCCGGACCTCCGGAAACGGGTCGGCGGTGGTGATCCCGAACGCGCACAGGCCATTGGCTCGCGCAATCGCATCGAGCTCGTCGAGGGTCACCATCCGGGCAATGGTGACACGCGATCAGGCGGTTCAGGCGACCCCGGGCCGGGGCTGGAACCGGCTCGCCGGCACGAGCCCGGCGTCGGCGAGAAGCTCGACGGCCCGCTTCTCGGCTTCGTCGAGCACGACCGGCGTGCCCGCCTCGTGACCGACCAGGTAGCTGACCATGCAGTCATCGCACGCGTCGGTCTCGCTCATGACACACACGTCGCAATCGATCGTGAGGGCGGCCTCGGGCTCCAGGATCGCCAGGAAGTCGGGACCCGGCGAGTCGGGGACGAGGCGGAGATGGGAGTGAGCTGCCATGTGACGCACCCTACGAAGGGGGTGTGACACCACTAGATTTCCGGCCGTGCCGGAGACCCCCACTCGTCGAACCGCGTTGAAGGTCGGCGGCGGCGGTGCCCTAGCGCTCGTACTGGGCGTCGGCGCGGGCTGGGTGGACCGTCGAGGCCGCCCCGAGGCGGCGCCGCCGGACGCGCCGGCGCCGACCACAACCAGCACGGCGCCGCCGCAGGTGATCCCCGGGTTCGGCGAGGTCAGCGGCGGCATCCTCGCCCTCGGCGACCGCGTGATCGCAACGCAAGGCTGGGACGATCTCGATGCCCTGATCAGCGCCCTGCCGGACCCATCCGGGGACCCGTTTGCGCAGGCGCAGGATGTCACCCGAGCCGAGTTTCGCGCTGGCGACACCATCACCGTCGACGGGTGGGTTCTCGCTCGATCCGAAGCCCAGGCCACTGCGATCGTCTCCCTCATCTGTGCCGGCGACACCGGATGTTGATCGACGCCACCACGCTCGATTCCGGCGCGACGATCGGCGGGGACGTCTGCATCATCGGCGCGGGCGCAGCCGGAATCACGCTCGGGATCGAGCTGGCTGCGCTGGGCTTCGACGTCGTCATCCTCGAATCGGGCGGTCACGACGAGGACGCCGCGACGCAGGATCTCGCCGCCGGGTCGAGCATCGGCCAGCCCGCCACCACGCTCGACAGCCCGGTACGCCTCGACCAGATGCGCCTGCGTTACCTGGGAGGCACCACGAACCACTGGGCGGGATTCTGTCGACCGCTCTCCCCCGTCGATTTCGAAGTCCGCGACCACCTTGCTGTCTCCGGCTGGCCGTTCGGTCCGGACGAGTTGGCGCCGTACATGCGCCGCGCCGCGGAGTGGGTTCGCATTACCGACGACGACTTCAGCCTCGACCGATGGGAGGTCAAGCTCGGGATGCAGGCGCCGGCGATTCGTTCCGATCGACTCGAGCCGTTCGTCTACCAGCTCACGTTCCCGACCAAGTTCGGCCGCGTCTACCGACCGGAGATCGATGCCACTCCGAATCTGCGCGTCTACCTCAACGCCAACACGGTGAACATGGCGACCGCCGATGGGCGCCAGGTCAGCCATCTCGATGTGCGCACGCTCGGTGGCGTTTCCCTGCGGGCCGAAGCGACGGCCTACGTGCTGGCCGCGGGCGGAATCGAGAACCCACGTCTGCTGCTCGCGTCGACCGACAACGACCCGGCGGGCCTCGGCAACGCCAACGATCTCGTGGGCCGCTACTTCACCGAGCACCTGCAGGTCTACGCAGGGTTCGGTTTGCTCGAGGCGGACCCCGCCGACGTCGCCGGCCTAAACGGTGCCGAGGTGACGATCGAGACGGGTCGCCATGCGGGCGAGACCCACGGCGCGAAGTTCGCGCTCGGCCTCACAGACCACCACGTGCGCGATGCCGAGACGACAGGCCTCGAACTCCAGCTTCTGCAGAGCGCCTTCCCCGAGGGCGCGCCACTCCAGGAGTCTGGCGCGACGATGTCCGATGTCGGCGAGTTGCTCGGTCGAACTGGCACCACGCCGGGCACGGCGGTGTACCTCCAGGGTCTCGCCGAGCAGGAGCTCGACCCCGAGAGCCGGGTAATCCTCGGCTCCGCCACCGACGCGCTCGGGATGCGCAGGGTCGAGCTCGACTGGCAGTACAGCGCCGCTGATCGCCGACGAGCCCTCGACGGCTACCGGATCGTGGCCGAGGAGTTCGGCGCCTCCGGCCTCGGTCGGGTGCAGCTTGTTCCGGGCGGCATTCACGCTGACGCAATCGACAACCTCGTGCCTGGCGAGTTCGTCTCCATCTACAGCTCGAGTCCGGACGAGATCGACGAGAACAACTTCCCGGTCGGGATGGGTTTTCATCACATGTGCACCACCCGGATGGCTGCGTCGCCCTCGGATGGTGTGGTTGATCCCGACTGTCGGATGCACGAGGTCGAAAACCTGTGGGTGGCCGGCAGCAGCGTCTTCGCAACCGGCGGAACGGCGACCCCGACGTACACGCTCGTCGCACTCGCGGCCCGGCTCGCCGACCACCTGACCGCCGTCCTGCGCTGATCGCGCGTCCGCGTGGCTGCTTGACAACGAACACATGTTCGTTCACTGTGCCACCCATGAACGAACAGACGTTCGACGCTGTCGACGGCGCGCAGCGAACCTTCGACGACCTCGGCACCGCGTTGCACGAGGTCACGTTCGTGGTCATCGACCTGGAGACCACCGGCGGCTCCGCGAAGGACTGCGCGATCACCGAGGTCGGCGCGGTGAAGCTGAAGGGCGGCGAGTGCCTGGGCACCTACCAGACCCTCGTGGATCCCGGCTGCGCGATCCCGCCGGAGATCACCGTCATCACCGGCATCACCGAGGCCATGGTGATGCGGGCGCCCCGCATCGAGTCCGTCATGCCGTCGCTGCTCGAGTTCCTCGGCGACGACGCGGTCATCGTCGGCCACAACATTCGCTTCGATGTGAGCTTCCTCAACGAAGCGCTCCGACAGCAGAGCCGCGACCGTCTCCCCCATCGCACGATCGACACGCTCGCACTCGCCCGTCGGCTCCTGCGCGACGAGGTGCCCAACTGCAAGCTCGGAACGCTCGCCGATCGCCTGCGGCTCTCCCACACGCCCAGCCATCGGGCGCTGGACGACGCGCTCGCGACCGGCGACCTCCTCCACGTGCTGCTGGAGCGGGCCGGATCACTCGGCGTCACCGGGCTGGACGACCTGGTCGCGCTTCCCAAGATCGCCGGCAGCGCGCAGGCGAAGAAGCTGCCGCTCACCGATGGCCTGCCCCGCGAACCGGGCGTCTACCTCTTCGTCGACGGGCGCGGCGACATCCTCTACGTCGGCAAGGCGGCGAACCTGCGTTCTCGGGTGCGGAGCTACTTCTCCACCGACAGCCGGCGCAAGATCGGCCAGCTTCTTCGGGAAAGCAAACGGATCGACCACCACGTCTGCCGCAACGGGCTCGAGGCTGCCGTCCTCGAAGTGCGCCTCATCCACCAGCATCTCCCCCGTTTCAATCGCCAGCACACGCGATCCAGCAAGTACCCCTATGTGAAGCTCACGCTCGACGAACGGTTCCCCCGGTTGTCGGTCGCCCGTGCTCTGAAGGACGACGGCGCCTTCTACCTCGGGCCGATCTCGTCCGCGAAGCGCGCCAAGCGAATCATCGAGGCGATCGAGACCGCCGTACCGATTCGCCGGTGTACCGCCCGGTCGAGCGGGTCGATGTCCAAGCCCACGTGTGCCGCCGCGCAGATCGGCGTCGCCACCTGCCCGTGCTCCGGCGCCACGAGCGAGGCCGACTACCGACACCTCATCGACGATCTCGTCGACATGCTCGCCCGCGATCCGGAGCGGCTCTTGCGTCCGCTCGAGGACAAGATCGCCACGCTGGCCGTCGAGGACCGTTTCGAGGAGGCGGCCGACGTCCGCGATCGGGCCGAGGCGCTCAGCGGAGCACTTCGCCGCGCCCGCCGGTTCGATCTCCTGCGACGGGCGGGCCAGGTGCGCGTCTCGATCGGCGGCGCCTGGGCCGACTTGGATCGTGGGCTCCTGGTCGCCTGCGGCGATCACCGCGAGGGCGAGGCGCTCTTCGCCGCGGGCCTACCGGCCGACGCACCTGCGCTCCCGGTCAGCGACGAGCCGCTCGCCGTCCCCCGCCGCGACGAAGCCGACGAGCTGCTCACCATCGTCGCCTGGCTCGACAAGAACGCCGCCCGCGTGCGCCTCGACACCGTCACCGGCGTCCTCGTCGAACCTCTCCCCCGGATCAGGTCATTCGCGCCCAGCGGCACGAGCCCAGCGCGCCGCACCACCGACCGAACAGGCGTCGGCGAATCCCGCCCCTCGCGCCGAATCCCCATCCCCCGCGTGCTCTAACCCCCACCCCCCTTCGTTCTGGTGCACGAGGAGTGTCAGGACGACACCGCTGGTGCACCAGAACGGGGGTTTCGAGGGCGGGCTCGGGGCTCAGCCGGCGAGGGCGGCGAGTCTGGCGGCCGCGCGGCCGTCGTCAATGGCGGCGGCTGACTGCGTGATGCCGTCGGCGAGGTCAGTTGCGAGGCCGGAAGCGACGAGGCCGGCTGCCGCGTTGAGCACCACGATGTCGCGCTTGGGGCCCGGCTCGCCGGCGAAGATCGCGTTGGCGATCTCGGCATTGGCCGCGGCGTCGCCGCCGGCCAGGTCGTCCACCGTTGCCGGCGCGAGGCCGAGGGCCGCGGGGTCGACGGCGATCTCAGTGATCTCGCCGTTCTCCAGGCTCAGCATGCGCGACGGGCCGGTGGTGGTGAGTTCGTCGAGGCCGCCGTCGCCGTGGACCACGAGCGAGCGAGTCGAACCCGTGGCCTCGAGGACGCGAATCATGCGGTCGGCGATGGACCAGTCGGCCACGCCGATCACCTGATGCGTGAGCCGGCCCGGATGGCTGAGCGGGCCGAGGATGTTGAACACCGTGGGAATGCCGAGCTCGGCGCGGACCGGCCCGACGTGTCGCATGGCGGGATGAAAGGTCCTCGCGAAGGCGAAGCCGAGACCGTGGTCGCGAACCTGCGCTTCGAGTCCGTCGGCGGAGACATCGACATCGATGCCGAGGGCTTCGAGCAGGTCGAAGCTTCCCGACGTGGAGGAGGCCTTGCGGTTGCCGTGCTTGCACACCGTCGCTCCCGCTGCGGCCGCGACGAACGACGCCATTGTGGACACGTTGAGCGCAGCGGTGCGCCGACTGACCGCGCCGCCCATACCGACGATGTCGATGGTGTCGTCCGGCACAGACAGCGGCGTGGCCGCGTCGATCATGGCCGCCTGGAGCCCGATGAGTTCCTCGACGGACTCGCCCTTGATCCGCAGGCCGACGATGAACGCGGCGATCTGCGCGTCGGTCGCCTCGCCGGCGAGGATCGTGCCGAGGACGGCCTGCGTTGTGGCGGCATCGAGATCCGCGCCGCCCGCCAGCGTTCCGAGGATCCCGGGCCAGCCGCCGTGTACATCGAGCGTGCTCATATGGGGCGGCACCGTAGCGCGCTGGTAGCGTCCGGCCGGTGCTGAATTCGTTGAACCGCCGTGCCGTCCTCATTGGCGCTGCATGGAGCCTCGTCCTCCTGGTGCCCTCCGCGATTGTGATCTCGGTGGCCGGGGATGAAGACGGTGGAACCGATCAGACCAACTGGGTACTGGTCGCTTTCCTGCTGATTGTCACCGGCTACTTGTTGGGCGGCGCGCAGGCCGGGAAGCGAACGCCGAACGTCCCGTTCATCAATGGCGCGGCGGCACCCCTTCTGGCGTTCGGACTCGTGCAGGGCGTCGGCATCGTTCGTCGCCTGATCGCCGATGAGGGGATCACGTGGACCGGGCTCGTGTTCAATGCGCTGCTCGCCCCGTCGATCGGCATCGTCGGGGCCTGGTTCGGAGCGCGACGTGCCGTCCGTCATTCCGAGGCGGACGCCCGTGGAACCGCACCTACACTGGACGACGGTGGCGGGGAGCCGACTGGATGACCGCGGCCCACTTCGGTGGGTTGAGGAAAGTCGGGGCTCCGCAGGGAAGGGTGCTGGCTTGCGCCAGTCGAGGCAACTCGCAGGAAAGTGCCACAGAGAACAGACCGCCGGTCAGGCTTCGGCCCGGCCGGTAAGGGAGAAACGGTGCGGTACGAGCGCACCAGCACCCCGGGCGACCGGGGTGGCTAGGCAAACCCCACCCGGAGCAAGGCCATACAGGGAGAGGGCGTCCCGTCCGTAGACACTCCCGGGTAGGTCGCACAGATGGATGGTCATCCACGGAGGTATTCCCACCTCCGGGACAGAACCCCGCTTACAGGTTGACTCCCCGCCACCACCCACCAAAATCCCCGCAAACAAAGGGAACAGTTACTGCCCCGCGAATGCTCGGAATGGCCCTGTGGAACGCTGGTGGAACACAAGCCCGAGAATTGGCCTTACGGCGGCAGCGGTGGGAGTCGGGTAGCCGGGCCGGTTTGACCTCGGCCGGTGGGTCCGTCTGCCCTCTCGGTGCGTCTTGAGGTTCGGGGCGTTTCCTGATCAGGGTGGTTTCGGCTTGGGTCGCTCGCTGTAGCGTCGCTTCGTTGGTGCTTCTTTGGAAGGCAAAGATTCGATGAACATCACGAAGTCAAAGCTGGCGCTCAGCGTTCTTGTCGTTTCTTTGCTTGTTCCTGCGGTTGCGTTGGCGTCAACCGTTTTTGATGACGTGCCTGACGGCAAGTTTTATAGCGAATCGGTCCAGTGGGCGTTTGATAACGGGGTCACCACCGGCACATCAGCGACGACGTTTTCGCCTGATGATCCGGTGACCAGAGGCCAGAACGTGACGTTCATGTACCGGCATCAAAAGCAGGTGATCGACCCGCTCCTTGACGACATCCGAAACAACATCAACACCGCCCAAACCGATGCCGACACCGCTCAGACAACCGCTGATGGGGCTCAAACGGCTGCTGACGTGTTGGGTGAGAGGGTTGACTCTCTTGGGCGGTCGGTGCCGTTGCTGCAATGGTCGAACTGGGCCACCATCAGCGTCGGTGACGCCCCGAGGGGGGTGGCCTTTGACGGCACCCACATCTGGGTCGCCAACCGCAACGGTGGCACGGTGTCAAAGATTGTCGCCGCCACCGGTGCAGTCACAGACACCATCGCCGTCGGCGACCTCCCGAATGGGGTGGCCTTTGACGGCACCCACATCTGGACCGTCAACTACAACGATGACACGGTGTCAAAGATTGTGGCCACCACCGGTGCAGTCACAGACACCATCGCCGTCGGTGACAGCCCGAGGGAGGTGGCCTTTGACGGCACCCACATCTGGACCGCCAACATCGACGATGACACGGTGACAAAGATTGTGGCCGCCACCGGTGCAGTCGCCGCCACCATCACGGTCGGTGACGGCCCGAGGGGGGTGGCCTTTGACGGCACCCACATCTGGGTCACCAACTTCGGCGATGACACGGTGTCAAAGATTGTGGCCGCCACCGGTGCAGTCGCAGCCACCATCAACGTCGGTAACGGCCCGTATGGGGTGGCGTTTGACGGCACCCACATCTGGACCGCCAACTACCTCGATGACACGGTGTCAAAGATTGTGGCCGCCACCGGTGCAGTCGCCGCCACCATCGGCGTCGGCAACTTCCCGTATGGGGTGGCCTTTGACGGCACCCACATCTGGACCGCCAACAACGGCGATGGCACGGTGTCGAAGATTGTGGCCGCCACCGGTGCAGTCACAGCCACCATCAGCGTCGGTGACGCCCCGTGGGGGGTGGCCTTTGACGGCACCCACATCTGGACCACCAACACCGGCGATGACACGGTGTCGAAGATCCCGGTCGGGTAACAGCCCCGGCACACCGAGACGACGAAGACGGGGAATGGTTCCTTGAACCATCCAGGAACATCGATCTCGACAAGCGGCTCGTCACTCTCGAACTGAACGGCTGGATGGAAAGCGGTGGCGTGACACCGGTCCTGGATTGGGAGACGCCGGGCGAACCGTTGCTGCGATTCCGACCCGAGGGCCTCTTCGGAGCGATCGGGCTGCAGTTGGCCACGCGGCTGGGCCGCATCGCCCCAACCGCAGTGTGTTCAGCGTGCGGGATCTACTACGAACGCCTCAGCCGCGCCCCGAAAATGGGCCAGCACAACTACTGCCCTAGCTGCAAGACGACCGGCCCCAGCAAAATGTATAAGCGCAGCCAACGGCCGAGTTAGTGCGAC
>JAQWMR010000004.1 GCA_029246685.1 Acidimicrobiales bacterium | reverse complement strand
ACGCGGCGTTGCTGCGTCAGGCTTTCGCCCATTGCGCAATATTCCCCACTGCTGCCTCCCGTAGGAGTCTGGGCCGTGTCTCAGTCCCAGTGTGGCTGATCGTCCTCTCAGACCAGCTACCCGTCGATGCCTTGGTGAGCCGTTACCTCACCAACTAACTGATAGGCCGCGAGACCCTCCTAGAGCACCTGAGTATTTCTTCACTCGGCCATGCGACCATGTGAAGGCATCCGGTATTAGCCATCGTTTCCAATGGTTGTCCCGGTCTCTAGGGCAGGTTTCTCACGTGTTACTCACCCGTTCGCCACTGTCCCCCGGAGCAAGCTCCGGGTTCTCGTTCGACTTGCATGTGTTAGGCACGCCGCCAGCGTTCGTCCTGAGCCAGGATCAAACTCTCCGTCGAGATCTCCAGACCAGCCGAAGCCGGTCCTTGAATCGGGTTGCTACTCCCTCAACCACCCAGGCAAGCCTGCGTGGTCGCATGAGGGAGCGGCGTACTGAGAGCCGGCCACCGCTGGCTGCAGTGACCATTTTGTTTTGCTTCGTGACCCGAAGGTCACTCGGCATGGCTCGTCGGGGCCGTTGAGGGTCCCCGACATGTTTTGAATTGACAGATGCCATTTTGGATTGCGAAATCCAAAAAGTCACCCGCACTCGCTTTTGCGTCCGTCTCTTCCGTTTTCAAGGAGCAATCGGTGCCCGCCTCAGAGAGACGTGCGCCGGGCACGCAGATCGAGCGGACTCGATTCCGTCGGTGCCTTGCAGAAGCTTCCAGGGGCTATTGCCCACAGAGGCGAGATGTCACGCTATCGGGAGGGTGCTGGAGCGTCAACCCCGGCAGCCCCGATTTTTCCCACCGATTCTCCGGTGTTCGAGCGCTCGGGCACGCTACCGGCAACATCCCGGCCGCGCGCGGCCCGTTGGTGTGATACCCGTCACTCCGTGTCAGGCCAGAACCGCGAGATGACGCTGCTTCTTGCCCCGCTGTACGAGCGCAAAGCGCCCGTCGACGAACGTAACGGGATCGGAGCCCGCCGCTACCGTCTCGCCGTTCACGCGGATCCCGCCCTGCTCGATCGTGCGGCGGGCGTCGCTGCGCGATGAACAGACGCCCGTGGCCACCAGGAGATCGGTCACGGGTTCATCGCTGCCGGGAGCGCCGTCGAGCGACGTCTCGGGAACGATGCCACGCAACGCCGCCAGGCCTTCCGCGTCGATCGCTCCACTCCCGAAGAGCACGCCTGCGGCGAGCCGAGCCTGACGGACTGCAGCATCACCGTGGATCATCGCTGTCACGGCGTCGGCCAGCCGGTTCTGAGCGACGCGCTGGTCCGGCGCGGCCTCGTGCTCGGCCGAGATCGCCGCGATCTCGTCCACCGGCAGCAGGGTGAGTTGCTTCAGGAATCGGTCGGCGTCGCCGTCCGGCACGTTGAGGAAGTACTGGTGAAGCTCGTACGGCAGCGTGCGGTCGGCCGAGAGCCACACCGCGCCGGCGGCGGTCTTGCCGAACTTGGCGCCATCCGAACGAGTGACGAGAGGAACAGTGAGGCCGTGGGCGGAGGCCTGATGACGTCGACGGATCATGTCGATGCCCGCGGTGATGTTGCCCCACTGATCGGACCCGCCGATCTGGAGCTCGCAGCCGTGGCGGTCATGGAGCTCCACGAAGTCATTGGCCTGCAGGAGCATGTAGCTGAACTCGGTGAACGAGAGCCCGTTCTCGCTCTCGAGCCGGCTCTTCACCGATTCCTTGGCGAGCATGGTGCCGACTGTGACGTGCTTGCCGACGTCGCGAAGAAAGTCGAGCACGCCCACGCCGACGGTCCACTCGCGGTTGTCGACGAGGACGCCCTCGTCCATGTCGACGATGTGCGACAGCTGGCGCTCGACGGCCGCCACGTTGACGTTGAGAGTCGCCGTGTCGAGGAGGTTGCGCTCGTCGCTGCGTCCTGACGGATCGCCGACCATGCCGGTGGCGCCGCCCGCGAGGGAGATGGCTTTGTGGCCGTGCTGCTGGAATCGGCGCAGAACGAGAAGGGGGACGAGGTGGCCGATATGGAGGCTGTCGGCGGTCGGGTCGAACCCGCAGTAGAGCGTGATCGGGCCTGCATCGAGCCGCTGGCGGAGCTCGGACTCGTCTGTGGAGTCCTGCACCAGACCGCGGGCACGGAGGTCATCGAGAATGTCGGCACCGGGCACGCCACGAGGATACGCGTGCCTGCCGTGGATCATGGTTGATTTCACAGCAGAATGGACGCTCATGCGTCGCCCCCGCCGTCTCCTCGCCGCGCTCCTGGTGGCCGCATCCGTTGCGTCGGCGTGCAGCTACGAGACCAAGGACTTCGACGCGCTCTTCGGTGAGGACTTCAGCGTCGACGATCTCGCGACGGCCCAGTCTTCGCGCATCGTCGATCGCAACGGCGTGGTCATCACCGATCTGCGGGGTGAGCAGAACCGCACCGACATCTCGTTCGACGACATTCCGCCGGTGGTCTACAACGCCGTCGTCGCCATCGAGGACGAACGCTTCTGGGACCACTCCGGTGTCGATCTCAAGGCGATCCTGCGCGCGGCCCGCAGCAACGTCAACGCCGGCGGCATCAGCCAGGGCGGCTCCACGATCACCCAGCAGTACGTGGGCAACGTGTTCCTGGACCGCACCGACCGCACCGGTAGCCGCAAGATCGAAGAGATCTTCATGGCGCGCCGATTCGAACAGCGGTTCAGCAAGGAGTTCATCCTCGGCCGCTACCTGAACTGGGTGTACTTCGGCAACGGCGCTTACGGCGTAGAAGCGGCCGCCCGCGAATACTTCGGCCCGCCCGACTGCGCTCGCCAGCAGACGCTCGAGGACGCCGACGACCGCGAGTGCCTGAAGGTCGCAGAGCTGACGATCGTCCAAGCCGCGACGATCGCGGGGCTCGTGCAGGCGCCAGGCCGATTCAACCCGTACGACAACTACCAGGCCGCCCGTGACCGCCGCGACCTCGTCCTGCTGCGGATGTATGCCAACGACTACATCACCGAGGACGAGTACAACCTCGCCCTGCTGGAGCCGATCGAGCTCGTCGAGGACGTGGCGCTGCTCGAGGAGCAGTACCCGGCCGCGCACTTCGTCGACGACGTGAAGCAGTGGTTCCTGGACAACCCGCTGTTCGGTGAGAACCGCGAGGATCGCGCCCGCCTCCTGTTCGAGGGCGGTCTCACGATCCACACCACGATCGACCTGGAGCTGCAAGCCCGCGCCGAGGAAGGGGTCACCCAAGTTCTGCCGGAGTTCGCGTCGGACGGCCGCATCAATCCCGATGCGGCGGTCATCACTCTCGGCACCACCCCGACCGACGACGGACACGTCCTCGTGATGGTGGGTGGACGCGACTTCTTCGGCGACGGCGACTTCGCAAAGCTCAACCTCTCATCGGGCACCGGTCGCCAGGCCGGGTCCTCCATGAAGCCGATCGCGCTCGCCGCCGAGCTTCAGCGCGGCCGCGAGATCACCCGCACGTGGAACGCGCCGCTTCGTTTGACCATCGACAACCCACAGGTCTGCGGAGCGCCGTGGAACGTCCGTGGCGGCACGGGCGGCCAGGTCACACTTGCCCGCGCGACCTGGAGCTCGCTTAACACCGTGTATGCCCAGCTCATCGAGGACCTCCGTCCGGCCACCTTCGTCTCGATGGCCGAGCAGCTGGGCATCGGCGAAGGACGAATCGCTCCGGTCTGTGCGGCAGTGCTCGGCAGTGAGAACGTCAACATGCTGGAGATGGCCACCGTCTTCTCCACGTTCAGCCGGTCCGGCACGCGAATCGACCCCGTGATGGTCACGAAGGTGGTAAATCCCGACGGCACGGTCGCCTACCAGCACTCCTCCAACCCGTTCCCGGTGCTCAACGCCAGCGTCGCAAACCAGATCACGTGGGCCCTGAGCCAAGGCGTCGCCCGCGGCACCGGCACCAATGCTCGCCTCGCCGACGGCCGCGCCGCAGCAGGCAAGACCGGTACCGCCCAGAACAACGGCGATGCCACGTTCGTCGGCTACACCCCGCAGCGCACCACCGCAGTGTGGGTCGGCTTCCCTGAAGAGGTGATCCCGATGCGGGACTACTACCAGGGTCGCCGGGTGGACGGCGGCACGTTCCCCGCCCTCATCTTCAAGGCCGTGATGGACCAGATGCACGACGGGTTCGAGAACACGGCGTTCCCCACCCCGCCGACGAGTTCGACAACCACCACGCTGCCACTGCCGCCCGAGTCCCTGACCGTCCCCAACTATGTCGGCCGACCGGTGAGCATCGATCTTCTCGTCCAGGCCGAGGAGCAGTTCTTCAACCTCGTCATTGCCGAGGAGGAGACCAACGAGTTCCCTGAGGGAACAATCATCTCCCAGACTCCGGCCGCCGGCACACAGGTGCCAGGCCTGAGTCTCAACACGGTGACCATCATCGTCGCGATGTCACCGCTGTCTGCTCCGGTGCCGGATGTACTCGGTCTCGGAGAAGCACAGGCGCGCCAGACCATCAGCGGCAACGGCTTCGGTCACGACGTCATCTACGAAGAGAACCCCGAGCCGGGCGAGGGTGGGCCCGAGCCGGGCGTCGTGTGGCAGCAGGACCCTGTCGGCGGCACGGAACGTGAGGGAGGCAACGTCGTCACGCTCTGGGTGAATCCCATCCCCGACCCTGATCCTCCGCCCGACGAGGACGACGAGTGACCACCGCCTACGAGGCGCCCCACGACGAACTCGACGGGCCATACTGGAGCGGCACGCGCATCGCTCTGGTCGTCGTCGTTCTCTTGATGGTGACGATGTGGGTCTGGATCTACCTCTTCGCACCACGTGAGAACGCCGACCGCATGAGCAACCGCGAGTTCGCCGAGAGGGCCCAGCCCGCATGCTCGGCGTTCCAGGCGGACGTCGATGCGCTGCCGTTCTTCAGCTCGGACACCACGATCAGCCAGAAGGCCCTGCAGGTCGACAACGTCACCGCGATGACCCGCGACCTCGTCGGATCGCTCCGCGCGATCCGTGCCGATCTGACCTTCGACGATCCGGATGACGACCGACTCCTCGACGCCTGGTTCTTCGACTGGGACACGTACCTCGACGACCGCGACGCATACGTCGCCAAGCTCTACGACTCCCCGGACGTCGACCGATCGGAGCTCGTCTTCACGATCACCGCCCGCGCTACCGGCGGCCAATACACCGACACGATCCTTGGCTTCGGCAACGTGAACGACATGGCGTCCTGCCATGTCCCACGCGACATCTGATCGCCGAGTTCAGCTCGCGAGCTGCCGGGCGAGGCGGAAGCCGGACGCCGCCATTCGCTGAAGTCCATCGTCGGCGCCCAGATCGGGAATCTCGGCCTCGGTGACCCAGCGCTGATCCTGCGACTCGTGGTTCGCGGCGACGACCGCTTCGTTCGGGGCGACCACGAGGAACCGGACGTCGTAGTGCAGATGCGCGTCTTCCTTGGGCGGGTCGACCTCGTGGATGTCGAGGTCCACCGCGACCGGCCACACGGCAAGACCGTCGATGCCGGTCTCTTCATGCGCCTCGCGTAGGGCGACAGCCGGAAGGTTGGCGTCGCCATCGGCGTGGCCGCCGGGCTGTACCCAGATCTGGAGCTTGGTGTGGAACAGGAGCAGCGTGCGCTCCACGGCTGCATCGACCACGAACGCGCTGCCCGTGAGGTGACCGGGCCGTTCCCCGCGGTCGAGCGGGGCCGGCCGCTCGGCCAACAGCGACCGCATCCGCTCGCGTGCGGGCCGCAACTCGGGATCATCGACAGCGGCGATCGCCTGCCACGCGTCGCCAACCCGCGCCGACGGTTCAAGCGCGGCGTAGTCGTGCAACGCAGCCAGGAAGCGAGGATCGGCGGACATCGGCGCCGACCCTAGCGGGACGGAGAGTGGCTCGGCAGGGCGCTCAGAACGTCGACAGGCGCGGTCGGCTCACCTCTGCCACGCCAGGTACCGCGAAACGCCACGGCAGATCTGTGCCCTGCGAGAGACCCACACGCGTTCCGACATCAGGGGTAGAGGGTGGGCGGGGTGCCGTCGTCGCGGATGGAGACGCCGAGTTCAGTCGAGACCAGGTCAGCGCGGTCGTGGGCCGCCGCGAGCCCGAAAGCCTGAGCCAGCTTCGCCGGGCCGTTGGCGACGTCCACGTCGCGCTTCGCGGCCGCGCGGCGCTGCCGCATCCGCTCGAGGCAGCGGAGCGGGGTGACGGCGCGGAGCAGCACTGCACCAGGCGTGCCCTCGGCGTCGGTGACGACGTTCGCGCACCAGTGCATCCCGTACGTGAAATGCACGTAGAGGTGACCCGCCCGGCCGAACATGACTTCGGTCCGAGGCGTCACCCCTCGATGGGCGTGGCTCCCAGGGTCGTCCTCGCCGCGGCAGGCCTCGACCTCCACGACCCGCCCGGCAATGCCGGGGGGCGACGAGCACCTTGTTGAGAAGTTCCGGCGCGACATCGAGTGTGGGGCGGGCGAAGAAGCCGCGGCGGAGCCGACGAGTCACGCCGACAGGTGCTCCCGCAGGGCTTCCGGGATCGGGACGGACGTGAACTCGGGGTGGCTCACGACCACATACGTGGTCGTCGAATCGATGACGGCACGGTCGCCGACCCGTCCCGTTGCATTGAGGTCGAACGAGGTGTTGCCCCAGCGACTGACTGCGAGGTCGAGCGTGAGCACCTCGCCCGAGCGGGCCGGACTGTCCCAGACGATGTCGCTGCGCTTCACCGTGACCTCCCAGCCGGCATTCGCCTCGAACTCGGCATCGAGTTCACGCAGCCAGCAGTCCATCGCATCGTCGATGAACGCCATGTAGTGCGCGTTGAAGACGATGCCTTGTTGATCACACTCGCCGTAGCGAATGCGGTAGTCGAAGGACGCCATCAAGCCAGCGTCGCGCGGAACCGTTCGAGCTGCGCGGCGACCGCCTCGGGCGACCCGCCGCCATGGGTGGTTCGCCGGCTGACCGACACGCCAGGAGCGAGCAGGGCGGCAGCCTCGGTTCCGAGGTCGGGATGCGCCGCCACCAGCTCGTGGAGGGCCCCCTCGCCGGCCAGGGCCTTGCGAACCTGCTCACCGACCACCGCGTGGGCCTGACGGAAGGGCATGCCCCGCGCGACGAGCCACTCCGCGAGATCCGTTGCCGCGGCGTAGGGAGAGTCGGCCTGGCCGGCCATCCGATCCGTGCGGAAGGTGGCGGACGAGATCATCCCGTCGAGGGCGAGCAGCGTGAGGCGGACCGTGTCGACGGCGTCGAACAGCGGTTCCTTGTCCTCCTGCATGTCCTTGTTGTACGTCAGCGGCAGGCCTTTGAGCGTGGTGAGGAAGCCGGTGAGGTGGCCCACGAGGCGACCGGCCTTGCCCCGGGCGAGTTCGGCGATGTCGGGGTTCTTCTTCTGCGGCATCATCGACGAGCCAGTCGAAAACGCGTCGTCGAGTTCGACGAAGCCGAACTCGGTGGACGCCCAGAGGATGAGCTCCTCCCCGATCCGGCTGAGATGCACGCCCAGCAGGGCGAGCGCGAAGAGCGTCTCCGCCACGAAGTCACGATCGGCGACCGCGTCGAGGCTGTTGTCGAACACCGCGCCGAAGCCGAGGTACTCGGCCGTCTTGGCCGGGTCGAGCGGCAAGGAGGATCCGGCGAGCGCGCCGGCGCCGAGCGCCGACACGTCGGTGCGACGACGAGCGTCACGCAGCCGATCCGCATCGCGTGCGAGCCCCCAGCCGTGGGCGAGAAGGTGATGCGCGAGCGCAACGGGCTGCGCCTGCTGGAGGTGGGTGTAGCCAGGCAGATAGGCATCTCCGGCGGCCTCTGCCTGGGCGAGCAGCGTGCCTTGCAGCCGTGCGACGAGATCCAGGACCTCGTCGATTGCGCTGAGGGTCCACAGCCGCACGTCGGTGGCCACCTGATCGTTGCGGCTCCGGCCGGTGTGCATCTTGGCGCCGGCGGGCTCGAGCTCGGTGACCCTCCGCTCGACGGCGGTGTGGATGTCCTCGTCACTCTCGGCGAACGCGAATGTGCCGCCGGCGATCTCCTCCTCGGCCGTGTCGAGCGCGGCCAGGATCCCGTCGCGCTCCGCCTCTTCCAACAGGCCGACGTCGGCCAGCATCTGCACGTGGGCGCGCGAACCGGCGATGTCCTCACGGAACATCCGCTGGTCGAACGGCAGACTGTCGTTCAGCGCCTGGAGCGCCTCGGAGGGGCCTCCCTCGAACCGACCGTGCCAGAGCTGGCCCCGCTCACTCATGACATCCGCCGCTTGCGAGCGAGGTTCCGGAGCCGTAGCGCGTTCAGTTTGATGAAGCCCTCCGCGTCGGCCTGGTTGTAGGCACCTTCATCGTCTTCGAATGTCGCAATCTTCTCGTCGAACAGCGAGTCCGGCGACTTGCGCCCGACCACGTCGACATTGCCCTTGTAGAGCTTCAGCCGCACCTCGCCGTTGACGTGCTCCTGGCTGTGGTCGATGGCGACTTGGAGCATCTCGCGCTCCGGGCTCCACCAGAACCCGTTGTAGATCAGCTCGGCGTACTTCGGCATGAGGCTGTCCTTGAGATGCGCGACCTCGCGGTCGAGCGTGATCGATTCGATCGCACGGTGGCCCCGCAGCATGATCGTGCCGCCCGGCGTCTCGTAGGCGCCGCGGCTCTTCATGCCGACGAACCGGTTCTCGACGATGTCGAGCCGACCGATGCCGTTGGCACCGCCGATCTCGTTGAGCTTTGTGAGAACGGTGGCCGGCGACATGGCGACGCCGTCGATCGCGACGATATCGCCCCTCTCGTAGGTGAGGTCCACGTAGGTCGCGTCGTTGGGCGCGAACTCCGGGCTGACGGACCAACGCCACATCTCCGAGGGCGGTTCGGTGAACGGATCCTCAAGCGGTCCGCCTTCGAACGAGATGTGGAGCAGGTTCGCGTCCATCGAGAACGGCGACTTCTTGCCCCGCTTCTGCTCGATCGGAATGTCGTGCTTCTCGGCGTAGTCCATCAGCGATTCGCGAGAGCCGAGCTCCCACTCGCGCCACGGAGCGATCACCGTGATGTCGGGCGAGAGCGCATATGCGCCCAGCTCGAAGCGCACCTGGTCGTTGCCCTTGCCGGTGGCGCCATGGCTGATGGCGTCGGCGCCGTGCTCCTCGGCGATCTCCACGAGCCGCTTGGCAATCAGCGGCCGGGCGATCGACGTGCCAAGGAGGTACTCGCCTTCGTAGATCGTGTTGGCCCGAAACATCGGGAAGACGTAGTCCCGCACGAACTCTTCACGCACGTCTTCGATGTGGATGTTCTCCTCCGGCACGCCCATCTCGATTGCCTTGGCGCGCGCCGGCTCCACCTCTTCGCCCTGACCGAGATCAGCGGTGAACGTGATCACCTCGGCGTCGTACGACTCCTGCAACCAGCGCAGGATGATCGATGTATCGAGACCACCGCTGTACGCGAGAACGACCTTCATTGTGAGTTCCTAACTTCCCGTTCGATTCTCAAGCTCGATTTCGGAGTCCGGCCAGCTCGCGGAGCCGTCTTTCGAGTGCTTTTCCGCCCACCGATTCCACGGCAACGACCATCAGAGTGTCGTCTCCGGCGACCGTACCGAGGATCTCCTCGATCCCGGCCCGGTCAAGGGCTGAAGCGACGACGTGAGCGGAACCCGGCGGCGTGCGAAGGACGACGATGTTGCCGGACGAACCGACATCGGCCACCCAGTCCCCCATCACCCGGCGCAGGTGATCCTCAGGCGCAATGCGGTCGACCGGGTGCTCCGGGATCGCGTAGACGGTCTCGCCGCCCGGCACCCGCACCTTAATCGCGCCCAGCTCGTCGAGATCGCGCGACGCCGTCGCCTGCGTGGCCTCGATGTCTTCGGCCGCGAGCAGCTCGACCAGCTGCGACTGATTCGTGACCGCGTTGTCCTCGAGCAGACCCGAGATCACATGCTGACGCCTCGCCTTACTCATGACTTCACCTCGCCCATCAGCCAGGCCAACAGACCTCGGGCCGCGTGCATGCGGTTGGCGGCCTGGACCCAGATGCGGCTCTGCGCGCCGTCGAGTACGTCGTCGGAGACCTCTTCGCCTCGATGAGCGGGAAGGCAGTGGAGAAAGATCGCGCCAGCGGAGGCGTAGCCCATCATCCGCTCGTCCACCTGGAAGCCTTCGAAGTCGCGGCGGCGCTGCTCGGCTTCGGCCTCCTGCCCCATGGACGTCCATGTGTCGGCGTAGACGGCGTCGGCACCGGCGATGGCGTCCTCCGGGCGATCGAAGACCTCCGGCTCGGCATGCTGACGGATCCGGTCGAGATCACGGTCGGGGAACGTGTAGCCACCCGGGCTGGCGATCCGGAACGTCATGCCACACAGCGCGGCCCCGATCGCGAGCGACCGAGCGACGTTGTTGGCGTCGCCGACGTAGGCAACGCTGCGCCCCTCGAGCGCGCCGAACTCACGATGCATCGTGAGAAGATCAGCGAGGGCCTGCATCGGATGGCCCTCGTCGCTGAGCAGGTTCACGACGGGCACGCGGTCTACGGCGGCCATGCGTTCGACCTGGCTGTGTTCGAACACGCGAGCACCCACGGCAGCGTGGAAGCCGGCCATGGCGTTCGTGACGTCTTCCACGGACTCTCGGGTGTCGAGCCCGACCTCGTCGGCCTGGATGTAGACGGGATGGCCGCCGAGCTGCACGACCGCCATCTCCATAGAGTTGCGGGTACGAGCCGACGGCTTCTCGAAAATGAGCGCCATGCCCTTGCCCGCAAGGACGCGGGGCGGCTCGGCCATGGATGCGAGATCCAGTACCCGTTCGAGTTCGGGCCTGGAGAGGTCGTCGACTTCGAGGAAATGACGCATCAGGAGGATCCTCCCGGTTCGGCGATGACGGTGGAGATGATCTCGACCGCCTCTGCGATCTGCTGGTCGGCGATGATGAACGGCGGCGCCAACCGGAGGGCCGTCGGGGTGATGCCGTTGATGATGAGCCCGCGGTCCAGACAGGTCCGAGCGATCTCAGGGCCGGTGCGCCCGGCGAGCGCCTCAGCGGTGAGCTCGATGCCGAGCAACAGCCCTGATCCGCGAACATGATCGACGGTGTCGAGCGCCTCGAGCGCGCCCCGAAGGGCAGCACTGCGTTCGCGAACGACGGCGGGTGCGTCCATGGCGACATAGCGGTCCAGGGTGGCCCGGGCGCCGGCGAGCGCCAGCGCCTGTCCGGCGTAGGTGGAGCCGTGGTCACCGGGCACGAAGGCCGCGGCGACGTCGTCACGAGCCCAGATCGCCCCGACCGGCATGCCATTCGCGATGCCCTTCGCGAGCGACACGATGTCGGGCTGCACCCCGGCGTGCTGGAAACCGAACCACTCACCCGTCCGGGCAAAGCCGGTCTGTACCTCGTCCATGATGAGCAGGATTCCCCGCTCGTCACACAGCGCCCGCACGCCCTGCAGATACGCCGGATCGGCGGCGTTGACGCCGCCTTCGCCCTGCACGGGCTCGAGCAGGATCGCGCCGACCTCGGGGCTGAGCGCCCGTTCGAGCTCGTCGAGGTCGTTCCAGGCAACGTGGTGGAAGCCCTCGGGTAGCGGCTGGAACGGCTCGTGCTTCTCCGGCTGACCTGTGGCGGCGAGCGTCGCGAGCGTCCGGCCGTGGAAGGAGCGCATCGCACTGATGACGACGTGGCGGCCCCTCCCCTGGTACTTCCGAGCAAGCTTGATTGCCGCCTCGTTGGCCTCAGCGCCCGAGTTCTGGAACAGGACCTGACCCGGCCCGCAGTCGATCAGTTCGGAGATGCGCTCGGCGACAGGCGCCTGGTGCTCGTTGGCGAACAGGTTCGATGTGTGGGTGAGTGTTATCGCCTGCGCAGCGATCGCCGCAGCGATCTCGGGGTCGGCATGCCCGAGGGAGGTGACGGCCAATCCACAGAGAAAGTCCAGGTGACGGACACCATCGGCGTCCCAGAGCTCGGCGCCCTGACCCTTCACGAAGAGCCGCGGCGGCGAGCCGTAGTTGTTCATGAGTGGGCTGTGGTCGCCCTTGGCGCCCCATGCGGCGGCCTGATCGGCGGTCATGACAGGTCTCCGTTTGTCACCATCGTGCCGATGCCGGCATCGGTGAAGAGTTCGAGCAGCAGTACATGGGGAATGCGCCCGTCCAGCATGTGGGCGGACGTCGCGCCGGCTTCGACAGCGTCGATGCAGGCCCGCACCTTCGGGATCATGCCGCCGCTGATCGTGCCATCGGTGATGAGCCCTTCGATGGCAGCAACGTCGGCCCGGGCCACGATGGAGCCGGGGTCGTCGACGTCCGTCAGCAGACCCGGCACGTCCGTCAGATACACGACCTTCTCGGCGCCGAGCGCACCCGCAAGCGCGCCGGCAACGGTGTCGGCGTTGATGTTGTAGGCCTGGCCCTGCCCATCGCTGCCGATGGTCGAGACGACCGGAATCATCTCCTCCGCCAGGAGACGGTCGATGATGCCCGGTTGGACCGACACCACATCGCCGACGAAGCCGAGCGCTTCGTCGCGCATCGCGGCGGTGATCAGGCCACCGTCCTCGCCCGACAGGCCGACGGCATAGGCGCCATGGATGTTGATCGCGCCAACGATGTCGCGGCCGACCTTGCCCACGAGCACCATGCGGGCCACGTCGAGCGTCTCTTCGTCGGTGACCCGGAGGCCGTCGACGAACTCGGTCTCCCTGCCCAGCCGACTGAGGAGATCGCCGATCTGGGGGCCACCACCATGCACGACGACGGGCTTGAGGCCAACGGACCGCAGCAGGACGATGTCCTCGGCGAACGTGGCCGCGAGGCCAGGATCGGTCATGGCATTGCCGCCGTACTTCACGACGACGACCGCGCCCCGGAATCGTTGGATGTATGGCAACGCCTCGACGAGCGCGTCGGCCCGCCGCTCGGGCGAGAAGCCTCTGTCCGGCAGCACGTCGTCCTCAGTCACGACCGATACCCCGCGTTGATCTCGATGTAGCCGTGGGTCAGATCACAGGTCCAGATCGTGGCTGACCCTTCGCCGACCCCGACGTCCACGGTGATGCTCACTTCGTCTTCCTGGAGGTGGGCGGTCGCCCGTTCCTCGGAGTAGCCGTCCACGACCGCGCCATGCGCCGCCACCTGCTCGGGGCCGATCCAGATCGCGAGCGCGTCACGATCGGCGGCCTGGCCGGCTTTACCGACGGCCATGACGACGCGGCCCCAGTTCGCGTCTGCTGCGGCAAGCGCCGTCTTCACGAGGGGCGAGTTGCCCACCGAGAAGGCGATCGCCTCGGCCGCATCGTCCGACTCGGCGCCAGTGACAGCGATCTCCACGAATTTCGTGGCGCCTTCGCCGTCGCGCACGATCTGGTGGGCCAGGTCGAGAAGCACTTCGTCCAGCGCGTCCTGAAAGTCCGGGAAGCGATCGTCGTCCGTGGTGAGGATCTCGTCGTCGATCTGCTCGCCGGTGGCGAACAGCAGCACGGTGTCGCTGGTGGACGTGTCGCTGTCGACGGTGATCCGGTTGAAGCTCCGGGCGACGGACCGACTGAGGGCAACCTGAAGGATGTCGGACGCCACCCCGAGATCGGTGAACACGAATGCGAGCATCGTCGCCATGTCCGGAGCGATCATGCCGCTGCCCTTGGCGATGCCGACGATGTGGGCGGCCGTGCCGGGAACCCGAGATGAAGCACCCTTCGAGAACGTGTCGGTGGTGCGGATCGCCGCAGCCGCGTCGGCCCACGTCCGAGCGTTCGCATTGTCGAGCCCGTCAGCGAGCGCTGGAAGCCCGGTCCGCAGAGCATCCTCTGGCAGCGTTTCGCCGATCACGCCGGTGGAGGCGAGGTAGATCCGGTCGGGTTCGAGATCGAGCGCCTCGCCGATCAGCTCGGCGGTGAGCGCAGCCGCGGTCTCGCCCGCCCGGCCGGTGAAGGCATTGGCGTTGCCGGAGTTGCAGGCGATGGCCCGCGCCGTGCCGTCGCCCTCAGCGAGGATGCGCTTGCACCAGTCGACCGGCGCCGACGGGCAGAGGCTCTGCGTGAAGGTCCCGGCGACAGTCGTGCCTTCGGCCATCTCGGCCAGGAACAGGTCCGCCCGCGCCTCGTAGTAGATGCCGGCGGCATGCGTGGACAGCGCGAGGCCGGCGATCGGCGGCAGCTCGGGGAACGACGCCGGGGCCAGGGGTGAGATCTCAGACATGTCGGGGTCCTCCGTCGCGCTACGGGTAGAGGCCCGCAGCGGACAAGCCGGTGTCTTCGGGAAGCCCGAGAACGGCATTGGCGCACTGAATGCCCTGGCCAGAGGCGCCCTTGACGAGGTTGTCGAGGGCACCGATTGCCAGGACCGTGCCGGTCCGCTCGTCCACTCGGGCGGTGAGCTGGGCGCTGTTCGACCCGAGCGTGGCCTTGGTCGACGGAATCCGTTCGTTGACGACGACGAATGGCTCGTCGGCGTAGGCATCGGCGAGGCACGCCATCACGTCGTCCGTCGTGGGAGACCCGACGGGCCGGCCGTAGCAGGTGGCGAGAATGCCCCGGTTCATCGGCGCCATGTGGGGGGTGAAGAGAACCTGCGCCTCAGCACCACCGTGGCGCCCGACCGCCATCTCGATCTCGGGAGTGTGCCGGTGGGTCAGCAGGCCGTAGGCGGTGAAGTTCTCGTCGATCGTGCAGAAGGTGGTGTTGGGCTTGGGTGGCCGCCCGGCTCCGGACGCGCCGCTCGCCGCATCGACGATGATCCCGGTGGGCTCGATGAGACCGGCCTTCAGCAGCGGCGCAAGGGCTAGCGCCGACGTGGTGACGTAGCAGCCCGCGACGGCGACCAGCTCGGCCCCCGGAAGCTCATCTCGGAAGAGCTCCGGCAGCCCGAACACGTAGTCCTCGAGCAGTTCGGGCGCGACGTGGGCCTCGCCGTACCACTCCGGGTAGATCTCGGGATCGTCGAACCGGAAGTCAGCCGACAAATCGACGATGTGGGGCACCTTGCCCCGGATCGCCGGGGCGATCTTCTGCGCGTGGCCATGGGGCAGGCCCATGAAGACGAGGTCGATGCCGTCGAGCAACGCATCGTCGTACGGGACATACGCCATCTCGCCGTAGGAAGCGGCAAGACTGGGGTACAGATCAGCGATTCGGGTCCCCGCCTGCGTCTCCCCTGTCGCCGCAACCACCTCGAATTCGGGATGGCCGGCGCACAATCTGAGGAACTCCGCGCCGGTGAAACCCGACGCACCGATGATCGCTACCCGTTGCATTCAGTAAGCGTAGCGGCGTCTGCATGTTCATGCAACCATTTGTATGAACATGTCAGCTGGCGGGGAGAAGCCCACAATCCGGCGCCGTGACGGGATTGCACCACTCCGTCACCGCGACGTCGTAGCCGGTCTCGAACGCCGGATCCTCGGCGTAGTAGTCCGTCGACAGGTAGTGGGCGGCGCTGGCCAGCGCCGCTTCTCGGCGGGTCGTGTCACCGTTGCGGGCATCCGCAGTCGGCGAATCGGTCCGGGTGCGGATGAGGTAGCCGAGCGCCGCGAGCTCGTCGATCCGCTCTGCGTTGGCCACCGGGTCGTCGACCCGCAGGAAGGCGGCGTCCGGCGCACCCGGGTCGCTCGTGGTGAACATCACGCGGCCCTCGAGGACGTCGCTCGGCGTGCGGTAGGCGTCACGGGCCCCACCGGTGTTGACCATCGAGAAGAGCACCTTGCCCCGAGCCTCATCCAGGGTGGGCCACCCGTCCGCCAGGATGACTTCCTCGAGCGTCGCGGCGCCGGCCCGGACGTCATCCGGCGTGATGATCCGCTCCTCCCCCACCCCGCGGCGCAGCTCCTCGTCGAGCGCCGCGAGCGTCGCTTCGGTGGTCTCGACGGGGATCGTCCACTCGATCGGCAGGTCGGGCAGCTCGACCCCAGCGTCCGCAGCCGCCTCCGGAACGGACTCCTCTTTGATCTCGATCATGATCATCAGCGGCACGTGGTCCGGGTTTGCGTCCGACCAGGCAGCGATCTCGCCGAGGCAGAGTTGCAGGGTGAGGCAGTTCGTCTCGAAGTCGAAGTCCTGGGTATGCAGCACCTTGAAGCCGGGTTCGTCGAGTGCGGCGATGCCCGACTCCGCCGGGAGTCCGACGACGGGCATGGCCGCCCGGTTGGCGTACAGCCCACCCTCGGGGTCGGCGAACACGTCGATCTCGAACTGGCGAACGCCGAAGTCCCCGAGCTGCTCGGTGAGCGATCGATGCGAGTAGTCGATCGACTCGGCCAGCTCCTGGCTGACAGCGGCGATCGCGTCGTACGCCTGCGGGATCGGGCGGAGGTGATACGAGTTGTGCGACCCGACGACCTGCAGGTCGTTGATCCGCAACGGGTCGGGAGCGACCGTCGTGGTGGTTGTGGTCGTCGTGCTTGTCGTCGACGTGGTGGTCGTCGTCGTCGGATCGTCGGTGTCGGCCTCATCGTCACCGCACGCGGCGGCGACCAGCGCAAGAAAGACAATGACAGCGACAGCTCTGGTCCTCATCGCGAGGACGGTAGTGCGTCAGATGAAGTCGGCGTACTTGCCCAGGTGACGAACGGGGGTGCTCAGGGCGTCCTTGCGGAACGGGTCGCCGAGCTCCTTCGTGGTCATGACCTCGATGACAGTGGTCTTGCGGTCGTTCATCTGGCGGTCGATGGCCTGCTCGAGGGCCGGGCCGACGTCGTCAAGCATGTCGACCCGCACACCCTCGGCGCCCATGGCCTGGGCAACCTCGGACCAGTTCTCGCCACCGTCGAGTTCACCGGCAACGAAGCGGCGGCCGTAGAAGTCGACCTGGTTCTTCTTCTCGGCGCCCCATTGGCGGTTGTGGAAGACGACTGCCGTGACGGGGATGTCGTGGCGAACGGCGGTCATGAGTTCGACCATGCTCATCGCCCAGGCACCATCGCCGGCGTAGGCAACGGCCGGGCGGTCGTCGGCAGCCTTCTTGGCACCGATGATCGTGGGCAGCGCGTACCCACAGTTGCCCCAGCTCATCGCGGCAAAGAACGAACGGGGCTCTTCGAAGCGGAGATAGCTGTTGGACACCGAGTTGATGTTGCCGATGTCGGTGGAGACCATCACCCGTTCCGGCATGGCGTTCTCCAGCTCACGGAGGGCCTGGCGGGGGTGAATCCACTCGTCCACCTCGGCCGCGGCTTCCTTGATCATGTCGACCGAGAAGTCGTCGCGTTCTTCGGTCCAGTCGTCGAGCTCGGCTTCCCACGCTGACTTCTCGCCGGCCATCGTCTCTTCGCGTTCGCCGCGGTTGCCGTCGCACAAGAGCGTGCGCTCGCTGAGGCGGGCGGTGAGGGCCTTGGCGGCCGCACCGGCGTCACCGCAAATGCCGACGTCGATCTTCTTGACGAGGCCGAGCATCTTCGAATCGGCGTCGACCTGGACGATCTTGGCGTCTTCGGGCCAGTAGGTGAGGTCGTGCTGGGGCAGCGTACCGAACGGGCCGAGGCGGGTGCCGAGGGCGAGGACGACGTCGGCCTTGGCCAGCAGCTTCATCGCGGCCTTGGAGCCCTGGTAGCCGATCGGGCCACACCACTGCGGGTGCGATGCCGGGAAGGAGTCGTTGTGCAGGTAGCTGTTGATCACGGGGCAGCCGAGCCGCTCAGCGAGGGCGATCGTCTCCGCCATACCGCCGCCCATGACCACGCCTCCGCCACTGATCAGGACGGGGAACTCGGCCTCGGCCAGCATCGCCGCCGCGGCATCGAGCGAGCTCTCACCACCCGGACCCCGGTCGAGGCGCATGGGCGTGGGGATCTCGACGTCGATGTCGCCGTAGAATCGGTCACGGGGGATGTTGAGCTGGGTCGGGCCGATCTCGGACATCGCCCGGTCGAAGCAGCGCGCCGTGAGTTCCGCCATACGGTTCTCGTTGGCGACGTGGCCCTGGTACTTCGTGAACTCCTGGAACATCGGGAGCTGATTGGCTTCCTGGAAGCCACCGAGGCCCTGGCCCATCGTGCCTGCCTCAGGCGTGATCATGACGACTGGGCTGTGGGCCCAGTACGCCGCGGCGATCGCTGTCACACAGTTGGAGATGCCGGGACCGTTCTGGCCGATCACGACGCCGTGGCGGCCGCTGACGCGAGCGAAGCCGTCGGCCATGTGCGCCGCACCCTGCTCGTGCACGACCGGCACGAGCTCGATGCCGGCGGGGGCGAAGATGTCCATGGCGTCCATGAACGCGCTGCCCATGATGCCGAAGATCGTGTCGACGCCATTGGCGACGAGGGTCTCGACGAACGCCTCACTGGGGGTCATTCGGGTCATCTGCGTACTCCCTGGTCAGGGTGGGGCAGCCACAACGCCGCCCGAGTCCAAAGTAAGAGTCTATAACTGATTTGGAAGAGGGTCTAGCGTTCTCGCCAGTCTTTCGTTCTCTGAGTTGGTATGCGCTGTACGCGCTCACACCAACTCACAGAACGCGAGAAGTATCAGCGCTCGAGATTTCGGACGCCTGCAATGAGGAGCGTGAGTAGCTCATCGAACGAGTCATCGAGATCTTCAGGGTGCGGGTGACCATCGCCGGACTCGAGATGAGCAAAGCCGTGGAAGGCGCTGCGGAGGCTCCGAGCCGCGTGGACGCTGGCGGTGTCGTCCAGGTCGAAACCTGCGAGCGACTGGGCGATGACCGCCACGATCGCCTCGACAGCCTCTTCGAGCTCGTCGTCATCCGCGCAGGGATAGCGATCGGTGGCGGCATAGAGACCCGGGTGCTCGGCCACGACCGCGCGCCAGGCTCGGCCCACCGCCCGGACGGCTTCGTCGCCGGAAACGCCGACGGCCGCCGCGGTCAGCCGAGCGCCGAGAATCTCGCGACCACGCAGACCGAGGCTACGGATCAGATCGTCGTAGCTGTCCACGTGGCGGTACAGCGCAGGCTGGCGCACGCCGAGTTGCTCAGCGACGCGCGTGAGCGTGATCGCCTCGATCCCCTCTTTGTCTGCGATCGCCGCAGCAGCGTCGACCACCTGTTCTGTGTCGAGAGTCCGTCGCTCCATGGCGTTAGACGGTATCGCGCTGGCGTTAGAGGTCAGTGATCAGAGGTTTGTGACAATCATCACGACCGCGAGCGCAGCCAACAGGATCAGCGCGGCCCGCCGCACTGTCTCCTCCTTGGCGAACCCGAAGCCACGGGCGCCGATCGCGGCGCCGATCATCATCACCGGGGCCAGCACCAGGACTCGGAGGAGCGCCGTGCCGTCGAGCAGCCCGGTCACCGCGACGATGACGATTCCGATGATGTCAGTGATGCCGAAGAAGGCGATTAGCGACGCCCGGCTGACGGCCATCCCATCCGTCGATCCCATGAAGAAGACGATGACCGGAGGTCCGCCGGACGCGGCCGAGCCGTTGAGCAGCCCGGAAGCGACGCCGGTCCCGATGGTGCCGGGTCGGCCCGAACCAAGCGGCAGCTTCCGTCCGGTCGCCAGCATCACGACGGACACGAGGACGACGACGGCGACGAACACCCGCATCGGTTCTGGCTGTACGGCAAGGAGCACTGCGGCACCCACCGGCATGCCCACGACCACTCCGGCAATCAGATAGCGCAGACTCCCCCACCCCACGTCCTTGCGGCACGCCGGCAGCAGTTGGGCGGAGACGATCACCTCGAGACAGAAGATGATCGGCACTGCCTCATCGGGATCCATGAGGAACGTGAGCCCGCTGATCCAGATCAGCGATGCGCCGAAGCCGGTGAACCCGCGGACCAAGGCGCCAGCCAGGATGACGCCACACGCCACCGCTATGGCGTCGCCGCCGAGTTCCAGGTCAGCCTGCCTGAAGAGAGGCGATCACCGCGACGTTGACGATGTCGTCGACCGAGCAGCCCCGCGACAAGTCGTGCAAGACGCCGTCGAGGCCCTGGAGCAGCGGGCCGAAGGCCTGCGCACCCCCCAGCCGTTCGGTGATCTTGTAGGCGATGTTGCCGGAGTCCAGATCCGGGAAGACGAACACGTTGGCCGATCCCGCGACTTCGCTGCCCGGAGCTTTGGTGGCGGCGACCTCCGGCACCCAGGCGGCGTCGAACTGCAGCTCACCGTCGATGAGCAGGTCGGGAGCGGCGGCCTTCGCGAGGCGGAGCCCCTCGCGAACCTTCTCGACCCGCGGGTGCTCGGCGCTTCCCTTCGTGGAGAACGACAACATGGCAACGTGAGCGTCCTCCCCGCCGAGCTGGGCGAACGTCGCCGCACTGGAGCGGGCGATCGACGCGAGCTGGGCCGGATCGGGATCCGGCAGCACGCCACAGTCGCCATAGACGATCGGGCGCCCGTCGGGCAGCACGAAGAAGAAGCAGCTGCTCACGGCGTCGACATCGGGCGACACACCGAGCACCCGAAGCCCCGCTCGGATCACATCGCTGGTCGAGCGGCTCGCCCCGGCGACGCAACCGGCAGCCCAGCCGGTCTTCACGAGAGCGGTGGCGATGACCAGCGGATCGTCGACGTCGAGCGGACGGCCGGCCCACGGGCCCTCCGTCACCGCGGCGAGCTCTGCAATGAGCGCGTCCGCGGGCGCGTGGCCCGCATCGGTGAGCGAGCCGATGTCGCGGCCGATCACGAGCGCCTCGGCAAGACCGTCGGCGTTGAGCCGATCGGCCGCCGCGGCAGCGCGATCGTCGCCCGCATCGGCGAGCAGGATCCGTTTGGGGGCCTCAGCGGCCCGGGTGTACCAGTTGTCGAGCAGGGCGCTCATCGGCAAACGCTCAGCCAGTCGTTCGTGCGCTCGAGCACTTGGTCGGCCCGAGCAAGTAGGTCTTCGATGACTGCCGTATCCGCGACGAGCGGCGGTGAGATCGTCAGCATCGTGGCGCCGCGGTCGTCCGGTCGGACGAGCAGCTTGGCGTCCAGCAAGAAGCTGTTGAGTACGCCGGATTGCAGCGCCAGCGCCTGATCGGCGCTGAGATCGATGCCGTTGGCGCGGTCGGCCATCAGCTCGATTGCGTAGAAGTAGCCCGTTCCCCGGACCTCGCGAACACAGTTGTGGCGCTCTACGAGCTGCTGGAGACCGCCATTGAGCAGTTCCTCGTGGCGCAGCACGTGGCCACAGATGTCTTCGGTTCGCATGGCCTGGATGTTCGCGCAGGCGACCGCCGTCGCGACCGGGTGGCCGCCGAACGTGGAGCCGTGCACGTACGAACCCATCGGCGAGTCCCAAATCGCCTCCACGAGGGGCTTGCGAATGAGCACGCCGCCGAGCGGCTGGTATGCGCTGGTGACGCCCTTGGCGAAGGTGATCATGTCGGGCACGACGTCGTAACGGATGCTGCCGAAGAAGTGACCGAGGCGGCCGAAGCTGTTGATGACCTCGTCGGCCACGAGCAGCACGCCGTACTTGTCACAGATCTTGCGGAGCTCCGGCCAGTAGCCAGGTGGGGGCACGACGGCGCCGCGGCCGTTCTGGACCGGCTCGGCGAACACGGCGGCAACGGTCTCCGGGCCCTCGGCGAGGATCATTTCCTCCACAGCTTTGACCGACTCGAGCTCGCTGGCCGGCGTTCCCTCGGGAACCGTGTCGCCGTAGGTGTTGCGGACATGGCGGACGCCGTCCCACATCATCGGGAGGAACGGCTCTCGGAACTTGGGGATGCCAGTGACGGTGAGGGCGCCGAGGGTGGTGCCGTGGTACGCCCAGTCTCGCCCGATGACCTTGTAGCGCTGATCGTCGCCCTGGCTGAGGTGGTAGTTGCGGGCGAACTTGAGCGCGGATTCGACTGCTTCGGATCCCGAGTTGACGAAGAACACCTCATCGAGGTCGCCAGGCGCCTCTTCGGCGATCATCTGGGCAGCCTTTGTGGCCGGCTCGTTCGCGAATCCCCACGTCGGGTAGAACGCGAGCGTGTCCATCTGCTTGAGCGCCGCCGCGCTCAGATCGGTGCGCCCGTGGCCGAGGTTGGTGCAGAAGAGGCCGGCGAGGCCGTCGAGGTACTTGGTGCCGTCCGTGTCGTAGACGTAGCAACCTTCTCCTCGTTCCATGACGAGCAGCTTGTCGCTTCGCCACGCGGCACCTCTGGTGAAGTGCGGCATGAGATGCGCTTGCGCGGTGGCTCGAAGATCAGTCACGAGTCCCCCCTTCCAGACGTCAACATAACAAAAGTTAGTTAGAGGGTCTAGCGATTCTGCGATCCTCCCTAACAAACTCTCACGTGCGTGGTCAGAGCTCCACGACCGCCTTGCCGTAGACCTTGCGATCTGCCAGGTCCTGCAGCGCCTGCGCAGCATCCTCGAAGGCAAACGGCGGGTACAGCGGAGGAGCCACGGCGCCCGTCTCGGCCAGCGCCAGCACCTCGCCGAGTTGCCGCCCGATAGCTCCCGGATCCCGCATGAGGGAGGCCCCCCAGTGAACGCCGACGACGCTGTAGTTCTTGAGCAGGATGTGGTTGGTCGGCGCATCGGCGATCCCACCCACGAACCCGATGATCAGCAGCCGGCCGTCCCAAGCCATGCAGCGCCGCGACTGGTGGTAGGCATCGCCACCCACGGCGTCGAAGCACACGTCCACTCCCCCGCCGGACATCACCCGAACCGTGTCGACCCAGGCCGGAGTCTCCTGGTGGTCGACCACGTGCTCGACACCGAGACTCCGCACCACGGCGGCCTTCTCCTCGCCACCGACCACCGCGATGGGGATCGCACCGGCCGCGAGCGCCAACTGGATGCACGCCGTCCCGGTGCCGCCCGCGGCGCCCGTGATCAGGACCGTCTCGCCAGGCTGCACATGGGCCCGGTCGTGGAGTGCGAACCACGCCGTCCCGTAGTTGACCGGGATCGCGGCCGCCTGGCCCGCCGTCAGGGAGTCGGTGGGGTACGGGAACACGCTTCCGGCCCCGACGTTGTTGACCTCGCGGAGCCCCCCGCCGAGCACGGCGACCGATGATCCGACCTCGACACCTTCGACGTCCTCGCCGAGCGCGGTCACCACGCCTGCCGTCTCGCCGCCCGGCGTGTACGGGAACCTCGTCGGCACCTGGTATTCGCCTCGGCAGCTGAGGACATCCGGGAACGTCAGGCCGACTGCCGTGGTCTGCACCTGTACCTGCCCAGGCCCTGGGTCCGGGGACTCGTCCTCCTCGAGCTGAAGGACCGCCAGAGGTTCGCCGAGTTCATGAGATCGCCAGATACGCATGCCGCGCACCGTAGTCCGCCCGCCGTTGCGCTCCCAGAACGCGACAACGCCCTCGCTCGGCCTGGAAGGGACCGCCGAACGAGGGCTTTGTGGGATGGCTCGACCAGCTGGGTCAGGCGCAGTCGAAGACGATGTCGCGCAGCCGGAGGAGGTCCTCGTCAGCGATGCGACCCGTCTGGCTCAACGCGTCGGCGCCCCACTCGGCGACAACCGCATCGGTGACGCAGTCGGCCTGGGCGTCGCTGAGGCCGGCATCGACGAGCTCGGACCAGATCGTCGCAACGTCATCAGGCGTGTCCGCCATGTCGTCGTCGGCCATGTCGTCATCAGCCATGTCGTCATCGGCGCCGCTGTCGACGGTGGTGGTCGAGCTGTCGTCGGCAGCGTTGGTGTCGCGGAGGCGGATCAGTCCGTCCCGGATACGCGTCTTCACCGTACCGAGCGGTACGTCCAGCAGGGCGGCCACCTCCGGGTAGCTGCGCCCGTCGTAGTACGCCATCACGATCGCCTCTCGCTGCGTGTCGGTCAGCCGGTCGAGCGCCGAGCGCACGAGCCGGCGTTCGAGCGACTCGATCGCCGCGGCTTCCGGTTCGGCGGTGACGTCGACTACGGGCGCCTTCACGGCGTCGGCCCGTTCGCGGCGCCGCGACGCCTCCTCAGACCGAACCCGGTCGACCGCGCGGCGATGGGCGATCGTGGAGACGAACGCCCGGGCGCTTCCGAGGTCTGCGTCGAACGCACTGCGGTGCGCCATACGTCGACGAGCGCCTCCTGCGCGACCTCCTCGGCCTGCGACGGGTCGTGCACGACCCGCTTTGCAATCCCCAGAACGAGCGGCGCGAGACGGTCGTAGAGCTCGCTGAACGCGTCCCGGTCACCCTTCGCGACCTACGTCAGCAGCCCATCGTCGGTCGCCGCCGGGGCGGACGCGGCTGTCTCGGCGGCGGAGCCGGGAGGATTCCATGCCCCTGGTTCGGCGCCGACGGCCGAACGGATTGGGGCCACCCATCGGCAGCCTCAGCCCCGCAGGGCTGCGTTGGCCTTCTTGGCCGCCTGATCGATACAGGACTGTCGGGCCTCCGCCACCTCGGCATCGGTCAATGTCCGATCCGTCGCCTGGAAGCGAAGCCGGTACGCCAGCGAGCGTGAGCCCTCGGCAACACCATCGCCCCGATAGACATCGAAGAGTTCGACGGTCTGGAGCAGCGCGCCGCCACCCTTGCGGAGCGACAGCTCGACCGCGGAGGCGGCGACATCGTCGGGCACCTCGAACGCCAGGTCAATATCGGAGGAGGGGAACTTGCTGACCGGTGTGTACTTCCGGCTGCCGAGCGGGCCGTTGAGCAGTTCGCCGAGGTCGAGCTCGATCCAGGCCACGCGGCCTTCGACGCCGTAGTTCTCCAGCACGGTCGGGTCGACCTCACCGACGTAGCCGCGGGGCCGACCAGCGATGACGACCTCGGCCGTGCGCGTGGGGTGCAGGCCAGGGGCACGATCGGACTGCAGGCGGACGTTGGGCAGGGCGAGGGCCCGCTCGAGGAGGTCGAGCACGGCCACCGCGGCCGGCGCTTCCTCACCGGCCAATGCCACCGCCAGGTACTCCCGCTCGTCGGGAAGGAGTTCGCCCTCCGCGGCCGGCCGATAGACGTGGTCGATCTCGAAGAGCCGGGTGCCTGGCTCGCGGTGCGACTGGTTGTAGGCGATCGCCTTGAGTTGTCCTGGCAGCAGCGACGTGCGCAGCACGGACTCCTCGGCATGGAGCGGGTTGGTCAGGGTGACACCGTCCTCGGGCAAACCGGCGTTCTGAAGGTCGCCCGGCGCGAGGAAGGGCATTGGCAGCGTCTCGTCGCACCCGGCGCCGGCCAGCACCTCGCGGACGAGGCGGCGTGCCTGCTGGTACTCGGTGAGGCCGCCGGCAGCCTCACCCTTGGGCACGGTGCGGACGATGTTCGCGTAGCCGAACATCCGAGCCACTTCTTCGGCGATGTCGGTTTCTGTCGCGGTGTCCCACCGCCAGGTGGGAATGGTGACGTCGAGGTCGCCGTCTACGATTTCGGCGCCGAAGCCGATCGACGTCAGGTGGCCGGCCATGTCATCCGCGGAGAGTGCCGTGCCGAGCAGTCCGTTGACCTTGGCCGGGCGGACGCGGACCGGCGTGCGGTCGGGCACATCACCGGGAACGTCGACTTGTCCGGTGACGGCGACCATCCCCTGCTCTTCGGCAAGCTGGATGAACCGGGCCATCGCCCGATCGATGTTGTCGCCCCAGTCGCAGCCCCGCCGGAACCGCGTGGAGGCCTCGCTCGGGAGGTTCAGGCGCTTGACCGTGCGGGAAATTGACGGCGGATCCCACCAGGCCATCTCGAGCAGAACGTCGGTGGTCGACTCGGAGATCTCTGTGGACGCGCCGCCCATCACGCCGGCAAGCGACACCACCGTGTCGGTCTCGTCGGTTATCACGCCGTCGACCGAGGAGAGCGTTCGCTCCGCGTCGTCGAGGGTCACGAGCGTCTCGCCCTCGGCCGCCCGGCGGACCTGCAAGCGTCCGTTCGGTACGGTGGCGAGGTCGAATGTGTGGTTCGGCTGGCCGAGTTCGAGCATGACGTAGTTGGAGATGTCGACGACCGAGTTGATCGGTCGCATGCCGAGCTGGATCAGCCGGTTCTGCATCCACGCCGGCGACTGACTGACCGTGACGTTGCGCAGGACGGTGGCGACGAAACGGCCACAGAGCGTCGGATCGACGATCTCGACGTCGAGCAGATCCGTGACGGACTCGTCGGAACGGTTCGTCTCGTGCACCGGAAAGGAGAAGGGCACGCCGAGGGCGGCCGACAGATCTCGGGCGACACCGGCGACCGACATCGCATCGGGACGATTGGCGTTGACCTCGAGGTCCCACAGGACGTCGTTCTCGATGCCGAGGGCGTCCCCGAGCGCCATGCCGAGCTCGGCGCCCTCGATGACACGATCGTTGAGTACGAGAATTCCCTCGGCGTCCTCGCCGAAGCCGATCTCCGCGCCCGAACAACACATGCCGTTGGACCTCTGGCCCCGCAGCTCCCGCTGGGCGATCTCCATGCCGTTGGGCATGACCGTGCCGATCGTGGCGAACGGGATCAGGTCGCCGACCGCCATGTTGAACGCGCCGCAGCACACCTGGAGCGGGGTGCCGTTGCCGTCGTCCACATCGACGAGCTGGATCTTGTCGGCGTCGGGGTGCGGTCGAAGGTCGAGCACCCTGGCGAGCACGACGCCCTCGACGACGTCGCCGATGATCTCGATCTCCTCGACCGCGAGGCCGAGCGCGGAGAGGATCTCGCCGAGTGCGACCGGGTCGCCATCGATGTCGGGCGCGAACTCGCGGAGCCAAGAAAGCGTGACCTTCATCAGAACTGCCTCAGGAAGCGGACGTCGTTGTTGACGAGTTCGCGGATGTCGTCGAGCTGGTAACGCATGACCGCGAGGCGGTCGATGCCGAACCCGAACGCGAAGCCCTGCCATACGTCGGGATCGATACCGCAGTTGCGCAACACGTTGGGGTGCACCATGCCGCAGCCGCCGAGTTCGAGCCACGAACCATCGGGCCGGGAGATGTCGAACTCGGCACTCGGTTCGGTGAAGGGGAAATAGGACGGGCGGAGGCGGGTCTTCACTTCCCCGCCGAAGAACTTCCGAACGAACTCGTCGATCGTGCCGGCGAGGTCGCCCATGGTGATGCCCTTGTCGATCACCAGACCTTCGATCTGGTTGAACGCGGGCAGGTGGGTCGCGTCGGCCGTGTCGGTCCGGAACGTGCGGCCCGGGGCGACGATGTAGATCGGCGGCTCGGTGTTCTCCATCGTGCGGATCTGCACGGGTGACGTGTGCGACCGGAGCATGACCTGCTCTGGCTCGCCGAGGTTCACGAAGATGGTGTCGAAGCTGCCGCGAGCCGGGTGCCACTCGGGGATGTTGAGCGCCTCGAAGTTGTACCAGGCGCTCTCGACCTCCGGGCCTTCGGCGATGGTGAAGCCCATGCCGACGAAGACATCCTCGAGCCGGTCGCGTGACTGGGTGACGAGATGTAGCGAGCCACGCTTGATCTCGTCGCGCTTCTCGGTGAGGTCGAGCCGCTCGGCTTCGAGCTGTTCGGCTCGCGCGTCGGCAGTGAGACGCTGGCGAGCCTCCGCGATGTCCGCCTCGATCCGACCGCGGATCTCGTTGAGCGCCTTGCCGGCGGCTTTGCGATCGTCGGGTTCGAGGCCGCCGAGCTGCTTCTTGGCGAGCGTGAGCGCGGACTTCTTGCCGAGGAACTCGGCGTCGAGCGTCGCCAGCGAGTCGAGGTCGGTCACCTCGGCCAGGCGGGCGCTCGCGTCAGCGGCGGTCTGTTCCAGCTCCTCGATCATCAGGGCAACAGGTTACGGGGTCGGAGCGGCGCTGCCGTCGACGTTTGTCGAGGGCGCGCCTGCGAGACTGCCCGCGTGATCCAACCCGGCGACGAGATCGACCACACCGTCCGCGACAACCCCGAGCGGAATCGCTACGAGTTGATCGTCGACGACCGCATCGTCTCCATCGCCGACTACCACCTGGACGGCGACACCGTGGTCGTCCCCCACGTCGAAACCGACCCAGCCATCCGGGGCCAGGGCATGGCCGACCGCCTCATGCGGGGCATGCTCGACCACCTTCGCGCCGGCGGCCGCACGATCTCGCCGCTGTGCCCGTTCGCGGCCACGTTCATCCGCGAACACCCGGACGACCACGACCTCGTCGCCTAGCCCCCGCAATCTGCGTTGAGTAACGCGGGAATAGGACGCGTAACTCGGTTAAGAAGCCGGGTTTCGGCGGGCTTCGTAGGCGAGCAAGGTGCCGGCCATGGCGACGTTGAGCGACTCGGTGTTGCCGGGCATGTCGATGGACACCCAAGCGTCGACGAGATCGTCGATCGAGCGGTCGAGGCCATGGGGCTCAGAGCCGAGGACGATCGCGACTGGGCCGTCGAGCACTCCCCCGTCGTGAGGGTCGCCCTCACGGACGTCGGTGCCGATCACGCGCGCACCAGCGGCTCGAAGCATCGTCGACGCCTCGGTGAGCGAGTCGAGTTGGACCACCGGGACGCGCAGGACCGACCCGGCCGACGAACGGACGGCTTTCGGGCCCCAGGGGTCGGCGCCGCCGACGAAGACCACACCGGCCGCTCCAACCGCGTCGGCGGCTCGGACGAGGGTGCCGACGTTGCCCGGATCGGACACGTCGACGAGCACGAGGGCGAGGTCATCCGCGCCGAACGAGGATGGAATCGCCCCGGCAGGCCGGGGCACGAGGGCGAGCATCGGTTGCGGCGAGACTGACGGGGCGAGACGTTCGAAGGCCTTGTCCCGCGTGACCATAACCTCGACGGACGAGGGCATGTCGTTCAGCAACCGGTGATCCTGGCCGGACTCCGGCACCACGACGACGGACGGCAGGTGGCCCGCGTCGAGCGCCTCCGCGACGGTGCGGGGCCCCTCGAGGACGATCTCGGCAGAACGCGAACTGCGCCGCCCGATCAGCCGACGCAGCTCAGCGATTCTCGGATTCTGTGCCCCGAGCACGTGTGACTCGGGAGCGGGCGCCATCAGGCGTCGGCGAGTGCCCCGTTGGCCGCCTCGACGAGAGCGGTGAATGCCGCTGCGTCGTGGATGGCCAGCTCGGACAGCTGCTTGCGATCGACCTCGATCTCGGCCGCCTTAAGACCAGCGATGAACCGGCTGTAGCTCGTGCCGTTCTCACGACACGCAGCGTTGATACGTTGGATCCACAGCTTGCGGAACTCGCCCTTGCGAGCGCGACGGTCGCGGTAAGCGTAGTTGCCGGCGTGCATGACCGACTCGTTGGCGGACTTGTAGGACCGTGAGCGGTTGCCGTAGTGGCCCTTCGCCCGCTCGAGGACCACCCGACGGCGCTTCTTGGAGTGCACTGAACGCTTGACGCGTGCCATTGCTTTCCCTTTCTGTATCTCGCCTCACGCCTTCGGCGTGCGGACTTTCGTAATCGTTGACAGGTACGGACCGACTCAGACGCCGAGGTCGCGCAGGTTCTTCTCGTCGGCCTTCTTGACGATGGCCGTGTTGCGAAGCTGACGCTTCCGCTTGGGGCTCTTCTTCTCGAGGATGTGGTTCTTGTTCTGATGGCGGCGCTTCAGCTTGCCTGTGCCGGTTCGCTTGAACCGAGCGGCCGCACCCTTGTGGGTCTTCATCTTGGGCATGTGAATCTCTTTCTCAGGACTCGGTCTCGGACTCGACTTGTGCGTCGGTTTCCTCGTTCTCGTCCTGGTCGGCGGCCTCTTGGGCCTCCTTCTCCTGCTGCTTCTTGTAGCGGGCCTGCGCCTGCTTGTCCGGCGCCAGCACCATCACCATGTTGCGGCCGTCCTGACGGGGGTGGAACTCCACCTTGCCGACGTGCTCGACCGTGTCGGAAACACGATCGAGGATCTTGCGGCCGAGTTCGGGATGTTGCATCTCCCGACCACGGAACATGATCGTGACCTTCACCTTGTGGCCGTCGACGAGGAACTTCTCGACTTTGCGAGTCTTGGTGTCGAAGTCGCCGGGCCCGATCTTGGGCCGGTACTTCATCTCCTTGACCGCCTGATTCGAAGACTTCTTCTTCGAATCCTTCAGTCGCTGATTGTTCTCGTACTTCCACTTGCTGTAGTCCATGATCCGGCAAACCGGGGGGTTTGCCTGATCGGCGACTTCAACAAGATCAAGGCCGGCAGCGCGAGCGATGTTCAGTGCTTCAGGCAATGCCTTGACACCGATCTGCTCGCCGTCCTGGCCGATGAGGCGAACCTCGAGGGCGCGGATCCGGTCATTGACCCTTGGCTCGTTGCTTGGCGGTGCTATCGCCCTGCACTCCTGGTGAACACGGAACCTCCGTAGTGTGGCGAATACTGTTTGACTAGCAGTGCCCGCCGCTCGATTTCCGAGGAAAACGAACGAACGGACGTCGGGAAGCCGACGTCCGCGATCACACCCGGAGGTGTTGCCGTGTGGTCGACCCAGACGCACGTTGTCACTCCGTTTCAGGAGAAACCATGGCTGGGTGGGGCAGAGCCCGCTTTCCGTTGAATTGTGCCCGTTAGGGTACCAGCCATGAGTTCACTCTGGACACCTGGTGGCGAGCACCCCATTGATCGATCGGCCCAGGCCGACGCTCCGACGGAGGCTCCGGCCACCGACCCGACCCTCGACGACGAGATCGCGGCCGCCCTCCCGGAGGGCGTCAAGCTCAGCGATCTGAGCCCCGAAGAGCGGGCCCGAGCCGAGGAAATGGTCCGCGAGATGGCCGAAGCGCGTGAGCGCCTCATCCAGACGCCCGCCGCGATGGTTGTCGCCAACCACGGCATGGGCCTCTATGAGCTCGCCGCCCTGCATCTCTCGCAGGAGACGCCGAACTTCACCGAAGCCTCGGTTGCCATCGACGGCCTCGTCGCCATCGTCGAGAAGCTCGAGGGTCGCCTCGGCGACGCCGAAGCGACGCTGGTCGAGGCGCTGGATCAGCTCCGCATGGTCTTCGTGCAGCTGAAGAACCCGGGCAGCGTTCCCGCCGAGTAGCTCAGGCTGCAACCAGTCCTGCGCCGACGACCACGATCGTCGCCCCGACAAGGATCCGGCGGGTGACGGTTCGCCGAACGAGGAGCAGTCCGAAGAGGATCGACACGCCTCGCAGCGTGGCGACGTTGGCGGCATCTGCGCGCTGGTAGGCGATCAGGATCAGCGAGTAGGCGGCCGTCGAGAACAGCCCGACAAAGATTCCCGGACGCATCGCCACCCGCAGTCGCGCCGGCGAGGGCCGCGACACCACGAGCACGGTGAGCGTCGCCACGATCGAGGCCGCCGCGAAGTAGCCGAGTTCGCCCGTCTCCTGGGTGCCTCGGGCGTCGAGGAGCGTGTAGCTGGCGATGAAGGCGCCGGTCACGACCGCCATGAGCGCGGCCTGGCGCTCGCCACTCCCCCACGCCACCCCTCCGATCACGAGGAGCCCGACCGCCACCGCGACCGCGCCTGCGACCGTCAGCGCACTCGGGGTCTGGTTGAGCAGCCACACCCCGATGGCGGCGACGATAAGCGGCGCCGTGCCCCGGGCGAGGGGGTACATCGTGGCGAGGCCGCCGCCGGCGTAGGCCTTGGCGAGAAAGACGAGGTAGCCGCCGTGCGCGAGGCCGCTCAAGAGGACGAAGCCGAGGACTTCGGTCGGCGCGTCGGCGATCATCCACGGCAGGAGCAGCACGGCGCCGGTGGCGTACATGAAGACGAGCTGTGGTGCCCGGTCGTCGTCCGCGTTGGTGCGCGCGTTCCAGTACGCATGCAGGAACGCCGACGCGAGGACGAGCAGAACGGCGGAAGCGGGCACGGTTGGCTACGTGGGCGCGATGTCGTGCGCCTCGAACTGGCCGCAGTGACCGGCAACCAGATCGAAGCTCACCGCAGCGCCCTCGTCGATATCGCGGGTGCCATCGGCGATCGCGGTGGAGTGGAAGAACCACTCGGTTGCCTCGGCGTCGCCGTCGAGTGCCACCGCGCCGTATCCCGCCGAAGCGTTGTACGCGACGACTCGCCCGACCCGGCGGCTGCCGATCGACCTCACGGCACGATCTTCGCGATGGGAAGTTCGACGATGTCGGTGGCACCGACATCGCGCAGAGCCGGGATCAGGATGTTGATCTCGTTCTTGGGGACGACCGTCTCCACGGCGTACCCGGCGCCCCGGAACAGTTCGTTCACCGTGGGGGCCTTCATGGACGGCAGGAGGTCGATGACCGCGTCGAGCTGATCGGGCGGCACGTTCACCTTCACGAGGACCTTGCCCCTCGCGTCGAGCACGCCCTGCAGCAGGGTGTGGATCTGTCGCATCGCGTGGGCCTTGTCGGGATCGGCGTAGGCCGCCGGGTTGGCGATGAGCTCGGTATAGCTGGTGACGAGCGTGTCGATGATCCGCAAACCGGCGGCCTTGAGGGCCCGGCCGGTCTCGGTGATGTCGACGACGACGTCGACGATGTCGGGGACCTTCGCCTCGTTGGCGCCGTAGCTGAGCCGCACATCGGCTTCAATGCCGGCCTCGGCGAGGAACTGGCTGGTGATCTCCGGGTACTCGGTCGACACCTTCACGCCGTGAGGCAGGTCGCCCACCGACTGCCAGGGCGAATCGCCCGGCACGGCCATGACGATGCGCACCGGCTTCGCCGTCGCCTTGGAGTACTTCAGCTCGCCGAGCGTCTCGACCTTGCTTCCGGTCTCCTCGATCCAGTCACGACCGGTGATCCCGATGTCGAACAGGCCATCGGCCACGTAGGTCGGGATCTCCTGGGGACGCAGGATGCGGACCGACTCGATCCGGGGATCGGCGATCGTCGCGTTGTAGGCAACGGAGGAGGACCGCTCGACCGGGAGGTCGGCGGCCTCGAACAGCTCCATGGTCGCCTTCTCGAGCGAGCCCTTCGGAAGAACGAGCTTCAACATGGGCGTGAAGGCTACCCCTGGGACTCGGCGGCCCCGCCGGGAATCACGTCGATGCGGATGTCGTCGCCGACTCGCTGGACGTCCTCGAACTCGCCTCGCCAGATGCCTTCGATCGACATCGCTCCCATTCCCGCGAACAGGCTGGCGGCGTCGCTCCCGGCGAACAGCGCCGGCGCGACGTACACGACGTACTGATCGACGAGGCGAGCGTGATGGATCGCATGGGCCACCCGAGGGCCACCTTCCACCATCAGCTGGACGACGTCGTCACTCCCGAGCTGGTCGAGGAGATCGGGAATCTCACCGTCGAACTCGAGACAGGGATGGACCTTGGTGCCTTCCGGAGCAGTGCCGAGCACGATGCGACGAGGGTCGGTGATGCCGGCTGGGTCGATGTGGAGCTCCGGCGGCGGCCAGTCCCGCACGGTGAGCGACGGGTCGTCGGTGCGCACGGTGCCGGCACCGACGAGGATCGCGTCGCTCTCGGCGCGGAGGCGGTGGGCATCGACGCGTGCCGCCGGCCCGGTGATCCACTGCGATGAGCCGTCGGGTGCGGCGACTCGTCCGTCGAGCGTGGCGGCGAGCTTGAGAACGACCCAGGGTCGACCGGTGCGGCGGTGGTGGAGGTATGGGCGGAGTTGGTGCTCGACCTCGGCCGCCGCGACGCCGACGTCCACCTCGACGCCCGCCTCACGCAGCCGGGCGATGCCCGTGCCAGCGACGTTGGGGTCCGGATCCTCGATGGCGATGACGACCCGGGCGACGCCCGCGGCGATCAGCGCCCCGGTGCACGGGCCGGTCCGGCCCTGGTGGTTGCACGGCTCCAGCGTGGTGTAGACGGTCGAGCCGACCGTGTCCTGGGCCGACTCGAGGGCCTCGATCTCGGCGTGGTTTCCGCCGGGCGGCTGGGTGGCCCCCCACGCGATGCTGCCGTCGGTCTGGACCAGTGTGACACCGACCCACGGATTCGGTGACGCCCGGTGGCGGGCTCGGCTGGCCACGTCGATCGCCCGCAGCATGCGGTCTCGATCGACCACCGGTGACACGTCACCCATGTTCGGAGGACTCATGTTTGTGCGGCGCGTCGGCACTCGGGTGCGGGTCCGCATTGTCGACGAGCAGGCGGACGGCATGGGGAAGGACGTCGATCACCGCGTCGATCGTCTCGATGCAGCCCTTCGATGAACCCGGGGTGTTCACGATGAGAGCGGTGTCGAGCGTGCCCGCAACCGCACGGCTCAGACGGCCGAGCGGGCTGACGAGCCGCATGGCCTCGGCGAGGCCCGGTGCCTCGCGGTCGATGACGGCCCGCGTGCCCTCCGGGGTGAGATCTCGCGGCCCGAAGCCTGTCCCACCGGTGGTGATCACGAGGCCGTGGAAGTCGGCGGCGAGGGATCGAAGCTTTTCGGCGACCGGGCCCTCCCCGTCCTCGGTGACCTGGCGCTCCGCCACGGTCCAGCCGGCGGCGACCATGTGTTCTTCGAGGATGGCGCCGGACTTGTCCTCGCGGGTGCCGTAGACGACCCCGTCGGAGACGGTCAGGATCTTGACAAGCAGCGGTGCGCCGTCGTCGTCGCCGTGGTCGTGTCCGTGAGCCATGGCGGAACGATACTCAGGCCCGCTCGAAGACCGCTCGACACATGCCGTCGTGGGCCGGACCTGGGAGCAGCACCTCGACGCCGTCCCCGAGCGTCGTCCATCCATCGCCGCCGGGGTCGACCGAGCGGAAACCGAGGCCGACGAGTGAGGTGCGGGCACTGTCGACCACGCCGACGGACTCGGCCAATGTGAGCGTGCAGACGCTGTAGACCAGCGTGCCGCCGGGCCTGACCATCGGGGCCGCAGCCTCGAGAATCCGGAGTTGCAGGGCGACGAGGTTGTCGACGTCGGCCGGAGTGATCCGCCAGCGCGCATCCGCGCGCCGTCGAAGGGCGCCGAGGCCCGAGCACGGCGCATCGACGAGAACCGCATCGAACGAGCCTGGAGCGAACGGGGGCGCCGTGGCGTCGGCTTGCAGCGCCGCGACGTCGTCGGCTCCGAGGCGGTCGACATTGCTGGTGATCAGTCCCACCCGGCTGCCTCGAAGATCCGCGGCAGCGACGAACGCCCCACGCGTGGCGATCGACGTCGCTTTGCCACCCGGGGCCGCGCACACGTCGAGCACCCGCGTTCTGGGCGCCGACGGGACGAGATCAGCGACTCGGCGGGAGCTCTCGTCCTGCATGTAGCCGTCTTCGCGTTTCTGGACCGTGGCGGCCTCGTTCATGATCCGCAGCGCGGCGTCGGCCTCTTCGGCGCCGAGGTCGCCACGGAGTCGGTTCACGATCCAGTCCGGGTAGCTGAGGGCGATCGGATCCGACGGGTACTCGATCCCTTCCTTGGTCGCCGTGGCCACCTTGCGAAGCACGGCGTTCACCATTCCCCGGAAGCGTTTCGGTGCCGCAGACACCGTCGCCGAGACCGCCGCGTGGGGCGGTGTTCCCAACTCGATCAGCTGGTGGGCTCCGATCCGCAGCGCCGCTCGGGCCGACGGTGGCGGGTCCTGGACGAGGAAGCGGTCGACCACATGATCGAGCGCTCGCTTGCGTCGGGTCGACCCGTAGACGAGTTCGGTGACGAGCCCCTTGTCGCGGGGCTCGAGGTCCGTGTCGTCGAGCATCTTGGGGAGCACGACGTTGGCGTACGCCCCGTCCTCGTCGATGCGGACGATCGCGTCGATGGCGACCCGGCGGGCGTCGTCTTCGACCATCAGACGAAGCGATCGTCGGGGCCGGGCTGGGCACCGTTGCGCCACGCGGAAGGCTCCTGGCGGGGCTTGCCCTCCGGCTGGATCTCGACGAGCTCCACTGCACCGCTGCCCGCGTTCACGCTGACACCATCGATCGATCCGGGAGCGCCGGACCCGTCGCTCAGCGCGGTGCAGTGCACCTTTATGCGCTTGTCCCGGAACGTGGTCCAGGCGCCGCCGACGCGAACCCGTCGATGGACGTCGATCGCCGGGGCAGTCCAGTCGATCCGCCGGTCGTCGGCGGAGAGCTTGTCGGCGTAGACGGGCTCGCCGAACTGGTCCGCCGGTTCACCGAGGCCTTCGGCCAGCGCGCTCAGGAGCTGCGCCACGCCGATCTCCACCAGGCGATCCCGCAGCTCGTCGAGCGACTCGTCGTCTCCGATCGTCAGGGTGCCGCGGCCGTAGACCGCGCCGGTGTCGAGCCCTTCCTCGACCGCCATGAGGCAGACGCCGGTCTCGGCATCACCGGCCAGGATGGCTCGCTCGACGGGCGCCGCCCCCCGCCAACGGGGCAGCAGCGAGAAGTGGATGTTGACCATGGCTAGATCGTCGAGCACGGAGGCCGGGATGATCCGCCCGTAGGCGACGACGACGCCGAGGTCGACGTCCACATTGGCCAGGTCTGCGAGTTGGTCGGTGACCGGCAAGCCGAGGGATTCGGCCGCAGCCTTCACGGGCGACGGCTGATGACCGCCGCCTCTCCCCCGACGAGTGTCGGCCCGGCTCACCACGAGCGGGATCTCGTAACCGGCCTCCACAAGGGCGGTGAGTGGCGGGACGGCCAGTTCCGGCGTGCCGAGGTAGGCGATTCGTCGGATCTCCGCCGGTGGCGGGATCGTCACGGCAGCGTGAGCCCGTCGCCGGTGGATCGACGAGCGGGGCCGTTGCTACCGAACTGCAGGTCTCGGATCGTCTTGAGTGCGGCCTTTCGGGTCTCGTCGTCGAGCCGCTCGATCAGCAGGGTTCCTTCGAGGTGATCCATCTCGTGCTGGAAGAGGCGGGATTCGAGCTCATCGGCTTCGAACGACATTTCGTTGCCGTCGAGATCACGACCGACGATGTGAATGGTCTTGGGCCGCACGATCTCCCACGAGAGGCCAGGCACCGACAGGCAGCCCTCCTCGAAGAGCCATTCGCCGTCGCTCTCGACGATCTCGGGGTTGATAATCGCCTCGGGCCCCATGCCCACGTCCCAGACGAACAGGCGCTTCTGCACGCCGACCTGCGGGGCGGCGAGGCCGATGCCGGGCGCCTCGTACATCGTCTCGAGCATGTCGTCGACCAGCCGGACGAGCGCGTCATCGACATCGGTGATGTCCTTCGCCTTTTGGCGCAGGACGGGATCTCCGATCACTCGGATGTCGTAGCCGGCCATGGTGTCAGGTTACCGTCCCCCTCGTGAGCGCCGGTCACTACTTCGACGACGACCCGGACGCACCGTCCGCGCCGACGTCCGTCGATGTCAGCCTGCCCGACATGCATTTGACGCTGACGGGCGACCGCGGCGTCTTCTCCGCCGACAAGCTGGATGCCGGCACAAAGCTCCTGCTGCTTGAGGCTCCTGCCCTCGACGGCGCTCAGTCTGTCCTCGACATCGGCTGCGGCTGGGGCCCGATCACCTGCGTCGCCGCAATGCGCGCGCCCGCGGCCGAGGTTTGGGCGATCGACGTGAACGCCCGGGCTCGTGCGTTGACCGAGGCCAACGCCGCCTCTGTCGGAGCCGTCGACCGGGTGACCGTGGTCGAGCCCGAGGACGTCCCCGCGGGGACGTCTTTCGACCGGATCCTCTCCAACCCGCCGATCCGTGTGGGCAAGGCCGCGCTCCACGAACTGCTCCTCAGATGGCTGCCCCGTCTCACACCCGAGGGCGTCGCCCATCTCGTCGTCCAGAAGCATCTGGGGAGCGACTCGCTCGCCCGCTGGTTGACGGATCAGGGCTGGCCCACCGAGCGACTCGCAAGCCGAGCTGGATACCGCATACTCGAGGTACGCCGAGGGACTGAAGGAGGCGCACCGTGAGCCAGCTCGATGGCACCGGCATGAAGCGGCTCCACCGCGAGTGGCGCAAGCGCACCGATGGCCGCCTCGCGCTGATCCTCGACGGCGTGCAGAACCCGTTCAACGTCGGCTCCGTGGTGCGCACCGCCGCAGCCGAGCGGGTCGACCATGTGTGGATCGCCGCCGGCACCGCACCCGATCACGACAAGGTCAACAAGACCGCTCTCGGCACCGCCCGCTATCTCACCTGGGACGAGGTCGAGGACGGCCCCGCCGCGGTGAATGCCGCGAAGGCAGCCGGCTATCGCGTGGTCGCCATCGAGCTGACGTCCGACGCCGTGGCGCTGCCCGAGGCCGACCTCTCCGGCGACGTCGCCTTGGTGATCGGCCACGAAGACCGCGGCGTCACCCCGGCGACGCTCGCCGAGTGCGACCAGACCGCCTTCATCCCCCAACTCGGCAAGGTCGGCAGCCTCAACGTCGCCGCGGCCACTGCCATCGCCCTCTACGAGGCCCGCCGGCGGTCCTGGGCGCCGTAGCGACTCGACGAGGCGCAGACCGAACCGGACACAAGCGCCACGTATTGCGACAAGCGACAGTCGGGTTTGTCGCTTGTCGCAAAACGTGGCGTGATCAATCGGTGCCGCTTGTACCCGGGTGGGTCATGACCCAGATCGTGAGTTCGTCCAGCGGTGTCGAGTTCAGGACCAACCAACCTCGGCGCTCGTACATCGCGACGTTGCCCGGGTTCGTCGTCTCGAGAACGGCGGGAAGTCCGTCAGTGCCCGCAGCCCGGAGTCCGATGCCAGCGACGGCGCTGGCGAGGCCACTCCCCCGTCGATCCGGATGGCTGGCGAGAATGCCGAGGTACCACACGTCGCCCTCGGGCAACATTGCCTCGGTTGCATCGTGATACCGATCGAGCCGCTCGCGAGTGTCGGCGGGAAGCGCAGAGAAGTCGGAGACGGCATGGGTGCCCGGGACATCCCAGAGAGCGACAGCATCGATCTCGGGAGTCGTCCACACTCCGCCCTCACCGACGCGGGAGTCGAAGAGCGCGCCGGCGAAGATCGCCCCGTCACGGTCGTACTCCTCGCCGAAGAACCATGTGAACGCGGGGTCGCCGCGGAACGCCTCGACGACGGTCGCCACGAGCAGCTCGCGGTCGGCCGGCGTCGCCAGACGGATCTCAGTTCCCATCAGCGGTCTCCCGGCACACATCGACGATCTCGGTCGCCAGGCGGCGGTCGGACCCGAACCCGAGTCGGACCGAGCAGGCGTAGAAAGAGTCCCACGACGAGTCCGTGAACGCGGCGACGAACACCAGGTCGCCCGAGGACTCCGTTCTCGCCCGCATCACATACGCATCGCCGAGCTGTTCCTCCCTGAGGCCGAACACCTCCGACCCCTCTCCCGAACGAACGCCGACGAAGGTGGCCAGCGACGGCGCCACCTCGAGCCACTCTTCGAGCGTGCGGACCGGACAGTCGTCGTCGCCGAGGCAGCCGGCTGTCGTGACCGTCCACTGATCGAAGCCCTCGGGCTCACCCGCCGGGTGGTAGTCCCAAATGAAATCACCCTCGGCTGCCCAGCCCAGCGGCACCTGCGTGACAATGCCCTCGGCGGTGGTCACCGTCTCGAGTTCCGGCGGCGCCTCGTCGTCGTCAGCGGTGATGATCAGAACGGCGCCAAGCACGGCAAGCGCACTGAGCGCGGCGAGCACCATCCATCGACGCATCGACTCATACTCGCAGCGGATCGACCTCGACCCGCAGCCGGGCTGACGGGCGGGGCGTGGCTGCGAGCGCATCGAGGAGCGAGCCGTGCGTCTCCGATCGCAGCAGCCATCGTTCGTCCACCGGCCCGCGGACTCGAACGCCATCCGGGGACCCGAAGGAGGCGATGAACTCCTCCGCACCGGCCCCGGTCACCAGCGCTTCGGCTCCATACGGTGGCGCCCCGACCGCCCGGCGACGGTCGCGCTCAGCCACGGCGACGATCGACGGGTCCGCCTTCAGCGCAGCCTGCACCACTTCGTGCTCAGGCTGGCGGGTCTGCAGCACGAGCCGGCCGCCGTCGGCCTTGCTACCGAGCAGCCTCGCCCCCCGCGCGAGCATCGCGAGGGCCTGCTCGGCTGCCCGCTGCGCCGGCCGCAGAAGCTCCTGGTCGAGGTCGAGAAAGACCACGACATCCGCCCGGTCCACACGATGGAGAACGGCCTCCGTGCCGATGACGACCCGAGACGTGGGTTGCTCCTCGGTCGATGCGGTGACCTCGTCAACGTCCTCGCCGACGAACGCGGCCAACTCCTCTCGGGCCCGAGTGACCCCCGCCCGCAGCGTCTTCAGCCTGGTGGCGCCGCAGTGGGCGCACACGAGCGGACGATGCTCGATGCCGTCGGACGTCTCCAGGTGATCATCGACCTGGATCATCGAGCGGGTGCCGTCCTCAGATCGAACGATCTCGCCGCACGTCGCACAGGCCAGAAGCCGGGCTCGGCCGGTGCGGTTCAGCACGCAGACCACCCGACCCGACGTCAAGCGCTCGCCCAGGCGCTCCGCGAACGGCCCGGCCTTCACTGGATCATCGTTGCGCCGGTCCAGCACCTCCACGATCGGCCAGCCCTCACGCTCCACCGTTCGGCTCGGCCGCAACAGCACGCCGGCTCGAAGCGCGTCGAGCGACGGAGTGGCCGATGCGAGCACGCACGGCACACCACGAAGACGGGCTCGCTCGAGCGCGACCTCTCGCGCATGCCATGTCGGCTGCCGTTCCTCCTGAAGCGCCTCGTCGTGCTCGTCGAACACGACGACGGCAGCGAGATCAGGCATCGGCATCCAGGCCGCCGACCGCGTGCCCACGACCGTGGCTCCTCCGGCCGCGGTCGCCCAGTCATCAGGGCCTAGCGCGACGATCACGCCAGCTCGCCGAAGCGCTACAGCGAGACGACGCGCCCGGTTCATGTCCGCCACGACGATCAGCGCGTCGCCGCGACGGCAGGCGGCGAGCGCCAGCGACAAGCCATCGTCAGCCGGCGGATGGCGCACGACGGCGACATCCTTCTCGAACGCGTCATCGAACACATCGGCCGGACCGGCCGGCACCGGACCCCCGCCACGCCGTTCGGGCACGCCGGCGACCATCCGAGGCGGCGATGCCGTCCGTAGGAACGGCACGCGCCGACCAGCCCAACGCCATGCCGCCCACACCGACAGATCCAGGACCTCCGCGCTCGGACCGACCCCACTCAGCTTCTGGAGCTCGGCCAGGGCGACCCCGGCCGCCGGTTCGACGTCGACGGCGGTCACCCACGCGCCCACCCGACGACCGGCCAACTCGACCCGCACCATCGTGCCGACCGCGATCCGCTCAGCTCGCCCGTCCTCGTCCCACGCGGGCGGGACGACGTAGTCGAACTCCCGATCGATCGCGGGAACGTCAGCGAGAACGCGAACGACCTGCCCTGGAGGGCGGGTCGTGTTCGATTCGTCTACCGGACCTGCGTCGTCGAACTCGTCGATCCCGAACAAGCGCTGCATTTGGGGTCAGACCCCCGCTGCAGTTTCTCGGCTCAGAGCCCCAACGCGGACTTCAGGTCGTCGACGCGGTCCGTCTGCTCCCACGGGAACATTCCATCATCACTGGACCGACCGAAGTGGCCATACGCCGCGGTGGCGCCATAGATCGGCCGCCGGAGGTCGAGATCACGCATGATGGCGCCTGGACGGAGATCGAAGACATCGTCCACGGCCTTGTCGATCGCCGCCTTGTCGACGGTCTCGGTGCCGAAGGTGTCGATGAGCACCGACATCGGCCGAGCCATGCCGATCGCGTAGGCGACCTGGATCTCACAACGGCTTGCGGCGCCGGAGGCAACCACGTTCTTTGCGACCCAGCGGGTGGCGTAGGCAGCCGAACGGTCGACCTTCGACGGGTCCTTACCGGAGAAGGCACCGCCACCGTGACGGGCCATGCCGCCGTAGGTGTCGACAATGATCTTGCGGCCCGTGAGGCCGGCGTCGCCCACTGGGCCACCGATGACGAAGCGGCCGGTCGGGTTGACGTAGACGTCGTAGTCGTCGTCGGCGAACTCGGCCGGGATGACCGGACGGATCACGTGTTCGATCAGGTCGGGCCGGATCATCGTGTCGCGGTCGATGCCGTCGTTGTGCTGCGTGGACACGAGCACCGTCTTGAGCTTGACCGGCGTGTTGTCCTCGTACTCAAACGTGACCTGGGTCTTGGCGTCGGGGCGGAGGTAGGGAATCGTCCCCGCCTTGCGCACCTCGGCATGGCGCTCGGCCATGCGGTGGGCAAGGTGAATCGGCAGCGGCATGAGTGCGTCGGTTTCGTTGCACGCGTAGCCGAACATCATCCCCTGGTCGCCCGCACCCTGCTTGTCGAGCTCGTCCTCTTCGCCGGCCGAACCGGAACGGACTTCCTCGGAGGCGGTGACGCCCTGAGAGATGTCGGGCGACTGCTCGTCGATGGCGACCATGACGCCACAGGTGTTGCCGTCGTAGCCGAACGACTCACGGTCGTAGCCGATGTTCTTGATCGTCTCCCGGACGGTGCCCGGGATGTCGATGTAGGCCTCGGTGGTGATCTCACCGGCGACAATGGCGAGGCCGGTGGTGACCATGGTCTCGCATGCGACCCGGCTCATCGGGTCCTGCGCCAACATGGCATCGAGAATCGCATCCGAGATCTGGTCGGCCATCTTGTCGGGATGGCCTTCGGAAACGCTCTCTGAACTGAAGGTCCAGCGGGTCACTCTTACTCCTGGTTGGTGGGATCGGATTCAAGACGGGAACGGGCCGCATCCAGTACGGTGCGCGCGACGTCTCGCTTGTCGGACAGTGGTACATGATGCCGCGAGCCGTCCGCCATGAGCACAATGACCTCATTTGTCTCGTGCTCGAAGCCCACGCCGAGCTTGGAGACGTCGTTGGCGACGATCATGTCGAGATTCTTGCGCTCGAGCTTGGCGGCTGCGTTGTCAAGGAGGTCGGTTGTTTCGGCCGCAAAACCGACAAGCACTTGACCAGCGGGTTTGCGCTCACCGAGGCCCGCAAGAATGTCGGTGGTGGGCACGAGCTCGACCTCCGGCGCACCGTCATGCTTCTTCAACTTCCCGTCCGCAGACTTCGCGGGCCGGAAGTCGGCAACTGCGGCAGCCATCACGACGATCTCGGCGTCGACCGCTTCGATCTCGCAGACGGACGCCATCTCGGCGGCCGTCTCGACCGGCACGACCCGCACGCCGCTCGGGGCACTCTCGGCCCGGGTTGTGACGAGGACGACGTCGGCCCCACGCGCGGCCGCCTCAGCGGCTACCGCGTGGCCCTGCTTGCCGGACGACCGGTTGCCGACGTAGCGAACTGCATCGATCGGCTCGCGGGTGCCGCCCGCGGTGACGAGCACTCGGCGAGCGACGAGATCGCCGGGCGCGAGCGCACGCTCGGCCGCTGCGGCGATGATGGCCGGATCCGCAAGACGACCGTGGCCGATGTCGCCGCCGGCAAGGCGGCCGGACTCGGGCGGCACGATCAGGACGCCGCGCTCTTCGAGAACGTCGACGTTCTCCTGCACCGAGGCCTGCTCCCACATCTCGGTGTGCATCGCCGGGCACACCATGACGGGTGCCCGAGTGGCAAGCACGGTAGCCATCAACAGATCAGCCGAACGGCCAGTACGGATGTCGGAGATGATGCGGGCCGTCGCAGGGCAGATCAGGACGAGGTCGGCATTCTGACCCAGCACCGTGTGGGGAATGGGCGTCTCGGGATCATGAAACAGAGAGGTGCGGGCGGGCTCACTCGCGAGCGCGGAGAAGGTGGTCGCGCCGACCATCTCGAGCGCGCCGTCGGTCAGGACCGGAGAGACGTGCGCGCCCGCGTCGACCAGGCGTCGACAGACTTCGACTGCCTTGTAGGCCGCGATGCCACCGGTGACGCCGAGAACGATGCGTCGACCGGAAAGGGAGCCCATTGCGCCTCGGTGGATCAGGCGGAGTCGTCGCCGTCGAGCTCGGCGGCAGCTTCAGCCTCCGCGAGCGCCAGGGCTTCGGCCTCGGCCTCGGGGTCGATCTCGATTGCCTCGATCTTGTCGGCCGCGATCTCCTCGAACGCGATCGACAGCGGCTTGCTGGCCGTGGAGGTGACCTGCGGGGGCACGGACGCACCGATACCGGAGCCGAGCTGGCCCACGTAGTTCGTGATCTCGCGGCTCCGCATGGCGGAGAGGGTGACGAGGCTGAACTTCGAGCCGGTCTCCTCGAGGAGTTCCTCGATCGCCGGGTTCATCATCGTGTCGTAGCCGTGGGCCATTGCTGTCTCCGTGCCTACATCGGGGAGTGCGTTCCATTGGTGGAACGGCGTTCCAGGGTATCAGTCGGCCCCGTCGCTGCGGCGCTCTGCGATGAGCGCCTCGACCTCGACGACGGCCCGCTCCAGGTCGTCGTTGATGACCAAGACGCTGTCGAGCCGAACGGCGACTGCCACTTCTTCCTGAGACTTGGCGAGGCGGGCAGCAACCTTCTCCTCGGAGTCGCCTCGGCCTCGCAGCCGATCCTCCTGATGCTGGTGGCTGGGCGCGTCGATGAAGACGAGCAGCGCATCGGGATAGTTCAGCTGGATCTGCTCGGCGCCATAGACATCGATCTCGAACACCACGTCGTGGCCGGGAGGCGGATCGGGGACCGGCGTGCCCTGCAGATAGTCGAGGAACTCCACCCACTCCAGGAAGCCGTCGTTCTCCACATGGGAGAGAAAGAGCTCCCGGTTGGTGAAGTGATACGCCTCCATGTGCTCGCCTGGCCGACGGGCGCGGGTCGTCCACGAGCGGCTCAGCCAGAGGCGGGGGTCACGGTCGAGAAGCCGCGCTACGATCGTGCCCTTGCCGACCCCGCCGGGCCCGGAGACGACGATGACGACGCGGTCGCTGAGTTCAGCCACGCGTTGTTCGCTCACCCAGTTCTCTCGGCCGAGATGCCCTCAGCCGAGCTCCTCGAGGAGATCACGGCGCTGGTTGTCGCCGAGCCCCCGAAGGCGGCGGCTGTCGGCGATCCCGATCTCTTCCATGGTGCGGCGAGCCTTGACCTTGCCGACGCCCGGAAGGGATTCGAGCACGGCCAGCACCTTGGTCTTGCCGACGATGTTGTCGTTGTCGCTCAGCTCCAAGAGCTCGGGAAGCGACAGCGAGCCCATCTTCAGACGCTGCTTGAGTTCCGCTCGGATCCGACGCGCCTCCGCGGCCTTCACGAGCGCAGCGGCCCGGGCCTCGTCGGACAGTTTCGGTGGCGTCGGCATGCTCCGACCCTAATCGACCGAGCGGGTCAGTCGCCGGAAGCGCCTGCGATGGACTCGTGGATGGCGGCGGCTGCAGCTACCGAGTCGTCGGCCCGGGTGACCGCGCGGCCGATGACGAGGAGGTCGGCGCCACCCGTGACGGCTTCGGCCGGTGACGCGGCGCTAGCCTGATCGTCGACGTTGTCGCCGGGGAGTCGGATTCCCGGGACGACCCTCGTCATGCGGGGCGCATAGTGGTGGGCCTGCTCGAGGTCGCCCGCCGCACACACGATGCCCTGGCATCCGGCTTCGGCGGCGAGCATGACTCGCTTGGGCATGATGTGCTCCGGCGCATCGGCGTCGCTGGTGAGCACGGTGATCGCCAGTGCTGTCGGCTGATCCAGCCCGGCGTTGCGGGCGCCCTCTTCGAACCCGTCGACTCCGGCCCGCAGCATCTCCACGCCGCCAAGGGCGTGCATGGTCAGATACTCGATACCCAGCGCACCCAGCACCCGAGCGGACTTGCCGACCGTGGTGGGGATGTCGTGCAGCTTGAGGTCGAGGAAGACGCGATAGCCGAGATCCGCGATCGCGCCGATGGCCTCTGGGCCCGCCGCGCTGTAGAGCTCGAGGCCGATCTTGGCTACACCGAAGTAGTCCTTCAGCTCCCGCCCGAGCCGGATCGCGGCGACGAGATCGTCGACGTCGAGCGCCAGGGCGAGCTTGTTGCGGATGTCGGCGTCGATTTCAGCCATGTGCTGCTCCGATCAGTTCGGCGACGTCAGCCACACCGTGGCGGTCGCACCATTTTGCGAATTGCCTCAGTATCCGGCGGGGTGCACGGGGATCCGCGAAGGTCGCAGTGCCAACCTCGACCGCCGAGGCCCCGGCGAGGAGGAACTCTACGACATCGGTTCCGGAGGTTGTGCCACCCACCCCAACGATCGGAAGGTCGGGCGCGACCTCGTGAACGTCGTAGACGGCCCGAACCGCCACCGGGTGCATCGCGGCCCCGCTGAGGCCACCCTTCTTGGCGCCGAGAACGGGGCGGCGGGTGTCGGTGTCGATCACCATTCCAAGCAGCGTGTTGGTCAGCACCACCGCTTCGGCACCCGCTTCGTGAGCGGCTACGGCGATCTCCGGCAGGTCCGCGGCGTTGGGGCTGAGCTTCGCCCACCGAGGCCGTCCGCAGCCGGCGGTGGCCTCGATGGCCGCACGGGTGGAGGCCGTCGCGTGGGCGAACATCGAGTTCCGGTCCTCCACGTTCGGACAGGAGATGTTGACCTCCACCGCCACGACCTCGGGTGGCGCAGCGGCCAACGCATCGGCGGCCGCCTCGTAGTCGGCGATGGAGTTTCCCCAGATGCTGGCCACGACAGTCGCTCCGGTCGCGACCAGGCCGGGCAGCTCGTGCTCCAGCCAGTGCGGGACGCCTTTGCCTTGCAAGCCGACGCTGTTGATCATGCCGGCGGTGGTCGGATGCACCCGAGGGGCAGGATTGCCGGCCCACTCCCCTGCCTTCATCGACTTGGTGACCACGGCCCCCAACTCCGCCGGCTTCATGTAGCGAGCGAACTCACTGCCATATCCAGCGGTTCCCGATGCCGTGAGCACCGGGGCCCGGAGTCGGACCGAACCGACCGAAGTGGACAGGTCGGTCACGAGCCTCCGAGAGCCGAGGCCGAGACCCCGGCGTGGTACTCCTGCAGGCTGCGAACGGCCAGCGGGTGCGTCTGCCAGTCCCGCATGCCGTTCGCCGCGGCGACTGCGGCGGCGCCGGTGGTGAGCAGGGCGACGTTGGCCAGTCCGGCGGCAGAGCGGATGTGCTCACCGTCGGTACGGGAGCCACGGCCGCGCGGCGAGTTGATGACCATCTGGACCTTGCCGTCCTGGATCAGTTGCACCGCGTCGACTCCGGCGACCTCGTCGAGCTTCGCGACGTCGACGGCGACGTGGATCCCGGCCTCACGCAATGTCGCAGCCGTACCGCTGGTCGCCGCGATGGAGAATCCGAGATCCGCGAAGATCTCGGCCGCCGTGATGCCCACAGCCTTGTCGCGGTCGGCGAGCGACATGAAGATCGTACCGGCCTCGGGGAGCTGCGTACCTGCGCTGAGCTGGGATTTCACGAAGGCGAGCCCCGGCGTGAGGTCGATTCCCATGACCTCGCCGGTCGAGCGCATCTCCGGTCCGAGCACGGCGTCGGCCTCCGGGAACCGGTTGAACGGCAGCACCGCTTCCTTGACGGCGATGTGATCGCCCTCCACCGGATCGCGTAGGAGACCCTCGACTCGAAGCTCCTCGAGCGTGGCGCCGACCATCACCCGGCTGGCCACCTTGGCGAGCGGCACGCCCGTCGCCTTGGCGACGAACGGCACCGTGCGGCTGGCCCGGGGGTTGGCCTCGATCACGAAGACCTGGTTGGCCTTGACGGCGTACTGGACGTTGATGAGGCCCTTGACCTTGAGCGCGTCGGCGATCTTGAACGTGTAGTCCTCGATCACGGCCACGGTCTCGTCGCTGAGCCGGTTCGGCGGAATGGAACAGGCGGAGTCGCCAGAGTGCACGCCGGCCTCCTCGACATGCTCCATCACGGCACCGATCACCTTGGCGCCGGTGTGGTCGCGAATCGCATCGACGTCCACCTCGGTGGCGTCCTCCAGGAACCGATCGACCAGGACCGGACGCTCGGCGCTGAGCCCACCCTCCTTGCCGAGGGATCCGAAGCCGGCGAGTTCCGCCATGGCGCGGGTGAGATGGTCGTCGTCGTAGACGATCTCCATCGCCCTACCGCCGAGCACGTAGGACGGCCGCACGAGAGCGGGGTAGTCGATGCGAGCCGTGATCTCGAGCGCTTGCTCGATGTTGACCGCTGTGCCGCCGGCCGGCTGGGGGATCTCCAGCCGCGCGCACAACGCATTCCACTGCTCGCGATCCTCCGCGAGGTCGATCGAGGCCGGCGATGTGCCGAGAACGAGTTCCGGCGGAAGCCGGTCCGCCAACTTGAGAGGCGTTTGTCCACCGAGCGAGACGATCACGCCGAGAGGATCCTCAGACGCAATGACGTCCATCACATCTTCGTAGGTGAGCGGCTCGAAGTAGAGCCGATCGGACGTGTCGTAGTCCGTCGAAACCGTCTCCGGGTTGCAGTTCACCATTACCGTCTCGTAGCCGGCGTCGCGCAGGGCGAAGCTGGCGTGGACGCAGCAGTAGTCGAACTCGATGCCCTGGCCGATCCGGTTCGGACCTGAGCCGAGGATGATGACCCGCTCGTTCTCCCCGGGGCGCACCTCATCGGTGTCCTCGTAGGTCGAGTAGTGGTACGGCGTTGTGGCCTCGAACTCTGCCGCGCAGGTATCGACGGTCTTGAAGGTGGTCTTCACACCCTCGGCGAGCCGCCCGGCTCGCACCGTCGCTTCATCGGTCTTCCAGAGATAGGCGAGCTGGGCATCGGAGAAGCCGAGCTGCTTCGCCCGCTTCCAACCGCGACGGTTGATCCCCGCCATGCCGATCTCTTCGAGATGGGCTCGCTCCTCGGTGATCATCAGCATCTGATCGAGGAACCACGGATCCACACCCGTGGCCTCGTAGACCTTGTCGATGCTCACGCCGCGCCGAAGCAGGGCCTCGAGCTGGAATGGGCGATCGGGCGTGGCGATCGCGGCCGCGCTCAGGAGGGAGGCGTCGTCGAGCTCGTCGAACGCCACCTCACCGGCGTCGCCGTTGAGCCCGTGACGACCCTGTTCGAGCGAGCGGAGGGCCTTCTGGAGCGACTCGGGGAACGTCCGGCCGATGGCCATGACCTCGCCGACGGACTGCATCGAGGTGCCGAGCACCCCGGAGGTGCCAGGGAACTTCTCGAATGCCCACCGAGGAATCTTGGTGACCACGTAGTCGATCGACGGCTCGAAGCTGGCCGGGGTCTTCTTCGTGATGTCGTTCGGGATCTCGTCGAGCGTGTAGCCGACCGCGAGCTTCGCCGCGATCTTGGCGATCGGGAACCCGGTCGCCTTCGATGCCAGAGCCGAGGAGCGGCTCACCCGGGGGTTCATCTCGATTATGACCTGGCGGCCGTTGTCCGGATGGACGGCCCATTGCACGTTCGAGCCGCCGGTCTCCACGCCGACCCGCCGGATGCAGGCGAAGGAGGCGTCTCGCATCTGCTGGTACTCGACGTCGGTGAGCGTCTGCGCCGGAGCGACCGTGATCGAGTCGCCCGTATGGACACCCATCGGGTCGAAGTTCTCGATCGAGCAGATGATCACGCAGTTGTCGGCGTTGTCGCGCATGACCTCCAGCTCGTCCTCCTTCCAGCCGGCGATCGACTCCTCGATGAGGATCTCGTCGATCGGACTGCACTCGATCCCGTACGCGGCGACCTTCTCGAACTCCTCCATGGTGTGGGCCATGCCGGTGCCGCGGCCGCCGAGGATGTAGGCGGGCCGGATGATGATCGGCAACCCGACTTGCTGGACCACGCGTCGAGCTTCGTCCATGTCGTGGGCAATGCCGGATCGAGCGACCTCGAGGCCGATCTCCAGCATCGCCACCTTGAACTTCTCGCGGTCCTCCGCGGTCTCGATCGCCTCGGCGTCGGCGCCGATGAGCTCCACGCCGAGCCGGTCGAGAATGCCGGCCTCCTGCAGCTCCATGGCGAGGTTGAGCCCGGTCTGGCCGCCGAGCGTGGGCAGCACCGCGTCGGGCTGCTCTTTCTCGATGATCTTCTCGAGAACGGCCACGTCGAGGGGCTCGACGTAGGTCGCGTCGGCGAAGTCCGGGTCCGTCATGATCGTCGCCGGGTTCGAGTTGGCGAGAATGACCCGGAAGCCCTCTTCCTTCAGAACGCGACAGGCCTGGGTGCCCGAGTAGTCGAACTCACAGGCCTGGCCGATGACGATGGGGCCCGAGCCGATGATCAGGATCGATTCGATGTCCGTGCGCTTGGGCATCAGGCGCTGCCTTCGCTCGGCGCGGCGGCCGAGATCCCCGAAAGGCTCCCGTTGCCGGCATGCGTGTCGATGAGTTCCGCGAACTCGTCGAAGAGGTAGCGACTGTCGTGCGGGCCGGGGCCCGCCTCGGGGTGGTACTGCACGCTGAAGACGGGCAGCTCGTTGTGGACGAGCCCTTCGAGCGCACCGTCGTTGAGACACACGTGGGTCTCGGTGACGTTCGGGACAGACCCGACCTCCACTGCGAAGTTGTGGTTCTGGCTGGTGATCTCGACCTTGCCGGTGCGGGAGTCCTGCACCGGTACGTTGCCACCGTGGTGGCCGAACTTCATTTTGAACGTCTTGCCACCCAGCGCGAGCGAGAGCACCTGGTGACCGAGGCAGATCCCGAAGATCGGCACCTCGCCGATCAGCTTGGGTAGCTCAGTGACGATCGAGCCGGCCTCCTCCGGGTCGCCCGGGCCGTTCGAGAGGAACACGCCATCTGGATTCACGGCGAGGACCTCGACCGCTGGCGTATCGGCCGGAACCACGGTGACCGTGGCCATCTCGCCGAGGTGACGCAGCATCGTGGTCTTCACGCCGAGGTCGTAGGCCACGACCTTCCGAGGGCCGGTACCGATCGTGTAGGGCTCGTCAGTGGTGACAACGCTGACGAGATCCATCCCTGCGGTTCCCGGGTCCGCCTGGGCAGCCGCCTGAAGCGAGGCGGCATCCGCTGTGCCGAATGCGCCGGGCATGGCGCCGCTGTCGCGGATGTGGCGGGTGAGCCGACGGGTGTCGATGCCCGCGATACCGGCCACGCCATGGCCGCGCAGGAAACCGTCGAGGTGATCCTCGGCGCGCCAGTTGCTGTGGCGCCGAGCGAGGTCACGGATGATCACACCGCGGCAATGCGGCCGGTTGGCCTCGTCGTCCGTGGCGTTGACGCCGCAGTTCCCGATGTGGGGGTAGGTGAAGGTGATGATCTGGCCCGCGTAGGACGGATCGGTGATCACTTCTTGGTAGCCCGAGAGGACCGTGTTGAACACGACCTCTCCGGAGGCGATGCCGTCGGTGGGATCGGCACCGATGCCCTCCCCTTCGAAGATCTCACCGTCCGCCAGGACGAGCTGATACTCCCTGATGTCGCCCACTACCTCTGAGCCTCTCCGTCGATCACGACTGCTTCTCCCTGAAGAATGGTGTGGCGAGTCCGGCCGCGCACGGCCATTCCCTCGTAAGGCGTGTTGTTGCTTCGGCTCGCCATCGCGTCGCCGGCGACGGTCCAGGTGGTGTTCGGATCCAGCACGACGAGATTGGCCCTGCCGCCGTCCGCGATCGGACCGCCGTGCTCGTCCTGGATGCCGGCGATCGCAGCCGGGCGCCAACTCATGGCGGCGAGAAGATTCTCGATCGGCATTTCGAGATGGGTGTTCGCGATCGCGAAGGCCGTCTCGAGGCCGAGCATGCCGGGCGGGGCGTCGGCGAACGTCCGCTCCTTGTCCTGCGGCGTGTGGGGCGCATGATCGGTGGCGATCGCGTCGATCGTGCCGTCCTGGAGTCCCTCCTTGACCGCGGCGACGTCTGCGTCCGTCCGGAGGGGCGGGTGCACCTTGTAGACGGGGTCGTAGTCGGCGCAGCAGGCGTCGGTGAGGCAGAAGTGATGCGTGGCGGCCTCGGCGGTGACCGGAAGCCCCGCTTCCTTGGCCGCTCGGATCATGGCGACGGATCCGGCGGTGGACATGTGCTGGAAGTGCACGCGGGTGCCGGTCAGACGAGCGAGCGCGATGTCGCGCATCACCATCAACTCTTCGGCCTCTGCGGGCTGGCCTGGAATACCGAGCCGGCTCGACCACTCGCCTTCGTGCATGAAGGTGCCGTCGCTCAGCGCGTTGACCTCGCAGTGTTGCGCGAGCACGATCGGCTGGCCGCCCGAGAGATGCGCGAGCGAGCCCGCGTACTCGAGCGCGGTGCGCATCAGGCGGTCGTCCTGAACGCCCGTTCCGTCGTCGGTGAACACCCGGACGCCGAGCTTCACCAACTCGGCCATGGGCGTGAGTGCATCGCCGTCGCGACCGATCGTGATGGCCGCGGACGGACGGACATCGCAGATCGTGTCGGCGGCGAGGTCGATCACTTCGCGCACCACGGAGGCGCAGTCCATCGCCGGCGTGGTGTTCGGCATCGCGATGATCGAGGTGAAGCCACCGAGGGCCGCGCCGCGCGCACCGGACTCGATCGTCTCCGCCTCTTCCTTGCCGGGTTGGCGGAGATGCACGTGGAGGTCGACGAAGCCGGGCGACACGACACAGTCGGTGGCGTCGAGCGTGACGTCGCCGTCGAGTCCCTCTCCGACCGCGACGATCGTGCCGTCGTCGGACACGACCACATCCGCCCGCCGGCTCCCACTCTGATCGATGACCGTTCCACCCTTGATGGCGGTTGTCTTATCGCTCATCGTTGTGCCCTCCGGTTGCTGCCGCAACGGGCCGGGCGGCCCCGCTCCCATATGTCGCTCATGCGACGGCCTCCTGGTTGTCGACGAGGTTGAGTCCGGACCCCAGCAGTAGATAGAGCACGGCCATCCGCACGGCGATGCCGTTGATGACCTGCTCGGTGATCACGGCATTCGGTCGATCGGCGACCTCGCCGGCGATCTCCACGCCCCGGTTCATCGGACCGGGATGCATGATCAGCGACTCCTCTCGGAGCCGGTCGGCGCGCTCGGTGGTGAGCCCGTACTCCTCGTGGAATTCGCGCAGCGTGGGAACGACGGCCTGCTCCTGGCGTTCGAGTTGCATGCGGAGCAGGTAGCAGATGTCGATGTCTTCCATGACCTCGTCCAGGTCGTGGGTGACCTTCACCGGCCAGCCCTCGAGGCTCGGCGGCAAGAGCGTCTGCGGGGCCACGAACGTGACCTCGGCGCCGAGCGTGGCGAAGCCGATCGCATTCGAGCGAGCGACGCGGGAATACTTGATATCGCCCACGATCGCTATCCGACGGCCGTCGAGGCTCCCGAGATGCCGTGTGGCCGTGTAGAGGTCCAGCAGCGACTGCGTTGGGTGCTGATGCCACCCGTCACCCGCGTTGACGACGCTCGCGTCGATCCACTCGGCGATGCGGTGCGGAGCGCCAGCACCGCGGTGGCGCACGACGACCCCATCGACGCCCATGGCGGCGATCGTCTCCACGGTGTCGCGCAGCGACTCGCCCTTGTTGACCGACGACGAGCCGACGCTGAAGTTCATCGTGTCGGCCGAGAGCCGTTTGGCCGCCGTCTCGAACGATAGTCGGGTGCGGGTGGAGTCTTCGTAGAAGAGCCATGCGATCGTCTTGCCCCGCAGCGCGGGAACCTTCGGGATCTGCCGCTTCCCCACCTCGGCGAACGAGTCCGCCAGATTCAGAATCTGCTCGATGTCATCACGGTCGAGGTCCGCCATCGACAGGAGGTGGCGCATCGCCCCGCTCACGTCACGTCTCCGAGGTCGACGCCGTCGTCATGCACGTCGACCAACTCGTCTCTGCGGGTCGGTAGGTTCTTGCCGACGAAGTCCGGTCGGATCGGCAGCTCACGATGGCCCCGGTCGACCATCACGGCGAGCTGAATCGCAGCCGGGCGGCCGTAGCTGTGGACTGCGTCGAGCGCGGCCCGCACGGTTCGGCCGGTGTAGAGCACGTCGTCCACCAGGATGATCACTCGCCCGGTCGGGTCACCGGGGATCTCGGTGACGGCCTCGGGCATGACCGGCCGAAGCCCGAAGTCGTCTCGGTGCATGGTCGCGTCGAGGCTGCCCACCGGTATCTCGCTGCCTTCGATCTCCTTGATGTCGTCGGCGAGGTAATGGGCCAACGCCACGCCACCCGTCTGCAAACCGATGATCATCAGGTCCGCGGCGCCACTGTTGCGCTCGAGGATCTCATGGGCCATCCGACGAACGGCCCGGGTGACATCCTCAGATGTCATCACCCGGGTCCGGGCCTGGAACTCGCCGCCCGCGGGCGGCGCAGCCAGGCGACGTTCTCGCTCTGCCACGTTGTCCTTCTTTCGTCCGTATGAGCCTCACGGGACTCATTTCACGGTCGAGTTCGCAACGTACCAGACGCGCGGCCCGGTCCCTCGCGCGGTTTCCTGTGGATTTCGCGAGCTTCCTGTCCTACGAATGCAGTCCAGCGCGCTTTATGTGATCAGTGAGACGTTTGACGCAACTCCGTGAGGTGACGACGCCACCGAAGTTCGACGACGCCGTCCGCGACATCCAACCCCGCCTGCGCCGGACGCTGGTGGCCGCACTCGGAGTCGACGCCGGACTGGAGGCCGCCGCAGACGCGCTGGCCTACGGATGGGAGCACTGGGAACGAGTCGGAGCGATGGAGAACCCTGGGGGCTACCTGTACACGGTGGGCCTTCGGCGGGCTCGCGGGCGCCGGTCTCGACCGGTCCGCCTTCCTGCACCCGATGCAGGCTCGTTGCCGTGGACCGAACGGGCGTTGCCGGCCGCGTTGGAGTCCCTCCCGACTCGGCAGCGCACCGCCCTTCTTCTCGTCCACTCGTTCGGCTACAGCCTCGCTGAAGCCGCTCGGCTGATGGATGTGAGCAAGGCGACCGCGCAGACCCACGTCGAGCGAGCGCTCGATCGTCTCCGAACCGAGATGGGAGTTCAGTGATGTCCGACCTTCTCGACCAACTGAACCGGTACAGCCACCAGCTTGACGACGCGATCGAGATCCGCGCCGTCGACGCAAGTCCGTGGTCGTCCGCCGACGAGAACGGAGAAATCATCGTGGTGGACCTGAAGACAGACGAACAAGGGGCTCATCCGGGCCGCCGCTACCTCGCGCTCGCGGTCGTCGTCATCGTCGCAATCGCGATGACCGGCGCCGCGATCGTCTTGAACGACCGGTTCCGGACGGATACATCAGACCCCGCGACGCCCACCGGACCACCGGGCGCCGAGCAGGTCATCCGCTCGTACATCGACGCGTACAACGCGGGCGATCTCGACGCGGTCCTCGGTTGGCACGCCGACGACGCTCGGATCGTCAACCACCCCGAGGGCCCATTCTCGATCGAGTCCGCTGAGGATCGCCTGACGGCCCTCGCTGCTGACATCGCCGAGGGCTACGTGATCGCCCGACTCGAGGTCAACGGAGATGAAGTCACGTGGGACCATCGTTGGACGGGCGAGTCCGACCAGCGTTGGTGTGTCGCCGGCATGACCGCGCACGTGCAGGACGGAAGCATCACGGATCTGTCGCTCCCGAATGGCGAATCCTGTCGCGAGCTCGAGTCGACGGTTGAGGCCTATGCGATCGCCTTCCTCACCGGTGACGTCGAGCAGGTGATGGCATTCTTCAGCGAAGACGCGTCAATGACCGGCTTCGGCACCGCGGTGGATGGCGCGCCCCTCGACCGCGACGGGGTGCGAGCGACCGTCGAGCGGGACATGCCGAACACTTCAGATCTCGAGTTCACCAAGATCGACGTCATCGGCGCAACCGTGACGTTCGACCACGTATGGACCAACAGCCTGAACCAGGACTTCTGCGGCACCGGCTACGAGGTCCGCGTCGTCGACGGTCTCATCGAGCAGTGGGACTGGGCTCCGTCGGACGATTGTCGGTGATCGCGGCCCACACGTCGGTCCCCCGCTCGCCCGCGCCGGCGCGTGCGAGTCGGTAGCCGGCTCGCTCCGCCATCAGGAGCGAGCCACGATTGTCCGGGCTGATCTCCGCCACGACGGCGTCGAGCCGACTCGGAGCGAGAAGCCACGTTGTGATGGAAGTGAGCGCCGACGATCCGATTCCTCGCCCGCGGGCCTCCTCGTGGAGCCACCAGCCGACGACGGCCGCCCGGCGGGAACGATCGAGACGGGACAGTCCGAACTCGCCGAGGACCGTGTCGTCATCCGCGGCGATCACCAGGTCGAACGCGACGGCTGCGAGGCGCCGTTCCTCGCATCCTTCGATCCAGCGACGCGCCGCTGCCTCGGAGCGGTCGTCGGGCGGCGTCGACCCGTCGACGATTGCGGGGTCGTGCCAGGCGCGGACCAGTGACGGCGCATCGTCGACACGCCACGGGCGGAGATGCCAACCGTCGCCGGCGAGATCGGGGATCTCGATGACGAGCAGTGCGTCGGTCACTCGCTCGGGCGGACCGAGTCAGCGACAGCTCGGAGCACACCGTTGAGGAATCGGGGCGAGTCCTCGGCGCAGTACTGCGTCGCGATCTCGACCGCTTCGCTGAGCACGGCGCCCGTGGGCACGTCCGGACGGGATCGCAACTCCCACGCCGCCATCCGAGCGATCACCCGATCGACAATGGGCATGCGGCTGAGACTCCAGCCGGTGAGGTTGTCGCTGATCAGCGCGTCGAGATCCGCCTGCTCGGCGGCGACGCCCTGGATCATCTCGATCGCATACGGCTCCGGCGGGACGTCTCGGGCTGCGAGCGCATCATCCACCGGGTCGCCGGTGAGCTCCGTCTCGTAGAGAAACGACAGCGCTTCTTCGCGGGCCTCTCGGCGGCCGCCGAGGCCGGTCGCGGAGCTCACGCTCGGCTGAGGTATTCCCCGGAACGCGTGTCGATCTTGACCCGCTCCCCGGGCTCGATGAACAGCGGAACCTGGATGACGAGGCCGGTTTCGAGCGTGGCGGGCTTCGTGCCGCCCGACGAACGGTCGCCCTGCAGGCCCGGCTCGGTCTGGGCGATGGTGAGTTCCACAGCTGCGGCCATGTCGGTGCCGACGATCTCCGTGCCGAACATGAGCAGGATGGCCGTGGAGCCGTCCACGATGTAGTTGCCGGTCTCGCCGAGCGCATCGGGTGAGACGTTGATCTGCTCGTACGTCTCGTTGTCCATGAAGACATAGTCGTCGCCGTCGCGGTAGAGGAAGTTCATCTCCCGCTTGTCGATCGTCGCCCGCTCGACCTTCTCGCCGGCGCGGAACGTCCGCTCAACGGTGCCGCCGGCGCGCACGTTGCGGAGGCTGGTGCGCACGAACGCATGGCCCTTGCCTGGCTTCACGTGCTGGAAGTCGACGATCTGGAACAGGCCGTCGTCGAGCTCGAGCGTCATGCCGTTCTTCAGATCGTTGGTGGTGATGGTGGGCATGCGTTGCTCCGGGTTTCGTGCGCTGCTCCGTGTCTGTGCAGCGAGGTGTCAGGCCAGCGGGGTTTTGGGGTGACGAGTGAGCGGTCGGCAGCCGTCGTCAGTGACGACCACCATGTCTTCGACCCGTACCCCACCGATGCCGGGAAGGTAGATCCCCGGCTCAACGGTGATGACGTGGCCCGGCTGGAGGATAGCGGCGTTGCCGGCCCGCACCGAGGGGAGCTCGTGGATGTCGAGGCCCACCCCGTGGCCGGTTCCGTGGCCGAACTGGGGCCCGTAGCCGGCCTCGGTGATGAGGTCGCGACAGACCTTGTCGATCTCGCCGACCTCGATGCCGGGTCGCACCGCGGCGACCCCAGCGGCCTGGGCCTCGGTGGCAATGGCGTGGATCTCACGGGCAGTGGCATCCGCTGACCCGACGACGAAGGTGCGGGTCATGTCGCTGCGGTACGCATCGACGACCGAACCGGCGTCGATGACGACCATGTCGCCCAGTTCGAATCGGCGCTCACCCGGTCGAGCGTGAGGCAGCGCCGCGTTGGGACCGGACGCGACGATGGTCTCGTAGGCCGGGCCGCTGGCACCGCGATCACGCATGCCGTCCTCGAGATGGCGGGCGAGATCGCGCTCACAGGTGCCCTCGACGAGCAATGGGAGCGCCTCGGCGAGGGCCTCGTCCACGATCGACGCGGCTCGCTGCATGCGCGCAAGTTCGGCATCGTCCTTCACTGACCGGAGCGTGGTGATCAGCGCCTCCGTTGGTGTGGGCTCGGCGGGCAGCGCCTCGGCCCAGCGGCGTTGATCGGCCCAGGAGACGGCGTCCGCCTCGAGGCCGACTGCGGTGGCGGAAGCGAGAGCCGCCGCGCCATCGGCAACGATCTTCGAGGTGACGATCACCTCTGCGGATGAGCCGGCCGTCTCGAGCTGCGTCGGTGCCTGCTCGTCGTAGCGGGAATCCGTGAGGAGAGCGGCGCTGTCGGCGGTGACGACAAGGGCCCCGAATGAGCCCGTGAATCCGGTGCACCACCGGACGTTGTTGAGGCTCGTGACGACGAGCGCGTCGACGCCAAACTCCGCCGCCGCGTCGCGGACACGGTCCAGGCGGCCGGCAACGTCGAGCGCGGGAAGGTCCGTCACGCCAGCAGCGCGGCGACGGCATCGAGCGCGAGTCGGTAGCCATCGCCACCGAAGCCGCTGATGGATCCCGTCGCGACCGGGGCCACAACCGACGTGCGCCGCCACGCTTCGCGACCGTCCGGGTTGGACAGGTGCAGCTCGACGATCGGGCCGTCGAACGCGGCCAGCGCATCGTGGATGGCCCACGACGAGTGGGTGAACGCGCCCGGGTTGATCACGATCGCCGCGGCATTGGCGCGGGCACCGTGGATTGCGTCGATCAGCTCGCCCTCGTGGTTGGACTGCACGTGTTCGACGGTCAGCCCGTGGGCTTGCGCGGTCTCTCGCGCGACAGCCACGTGGTCGTCGAGCGTTGCCGACCCGTAGACGTCAGGCTCTCGGTCGCCGAGCAGATTGAGGTTGGGCCCCGACAGGAGGAGCACCAGTTGGTCGGTCATCGGATCGCCTCCATGGCGTCGGCCAGCACGTCACGTTCGACGCCGACCACAGTCTCTACACCGGCATCGCCATCGAGCACGAAGGTGACGCCGTCGATTGCCTTCTTGTCGCGGTTGAACAGGTCGATCAGCTCGCCGGCGTCGAGCGAAGCCGGGAGCCGGAACGGCAGGTCGTAGGCGGACAGCACCCGGCGATGTTCGGCGACGCGAGAGTCGTCGATGCGGTCGAGCCGTCGCGCGACCTCAGCCGCGTACGCGATGCCGACGGCCACCGCCTCGCCGTGACGAAGCTCGTACTCCCCTGCCGTCTCGATGGCGTGGGCGAGTGTGTGGCCGTAGTTGAGAATCGCCCGCCGGTCGCCTTCACGTTCATCTGCGGCGACAACATCGGCCTTGATCTGGACGCAGGCGGCGACGCGTTCGTCGAGCTCGAGCGTGTCGAGATCTCCGCCGCCGAGGAAGTGGTATTTGGCGACCTCCCCCATGCCGCTCTGGTACTCGGGCGTCGGGAGCGTGGACAGCGTCTCGGTGTCGCAGATGACCGCGGACGGCTGCCAGAACGCGCCCACGAGATTCTTGCCCTCGGGAAGGTTCACGCCGGTCTTGCCGCCGATCGCGGCGTCGACCTGTCCGAGCAGGGTGGTGGACACGCTCACGAAGCAGATGCCGCGGTGGTAGACGGCCGCAACGAAGCCGGCCAGGTCGGTGACCACGCCGCCGCCTACACCGACGATCGCGTCCGCACGGGTGAATCCAGCCGTGGCCATCTGTCGACAGATCGCCTCGACGTTGGCGAGCGTCTTCGCCTCTTCGCCGTCGGGAACCTCGATGGCGTCGTGTTCGATCCCCGGATCGACCGTCCAGGGGATTCCGGCTTGGGTGATAACGGCGACACGTTTGACCCCGTCCGGGATCACCTCGCCGAGGAGCTCCCGGGCGCCGTGCCCGACGTGGACCGGGTACCCGCGGTCTCCCAGCGCGACATCGATCGTGATCGTCATGCCGTCACCCCGTCGAGCGCGGCGACGATCGCGTCGACGCAGTCGGCGTGACGCATCTCGCTCGTGTCGATCCGCACATCCGCCACCTCGAGGTAGCCGGGCGCCCGTGCGGTCACCTTCGCCTCGAGGCTCGCTTGGACGTCGTCGCCGAGTAGCGGGCGACCACGACCGGAGCCGACTCGAGCGGTGAGCGCCTCGATCGACCCGTCCAACCACACGACGAGGGCGGGCGCGTCGACCAGCAGCTGGCGATTCTCGCGAGTGACCACGATCCCGCCACCCGTGGATATCACCGCGGTCGCGTCGAGCGCGTCGCGCAGCTCGGCCGTCTCCAGCGAACGGAACTCACTCTCGCCGCCCGTCTCGAAGATCTCGTTGATCGCCCGACCGGACCGCCGCTGGATCAGGTCGTCCGTGTCGATGTGGCGCATCCCGAGCTTCCCCGCCAGGGCGCGGCCGACCGTCGACTTTCCAGACCCCATGGGCCCGACCAGAACGACGGTTCGAGTGTTCACGCCACCGAGGCTACCGGTGGCGACGAGTCCCAATGATGGACTTCTGTAACGGGGGGTCTGACCCCCCGTTACAGAACGGCGGTTCGTTAGACGAAGGAGTCGGCGAAGAGGACGACGATGGGGGTGCCGGCGGCGAGGGCGGGGCCGAAGGGCATCGACTGTCCGAGAAGGCGAGTTGGTTGGCCCTCGGACGCCTCGGGGTCGGGAACGACCTCGCGGCGCAGCGAGCGGCGGATGATCGCCAGCGCGAGGCCGAACACCGCGCCCACGGCGCAGGCGATCAGCAGGGCGCAGAAGACGAGCCGGAACACGGGGACGAAACCGGTCCACACGGAGCCTGCTGCCCATCCGAGGTGGAGGCCGAGTAGAAGCGCGATTTTCACGTCGCCGAAGCCCATGCCGCGCGGCGTGATCAGGTGGAGGACGAATAGGAAGCCGCCGCACAGAACCATCCCGACGAGCGACGCAACGATCGCTTCGAGATGGTCGATCCCGAACGCGGCGACCACGACGGCAACGGAAGAGAGGCCGAGCGCGGGGAACACCAGCCGGTCCGGTAGGCGGTACACGTACATGTCGATCACCGAGAGCGCCATAAGCGCGGTGACGAGAATCAGCGGTGGGAGCAGGCGCCAGTCCCAGCCGAACCGGGCCGCCACAGCGACCCAGAGGCCCATCGTGAGCAGCTCGACCCACGGGCACGCGGGCGTGATGGGATCTCCACAGTGTCAGCAGCGCCCGCCGCGAACAAGCCACGACACGACCGGCACGGTCTCGGTGACCCCGAGCGGATGTTCACAGAACGGGCATCGGGACCGCAGCGTGAGCGGCGTCTTGTCCGGGATGCGATCGACGAGCATCGTCGCGAAGCCGCCGGCGAGCAGGGTGACCAGTAGGTCCATGTGAATTGGACCCTAGGGGCCGTGACTCAGGAGTCGACGGAACCCAGGAACTTGAGGAGTAGGCCCCGGTTGACGCTGTCGTCTTCGGCTTCGACCGCGGCGAGAGCGGCATCGCGCTCGGCATCGGTAGTGGCCTTGGCTGCCGCGGCGACTGCCTTGGCAGCCTTCGGGCTGAGGTTGGCCAGCTGGCGAGCCATCTCGGCCGGATCGAGTTCGTCGTCGGCGTCGCTCGGTCCAGGCGCACCGGCGTAGATGTCCTCGTCGGTGTTCTCGACCACGTACGTGTCCAGCGGGTCGCCCGGTGACAGCAGCGGGTCGATCGATTCCTCCCTGGAGGCGAGCGCCGCAAGGCTCGGCTCGGTGCTCTCGCCGACCGGCTCGGCGTCGTCGAAGTGAGGGCCATCGTTCATCGCGTCGAGTTCCTGAAGCATCGCTTCCGGCTCGCCCGCGTCGTCGTTGTCGAACGCCACCGGCTCGAACGTCTCCTCGTCTGGAGTCGACGTCTCGATGGCGGACTCTTCGATCACGGGGGCGGGCTCGAAGGACGCGGCGGCCGGCACTCCGACCGGCTCGTCGATGAACTCGATGAGACCGAGCTCGAGGAGTTCCTTCAGCATCCGGCAGGTGTCGATCTCGCCGAGGGCGAGCGTCTCGGCGACCGCGCCGACCTGGGCGCCCAAACCGATCGCGGCGATGCCGCTCCAGCGGGACTGGTCGACCATGACGTCGGGTCCGTCGAGGGAGGGCCGGAAGCCGACCCAGATGTCGAGGGAGGGGATGACCTCTTCGATCGAGCGCCACTCGCCGAGAAGGTTCTCAGCGGCGGACAGGATCGGCTCCATCGCGGACGGCGTGGACGCGTTCGCGGCGGTGGCATCGGCCTCGAACGTGAACGATCCGGCGCCGAAGCGAAGCAGGCCGAAGACGACCTCCTCGTTGCTCGGCTCCTGCGTCACCGCAGATGCGAGTTCAGTGGCGACGACCTCGCCGCCGTCGACCCAGATGCTGCCGGAGCCCCGGTCGCCCGTGACGCGGAGGCGCCCGGTTTTGCTGGTCGACGAGAGAAGCCGAAGAACATCAGGAAGAGCAAAGTTGTCGAGTGTGCCCGAGAGCGCCACAGTGACCTCCGAAGTGGTGCGAACACCTGACCATCGGCACGTCGCTCGTGGGAAGTGAGGACTATACGAATTTGTTCTGCACGACGGCGCGCATCGCGGCGACCGGAGCAGCCACACCGGTCCAGTGCGTGAACGCGATCGCCGCCTGGTGTACGAGCATCGACAACCCGTTGTGGCCCTCGATCCCGGCCTCACGCACTGCCGCGAGCCACGCCGTTTCGAGCGGCGTGTAGACGATGTCGACCACCACTTGCCCGCCATGGAGCAACGCGGGGTCGCAGGGCATCTCCGAGCCCCCGCCCATGCCGACGGTGGTCGTGTTGACGACGACGTCCGCTGTGGCGAGATCCGAGGCCTGGCCGACAACGCCGACGGTGCCCGCGAGGTCGGCCGCCACATGGGCTCGTTCCAGCGTGCGGTTGACGACGATGACCGCCGATGCTCCCGCCGCGCCCGCGGCCTGCGCGATCGCTCGTCCGGCTCCGCCCGCCCCGATCACACCGACGCGTCGTCCCCCGACGGCGCAGTCCGCGTCGTCGAGTAGCCCGGCGAGGAATCCACCGCCATCAGTGTTCTCCGCCCGAATGCGACCGTCGGCCAGGGGCACCAGACAGTTGGCGGCGCCGAGTGCGACGACGGCGTCGCTGCGTTCGTCGGCGGCCGCGGCGACCTCATCCTTGTGCGGCGTGGTCACGGACAAGCCGGCGAGTCCGGTCGCCCGCATCGCATCGACCGCGGCGGCTCCACTGCCGGCCGCGACGGGCAGCGCCACGTAGACCCAATCGAGTCCAGCCGCGGCGAACGCCGCGTTGTGCAGCTCGGGCGAGAGCGAGTGGCCGATGGGATCACCGATGACGGCGGCGACGCGCGTCTCGCCGGTGATCATCAGCAGTACCCCAATCCCTGGCAGATCTCCTTGGCGGCCTGGAACTCCGAATCCGTCACCGCGAACGTGTGCGCACCGATCACCCCGTCGAGATCCGTGCGGACGTAGTACATCCACTCGCCGTCAACCGGAGCGAACGCAGCGTCGAGCGACTTCTGACCAGGCGACGAAATCGGGGTGATCGGGAGGCCGGCGATGGCGCGGGTGTTCCAGGGATTCGGGTCGTTCAACGCCTCGTCGGTGAGCTCACACGGAAGTGGATGCGCGAAACAGGCGGATGCGTCGATTCCCAGCAGCCAGTTCTGCTCGATGCGATTCCAGATCACGCGGGAGATCTTGGCTCGGTCGTCGTCGACGAGTGACTCCTCCTCGATGAGCGAGGCAATGATTACCATGTCGTACTCGTCGAACCCCATCTCCACAGCCAACGGCGGAAGGCCATCCGACGCGGCGGAGGCGCGTTCGATACGGGTGTCCATCTCGATGGTCATCCGTGAGACGATCGAGCGTTCGTCGGCAAGGCTGCCCTCCGGGACGTCGTAGCAGGCGGGGAACAGAAGTCCCTCAAACGGGAAGAGACCGGCGCTGGTCTCGCGGAGATAACTCGATGCGAGTTCGCGATCGCTCAGTGCCTCGACGAGCTGGTCTCGATCGTAGATCTCGTTCTCTTCCAGGATCCGTTCGATGAACTGACTCACCCGCATTCCCTCGGGAATGCAGACTTGGAAGAGCTTCTCGACGATCGGGCCGTTGTTCAGCTCATCGAGGACCTGGTCGTAGGTCATGTTCTCGACCAGGTTGTAGTCGCCGGCCTGGAACTGGACCTCTGTGTCGCAGCTCAGGAAGCCGGTGATCGTGATCTCGCCGCCATTCGCGACGTCGCACCGTAGCCAGTACCGGAAGACCGTCGCGTTGTTGATCACACCGGAGTCGGCCAGGGCGGTGGCGACGTCGTTGACCGCCGAATTGGTCTGGATATTGAACGGCACCGACTCGCCGTGTTCGCCACCTTGGGACACCTGGTCGTCGATGTAGCCGTAGATGCGGCTGCGGACCGTCACCACGAGAACGAGTACGAGAATGACGAGCCCGATAACGCGCAGGAAGCCACCCCAACTCGTGCGGTAGCGGACCCAGTTGCGGTCGTCGGCGTCGTAGCGAGGGTCGACGAGGGGCGTCGCGCCCGGGTCATCCTCGAACACGTACTCGACACCGTGGGCGTCCACGCCGGCCGACACGACGACGCCGGGCGGGGCGGCGTAGTCCGGCAGCGCGACGATCGGCACCTCTTCGCCTTCTGCGCCCGGGGCGAGTGGCGGAGGCGACGTCGGAGCGGACTGCGCGGCTCGCATGACCCGGGTGGCTGGACGACGCGGCGGCTCATTGGGGATCAGCGGGGCGTCGGTGGCCCGCGGCGGGGCCACCGGCGGCTTCGCCGCCTCGGGGATCTCCTCATCCACCTCTCCGGTCAGGAAGGCGGCGAAGTTGCGGCGGGGCTTACGAGCCATGCGGCATCCCCGCGTCGAGCCACGATTGGAGCATCACAGCTGCTGCGACCTTGTCCACCACCTGGCGGCGGGCGTCGGCCTTCATCTCTTGTTCCATGAGGGATCGCTCCGCGGTGACGGTTGTCAGCCGTTCATCGTAGGGAACGACGGGCACGTCGAGGGTGTCGCCCAGTGCCTTTGCTTCGCTGCGGTACTTTTTCGCCATCTCGCCGACGCTGCCATCCATGTTGAGCGGCAGCCCGACCACCACGATCTCGGCCTCCCATTCGACGACGAGATCGGCGATCTCACGGTGCTCGCGCCGGCGATCACCGCTGCGCTTCACCACCTCGATCGGGGTGGCAACAGAGCCGTTGGAGTCGCTGATGGCGACCCCGATCCGCTTCGACCCCAGGTCGAGGCCCAGGGCTCGCATGTCAGCCGATGCCGGCCGCGGCGCGGGCCTGGTCCAGCGCCTCGTCGAGCGACTCGGCGTTCTTGCCACCGGCGACCGAGATGTCGTCCGCGGCCTTGCCGCCACCACCGATGGTCTTCTTCGCGTCGTCAATCAGCTCGCCCGCTTTGTGCGCGCTCTCCGGGGTGACCGCCGCCGCGAGCGCGACGCCTCCGCCATCGAGGACGGCGCCGAGCACGACGGCATGCACGTCGCCCTGATCTCGGACCGATACCGCGAGATCACGAAGGCCGTTGCGGTCCACGCCGTCGACGCGATCGACCACGACGCCATCGATCGCCTTCCCCGCGAGCGCGGGCGCCTGGCCGACGGCGAGTTGTTGTTTCGCCGCGGACAGCTGCTTGCGAAGGTTCTTGACCTCGTTCTGCAGGCGCTCCGCCGCATCGGGCGCCTCGTCTGCGTTCGCGACGCCGAGCGCGTCGGCGGTCGCTGCGAGCGTGCAGTCGACCTCGCGCAGCGCCTCGCGGGTGCCGTCGCCGGTGACGGCTTCGATGCGGCGGATGTTGCTCCCGATCGAGCCCTCGGACAGAACCTTCACCATGCCGATGTCGCCCAACGCCTTGACGTGGGTGCCACCGCAGAGCTCGGTGGAGTTCGGACCCGCCTCGAGAACCCGCACGACGTCGCCGTACTTGTCGCCGAAGAACGCGATCGCGCCGAGCTTCTGCGCCTCGTCCATGGTCGTCTCGAAGTGGCGACACGAGGGGTTGTTGAGCACCTCGTCGTTGACGAGATCCTCGACCGCAGCGATCTGCTCGGCGGTGACCGACTCGTAGTGGCTGAAGTCGAACCGGAGCCGATCCGGACCGACCCACGAACCCTGCTGCTTGACGTGGTCGCCGACAATCTCGCGCAGCGCCCAGTGGAGAAGATGAGTGGCCGTGTGGTTGCGCCGGATCGCGGCGCGCCGATCGTCGTCGATCGTCGCCATCGCGGCTTGGCCCGTCTCGATCGCGCCGTTCGCCTCAGCGATGGCGTGCACGGTCAAGCCCGGGACTCCATAGGTGCTGTCGGAGACGGTGATGACACCGGTCTCGGTCTGAATCGTGCCCGTGTCGCCGATCTGGCCGCCGGACTCAGCGTAGAACGGCGTCCGGTCGAGCACCACGATCGAGTCGTCGACATGAAGCACAGTGGCGTCCGACGTGATCTCGTCGCGACCGGTGAAGACCGTCTCGCCGTGCGCATCGACCAGCGCCACCAGGTCGCCGGTGTCGCCGGACGCGCTGACTTTGCGGGCGTCCTTGGCTCGCTTCTGCTGGGCCGACATCGCGGCGCGGAACCCGTCGACGTCGACTTCGACGCCGCGTTCGCCGGTGATCTCCTGTGTGACTTCCAGCGGGAAGCCGTAGGTGTCGTGGAGCAGGAAGGCAGTGTCACCCGGAAGGGTCTCACCCTCCCCGAGCGAGTCGAGCTTGTCGTCCAGAATCGCCTGACCGGTGCGCAGCGTCTCGCGGAATCGAACTTCCTCACGGTCGACGACGTCGCGCACGAACGCGTGGTTCTCGACCAGATCCGGGTAGTCGCCGCCCATGACTTCGACGACCGCGTCGACCATGCCGCCCATGACCGGCGTCTCGACGCCGAGGATGTAGGCGTGACGGACAGCGCGGCGAAGGATGCGCCGCAGCGCGTAGCCCCGCGCCTCGTTGGACGGGAAGACACCGTCGCTGACCAGCATGGATGTGCTGCGGGCGTGGTCCGCAAGGATGCGCAGCGAGACGAGCTGCTCCGGCTCGGCAGCCGCTGGGTCGATGCCGGTCAGCTCCGCTGCGAACTCCTGCAGCGCGGCGAGCTCGTCGGTGTCCCAGACGGAGTCGACTCCCTGCAGGATCGAGACGGTTCGCTCGAGACCCATGCCGGTGTCGATCGCCGTCTTGGGCAACGGCATCTTCGTACCGTCGTCCGCCTGGTCGTACTGCATGAACACGAGGTTCCAGAACTCGATGAACCGGTCCTCGTCACCGTGGGCCGGCCCGCCGTCCTCGCCGAACTCCGGGCCCTTGTCCCAGAAGATCTCCGAGCAGGGGCCGCAGGGGCCGGTGTCGCCCATCTTCCAGTAGTTGTCCTCGTCGAGACGCTGAATGCGATCGGCCGCGACGCCGACCTCGTTCTCCCAGATCTCGGCGGCCTCGTCGTCGGAGATGTGCACGGTGACCCACAGCCGATCCGGATCGAGTTCGAGCACGTTCGTGATGAAGTCCCACGCGAAGGCGCACGCCTCGGACTTGAAGTAGTCGCCGAAACTGAAGTTGCCCATCATCTCGAAGAAGGTGAGGTGACGAAGGGTGCGGCCGATCTCGTCGAGATCGTTGTGTTTGCCGCCGGCCCGCACACACTTCTGAATGCTGACGACCCGATTGCCCGGGGGCGCCTCCTCGCCGGTGAAGTACGTCTTGAAGGGCACCATTCCCGCCACGGTGAAGAGCACGGTCGGATCGTGCGGGATCAAGGACGCGCTCGGCAGATCCAAGTGACCTCGTTCCACGAAGTAATCCGTGAACGCCTTGCGTACCTCGTTGGCCTTCATGAGTGGAGCAGCCTACCGCTCCCCTGCGGCGGGCCCGTGTTGATTCGACGGCCGTCAGTGGCGAATGCGGGCAGGACGGTGGTGGTGGCCAGGACTGTCGGTGTCGTCGCCGTCGGGCGCGAACTCGCGCCGGAGTTCGTCCTCGCGGGCTCGCATGGTGGCGACGCCGTCAGCGGCTGCTTCGCGGAGGTCGATCACCACGTCCTTGGCCCGGCCGGCGGCCTGTCGGCTCTTCTCCTGCACGTCGGCCCGGATCTGTTCGGGTGTGTAGTGCTCGACCGCGGCGCGCACCCGGCGCTGGACGTAGACCGACGTGCCGAGACCGGCCGCGTACCCGAGGCTTCCCCAGAAGATCCGCTTCATTTGGCTTTCCCTCCGACTTCGATCGCCCGGCGGCGAGGCTTACTGCTGCGCATTCGCCATGTCGCTCGGCCTGCGCCGGCAACGAGCGATGCCGTCTTGATCAGCGGCGGCGCCACCGCTTTGTAGGCGAGTCGTGATGCGACGTCGGCGGTGGTGGAGATGCGCTCGGCCTTGTCGAGGACAGCGTCGACCCGCTCCAGCTCGTCGCCGGCTTTCGAGACGGTGGAGTGGAGGTCGTGGACCATCGGGAGCGTGGCACCGCGCAGGTCGTCGACCGTGGCGCGTAGTTCCTGCATAGTGCGGATCAGGGCCTGAACGGCGAGGACCATGATCACGACGATCGCGAGGCAGACAACGGACACGATCACGGCGGCGAGGTCAGCTCCGGACATGTCTCCCAGTGAACCCTCCGGCGCGCCGGCGCTGGGGGATGCTGCGACGGGCGCTACGAGATCGTCTGCGTGACCGCGTCGAGATACACCGTCGCGCCGTCGCCGGCCGTGAATGTCACCCGCGCGTGCCAGACATTCTCGTCATCCGGTGCGACCGCGAACACGCCGAAGTCCACCCACTCCAGGTCGACCTTGAGATCGTTGGGGAGGAACGTGGATTCCGAGTTGATCGGGTCGCTGTAGATGGTCTGGTTCCGGAAATCGATCGTGACGATCATCTCGCCCGGCTCGTCGACGCGGGAGAAGCCTTCCACTCGCAGCGTCTGTCCCGGCCGAATCGGCGTCGGCTGGTGGATCGACGCGCCATCACTGAGGGTGACATAGGCATCGCCGTCGTATGCGCCTCCGTCGCCGACGTGACGGGTGATGCCCGGGTCGTTGTAGTAGCGCCATCCCCACCCACCGAACGGGGCGACGTTCTCAAAGCTGCCGTTGGCGAGGTCGCCATCTCGGCCGAAGCCGCTCATGACGTCCTGCTCGGCCGCGTCCCACCCCATCACCCACTCGAGATGGTCGGCGAGCACCATCGCCATGCCGCCGTGGTCGTACTCGGTGCCGTGGAATTGCTCGAATACCCACGGGAACGAGGCGACCGACATGTTGTCGTCGTCCCAAAGGTCAAGGAGTTCGTGTGTGTAGCCCGCTGGTTCGGCGGGAGCCCATCCATAAGCGTTGTAGATCACGATGTGGGCGTTGGGGTGACCGGCCCGGAGCGTGTCGAGCATCGACAGGTAGTCGGCCATCACGTCATCCTTCGTCGGGCCGTAGATGTCGTTCGCACCCAGGTTCATGACGACGACATCGGCCGGGAACTGCGAGAGGTCCCACGCGTCGTCGGGCGCCTCGCGATCGTGGGCGTCGAACACGGCCTCGACCTGGGCGATCCGGCTTCCGCTCCAGGAGATGTTGTGGAAGTCCGCGCCAAACATCCGGGCGGTGATTCCGGCGTAGCCGAAGTACGTGCCGTAGAGCAGCGGGTCGGGTTCGTCTCGTTCACTGATGAGCGAGTGCCCGGCGAGGTTCGAATCGCCGTAGAAGACGATGCGTCGATCGCTCACCGGCAACGTCTCGAGTTCGCCGGTGCCGATCACGGTCAGGCCTCGGAAGGTCAGATCGGCGAAGCGGGTCTCCTTGACGACCTCGACGGTGTGCCAGCCGAAGTCGAGGTCCTCGACGACCGGGATGATCCGATCCTCGGCTTCGTTCGCGAGTGCGAGGAGCCGGTGTGCGCCCAGAACGTCGCCGTCGACGACGACCCGAATCAGCTCATCGACCTCGTTTCCCGCAAGGTGAACACCAAGGCCGGTTCCCTCGAAGCGCGCCGTGATCGACGCGCCGGCCCATCCGGCCCACGGCGCGGTGGGGTCGGTCGTGTCCCAGCGGCCGATCAGAGCGATCGCCGGGTCGTTGCCGCCGATGAAGACCGGGCCGATGTCGCCGGCAGTGGTGGTCGGTGGAGCCGTCGTTGACGGCGTCGTCGTTGCGACCGTCGTCGTCGGCGCCGGGCTGCCATCTCCCCCGCCATCGTCGGAACACGCCGCCGCGATGAGGACGACCGAAACCAAGAGGACGATGCGACGCATCGGTTCAGCCTTGTCGACCCGGCCAGTCCTCTTCCAACTCGTCCTCGTGGCCATGAGGCGACGGGTCATAGAACACCAGGTCAGCCACTTCCTCGGGCCAATACGACTGGTCGACCCAGCCACTCGGATCGTTGTGCGGCAGCCGGTAGCCGTCGCCATGACCGAGACTCGCCGCACCCTTGTAGTGAGCGTCGCGGAGATGGGCCGGCACCTCGCCGGCCCCGGCTCCGCGAGCCGCCTCTCTCGCCGCGAAGATCGCCGTGGTCACCCGGTTCGACTTGGGCGCCGTGGCGAGGTGAATGACCGCCTGGGCGAGGTTCAGCTGCGCCTCTGGCAGGCCAACGAACTCCACGGCCTGCGCGGCGGCGTTGGCGATCAGCAGCGACTGCGGGTCGGCCATTCCGATGTCTTCGGAGGCAAGGATGACGAGACGGCGGGCGATGAAGCGAGCGTCCTCCCCTGCCTCGAGCATGCGGGCGAGCCAGTAAAGCCCGGCATCCGCATCGCTTCCCCGGATGCTCTTGATGAACGCGGAGATGACGTCGTAGTGGCCGTCGCGGCCGTAGCGCACCGCCTTTGCGTCGACTGCGCCCTCCGCGTCGGGCAGCGTCACATGAAGGTGCCGTCCTCGCTCGGAGGCGAGCGCGACCGCTACTTCGACCCCGGTCAAGGCATGACGCCCATCGCCGCCGCTGCGCGCCGCGAGGTGGGTGATTGCCTCGTCGTCGGCGGAAGCACCCTCGATCTCCAGCCCCCGCCGGATCAGCTCCGCGACGTCATCCTCGGTCAGTGCGTGAAGGCGGAACAGAGTGGATCGCGACATCAACGGCGGGTTCACTTCGAAGTGGGGATTCTCCGTCGTCGCGCCGATGAGGACGATCAAGCCCTCCTCGACCGCCGGGAGAAGGGTGTCCTGCTGCGCCTTGTTGAACCGGTGGACCTCGTCGAGAAACAAGATTGTGCCCGCGCCGCGCTCGCCGAGCCGGTGTCGAGCCTCGGCAATGATCTCGCGCACGTCCTTCACCGACGCGGTGACCGCGGACAGCTCCTCGAACACCTTCTCGGTCGTGGAGGCGACGAGCCGGGCGAGGCTCGTCTTTCCGGTTCCGGGCGGGCCCCAGAAGATGACGGACGACAGCCGATCGCTCTCGATCAGTGCTCGCAGCGGCTTGCCGGGAGAGAGCAGATGACGCTGGCCGACGACATCGTCGAGCGACCGGGGGCGGAGCCGGGCGGCGAGCGGCGAACGGCCAACAAGTCGCGCCTCAGCTGCGGCGCTGAACAGATCGTCACTCACCGCCGCACCCTACGAGATGAAGCGGGATGCAGCGGGGGTCAGACCCCAAGTGCAGCGGGTGGGTCGTTTGGCCTATGGATTGCTCAGGGCTGAAGTCCGCGTGCCGATAGAAACATCGTGAGAGCGATCGTTCCGTACCTCTTCTGGCCGTGGTTCGCCACGAGCTGCTTTCTGCTGTTGCGACGTCGAGTCAGCACCAGAGCGTGGCGTCCCCTGCCGAAGGACGACGCGGCCGACGAGATGCCCGAATTCCCTCCGCTGCCCAAATCTGAGCCCGAGCCCGCCGCAGCCATCGCCGAGCCCGCCCCGCCGGCGGAGGCGACTCCCCCGCCGCCCGCAGCTGAGCCGACCCTACAGCCGATGCCGCAACCAGCGCCGGCTGCCACTGCAGTCGACACCGCAGCGCGTCCCCGTAGCCGTTCGCTCGCCGAGGCGCTCGAGGGCATCTCGATGCCCTGTGACCTCGCGCCGCTCATCGGCGGTGGCGAGGCGAACCCGCGCGAGATCGCGTTCTTCACGCGTGACGTCGACCCCGAGATCGTAGGCACCGAACTCGGCGACGAGTTCGAACGGCTCGGCTAAACGATCACCCCGATCGACGACTCGTCGATCCGGGCCGGCCGGGGCGATGACCTCACCCGGGCCCGTCTGCTGGGTGGCGACCTCACGCCGCCCGAGGTGATGAGCGACCTCCACCCGAGCGCGCCTGTCGGCGCTCTCGTGGTGGAACTGAAGCTGACCTGATCAGGTTGCGGGTGGCAGCACCCGGAGCCCGAGCTCGTCGAGATGGGCGTCGCCGATCGCCGACGGCGCGTTGGTGAGCGGGTCCGAGCCGGACTGCGTCTTCGGGAAAGCGATGACCTCACGGATGTTGCTCTCGCCGGCCAGTAGTGCGATCAACCGATCCATGCCGAACGCAAACCCACCGTGCGGCGGCGCGCCGAATCGGAACGCGTCGAGGAGGAAGCCGAACTTCGCCTGGCGCTCTTCTTCGCCGATCCCGAGTAGCTCGAAGATCCGGCTCTGGATCTCGGGCCGGTTGATCCGGATGGAACCCGAGCCGAGCTCCCAACCGTTGAGGACGAGGTCGTAGGACTGGGACCGCACATCGAGCAGCGCTTCCCCGGTCTGATCCAGGAGATCCCAGTCGTCCTCGTGGGGCATCGTGAACGGGTGGTGTGCCGGAATGGGCTTGCCGCTGTCGCTGATGGATTCGAACAACGGGAAGTCGACCACCCAGAGGAAGTGGAGCCCACCCTCGTTGACCGGCGGACGGCCGAGCTCCAGGCGAAGCAGACCGAGCACATGACGGACGAGACGACGCTCGTCGGCGACGAGGAACACCATGTCGCCCGGCGCAGCCTCGAGTGCCGCGATGACCTGGCTCGACTCCTCGGCCGAGAGGAACTTGGCGACACCCGCATCGAGCGCGGGGCCGGAATCGCCGTCGATCACCTTCATCCACGCGAGGCCCTTGGCGCCCCAGCGCTGGCAGGTCTCGACGAGAGCATCGATCTGGTTGCGGCTGAGCGCCTCGACGCCGCCCTCCATCTTGATGCCCTTCACACACGAAGCCTGGAAGACGCGGGCTTCGGTGCCCTCGAAGATCGGCGTGAGCTCGGCGAGTTCCATGCCGAAACGGGTGTCGGGTTTGTCAGAGCCGAAACGCTCCTGGGCATCGAGCCACGTGATCCGCGGGAACTCAGTCGGACGGTTGCCGGTGACAGCCTCCGCCGCGTTGGCAACGGTGTGCGAGATCGTGGCGAACACGTCCTCCTGGGTCACGAACGTCATCTCGGCGTCGAGCTGCATGAACTCGAACTGGCGGTCGGCGCGAAGATCCTCGTCGCGCAGGCAACGGGCGATCTGGTAGTAGCGATCGAAGCCACCGACCATGCACAGCTGCTTGAACAGCTGGGGGCTCTGCGGAAGGGCGTAGAACGCGCCCGGCTCCTTACGCGACGGCACGACAAAGTCGCGCGCTCCCTCCGGCGTGGATGCGATGAGCATGGGCGTCTCTATCTCGAGGAACCCCTGTTCCTCCATGCCTCGACGTACGGCGCTGTTGACGGTGGCGCGGAGGCGGAGGTTGCGCTGCATCCGCTCCTTGCGGAGGTCGACGTAGCGGTGACGCAGCCGAATCGTCTCGTCAACGTCGGTACGCTCGTCCAGCGGGAACGGCGGCGCCTCGGCCTCGGCCAGGATCTCGATGTCGGTGACGTCGATCTCGATCTCGCCGGTGGCCAGGTTCGCGTTGGCTGTCTCGTCGGGCCGGCGACGGATCGTGCCGGTCATCTTGGCAACGAACTCGCTGCGCAGATCGTGCTTCTCGTCGACAACGCACTGCACGACGCCGGTGTAGTCCCGAAGATCGATGAACGCGAGGTGCTCACCATGTTCACGGCGCCGATCGACCCAGCCGCAGACGGTCACGGTGCGGCCATCATCGGCGGCCGTCAGCTGACCGCACATGTCGGTTCGAAGAGAGGTGGAGAGATCCATCGTTGGTCCTGGTTTCTGGTTCAGTTCGAGAGGAGCGAACGGACGTCGCTCACGAGATCATCGAGCGCGACGCGGCGTTGGCCGCTCTCGCCTCGGAGGTCGCGCAGGGTCACTTCACCCGCGGCCAGTTCGTCTTCGCCGACGATCGCGGCGAATGGTGCGCCTGATCGGTCGGCCACCTTCATCTGCGCCTTCATCGAGCGTCCGCCGTAGGCCCGATCCGCGCCGATGCCGCCGGCCCGAAGCCGCTGACAAGCGTCCAACGCGACGCTGCCACCGGTGACGTCGACAACGAACACACTCACGGACGGCCCTGGCGCCGCAAACACGTCTTCCGCATCGCAGGCGAGCAGGATCCGGTCGACGCCGAGGGCGAAGCCGATGCCGGGTGTTGCCGGGCCGCCGAGATCTTCGACGAGTCCGTCGTAGCGCCCGCCGCCGCCGACGGCGTTCTGCGCGGACTCGAGAGCGGTCGCCGCGAACTCGAACGTGGTGCGCGTGTAGTAGTCGAGCCCGCGAACGAGACGCGACGAGATTTCGTAGGCGATACCCAACTCGTCGAGACCGGAGCGGACAGCGTCGAAGTGATCGGCTGTCTCGCCACCCAGGAAGTCGACCATCACCGGCGCCGCATCGATGATCGACTGATCCTCGTCTCGTTTGGAGTCGAGGACACGAAGAGGGTTGCGCTCGAGCGTGACCTGCGATTGCGCGGAAAGGTCGCCGACCCTGTCCGTGAGATACGCGGTGAGCGCCTCCATGTAGGCCGGCCGGCAAGACTCATCGCCGAGGCTGTTCACCATGAGCGTGACCTGCCGGAGACCGAGCGACTCGAAGAACCGAGCGCCGAGTGCGATGACGTCGACGTCGGCCTGGGGATCATCTGCGCCCAGAATCTCGACGCCGACCTGCGTGAACTGCCGGTAGCGGCCGGCCTGCGGCTGCTCGTACCGAAACTGGGGGCCCTCGTACCAGATCTTCCACGGAGGAATCGGTCGGTGTTCGGCGTAGGCCCGACAAATCGATGCAGTCAGCTCCGGCCGCAGAGCCAGGTGTTGGGGCGGATCGCCCTTGTCGACGAAGTCGAACATCTCCTTGGTGACGATGTCGGTGGACTCACCGAGCCGCTTGAAGACGCCGAGGTCCTCGAAGATCGGCGAGACGACCTCACCGAAGCCACTCAGAGCCGCCGAATCGGCAAACCGATCGACGAGCGCGCGACGCCGACCGGACTCCGGAGGGAGGATGTCGCGGGTGCCTTTGGGGGCACGGAAGGTCGGCTCGGCCACAGCCGCTCAGGCTACCGGTGCGTCCGGGCGACCCCGTGGAGGTTTCGCCCCGAGTTGGCGTCGCTCGATGGGGATGGCGCTGATCCTTGCGGACCACGAGAGCGGCTTCGAGATCGCACGACAGTGGCCGGCCGCAGTCACGGCCACGCCGATCCTGCTGGTCGTGATCGTCCTCGTGGTCGCGCGGAAGCGACAGTCGTCCTAAGTTCTCTGCGGACCGGTGCTCTACGAGTGGGGCGAGCGCGGCGACTGTGCGAGCACGATGTCCGCGCAACGTGCGTGGATGACCCCGCTCGGATGGGCCGCTGCATTCTCGTTCGTGCTGTCGCTTCCCATCGCCGCCCGACGGCCGGGTGCGGAGAGCTCAGTCGGTGGTGACGGTGCCGCCGCCCGGCACGACTCGGTAGACGTCGTAGACGGCTTCGACGGAGAGCAGGCGTGAGAGCACGGCATCGAGCTGGCTCACATCCGCGAGTTCGAACTCGAACTGCATCTTGGCGACAGCATCGTCGCCGGTTTCCGTGGCCACGGAGATCACGTTGAGCCCGTGGTCTGACAGCACCTTCGCCACGTCGACGAGCAGTGACTCGCGATCGAGCGCCTGGACCTCTATCGATGTCTGGAACCGGCCCTCGTGGTCGGCGTCCCACTCCACTTCGATCAACCGATCCGGCTGGCCTTCTTGAAGGGTGGTCGCGTTGAGGCAATCAGAGCGGTGGACCGACACGCCACGACCGCGGGTAACGAAGCCCACGATCTCGTCGGGCGGCACGGGCGAGCAGCACCGCGAGATGCGGATCATGATGTCGTCGAGGCCTTCGACGTGGACGCCGGCCGCGCCCCGGGCCCGCCGCTTGGCTCCGATACGACGCGAGACGGTGGACGGAAGGCGGTCCTGGTGCTGATCCGTTGACTCCTCGTCGCCGCGCAGCTCACGGGCGATGCGGTCTGCAACGGTGGAGCCCGTCACATGACCCTCGCCGATCGCGGCGAAGAGCGACTCGTCGTCGAGATAGTTGAGCTGCTCGCCCACGGCGAGCAGGACGGGCTCCTTGAGAATTCGCTGCGCCGGCAACCCTTCGCGTCGCAGCGACGACAGTAGCTCATCGCGTCCGTGCTCGATGGCGTCGTCACGCCGCTCCCGGGTGTACCACTGCTTGATCTTGTTGGCCGCCCGTCGCGACGCGACGAACTTCAGCCAATCGCGGCTCGGGCCGGCGCCCTCCACCTTCGACGTGAAGATCTCGACGGTGTCGCCCGATTCAAGACGAGAGTCGAGCGGCACGAGCCGGCCGTTGACCTTCGACCCGATGCAGGCGTGGCCGACGTCGGTGTGGACCGTGTAGGCGAAGTCGACCGGGGTTGCCCCGACCGGCAGTTCGAGGACTCTTCCCTTCGGGGTGAAGAGATAGACCTCGTCCTGGTCGAGATCGAACTTCAGGTTGTTCATGAACTCCGAGTGATCGGAGGTCTCCGACTGCCATTCGACAATACGGTTCAGCCAGGCCATCTCGCCGCCCGGCTCGGTGTCCTTGTAGTCCGAGTGTGCGGCGACGCCGAACTCGGCGCGCTGGTGCATCTCCCGGGTGCGGATCTGGACCTCGATCGACTTGCCCTGCGGGCCAACAACCGTCGTATGCAGCGACTGGTAGAGGTTGAACTTGGGCATGGCGATGTAGTCCTTGAACCGGCCCTGGACCGGTCGCCACGTCGCGTGGATGGAGCCGAGCGCGCCGTAGCACTCCCGCACAGAGTCAACGATCACACGAATGCCGACGAGGTCGAAGATCTCGTCGAACGGTCGCCCCTTCACGACCATCTTCTCGTAGATGGACCAGAGGTGCTTCGGTCGACCCTCGATCTCGGCGACGATTCCGAGCTCGGCCAGTCGGGCCTGCACGTCGGCCAGCACCTGGGCGAGATACAGGTCTCGCTCCGGCGCCCGCTGATGGATCATCTGGTCGATCTCGGCGTAGCGGCGCGGGTGCAGCGCGGCGAACGACAGATCCTCGAGCTGCTGCTTCATGTCCTGCATACCGAGGCGGTGAGCCAAGGGTGCGTAGACGTCGAGCGTCTCACGAGCGGTGCGCTCCTGTTTGAACTGGAGCAGCGCGGCGACGGTGCGGAGATTGTGGAGCCGATCGGCGAGCTTGATGATCAGCACCCGCATGTCGGAGGCGATCGCCACGATCATCTTGCGCATCGTGGCGGCCTGCTGCTCCTCCTTCGAGTCGTACTTGACTCGTTCGAGCTTGGTGACGCCGTCCACGATTCGAGCGAGGTCGGCGCCGAAGTCGGTTTCGAGCTGCTTCAACCCGATGGGGGTGTCCTCGACGGCATCGTGGAGAAGCGCCCCGGCGATGGTGACGTCGTCGATGCCTTGACGGGCGACGATCGTTGCGACCGCGACCGGATGACGGATGTAGGGCTCGCCGGATTTGCGGTTCTGGCCTTCGTGGGCAGAGGCCGCCAGGTTGAATGCACGCTCGATCAGCTCGGTCTCGCCCTTTGGATGGTGCTCGCGGTAGGCGTCGAGCAGTTCGGCGATCTCGGCGGCGCTCGACCGGTTCGGACCGCGACGCCAGGGCAGAACACGCGTCACGGTGGCCATGTCAGTCGCCCTCGACGATCACAAGTGACTCGATCGTCGCGTCCCCGAGGCGAGCGCGGCCGCCGAGGAAGCCGAGTTCCAGAAGAAAGCCGAAACCGGCGACAGCGGCCTCTTGCTGCGAAAGGAGTCCGGCTGCGGCAGAGGCAGTGCCGCCGGTGGCGAGAACGTCATCGATGATGACGACCCGCTCGCCCGCCGACACCGCGTCCGTGTGGATCTCGATCGTGTCGATGCCGTACTCCAGGCCGTAGTCCACGGCACTCGTGGTGTGCGGAAGCTTGCCCGGCTTGCGGACCGGCACGAAGCCGACCCCGAGCTGACGGGCGATCGGCGCGCCGAACAGGAAGCCGCGAGCTTCGATGCCGACGACGACATCGACGAGACCCGCCCAGGGATCGGCCATTGCGTGAACCGCGTGGTCGAAGGCGACCGGATCCGCGAGAAGCGGCGTGATGTCCTTGTAGACGATCCCCGGTTCGGGAAAATCGGGAATGTCGCGGATCAGCGCCGCTATCGCGCCGGACGAAGCCATGAGTCCACCGTACCGCTCCGGCTTCGGGTCCCCCGCCAACGAATGGCTCAGCGCTTCTTCTTCTTTCGCGGCCGGGGCGGCGCGTTGCCGGCGCGAGCCCGATCGGCGGTCTGGCGTGCCGGGCGACTCGGGGTGCCACCGAGAGCGACGTCCTCCGCGGCGACCGAGCGGGTGCCCTCGCCGCCAAGACCCCGCGACTCGATCTTCTTGAGCACGGCGAGGTTGGCAGCCTCTTTGCTCTTCATGAACGCCACGACGGACGACGCCAGGAAGATCGACGAGTACGAGCCCACCAGGATGCCGATCAGCAACGCGATCGCGAACTCCTGCAGGGTGAGCGCGCCCAGGAAGAACGACCCGACGATGAGCATGGAAGCAACCGGCAGCATCGAGGTGATCGACGTGTTGATCGACCGCATGAGGACCTGGTTGAGCGCGAGGTTCATCATCTCGATGTAGGTGTAGCGACCAGTGCCCGACAGCCGGCCGGAGATCTCGCGGACCTTGTCGTAGACGACGATCGTGTCGTAGAGCGAGTAGCCCATGATCGTCAGGAAGGCGATGACGGTGGCGGGCGTGACCTCGAACTGGAAGATTGAGTAGACACCGACCGAGATCAGAATGTCGTGGGCGACGGCCACCAGCGCACCGACCGCCATCTTCCATTCGAGTCGGATCGCGATGTAGACGGCGACGACGATGAAGAACCAGATCAAGGCGTTGCGCGCCTTCTCGGTGATCTGATCACCCCACGACGGACCGACGGTCGTGACGCTGACGTCGTTGGCCTCGACACCCGCGAACTCGGCGAGCACGTCCGTGACGACCGCGACATCTTCGAGATTGTCGAGATCGGCACGCACGCGAATGCTGTCGTCGCCGACGGTCTGGATCTTGCCGGCTGCAGCGTCGGTTCCGCGCAGCGCATCGCGCGCGTCGCCGACGGATGAACCAGGTGCGACGACCTCCCACGAGGTGCCGCCTTCGAACTCGATGCCGAGGTTGAGGCCTCGCACCGCGAGCGACCCGACGCTGAGCAGAACCAGGACGAGCGATGCGATCAGTGCGGGGCGCCACAGCTTCGGGAAGTCGAACTCCTGCTCGCCTCGATACATCCTGCGCAGAACACTCATGCCGAGACCTCGCCGCTCGGAATGCCGTACCGGCGCGGATGCTCCGTCATTGCTTCACGCCGGGCCATCAACCGGATGACCGGGCCCATGAAGAAGTAGGTGGCGACGAGGTCGAGGACCGTCGCAAGCCCCAGGAAGAGGGCGAAGCCCTTCACCTGGCCGACGGTGAGGAAGTAGAGAACGACGGCAGCGATGAGGGACGCAACGTCGGCTTTGACGATCGTGGAGTACGCGATCGGGAACGCACGCTCGACCGAGGACCGCACGGTGCGGCCGCCCCGCACGTCTTCCTTGAGATGCTCGAAGTAGACGACGTTGGAGTCCACCGAGACACCCACGGACACGATCAGGCCGGTGACGCCGGCGAGCGTGAGAGCAAGGCCCTGGGATTCGCCGAGCCACGCGATCATGGTCCAGAGCAGCGCACCCGAGATTGCGAGCGAAGCGATGGCCACGATGCCGAGAAGGCGGTAGTAGGCCATCAGATAGATCGAGACCAGGATCAAACCGATGATGCCTGCAGCGATGCCGGCGTCCAGCGCGTCCTCGCCGAGGGTGGAGGAGACAACACGGCTCTCCTGCGGCGTGAGTTCGACCGGGAGCGAGCCGAACCGGAGCACGAGCGCCAGGTCCTTTGCCTCACCCTCGGAGAACGAGCCGGTGATCGAGATCTGCGATCGCTCGAAGTTCGCGGACTGCACGGTGGGGGCGCTCTCAACCTCGCCGTCGATCTCGATGGCGATTCGGCCCGTGGGACAGATGCCCGAGAATCCCGCGCACTGAGCCGCGAGTGAATTGAAGTCGTCGATGCCGGGCGAGCCGCCCCGCATGACGAGGGCAACGCCCCAGCCGCCAGGCGTGAGGCCGAAGCGAGCCGTAGCATCCTCCACGCCGACACCGGTGAACCGCTCTTCGCCGTCTCCAGAAAGAAGGAGAGGAGCGGGGCCGAGCAAGAAGGCGGTCGTGATCTCGATGCCCTCGATCTCCTCGGTCTGCTCCGCGATCAGGCACTCGTCCGCCCCGGCATCGGGGGTGGGTGTTGCCGTAGCGAACGCCGCGGGGATGTCCTCCCCCTCCGCCAGACACAGAGGCGCCGCGCCAGTGAAGTCGCTGCCGCCGGGGCCGGAGGCGATGACCGGCCGGAACCGCAATTCAGCGGTCTGGCCAACGAGTTCGAGGGCGCGGGCCTGATCGTCCACGCCCGGAATCTGCACGAGAACGGTGGAACCCTCTCGGGTGATCTCGGGCTCTCGCACTCCGAGCCCGTCGACGCGGTTGCGGATCACCTCGATGGCTTGATCGATGATGTCGTCAGACACCGGCGAACCGTCCGGGTTGGGTTCTGGCTCGAGCACCACGCTCGCGCCACCCTGGAGATCGAGACCGAGCAGCGGCTCGTTGCCGGACGCAAACGTGTAGACGATTCCAACGACGGCAACGACGACGATGCCAATCGCAAAACTCAGCTGTCGGCCCATGGGCTACGCGTCGCCATCCTCGGCGTCGACCATCTCGTCTTCGTCTTCGTCGTCGTCGACGTCTTCGTCGTCGACCCGTTCGACGATCGCGGTCTTGGAGACCTTCAGCTCGATTTCGGGAGCGACCTCGAGCCAGATGATGTTGTCCTCGACTTCGGCAATGGCGCCGTAGATCCCCGCGTTGGTGACGACGACGTCACCCTCTTCCAGGGAGTTCATGAGGGCCTGCTGCGCCTTCACGCGGCGCTGCTGCGGAACGATCAGAAAGGCGTAGAGCGCGCCCATCGCGACGACAAGGATCAGGATGTCCATGACGAGGAAGGCTAGCTGGCCCAGACCTCGTGGACTCCCTGCCGGAACGACTCGAACGTTCCCGCCTGGATCGCGTCGCTCATCTGGTCCATGAATCGCAATAGCCAGGCGACGTTGTGCAGGGTGATGATCCGAGCGGCAGTGGGTTCCTTCGTCTGCAGGAGATGGCGCAGATATCCCTTCGACCAGCGGGCGGCCGGGCTCTCGGGCCAGGCCGGGTCGAGCGGTCCGTCGCTGCGAGCGAACTCGGCGCGGGTGAGGTTGTAGCGGCCGTTATCGGTGAGGATCGTGCCGTGACGAGCGTGGCGAGTCGGCAGCACGCAGTCGAACATGTCGACGCCGCGGGCCACGGACTCCACGATGCCGATCGGGTCGCCGAGGCCCATGAAGTAGCGGGGCTGGTCGGCGGGCAGCAGGCACATACAGCTGTCGAGGCCGTCGAGCATCTCGGTGCGGTCCTCCCCCACCGAGAGGCCACCGACCGCGTAGCCATCGAAGTCGAGGGCGACGATCTGCTCGGCCGATTGCTTGCGGAGACCGTCGTCGGTGCCGCCCTGCACGATGCCGAACTGGCTCTGCCGCTCGCTGGCGTCGCCGTGACCGAGAAACGCCTGACGTCCACGCGCGGCCCACAACGCCGTGCGATCCACCGCGGCCTTCACCACGGCGAGATCGGCGACGGACGACGGGCAGACGTCGAGGACCATCTGGATGTCGGCGCCGATGAGCGCCTGCACGTCGACGGCGCGTTCCGGTGAGAGCAGGTGGGTGGACCCGTCGTAGGTCGACTTGAACGTCGCCCCTTCGTCGGTGAGATCCGGACCGAGGGAGAAGATCTGATAGCCACCCGAGTCGGTGAGGTAGTGGCCCTGCCAGTCGGCGAATCCGTGGATCCCTCCGAGCTCGGCGACCACGTCAGCGCCCGGGCGCAGCATCAGGTGGTACGTGTTGGCCAGGATCACCTGGGCGCCGAGCGCCTCGACGTCATCGCTCGCGAGATGCCGGATCGCTCCCCGAGTGCCCACGGGCATGAAGCGCGGTGTCGTGAACGTGCCCCGCGACGTCGTGACGACGCCCGTTCGGGCGCCGCGGTCGCGGCCAGTCTCGGTGAACGTCGTTCGCACCCGCCCGAGGCTAGGCGGAGGGTGGAGCGACTAGGTGCGAGCGAGGGTGGACACGAAGCGCCGCAACAGCCGGTAAGAACCCGAGAAGTAGCGACGCGGGTAGCGGAGACGAGTCGTGGATCGCAGCGACATCGAGACGATGGTCTGCTCCCGCCACCAGGGCTCGATGTCGATCCACACCGGAAGCCCGGGCCAGGAGCCCCGCAATACCAGCGTGGCGGGCGCTCGCAGGCCGGCTCGATGGGGCTCGAACGGCGCGTCCAGGGCGAGACGTCCCATTCGCGTCTGGGCGACGACGCCGATGCCAGGGATGCGGGTGCAGGCGGCGGCGTACGGGATGAAGAGATGCAGCCGCACCCGTGACTGTCGACGCGGGTTGCGGTCAGAGATGCGCTGCTTTCGGCGGACGCCGAGGCGGTGCAGATAGGAGCCGGCCGCGAGCCCAGTGATTTCGCTCGCCTTGCGGGCCGGCGCGAGCACGTCCTCCACCGTCTCACGCAGGTCATCGATCCAGACGGTCAGCGGCGTCTCAGCGGCGACGGCCTCGACCGTGGAGCGGTCGCCCGGAGTCGCCTCGATGTCCGCCTCGATGATCTCGATCTCGAGGTCATCACCGTGACCCGGATGGGCTGACGTGCGTGCCGCCATGAGCCCAGGGTACGCCCCGGCTTGGTCCAAGTCAGCCAGCGGTGATCGGGCTCGTGGCCGGGTCCTTGAAGTCGATCAGCACGTCGAACAGGTTCTCTGCCATCGGCAAGGCGACGATGTAGACGGTCCGTTCCTCGACCGCACCCTCCGCATGGACGGCGCCCCGCGGGATCACGAGCTTGTCGCCGGCCCCGAGCGGCACTCGCTCACTGTTCTCGTTCAGCACGTAGGTCGAGCCCTCGATGACGTAGCCGACGTTGTCGAAGTCGTGCCAGTGCGGCGGTAGTTCATCCATGAGGCCCGACACGTAGGTCGTCGGATACCAACCCATGTCGGCGATCTCGCGCAGCACCTCTTCCTTGTTCGAGAAGGCGCCGTGTACCACCTGCATCGGTCCGGGTTCGAGTTCCATGTCGCTCCTTCAGCCTCGGGTGTACTGAATACCCGCTTTGGTGCGTCCGTGCTCAATGAAGACATCGAGCGCGCGGAAGACATAGGCCATGCGCTGGGCAACATCGCGGCGCACGCCGGCGCCGGCCGCGAGGTCGGCTGTGGTGAACGGCGACGGCAGTTCGTCTGGCACGAGCGCGAGGAGATCGTCGGTCGAGGTGAACCGTTGACGGTCGACCACCTCGTCGAGCACGCGGTCGTCGGTGCGGAAGCCGCCCCGGCCCCGGCGCAACGTCGGGTCGGCCGATTGATGCTTCGTGACCGACACGAGCACGGCATCGACCGTGAGGTTCGGGTGGTCGATCAGCGTCGGAACGCTCACCAGCTCCTCGAACAGGTCGTAGACCGACCCGCGCTTCGGCGACTTGCGGCGCGGCGCATCCGGCTTCTGGAGGTACGTCGTGACCGGGATCGGGTGGACGAGCAGGATCCGGTGCTCGGGAAGCAACCGGTCGAGCTTGGAACCCATCGCCGCAAAGGAGGACGTCTGGATCTCGACGAGCAGGTCGCCCCGGCGAATGTCGATGACGAAGCCGTCGAGCGGCACCTCGAACTCGTCGCCGGGCTCGGCGTAGTCCGCCTTGAGCGCAGCGTGAAGCGAGCCCTCGTTGAGCGTGCCGATGTGGGGTTCGAGCGCGATGCCTCGATCGTAGGAGTCCGGACGGCGCTGCTCGGTCATCGCTACCGTCTTGGCCTGGCGCCGTCGGAACATCTGCAGTGGTTCGAGGACAACATCGAGTGGTTTCTCGCTCTCGATCCAGCGCTCCACACCAACAAGGTGCCGGCCTGTCCGGGGTGGACCGTGGCCGATGTGATCGTCCACCTCACCTTCGGGCTCGGGCGTGGCTATCCGACCGCGATGCGAACTGCGGCGAACGCCACTGAGTCCGATCCGATCGACTGGCCGACGTCGAGTCCCCGCGGGGACGCGGTCCTGCCCGCCTTCGCGGCGGAGATGGAGGGCTGCGTCGCGGCGTTTCGAGCGGCAGACCCGACGACGCCGTGTTGGACCTACGCCGGTCCTGGCACCGCCGCATTCTGGTTTCGCCGAGCAGCGATCGAGACCGGGCTTCACCGGATGGATGCATCGGAGGCCACCGGAGTCCGGGAGTCGATGCTCGAGGAACGGACGAACGATGCGGTCGTGGAGTCGGTCGAATTTGCGCTGCCACTCGGCGCAGCCGTGCTCGGCATCGAGCCCAAGGCGATCGATGTGCGCAACGTGAGCGACGGCTCCACCATCCGTCTCGGAGAGGGACCGGCGTCGGCGATGATCGAGGCCCCGGGCTCGACGCTGCTCGATGCGTTGTGGGGTCGCGGGCGCGAGGCCATCGACATCGACGGCGATCGCGGTGCCGTCGACGCGTGGCTCGGCGTGATCGAGTCCGCCTTCTCGACGAACTGAATCAGGTCGCGAGGTCCGCCACGAACCAGTGACTATGGGGCACTGGCTCTTCGACGGGGTGGTGCACGACTGTCGCGAACCCGGCGACGGCCAATGTGATGCCTGACTGACTGCGTCAGTCAATAGGGAGCGACGGACGGCACGTGCCGTACGATCTGCCCATGGCGACGCGACCGCGCTGGCAGCCACAGGCTCGCCCTCCGCTGCAGAACGGCGATCGGTTGTTCATCCAGACCACGGGCGGCCCATCGTCGTCGAGGCTGGTCACCTACCCCCCCCCCACCGCGCGACGAACTTGGCGTGCTGGTCGAGCAGCGTCGGGCTGAAATCCGTTCCGCTGTGAACTCATCGGAACGGCTCGTCCCTGAACAGAGGGTGAAACTCGCGCGGCACGACATAGGTGGCCTCGTGCCCGGCCCGAGCGAGCGCGCTGGCGACCGGAACAAAGGGGAACACATCGCCCCTGTACGCCATCGAATACACAACGATCTTGGCAACCGGCAGCCGTCCTCTCAGGTCAGAAGTACATCGCGGGCCGCACCACGTCGGCCGCTGAGGGACCGTCGTACTGCCCAGAAATAGATGGCGAAGAGCCCGGCCGCAGGCGCAGCGTGAGCGAGAAGATGGAATCTCGTGTGCCAGTTCAGTTCCGGGCCGAACCGTTCGCAGAGTGGTTGCGATCCGATGCGACTACGTCCGTCCCACCACCCGTTGAGACAGGGGTCGACGGCGTGAGCGACGACGAAATAGCCGATCGCCACGATCCACGCTCCCGCACCGACGATCACCGCAGCACCGACCCAGCCGTCACCGGGGCGCACAGCTCGCGCAACCATCACAGCGGCCGGAACGCCGAGCACCAGCGCGATCAGCGTGAGGAGCGTCGATGGCATGCCGAACAGCCCGCCGGCGCCACTGCCCGGGTCGACAAGCCCTCGTCCGACGAGCGCAGCGGCCACACCACCCACCAGGCTCACGACGACAACGGCCCCGATGAGCCACATCATCACTCGCAGGCTCCTCGGCGCTTCGAACCCTCCGTCTTCGACCACTGACCTCCCCGATCGCGAGCTCGCTACCCAACAGACGAACGATCGGTCCCCGCGGGTGACAACCGCCTCGGGAATCCGGCTGTGACGCCTGCCGCGGGTTCCTGCACGCAGCTATCGCGGGCGACCTCGTCCAGGCAACACATGGTGGCTCGCGAGCCCGGCCTAGCTGTTCTGTGCAGCGATCGCGTCCGAAAACGTCGAACGCCGCCGACCAAGAAGGCCGGCGGCGAACAGCGCGAACGTCGAATCAGATGACGCGGACGTTCTGGGCTTCGTCGCCCTTGCGACCAGGAGCGACGTCGAACTCGACAGTCTGACCCTCGTCGAGGTTCTTAAAGCCGTCGCCGGCAATGTTGGAGAAGTGAACGAAAACGTCGTCCTCTCCCTCGCGTGAGATGAAGCCGAAGCCCTTCTCGCTGTTGAAAAACTTCACAGTTCCTTGCATGAATAACTCTTTCGATTCGAACCCGACAATGCATCGAGCTCACAGACAGCCTAGGGCGTTGGGGCGGCGTTTCTCCGTCAGACAGAATTTCGATCCCAGCAGAGGGCATCTTTCCCGAGCCGAACGCAGCGAACTCGGGCCCTCATCCTCGCCCTCGGCTCACCGAAGCTGGGGTCTTGGTCGCAGTCGGCTCGGCTCGGTCGCGGTTCGGTTCTAGCGTGGCGCGATGACTGCGGACTCGATGCAGGCACTCGTCTACACAGGTGCTGGGGAATTGGAGGTCCAAGTCGTGGCCGCGCCGGATCCGGGACCGGGCGAGGCCCGCATCGAGATAGCAAGGTGCGGCATCTGCGGGACCGATCTCCACCTGGTGCTGGAGAACTACGCCCGCCCGGGCTCGGTCCTCGGGCACGAATGGTCCGGCCGCATCGCCGCACTGGCTAGCGACGTGGACGGGTGGTCACTCGGCGATCGCGTGGTCGCCGCCCCGCCTCCGGCCTGCGGCGAATGTCGATCCTGTCGTCGGGGTCGCCCTGCGGTGTGCCGCCGACGCGGCGCGACCGACTACCTGTCCTTCCGTGGCGCGTTCGCCGAGTACGTCATTGCCGACAGCTCCCTCCTGAGACGCATCCCCGACAAGGTCGACGATCGCGCCGCTGCGCTGACCGAGCCCCTGGCAGTCGCGCTCCACGCGCTCAGCCTCGCGGCGCCCGAGCCGGACGATCGCGTCCTGGTCACGGGAGCCGGACCCCTCGGACTACTCGCCATCGCCGCGCTGCGGGCGCGAGGAGTCAGCGACATCACCGTCAGTGAGCCGGCGTCGCTGCGGCGAGACCAAGCCGAGAAGGTGGGGGCGCGCCGACTGATCGAACCGTCTGACCTTGCCGATCCACCGATGGGCGAACCGGTGACGACCCCATTCGACATCGCCTTCGAGTGCAGTGGTCGAGCCGATGCCGCGGCCGCTGCGCTCGATCAACTCGACCGCGCCGGCACGCTCGTGCTACTCGGCACGGGAAGCACGGAGCCCCGGTTCAACCACAACCGAATGATCGTGTTGGAGCTTGTCGTGTTGGGCTCGTACAACTATGACGCCGACGGTTTTGACGATGCGCTCTCGATGTTGTCCTCCGACATCCTCCCGATCGATGAGCTCGTCGATCCTGTCGAAATCGGACTGCTCGGCGTCGCGTCCGCTATCCGCGAGAGCGCCGACGGCAAGCGTCGTGGCAAGGTGCTGGTGGACCCCTCGGCCGCACGCACGGACGTCCACCAATGACCGGACCGACACTCAATCACGTCGCGATGACGATGGCGCCCGACATGCTCGACGAAGACCGACGGGCCGAGCTCCTCGACTTCTACGGCGAGGTCTTCGGTTGGACCGAGGGCGACAACAGCGGGGAGCAGGGCAACCCGTTGATCCTGCTCACGGGAGTGTTCGGTCACTTCATCTACCTTCTCCCCGGGGACCCCGCCCTCGCTGCCCCGGCCATGGATCACTTCGGAATGATGGTGGAAACGGAAGAGGAGCTGGACACGATTCTCGCCCGGGCCGAATCACGAGCCAAGGTCGACGATCGTGTACGCATCATCCCCAAGGGCACACAGATCACCCGCGGACCGACGCACGACTACACGTTGACCAACTGCTACGTTGGATTCGGGATGCCCATGATGGTGGAGCTCCAACACATCACCCGCCACGCGCACGCTCGCAACGACTGACGGCAGCAGCTGGAACCGGATCACGGCGTTCGAAGGATCTTCTCCATTGCCTTGCCGCGTGCAAGCTCGTCCACGAGCTCGTCGAGACAGCGGATCTCTTGCATCGTCGGTTCTTCGATCTGCTCGACACGCACTCCGCAGACCACGCCGACAACGAGCCGCCGGTTGGGATTGAGTTCGGGGGCCGTGTCGAAGAAGGTCTCGAAGTCGGTCTCGGCCTTGAGCTTGCTGTTGAGCTGCCGTTGCGAGTACCCGGTCAACCACCGGATGATCTCGTCGACCTCGCGCTTCGAGCGACCCTTCTTCTCAGCCTTCGCGACGTAGTGCGGGTAGACGCTCGCAACGCTCTGCGAATAGATCCATGGCTTGTCATCGCTCATCGATGAAGCCCCTTCGAGTCCCGACAGAATGTATCGACTCGCCGCAAGGGTTTGTTCCGCCGGTCACCTGTGGTTGCCAACACCAAGCAGCATCGCGTCGCCGAAGCTGAGGAAGCGGTAGTTCTTCTCGAGCGCCTCGGCGTAGAGCTCTCGCCAACGGGGGCCGACGAAGGCGTCGATGAGGCAGAGCAGTGTGGAACGGGGCAGGTGGAAGTTGGTCATCAGCGCGTCGACGACCATCCACTCGTACGGGCGGCGGATGAAGATCCGGCTGCGGCCCTCCGCCTCACCCGTCTGACCCCACGTCTCGAGCGCTCGCACGCTCGTCGTGCCAACCGCAATCACCCGTTTCGCCGCGGCGAGCTTCTCCTGCGTCCCCGCTGGGACGTGGTACCACTCGCTGTGCATCACGTGATCGTCGAGCCGGTGCACCTGCACGGGTCGGAAGGTGTCGAGGCCGACGGCGAGTTCGACAGTGGCGATCTCGACGCCCTGCTCCCCCAACTCGGCCATGACCGGCTCCGTGAGATGGAGGCCGGCCGTCGGCGCCGCGGCCGACACGGGCCGGTCGGCGAAGACCGTTTGGTAACGCTCGGGGTCGTCGATCTGGTTCTCGATGTACGGCGGCAACGGGGGCAGACCGACATCGTTCAGAACCTCGAGGAGCGGGCGATCACCCGTATCCAGGCGAACTAGACGGCGGCCCTCGCCGAGGTCCTCCCCCACTTCGACGGCGAGGCCGTCCGTGGTGAGCGACGTCCCCGCGGGGACTTTCTTGGACGGGCGGACAAGTGCCTCCCACCAACCGTCGTCCTGCGCTTCGAGCAACAGCACCTCGGCGGCACCGCCGGTCGGGCGCGTGAGCGGGAGCCGCGCTGGCAGAACGCGAGTGTCGTTGACGACGAGCAGGTCGCCCGGTTCGAATAGCTCCGGAAGGTCCGCGACGTGGCGATGCTCGATCGAGTCGCCCCGGTCGACCAGCAGCCGGGCCTGGTCCCGTTCATCGAGCGGCGTCTGTGCGATCGACGATGACGGCAGCACATAGTCGATGTCGTCCAACGTCTCCGGCGGCCCTTCCACGCCCGAAAGGCTACGACCCCGACCGTTCTGGCTGACCATTTGACCGGGGACCGGTCAAATGGTCAGCCAGAACGGTCGGGTTGGGTGGGCTAACGGCGTTAGTCGTCGAAGAGGCCGGGGGCGGGTGGGGCACCGGCGGGGGGTGGGGTCACGCCCATGTGCTCGTAGGCGGCGGGGGTTGCGACGCGGCCTCGCGGGGTGCGCATGAGGAGGCCCTGCTGGATGAGGTAGGGCTCGTAGACATCTTCGACCGTCTCGGTGGGTTCGCTCACGGAGATGGCGAGCGTGGAGAGGCCGACGGGGCCACCGCCGAATCGACGGCAGATGGCGTCGAGCACCGCACGGCTGGCTTTGTCGAGGCCGAGGACATCGACGCCGAAGAAGGCCAGGCCGTCGGCCGCGATGCCGGCGTCGATGTGCCCGTCGCGCTCGACGTCGGCGTAGTCACGCACCTGGCGCAGGAGGCGGTTGGCGATGCGCGGCGTGCCCCGGGAGCGGCGGGCGATCTCCCACGCCCCCTCGGCGTCGATGTCGACGTCGAGGATGGTGGCAGCGCGCAGCACGATGGACTGGAGGTCGTCCACGTCGTAGTAGTCGAGGCGGGCTACGAGGCCGAAGCGGTCCCGTAGCGGTCCGGTGATGAGGCCGGTGCGGGTGGTGGCGCCGACGAGGGTGAACGGGGACAGGTCGAGCGGGATCGAGCGAGCGGCCGGTCCCTTGCCCAGCACGACGTCGATCCGGAAGTCCTCCATCGCCGGGTAGAGCACCTCCTCGACGGGGCGGGGTAGGCGGTGGATCTCGTCGATGAAGAGAACGTCGCCGTCTTCGAGCTTCGAGAGGATCGACGCCAGGTCGCCCGCCCGCTCGAGCGCCGGCCCGCTGGTGACCTGAATCTGGGTGCTCATCTCGGCCGCGATGATGTTGGCGAGCGTGGTCTTGCCGAGGCCGGGAGGACCCGCGAACAGCAGATGGTCGGCCGCCTCGCGCCGCTTGGCCGCGGCGCCGAGCATCACGCCGAGGTGGCCCTTGAGCTCGGACTGGCCGACGAACTCGTCAAGCGTGCGGGGTCGCAGGCCGGGCGAGTCGTGGTCCTCGACGATGTCGTCTTCGGTCTCGACCGCCGAGAGCAGTTCTTCACGCATGTCAGACCCCCGAGGCCAAGCGACGGAGGGCTTCCTTCAGCAGGTCGCTGGTGTCGCCATCGGAGGGCAGTTCGCTCACCACGCCGTGGATCTCGTCGGCGGCGTAGCCGAGCCCTTCGAGTGCGGCCCGCAGGTCGGCCCGAACGCCGCCGGCGGAGGAGGAGGCCGAACCATCGTCCTTGATCGTGATGATCGGCCCGTCGGGTACATCGAGCTTCGACTTCAACTCCATGATGAGGCGGGCGGCCGTCTTCTTGCCGACACCGGGGACGAGGCACAGCGCAGCGACGTCGTCCTCCGCCACGGCGACCCGCAACGCGTCCGGCCCGTGGACCGACAGGATCGCCAGCCCGAGGGCCGGGCCGACGCCGTGGGCGGAGATCAGCTGCTCGAAGATGCGCCGCTCGTCGATGGACGCGAAGCCGTAGAGCGTGTCGCTGTCCTCTCGGACCGCGCGATGCGTGTGGACGAACACGTCGCCGTCGATCTCGCCGATCGTGACGGACATGGACGGGGTGACCTGAACCCGATAGCCAACCCCACCGACCTCGACGAGCAGCTCGCCGTCTGGTCCACGGTCGAGCAGGGTGCCGCGCAACGAACCGATCATCGTCTTCCTCTCACGCTTGGCGAACTCTCATGCCTGACGAACAGTGCTCGCTCGCGATGATCGCGCAGGGACGCGGGCCAGATGACACAGAGCCACCGCGACAGCATCAGCGGCGTCGGCGGGCGACAGCCGCTTCGGCAGGCCGAGCAGCGTCTGCACCATCGTTCCGACTTCGTCCTTGTCGGCGCCACCCCAGCCGGCGACCGACTCCTTCACCTCGTTCGGCGAGTACTCGACCACGTCGCAGCCCGCCGTTGCCGCCTCCGCCATGATGATCCCGCTGGCCATGCCGACGGACATCGCCGTGGAGACGTTGTGCTGGAACAGCACCCGCTCGATAGCGACGACCTGAGGCTCGAACTCGCGGATCAGGGCCCGGATCTCCTGCTGCATCTCGGCGAGGCGCAGATGGCGCTCGGTCTGCGGATCGGTGCGGATCACGCCGGCCGCCACCGCACGGGGTTTGCGGCCGTGTTCGACACAGCCGTAGCCACAACGGGACAGGCCCGGATCTATCCCCAGTACGAACACATGTACGACCCTAGCGAAGAACCTGCCCCGACTGAACCACCCCTCCATGGCACCCTTGGCCCTGTGACGAAGCGACCCCGCCCCGCGATCGGCGTCGTGGTGGCCGTGCTGGCGCTCTTCGCCATTCTCACCGATCGCTGGTTCATCGATCCGACCTACGACGATCCCGGACGAGCCGACGCGATCCTCGTGCTGGGCGGCGGAGGCGATCGCGTCGACCACGGGATCGAGCTCGCCGACGAAGACGTGGCGGACGTCGTCGCGGGGACGGTCGTGGTGGTTCCATCGGGCACCGACGACGTCGTGACCGGGACGGAGACCGTTGTGGTCGGGAGTTCGGCAACTGTCGTGGACGGAACTGGGGACTCGACCGCGGCGTCGCCCGCCACCATCGTCAGCTCGACAACATCCTCTGCCGGCGCGGCTGCCAGACGCTCGACCGCGACCGGCTCCACCGGCGGCTCTGCGGCCTGGACAGCCAGCACAACCGCGACAACGGCCACCGCCACAGCCGAGGTTGCGCTGGACGCTACAGCGGCGGCACCCTGCGGAACCCGAGCCAGCCAGGCCAGCTCGTTGAGCCAGGCAAAGGGGCGGCGACGAACCGCAGCCGGCCGAGACCGACCGCCAGGAACGCGCGGACGACAGCCGGGTCGAACTGAGTTCCGGCTGAGCTCGTAAGTTCTTCGCGGGCGAGCGCTGGGCTGAGACCAGACTTGTAGCTTCGGACCGAGGTCATCACGTCGTACGCGTCGGCAACAGCAACGATTCGCCCTGCCAGGCTGATATTGGGTCCGGCGAGCCCGCCCGGGTACCCGTCGCCATCCCAACGCTCATGGTGCTGCGTCGCCGCGAGTGCCCAGTCGCCCAGCCACGGAGCAAGCGGCGTGAGGAGCGGAATCGCGGCGCCGGGGTGGCCCCGAAGCACTTCCCACTCCGCGTCAGTCGGTCGACCGGCCTTGTTGAGGATCTCTGCGGGAACGCTCATCTTCCCGACGTCGTGAAGCAGCGCGGCCCACTGGAGCTTGTCCAGGTCCTCCGCCGGAACGCCCATCTCCTCGGCGATGAGATTGGTGTACGCCCTGACGCGCTCGGAGTAACCTCGGGTCAAGCGATCGTGCTTGAAGAGCCGGGCGACGACGGCAAGCAGCGTCTCGGCCGCGTGACCTGGCGGGAGGTCTTTGTTCTCGAGCCGGCGGCCAGCTGAGTCGTCGTTCCGCTGCGCAGCGCGACCTTGAACCTGCTCGGTGCTTCGTCGGGGAAGACCAGCGAGAGACGGAAGATCATCGAGAGCGGGAGCAGCCGGCCAGCGGCCTTGTCCGCGAGCCGCATCGCGTCGACGGCGGTGGCAAGAGCGCCTCCCCAGGACAAGATGTGCCCCAGCAACGAGTGAGGCCATGCCATCACGCTCGTGTAGATCCTTGTGGCGAGAACCGACGCGACGATTGGCGAAAGAACGACCACCGCGCGGATCAGGAACGCCATAACCGGCCGGGCGCGCCAACGGTTGGGATCGAGGTCGACCGCCTGACTTCGCGCCGACCCGCCGTGGGCATTGCCGTGGCTGATTGCCATGACTACGTCTTCGGGGTGAAGAGAGCCTCGCCGGAACGAATTGGGTCGGAATGGGCCCCTTTTCGGACAGCAATTGATCCGTTCGACCCGCCCGCTGGACTGCTTTCAGACGTCGCTCACTCGCGGGAGAGTTCGACCTGACCAGCGGCTTCGTGGTCGAGGTCCTGGTCGAGGTCCATGTCCACCACGACGCGGATCAGTCTCCCGGTGAAGGCGTTCGGCGCCTGGTAGTAGCTCACCGGGCTCGATCGGTCGAGCCCGATGTCGAGGCCCGAGAACGACACCATCAGGTGGAACATGTCCGTGGTCTCCATCGACCCGACCCGCTCGCCGTCGATGGTGAGCGTGCCGATGCCGGCCCCGTCCGCACGGTCCAGCCGGAAGCCGAGATCCACCCGACCGGCCGGGACGGGCCGGTCCGAGCGGACGACCTGATGTGAGCCGCCGATGTTGAGATCGTGGACGAGGTGGCCGTCGCCATCGATGAACAGCGAGTACCCGCTCGTCGCGTCTCCGTGGGCGACGAGCACACCCCGCGCTCCACCCTCGGGGATCTCCGCCTCGGCCACGATCCGGTAGCTGCGCGAGCGCACATCGGGGGCCACGTCCGTCGGTAGATGGCCCATCCCGGCCCAGAACTCGTAGTGGGTGCGGTCGCCGTGGACACGAGCAGCATTCTCCGCGAACCGTTCCGCGAAACGGTCGTCGAGCGGCAGCACCTGATGCGCCTCGGCCTCGCGCCACCATTCGTCGATCATCGCATCCAGCCGCTCGGGCTCGGCCTCCGCGAGATCGTAGTTCTCGTTGAAGTCGGACGTGAGGTCGTACAGCTCCCACACGTCGTCGTCGATCGCGCTCCCCCGTTCGTGGAAGGCCACGGCCTTCCAGCCGTCGAGATAGATGCCGCGGTGGCTGAACATCTCGAAGTACTGCGCCCGCTTGCCCGTATCCGCCGCGGCATCCGAGAACGTGGACAGGAAGGACATGCCCTCCAAGGGCTGCTGGTTGACACCGCCGACCGAGTCGGGCGGATCAACCTCCAGCACGTCGAGCAGCGTCGGCACGACATCGCTGACATGGGCGAACTGGTGTCGTAACCCACCGTGATCAGTGATCCCTCTGGGCCAGGACACGACCAGCGGGTCGCGCACTCCGCCACCGTGGGTGTTCTGCTTGTAGCGCTTGAGCGGCGTGTTGGCGACCATCGCCCAACCGAGCGGGAAGTTGGAGTGGGTGTCGGGCCCACCAATGTCGTCGAGCCGGGCAACCCGATCGCCGGTCGATTCGTGAATTCCGTTGTAAGGCCCCATCGCGTTGACGAACCCCTTCGGGCCACCCTCCTGCGAGGCGCCGTTGTCGGACAACACCATGATCAACGTGTCGTCGAGCTGACCCGTCTCCTCGAGGAAGTCCACGATTCGGGCGATCTGGCGGTCGGTGTGGTCGAGCATCGCCGCATACGCCGCTTGGAGACGCTGACCCACGCGCTGCTCGTCTGCCGGGAGTTCGGCCCACGGCTTCACCCACGGGTTGCGTTCGGGGAGCTCGGTCCCAGAGGGGACGACCCCAATCTCGATCTGACGTTCGAGGCGGCGATCCCGAGCCGTGTCCCAGCCATCGGCGAACATCGGGTCGTACTCGTCGATGATCTCCTTCGCCACCTGGTGGGGCGCGTGACACGCTCCCGGGGCGAAGTAGAGGAACCAGGGGGTGTCGGGCACCCCGGCCCGATGCTCGGCGAGCATCCGGATCGATTCGTCGGCCAGGTCTTCGGTGAGGTGATATCCCTCTGCGAAGGTGCTCGGCGCGGCGACGTGGGTGTTGTCGCGCACGAGCTCTGGCGCGTACTGATCCGTCTCCGCGTCGAGAAACCCGTAGTAGCGATCGAAGCCACGGGCGAGCGGCCAGCCGTCGAGGGGCCCGGTCGGGCCGGTCTCGTAGAGGGGCGTGACGTGCCACTTGCCGGTCATGTAGTTGCGATACCCGTGGGCCCTGAGCATCTCGGCGACCGTGCCGGCACTCCGCGCGATCTTGCCTCTATAGCCCGGGAACCCCGAGTCGAAGTTGGCCAGGCAGCCGACACCCACACTGTGGTGGTTCCGGCCCGTCAACAGCGACGCTCGGGTCGTCGAACACATCGCCGTCGTGTGGAAGCCGGTGTAGCGCAGCCCCCGAGCCGCGATGGCGTCGATGGCGGGCGTGGCGGCATCGCCGCCGTAGCAACCGAAGTCCGAGAAGCCGACATCGTCGAAGAGCACCACCAAGATGTTTGGCGCGCCGTCTCGGGGACAGGGCGGGTCTGGCCAGTGGGGTGAGGATTCGGCCGTCGTGCGGCCAATGACGGCGTCGGTCATGGCGCGAAGCTAGCGGCGCGCTCAGCCGGGCGAGTAGAACGACGCCCGGACGGCGCGGATGTGTTCGCTTCGTATCTGCAGGGCGACGACGCCCGCGGCTCCGTCCCCGACCGGCTCGCCGTCGATCGAAACGACGGGCTGCACGTAGGTGGAGGCCGCGGTCGCGAACGCTTCGTCCGCGGCCAGGGCTTCGTCGAGCGAAACGATCCGCTCCTCGACCGCCAGGTCAAGCTCGGCCGCCACCGCGATGACGGCACGACGGGTGACGCCGGAGAGGATGTCGTTCGAGGTCGGCCGCGTGACGATCTCGCCACCCGACACGATGAAGAAGCTGCGCGACCCGCACTCGGTGACCATCCCCTCGGGCGTGACCAGGAGTGCCTCGTCGCATCCCTGCTCCTGTGCATGCCGCTTGGCGAGCACCTGACCGAGCAGGTTCGGTGTCTTGATGTCTCGTCGAGCCCACCGCAGATCAGACGCGGTCGCCAGCGTGAGGACGGGGGCAGGGTCGTCGACCCGAGGGCCGTCGTAGCACTGGACGAACGCGAACACGGTCGGCGTGAGGTCGTCGTCGGGCACATAGGCCCGCGTCGAGCCGACACCCCGGGTGATGTGGAGGTACAGGAATCCCTCTTCCACCGAGTTGCCGGTGACGAGCGCCATCAGCAGGTGCCACCACTCGTCACGCTCGCGACCCGCGCTGATCGAGAGCTCGTCGAGCGAGCGCTCCAACCGAGCCATGTGGTGCTCGAAGTCCACGATCTGACCGTCGAGCACGCCGAGCCCCTCGTAGGCCGCGTCGGCGAACAGAAAGCCGCGATCCATCACCGGTATGCGGGCGTCGGCGGCAGCAACAACAGCTCCGTTGAGGTGGACGAGTGGTTCCATGGGCGGAGTCTGTCAGCCCGCGAGCGTCCGCATGTGATGACGACTCGATGACGGACGGGAGACATGCTGGCTGCATGCGATTTCGCGCGTGGGATGACCTTGGCCTGTTGTCAGACGACGCGCTCCGAATCATCGGCGCGGCGACGAAGCCGATCGCCGGCGCCGACGATTGCGCCGTCAGGCACGAACCCGGTCGGTGCGGGCACCCTCCTGTTCGAGCTGCCGGCGGAATGGACGCCGCCCGCCCATGGACTCACCGACCAGATGGCGTTCGCTCAGACGGCCAACACGCTCCAGCCAGGCGACCCCATCGTCCTGTTCTGGACCGAGATGGACAGCGACTACAACTTCACTTCGGGCCTCACCATCAACGAGGGCTATCCGATGGCTGTGCCCGGCCTCCCCGTGTGGCGATCGTCGTTCGCCGGCGACACCTGGGAGGGCGCGAACGTCATCCCAAATGCAGTCTTCGACGGCGCAACGCTGACCCTCGACGTCAAGAGCGCAACGAGTTCAGCTGCCCGGGCTTCCTGTTGGTCGACGGGGACCGACACGTCGAGATGGAATCGATTCTTGGCGGTCTTGGCCTCAGGCACCTTCAGAAAGAAGAGGCGAGGACCGACGCCGTCGGGATCCACGAGAGCGAACGCCGCCTCCGGGTCGGATCGGTCGATACCCATGGCGTCGAGCGCGTCGTCCCAGGTGTCGAAGCCGGGCGGCGGGGGCTGCTCGATGTAGCCGAGCACGTGAGCCCAGAAGGCGCCGAGCGCCGGAGGGTTGGCAGCGTCCACGGTGATCTGAATCGTCGACGCCACCGCGATCACTCCGCCTGGGCCTGCTCGAGCACGGCGTCGGACGCGTCCATGTTTCCGTGGACGTCCTGGACATCGTCGAGGTCGTCGAGCAGTTCCATGAGCGTGAGGAGCTTCTTCACGTCGCCGACCTCGGTCATCTCGACGGTGCTGGTGGGAAGCATGACGACGTCGGCCGACTCGACGGCAATCGCCGCTCCGTCGAAGGCATCGCGGACTGCGTTGACGTCAGACGGGGCGCTGGTGATCTTCCACAACTCCCCCTCATCGATGATGTCCTCGGCGCCGGCGTCCAGGGCGGTCAGCATGACGTCGTCCTCCTCCACGGATGTCAGCACGAGGATCACGCCCTTGCGCTCGAACTGCCAGGCGACGGCACCAGGCTCGGCGAGCGAACCGCCGGCCTTCGAGAGCGTGGAGCGAACGTCGCCGGACGTGCGGTTGCGATTGTCGGTCAAACACTCGATGAGGAGAGCCACACCGCCTGGCGCATAGCCCTCGTACGTGACCGTCTCGTAGTTGACGCCTTCGAGCTCGCCGGTGCCGCGCTTGACCGCTCGCTCGATGGTGTCGAGCGGCACGGAGTTGTCGCGGGCCTTCTGGAACATGGTCCGCAGGGTGGGGTTGGAATCCAGGTCGCCACCACCGGTGCGGGCCGCCACCTCGACCTGCTTGATGAGCTTCGCGAAGAGCTTTCCTCGCTTGGCATCAGCGGCGCCCTTCTTGTGTTTGATCGTCGCCCATTTGGAATGACCACTCATAAGCAGGAATGTACCCGCGCTCAGGCAACGTCGGGCCAGACCCGACGGAACGTGTTGACGTAGTCGATCTGCAACTGCGGATGCCACGCCCAGTCCTTGAACGCGGCCGAGTCCTCACCGCCGAGTCGCTCAGCCACCAACGGCGTCATCGATTGGAACGCCGACTCTGGGTCGTCCGTGTGCATCTCGTAGAAGTGCAGAAACGTCGGCGCGCCCTCAGCGGAGGAGAAGTACGGCGTGATCATCCGAAACCCGGGCACCGCGGCCTCGGCGATATGGCGAATATGGACGAAGTCGGCCCAGTCCCGCAGCGAGGTACGGGCCTCGCTGCCCGGCTCCTTCGGGCTGATGAGTACCAGTTGCAGACCCGTCGTGAGCTCGTCGGTCAACGAGCCCTGGCCGGGGCGGGGCGTGAGGAAGAACTGGTACTGCGTGATGCCGACCACCGGATCCGGCCGCCCCTCGATACCGGGCTCGATGACGCCGAGCGTGCTGAACTCCGGGATCGTGCGGGGCAAGTCCGCTCGGTCCGGCACGCAGTTCTCGAAGACCGCGGCGGTCGGACGAAACGCGGCGTAGTCAGCGGGCGTGAGTTCCGTCATCTCGAGGACGAGTCGGTTCGGGCGACGGCCTTCCACGACCTCAGCCTGCCAGAGCGACGCCTCAGGTGCCGACGGGGATCAGCCGCCGATGCGATCCAACCATTGACGATGGATGCGATCGTCGTCCGAGAGCTCCGGGTGGAACGCCGCGACCGTCACGGAGCCGGACGTGCACAGCACCGCCTGATCGTCGACCTCGGCGAGCACCTCGACCGCGTTGCCGACTCGCTCGACCACCGGCGCCCGAATGAACACGGCGTGGAAAGGTGCGTCGAGGCCGGCGACATCGATGTCGGCTTCGAACGAATCGATCTGGCGGCCGTAGCCGTTGCGGGTGACGGCGAGATCGATGGCGCCGAGCGCATGTTGATCGTCGCGGCCATCGCTGATCTCCGAGGCGAGCAGAATCATGCCTGCGCAGGTACCGAGCACCGGCAAGCCCTCGTCCAGGCGGGCGCGCAGCGGCTCGAGCATCGCCGAACGTTCGAGCAGCATCGAGATCGTGGTGGACTCGCCGCCGGGAATCACGAGGGCATCGACCGACGCCAACTGTTCGGCCGTACGCACCTCAATGGTGGCGGCGCCCAGATTCTCGAGAATTGCAGCGTGGACAGCGAAGGCGCCCTGCAGGGCGAGAACGCCGACGGTCGCGGGCAAAGAACTACCAGCCGCGCTCGGCGAGCTTCGTCTCGAGCGAGGCGATCTCGAGGCCCTTCATCGCATCGCCGAGGCCGGTGCTGACCTTGACGAGGATGTCGGGATCCTGGAAGTGCGTGGCCGCTTCGACGATGGCCGTGGCCATCTTGGCGGGCTCATCGCTCTTGAAGATGCCCGAACCGACGAAGACCGCCTGGGCGCCGAGCTGCATCACGAGCGACGCATCGGCCGGCGTGGCGATGCCGCCGGCGCAGAACATGGGAACCGGCAGTTCGCCCGTCTCCGCGATCTCCTGGATGAGCGGAAGCGGTGCCTGAAGCTGCTTGGCCCAATCGAACAGCTCGGCGTTGTCGGCCTGACCGATCTTGCGGATGTCGCCCATGATCGAGCGGAGGTGACGCACGGCCTCCACGACGTTACCGGTACCGGCCTCGCCCTTCGAACGGATCATGCATGCGCCCTCGCTGATGCGACGAAGCGCCTCGCCGAGGTTGGTGGCGCCACACACGAAGGGAACGGTGAACGCCCACTTGTCGATGTGGTGCGCCTCGTCGGCCGGGGTGAGCACCTCGGACTCGTCGATGTAGTCGACGCCGAGGGACTGCAGGATCTGTGCTTCGGCGAAGTGACCGATGCGGGCCTTCGCCATCACCGGAATCGAGCAGACGGCCTGAATGCCCTGGATCATCTCCGGGTCGGACATCCGCGACACGCCACCATCACGGCGGATGTCGGACGGCACACGCTCGAGCGCCATGACAGCTGTAGCGCCGGCATCTTCGGCGATCTTCGCCTGTTCGGGATTGACGACGTCCATGATGACGCCGCCCTTCAGCATTTCGGCCAACCCACGCTTGACGAGCGGGGTGCCGGTGGTCCGACCCGAGTTCGGGGCTTCATTCGAAGACATGTCCGTCATCCTAGGACCCGCTCGCCCAGACGACGCCGTCTTTTCCGGGCCTTGCGCCGCAGGCTCGACTCGCTTCAGTTCGCTTCGAGCGTCAACAGGTCTCGTGCGTCGCGGAGAATGACCGCGGCGTCGGTTTGGCTGTAGGTGGTGATGTCGCCCGAGGCGAACCGCGACGCGCTGTTGGCGACGAGGAGTACCCACGTCGCTCCCGGAGCGAGCGGGATCGGATCGCCGCCGACGGTGCGGAGATCCCAGACCGGGTTCTCTTCCGACCGGATCCACTGGCCCTGCACTTCGCGGCCCTGGGTGAACACCTGCACGCCGCCCATGCCGAAGCTCTCGGCCTCGGGGCTGGCCGGATCCGCCGGGGACACGCCGTAGGGAATCAGCGCGACCACGACGTTGGCCGGGGCGATCTCGGTCTCTTCACCGTCGAGCAGGCCAGTGTGGAGGGTGCCGTCCTGAACTCGGACCCAGCCCCCGACCGCCTCGTCCCAGATGTGGACGGACTCGCGGCCGCTGAACGAGGGCGGATAGTTCACGGAGACACCACCGATCGGCTGGCCGACGGATTCGTCGAGCGTGCCGTAGACGAACTGTGGCCCGGGCGTGGTCAGGCCGCGGATCTCCCGTTCCTCGCCGTCGTCGTCGAACGGCGAGAACCACAGGTTGTAGGGGGCAGAGCGATCGTCAACGCGGTAGTAGTAGCTCTCGCGCCAGATGGCGCCGACGTCGACGATCTCGTCGCGGTTGGCGGCGCTGCGGATCGCACCGAGCACAACGGAATTGCCGCCGGAGAATCCGAGGGCCGGCATGCCGAGGCCGTCGAAGAGATCGATGTCGCTCGTACGCCCGGAACGGACGGGACCGACCTCGATGGGAAGTGTCGAGTGATAGATCGCGGCGAAGCGGGTCTTGCTGCCCTCGATCAGTTCCTCGTAGACGATGTCGGCCTCGATGAGGCCCATCTGCGGACGGCTCTGCCCGTTGTTGTTGCCGATCTTGACGACCAGTGCGCCGGCCTCTGGATTCGCGTCTGCTGAAGACAGCCCGGTCAAGGGCATCAGCGGCCCGACGGGCTGCGTGGTCGAGGTGGTCGAGGTGGTCGAGGTAGTGGTGGAGGTGCTCGACGTGGTGGTCGGCTCCTCGGACATGTCGTCGTCGCCCCCGCCGCCACACGCACCCGCGAGGAGGGCGAAGGCGAGCAGAAGTGCGAGGAGTGCGGGCGCGCCAGAGCGGGCTCGGGTGGGGGTGGGGGTGGGGGTGGGGGTGGGCATTTAGAGCTCCCGGAGAGTGTCGATGCGTTCGTCGAGCAGCGGCTGAACGGCGTCGGCGACGCCCTTCGGGCCGATCAGCCACAGGTGCCGCGACGCAGGCCGGTCCGGCACTCCGTCAGTGGCCGCTGCCTTCTCGAACGCGCCGGCGAGAGCCGGCGGGTAGCGGGTGAGTTGCACGCCCTCGAGGTCAACCAGCGCAAGACGCCGGTCGTCGAGGACACGTTCGCGGACGCGGCCGGCGAGCGGCCCGTAGATCGGCGCAACGGCGGCAAGCACCGTGGCGGCGTGGATTCCCTTGCCGAACTGGACGAGTTCGCGGGCGACGACAGCTTCGAGTTCGAGTCGGTCGAGTTGGCGAAGCGCGCCGGTGGTGATGACGAGGCGGGTGTCGCTGCGGTTTCCCGCGACTGCGGCATCGGGAGCCCGGGATTCGACGAGGTAGAGCTTCGGTTCGCTGATGCCGTGGCTGGCACAGATGCTCTCGACGAGCGACTCGAACCGGGGCTCACGGCCGGGCTCGAGCGGGATGGCGCCGAGCGAACGCAGGGCGGCATCCGGTGAGCGCCGCTCCAGCAGCACCATGATCACAAAGCCTGCCGCGAGGCCGGCAAGGAGGCTGATCGCGATCCAGAGCGGCTCACCGCCGACGACGAAGACGACGATCGTGACGAGGACCGCGACGATGGCAGCCGGCGCGATCAACAGCAGACGGGGCGCAACCGTGGGCATGGAACGAGGACTCCGGGAGGATCAGAACTCGACGGAGACGGTGCCGCGGGATTCGTCGTCGACCTCGAAGTACTCGCGCTCGGTAAAGCGGAGCGGACCGGCGAGGACGACCGCGGGGAACGTCTCGATCGCAGTGTTGTACTTCAGCACCGTGTCGTTGTAGTGCTGGCGGGCAAAGGCGATGCGCCCCTCCGTGGAGGTGAGTTCTTCCTGGAGCTCCAAGAAGTTCGCGTTGGCCTTCAGGTCGGGGTAGGCCTCGCTGAGCGCGAAGACCTGCCGCAGCGCGCCGGTGAGCATATTTTCGCTCTGGGCTGAGGCTTCGGGACCTTGAGCGGTGGTGGCGGCGTTGCGCGCCTCGATGACCGCTTCGAGAGTTTCCTTCTCGTGCGAGGCGTAGCCCTTCACGGTCTCGACCAGGTTGGGGATGAGGTCCCAGCGCCGCTTGAGCTGGACGTCGATCTGCGCCCAGGCGTTCTCGATGCGATTCCGGAACTTGACGAGGTTGTTGTAGAGGCTGATCACGTAGAAGACGAGAACCAGCACGAAAACGAGGATAACGATCAATGCAATGACCATGTGCGCATCGTATCGGCCCGAAGCCCCCGGGCTGCCTCACCCTGCTCCGTTGCCTGATTCGACGGGAAGGAGCTAGCGGGCGAGGACGCGCTCGTAGCGCTCCAGGTACATGTCCGCGAGGGTCGCCATCGAGAACTCCTTCGCTCGTTCGCGGCCCGATGCGATCAATGCGGCCTGCCGCGGTTCGTCGCGCAGGACATCTCGTATTTCGCGAGCGAGGGCCTCGGCGTCGCCTGCGGGGAACAGCGCAGCATCGCTTCCCTGGCGGGCCGCGTTCGCATAGCCGGGGATGTCGCTCGCGACGACGGCGGTGCCCGCAGCCATCCCCTCGATGAGGACCACACCGAACGATTCGCCGCGCAGTGACGGGGCGCAGAACACGTCGGCCCCACGCAGCCGGGCGATCTTCTCGCTCTCGCTGATCGCTCCGAGCCATTCGAGCCGGGGATCGCCGGCATAGGTGGCCTTGAGCGACTCGGTCTCGGGGCCCTCGCCCGCGATCCAGATCCGCGTGTCGGGAGATAGGTGAGCCGCGGCTTCGAGCAGCACCCGCAACCCTTTGCGCTCCTCGTGTCGACCGACGAACAGCACGGTCGGACCCTCGGTCGGGTGCGAATCGGACTCGTCGTAGCGACGCACCTCGACACCGTTGAACGTGAGGTCGTACTGGCCGCCCAGATTGGTGCGGGCCATCGTCCGGGCGTCCTCGGAGACAGCAACCCGATCATCGAGCCGCCCCGCCAGGAATCGAACCACGTTGGGCATCAGCTCATAGGACAACGAGTGACCGGCCATGTGGAACGTGCCGAGCAGCGGCGCGGGCTTGGTGAGCAGCGTCGTGGTTGTCGGTCCGGGGGCGAGTGGCTCGTGGAGATGGACGATCTCGAAGGCCTCGTCTCGCATGGCCCTGATAGTCCGGAGCTGCGCTGACGGGTCTGGCGCGACCGGAGCAATCGACCCATTGCTGGAGGCGGGCAGGCTCAGTCCGAGGGGGGTGACGCCGGCATCGGGCGGCGGGCCGTCGCAGGGGGCCAGCACCCGGACGGCGTGCCCCTTGCGCCGCAGCGCGCGGGCCAACCCGAGGACTTGGTTCTGCACGCCACCTGGCAGCGTGAGGCTGTAGGGACACACCATGCCGATTCTCATACGGCCGCGTCCTCGTCCAGCAGCGCCTGTAGGTGTTCCGGCATCGGCTCGCCGAGGGCGATGAAGTCACTCGGCCAGTTCGGCTGGAGCATGTGCCACTGTTCCGGCGCCGCGGAGATGAGGTGCTCGAACGCGTAGGCGAGATCCTGCGTCACGCGGGCGATGTCGGCGCGGAGCTTGCCACGACGTTCGGTGTCGACGGCCGGCATCACGTGGCCCCATCGGCTGCCGTCCTTCCAGTAGACGGCCGTGGGGAGCAGAGGCGATCCGGTCCGCAAGGCGAGGGAGGCCGGACCGGCGGGCAGAGTCGTCCGCTCGCCGAAGAACTCGACTGGGATTCCGTTGCCTTGCAGGTCACGGTCGGCCAGGAGACACAGCACTTCGCCGCGATTCAGAGCACCCACGCTCGCCTTCCCGGCCTCGGGGCCGAGCGGCACGATGTTCATGCCCAGCGACTCGCGGAAGCCAACGAACCACTCGAACAGCTCGGAGGGCTCAAGCGGTTCGACGATCGCTGTGACCTTGTACTTGGGTGTCAGCGCGAGCCAGAACGCGGCCCACTCCCACGTGCCGAGGTGGGGCAGCGCCAGGATCGGCCCCTGGCCGTTGGCGCACGCCTCCTCGATCTGGCCGAAGCCTTCGTAGCCGAACTCGCGGTCGATCTTCTCCGCCGAGTAGTCCGGGAGACGAAAACTCTCGTGGTAGTAGCGGGCGTACCACTCAAAGGTCTCGGCGACCTTGCGGCGTTGCTCGATGGGCGACAGCTTACGGCCGTACACGCGCTCGAGGTTTCGAGCGACAGCGCGGCGTCGCTGCGGCGACGATGCGGCGCCCGCGCCGACAAGACGCGAAGCAGCAGTTCCGAACGACGCGGGAAAGCGTCGGGCCAATAGCGACCCCGCCTTGTAGGCGGAGGCGGACGGCACGGGTCAGCCGTCGCGCAGGGCGCGGCGCTCACGCATGCGCTGGCGCCAGGCCGATTCGCTCGTCGCGCGACGGGCACGGGGCTGACGGCGCTGATGACGGGCCGGTAGCGGCCGATCCTGCGACGCTTGCTTCCAGACCTTCACGAACCGCTGAACGGCGGTGATCGCGGTGAGGACGAACATGACCCACAGGATCGGGATCAGTAGTTCGGCGAACAGCAGGGCGAGGGCGAGCACGATGATGCGCTCGGCCCGCTCCATGATTCCGCCCTTAGCGTCGAAGCCGAGCGACTCGGCCTTCGCTCGCTGGTACGAGATGAACATCGCGAGGCCCATGATCGCGACCGGCAGCATCATGATGCGGCCGGACTCGTTGCTGGCCAGGTACCAGGCGACGCCGCCGAACAGCAGGCCGTCGGTCAGTCGATCCGAGACCGAATCGAAGAATGCACCCCGGTCAGAGCCGGTGCCCGAGGCACGGGCGACCGCACCGTCGAGGGCGTCGGGGATGCCCGTGAGCAGGAGAAACAGGAAACCGAGTCGCGTGTAGCCGGCACCGATGGTGACGGCTGCGACGGAGGCCATGACGATGCCGATGACCGTGATGACATCGGCCGTGAAACCGGCCCGCCGCAGGCTGTGCCCGATGGGCGTGAGGCCTTTGTCGACCGTGTCGCGCCAATTGCCGTCGAACATGTGAACTCCTCGGGGAACGGCAAACAGGGTAGCAGCGGGCCAGCCGAGGCCGGTTCAGCCCTCGGAATCCGCGCCGGACCCGCTTCCCCACTCCGGCGCGTCGCCGATCGACGTGAATGTGGCAACCTCGACCGGCTCACTCCCCCACCACGCCGTCATCTCCGTGACCATGAAGTCGTACTCCGACACGTGGGAGCGGGCGTGGCTGGACGGGGCGACGAAGGCGTGCCGCTGGCCTCGCAGCGCCGGAGTGTCGCGCGAGAGCATGAACGTCGTCGAGGCTGAAATCGACGACTTCGGCACTGCTGAAATCGATGACCACGTGGGTCAGCGGTGGATCTGCGGCAGCTGCCTCATCGAGGAGATCGAGGGCATCCTGCAGCACGACTCGACCGGTCGGTTCGGCAATGAGAGCTGCGCCATCGCGCCTCGGGGCGCCGAGAGTCATCGTCGGTTCGACGCGTTCACCCGGATCATGATTCGCTTCGCGATCATGTCTGGTACGCGGACCAGTCCTCAGGGTTGTGCTCGCTGAAGTGGTCGATGATCTCGCCATCGATGCCGTCGACGAGCACGAGGCCTCGGTGTTCGGGGGACGGCTCGTTCGAGTAGAGCAGAATCCGCCAGGTCGGGCGGCTGCGGAAGCCTCGCCAGCCGAGCTGCGCCGAGGCGTGGCCGACCGGAAAGCCGACCTGACGAGTGGCGGCCTGAAGGGCCTGCTCCTCGTCGAAGCTGAGGTCCCAGCCACCCTGGAGGTGATAGAGCCCGACGATGATCAGCGCGATCCCAGCGATGCTGACACCGCCGTTGACCATCACGGCGTCGTCGCCGGCAGACGCAACGAGAGCGATGCAGCCGATGCCGATGAGGATGTAGAGCACACCCGGGATACGGCGCCGGCTGTTGTTCGGGAACAGGTAGGGCGTGGCGATCGCAGTGGTGTCGAGGTTCGCGGGCAACTCGTCCCGGACGTCCTCGTCGCTCGCTGGCTCTCCAGCTTCTTGATCCTCGTTCACCCGGTCAGGCTACGGGCCAGGCTTCGCGGATACGTAGCCAGGAGTCGATCAAAGCTTCCGGCAACACCCGCGTGTTGGCGACGGCCGTCATGAAGTTTGTGTCGCCATCCCATCGAGGCAGCACGTGTATATGGAGATGGTCAGGGAAGCCGGCGCCGGCGCCTTCACCCAGGTTGGCGCCGACGTTCATTCCCATCGGCTCGTAGGCGGCCGTGATCGCTTCCGTGGCGAGGCGGACGCCGTGCCAGAGCTCGTGGTATTCGTCGTCGCTCAGATCCGACAGCATCGGTACGCCGCGTTTCGGCAGCACCATCAGATGGCCGGATGTGTAGGGATACGCGTTGAGCAGCGCGAAGCAGTGCGCGCCGCGCCAGAGGATGAACGTCTCCTCGTCCGGGCGGCCGCTCTCCAGGATTGCCTCGAAGAGGGTCTTGCCTTCAGGAATCGGATCGGCGTCGCCTCGGATGTAGCGCATGCGCCAGCCAGCCCAGAGGTGATCGACCATCCGCGAACCCGCTCAGACCTTGTCGTCGACTTCGGCGGTGAGGCGTCCGATGAACGCATCGACGGTGACGTCGCGCTCCGGCTTGTCCTCGCCGCGCCGGTTGACGCCGACGGTGTCGTTGGCGACATCGTCGTCACCGACCACGAGCACGTAGGGAAGCTTCTCGACCTTGCCGTTGCGGACCCGTTTGCCGAGCGGCTCGACTGCGCCGACGACGTCGACCCGGAAGCCGGACGACCGCAGGCGCGACGCAACCGCGTGCGCGTGGTCGTCGTGGACTTCGGCGACCGGGAGCACCCGCACCTGAGTGGGCGCGAGCCAGGCGGGGAACGCTCCGGCGTAGTGCTCGATGAGCACGCCGAAGAACCGTTCGATCGAGCCGAGCAGGGCGCGGTGGATCATCACGGGCTGCTTCCGCGAGCCGTCGTTGGCGATGTACTCCAGCCCGAAGCGCTCGGGGAGGTTCATGTCGAGCTGGATGGTGGAGAGCTGCCACGCCCGCCCGATCGCGTCCTTGACATCGACGTCGATCTTGGGTCCGTAGAAGGCGCCGCCACCCTCGTCGACCACATAGTCGAGACCGTGGGCCTCGAGCGCCATCCGCAGACCCTCGGTGGACTTCTCCCACAGCTCGTCGTCGCCCACCGACTTCTCCGCCGGGCGGGTGGAGAGCTTCGCCTGGAAGTCGTGGAACCCGAAGTCCCGTAGCTGTGACAGCACGAAGTCGAGGAGCGAGGCGAGCTCTTCCTCGATGTCCTCGCGGGTGCAGAAGATGTGGCTGTCGTCCTGGGTGAACCCTCGACTGCGGAGGAGACCGTGAATCGCTCCGGACAGCTCGTAGCGATAGACGGCGCCCAGTTCGAAGAGCCGCAGCGGCAACTCGCGATAGCTGCGTTGACCGGAGCGGTAGACCATCACGTGGAACGGACAGTTCATCGGCTTCGGGTAGTACGTGGCGCCGTCCAGCTCCATGGGTGGGTACATGCCGTCGGCGTAGAAGTCGAGATGGCCGGAGGTCTCCCACAGCACCGACTTGGCGATGTGCGGAGAGAACACGAATTCGTAGCCACCGTTCTCGTGGCGCTCGCGGGAGTAGTCCTCCATGAGCTTGCGGATCATGGCGCCCTTTGGGTGCCAGACGGCGAGGCCCGGCCCGAGCTCGTCAGGCCAGCTGACGAGGTCGAGCTCCTGGGCGAGCCGACGGTGATCGCGCTTCTCGGCCTCGGCGAGCATCTGGATGTGGGTCTTCAGCGCCTTCTTGTTGTCCCACGCGGTGCCGTAGATGCGCTGGAGCATCGAGCGCGAGACGTCGCCTCGCCAGTAGGCGCCGGCGACGGACTGGAGCTTGAAGTGGCCGAGGCGACCGGTGCTCGGCACGTGGGGGCCGGTGCACATGTCGCGGAAGGTGCCGTCCGCGTCGATGTCGCCGTTGGCTTAGTAGCTGATCGAGTCGCCGCTGGCTTCGCCGGCGTCCTCGCCGACGATGCTGCCGTCGCGGACGCGTTCGATGATCTCGCTCTTGAAGATCTCGTCGCCGAAGAAGCTGACGGCGTCGTCGATGGCGAGTTCGTGACGGACGAACGGCTGGTCGGCGGCGACCAATTCCTGCATGCGCGCCTCGATCTTCTCGAGGTCGTCTTCGGAGAGGGTCTGTCCTTCGGGCAGCTCGACGTCGTAGTAGAAGCCGTGTTCGATCGGCGGACCGATCGCGAGCTGGGTGCCGGGATACAGATCGAGGATCGCCTGCGCCATCACATGCGCGGTCGAGTGCCGGATGGTGTGGAGCCCACGATCCGAGGCCGGTGTGACGATCTCGACCGACGCGCCGTCAGGAAGTGCAACATTGAGATCGACCTCGACGCCGTCGACCACGCCGATCACGGCGTCGGACGCGAGCCGGGGACCAATCACTGCGGCGAGGTCGAGCGTGGTCGCACCGACCGGGAGTTCGCGGGCGGAACCATCGGGCAGCACTACGGAGATCACGTCACTCATATCGAATGGAGGCTACCGGTCGCCCCTACCTGCCCAGGCGGAATTCAGACGGCCGCGGCAGGACGAAGCACGTCGGCCGACGAGCGACGCTCGGGCATCTCCGGATCGACGGTCGCCTGCAAGGTCTCCGTGGCCGGCTGTGTGCCCTTGGCGGCGTACTCGTTGACGTAGTCCTGGCCGGTGAGCGCCCGGATCTCGTACATCACCTGGTCGGTGATCTGACGAAGCCGCATGCGGGTATCGGACACCGACTCGCTCGATGCCGGATGAATGGGACGACCGAACCGCAACTCCACTGGCCGGAAGGGCCGCGGCGTTGGCACGTCGGGGGGCTGGATCGCCAGCGTCCCGAGGATGCCCACCGGAATGATCGGCGCGCCGGTTCGCAGAGACAGGCGGGCCGCACCCGTGTGGCCCTTGTGCAGGAAGCCGGTACGGGAGCGCGTGCCTTCGGGGTAGATGCCGAAGAACTCGCCACCTTCGAGCAGCGCGGCCGCGGTGTCGAGGGCTCGGGTGGACGAATCCCCGCCGCTTCGATCGATGGGGATCATGCCGAGCGCGGGGAACAGCTTGCGAGTCTTCCAGTCTTCGAGATACTCCGCCTTGCCCACGAAGCAGATCGGGCGGGGCAACACCGCAGGAAGGAAGAACGAGTCGATCACCGATGTGTGATTCGGCGTGAAGATCGCCGCCCCGGTGGTCGGAATGTTGTCGATCCCCGCGGTGCGGATCCGCCAGAGAGACGAAAACAGGGGCCGACCCACGGTGAGAACAGCACGCTGCAGCGCTCGGCGATCAGCCATCAGGCGCCCATCATTGCAGATTGGACGCTCGTTGATTCACGTGGATTCACGCGAGGTCGACACCGAGGAGCGTGGCGGCGTCGCTGACCCCCTCGCCATCGGCCACCGCCGCGTCGATGACCGCGAGGGCCGCAGGCACATCCAGGTCGTCGTCCAGGTGAGCGCGAACCTCCTCGATCGCGGCGCCACCGGGACCGGCGCCTCGCCATGCGACGAGCCGAGTGTCGGCATCGGCCATGAGCTGGTCGCTCCACTGCCATGGTCGCCGGTAGTGATGCGCGCCCAGCGCCAGCCGGATCGCCATCGGGTCGTGGCTGGTCCGCAGCTCGTGGATGAAGACGAGATTCCCGGTGGATTTCGACATCTTTCGACCGTCGAGGTGAACCATGGACTGATGCATCCAGTGCCGCACGAAGGGCTCGCCCGACGCGGCCTCGCTCTGGGCCCGGACGCACTCGTGATGGGGGTACAGCAGATCCACGCCACCGCCGTGCAGATCGATGGTTGGACCGAGTTCGCGCAGCGCCAGCGCCGAGCACTCCACGTGCCACCCCGGGCGGCCTGGGCCCCAGCGTGATTCCCAGGCGGGCTCGCCCTCATCGGACGGCCGCCACATGATGAAGTCGAGCGGATCACGCTTGTTCGGGTCGCTCGGGTTCTCCCGCCACTCCACCGCGAGCTGCTGCATTCGATCGCGGCCGAGCCCGCCGAGGGACCCGAAGTCCGTGGCTACAATCGTGTCGAAGTAGACGGTGCCGTCCACGACGTATCCGAGGCCCTTGTCGAGAATCGACTCGATCACACCGCGTATGTCGGGGATCGCGCCGGTCGCGCGAGGAGCGGACCAGGGCTCAATCGTGTTGAGCGCGGCCATGTCGTCATCGAACCGGGCCGTCTCCCCGAAGGCGAGGTCGAGGTAGTGGACATCGCGGCGCGCGGCAGCGGCGAGGATGTCGTCGTCCACGTCGGTGATGTTGCGGACGCACCGAGTCTCGTGACCGAGGTCGCGCAGCCGCCGCTGCAGCACGTCATACGTGACATAGGTGGCCGCGTGGCCGAGGTGAGTGGCGTCGTACGGCGTGATGCCGCAGACGTACATCGTGACGATCGGACCGGGCTCGAACGGCACCACCTTGCCGAGGTGCGTGTCGTAGAGCTGCATCGTCGTCACGCCTGGATCATGGCAGGCCGATGGGGCGCCGCTCAGCCGTCGGCGTCGTCGATGCCGATGAGCTTCAGCGCGACGCGGGTCTTGTAGCGCACGTTGAGCTGGAGCAGGACAGCGGTGAATGCCTCGATCGCGGTGGCGTTGGAGAGCTCGCCCGCATCGAGCGGGCGCATCCCCGGAATCTCGGAGACGAGATCGCTGACGGTCGCCGTGGCCTTCTGGTGGTCCGAACAGATGAGGATGTCCGACACGACGGGCTCGTCGAGGTTGGCGAGCTCCTTGGCGGGCACATGATGGAACGCCGCGGCGACATAACTGTCGGGCAGCTCGGCCTGAACGCTGCCGGAGACAGAACCGCGAGGCGGCACGAGCGGCTGGAACTCGCGCCCGACCTTGGACAAGGCGTTGCTCATGCAGATGACGACCTTGCCCCGCAGCTTGGTGCGAACGGAGTGGGCCGTCTCGGTCGCCGCGTTCCACGGCGTGGCGATGACAACCAGCTCAGCCTCCGCGGCGCCGAGGTTGTCGGCGCTGTCGAGGCTGAGGTCGCGACCGGGCCACTCCCCCGCGATCGTGTCGCGCACCTCAAGGGCGCGGTACTTCGACCGTGACCCGACGGTGACGTCATGACCGACGGAGGCGAGTCGGGCGGCGAGAGCCATACCCGCAGGACCCGTTGCGCCAAGGAGACCGATGTCCATGAGGATCAAGGCTACGGTGCGCCAACCACCAACGACGACTCGAAGGAACCGCCCGTGGGCCTGTTGGACGGCAAGAAGATCCTGATCACCGGTGTCCTCACGGACGCCTCCATCGCCTTCGGCGTGGCCAAGACCGCGCAGGAGCAGGGAGCCGAGATCGTGCTCACCGGGGCGGGTCGCGGCCTCCGTCTCACCGAGCGCACCGCCCGCAAACTGCCCGAGCCGTGCGAGGTCTACGAGCTCGATGTCACGCAGCCGGACCAGGTCGACGCGCTGCGGTCCACGCTGGAGAACACCTGGGGTCGCGTCGATGGCGCGCTCCACTCGATCGGGTTTGCACCCGAGGCCATCCTCGGCGACGACTTCATGAGCGGCTCCTGGGACGACGTCAAGATCGCGCTCGAGATCTCGGCCTACTCGCTGAAAGTCCTCGCCGACGCCACCGCGCCACTGATGACCGACGGCGGCTCCATCGTCGGTCTCACGTTCGACGCGACCGTGTCGTGGCCGGCCTACAACTGGATGGGCGTGGCCAAGGCGGCGCTGGAGTCCACCAACCGCTACCTCGCCCGGTCGCTCGGGCCGCAGGGCATCCGCTGCAACCTCATCGCCGCCGGCCCGATCCGCACGATCGCGGCCAAGTCCATCCCCGGATTCTCCGCATTCGAGGAGGTCTGGGACGAGGCGTCGCCGCTCGGATGGGACGTGAACGACTCGACCGCCGTCGCCGAGACCACCGTCGCCCTGCTGTCCGACTGGTTCCGGGGCACAACGGGATCGATCATCCACGTGGACGGCGGCTATCACTCCATCGGCGCCTGACAACGGCCGGCTCGACCTTCTGATCATCGGAGGCACAGGCCTCCTCGGTCGGGCGTTGGTGCGCATGGGCGCGAGCAGAGTCGCGGCCACGCACTGGTCAACGGAGCCGGGCGACAGCTCGGTTGCGTGGCATCGAGTCGACCTCGAAGACGGGGCCGGCAGGTGGGGGCGCTCATCGCACGACAGCAGCCGAGCGCAGTGATCAACGCGGCCTACGTCCAGGGCGGGCCAACCCTGCAGCCTGTGACGGCCGATGCTCCGGGGGCGATGGCTGCGGCCTGCGCCGACGTCGGATCGCGCTTCGTCCACGTCTCGACCGACGTCGTCTTCGATGGCACAACGGAACGGCCGTACCGCGAGGACGACCCGACGTGCCCGATGCACGACTACGGCCAAGCGAAGGAAGCGGCTGAGCAGTCCGTGGCGCGTGCGGACCCGACCGCGGTGATCGTCCGCACCAGCCTCCTCTTCGGCGACGCCACCGACCCGGGCCCGCAGGCGCTGATGGTGACCGATCCGGCCATGACGTTCTTCGACGACGAGTTCCGCAGCCCGATCCACGTCTCCACGCTCGCGGCGGCGTGTCTCGAACTCGCGGGCCGGCCCGATGTTCACGGCCCGCTCCATGTTGCCGGCGCAGACATCGTCGACCGTTACGAGTTCGCCCGGCGAGTGGCCCCGCTGGTCGGCGTCGACCCGGCCGACGTCGCGGGTGGGCCCGGACCACGCGGAACCCGCCCGCGGAACTGCCCGCTGGACTGCGCTCTGGCATACTCGGTTCTCGAGACTCGACTACCCGGCGTCCGGGAGGCACTGCCGTGAAGATCACGCCTGTCGCCAGCACGATCGGCGCGGAAATCAGCGGCGTCGATCTGACCCGACTGACGGACGCCGAGCTCGTCGACATCCAGTGCGCTCTTCTCGCCCACCACGTCGTGTTCTTCCGAGGCCAGCAACTCGAGGACGACAGCCATATGGAGTTCGTTCGGCGGTGGGGCGACCCCGTCCCTCACCCGGTCCACGCGTTCTTCGGTGCTGAGCAGACCGTGGGCGTGGTGTTCAACGACGAGGAGCATCCTCCAGCCGACGGCGAGGGATGGCACACGGACCACAGCTGGGCGGACTATGTCCCCGACGCCGCGGTCCTGCGGGCGATCGACGTGCCGGCCGTTGGTGGCGACACGCTGTGGACCGATGTGGGTTCGGCCTACCAACGGCTCTCTCCGGCGATGCAGGAATTCCTCCTCGGACTAAGCGCCCATCACTCCCCTGGCCCGCGCTTCGATCTCGAGATGCGGGCCCGGATGCCCGATGAGATGGCGGACCAGATCGTGGAAGCATTTCCCGGGCGCGACCATCCGGTCGTGGTCGCCCACCCCGTGACCGGTCAGCCCGGTCTCTTCGTGAGTCCCTCCTACACGACCCGCATCAACGGTCTGAGCGGCGCAGAGAGCGATGTTCTGCTGCGGTTCCTCTGCGATCACATCGCCCGAGCCGACTTCGTCGTGCGGTGGCGCTGGGAGGCGGGCTCGGTCGCGATCTGGGACGAACACGCGACCCTGCATCGCGGCCCGAACGACTTCGGAACGCAGCGGCGAGTTCTCCACCGCCTGACGGTCGGCGCGACGACGCCCTCGGCCGCCTGAAGTCAGACGTCCGCGTCGGTCTCGTCCCGGATGTCGCCGACGAGCGCCTCGAGCGCGTCCTCGAGCGTGACCAGACCGAGGAGACGCCCGTCCTCGGAGCGCACGAGGGCGACGTGGCGGCGTCCGCGGCGCATACCGAGCATCAAGTCGCGCAACTGCTGGTCCGGCGACACGATGAGCATGCGCCGCATCATCTCCAGCGGCACCTGATCGTCGCGGGCGTCGGTACCGAGGCGGAGGAGATCCTTCGAGTGGACGAACCCGATGATGTCGTCCGGACCGCCGCCCTCAATCGGTATTCGACTGTGACCGGTCTCGTTCACGAGGTGCTCGATCTCGGCGACAGAGGTGGGCCGCGCGACGGTCTTCATTTCAGCCCGTGGCGTCATGATCGACCCTGCGGTGCGGGCCCGGAAGTCGAGCGCCCCGGAGAGCAGCTCGTGCTCCACGCTCTCGATCTTTCCCTTCAGCGCGGCACCCGCGAGAAGGGTGTGGAACTCGTTGACGGTGAGCGCCGTGTTCAATTCGTCCACTGGCTCGTAACCGAGCAAGCGGACGATGCCGTTGGAAACGAGGTTGAGGAACCAGATGACCGGCTTCAGGAGCGCGACATAGGCGGCATGGATCGGGGCCAGCACGCGCGCCACCCGTTCAGGGCTCGCGATCGCCAGATTCTTTGGAACCATCTCGCCCACGACCATGTGGAGCGTGACCACGATGGTCAGCGCGAGGAGGAACGAGATCGCGTGGAGCACGCTGCTCGGCAGGTGAACGGCCCCCGCGATCGCGGACTCGAGCAGCGACTCGATAGCGGGTTCGGCGACATGGCCCAGGCCGAGCGAGGCCATCGTGATGCCGAGCTGCGCACCGGCGAGTTGGGGCTGCAGGTCGCGCACGGCCTCGAGCGCGGCGACGGCGCGGGGATCGTCTCCGCCCTCCACCATCGGCTCCAGTCGCGACGCGCGCGACGCGAGCAGAGCGAACTCGACGGCCACGAAGAACGCGTTGGCGATGAGCAGGAGTACTGCGGCGACGAGGAGTCCGGCGGTCATCGCAGTGTCTCCGGCGGCGCGACGACGCGGACCGACGCGATCCGCAGGCGTTCCATCGCCACCACTTCGAGGCGCCAGCCCCGCACCGTGCACATGTCGCCGGGCGTGGGAATCTCACCGAGCTGATCGAGCAGCAGCCCGGCCAGCGTCTCGTACTCGCCCTCGGGCATCTCGAAGCCCGTGAGATCGCGTACCTCGTCGGGATGCAGCGAGGCCGGGATCACTGTCGACCCTTGCGCCTCGACTCGTGTCAACGAGGTGGCGATCTCGTCGTGCTCGTCGTCGATCTCTCCCACCAGTTCCTCGAGGACGTCCTCGAGCGTGATGATCCCGGCGGTGCCGCCGTGCTCATCGATGACGACGGCGAGCTGCTGGCCCCCTTCACGGAGGTCGACGAGCAGCTCGTCGAGATCACGAGCTTCGGGCACGGCAAGTACCGATGCCATGAGGTCCAGGACCTGGGTGGACGATCGGTCCTCGACGGACACGCCGTGCACCGACTTCACATGGACTACGCCGACGAGGTCGTCGAGTCCTTCACCCATCACCGGGAACCGGGAATGACCGGTGGACGCCGAGAGCGCAACGAGTTCTTCGACCGACGCTTCGTCGTCGATCGCGACAACCCGGACGCGCGGCACCATGGCATCGTCGGCCGACTTGTCAGCGAGCCTGATCGAGCGGGTGAGCAGGTCGACCTCGCCCGGGTCGAGCATGCCTTCTTCGCCCGAACTGCGAATCAAGTGCTCGAGTTCTTCGAGGTCAGGTGTGGCTTCGAGTTCCTCGGCCGGTTCGACACCCAGGCGACGGGTGATCGTGGCCGCGAGCCCATCGAGCGTCGAGACCAAGGGGCGGGCGAACGCGCCGTAGACCGCGGTTGGCCGCGAAAGGGCGAGCGACGACTCGAGTGGTCGACTCGTGGCGAGGGACTTGGGCACCAGCTCGCCGAGCACCATCTGGACGACCGTCGCGATGACCAGTGCGATCGCGATCGAGACCCCAAACGGCACGCCGCCGAACAGGGATTCGAAGATGGGATCGATCGCTTCTGCGACCGCGCCTTCGGTAAGGAAGCCGAGCAGCAGAGACGTGACAGTGATGCCCAGCTGCGCGCCGGACAGGTGATACGAGATCCGGTCGAGCAGCGACTGCACGCGCACGGCGGCGCGGTCGCCCTGTCGGGCCCGCTCATCGACACGAGTGCGATCGACAGCGACGAGCGCGAACTCGGCGGCAACGAAGGCTGCGTTGGCCGCCACCAGGGCAAGCGCGGCCAACAGCCGTAGGGCGATGTCGATCAGAACTCCTTCACATCGATCGGTGCATTCGAACCCGTGGAGGGATCCGTGCAGTTCGCGAATGTACCCGTAGCTTGGACCGAATGTCGTCGCCTTCACCCTCCGTCGCCCCTGCGGCGGAGCGAGTGAGGCCCTCCACCCAGAGCCGATTCGACCCGCCTCGTCGACGGATCGATCCCGACACGAGCAAAGGATGGCTGCGCCGGCTCACACCGGTCGTGTGGACGCAGAAGCCGATCTTTCTCACGGGATTCTTCTTCGGGCTCCTCGCCACGACAGCGACCGTCCTCGTTCCCGTCACCGTCGGCAGCGGGCTCGACGCCGTCGAATCGGGCGACGAGGTTCGCCCGTTCGTCATCGCATTGTTCGTTCTGGCGGCCTGCCGCTTCCTGTTCGGGTTCATCTACCGGTTCAGTTTGTTTCGGGCGGCCCACCGCATCGAGGCCGACCTCCGCAACCTGATCTACGGCCGGCTGACCGAGCTGTCATTCGGCTACTGGGACCGGATCCAGAGCGGCCAGGTCATCAGTCGGGCCAACACCGACATCCGCTCCATCCAGCTCCTGTTCTCGTTCGGGCCGCTCATCGCCATGCAGTTGGTGCTGCTGCTCATCGCGCTGATCGTCATGTTGGTGATCAACATCGGCCTCACGCTCGTCGCGCTCGCACCGCTGCCGTTCGTCTTCGTCATCGGTGTGCGCCTTCGCAACCGCATCTTCCCGCTGTCGTGGGTCGTCCAGAGCCGGCAGGCCGACGTCGCCACGATCGTCGACGAGAACATCCAGGGCACCCGGGTCGTGAAGGCGTTCGCCCAGGAGAACCGCCAGGTCCAGCTGCTCGCCCAGGCCGCCCGTCGTCTGCGCTGGGCCGGCACGGCAGTGGCCGACACAAGGGCCAAGTACGCACCGGCCATGGAGGCCTTCCCTCGCCTCGGGCTTGCGCTCGTCCTGCTCTACGGCGGCCTCGAAGCGATCGACGGCGACCTCCGGATCGGCTCGCTCGTCGCGTTCAGCGCCTACGTCGTGCTGCTCGCCACGCCATTTCGGATGGTCGGGTTCATGCTGCTCCAGTGGCAGCGAGCGTCGGCCGCCTCGGTTCGGGTGTTCGAGATTCTCGACGAGCAGCCCGCCATCGTCGACGCTCCGGACGCGCGGCGACTGACGGACCCCGAAGGCCGGATCGAGTTCGACGACGTCTCGTTCGCCTACCCGGTCTCGAACGGCACGGAGGTGCTCCGGTCGTTGTCCTTCACGGTCGAACCGGGTGAAACCGTTGCGATCGTCGGGTCGACCGGCTCCGGCAAGTCCACCATCGCTCGGCTCCTCCCCCGCTTCTACGACGTCGACGACGGGTCGGTCTCGGTGGACGGCCACGACGTCCGGTCGCTCTCGATCCACGATCTCCGCGAGACCATCAACGTGGTCACCGACGACCCGTTCCTGTTCGCCACCAGCGTCTTCGACAACGTGGCGTTCGCGAAGCCGGACGCCGAGCCGCACGTCGTCGATGCAGCAATCGCCGACGCAGTCGCTTCGGACTTCGTCGCCGACCTCCCACTGGGTGTCGACACCGAGATCGGGGAACGCGGCCTCACCCTGTCCGGTGGGCAGCGCCAGCGCCTGGCGCTCGCCCGAGCCCTGCTCGCCGATCCGAAGATCCTGATCCTCGACGACGCCACGAGCGCGATCGACGTCGCGGTCGAAGAGCGCATCCACGACGCGATCAACCGGCGACGTGCGGACCGCACCACGATCCTCATCGCGCATCGACTGTCCACGATCGCGTTGGCTGACCGGGTGCTGTTGATCGACGATGGGCGCGTCGTCGCGTCCGGCGAGCACCATCACCTCCTGCAGACGGATTCTCGCTACGCCGCGATCCTCGCCGACACGACGACACCGAACGACGACGAGGACGGCGCCTGATGTTCGCGGTCGGTGGTGGCTTCTCGCCCGGCAGCGGGCCGTCGTCCATTCAAGCCAACGCGGCCGCAGGCCTTCCGCACGCGGATGTGCCGGGTGAGCTCCGCGAGAAGGTCGTCGCGGTCCTGGACGAGGAGCCGGAGCACCACGTCGAGGACGTGCCGTGGACGCACAACGAATGGGATCGACGACCGTTCGGTCTCGTGACGTTCCTCTGGCCGCACCGCTGGCGCTTGGCCGGCGCGGTGTTCCTTGTGCTCATCGAGACCATCGCGCTGCTCGTCGGCCCGGTCCTCACGCAGATCGGTATCGACGACGGTGTGCGGGCCGGCAATCGCGACGTGCTACTCGTGACGTCGGCGATCTACGTCGTGGCGGTCATCGTCTCGGCGGTGCTCGGCTTCGCCCGGGTGAGCTACACCGGGCGCCTCGGCGAGCGACTCAACGAGACGCTGCGCATCCGCGTCTTCAGTCATATGCAGCGGCAGGGAGTGGAGTTCCACACCGAGGAGAAGGCCGGCGTCCTCCTCACCCGTATGACGTCCGACATCGAGGCGCTGGCTGTTCTCTTCCAGGAGGGCATCGTCAACCTCCTGGTGCAGGTGTTCACCCTTCTGGTCATCACCGCCGCGCTCTTCTTCTACGACCCGTTGCTGGCGCTCGTCACCCTCGCCGTCGCCATCCCGCCCACGCTGGCGACATCGCTGTGGTTCCGCAACGTCTCCGCCAAGCGCTACCTCTTGGTGCGTGATCGGATAGCGGCGCTGCTGTCCAACCTCCAGGAGTCACTCGCCGGCATCCGGGTGATCGCGGCGCACAACCGGCGGGCGGTCAACATCGCTCGCCATCGTGACGTCGTCGGCGATCATTGCGACGCCGGCATCTCGGCCGCCAGAGCGAACTCGACCTACGCACCGATCACCGAGCTCATCGGCATCTGCACCCAGGGAACGTTGCTGGCTGTCGGCGGAGTGATGGTCGCGAACGGCCGCATTTCCGTGGGTGAGATGGCTGCCTTCCTTCTTTTCCTCACGTCCTTCTTCGCGCCGATCCAGACGCTCGTGCAGCTCTACAACTCGTACCAGCAAGGTGGTGCGGCGATCATCAAGCTGCGCGACCTCCTGGGCACGGAGCCGTCCGTGGTCGAGCCGCCCGATGCGGCGTCGCTCCCGCCGATCGAAGGAGCGATCGAGCTACGCGACGTGACCTTCAGCTACGTCCCCGGGCGGCCTGTTCTTCGCAATGTCGATCTCCGGATCGCGCCGGGCGAGACGGTCGCGTTCGTCGGCGAGACCGGGGCCGGCAAGTCCACGGTCGCCCGCCTTCTGACCCGCTTCCACGACCCCGATTCGGGCCTTGTCACCATCGACGGCCATGACCTGCGCGACGTCGGGCTCACCAGCCTTCGCTCACAGCTCGGTGTCGTACCCCAGGAGCCATTCCTGTTCGCGGGGGTGGTCCGCGACAACGTGGCGTTTGCCCGACCCGACGCCACCGATGAGCAGCTGCGGGAGGCTCTGGTCGCCGTCGGCATCGATGACCTCGTCGAGCGCCTCGGGGGCCTCGATGCCGTGGTCCACGAACGTGGGGCGTCGCTCTCCGCTGGCGAGCGGCAGCTCCTGGCTCTCGCTCGAGCGTTCGTCGCCCGTCCCCGTGTGCTCATCCTCGACGAGGCCACGTCCAATCTCGACCTCCACAGCGAGTCGCGGGTGGAGAAGGCGCTCGACGTCGTCCTCGAAGGACGAACCGCTGTCATCATCGCCCACCGCCTCGCCACGGCACGGCGGGCTGATCGAATCGCGGTCGTGCACGACGGCGAGATCGTGGAGCTCGGATCTCACGACGAACTCGTCCAGCACGAAGGCCGCTACGCCTCCATGCATGCCACCTGGATCGCCCACGGCGGCGCCGAGTGAAGCGGGCGACGCGGTGACCGGAGCCCGCGGGTGAACGTCGACGCGGACGTGGTGATCATCGCGATGATCGTCATGACGATCGCGTCGACCATCCAAGCGTCGGTCGGCTTCGGGGCGAACATGCTGGCTGCGCCGGTCTTCGCCCTCCTCGACCCTGATCTCGTTCCCGGCCCGATATTCGTCGCGGCGGGGGTGTTGACCTTCGCCACCGCTTGGCGCGAACGCGAGGGGGTCGACCGCGAGGTCGTCACGGTCGCCACCGCCGGCCGGATCCCGGCTTCGATTCTGGGCGCCTTCGTGCTGGCGGCCGTCGATGACCGCTCGCTGCAGCTGATGGTCGGCGTGACGATCATGGTCGCCGTGATCTTGTCCAGCGGCGTCATCCGCATCCCTGAGCGCCGAGCAACCTTCTTCGGCGCCGGTTTCGTCTCCGGGTTCGGTGCGACGACGGCGGCGATCGGCGGTCCCCCCGTTGCCCTGACACTCCAACACCGGAACGGGCGAGATCTCCGCGCCACGATGGGTGCGTACTTCGCGATCGGCAGCGTCCTCACGTTGCCGGCGATCGCGGCCGCCGGACGCCTCGGCTGGGCGGAGCTCGCGGTCGGCGCCTGCCTCATACCGGCCGCGCTTCTCGGGTTCGTGTTCTCCGGTCCGCTGCGTTCCCATGTCGACGCCGGGCGCGTGCGTCCGCTCGTTCTCGGGCTCGCTGCGATCGCGGCTGTCGTGCTGATCGTCCGTACGATCTGACCGATGACGGAGCCATCAGCCACCGATCCTGTGCTCGCCCTCTCCGGCGTTCATCGCACGACGGACGGGATCGAGATCCTGCGGGGCATCGACTGGCGGATCGAGCCCGGACAGCACTGGGTGGTTCTCGGCCCGAACGGGTGCGGCAAGACCACCCTGGTGCGCATCGCATCGCTGTGGCTTCACCCGTCGAAGGGCGAGGTCGAGGTGCTCGGCGAGCGACTCGGCCGCACTGACGTTCGTCGACTCCGGGAACGGGTGGGCTTCGCCAGCGCCTCCATGGTCGATCTGCTGCGGGGGGACCTCCTCGTTCGCGACGTGGTGATGACCGCCCGCAACGCGGCTTTGGAGCCGTGGTGGCACACCTATGACGCCAAGGACCGCGAATCGGCCGAACGGGCCCTCGCCCGCGTGGGCATCGAGCAGCTGGCCGACCGCCGGTTCGGCGCCTGCTCGTCCGGCGAACGCCAGCGGGTGCTCGTGGCTCGAGCCCTCTCCACCGACCCCGGGCTCGTCCTGCTCGACGAACCGACAGCGGCGCTGGATCTCGCGGGCCGTGAACAGTTCGTCCGCATGCTGACCGAGTTGGCCGGAGAGCCGGACACGCCGCCGATCGCGCTCGTCACGCACCACGTCGAGGAGATCCCGACAGGGTTCACTCACGCCCTCCTCGTGAAGGACGCACGGACCCTCGCTCAGGGACCGATCGACGACGTCCTCACGTCGGCGAGCCTTTCGGAGTGCTTCGGCATCTCCCTGACGCTCGATCGAGCCCGAGGTCGCTATGTCGCCTGGGCCGACGACAGCACCGGCACGGCGCCGCCATCCACCTGAACGGTCGGTCCCGCCGCCACCACCTGGTTGCTGATCCTCCGTGCTGCGGTCGGGTCGAGCGACTCCGCCGTGAGCTCCCACTCCACGCCCCGTGTGGTGACCACCGCCGGGCTCCCGATGGGCATGATGGCGAACGGGGTCGCCCACCGCGAGGGGAATCGAGCGCGTGCCGTGCACGACGAACACCCGATCGGCGTCACCGACGTAGGCGGTGATCTCGGCCGCCTGCCATCGCGGCGACGCGAGAACCACGAGATTCGCCAGCTGATGGTCGAGTCGACCACCGGCCGCGAGGTGCACAGTGAGGCGCTCTGCGGAGCGATCCACGGCGGCAGCCAGCGCGAGCTCGAGATCTGTCTCGTCCTTGTCCTGCGGCGCCCGCTCGATCACGACATCGTCGGCGACGCCGGCCAGACCGGCAGCCGAGGCCGAGTCGAGATCGCCGACGATGACGTGCGCTTCTCGCCCCGCGGCGAAGACCGCGTCGAGACCACCGTCTGCACAGATGACGAGGTCGCTCTCTATTGCGGCGATCGCCGCTGGTGAAGCGCCGGTCGCGACGACCTGCACGTGTCGTTCAGCCACGACGGCGACCCTACCGGTGAGGCCGGGCCTCAGGCAGTGGCCTCGCAGGCGCCGGGAACCAATCCGCCGGCCGACAGCTGCGCCAGGTCAGGAACGGCCAGGACGAGCGCCGTATCGGTGGCCTCTTCTTTGGCGACGACGATCCCGATCAGCGCGCCCGACTCGTCGACGGCTGCACCACCGGAGATCCCCGCCGTGATCGAGACGTCGGCGCGGATGATGTCGCCGCACCCGGCGAGTTGAGCGACAACCGGCGCGACGTCGACCGCGGGCCCGACGAGAACGGTACGAGGTCCGCCATCGGGGTGCCCGACGAGTGTGATCGGATCGCCAGGCGCTGGGGGATCCGCAGCCGGAATCGGGGTGCTCATCGGCGCGTCGACCCGAATGAGGGCCAGGTCGCGGCCGTCCGGCGCGACGCCGAGGACCTCTCCGGTGACCGTGACCCCGGCGTGGTCGATACGAACCAACCCGGCGTCGCCTACCGCGTGAGCAGCGGTGAGCAGAAGGCCATCAGCGACGATCACCCCCGAACCGATCCTGCGCTCCTCGCAGACGGACACCGAGACCTGGACGACGGTGAGGTGCTCCACCGACGCGGGCACCAGCGATCCCGAGCGGGCGACGCTGAGGCCGTCCGCGATCTCGACCTCGTCATCCGGCCCGGGACCGAGCTCCACCGCGCCGGCAACGCCAGTCTCCGGCGCGGCGGCCGCCCGCGGAGGCGGTACGAGGCTGGCAGCCGCAAGTCCGAGCACGAACACGGCAAGTGCAGTGACGACAGCGGTGACCAACAGCCGCGTCGCATTCCACGACGAGGCGACCGGGAGCGGCTCCATGACGGACTCCCGCTCGGCTTCCGGCGCGCCACTGGGCGGTCGTTCGCCTGCCGTTGGCGGCTGCTCTAGACACGCTCCGTGCACGATTCGCCACTTCTAGTGGGGAGACTAGTTAGGGCGATTGGGCGATGTCAGATCGGGGGGCGCCGGCCGGCGGTCTACAGGTAGAGCGCAGGGTCGAAGGCGACACCGTCGACGCGGATCTCCCAGTGGAGGTGGGGCCCAGTGGACCATCCAGTGCTTCCCAGCCGGCCGATCACGTCGCCACCGGACACGCTGTCGCCACTCGAGACCAGTACTTGATCCTGATGGGCATAGAGCGTGGTGAAGCCGTCGCCATGCGATATCACCACGGTGTTGCCGTAGCCGTTCATCCAGCCGGCGCTGAGCACGACACCCGGCGCCGCGGCCGAGATCGGATCGCCGGTGTCGCCATCGAAGTCGATCCCGTAGTGGTTCCGGGTGGTCCCGAAGATCGGATGCACTCGACTGCCGAAGCTGCTCGTGATGACGCCGGGGACCGGTCGATGCGTGACCTGGAACGGGCCGAGTTCCGGGGGCGGATCCTCGTCCGCCGGATCCTCGTTCTCCGGATCCTCATTCTCGGCATCGTCGGCATTCGCCTCCTCCTCGGCGAGTCGACGGGCCTCTTCCTCCTCGGCCAGGCGGCGAGCTTCTTCGGCGGCGGCCTGGCGGGCCAGCTCGGCCTCCAGCTCGCGGATCTCCAGGGCAACGGCGGCGTCCGCCGCGTCGATCTCGACGCCGACCGCCTGCCACTCGACGACGCGCTCCCCGACTTCCTCGCGGAGCCGTTCCGCCTCGGCACGACTGTCGTCGAGTTCGGCGAGCTTGTCGGCAAGCGTCGACCGGCTCGCCTCGACCTCGTCGGCCGCGTCCTTGGCCCGGGTCTCCGCGGCGTTCTGTTTGGACTGGGCGACGCGAAGATCGTCGAGCAGCTCCATCTCGTCGCCCACGACCTCATCGATGTAGCTCTGCTTGATCTCCGCCTGAAGAAGGTTTTGGCTGTCGAACTCGCTGAGGGCATCGATGCGAGGAGCCACGAACGCGTTGATCACCGCTGACTGGAGACGGGTTCGAATGCGCTCCATGTCGTCGTCGAGCGCTGCGGCCTCGTCACGGGCGATCTCGGCTCGGCGCTCCGCATCCGCGATCGCGTCCTCAGCCGCCGCGACCTTCCCCTCCTGCAGTGCGATGTGGGCGTCGAGTGCGTCGATCGCATCCTGGAGTGCTTGGTCCTCGGCGGCGAGGGCATCGAGCTCGGCCGCGATCTCCGCCGCTTCGCGGCGCAGGTCCTCTCGCTGCTGGCGGAGATCGTCGACGTCCTGGGCGGCGGCCAACCCGCCGGCGAGCGTGGCCGCCGAGACGGCCGCGGCAACGAGCGCAGACACCCAACGAGTCGACGGACGACGGTCACGCATAGCGGTGGGATCGTAACAGAACCGCAATGATCTTCGGTCGCGCTCCAGACAAGGATCTCTCGCCATGGCGCTCTCAGATTTTCGCATCGAACCGTTCTCGCACAACGGCATCACCCACGACGTGTATCGACAGGGCGACGGGCCGTGCGTGCTCGTCGTGGCCGAGATTCCGGGGATCACGCCGGAGGTGATCCGCTTCGCCGAAGACGTGCTCGCCGCGGGTCTCAGCGTGGCGATGCCGTCGATGTTCGGTGTGCCGGGCCGCGCGCCGAGCAACGGCTACGCCCTCAAGTCGATCGTGAAGTCCTGCATCAGCAGCGAGTTCAAGGCTATGGCCACGCGGGACAAGGCGCCGGCGACCGAGTGGCTCCGGGGCCTCGCTCGAGCGATGCACACCGAGCACGGCGGGCCGGGTGTGGGGTTCGTCGGCATGTGCTTCACCGGCGGGTTCGGACTTGCCATGCTGCTCGACGACGCGGTCGTCGCTCCCGTCCTCAGCCAGCCGTCGTTGCCGTTCAGCATCGGCAAGAAGCGCAAGGCGAGCGTCGGACTCGACGAGGCACAGCTCAGCGCCGTCGCGGAGCGGGCGGCCGAGGGGTGTGCCGTCATGGGACTGCGCTTCAGCAACGATCCGCTGGTGCCGAGCGAGCGCTTCGCCACGTTGCGTGCCGCGCTCGGCGACAATTTCATCGGGGTTGAGATCACGAGCCCCGACGAGGCGCACGGCATCGGCAAGGTCGCCCACAGTGTGCTGACCGAGGAGCGCAGCGACGAGGAGGGTCACCCGACGAAGGACTCGTTCGACCAGGTGATGAGCTTCCTCACCGAACGGCTCCACCCCGCCTGATCGGGTCTGGCTACGAGCCAAGGAGGGCTCCTCGCTACGCACCCAGGAGCAGGAACAACCCGGCGACCGTGTAGACGATCATCACGCCGAGCATCGGGTACTGGGAGCGCACCGCGAGGTCGTGGCGGTAGCGCGTGACCGCTCGGTCATGGGCGGCGGCGACGGCCAGCACGTGACCGATCGCGATCGCGAGCGTCTGCACCCACGCGATGAACGCCGGCGACACGAAGAACCAGTTGATTCGGTAGTCCTGTGTTCCGAAGATGTCCCACCCGCGGCCGTAGGGGTCGCTAATGTGGATGAACGTCCGCTGGCCGGTGAGGACTATCAGGCTGAAGTAGTGAGCGACCGCATACGCAGCCGCGATGGGCACGAGCGTGGGCGCGAAGTCGGCCGCCAGGTCGCGCTCACTGTCCCCCGTGATCCACGCCATGATGCTGATCGCCAGCAGGTAGAAGAGACAGACGGCGAGGACGATCGCCACGAGACCGATGGTCCGCACACCGGTGAGCCACCATGCTGAGCGACCCTGCTCGATCAGGAAGTCCATCGTCTCGATCTCGAACCAGAACGTGCTCCGGCTGAAGCCGTCGAAGGTCGTGGACCCGAGCACGATGAGGATGAACGCGGCGGTCCCGGGCGGGTTCGGCATCGTGGCGACCCCGGCGAGCGGCGGGCGAAGCCGAAGCCGACGCTCGTCGTCCAGATGGAGGATCGCCATCGCCGACAGCTTCGCGAAGAGAACGGCGAAGCCATCCGCTCGACGCACCCAACCTCGCCCGAAGTACGCGGATCCGGCGAGCATCGCGATGCTGTAGAGCGTGAGGAACACCGCGACGGACCGGGGCTGATCCGTCGAGTGGTAGCCGAGCTCGTACCAGAGGTACACCGCGATCGCTGTGGTCGCGGGCCAGACGGTGCCCTGACCGCGATCGATCGGCGCCAGCTCGGTCTGGGTGACCTTCGCCTTCAGCCACGCGGCGCTGTCGGCGATCGTGAAGTAGGGGTTGAAGGCTTGCCAGACGTCACCGAACACTGCCGAGACGAACTGCAGCCCGACCCAGAACCAGATGAGGAACGCGTCGCCGGCGATGTTGACGGCAAAGTTGGTGTTGCCCCACCACGCCGCCGAGAGGACGACACCGAACAGGAAGAGGCCGATCAGCTTCAGCAGCACCTCTGTCATCCGGCCAAGCGGGCCGGCCAGGCTGAAGAGGGCTCGGCCGCGGGCGGTCGCGGCCAGGTGAGGGCGCTCCCAGAACGCACCGAGGGCGACGAACGAGATCGCGACCGAGAATCCGGCCGCCCACGCCAGCTGCCACACGGGTAGGGGCAGGTCGACCCGACCACCGGTCCCGTGGGCAAGCAGCTGGGCGATCACGAGGCGCCTCTCAGCCGGCTGATTCTCACGAGACGGTCATCCGCAGGAGGAGCCGGCCCGAGTTCTCGAGCTCGACCTCGAACGTGCCCGGAATGATGGCGTCGAAGACGATCTCGGCCTCGCCATCGCGCACATAGAGGTCGTAGCCGTGTACGTGGATCTCATCGCCGACATCGCCGGACACCGTGATCTGGGCTTTGTCGCCGATGCTGAGCTGTTCCTGGCGGGATCCGCCATCCAGGTCGCCATCGGTGAACTCGAGCGCGATCACGGCGTCGAACCCGCCCGGAACCGTCGTGGCCGGGTCAGTCGCCGCATCGTCCCCACAGCTGGCGAGGCCTGCCGCGGCGACGAGCGCGAGGGCAAGAGCGGCGCCCCTCACGACGCCGGAACCGTGATCGTGACGCCGGCCGAGATCGGCTGACCATCGAGCAGGTACGGCATGTGGTCGTTGGTGTACGCCACCACGCTGATCTCCACGTCGCCGTCGGGCAGCGCGGAGATGTGGGTTGCTGTCCCGTAGAGGCGACCCAGCTTCTGACCGTTGGCGTAGATGTGGAGATGGCCCTCGCCGGCAACGTGGTCACCGCTGACGTTCTCGGGAGACAGCGCCATGCCGGACAGATCCACGAACGCGTTCCAGCCGGACTTGGGGTCCTCCTCGACCGTGACTTCGATTGTCACATCGCCGTCGTCCCAGTCGACCGCCACGGGGTCGTCGTGGGAGTGGCCGTCATGGGCATGCGCAGGCACGGTGAAGGTCTCCGACGCCATGAGGACCTCGCCGCCGACGGCGTAGGACCGATGGTCGTTGGCGGAGAGCTCGACGCCGACTTCGACGTCGCCTTCGACCGCGCCGGCGAAGTAGATCGAGTCGTTGTAGAACCGCAGGCTCTTCTCCCCGTCGACGTAGAGGTGGTAGTGGCCCTCACCCTCGACGTGGTCCGTCGACGCCGCTTCGGGATTGACCGTGAAGTCCGTGCTCGTCACGTGGACGTTGATGCCCCCGGCCGGGTCCGCCTCGATCGCGATCGCAACCGTTGGCACGACCGCGCCCGCGAACTCGACGGCCTCGCCGTGATCGTGGGTGGCGTCATCGTCGTCCATCTCGTCGGGGTCGTCCATGTCATGGGCGTCGTCGTCATGGGCGTCGCCGTCGCCGTCGTGGGACTCGGCATCATCATCGTGACTATCGCCGTAGGCCATGGCGTCCATCGGATCCGCGTCATCCATGTCGGACATGTCGTCCGTGTCGCCATCGTCGGCGACCACGATCGGATCGTCGTCGCCGCATGCCGCTGCGAACAAGGTAAGGGTGAGCAGTGCGGCCAACAGCCGCAGAAAGGTGCGCGTACGCATTGGTTGTTCTCCGTGTTCGTTCGGGTCGTCTCGTTCGCAGGTGCAACGCCGGCCGTCCCGACGTGCAGAGGTCAACGCGAGACGGAAGGAGGCCCTCGGCGACCGACGGCGACGGGAACCACGGCCGGTCGGGCCGTGAGGAGTCGGGTGGGCACGAGGCGCGCGGCCGTCGAGTCTGCGACGTGACCTGCCTCTTGCGTCACCCGGAGAAGCGCGCTCCAGAGCGCCACTGCACCTGTCTGGAGCGACCGAGCCAGGTGAAGTACCAACGCGCCGACGACGGCACCGAACATGGTCGCCGGGATCCCGATGAGGGCGGCGACCGGATCGGTGGTCGATGCGATGTCGGCGACGATCGCCACCGAGGTGACCGAAAGGAACGGGATCGCGAGCAGCCCGAGGATCATCCATGCAGCCCGACGGGCATCAGAACGAGCGCGATTGCTCACAGGCGCAACGGTAGCAACTGTCGCTCTTCTGGCCGAGGCGGGTCAGGCGAGATCGCCGAAAAGCGAGATTTCGGTGGCGACGATGGGCGGGCCCGTGAGTGGCTCGATCTCGGTCGCTGCCACCACCGCAGAGTGGAAGTCCCGGCACAACTGCGGCGCCACGACGTTGTCCGGCGTGTGCAGAAAGACGAGGGGCCGCCGCCCGTCGGCGATCCAACGCGCCACCCGATCGACCCACGGTTCCCAGAACGGCGGGTTGGCGGCCGCGTCGGTCTGGCCGATGAAGCGCACCACCGGCTGGTCGCCCGTAGCGACGGCACGCACGGGAAGGCGCGGTTTGTTCTCCCACGCCTCGATCTCCTCCGGCGTCACCCGCGGACCAGCGAAGACGGGGCGACTGTCGAAAATCACGCGGTCTACGCCTCGCTCATGGAGTTCGTCGTTCAGGGAACGTTCGTGGTCGCCGCCGGCGTGAAAGCCGGGGTGGCGGACCTCGACCGCCCAGCCGAACATGGACGGCAAGCCGTCGAGGAAGCCGATCAACGTCGGGAGATCGGCCGGCGCGAACGACGCGGGCAGCTGGATGGAGCACGGCCCCATGCGGTCTGCGAGCAGCTCGAACCGCGCCGCGAACTCGGCGACTTCCTCGCTCACGTCGCGCAGTCGCCGATCGTGGGTGATCGTCCGCGGCAACTTCAGAAGGAATCGGAAACCGTCCGGTGTCGCGTCACGCCACCTCTCGACCGTCGACGGCGCGGGAAGCGCGTAGAACGTCGTGTTGCCCTCGACCGCGTTGCACACCTGGGCATAGGCCGCGAGTTCGCCGCCGACCGGCGTGTCGGACGGCAGGAAGGTGCCGACCCAGTCTCGGTTCGCCCACATCGGGCAGCCGACGCCAAGCGGTTGCGGGGCCATCGGCCGGACCGTAGCCGGAGCGGCGCGTTCGGTTCGACAGAGCGCCCGTCGCGTTGCGATCCTGTCCGCCATGGAGTTCGCAGAACCACTCGCTCGCTGGCTCGTCGACACGCTCGACGATGTCGACCACGCCGAGGTCGGCGACTTCGACCGCCCGTCCGGCGGCTACTCGGCCGAGACGCTGATCGTGCCCGTCACGTTCACACGCGACGGCTCGACGAGCGACGAGCACATCGTGCTTCGGCGCGAGACGCCGGAGCCGCCGGTGTATCCCGTGCAGGTTCCGGTCGAGAACGAGATCGACATCCAGTGGCGGGTCATGTCGGCGCTCACCGAACACGCCGACGTCCCCATCGCTCCCCTGCTCGGCTATGAGAAGGACCCGGCGGTACTCGGGTCACCCTTCTTCGCGATGGACTTCATCGGCGGCGAGATCCCTCGCGAGGATCCGCCGTATGTCGTCGAGGGCTTCTACGTCGGCGCCAATGCCGAGCAGCGAACCCGAATGATCACCACGGGCGTCGACACGATGGCCGGTGTTCACGCCGTCGACGTCCAACAGGCGGGGCTGGAATGGCTCTCCACCGACGACGTCAACGACGGTCACCGCCAACTTCGTATCTGGCGTGAGCACGCCGAGCAAGAGCTCGACGGGCGCCCTCATCCGTTGATGATGGACGCATTCGACCGCGTCGCCGACGAGCTTCCGAGTGGCGGCACACCTGTGCTGACCTGGGGCGACGCCCGCCTCGGCAACGTCATCTGGCAGGACTTCTCCCCCGCCTGCCTGACCGACTTCGAGGCTGCGGCGATCGCCCCCGCGGAGATGGACGTCGGCTGGTGGCTGATGTTCGAGCAGTGGTCCCACCTCTCAGCCGGCCTCGATCCCTACCCAGGCTCACTCAGCGCCGAGGCACAACTCGACCGCTACGCCGCCACGAGCGGCCGCGACCTCGGCGACATCGCCCCGTGGGTCCTCTTCGCCGCCGCCCGCTATGCGGCGATCGTCGTCCGCGTCATGAATCGCATGGTCGAACGCGAGATCCTCCCCGCCGACCAAACCATCTACCTCGACCCCATCGCCCCCGTCCTCCGCCCGCTGCTCGACCTCTAGCCCGCTACATCTGGTGTCCGGGAGTTCGGCGCAGCCGAACTCCAAGGAACGCGAAGCGTTCCCAGACACCCGCTACATCTCAGCGCTTCATCTGGGGTCTGACCCCCGCGTCATCTCGGCGGCGGACAGCCGCGCTACTCGAGCGCCTCGTTTCGGTAGCCCGGATTGGCAACGGCAAGCTTCGCGAGCGTCGTCTCCCACAGGGCGGTCGCCAGTTCGGACCGGCGATCGTCCAACCCGCCCGAGCGGATCACAGCACTTAGCTCAGCCTCGGTTGCCACGCCGAAGTCAGCGAGCATCGCTGCGTGGGCGACAGCATCACCCGGAAGCACCTCGATCTCCCGGGCGGCGATCGCGAGAGCGTTCGCCGCGACCCGCAACAGGAATCGATCACGTCCCTCGCTCCGCGGACCGAGGTCGTCCGCCAGGTACCGCTGCACGGCGGTGACAAGCTCCGCAGCGCTCGGGACGTCGTGCGGCCAGTTTTCCCGATCGCTCATCCGACCAGTTCCGGAAGGAGAAGCAGGAGCACGTCGTACTCGTTCTCGACGACCCGCCGGCCGATCGCCGCCTGTTCCATGGACGGCGAGGCGCCGGATCGGTACTCCGCTCCCATGAACATCGTGATGACGCCCCATCGCAGCGTGGCGAGCACTTCCCACCAGCGCAGCGCGTCGAGGCTCACGTCTCGGCCGCCGGCCGCGGCGTAGGCCTCGATCAACTCCTCACGGGAGCCGAGACCTCCGACGTCACCCGCGCCACCGAAGCGCCACGCCCGGGCGCAGAGCCAGCCGAGGTCCTCGATCGGATCGCCTCGGTGTGCCAGCTCCCAATCCAGAACCGCGGTCATGCCGGTTGGCCCGATCAGGAAGTTGCCCATGCGAAAGTCGCCGTGGACGACGGTCGGCTCGCCCATCGGCGGCCGGTGTTCGTCGAGCCAGCGGAAGGCCAGCTCGAACACAGGATGGGGGTCACCGATCATGTCGAATGTGGTCCGCTGCGCGTCGACCGGATCCTCGAGGAGATCCAGGAACCCGGCGACCGGTGTCGGGTCGAGCGCGTGGATGGCAGCCAACTCGCTGGCGCAGTCCGCAACGAACCGGTCGCGAGCCACCGCGAACTCGTCGTCCCGCAGGATCTTGCGGGCGATCGACTCACCGTCGACTCGGCGAGAGATGGCGAACGACGGCCCGATCGGATGGTCGCCCGTGGACGACGAGCAGACGACCTCCGGCACAGTGACGCGGCCCGCCCGAGCATGGCGCAACAGCGCGGGCTCGTCGATCGACCCGCTCAGGGTGCCGGTGCGATTCCGCTGGAGGATGAGGGGCTGGGTGTCGACCGAGAACGTCCATGTCTCGCGGCTCGCGCCGGCCGAGAGACGAGCGAGGTCGGTGATCTCGCCGCCGAGTTCGTCGGCGAGCTGGGACCGAAGCGTGTCGGTGCGGTCCGTCACGACGGGACGTCGGCCCCGATCGGTCGCCCGTCCACGATCTGATCGAGGTACTCGCTCATCCCCATGCCCGTGCGGCCGTCGCATTCGTAGCGAGTCATCGCCTCGGTGATGCGGGTGTGGAGCTGTTCGCCATCCGGCGTCTGGCGCCGGTTGCGCAGCGGAATCATAGAGATCACCTCACCGGTGACCTCGTACTCCTTGTGGTCGGTCTTGGCCCAGCACTTCATCGCCGTCTGATAGTGGTTCTCGTCCCACTCCGACTCGACGGTGCAATCCCGGATGTGGTGGTACTCCTCACCCTCGAGGACCATGCCCGAGTAGCGGGTCTTGCCGCCGTTGTCGACGACGCTCAGCATCATGGCGAAGTCCGGTCCGAAGATCATCGGCAGCCAGCGATACCACGACACGGCCTGCCAGTAGCGCGGGCCCCAGGACTTGTCACGCAGACCAAGGCCGTCCATCTCGATGATCTCGTCGCCCACCTGGATTGTTCCGGTGACCGCGGTGTGCTGCTCGTAGTGGGCCTTGGCGAAGCTCTTCTCGGCATCAGTCTCGATCGGCGAGCCGTCCTCGTATTGGGGCAGGCCGCCGTACATCGGGGAGACGCCGCGCACGTCGAGGCGCACCTCGCACTCGACGAACGGGTTGTTCTTGAACGCCTCGCGCGGGTTCGCCATCTGCTCCGGCTCGTCGAGCAGACAGACCTTGCCGTCGTAGTTGATCTTGAGATGCTTGAACGGCTCAACGACCGCGATCTCGAGTCCCCCGGCCTTCATCTCGTCGTTGGTCGTGATCTCGGGCCGGCCGTAGAGAAACGCCACCCGGCCGCCGGGAAGGTAGATGCAGACCGTCATCTCGGCGTAGCCCTCGTTCACCCGGTTGCCGATCCGGAACCATGCGCCCACCTCTCGCTCCAGATCGAAGCCGTTGAGGTACATCGACTCGTTGTAGTTGGGCACCGGGTCGGGCTCGTGGGTGTACTCGTCTTCGGGGTTGAGCACCGTGATGATCTTGCGGTCAGCCATGCGGGCGACCCTAGGGCGAGCACCCATGCCGAGCGAGTCCACGGAGAAGACGCCTCGAGGACCCGGCCGCCGAGATATCCCTACACCCGGCGCCATGTTGGAGACGATCCCGGAGGACTGGGACCAGGGGCTGGCCGTCGTCGCCCACCCGGACGGACTCGTGGAGGAATCCACGAAGCTGCGCCGGGACCTCGCCGCCGTGATCCGAGACGTTCGACCGGACGTGATCGCGTCGATCGACCATCACGACTCGTGGGGAGGTCCGTCGTGGCACCACGTCGACCATCGCGCCGGCGGGCGAGCGTTGCTGGACGCGGCGAGTGACGCCGGCAACGAGTGGCTCTTCCCCGATGCCGGACCGGCGTGGTCCGGGGTTCGTTTCGTCGCTTTCAACGCGTCCCCGGTACCGACCCATGTCGTCGACATCGCCGAATCGCGGGATCGCGTCGCTCGAGTGCCACCGCACCTACATGGACGCGTTGGCGAAGCCGACCGACCCCCAGACGTTCCTTCGAGGCAACGCCGAGCGAGCCGCCGCGGGGACACCATTCGAGCTCGCCACGACATTCGAGGTCGTGTTCGTCTGAGTCGGAGCGACTGCGCCGATCGCGACTCAGCCGACGCGCTCAGTCCGACGCCTCGGCTTCTTGCTCGGCTCCCTTGGCAAAGACCGCACGAAGATCCTCGAGCCCACCCGGGAGCTCGATCGGCGGATCCGGAAGCTGGACCGCGCCGCGTTCGGCGAGCCACTCGTGGATCGAATCCGGATCCTCTGACCACGATCGCGGATCGCCCATCATCACCTCATAGAGCTCGCAGCCGTCAGGCCCCGCCACGAACGGCCCGAACGACGCGCCGAGCGGCAACTCGATGTGTCCGCCCACGCCGAGCTTCTTGTCCTCACACGTGAGCTCGCCCTTCAGGACGGTGAGCGTGTGCGGCGAGTAGTGGCCGTGGTGACGGACGATCATGCCGGGATCCCAACGGGCGAAGAGCGCGAGGTAGAGCGGCTCGACGGAGAACGCGACCCACTTCTCCCAGACGTGGGAGTCGGTGCCATCGGCGTTGCGCTGGCTGCGAACCGGGATGAAGGGGATCCCGTCGTCTTCGGCGTTGACGTCGGTGAACGATGCCTCGAGGCCGTCGATGCACGGTGTGGACATGGCCGAGTGTCTAGTTGGCGCCGGCGATCGCGTCCAAGAACGGGCGCTCCCCGTCCACCGTGATCCGGCGAACCACCCGACGCAGCGGGAAGTGGTCCGACACGCCGCGATGCACGACGAGCCGTTCGTCCCAAATCGCGACGTCGCCTTCCGTCCACGACCAACGGACCTGCCGCTTGGGTTCGTCGAACATCGCCCGGAGCATGAGACGCAGCGGTTCCCACTCCGCGTCGCTCAGCTCGGCGACACCGTTCATCGTGCTCGACCCGTCGTAGTACGCCTTCTGGCCGGTGACCGGATGGGTCCGGACGACGGGGTGCATGACCGGCGGGTACGCATCGGCGATGCGCCGGCCGAGGCCCTCGACCTCGGACTTCCGCTCTGCCGTCTCACAGAATCCGGGCCAGCAGGTGTGTTCGGCTTCCATGCCCTCGAGCAGTCCCTGGATGCTCGGCGACAGGCTGTCGTAGACGTCCGCGGCGGACGCCCACATCGTGTGGCCGCCGTACTCGGGAACTTCGAGGCCGCACAGAATCGCGATCTTCGGCGGGCTCTCGATCCAGGTGACATCGGTGTGCCAGCCGTCGGTGGTCGGCGGACTGTCGGGACCATCCTCGATCACCGAACACACAGGCTCGGTTGCTCCGTGGATCTTCGAGATCGGATAGATCGATGGCTCGCCGAACGCTCGGGCCAGCTCGATCTGTTCATCGCTCGTCAGATGCTGTGCCCGGAAGAACAGCACGCCGTGTTCGTAGAGGGCGTCCTCGATCGGCGCGACCGACTCAGTCGTCACCGTCTTCAGTTCGACGCCCTCCACTTCGGCGCCGATCACGCCGCCGATTCTCCGGATCTCCATCCTGTCCCCCAGCTCCTCGTTCGATCACCAGCTCGATCAACTGCGACGCTCGGAAGTGTTTCACGGGAGCCGCGGGGTGCGTCAACACCACCCGCTGTTCCACGGCGACGGCGTCCGGGCCGCCGAGTCCGAAGTGGTCGACGACTGCGTTGGCGCCGGCGATCAACGCATCGACGAGCACCCGGCGATCCCGCTCGAGCCGACCGGGAAGCTCGACCGACTCGTCGACATGGACAATGTCGAACCGTGGTTGGCCATGGCCCGGCATCCGTTCGAGCGGCGTCGCTCGACCCTCGCTCACTGCTCGCAGATTCCAGGCCTCGCGCGACGACCGTTCCGGCAGCGATGCGACGAGATCGCCGATGTGGTCGTTGTGGACGCGCTTGACGACGGGCACGACGGAGACCCGCTCCACGAAGCTAAGCGTGTCGAGTTCGAGATCGGGTGTGACGGGTTGAGAGGGCAGGACGAGTACGTGGGTGGCGCCGAGCCGAGCGGCCGTGCGCCACGGGATCTGCTCATGGAGGCCACCGTCGAGATACTCATCGCCGTCGACTTCCTTTGCAGAGCCGGCGAGCACCGGCAGCGATGCGGTGGCCTTGAGAATCGCATTGACCCGCTCCGAGCTCCCGTTCACCTCGAAGTGACGAACGTCCGACGTCGGATCGACCGGCGCCACCGTCGCGTAGAGAGGAATCGGGTTGGCGACGAGTGCCGTGACGTCAAGCCCCCGATCAACCGCTGCCTCCTCGACGAGGTAGTGAAGATTGAGCGCCGCCTCGCGCTTGAGGAGACGACTGCGATCGAGGAACGGCTCCTGATGGAGCTCCGTGTAGAAGAGGACGCTCCCCTCGACCGCACGACCGTCCACGAAGAACGCTCCCGCGAGCGCGCCCGCGGACGTACCGACGACCATGTCGACCGTGCCGGTCATCCCGAGTTGCTCGAGCGCGACGAGCATTCCCGCGCTCACCACGCCACGCATGCCGCCACCCTCGATCGCGAGGGCGAGGCGAAAGTCGTCCTGGCGGTTGCCAGGCGTGGAGCCATCCACAAGACGTTGGTGGATCACCTCCGCCGCGGATGGCAATCCGGTGTTGGGCACGTCAGCTCCAGTCGCGGGCCAACAACGCCATCTCGACTGCCACCTGCGCGGCGTCCGCGCCGACGTTGTGGCCGCCGGCTGGTTCGCTGCGCGCCTCGGCCTGGGTCAGATTCTCCGTGGCCAGTACACCGAAGCCGATCGGCACGCCGGTCTGGATCTGCACGTCCTGGAGACCGCGCGCGCACTCCTCGGAGACGATGTCGTAGTGCGTCGTCTCGCCGCGGATCACGGCACCGATCGCGACGATCGCGTCGACTCGACCGGATGAGGCGATCGTGCGGCATGCGAACGGGATCTCGAACGCACCCGCCACTTCGACGTCCGCCACGTCGGTCACGCCCAGCCCCGCCAACGTCCTCGCGACACCGTCAGCAAGGCGGCCGATGATCTCCGGGTTCCAGCGAGTCCGCACAACGGCGACGCGAAGGCCGGAGCCGTCCGTGTCGTCGACTGCGCTCACATCTTTCGTCGCCATGGCCGTTGACGGTACTCGCCGCCCGCCGCCGAAACGCGAAACAGCGACCCCCGAAGGAGCCGCTGTCTCGAAACCCTTGGCTACCTAGCCGAGTGCAGTCACACTGCGCATTCGGTTACCCGAGTGCTGCTGCGAGCGCCTCGACCGACGGAGCGAAGTAGTACGAACCCGACGCGGGCGTCGAGTAGTCGGTGATGAAGTCCGTCTCGTGACCGTTGTGGCCGTACATGGCCTCCATGCGCTCACGCATGGGCGCCTGCGTCTTGCAGAATCCCATGAAGTAGAGGCCGACAGTGCCGTCGTGGAAGGCGTAGGGCGTGGACCGGCGAACCATCTCGCCGCGCTTGGCGGTGGACTCGTCGGCAGTGGTGCCTTCACGCAGCTCCACGTGGGAGAGGTGCGAGCGGGGAACCTGCGTCTCGAGCTTGGTGGAGTCGGCCTTGGTGCGACCGAAGGTGTTCTCCTCCTCGTCCAGGCTCAGGCTTGCCCAGTAGTCCATGTCGTGGACCCAACGCTGGGCGATGCAGTACGAGCCGCCTTCGCCGGCCGAACCGTCGGCGATGATGCCGCGGTCCTGCTGGTCCTCGGGCTCCGGGTTGCCGGTGCCGTCGATGTGGCCGGTGAGATCGAGGCTGTTCTTGTAGATGAACGTCGGGGTCTCACGGGCGACGGACATGTGGCCGGCGAGCGCACGACGAGCGGTGTGCTGGACTTCCCAGATAAGGTCCTTGTCCGCGTCGTGCAGCCACAGGAGGAGTTCTTCCTGGGTGCCCTTGGCGACCTTGGAGCCGTCGGGCGACTCGTAACCGGGGTAGGCCTCGAAGTCGCCGTCGGTCTCGATGCCGAGGTCGGCGGCGAGAGTCGGGCCGACCAGAATGCAGAAGTTGACGCCTTGCGCGGCCGCGTCGGCCTGAGCAGCCTTGAGCGCGGACTTGATGACGCCGAGATCAGCGCCCTCGTCGCGGCTCATGTGGACGTACCACTGGTACTTCTGGAGATCCCCGAGGATCGCGGGCTGCGAAGTTGCCATTGAAAGTTTCCTCTGTCTGTGAACCGAGTAGTTTGCGGGGGAGTCCCCGGACCCTAGACGACCAATCCGCCCGTTGGCACACCTGCGAGAACCTTTTGTAACGGGGGGTCAGACCCTCCGTTACAAAAGGGCTGTCACACCCCGTTCCTAGCTTCACGAGCATGGCCCGAACACCGAGGCAGGCGAGCGAAACCGAGTGGCACCACGTGATGAATCGCGGAGCCCGACGGCTTCCGGTCTTCGGAGACGACGTCGACCGGAAGATGTTCCTCGGCCTACTCGGAGATGCCACCGAACCTCGGCGGTTCGAGGTCCACGCCTACGCCCTCATGGACAACCACTACCACCTGCTCGTTCGAAGTTCGGTTGCGGACCTGTCAGCGGCAATGCGGCTCATCGGCGGCTCGTACACCCGGCGATTCAATGATCGCCATGGACTCGACGGCCCCTCTGCCGTGGGCGATATCGGTTCATCGGAATCGACTCGGACCGCTACCTCCACGAAGTTCTTCGCTACATCCATCGCAACCCGCTGGAGGTCTCGCACGGCGATCGTCGGCCGCGCGTATTTCGCTGGACGAGCCACCTCGCCTACGCCGGGATCTCCCCTGCCCCGCGATGGCTCACGCTCGAGTCGCTACGACAGGCGATCGGCGACAAGGCCAGCTACCGGGTCTTCATCGAGGTAGACGATGGGCACGGTGCCGGCGATTTCCTGGGCAACGAGGTTCCGACGAGAACCACGGCCGCAAGCCTCGTCGAGTCGGCCGTGGGCGTTGCATCTCCGCCAGAGCGCGCTCTGCTGCGAGGCGGGCGCGGGGCGTGCGGAACCACCAGCGGCTCGCATGCATTCTCCTCTGCCGCGAGGTGAGCCCCATGACGGCGCAACAGCTCGCCAGCCGGTATGGCTTCCAGAACACCGGCGCGCTGCGGACAGCGCTCTCCCGGGCCCGCGCACTGATCGCGACCGACGACGACTTCGCGACGATCGTCGAGACCGCCCGCATGCGGCTCGCAACCGACGGACTGTAACGGGGGGTCTGACCCCCCGTTACAGTCGCTGGATGATCTCGGAATCTCTATGGCGGGGCGGACGTGTTTGATCACGGGGGGTTCGAAGGGGCTCGGGCGGCACATGGCCGACGTGTTCCTCGAGGCTGGGGCGTTCCGCGTCTACATCACCGCTCGCAACACCGAGGTCGTCGAGGCCACGGCCGAGGAGCTCACTCGGGCCCACGAGGGTGACTGCATTCCGATCGCCGGGGACCTGTCGACGATGGAGGACGTCGAGAACCTCGCAGCCGAGATCGCGCAACGGGAGAGCCACCTCGATGTGCTCGTGAACAATGCCGGCCGCGGCTGGATGGCTCCTCTCGGCGACTTCCCGGAGCGAGGCTGGGACAAGGTGATGGATCTGAACGTGAAGTCGCCGTTCTTCCTGACTCAGGAACTCATACCCCTCCTGACCCGTCGTGCCACTCCGGAACAGACGAGCAGCATCATCAACATCGGGTCGATCGCCGGACTGACCGCCAACCCGGTCGACACATACAGCTATGACGTCTCGAAGGCCGGCATCCACATGGTCACCCGCAACCTCGCGTTCACGCTGTCGCAGCAGAACGTGCGGGTGAACGCCATCGCCCCCGGTCGCTTCCACTCTGACATGACGGAGTTCGCGAAGGCCGACCCGGCGTCGTACGACGCCGAGCTGCGCATGATCCCGATGCACCGATGGGGCGACGCGGACGACATCAAGGGCGTCGCGCTCATGCTGGCGAGCCAGGCTGGCGCATTCATCACCGGTCAGATCATCCCGGTCGACGGCGGCGTGACTCTCGTCGCCTGACCGCTCGCTCCGTACAGGGCGCGAGGTCCACCCACGCGCCGTGGGGATGCGTCCAGCCGCAGAATCGCCGCTCGACGGAGCGGCCCGCGCCACCGGTGACGAGCGTGATCGCGCTGACCTCGCCAGCCGACTCGGACGTGGGCGGGACGTCGACGCCAGGAACGATCCCGGCCATCTCCATCGCCAGCCAGGCTGTGGGTCGGTCCGCGTCGAGCAGCATGGCCTCGAAGTCGCGGCGTAGGTCTTCGTCGAAGTAGAAGACGACCCACGTCGTGACGATCAGTGCCAGCGCGTCGGGGGGCGCATCGGCCAGCGCCGCCGCGAGGCCATCGAGTGCATCGGCCTTCACAAGCTCCGGAGGGTCGGACCGAAACTCGCCGATCGCCGCTCGTAGGCGATCGAGGCGGCCCAGCTGATCTGGCCAGAGGAGCGCCTCGAGCCACATCGCCTGCGCCGGGTCGGAGACATCGATCGGGTTGCGATCGATGCCTCGGCGCCAGGCGACCTCCGCAGGAGTCGCGACAGGATCGGCGCCGCGACTCTCGGCGGTGAGTCGGAGCGCCGCGTCGGCCGGGCCGAGCGAGATATCGCCGAAGGTGATCCGATACCGATCGAAGATCAGGTTCAGTCCGGCGCTGCAGCCGACGTCGATGAGGGCGAGCGACGAAGCAGCCTCGCCCCCGATCCGATTGACCGCCGGCGCGATGACGGCTGTGCGGTTGACCTCGTTGGTTTGCACGACACGAGTCGCCAAGAGATCGGCGACGGCGTCGCTGTGGCTCAGAACGAGGTCGCAGAACAGCGGGCCCGGATCGCCGGAGAAGTCCGGCTCGTACGCCGCGGCCAGCGGGTGATCGACCCCGGACAGCAAGAGATAATGCGCCGCAGCCTGGAGGTTGTTCGGTACATGCGCCTCGGGCGGCGCCGCCGCGACGAGCTCGAGAACGTCGCTGTTCTCGGCCGCGGCGCGGACCATCGCGTCGTAGCGCGGCGCGTAGTCCGCGAGCGAGTAACGGGCGAACGAACGCCACCAGGCGGCCAGAGCTTCGGTGTCTGCGCTCACTCGTCGTCGAACCGGCGGCAGTTCCCGATGCGACTCGGGATCTCGAGCGGACCACACCGTCGACCGATCTCCTCCGCGTCCGTGCCGGGAATCGAGAATTGGAACACGAGGTCGCAGGCGAACAGGTCACCGTCCTGACAGTCGGCCACAAGTACTGCGAGACCGGGATCAGCCGCGTCGTCGACAAGCCTGTCCAGCCCGGTCACCACGCCAGAGCACCAGTCGTCGACCTGCGTCAGGCCGCCACACGCCCGCGCGTGCTCCTCGTACTCGGTCCCGACGGCGCTCTGCCACCACAGGAGGTCGCACGAGGTCATGCTCCCGGCGGAGCAACGATCGTGGAGGTCGTCGAGATCGGGGTCGTCGCCGTAGGCGCGAAGATCGGATTCGGCCCCGGTTGCCAACGAGAAGTTCTCCGCAGTCAAGCAGTCGTACAGGGCCGCCGCGAGAACGGTGAGCGCATCCTCCGAGTCACCTACGGCGAACACCCGCGCCGGATCATCGGCGTTCGCGACTACTTCTCGAACAAAGCACGCCGACTCGTCCGTGGACAGGTCCACGCCGTCGGCGAACGCAGCTTCCATGCCCACGGCCACACCCTCGACGAAACCGGTCCATTCTGATGGATCCTCGACACAGTCGAGGATGCTCTGAGCGACCGCCGTGCGGGCGTCATCACCCGTATCTGATCCCTCGAAGACATTGCCGCCCAGCACCTGCACCCCGACGGATTCGGTGAGACAGTCCTCCTCCGCGGGCGTGAGTCCCTCGTTGAAGTCGACGCCCGCGTTTGCTGACCGGTTGTCTGCCGTGATCTCCACTTGGGCTTCGATGCCGGCCGGGAGTTCGGCCTCGCCGCAACTCGACGCCAGCAGTCCTGTGGCGAGCACCGCCATCACCACTGCTCGCCTCATGACCGCACCGGCCCGAGCACTCGGTCGGTGTAGGCGTTGGCGAACCGACCGGCGGGATCGAGTTCGGCCCGCACCGCCTGAAACGCGTCCCATTCGGGATAACGCGACGCCAACGTCGTGTGATCCTGGAAGTGGAGCTTTCCCCAGTGGGGCCGCCCCTCGTAGTCGTTCATGATCTTCTCGACTCCTTGGAAATACGTCTCGTACGACCCGCCCTTGTGCACGTGAACGGCGATCCAGGCGCTGTCTCGGCCATAGCCCGTGGACAGTGGAATGTCGTCGGCTGCCGAAACTCGAGCCTCGACCGGAAAGAAGATCGGTTCACCGATCCCGGCGACGAGATCACGAACCCGTGACATCGCCTCGGGGAAGGCCTCGCGGGGGATGCCGTACTCCATCTCGTAGAACCGGATCCAGCGAGGGCTGGCGAAGATCTTGTAGCTCTTGTCGACGAGCTCGCGGGGCTTCACGCTGCTTCCCGCCAGCTCGCCGATCCGAGGCGCGGCCGATGGGAACCGGGCACCGACCTTGACGACGAGCCCCGCGGCGATGTTCTCCGTGAGGATCTTGTTGCGGAAGTAGGTCATCCGCGATTCGGGCTCACGCGGGTCGGCCGTGCGGTTGTTGCGTTTGACCTGACAGCGTCGGGCGCCGGGCATCCAGAAGAACTCGAAGTGATCGTTGGCCGCCACGTCGTCGCCGAACGACTCGAGAAGATCGTCCAGACTCTCGATCGACTCGGTGGCTCGCAGATCGAACGCGGGCATGCACTGCAGCGTCACCCGCGTGATGATCCCGAGCGCGCCGACACCGACGCTGGCGACCCGCAGGAATTCTGGTCGCTCCGTCTCATCGCACCAGATCCGTTGACCGCGCCCGTCCACGATCTCCATGCCGACGATCGTCGTGGCGAGGTTGCCGAGGTCCGCTCCCGTGCCATGTGTCGCGGTAGCCGTCGCACCGGCGATGGACTGGTACGCGATGTCGCCGAGGTTGGGCATGGCCAGCCCGGCACCGTCGAGAACCTTGTTGAGTTCGGTGAGCCGCATGCCCGCACCGACCGTGATGCGCCCGGTGGCACTGTCGATCGACTCGACCGCCTTCACCTTGTCGAGCGAGAGCAGAACGCCATCGGTCATCGCCGCGGAGGTGAACGAGTGCCCCGCACCGACGGCCTTCACCCGTTGGCCGTGCTCGGCCGCCCGAGCCACGATCGCCGCTACCTCATCGGGCGTGGACGGCGTCAGGATCTCCGCCGGCAAACAGACCTGGTTTCCCGCCCAGTTCCGGTACGTGCGACTCACCAGTGCCTCAGGTCGACGGCCCATCGATCGATCACGGACTCGCCGTCGACGACCCACATCTGTTCGTGGCGGGCGATGGTGGGGTCGAGGTGTCCGGGCTGCATTCGCACGCGGTCGCCGACCCGCAGCTGACCGTCGGGGTTGACGAGCGTCGTGTGCTCATCCGAGCAGAAGAACAGGTCACCGTCGGGCCAGGTCGGGTCGCCGTGGTCCATACCGAACGCCTTCAGCCCGGCATCGGCCACAGCCCATCCGGCAGCGTTCACGGAGATGACCGTCGCCAGCACGGTGATCGCTATCTCGAATGGGGAGTCGAGCTTGGCGTAGTCCGTATCGAGGAGGCAGTACGACCCGGCTTGGATCTCCGTCGCCCAGGTGTTGGCCGCGTAGGTGCCCGTGCCGCCGGCGGAGATCACGTCGCCGCCCACCGCCTCGGCGGCCCGCAGCAGCTCGGCCATGGACGCCTCGACCGCACCGGCCTTCTTGTCGGCCGACGCCATCATCAGGTGCCCCTCGTAACCCATGACGCCGCGCACTGTGAGCCCGACCGCACGAGCGGCATCGGCGAGCCGACCGGCATCGTCGGGCGAGCACCCACAGCGGGGCATGCCGACGTTGACGTCGACGAGCACCTCGGTGACACCGCCGTAGACCGCTGCCGCGATCGTCTCGGCGGAGTCGATCGCCACGGTGATTCGGTGGCCATCGTCGGTGAGGGCCCCGAGCCGCCGCACGTCGAGAGACTGGTTCGCGAGCAGGAGATCCGTGCCGAGCCCGGCCTTCGCCATCCCCTCCACCTCTCGGACGGTCGCGGCGCAGAAGTTGCTGTGCCCGGCCGCCGCCAACTCCTTCACCAGGGCCGTTGACTTGAACGCCTTCACATGGGGCCGTAGCTCCGCTCCGGGCCGGGCCGCGGCCATGGCAGCGACGTTCGCGTCGAACACCGTGCGCTCGACGACGAGGCTCGGGGTGGGCAGGTCGTCGATCGTGGCCGGGTCGGACATCGCCGGAGCTTAGGTGGTCGCGACCGGCCGATCGTATGCTCGGCCGATGCGCGATTTCTCCGACAAGTTGGCCGTCATCACAGGCGGGGCGAGCGGGATGGGCCGTCAACTGGCCCGCCAGCTCGCCGCCGAAGGGTGCGACGTCGCCATCTGTGACCTGTCCGACGACGACATGGCTGACACGGTCGCGGAGATCCGCGAAGAGGCGACCGGCATCCGCATCACCAGCCACCACTGCGATATCGGAAGCGAAGAGGCCATCCTCCGGTTTCGTGACGAGGTCGTCGAACAGCACGAGACCGATCATGTGAATCTCGTGTTCAACAACGCCGGCATCAGCGGCGGCGGCAGCCTGTTCGAGGGCACGCGTGAGAGCTGGGACCGCACGTTCGAGATCTGCTGGGGTGGCGTGTACTGGTGCACCCGGGCGTTCCTCCCGCTCCTCGAGGCCGCCGACGAGGGCCACCTCATCAACACGTCGAGCGTGAACGGGTTCTGGGCGAGTCTCGGGCCGGACCGTCCCCACACCGCGTACTCAGCAGCGAAGTTCGCGGTGAAGGGGTTCACCGAAGCGCTCATCATCGACCTGCGGAACCACACACCCCACGTCGGCGTCTCGCTCGTCATGCCCGGCCACATCGGAACGGGAATCGTGAAGAGCTCGCTCCGCCACGGCAACAACCCCGAGGTGACAGAGGACATCCGCTGGATGATGGACACCGCAGCCGAGGAGTTCGAGAAGAACGCGCCGATGACCGCTGCTGAAGCGGCGACCGTCATCCTCGACGGCGTGCGCGAGAACCGCTGGAGGATCCTGGTCGGCGAGGACGCCAAGATCCTCGATCAGATGGTGCGAGCGAACCCCGAAGACATCTATGACGAGGGACGCCTCGGCGAGATCCTCGAGTCATTCCGCGACGCGGCAGACCCGGGCTGAGCGTGATCCGCCACGTCCAGCACTGCAATGTGAACTGCTCGGACCTCAACGAAGCGCTGGCGTTCTATCGGGACGAGCTCGGGCTGAGCCCGCTGATTCGCACGAACCCCGAACCGCAGGACGGCGGCGGGTTCGGCATCGACGGCGCCGCCCAATGGGACGCGTGGATGATGTCGGACGGCCGCGCGAATCCGGTGATCGACCTTCTGGAGTGGAAGCAGCCGCTCCCCGTGGGTCGACCGCAGCCGGCCGACGGCCTCGGGCTCGCCGCTCTGTGCATCGAGCACCCATCGGTCAACGAACTGACCGTGATGACTGACCCTGACCGCACACTCCTCGAAGTCACGCCGGGATCGGCGGTCCGCTTCGCGGGCGCGGTGATCAACGTCGTCGACGTCGAGGCGTCCAACGAGTGGTACGGCTCGGTCCTCGGATTCGAGGAGTCGGCAGGCGGAATGCGTCTTCCGGGCGACGAGTTCACCATCAGCCTGCGACCGGGCGACGTCTCGATCCCCGCGTACTCGTCGGCCACGAACCTCGGGGTCTTCCGGATGGCGATTCTCGTCGACGATGCCGCGGCGGCGGTCGCTCAGGTGCGAGCCGGAGGGGTCGAGTGTCCCGATCCGGTGTGGCTCGACATGGGTCCGACCATCCCGATCGACGGACTGTGGGCCGCATTCTTCCGCGACCCGGATGGCGCCTGCCTGGAGTTCATCCAGGCGCCTCAGCCCGCTTAAGCGTCGGCCACCCGGGTGAGAGTGTTGCGATCGGTGTGGTGCAGCAGTTCGTCGCGGCCGGCCATCCGCAGGACGGAGTCCTGGTCGTAGGACCACTCGTCATCGCCAACGGAGATCGTCGCCTTGTAGGCCACGGTCGAGGCGTTCTCCGCGAGGTACCGATTCTCGAGAACGCCGCAGTTCGTGTTCCCGAGGTCGGCCGCGAGTTCGAACTGCGTGGCGTCGGCCGCGCAGCTGCCACCGGCGATCACCACGGTGCCGCGCGGAATCACGAAGCAGCGCATGATCTGCTCAGCCGCCGGGTCATAGAGCCAGTAGCCGACCTCGGTGTGGAACGGGTCCTGGTCGAGTTCCGTCGCTCGCCAGGCGGCCATGCGGTAGTCGAGGCCATAGAGAGATTGCGTGCCGTTGTCGACAGGGCCGAATGGTGAGAACGTCACCCGCTCGAAGTAGGCCGTATCCCCCGTTTGCTCGTCGGCGTGGTGGAACGAGAAGTCGACGCCACCGTGACCCTCCCACGTGCCGGCGAGGGCGAGGAGCGGTCCGAAGTTGGCGACAGAGAGATCGTCTGGTGCAGTCATACGGTCAGTATGCACTCACGGGTCTGGAGGGTATAGAACATGTATTCTATGTATTTGATAGTCTAGAGCTATGTATTCCGGGACTGATTCCCGTCCGACCCTTCGCCAACTCGAGTACCTCGTCGCGGTTGCCGACGAGGGCCACATCGGCCGGGCGGCCGAGTCGTGCCATGTTGCCCAGCCATCGTTGAGTGCGCAGCTGAAGCAGCTCGAACACTCCGTCGGTACGGTCGTCATCGAGCGAATCGGGCGGGGCATCCAGCTCACCCCCGCCGGGCGCGATCTGGCTGAGCGAGCCCGCCGAGTCCTTCGTGACACCGACGACCTCGTTGCCCTCGGGAGGCAGTCGGCAACGCAGCTCCGGGGGCGGCTTCGGATCGCAGCCATTCCCACGGTGGCGCCGTATCTCCTCCCCCGGTTCGTGCCGCTGCTGCGCGAACTCCATTCCGAGGCCGAGACCCACCTGCGGGAAATGCAGACCCCGGCACTCGTTCCCGCGCTGGCCCGCGGCGAGATCGATCTCGGCTTGATGGCCCTCCCCGTCGAGGACGAGTCTCTCGACCATGTGAACGTGCTCGACGATCCGTTCGAGCTGGCGCTCGCTCCCCAGCACGTCTTCGCAGGGGTGGAAGACGTCCCCGTCGACGAACTCGTCGGCGAGGCCGTTCTGCTGCTCGAAGACGGCCACTGCCTCCGCGATCAGGCGCTGGAGATCTGTAGCCGAGTTGGCGCCGAGGAGGCCGGCGAGATCCAGGCGACGAGTCTCTCCACGTTGTGTCAGATGGTCGCAGCCGGCATGGGCATCACGCTCTTGCCCCGCAGCGCCCGCTCGGTCGAAGCCCGCGATGGCACCGGCATCGTCGTGCGTCCCTTCCGGGGAGAGCCACCGACCCGACAGCTCGTCCTGACCTGGCGACGACGATCTCCCGCAGCCGCGCTCTACCGCGAACTCGGCGAAACGCTCCGCGACGCTCTCGACTGAGTGAGCCGACTACAACTCGAGGTCGGCAACGACCGGGTAGTGGTCCGACGCATGGCCGGCCTCGGTCACGATCCGGGCATCAAGGACGGTCACGTCGTCGCGGACGAAGATATGGTCGATCTGTTGCTGACCGGACGAATCGCCGAACCCGTTGGCCGTCGGCCCGCTGCCGTCCTCGAGAACAGACCGAAACCCCACACCCCGGAGGGCCTCACTCCACGACTCGGTGAGCGGACCGTTGAAGTCACCGAGGACGACAAGCGACTCGCGGACCTCGGGCAGCGTGGACACGATCTGGTCGACGCTTGCCCCACGACGATCGGCCGAGGCGTGATCGAGATGTAGATTGACGATCGTGACGGCCTGCTCGCGTCCGACCACGTCGTAGCTCGCGCTCGTGCTGATCCGTGGGTGCGCGGCGCCGGTCATGTGAGTACCCGGGTCGTGCGGAGTGGAGCCGAACCACTGCGTGTGGCCGTCTCGCAGAGTGAACCGGGCGGCCTGAGCGAACACCGGCACGGCCTCGCCACCCCCGCGGGCGTTGCGACCCCGGCCCACGAACTCCCACTCGGGCGACGCCAACGGCCCCCGCTGTAGGTAGCGGATCTGCGACGGGTACGCCTCTTGCAGGCAGACGACGTCTGCTTCCAGATCGGCGATCACGTCGCCCACCCGACGGCGGCGGCGCCACCACCACGACGTCGGGTCGATCGCCCGGGCGTTTCGGATGTTGTAGGACGCGACCCGCATCGCTAACTCCGATGTGCGATCGCGAGATCCGCCATCTCCCCGACGATCACGCCGAGGTCGTAGTCCACCGGCGTGTAGATGCGTTGGACGCCGAGGTCTCGGAGCTCTTCATGGTCAGCGTCGGGGATGATGCCGCCGACCACGACCGGCGCGTCAACGCCAGTCTCGCCGAGCGCCGCCATGGTGTCGCGCACGAGCGACACGTGGCTGCCGGAGAGAATGGACAGACCGATCAGATCGACGTCCTCCTCCTGCGCAGCCTGAGCGATCTGCGCGGGAGTCGAACGGATTCCCACGTAGATCACTTCCATCCCGGCGTCGCGTCCTGCGAGCGCGAGTTGCTCGGCGCCATTGGAATGTCCGTCGAGGCCAGGCTTCGCGACGAGAACGCGGGGCGGCGGTCCATCACCGAGGCGTGTCCGAACAGCCGTCAGCGACGACGAGGCAGGACGAGGCCCCGCCGCGGCAACGCCGGTCGGGCCGCGGTACTCGCCGAATGCCCCACGCAGCACGTCGGCCCACTCCCCCGTGGTGCCCCCCGCGTGGGCGAGGGCGATCGAGGGCTCCATGACATTCGCTTCGCTGGCCGCGGCATCGGCGAGCGTGGCCAGCGCACCGTCGACCGCGGTTTGGTCACGCTCGGCCCGCCACTCGCCGAGCGCCTCGATCAGGGTCGCCTCCACAGCAGGGTCGGCTCGCAGGATGCTGGCCGCGCCACCGAGCGGCGACGGTTCGGCCTCCACGAAGTCGTTCACCCCGACCACAGTGAGATCGCCCCGCTCGATCCGCGCCCGTCGCTCGGCGTGCGAACGCACCAACTGCGCCTTGAGCCCCTCGACGTTGGCGAACGCTCCGCCTGCCTCGACGATCTCGTCGAGCGCGGCGCCGGCCTCCTCGATCAGCTCGGCGGTCTTGCCTTCGATGACATGCGAGCCGGCGAAGATGTCGTCGTACTCGAGCAGGTCGGACTCGTGCGCAAGGATCTGCTGCATCCGCAGTGACCACTGCTGATCCCATGGTCGGGGCAGGCCCAGCGCTTCGTTCCACGCCGGCAGCTGAATCGAGCGGGCCCGGGCGTCCTTCGAGAGCGTGACGCCGAGGATCTCCATCCCGATCCGATGCACGTTGTTCTCCGGCTGCTCCGCAGTGAGCCCGAGCGAGTTCACCTGCACGCCATAACGGAACCGGCGGGCCTTCGGGTCGGTGATGCCGTAGCGCTCGTCGGTGATGCGACCCCACATCTGCGTGAACGCCCGCATCTTGCACGTCTCCTCGACGAAGCGGATGCCGGCGTTGGCGAAGAAGGAAACGGCCGCGACCACCTCGGTGAACCGGTCGCCGTCGACCTGGCCCGAGGCCTGCACCGCATCGAGAACGTCGACCGCAGTGGCGAGCGCCATCGAGATCTCCTGGACGGGCGTCGCGCCCGCCTCCTGGAGGTGGTACGAGCAGATGTTGATCGGGTTCCACTTCGGCACCTCTGCTGCGCAGAAGGCCATCGTGTCAACGATCAGTCGCTTCGACGGCTCAGGCGGGAAGATGTAGGTCCCGCGGCTGAGGTACTCCTTGACGATGTCGTTCTGTGTGGTGCCCCGAAGCGCGGACCGGGAGACACCCTGGGTCTCCGCGTGGGCGATGTAGAGGGCGAGGAGCCACGCAGCTGGCGCGTTGATCGTCATCGACGTGTTCATCGAGTCGACGGGGATGCCCTCGAGCAGCGTGGCCATGTCGCCCAGATGGGTGACAGGAACACCGACCTTGCCCACCTCGCCCCGGGCGAGGACGTGGTCGGGGTCGTAGCCCGTCTGTGTCGGCAGGTCGAACGCGACGGACAACCCGGTTTGCCCCTTGGCGAGGTTGGTCCGGTAGAGCTCGTTGCTCGCGGCAGCCGAGGAGTGACCCGAGTACGTCCGCATGATCCACGGACGGTCAGGCATGGATCAGCCGACCTTCTTCGGATCCGGCACGCCGGGACGGGTGCCTTCCGCGTGCTCGACGAATTCCACGAGATAGCCGTCGAAGTCCTTCACGAATGCGACCGTGACCGGCCACCGGTCGAGCTTCTGCGGCTCCGTGACGGACTCGCAGCCCGCGGCGATCGCTCGGTCGTAGACCGCCTGACAATCGGAGGTGTTGATGTAGATCTTCCACATCGCGGTGCCCATGTCGATCGGGCCGTCCTGGTCCTTCTGCTGCGCGAGCTGCAGGCGCGATCCGCCGTGTGGCGACTGCAGGACCGCCTCGAACGCGGCGGGGATCTCGGTGCGGTGTTGGAGCTCGAGCTCACACACGCCCTCCCAGAACTCGATCGCGCGGTCGATGTCTTCGACGTTGATGCAGAACTGTCCGAGGATCTGAGTCATGCCGGGCAGGTTACGTCCTAGGGGTATCGTGCGCGACATGACGCCAGAGGATCTCGGGTTCGACTCCCGCCGCTTGCCCCGTATCGCCGAGCTCACCCACCGCTACGTGGACGAGGGCAAGTGGCCATGTGCGGTCGTCGCTGTTCATCGCCGCGGCGAGGAGGTCTATCGCGACGTCTACGGCATGGCGGACATGGAGCGCGCGACCCCGGTCGCGGACGACACCGTCTTCCGGCTGTTCTCGATGTCGAAGCCGATCACGTCGATCGGGCTGCTCCAACTCGTCGAGCGGGGAATCGTCAAGCTCGAGGATCCGGTGAGCGACTACATCCCGGCCTTCGCCGACACCGAGGTCTATGTCTCGGGCGATGCCGACTCGTTCGACACCCGGCCGGTCGACCGGCCGATGCAGGTCGTCGATCTCCTTCGTCACACCTCCGGCCTCACCTACGGATTCCTGGAGTCCGGCCCGGTCGACACGATCTACACGGCCAACGGCGTCGGCGTCTTCGGACGCGAGACTCGCACGCTCGAGGAGGTGTGCGACGTTCTCGCCGAACTCCCGCTCGTGTACTCCCCCGGCGACCACTGGCAGTACTCGATTTCCACCGATGTCTGCGGTCGCGTCATCGAGGTCGCGTCCGGTCAGCAGTTGAGTGCGTATCTCGATGAGCACCTCACGGGCCCTCTCGGCATGACGGAAACGGCCTTCTGGGTTCGAGAACACCAGCACGACCGCTTGTCGGCGAACTACGCCGCGACACCCGACGAGAAGCTGTTCCTGATCGATGACCCGGAGACGTCACCCGGGAAGGCACCGCCCACATTCGAAGGCGGCGGAGGCGGCATGGTCGGCACGATCGACGACTACCTCCGGTTCTGCCAGGCCCTCCTGAACGGCGGTGAGCTCGACGGCGAGCGGGTCATCGGTCGAAAGACGTTGCAGGTGGCAACGCGCAATCACCTCCCAGATGGCAAGACCGTCGCAGACATGTGGCTCGCCCAGACCTTCGCGGAGGCCCAGATGACCGGGATGGGATTCGGCCTCGGCTTCTCCGTCCTCGTCGACACGCCCACCAACCGCATCATCGCGAGTGACGGCGAGTTCGCCTGGGGCGGCGCAGCCAGCACCGGCTTCTGGGTCGACCCTGAGGAAGAGGTGATCTGCGTGGTGATGACGCAGCAGGTCCCGAGCAGTCAGTACCCACTGCGACGTGAGCTACGCAACGTGGTCTACGGCTGCCTCACCTAGAGGGTCGCTGCGGCGAACGCACGGATCTCACGTTCGAGATCCGAGCCGGCAGGCGTGTAGAGAATCTCGGTAGAACCGGCCTCTCCGGCCGCCTCGACTCGGGCGCGAATATCTGCGGCCTCGCCGACCCAGCCACTCCACGGATCCTCTGCAGACCCCTTCGTGGCGAGCAGCGGCATGTCCCGGTCGGTGACGTGTGAGCAGTGGCCCTCATGGACCGCCAGATGGCGTTCACCCTCCGGACGATCGGTGTTGACTCGCTCGACCCAGTCTGCGCCACCCGGAAGCATCGCCGCGATCTCTTCGCCGGCCATGTGCCAGGCCCCGTGCCAGCCGAGCACCTCCCAGGGGCCGACGGCATCCACGACACGCGGCGAGTCCTGCGCCTCTCCGTCGTCGAGCACCGTGCCGTTGATCATGTGGATGTGGCGACCACCGGTCGCCGCGTCGGGCGGAGCGACATGCATAACGCCGTCCGCGATCTCCGCGGCGATCGCCTGGCCCTTCGGACCGAGCGCGGAGAGGATGAGCGGAACGTCGATCGGCCGCGGATCGCTCATCGCCGGATGGTGGTTCATCTGGCATTGCTCGCCTGCGATCTCCACGACCTCACCCGCGAGTAGACCGCGGAGCTGCCGCACATACGTCTCCGTGGTCGCCCAGGACAGCGCCCCCTTGTTCAGCACCATTCGGGCCGTGAAGCCGGTTCCGATCGCGACCTGAAGACGACCCGGAGCAAGGCGGGCGACCGTCGCGACAGCCGATGCGGTGGTCATGACGTGGCGAAGGTTCGGCACGATCACCGCCGTGCCGAGACCGATTATTGATGTGCGCTCGGCTATGAGGCCGAGATGGATCCAGATGTCCTCATAGAGCGCGGCGGAGTCATAGAGCCACAGCCGCTCGAAGCCGAGCTCCTCAGCGAGCGCGGCGAGATCCGGCGCGTCGGGGCTGGGCGGAAGGCCGATCGAGATTGCTGGTGTCGTCATGACCTCATCGTCGCTCGCGTACGGCGACGGGGCCAGCCGACGACGGCCAGCCCCCGAATACTCGTCGAGCTGACCGATGCATCGGTGCTGTCTGACAGGTCCGCGTTCCTAACCCAGAGCGGTGTTCAGCCACCGTTCAACCTCGGTTCGCGCTGGTGGCAGCCCAAAAAGAGTTTCGTGCACAGTTCCATTCCGTTCATCGTCGATGGCATCGCGATCTTCGTTCTGGTCGTGTTCATCTACTTCCCCCGCTATCGACGACGCGATCTCGCGCTTGCCTACATTGCGCTCAACGCTGGCGTCCTGGCCGTTTCCCAGGCGCTGTCCAGTGTCCAGGTCAGCTTCGGGCTCGGCCTCGGCCTGTTCGGCGTTCTCTCCATCATTCGCCTCCGGTCCGCGGAGCTCGATCAGTCCGAGATCGCCTACTACTTCAAGGCATTGTCACTCGGGCTGCTCGGCGGTCTCGAGATCGCCGACGACTGGTTGGGACCAGCGTTGACGGTGGCGCTGGTCGCCCTCATGTACATCTTCGATCACCCCCGCATGTTCAACGGCTACCGGCGCCAGGTGCTCACGATCGACCAGGCGATTCCTCACGAGGACGTCCTGATTGCGCGAGCCGAGGAGATCCTCGGCGCGTCAATCCACTCGGTGAAGATCCGCCGCACCGATCTCGTCAACGACACGACGGTCGCCGAGGTCCGGTGTCGCCTCGCCACGCCTACCGTTCCCGCCCGCCAAAAGCGCCGTTTGTCTCTCCGGCGGTCGAAGAAGTCGTGACTGCGCTCGCCGCGGTCGAGCAGCTCGCGCCGGTCAGCCTCGATGAGCTGAACGACCGAGCGGAGCTCACGACGCGGCGCGACCGGAAGTACCTGGTGCCCCTCGAGGTGCTGCCGAGCGTGCTCGAAGCCGTCGGCCCGCTGTGTCGAGCGCTGGAGATCGACGGTCGTCGGGAGTTCGCGTACGACACGATGTACTACGACTCCCCCGAGCTCCGGAGCTTCCTCGACACCGCACGACGCCGACCCTTCCGTCACAAGATCCGGACGCGGCGCTACGTGGACAGCGGGCGAAACTGGCTCGAGGTGAAGCAGCGCAGCCGGCGCGGCATCACCGTGAAGCATCGCTTCGAGTACGAGGGCGACGATCACCGCTTCGGCGACGATGAGCGCGAGATCGTGGCCGGCATCCTCGGCGAGGAGGTGGCGTCCAGCGACCTCGGCGAGAAGCTCACGACCCGCTTCGGCCGCAGCACCCTGTTGGTCGGCGACGTCGCTTGACTCACGATCGACCGCGAGGTGGCGTTCAGCCTTCCGGTCAACGGCGCGCAGCGGGTCTTGCGGCCGGCAATCGTCGAGACGAAGACGACTGACCGCGCGAGCGAGGTCGACCGCCTGCTGTGGCGCAACCGCATCCGGCCGGCGAAGGTCAGCAAATACGGCACCGGGCTCGCCTCGCTGCGGCCCGACCTTCCGTCGAACCGGTGGGCGCGACTGCTGCGCAGCGACGTCTGGGCGAGCTGAGCCCCGTTCGCCGTCCCGGCCGTCGGAGCGCTAGACCTTGGTGCTGCTCGACTTAGCAATGGAGACACACGATGGCTTGGGACTTCTCGACCGAACCCGAATTCCAGGAGAAGCTCAACTGGGTCGAGAACTTCTGCAAGACGGAGATCGAGCCGCTGGACATGGTCTTCCCGTATGCGGTCCGCAACCCGGATCCGAAGATCAAGGCGATGGTCACCGATCTCCAGGACCAGATCAAGGCACAGGGTCTCTGGGCGCTCTTTCTCGATGAGGAGCTCGGCGGTCCCGGTTTCGGCCAGCTGAAGCTCGGCCTGCTCAACGAGATCCTCGGTCGCTATGGCAGCGCTCCGCAGTTCTTCGGCTGCGCTGCGCCCGACACCGGCAACATGGAACTCCTCGCGGCGTACGGTACGGACGAACAGAAGGAGCGCTGGCTGACGCCGATGCTCAACCAGGAGATGTGGTCGGCGTATTCGATGACGGAGCCCCAGGGCGGCTCCGACCCGAACCTGTTCACAACCCACGCGACGCGCGACGGAGACGAGTGGGTCATCAATGGCGAGAAGTGGTTCACGAGCGCCGGACGCATCGCCGACATCTTGTTCGTCATGTGCACCAACGGCATGTTCGTGGTGCCCCGCAGGACCCCCGGCGTCGAGATCCAGCCCTACCCACGGAACCACAACCACATCATCTACAACGAAGTCCGGATCCCGGCCGATCATCTGCTCGGACCGGAGGACGGCGCCAAGGTGCTGGCCCAACGGCGGCTCGGCGGCGGGCGGATTCACCACGCGATGCGCACCATCTCGAACTGCAAGCTGGCCTTCGACATGATGTGCGAGCGAGCCCTCAGTCGCGAGTCGCACGGCAAGATCATCGGCGAACACCAGATGGTGCAGGAGAAGATCGCCGACAGCTATGCGCAGATCCGCATGCTGCGACTGTTCGTCCTGGAGACCGCCTGGAAGATCGACAACTCGTCCACCCAGGAGACCCGCACCGACATCGCCGCGGTGAAGTTCACGATGGCCAAGACGCTGCGCGACGTCTCGTTCAACGCGCTGCACATCCTTGGTTCACTCGGCACCACCAGCCTGACGCCGTTGCAGGACATGTATTCGGCCGCGCCGACGATGGGAATCGCCGACGGCGTCGACGAAGTCCACAAGGCCACCGTCGCCCGCAACGTGCTCAAGGGCTACGAGCCCCACGAGGGGCACTGGCCGACCGAGTACATCCCGGAGAAGCGGCGCCTGGCTCGCGAGAAGTTCCAGCCCTTGCTCGACTCTGACCCGGAGCTCCTGAAGATGGCCGACGGCTGGGCCGAATACGTCGAACGCCGAATGCGCTGACGCTTCTGTTACGCGGGGTCAGACCCCCCGTGACAGAACTAGTAGCCGGAGATGTAGTTGGTCAGGCTTTCGGTGGCGATCTCGAGGTTGTGAACGCGCGCGTTCACGACGTCGCCGATGCCGACCAGTTGGCCGTCGGTCGTGACCGGAACGTGGCGGATGCGGCGCTCCGTCATCTCTGCCATGAGCTGCTCGATGGTCGCGTCCTCTGCACAGCTCACCACCTCGGCTGTCATCAGGTCGGCGGCAGTCTTCGCGAGCGTGCTCGCGCCGTCGGTCGCGAGGGCGCGGACGATGTCGCGTTCCGAGATGATCCCGTCGACCGAACTGCCGTCGATCAACACGACGAGCGCGCCCACACCGAACTGCGCGCGCGATTCGACGACTGCCTCGATCGTGGTCTCGGGGGCCACAGTCGCGACCTCCGAGCCCTTCTTGCGGAGCACCTCGCTGATCAACATGCCTAGAGCGTGACAGACGTCACGTTCGATGTCGCTGAAGTCGCGCCATGACAACGAAGAGAACACGCCAGAGATCGATCTGACGACGACCAATGAGGCCCTCGACCAAGCCCGCGTCCGCCGCACGGCGCTCGGGGATGCCGCCGACCTGATCGAGGAGATTCTCGCCCGACCGGGTTCGGATCCGCAGTGGACGATGCGGGTCGCGGACTCGCTTCAGGGTCTGCAGTACGCGTTCGCCGCGCACGTCGACGAAGTCGAGTCCGAGGACAGACTCCTTCCCCGGCTGATCCACGACACACCGCGCGTCGCCAACGGCGTGCGGCGGATGGAGCACGAACACATCTCGATCACCGCAGATCTCGAGGCCACCTCTGCGCTCGTGCGCGGGTGCGACGGCGAGTGCGATGCGCTGCTGGTCGAACAGATTCGGGAAGCAACCGTCGACGCGCTGCGCGCGATCTCACGGCACCGCCAAAGGGGCGCGAACCTCGTCTACGAGGCCTACAACGTCGACATCGGCGGCGGCTGACGACACTGCTTGCTTCGCCATGCTCACCGGTGGCTGGCAGACTCTCGGGATGTCTTCGACCGAACACTTCGATGTCGTCATCGTCGGCGCCGGGATCTCCGGTATCGGCGCCGCCTACCACCTGAAGACGCTGAGCCCCGATCGCACGTTCACCATTCTCGAAGGTCGAGGCGACATCGGCGGCACCTGGAACCTGTTCCGCTATCCCGGCATCCGCTCCGACAGCGACATGCACACGCTCGGCTACGGCTTCAAGCCGTGGCTTGCGGAGAAGTCCATCGCCGACGGCCCATCCATCATGTCGTACCTCCGCGAGACGGTTGCCGAGAACGGCATCGAGCCCCACATCCAATTCAACCAGCTCATGACGAACGCCGAATGGTCGAGCGCTGACGCCCGCTGGACGCTCACCACCGACAACCCCGAAACCGGTGAGACCCGCACGGTCACGGGCAACTTTCTCTTCATGTGCAGCGGCTACTACTCCTACAAGGGCGGCTACGAGCCCGAGTTCGCGGGCCGAGGCCGGTTCCAGGGCGCGGTGATCCACCCGCAGCGGTGGCCGGAGGATCTCGACTACTCGGACAAGAAGGTCGTGATCATCGGCTCCGGGGCCACGGCGGTCACGCTCGTTCCTGCGATGGCCGACACCGCGGCCCACGTGACGATGCTCCAGCGCTCCCCCACGTATGTCGTGTCGGCTCCGTCGGTCGACCCCATCAACAAGGTCCTGAAGAAGTTCCTCCCCGAGAAGGCGGCCTACGCCCTGACCCGCAAGAAGAACTCCGGCATGACCGAGTTCTTCTACAAGCAGACGCGAACCCGTCCCGACCGCATCAAGAAGCGGCTCCTGCAGCAGGTCCGAAAGGAACTCGGCGAGGACTACGACGTCGACACCCACTTCACGCCGAGCTACAACCCGTGGGATCAGCGTATGTGTCTCGTGCCCGACGGCGATCTCTTCGAGTCGCTGCGAGCCGGCACCTCCAGCGTGGTGACCGACACGATCGAGACCTTCACCGAGACCGGCATCCAGCTCGCATCCGGCGAGCACCTCGATGCCGACATCATCATCACGGCCACCGGCCTGCAGCTCGTCACGCTCGGCGAGGCCGACTTCGAGGTCGACGGCGAGAAGATCGACTTCGCCGAGACCTGGAGTTACAAGGGCCTCGCCTACTCCGACGTGCCCAACCTCGTCTCGAGCTTCGGCTACATCAACGCCTCGTGGACTCTCCGCGCCGATCTCACGTGTGAGTATGTGTGCCGTCTGGTCAATCACATGCAGGCGACCGGTACCGACATGTGTGTGCCGATGTTGCGGGCAACCGACGGCGACATGCCAAGGCGACCGTTCATCGACGACTTCTCGTCCGGCTACATGACACGGATGATGCCGATGCTCCCCAAGCAGGGCGACCGCGAGCCGTGGCTGAATACGCAGCGCTACAGCGAGGACAAGAAGCTATTCCGCGAGGGGCCGCTCGACGACGGGGTCATGCAGTTCACTCGAGCCCAGATCCCGAGCCGGGCGTAGCCGTCAGTCCACCGTCACGAGATCGGTGATCGGCTCAGCGCCGCCGTTTGCGCCGCGATCGGGGTCGAAGCGGGCGAGGCGCAAGGTGTTGCCGGCATCCCACTTCCCGGGCTCGATCGACGCGTCATTGTTGAACGGGAGCTCGATCGGGCCGAGTGACTCGGCGCCGATCTGGAAGGTCTCCGGTGTGAGTTCGGGCCCGGACGACGAGCGGGGCTACACGATCGAGATCCTTGGCCCCGTCGTCGAGTCGAAGGCCGGCGTGCCTCGTCTCCGAAAGCTCGGGAGCTACGGCGAGACCAAAAACGGCCACTCAGCGCTGATGAAGCTCACGATCGGCCGGTTCAAGGTGCTGTTCGGCGGCGATCTGAACGACCGGGCCGAGAAGTTCCTCCTCAGCCACTACACGGGCCTCGACGAGTACCCGAAGGAGGGAAGCCAGATGTACGAGGACATGATCGCCGACGCGTCGAAGACCTTCCGTTCCGACGTCATGAAGGCGTGTCACCACGGGTCCGAGAAAGTGACGGATGCGTTCCTCCGGGCCGTCAATGCCGCGACGTTCGTGATCTCGTCCGACGAGGACAGCAACATCCATCCTCGGCTTGACATGCTCGGACGCTTCGGCACGTTCGGTCGCGGCAAGAAGCCGCTGATTCTGTCAACCGAGCTCCAGCGCTCAACCCGGGAGCGGGAGGACAAGGAGACGGTCGAGAAGCTGATGCGCAAGGTGAAGAAGGCGGCCGAGAGCGACACGCCCGACCCCGCTCTCGGGCAGGAACTCGCCGACGAGATCGAGCGGCTCGGCCGAACGAACGTCTCGGTCTGGGGCTCAATCTATCTGAAGACCGACGGCGAGCGATTGATCGCCGCGTTCAAGATCGAGACCGGGTCGGCGAAGAAGAAGTGGTTCTACTTCGAATACCAGTGGAACGATGACGGCCTACTCGCTCTGGTCGGCTGACGCCACGGCTGCCTAGGGTCGCAGCATGGAAACTCGTCACTACGGCCAAACCGGCGTCAGCGTTTCGAAGTACTGCTTCGGCGCCATGATGTTCGGCCCGATGGGGAACACCGATGAAGCCGAGTGCATCGGGATGCTCCACACCGCGCTTGACGGCGGCGTGAACTTCGTCGACACGGCCGATGCCTACAGCCGCGGCGTCAGCGAAGAGATCGTCGGCAAGGCGCTCGCCGGCCGGCGCGACGACGTGGTCCTGGCCACCAAGGCGTACATCCCGATGAGCCGAGATCCGAATCACCAAGGAGGTTCGCGGCGCTGGTTGATCAAGGCGGTCGAGGACAGCCTCCGTCGACTCGACACCGACTACATCGATCTCTACCAACTCCACCGGCGCGACCACACGCTCGATCTCGACGAGTCGCTGTCCGCGCTCGGCCAACTCCAGCGGGACGGCAAGATCCGCTACGCGGGGATGTCCGCGACCCCGGCCGAGTGGATCGTCGAAGCCCGCCACATCTCGGACGCCCGGGGCCACGTCCGCATCCGGTCCGAACAGGTGCTCTACAACCTCTTCGCGCGCTCGATCGAGAGCGATGTCCTGCCCGCGTGCCAGCGGCTCGGGATCGGCGTGATGACGTACGGCCCGCTCAACAGCGGCTGGCTCACCGGCAAATACACCCGCGACGATGGCATTCCGGACGGCTCGCGTGGCGACCGTATGGGAGACCGCGGCGACCGCTGGGATCTCGAACGTTCGGAGAACCAGCGGAAGTTCGACCTTCTGGACCGCTTCAGCGAACTCTGCGATGCCGCGGGCCTGCCGATGTCGCACGTCGCCCACGCGTGGGCCGCTGAGCATCCGGCCGTGTCGTCGGTCATCATCGGCCCTCGCACGCCGGAGCAGTTGGACGACGCCCTGGCGTCGGCCAACGTCCATCTCGACGCCGACATGCTCGACGCGCTCGATGGGTTGGTGGCGCCCGGAACAGGCGTGGACGCGGCTGACACCCTCCGTATGGAGCCTCAGCTCGATGCCGTCGCTCGCCGTCGACCGTGACCAAAAACCCTGGGCGCCACCACGGCGCTGGGCGTAGTTTCTGAAGCCGTGAACAGGCTGGTCATCAAGGGCGGCAACGTCCTGCTCGCCGACGGCGCCACCGAACGGACCGACGTCGCGTGCGACGGCGCGACGATCGCTTCCGTCTCACCCATTGCGACAGGCGACACCGAGGTCGACGCGACGGGGGCGCTCGTCCTGCCCGGAATCATCGACGTCCACGGCGACGCGTTCGAGCGGGCGATCATGCCCCGCCCGTCGGTTTTCATGCCCGTCGCTCGCGCGGTCGCCGAGACTCGAGGCCAGCTCCTCGCTGAGGGGATCACCACGGCGTTCCTCTCGGTCACGGACGGCTGGGAGCCCGGCCTCCGTAGCCGCGAGCGTCTCCGTGATCTCGTCGACGAGTTGGCGACGGACGGCTCGGTCGACCGGCCACCGCGGCTCGAGGTCCACGTTCGGCACGAGACGTGCAACACGGACGACTTCGAAGAGCTGCTCGCCTGGGTCTCGACTCGCAAGGTGTCGATGGTCTCCTACAACGACCACACGACCGGTGGGATCAAACTGGTGAAGGGCCTCAGCGATCAGCGGGTCCAGCGGTCCGGCGTGAGCCGAGACGAGCTCCAGGACCTGCAGGACGAGGCGATCAGCCGTCGCCCCGACGGGCAGACCCAGGAAACCCGCCTCGCCGAGGTAGCCGCCGATGCCGGCGTCGCCACAGCGTGCCACGACCCGGCGGATGACGAGGATCTCGCCCGCGATCTCAGGTTGGGCGTCCGGTTCGCCGAGTTCCCGGTCTCGATCGAACTGGCTCATGAGTGCCGGACGCACGACATCCCAGTCCTTCTCGGCGCCCCCAACCTCGTGAGGGGTGGGTCCCATCTCGGCAACCTGTCCGTGGCCGACGCGTGGGCCGCCAGAGCTCCGGATCTCCTCTGCTCCGACTATCACTACCCCTCGCTTCTGCAAGCACCGTTCGTCCTGATGGACATGGGCGTGCCGCTCGCAGAGGCCTGGGCGACGGTGTCGGCCACGCCGGCGCGGGTCGCAGGGCTCGACGATCGTGGCGCGATCGAGACCGGCCGACTTGGCGATCTGATCGTGGTCGAACCGGCGACCGCGAGCCGCGACGCTCGTGTGCGCGCCGCGATCGTGGACGGTCGAGTGGCAATGTTGGCGCCATGAGCCGCGCGGAACTGATCCTCTACGCGACGCCCACGGGGCCGCTGGCGGAGGAACTCGACCGCCTTTTCGCGCAATTCGCCGAGCGAGCGCCGACAACGGCCCAGACATATCCACCTCACTGCACGCTGACCGGATTCTTCCAGCGCTAGCGAAACGTCCTCGAGCGCATCCTCGACGAAGTAGCCGCAGTCAGCCCGACGAGCGGCCGCGTGACGGTCGATCAGCTCCGGCTCTCACCGGAGTGGGTCGGGCTCGAACTCTCGTCGTCGTGGCTGCTCGACAGCACCACCGCCTTCGTCGAACAGCACGTGCTCGATATCGACGACGATCCACTCCGGCCGAAGGACTGGCTCCATCTGAACATCGCCTATGGCGATGGCGACATCGACGAGGTAGCCCGAATCGCCGCGGACCTGGACCCATCGCTCGAGGCCAACTGGGAAATCACGCTCTGGGAACAAGACGCCGACGGGTCGTGGGATCGCCTTACTCGGCGCTGACCCCGTCCTCTTCGAGCACCACGCGGGCAAGCGTCTTCGGCGCCACCATCGTGTAGCTCGTGCGGATCCACTCGCGGACCTCCGTCCACCGCGCCTTCGAACTTCGATTGGGCAGGTCGAGGCTGACCCAGCCATGACGCCCGAGCCCGCAGCCGCACTCGAGCGCCTTCTCGTCGGAAGCAACGACAGCGATCGTCTCCTCCTTCGGCAGCTTGAACGAGATGCTCGTCGCATCCTGACTGCAGAAGATGAAGTTCTTGTTCCGCACTCGGAACGTGGGTTCGTCGCCCCACGCTTCGATGATCACCTTCTCGGCATCGGCCAGCTCCGCCACGATCTCCTCGAGCCGCTCCATGTTCGTCTTCGCTATGGCCTCAGCTTGGTACAGCTGTCGGCAATGCGGCAACGAGCATCTCGACGAGCCGCTCGGCTGTGCCCTCGTCGTCGACTGGCAACGCGAACCGTCCGCTGCCGCACAGCCGGGCGTAGCCAGAGACACTCGCCAGAAGCAGCCGGGTCCAGTGGACAGCATCGTCGTCGAGGACATGCAGGCAGGTGAGCACGGTCGACAGAGGCACGCCGGCGTCAGCAACCGCCGCGGTCAACTCGGGATCGTCGCCCGGCGGGTGGATCGAGAGGTCGTACAGGTCCGGAGATGAGGTTGCGAGGGCGAGATGAGCCCGAATGATCCGGTCGATCGCGGTTCGTCCGTCCACGCCGAGCGCTGCAGCGGTGACGTCGTCGCACAGTCGACCAAGCCCGAGCACCGCCAGCGAGCGACGGAGACCGTCGAGCCCGTCGACGTGGGCGTAGAGCGATTGCGTGCGAATACCGAGCCGGCGGGCGACTGCGCTGAGCGAAAGGCCCTCGGGCCCGGTCTCCGCGAGCAACGACACGCCCGCTTCCACCACGTCCTGCCGGCTGATCCCGACTCGTGCAGCCACCGATACTCCTTCAGGGGTTGCCGTTCGTGTCTAAATGTATCAGACTTACGCCTGATGTCTGCAGACAGCGCCACGTTCACCGACGTCGACGACGACCCGATCGCGATCATGGACGCCTACGCCGCTCGAGGTTGGGGCGACGGCCTTCCGATGGTCGCCCCCACCGAGGCGCGCGTCGACGCGATGCTCGCCGGCGCCCCCGGTGACCCGGATGACGTAGTCGCGATCCTGCCCCCGCGCTCGGGTGCAGCCACGAGACGGATGATCGCCGTCAACGCGGTCCTCGCCGGTTGCGCACCGGCGCAGCTCCCGGTCCTCATCGCCGCGGTACGCGCGCTCGCCGCTCCGGAGATGAACCTCCGCGGCGTCAACGCCACCACCCATCCCGTCGCACCGCTGCTCATCGTGCACGGCGAGATCGCCGAGCGGGCGGGGTTCAACAGCGGACTCGGTGCGTTCGGCCCCGGCAACCGCGCCAACGCGACAACCGGTCGCGCCGTTCGTCTCATACTGCTTCACATTGCCGGTGCGATTCCGGGCCCAGGCGATGCGTCAACGCAGGGCGGCCCCGCGAAGTACTCGTTCTGCGTCGCCGAGAACATGGCAGAGTCGCCGTGGGGTGGCTACGCCCGCTCCGTCGGCCTCGATTCCCCGTCCGCCGTCACGGTTCATTGCGGCGAGGCGCCGCACAACGCACACGACATGGAGTCGGCCGACCCAGCCGCGATCCTCGACAAGCTCGCGTCCGCGATGACCTCGCTCGGCCAGAACAACGCACCGATCGCGCAGGGCGAGTACTTCGTCGCGCTGTGCCCGGAGCACGCCGCCGCCTGCGCCGATGCCGGCTGGACCCGAAGCGATGTCGCTTCCTATCTGTTCCAGAAGGCCCGCATGCCGGCCAGTGAACTGCGCGCCGCGTTCAACCTTCTCGCGTGGGAACCGTGGCAGCGAGCATTGCCGGACGACGCCGCCGTCCCGATGACCGGGCACCCCGAGAACATCAAGGTGCTGGTGGTCGGCGGCGCCGGCAAGCACAGTTGTGTCGTGCCCAGCTGGGGCATGACGAAGAGCGTGACGATCCCGATCGAGGAGCACTGACATGCGCATCTACACACCCGATGGAGAGATCGGCGACGCACCCGGACCGCTCGCGGCCCCTCGCTCCGTCATGAGCGGTGCCCGTATCGGCATCCTCGACAACACAAAGCCCAACGCAGGCGTGTTGCTCGCACAAATTGCCGAGCGAATCGCCGAGCGCACCGGCGCGACGGTCAGCCCGGTCGAAACGAAGAACGCCGCTCTCGCCGCGCCGGACGATGTGATCGCCCGCCTCGAGAAGGAGGTCGACGTCGTTCTCACCGGCTCGGCCGATTGAGGTAGCTGCACGTCGTGGAGTGTCCACGACCTCGTCCAGCTGGAAGCCGCCGGCACGCCCACCGTCGTTCTGACCACCACGAAGTTCCGCATGCTCACCGACCAGGTCGCGGCGTCGCTCGGCCGTCCGGATGCGCGCATCGTCCAGGTCGACCACCCGCTCGGCGGCACCGATGAAACGACGGTTCGCGAGTGGGCCGACGCTGCGGTCGAAGAGACGCTCGCGCTGCTGACGGGAGGCTGACATGACCATCGAGATCGACCACGCCGGAAAGGCAGCACTCGTGACCGGGAGCGGTGCGGGAATCGGCCGTGAGGTCGCTCTCTGGCTCGCGCGGGCGGGCGCGGCCATCGGCGTGAACGACATCCGCGAGGACAAGGCAGCAGCCGTTGTCGCCGAGATCGAAGCGGAGGGAGGCACCGCCGTCCCGCTGGTCGCCGATTGCCGTGACGACGATGCAGTGGACGCAATGGTCGCCGCCGCGGTCGCCCAGCTCGGCCGGTTGGACGTCGCCGTGAACAACATCGGGATGCTGCCGCCCGGTCGAGGCGTGAAGCCGTTCGTGGACTACCGCGGCGACGACTGGCGAGACATCATCGACCAGAACCTCGTGCTTGCTGCGCTCTGCGGACGGGCCGAGGCCGAGCACATGCGCTCTGCCGGTGGGGGCGTCATTCTCTTCGTCACCTCAGGCGAGACCACCCGCCCGTCGCCGTACAACTCGATCTACGCCGCCGCGAAGGCCGCCATCAACCATCTGATCACCTCGATGGCGGTCGAGCTCGGGCCAGAAGGCATCCGGGTGTTGGCGATGGCACCGGGAACCACTCTGACCGAGACGGTTGCGTGGGCGTTCACCGAGGAGCGCGCCGCGGCCATCACCGCCTCCACTCCCCTCCGCCGCCAGGTTGAGCACGACGAGCTGGCCCGACTGGCCACCTTTCTCACCAGCGATCTCGCTCGCTGCATCACCGGCCAGTTCATCCTGACCGACGCGGGCGCCTTCCTCTCCCGCAGCCGACCGGCCAACGACGAAGGCCTGAAGTCAGCCCCGACCGGAGCGAACGCACAATGATCGACCCGTCGACCGCCGAGACCGCTCTGGCTCCCGTTCGCGAGCTCATCGAGGCCGACGGTGGCAGCGTCGAACTCGTCGCCACCACCGCTGACTCGATCTCGATTCGCCTGGTGCTCGACACCGCTGAGTGCGCGGAATGCGTGATGCCGAAGCCGTTCCTGCAGACCGTCGCCCTCGACATGCTCTCCGGCGATATCCCCGCGCTCAACACAGTGGAGATCGAGGACCCTCGCGAGTAGGCCTCGGCCCTGGCTCGCGCCGGTAGCGTTGGCGCAGAGGTGATCCCATGGCACTCCCCCAGCTCAGCGAACTTCGCCGAACGGCGACCAGAGATGCCTTCCGGGCGTTGAACCGCGTCGTGCTGCCCGCGGTGAAGGCCGGGATCGCCAACCCGCTACCGGTCGGTCTCGGCATCGTGGTTCTCGAGACGACCGGACGCTCGAGCGGCCGGCTCCGTCAGGTACCACTTGTCGCCGGACGCGTCGGCAACACGGTGACCGTTTCCACCGTGCGGGCCGGCTCACAGTGGATGAAGAACGCGGCGGCCGACCCGTCCGTCTCGGTCTGGCTCTTCGGCGGGAAGCGAACAGCAACCGCCTCCACCGAGTCCGGACTGCTGTCGACCGCAACGCTCGAGCTCTCCTGACATCGACTCGACGGCACCTCACAATCTCGGGCACCCTCAAGGGATGACGCGCGTGCTCACCCTCGATGAGAAGCGGGCCTTGTACCGCGACGGCTATGTCGTCGCGAAAGCCGCGGTCGCGCCTCGGATCGTCGACGCGGCGCTGGACCGCATCGCCCGTGCGGAGAAGGGCGAGTACCTGGGCTACGAGCCCGAGATGACCGACCTGATCAATCAGTCGGAGCTCACGCCAATTCTGCGCGACGCCATCGGGGACTTCGATCCGCCGTCCGCCTGTCAGATGGGGCTGATCAAACGCAGCGAGCCGGACGAGACGTTCAACGCGTTCGGCTACCGCACCTGCGACATGCCGTACTACAACGCGCAGATTCACATCGACGGCATGCTCACGATGTTCGACGGGCCACAGGTTCACGAGATTCAGCAGGGCACCCCGGAGGAGATCTACGCCCGCTACATGACGAGGGGCCCGAAGGGCGATCTCGGGCGCAGCGCCGACGTGATCGGCGGCAACTTCACACCGCTCTTTCAGGACCCCGAGATGACGCTCGCCCTCGGCAGCTTCACCTCGTTCGTCTTCGTCGCGCTCAGCGACCAGACGATGGAGGGCTACGGACAGACGAACGTCTTCCCTGGCGGGCACCACGCGATGCAGACCTTCCTGCGCGAGCAGCGGTCGATCAACAACCATCTCGGCCCGGAAGGGCCCGGGTGGGCCCGGCTCGACCACGACGCGCCGAACCGGTGTGGCCTCGTCTACGTGCCGCCGACCGTCCAGGCGCAGTTCATCGATGACACCTCCGACACCACGCCCGACGGTCGCCGCTGGCCACGCCCGACGCCGATCTTCATGGAGCCGGGCGACGCCCTCATCGCGACATATCAGATCCCCCACTCCGGCTCGATGAACGTCAACGGCACCGAGTCGCGCAAGACGATGGTGTTTCGCATCCGCAACAAGAAGCGCCAGCCCGATGTCGTTGTCACCGGCATGTCCGATCACCCCGACCGGGGTTGGCTCGGCGAGTGGCTCGACTTCGAACCCGGAAACGACCCATGGGAACGCTCGAAGCACGCGATGTGCAACATCTGGGACGAGTGGGAAGGACTCCAAGACGTCGTGACCGAGGCTGCGACCGAGTGAGGATGGACGTATGGCACACGACCTGATCATTCGAAACGGCACCGTTCACGACGGCACCGGCGCCGCCGCGGTGGAAGCCGACATCGCAATCGATGGCGACCGGGTCACCGCGATCGGCGATCTGGCCGACGCGACGGCCGAGAGCGAGATCGACGCGACCGGCCTCGCAGTCACTCCTGGCTTCGTCGACCTCCACACCCACATGGATGCCCAGATCGGCTGGGATCCGTTCATGACGTCGTCGTCGTGGCATGGCGTGACCACGGTGCTCATGGGGAATTGCGGCGTCACGTTCGCGCCCGTCGCTCCCGACAATCGGTCGTATCTCGCGGAGATGATGGAGAGCGTCGAGGACATTCCTCGTGAGGCGATCCTCGATGGCATCCCGTGGGACTGGGAGACGTTTCCGGAGTATCTCGACTCGGTCGAACGAATGGGTCCGGCGCTCAATGTGGTCGGCATGGTCGGCCACTGCGCCGTCCGCTACCACGTCATGGGCGAACGATCCCTCAGCGAGACCCAAGAGCCCACGCCGGACGAGTTGGGCCAGATGCGTGACATTGCGGCCGAGTCCGTCGCCGGCGGTGCGGTCGGCTACTCGACGTCTCGCCTGCTCGGCCACCGGGTGCCCGACGGCCGGTGCGTGCCGGGCACCTTCTCGTCGATCGACGAGTACCTCGCCATTGCCGATGGCATGAACGACGCCGGCGGCGGGCTGTTCCAAGCCGTGCTCGACTTCGACACCAAGGCCGGACACGAATTCGAGCTCCTGAAGGCGATGGCTGACCGGGCTGGCGACGTGCTGTTCTCCAGCGGCGTCGGCACATCCACCTCGGGAAACGACATGCGCGTGGTCGAGATGTGGGATCGCTTCCTGACCGAGACCCGCATGGCTGCAGGGCGGATCTCCGGCATCTGCATGACTCGGCCGAGCGGCATGCTGATGGGGCTTCATCAGGTCCCGCCGATCGCGGGTAAAGCCTGGGGCGCGCTGATGGCACTCCCGTCCCACGCCGAACGAGTCGCGGCCCTGAAGGACCCGTCCACCCGCGCCGACCTGCTGGCCGAAGGCGAGGCAAAGGGGCTCTGGTACGACGCGAACCACGTCTATCCGATGGGGGCCGAGGCTCGCCCGGACTACAACATCGACGCACCTCGATCGGTCGCTGCTCACGCTGCGGCCGCCGGGGTCTCCCCTGCCGCATGGGTCATCGACCGTCTCATCGAGAGCGACGGCCAGGAGCTCTTCAACGTGTGGTTCTTCAATCGCCACACCGAGGCGCTGGCCGAGTTCCTCCAGATCGACGGCATCATCCCGGGTCTCGGCGACGCGGGCGCCCACGCCGGTCAGATCTGCGATGCCGATGCCACGACCCATTACCTCTCCTACTGGATGCGCGACCGCGGCGCGGTCAGCCTCGAGGATGCCGTCCACCACTTGACCCAGAAGCCGGCCGACGTGCTTGGCCTCGTAGATCGGGGAACGCTGGACGTCGGCGGCTTCGCTGACATCAACGTGTTCGACCCAGCCACCGTGGACTTCGCGTATCCCGAATACGTCCACGATTTCCCGAACGGGAAGGGCCGGTTGCGGGTGCAGTCCACCGGCTACGCCGCCACGCTCGTCAACGGCCAGGTGGTCACCGCGCAAGGCGAGCACACCGGTAGCCGACCTGGACGAGTGATTCGCGACTTCCAGCGCGGATGACCGACGACCGCCGACGAGAACGAATCGACGGCTTTCTCGCACTCAGCCAGGAGTACCTCGACGCGAATCCCCACGACGTGTACGTCGAGTCCCACACGAACGACGCCTTCATCACCGCGGCGGAGCAGGTGTTCTCGTGGTGCTCACCGCACGTTCCCGACACGGGTCGGGTGCTCGACTGGGGTTGCCGTCACGCACCGGACGCCTACTTCATTCGCCATGAACACGGAGACGGCGTCGAACTCCACGCCGCCGAGGTCGATGACCCAGCGACCTTCGGGCTCTTTCACAAGGCCAGCTCGATCGAATACCGCCAGCTCCGCGACCAGGTCGAGATCCCCTACGAAGCCGACAGCTTCGACTTCATCGTCGCCGCAGGCGTGCTCGAACACGTTCCGATGGGCTACGAGAGCCTCAAGGAACTCAATCGAGTGAGCGCGGTCGGAGTCCAGTTGGTGATCACCTTCCTGCCGAACCGTCTCTCGATCGACGAACGACGACGCCGGCGACGAGCCGACATCCCGAACCGACCCGGCCAGCCGCACCACCTCCGGCGCTACTCCCCCAAAGAGATCACCCGGCTTCTCCTGCACACCGGCTGGATCCCGGACGAGTGCGGCTATCAGACGCGCCTCGATCTCCTCGGACCGCGCGCCGGCGGGCGACCGGCGGGAATCGCGCGTCGAGCCGCTGGTCGACTGGGTCTTCGCCGCGTCACGTCGTGTCTGTCTGTGCGAGCGACGAAGTTCGCGATGATGTGAAGCGGCCCGACCGCGGACGTCACTCCACGGGTACGGCGAACACCGCCTCGCCGGGGTTCACGATCCGTCCGTTTTCGAGGTCGATGTAGAGGCACCAGTCTCTCGGATCACCGTGAACAACGCGTACGTACACGCCGTCGCGATCAGGAGCCGAACAACGGCCAGGATCGCGGCGCGCCCGCTCCTCATCGCTGATGGAGTCATCCGCAGACCCGTCATCGAGGGCTGCAACCAGGCCGACAGCGACCACAACGGCCAGCACGACGACCACCATGCCGATACCGAACACCATCACCCGACGTCGATGTTGCGCCGCCTGTTCGCCCATGGCGCGCACTGTAGGACACCGCGCCGGGCCCATTCGGTCGCCCGTCGCGTCACGGTCTACCGTCGGCTCCCATGAATCGCGACTGGCTCACGGCGCGCGGCGCCGTGCTTGCGCACTGGGCCGAGCAGCAACCGGACGAAGCCGCGATCATCTCGCCGAGCGGCAACCGGACGTTCGCCGAACTCGAGGCGAACATCAATCGCCTCGCGCATGGACTGCGAGCGCTCGGCATGAGGGCGGGCGACTCGCTCGCCGTCGTCTGCACGAACCGCGTCGAGTACGCGGAGATCGTGTTCGCCTGTGTCCGCGCGGGCGTGCGCTACACACCGATCAACTGGCATCTCGTCGCCGATGAGATCGCCTACATCGTCAACGACTGCGAGGCGCGGGCGGTGATCGGCGACGCGCACATCGCGGGAACGCTTGCCGTCGTACCGGCACGAGCGCCGGCCGTGGACATCGCGATCGCCGTCGGCGGGCCGATCGAGGGCTACGAGGACTACGACGCCGTCATCGCTGATGAGTCCGAGGATCTGATCGACGACCCACAGCCCGGCTCCCGGATGCTCTACACCTCCGGCACGACCGGCCGACCGAAGGGGGTCGTGCGCCCACCGAACTACTCGACGGGACTCGAGGCCCTCACGACCGCTCCCGGCTACGGCGCCGGACTCGGCCAACGCCACCTCTGCACCGGCCCGCTGTATCACGGCGGGCCGCACGGCCTGAGCCTCACCGTCCCGCTCTCGAGCGGTGTCGGCGTGGTGATGATGGACCGATGGGATGCGGCAACGGCGCTGGAGCTGATCGAACGCTATCGCGTCACCCACACCCACATGGTGCCGACGATGTTCCACCGCCTTCTGCGGCTTCCCGCCGAGGTGCGGGAGCAGGCCGACGTCTCGTCGCTCGAGTTCGTTCTTCACGGCGCGGCGCCGTGTCCGGTTGAGACCAAGTTCGCGGTCATCGACTGGTTCGGCCCGGTCGTGTGGGAGTACTTCGCTGCGACGGAGGGATCCGGATCCTCGTGCAACAGCGAGGACTGGCTGGCCAGACCAGGAACGGTCGGCCGGCCACCGCACCCGGACCACGTCCGGATCCTCGACGACGAGGGGCACACATGTCCGCCGGGCGAGGTGGGCGAGATCTGTTTCCGCCACGACGACACCGCCACGTTCTCCTACTTCAAGGACGACGCGAAGACCGCAGCCTCGAAGCGGGGCGACGGCTACGCCTCCGTCGGCGACATCGGGTACATCGACGACGACGGTTGGCTCTTCGTCACCGACCGCAACGCCGAACTGATCCTTCGCGGCGGGGTGAACATCTACCCAGCAGAGATCGAGGCCGCACTGCTCGCCCATCCCGCCGTCCGCGATGCGGGGGTGATCGGCGTCCCGGACTCCGAATGGGGAGAATCTGTCGCCGCGGTGGTCGAACTGGACGATCTCGCCGGCGAGGACGCGCTCATCGAGTGGTGCCACGAGCGTCTGGCCGCGTTCAAATGCCCGACCACCGTTCACGTGACCGAGGCCCTGCCGCGGCTCGACAACGGCAAGCTCTACCGCCACCAGTTGCGCGACCAGTACCGCCCGTGACACCGGCACGATCTGGTGAAGGGCCGCCCAGCGAGCACGTTCGACGGACGATGAGACGCCTCCCCCATTTCCTCGCGGCCCTGGTCGCGCTCGCGCTCGTGGCGGCGGCCTGCGCCGAGGACGCGTCGCCGGTGGACGACACCACCGCGACCGACCCGACGACGACCTCGGCGGGCGACGACCCCGCCCCGACCAACACGGAGCCTGCCCCGGACGGCGACGCAGCATGGCGCAACGGCGACTCGTCGTTCCTCTTCGACTAGGAGCAGCTGCACACCTACGAACTCACGCTCTCCGAGGAAAACCTCGCGTTCCTCGACGCAGACCCCACCGACGAGGAGTACATGGAGGGCAGCCTCACATTCAACGGTGAGACGCTCGACCGGGTCGGCATCCGCTACAAGGGCTCCATCGCGCGTTCTTTTCGTGCGTCTCCGATGTGAGCTTCGGCGACCTGAGCGACCTCAGAGGCGAGAAGACCTGCCGGAAGCTCTCGATGAAGGTGAAGGTCAACTGGGACGGCCAGGACCAGACCTTCTACGACGTCAGGAAACTCCAGTTCCATGCGATGAGCAACGACCAGAGCATGATGCACGAGCGCCTCGGCTATCACATGTATCGAGAGATGGGCATCGCTGCGCCGAGCGCCGTCCACGCTCGCCTGGTGATCAACGGCGAAGAGGTCGGCGTCTTCGCGCTCATCGAGCAGATCGACGGCCGCTTCAACCGCCAGAACTGGGACGAGGGCGGCGGCAACCTCTACAAGGAGGTGTGGCCGGTCTTCGCCGGTGAGGCCGTCACCGAGGAAGCGGCTTTCGCGGGGCTGAAGACGAACGAGGACGAGGACCCGACGTTCGATCAGATCCAGGCCTTCGGCGCGGCCATGGCGGCCGCCGACGAAGACGACCGAGCCGACACACTCCGACGATGGATGTCCGTCGACGAGGTCGCCGCGTATGTCGCCGTGGATCGCACGATCGCGAACGACGACGGCGCCTTCCACGTCTACTGCTTCGAGGGTGGTAGCGCCGACATGTGTTCGCCGCACAACTACTACTGGTACGAGGACCCGTCTCGGGCAACGATGCACCTGATCCCGTGGGATCTCGACCACGCGTTCGCCAATCTCATATCACCGGCGAATCCCGTCACTCCGCTGAGCGATCCCTTCGGCGAGATCAGCAACGACTGCCAACCGCAAGGTTTCATGATTCCGCAGGTCCCCTCGGTATGCGATCCGATCCTGTATGCGTTCGCGTCGTTCGAGAGCGAGATAGATGCCAAGGTCGACGAGTTCCTCGCTGGGCCCTTCTCCGAAGAGAACGTGAACGCGCTTCTCGACGAGTGGTCCGCTCAGATCGCCGACGCGGTGGCGCTGGAGGCGGACACCCACACCGAGTCCGTTCCGGTCCAGTGGTGGGAGCAGTCGCTCGATCGCCTCCGCGGACACATCGAGTGGGCCCGAGATCGGGCAAACTGACGCCACATGCACGAAGACGAGATCCGGGAGCGGTACGAACGCGAGCGCCAGAAGCGTCTGCGTGACGACGGACTCGCCCAGTACGTCGACCTGACCGGTCAGTTCGAGGACTTCGACATCGACCCCTGGGTCGAGCCCGGGTTCACCCGTGACGCGATCACGAAGGACGTCACGGTCGTCATCGTCGGCGGCGGCTTCGCCGGCATGTTGGCGGCGGTCGAGCTGACCCGCCGCGGCATCTGCGACTTCCACATCATCGAGAAGGGCGGCGACTTCGGCGGTACCTGGTACTGGAACCGCTACCCGGGCTGCATGTGCGACGTCGAGTCCTACACCTACATGCCACTCCTCGAAGAGACCGGCTACATGCCCACCGAGAAGTACGCGAGCGCGCCGGAGATCTTCGAACACTGCCAACGGATCGGGAACCATTTCGACCTGTATCCCCACGCCCTGTTCCAGACCGACATCGACGACGCAACGTGGGACGACAAATCCCAACGGTGGACGGTCACCACCTCGCGCGGGGACTCGCTGACGAGTCGGTTCTTCGTCACCGCGGGCGGCATCCTCCACAAAGCGAAACTTCCCGGCATTCCCGGCATCCAGGACTATGCGGGCCGCACATTCCACACGGCGCGCTGGGACTACGACTTCACCGGCGGCGCACCCCGTGAGCCGATGGACAAGCTCGACGACAAGCGCGTCGGCATCATCGGCACCGGAGCGACGGCCATCCAGGTCGTCCCCCAACTCGGTCGAGCGGCCAAGGACGTCTACGTCTTCCAGCGCACCCCGTCGGCCGTCGGCGTTCGCAACAACGGCCCGACTGACGAGGCGTGGTACCGCACGCTCGAGCCCGGTTGGCAGGACGAGCGGATGCGCAACTTCACCCAGGCGGTCACGGGCGAGAAGCCGCTGCAGGATCTCGTCGGCGACGGCTGGACCGAGGTGCTGTGGGAGGCCACGAATCAGACCACGACGAGCCCCGAGCATCGGGCCGAGCTCGAACAGTCCGACATGGAGACGATGGCTGCGCTGCGCAAGCGAGTCGACGAGGAGATCGACGACCCGGAGACCGCCGAGAAGCTGAAGCCCTGGTACGGCAAGCACTGCAAGCGCGTCTGTTTCCACGACGACTACCTGCCCGCGTTCAACCGACCGAATGTCCACCTCGTCGACACCGACGGCGCCGGTGTGCGCGAGATCGGTTCGCGGGGGCCGATCGTGGACGGCGTGGAGTACCCGGTCGATTTGCTGATCTTCGCCTCGGGCTTCGAAGTCACCACGCCACTCGCGCAACGGCTCGGTTTCGACCCGGCCGGCCGCGGCGGTGTTCGGCTCTCCGAGCGCTGGCAAGACGGTGCGCACACACTTCACGGAATCTTCACCGCCGAGTTCCCCAACATGCTCGTAATGAGCACCGTGCAAGCGGGTTTCGGCACCAACTTCGTCCACTTCCTGTCACAATCGGCGATCCATGTCGCCTCGGTGATTCGTACCTGCCTCGACGAAGACATCGCCACCATCGAGGCGACGCCGGAGGCCGAGGAGGAGTGGCTCGCCACGCTGTACGAAGTGGCGATCGGGCTCGCTCACTACTCCGCCACATGCATCCCCGGCTACTACAACAGCGAGGGCGCCACCTCCGGCAAGGGAGCGCGCAACCTCGTCTACCCCGGCAGCCTCCTGCACTACGCGGGCTACCTCGAACGCTGGCGCGATGCGGGCGATATGCCCGGTGCCCGGGTCGTCAGGGCCTGACTACACGCCGACGGCGATCTGTTCCACGTCACGAGGGTCGCATCGCGCGGGCCGGTGACGTCGGCAATGAACTCGTTCGCTGACCGCGTGCCCACATGCGTGTAGCTGAGCGGCTCGCGGAGTGGACGAATGCCCGACCCCGCCGTGACAAGGACCGCGACCAGGGCAACGGCGATCCCGGTGATCATTCGATCGGAAGTCGGCGTATAAGCAGGGCGGGCTCGACGAGGGCCAACGCGAGACCGAGTTCCACTGCGTGTCTCCGCGTCAAGGCGGGCAATGACCGAGATTTCACCGCACGGCTCCCCGCATCGCTTTACGTGGCCAGCAAACCACCGATGGTGACACATCTCGCGGGATCGTTGCCACGCCGAGGGCCCCAAGCGTGGCCGTGAGCCGATCCGTCTAGGCTCCGCGTCCGGCTCTCAACAGCCTCCGGCAGGAGTACTCATGACTCGACCGTTCCGCTTCGGCGTCCAGATCGTTCACCCCGAATCTGGCCTCTCGTGGGCCGAGACCGCACGGAGGGTCGAGGACGCAGGCTTCTCCACACTCGTCATGCCCGACCACTTCGAGGACCAGCTTGCGGTGGGCCCTGCCCTCGCCGTTGCCGCCGAGGCGACCACAGACCTCCGAGTCGGAGCACTCGTCTTCGGCAACGACTACCGCCACCCGGTGATCCTCGCCAAGGAGATGGCGAGCGTCGACGTGCTCTCGAGCGGCCGAATGGAGTTCGGCATCGGCGCCGGATGGATGCGAACCGACTACATCGCGGCCGGCATGGACTACGAGCGCCCGGGGCTCCGCATCGAACGGATGGTGGAGGCGATCGAGATCATCCGCGGACTCATGGGTCCGGATCCGGTGAACTTCGCGGGCGAGCACTACACGATCACTGCGATGAACGGTCTTCCGAAGCCGATCCAGTCACCGCCTCCTCTGCTCATCGGCGGCGGCGGCAAACGCATGCTGACCATCGCCGCCCAGCAAGCCGACATCGTCGGCGTGACCGCGAATCTCCGGGCCGGTGAGGTCGGTCCCGACGCGGTCGACGACCTCAGTCCTGAGAAGTTCGACGAGAAACTCGAGTGGGTTCGCGCGGCTGCAGGCGACCGCATGGACGACATCGAGCTGAACTGCCTCGTCATGTCGACCCAGATCACCGACGATCGCCAGGCCGCTCTCGATGGCACGGGCGCGATGTTCGGAATGGACGCAGAGACCGTCGGCCAGACCCCGATTCTCCTCATCGGCTCGACCGACCAGATCGCCGACCACTTGCGCGAGCGCCGCGAACGGTGGGGCTTCAGCTACATCATCGTGCAGAGCATGGAGACAGTCGAAGCCCTACGCCCGGTCGTTGCCGAACTCGCCGGCACCTGAACCCCACCAATCACTCCTTCTGGTGGGGTTCGGGGGTAGGCAGTCGATGAGGCTGGCGCTAGTTGACGGCGCAGGGGCGGTTGTCCTGGGGCTGCGCCGGGCCCGATGCGTCGGGGACGATTGTCGCCTGGTCGACGTAGTCGGCGAACCACTGCAGCACGCCGGCTCGTTGGAGGACGGCGTCGAGCTCAGATGACCGCGCATCGACGTAGCGGGCGAGCATGACACCTCGCGCGGGGTCGAGGAACGGGGTGGACTCGATCTCGGCGGTTGCGCCGCTGTCGAATTCGAACGTGGCCGACCCTTCTACCGTTGCCTCGGCGACCCACGGCAGATAGTGCCGGCCCGCCTCGGCCACGACGGCGATCAGCGAGTCCGGCATATCGCCGTCGATCCATGACCCGAAGGTCTGTTGTTGGGGACGCATGAGCCGATGCGTGTGGGCGGTCACGCGGGGCCCATGTTCGTCCACGAGCGCCCGGCAGTACGGGTCGCCGACGAAGCGGGCGACGTTGGCGCCGAAGACCGCGAAGTCAGCGATGCTCGGACGGTCGCCGAGGAGATAGCCTCCGTCGCCGATGTGGGTGTCAACTGCCGTCAACCACGGCACGAGAACTTCGTCCATCCACGAGTCGATGTTGTCCGCGGTCACCCCGAGCCGGATGAGGCTCGCCTGCATCGTGGGGACAGCCATCTCCCGAACCGTCGCGCCCGGGAATCCGACGGCGACCGACAACTCCTCTGCGATCTGCCAGCCGGCGGCCACCGTGTTGTCCGGGTAGCTCCAGCGGCTTCCGACCGCAGGACGATAGAACCACTCGTCGGAGAAGTCGTCGAGTAGGTAGGCGAGGAACCGCAGCGTTGGATCTGGCGGAAGGACGGACAGGTCCTCGCCGCTGTGCGTGTCCAGATGCTCGATGATCCCGGTGGAGTCCCACATCGGTACGCCATCCGGATCCGCGACGACCGGGATTTCGCCGTTCCAGCCCGCCTCGGTTGCGGCGGTGTGCTCCATGAGCCCCGACTCGAGCCGCCACGGCCGATCGGTGTAGTCGAGATAGCCGGTCACTTTGCGGGTGAAGTACGACCGCGTGAGTCCGTGGACGAGGTAGACGCTCACCGGAAGAGTCTGGTGCGGACCGCCTTCGGCCGCCGTATCCTCGGCTCCGGCCTGCGATCATCGGCCCGTGGACGACGAATACGAAGACAACGACGTGCAGGTCCTCGCGTCAGGCAGCGAAGGCCTCGGCGTGTTCGCGGCCCGGCAATTCAACGAAGGTGAGCTGATCCGGTCGGTCAACGTCCTGCGCGAGATCACCGACGCCGAGCCGCTTCGCACCGAGGCGGGTGAGCGCCCGGAACACTGCGCCTATCCCGACGGCCGTGTTGTGCTCTACGGCATCCCGGACCGCTACTACAACCACAGCTGCGATCCCCGTGCCTGGGAACGCCACGACGACGCGACCGAGATCATCGCTCGTCGGCCGATTCCGCCCGGCGACGAGATCCAGGTCGACTACCTGATCAACAACAGCGGCGGAGACAGCCGGGCATGCAATTGCGGGGCTGCCCGATGTCGAGGCACAACCGGGTACAGCTTCTTCACCCTTCCACCGGAGATCCAGCACGAGTACCTGCCGCTGCTGGCCCCATGGTTCGAACGCCGTCACGCGCAGGAACTCGCCGATCTCCGCTGCCGGCAAGGCGGGTAGCGAGCGCTACTCCGACCAGGCCTTGATCTTCTCGATCGTGCCGAGCGTGTCCGGGCCGTGCGGCATCACATTGAGGTGGGTGACGCCGACGCCCTTGAACACCTGGAGGCGCTCGCGGATGTAGCCCTCGTCGCCGATGAGGGCGGACAGGTCGATGTACTCGTCGGGGACCGCGCCCATCGCCTCCATGCGCTTGCCGGAGAGGAAGAGGTCTTGGATCTCTTCGGCCTCCTGCTCCCAGCCGTAGCGCTTGAAGAGGTCGTTGTAGAAGTTCTTCGACTTCGCACCCATGCCACCGACGTAGAACCCGATGGTGCCGCGGTGCATGTCGCGCGCCTCTTGGATGTGATCGCCGGGGCCGATCGCCACGGTGCTGCCCGCCATGATCTGCAGTGGCGCGAGATCCGGCGAACGCTTGGCGGTGCCGGCGGCAAGCGAATCGCCCCAGACCTGCTGGAATCGGTCCGGCACGAAATGGATCGTCTGCCAGAGGTCGGCGACTTCGGCTGTGAGCTCCACGTTCTTCGGGCCGATCGATGCGATACCGATCGGGATGTCGCGCTCGGGCTTCTTCTCCATGAACTTGATCGGCTTGCCGAGCCCGGTGCCGCCGTCGGCCAGCGGGAGCGTGTAGGTCGGGCCGTCGTGCTCGACCTTGTCGCCGCTCCACACCTTGCGGCAGATCTCGATGGTGTCGCGAGTGCGGCCCATCGGCTTCTCGAAGGGCACACCGTGCCACCCCTCGATCACCTGCGGACCCGAGGAGCCGAGGCCGAGGACGAACCGACCGTTCGACAGCGCGTCGAGGGTCGCGGCCGTCTGGGCGATCAGGGCCGGGCTGCGCGAGTAGAGCGGGATGATCCCCGTCATGAGTTGGGCGTGTTCGGTCTGACCGGCCAGGAATCCGAGGACGGAGACGAGGTCGTAGCCGTAGATCTCGGCGCCCCACATCAGGTCGACGCCGGCCGACTCGAGGTCTCGAGCTCGTCCCGCAAGCTTCTGCGGGTCACCGCTCAGGGCGATTGTGGTGCTGATCTTCATCTCAGATCTCCTTCTGGGGGAAGCCGGCTCCGTACGCGTCGTTGCCGCTCATGTCGGCGTTGCCGCGGGCCTGCGCCATCAGCTCGGCCACGACCGGGCCGAGTTGGGTGGGGTCATCAGGCTGCTTCGCACCCGGGCCGATGTGCCAGCCCTCGACGATGGCGAGATTCTCGCCTCGCACGTCGAACACGCGGCCGGTCACGTTCGCGGCCTCCGGGCTGGCGAGCCACGTCACGATGAGGGCGATCCAGCGCGGCGACATGGCCTCCAGGCGCTCCTCGGGGATCGCGTCCATGCCGCCGGAGAGCGCCGCGGTCATGCGGGAGATGGCGCCCGGGGCGATGCAGTTCACCGTCACGCCGTACTTGATGAGTTCCTGCGCGGCGATGATCGAGAAGGCGGCGATGCCGGCCTTCGCGGCGCCGTAGTTGGTCTGGCCGATGTTGCCGTAGATGCCCGACGGCGACGCGGTGTTGATAATGCGGCCGTAGACCTCGTCGCCCGCTTTGGCCTTCGCCCGCCAGTAGCTCGACGCGTGGTGCGCAGGACCGAACGTGCCCTTCAGGTGGACCGCCATGATCGAGTCCCAGTCCTCCTCGCTCATCGAGAAGAGCATGCGGTCCCGGAGAATGCCCGCGTTATTCACCACGATGTTGAGATCGCCGAACGAGTCGAGCGCCTGGTCGATCATCGCCTTGGCGTCGTCGAAGATCGCCACGTTGCCACCGTTGACGACGGCGTCGCCGCCCATTGCCTCGATCTCGGCCACGACATCCTGGGCGGGCGTGAGGTCCTCACCGCCGCCGGCCGCGTCACCACCAAGATCGTTCACGACGATCTTGGCTCCTTGCTCGGCCATCATCAGGGCGTGCTCGCGGCCGATGCCGCGACCGGCGCCGGTGATCAGGGCCACCTTGCCCTCGAGAAGCTTCGTCATCTTGGTCCTCCGTTGACAGACCGGGCGACGATAGCCCTCACTTCCTACTCCGCGACAGCTGCCTCCATCTCGCTTCTCACCTCGTCGGTGAGCTCCGGGATGACCGCAAGCGTCTCGAAGTTCTGCACGACCTGCTCCACTTTCGAAGCTCCAGTGATGACCGTCGAGACCGCCGGGTTGGTGGTGCACCATGCGAGCGCGAGCTGGGCCATCGTGCAGTCGAGCCGGTCAGCAATCGGACGGAGGCGTTCGATGCGAGCGATGACCTCTTCGTCGTTGAGACTCTTCGCCAGCCAGCCATACCCGTCGAGTGCGAGCCGCGAGTCCTCGGGAATGCCGTCGCGGTATTTGCCGGTGAGGAGACCGGACGCCAGAGGGCTCCAGATGGTGTTGCCGTAACCGGTTTCTGCAGTGAGGTCGGCATACTCCTCGTCCACCCTCGATCGCTGGATCAGGTTGTACTGGCTCTGCTCGGTGACGGGCTTGTGGAGGTGGTGCCGCTCGGCGATCTCTATCGCTTCACGGATCTCCGCTGCTGACCACTCGCTCGTGCCCCAGTAAGTCGCCTTGCCTGACGAGACGATGTCGCTCATCGCCCACACGACCTCTTCCATCGGTGTGTCGCGGTCGTAGCGATGGCAGTAGAGGACGTCGATGAAGTCGGTCTGGAGCCGCTCGAGGCATCCGTCGATCGCCTGAAGCAGGTACTTGCGGTTGAGCGTCATCCCCATGTTGGGAACGCCGGTGTGAATGCCGAAGAAGACCTTTGTGGTCAGAACGTAGGACCAGCGGGGCCATCCCAACTCCTGAAACGCGCGGCCCATGATCGCCTCGGACTCGCCGCCCGCGTAGGCCTCGGCATTGTCGAAGAAGTTGCAGCCGGCGTCGCCGGCCGCAGCCATGCAGTCGATGGCGAGGGAGTCGTCGAGCTGCGTGTCGAACGTGACCCAACTGCCGAACGACAGCACGCTCACCTTCAGTCCCGTCGCGCCGAGGCGTCGATACTCCATCTCCGAATTCACTGCTGGTTGAGCCATGCGGGGCAACGTAGCCGCACTGCTAGCGTCGCCGCCGTGGCGGCAACGAACCTCGGCTGGCGCGGCGCAGCCCGCGATGACCCCGAAGTCGTCGCGCTTCGTGAGCGTCTCGTGGCCGAGAACGGCATTCGGGATCTCGAGATGGTCGAGCCCGGCGACATCGAGCGCGCGGTGCGGCTCTTTCGTCGGGACGGGTTCGTGCTCGTGGCCAACGTGCTCGATCGCGGCCAGCAGGATCGCCTCGGTGAGGCGAGTTTCCGCGCGATCGACGAGATCGTCGCCCTCCACGACGAAGCTCGGACCGGCAACCGCGGCTCGCACCGATACTCGTTCGGGGGGGTCCAGCGTCACCCGTTCGCTTCTGCACTTGCCGGAGTGGCAGATGCTCGTCGACCTGCCTCCGCTCACGCCGATCATGACGGCGCTGTTCGGGTCGACCGACTACATGGTGCGCGCCGCCGGTGGCGACTTCTGCCTACCCGGTGCCGTCGACTACCAGCCGCTCCACTCCGATGTCGGGGACCGCCGCGGCGAGCGCACGCCGTTCTCCTCCTATGTCGACCCGAGCGGAGCGATCACCACCCGAGAACTACCGACGCCGTACATCACCACGAACTTCTTCGTCGTCGACATGACGGCGCTCAGTGGACCGACGCGTCAGATCCCCGGAACGCAGAACAGCCGCGCGCCCTTCCCGGGCCTCGAAGACGAACCGGAGTGGATGCGCTTGAGCACGGTCTGCGCCGCGCCTGCCGGCGCGGCGCTGATCCGCGACGTTCGAGCCTGGCACAGGGGCACGCCGAACCTCACCGACGAGCCGCGGCCGCTGCCCAACATCGAGTTCTACGCGCCCTGGTTCCGCGAGCCGATCCTGTCGAGCATCTCGTACGACCACCTCCTGGGGCTGACCGACCATGGTCGTCACATCACACGTCTGATCACCGCCGACAGCACCGAAGTGCTCCGGGAGGGTTGGCAGGTCCGGGCGACGCCACCGTCCACCGACGGCTGAACTCAGCCCAGGCGGCGAGCGAAGAGGTCGAGCGTCGCGCCCCAGCTCTGCGTCGCGCCGGCGTCGTGGTAGTTCGGCGAGATCGGCCACGTGAACCCGTGGTCGGCGCCGTCGATGACGTTCACGTTGACCGTCGCCATCGGCTCCACGGCGTCGAGGTAGCGCTGATGCATCTCGATCGACTGCACCTGGTCGGCGGTGCCGATCCCGATGTAGAGCTCGCCCGTGAGATCTGGCGCTGTCAGGTGGGGCGACACCTCGGTGTCGTCGGTGAGGAAGGACGGGTGCCACATCGCGCCGGCGACGAACCGGTCGGGGTAGGCGGTCATCGCCACGTGCACGCCGCGGGCGCCCATGCAGAACCCGATCGCACCGACGAGTCCGTCGTCCCATCCCAGTGCGCCAAGCGCGGCGTCGCGATCCATTGACGTGCCTTCGTCCGTCAGCGTGCCGAGCATCTCGCCGATGTGACCTCGCCGGCTCGGATCCGCCGCGATGTCGGCCGGCTCGTAGCCGATCAGGCGGCCGTGCCGGTGCCAGAGGTCGGGGATGGCGACGTCGTACCCTTCACCCGCGAGTTGTGCCGCGAAATCGTGCAGCGACGGCCGGATGCCGGGCGCGTCCATCAGAATCATGACCCGGCGGTCCGAACCTCCTTCGGCAGTCTTTCGAACGACGGCCATCGTGCCGTCGGCCGTCTCGGCGTCGATGATCGTCTCGGAGGTCATGTCCGGGACGGTAGTCCTACGCGGGCAGCCCGTGACGACCCCTTGACCTCGACCGCGGTTGAGTTCGTACGGTCGACGCATGACCAGCCACACCCCCACCGCTCACGAAGCTCCGTCCTCGCGTCCGCCCGACGAACCGCAACGCAAGCGCTCGCGCCGCGCCGCGATCTGGGCGGGCCTCGTCGCCGTCATCTGTGGCGCAGAGGTCGTTGCCGTCGTCGTTCTGGGCGGCGCCGCGATCGCTGCGTTCCTGCAGCGTGGCGTGGTGATCGCAGTCACGACCGTTGTCGTCGGACTCCTTGGAGCGGTAGCCATCAGCCGTCGCGTGCGATGAGGCGTCGGGATCGTCGGCCGCGAGCCGCTCGAAGTAGCTGCGCAGCGTCGTGGTCCCGAGCGGCGGGCCCACGCCGTCCACTTCCCCGGCGACGACGATGAACTCGGCAAGATCGCCGAACTGCTTCGACAGCATCCGAACGACCTTCACCAGACCACCAGCGGCCCAGAGCGGGATGACCCGGATCTTCGGCTAATTGCCGACGACGTCGAACGCCAGCTCCGCGACCTCTCGCTGCGTCATCACGTCCGGTCCCCCGGCCTCGACCTCCCGCGCCAGACCGCAGGATTCGACGACATCGAGCGTCTCGTGCAGACGATGGCCGGCGAAACGGACGCCGCCGCGCCGATCCACGCCCTGAGCCTTGGGAGGAGAGGAACGGCGGGTGTTACCGTCGCTCCATGGAGGCCACCACCCGTCCCACCCTGTATCGCGCGATCACATGCAACTTCTGTCATCGAAGCGAGATCGCGTTTGCCGCGAAGGGCATCGAGATCGACACGGTCGACATCGACCTCGTCAACCGGCCTGATTGGTACATGACCAAGTCGTCGGGCGGGTCCGTTCCGCTCCTCGAATGGGACGACCTCGAGATCCACCAGTCGCACGTGATCAACGAGTGGATCGACGAACGCTGGCCGGATCCCCCGCTGTTCCCGACGGACCCGGACGAACGAGCCGCCACGAGACTGTGGATCGAATGGTGGAACGACGGCCCGTGCCCGGCGTACGAACGCCGCCTGATGAATGTCCGCCCCGAGCGCGACGATGCACTCACCGAGGCGCTCGTCGATCATCTCACCGAGATGGAGCGCCGCCTCGAAGCGCGGGGCTACACCGACGGCTACTGGCACGGTGAGTCCATCGGCGTCGTCGATGCGACCGCGGCCCCGATGTGGGTCCGGTTCTGCGGCCTTCGACACTTCTACGGGATCGACGTGCCCGAGCATCTCGGCAGGGTGCGGGCCTGGCGAGACACGCTCGTCGCCGACCCGCACGTCGTCGCGACGAGTCCTGACGAGGGCGAGCTCATCGCCGCATACGAGGGCTATCTGAAGGTGCTCGGCCGTGCGGCCGAAGCGGGCACCGAGGTCCCGGTCGCCAAAGGCGACTGAGACATCTCCTTAACTTGGTAGTTAGATAGCTTTAAAGTTATATTCGGTCACGTGACCGTCTTCGAGGTACTCGCCGACCCGACTCGCCGTCGCATCCTCGAGCTGGTGGCCGGCCAAGAGCAACCGGCCGGTTGGCTCGCCGAGAACTTCGATATGTCAGGCCCCGCCGTGTCGAAGCACCTCCGAGTCCTGCGCGATGCGGGCCTCGTGTCGGTCCGCCAAGCCGGCACGCAGCGGCTCTACCGACTGGATCCGGGGCCACTCAGCGAGGCGGAGCAGTGGATCGCGACGACCACTGCGACGTGGTCCGCGAACCTCGACGCCCTCGAAGCCCACCTCGACCAGACCAACCCATGAAGGAACGAATGCGATCAGACCTCGGCACCATCAACGCGACCGACTCGGGAGACGACGTCATCCTCCGGCGCGAGCTTCGCCACCCGATCGACGTCGTGTGGGCCGCGCTCACCGAGCCCGATCAACTCGCGGTCTGGCTGATGGAGACATCAGTTCTCGAGCTGCGGGTCGGCGGGGCGATCGGCTTCAACGAGGAAGGTATGGGTCCGCCCGGAACGATCACCGAGCTCACTCCCCCGTCGGTGCTCGAGTACACCAGGACCACCGGCCATGAGCCCCCGCACTCCACGGTTCGATTCAAGCTCACCGAGGCGGCCGGCAGCACGACCCTCACATTGACCCATAGTCGCAACCCGAGCGGCACGACTGTCCTCGACCACGCCGCTGGATGGCAAGCCCACCTCGATTGGCTGTCAGCGCAGCTGGACGAGCAGCCGCTACCCGACTTCTGGAACCTGTTCCACGAACTCCGGCCCGAGTACGCCGAGATCCATCCGTCCGGGATCTGAAACGGACCCGTCGCCAATCTGGCTGGGGACGGCCGGAGCCGCGAGACTCTCTGCGACAGACGGAGGAGTCTCGATGCAGGTTCGAAAGATCGGCACAAATATCGGCGCCCGCATCGAGGGCCTCGACTTCGCGGCCGGACTCGACGACGCCATGATCGATGCCATCGCCGAGGCGCTGTTCGCCCACCAGGTCGTGACGATCGAGGCGGCCGACATGACGCCGGAGCAGCATCTGCGGCTTGCTCGCCGGTTCGGCGGCCTCGAAGAGAACAAGACCGACCAGTTCGGCGACCACCCGACCGTCCCCGAGATCACCGTGATCGACTCCGAGGAAGGCCACACCGCCAGCATGTGGCACGCCGACGAGACCTTCCTCGAGAACCCACCGCTGGTGAACCTCCTCTACGGCAAGCAGATCCCACCCACCGGCGGCGACACCGCATTCGTGAGCACCGCGCTCGCCTACGAAGGCCTCTCGCCGAAGTTCCAGGAACTGCTCGATGGCCTGGAGGCCGTCCACGACTACGGCAGCTTGTATGAGTTGGCGTGGCAGGGCGGCCACGATCTCGGCCCTCTCGTCTCCGATGCGCTCGGCAAGGGCTTGATCCACAGTCACCCGGTCGTGAAGGAGCACTCCGTCACCGGGCGGAAGTGGCTGACGGTCAACACCGTCTACACCCGCTTCATCCGCGGCGTCGGCCGACTCAAAGCCGAGATGCTGCTGGACATGCTTCTGCGCCACATGCAGAAGCCCGAGTTCGCGTTCCGTCACTCGTGGAGGGAAGGCGACCTGCTCATGTGGGATCAGCAGGCCGTGCAGCACTACGCCGTGAACGACGCCAGCGAACGCCGCGTCGTCCATCGCATCGCCGCACTCGCCACCGCCGACACGTACGTCGGTGTCGGCCGCGACGCCGTCTAGCCGCCCCGCACCGACGATGGATTCGATCAGCAACTTCCGCGAGCTGGGTGGCCTTCCGGCCGACAACGGCTCGGTCGCACCAGGCCGCCTCTTTCGGTCCGGGCACCTCGGCGCGATGTCTGACGCCGACTCCGCTCGATTCGCCGACCACGGAATCCGCACCATCGTGGATCTCCGCAGCGACGGCGACATCGAGAGCGAAGGCTCCGACCGGGTGCCGCCTGGGGTCACCCACCACCGAGTGCCGATCTTCGACGATGCCGGCCGCGGCGACGACCTCCGCGCCATCATCATGCGCGGCGACATCGACGAGTTGCGGGAGATGATGGGCGACGGCCGCGGACACCAGATCGCGCTCGACGGCGCTGCCGAGTTCGTCGCCAACACCGACCGCATGGCCTCCTTCGCCCAGGCGATGGCGATCGTGACGGAACCCGACAACTGGCCGGTGATCTGGCACTGCTCGGCCGGCAAGGACCGGGCCGGCTGGGTCGGCACGTCCGTACTGCTCGCCGTGGGGGCGCCCACGCAGGTCATCGTCCACCACTACCTCCAGAGCAACGAGGCGCGGGGAACGCGCGCACTGTTCAAGGACGGCGAGCTCAAGGATCTGATCCGACCCTTCCTCGAAGTGCACGAGGACTACATCCGCGCCCAGCTCGCCGTGGTGAACGACCAATGGGGCGGCGTGGACGGCCTGTTCCACGACGGCTACGGCCTGGACGCGGGAGCGCTCGACCGTCTGCGCTCTGCGGTGATCGTCTAGCTCGCAGCGTACGACCCGACAGCTGGACTCGGCGGACGTTAGCGTCGCGACCCATGGCATCACTTCGAATCACAGCGGCCATCGTGACCCTCGCAGTCGGCGTGGCTGTCGGATGTAGCTCCGATAGCGACGGCAGCTCCGACGCGCCAGTCCCGTAAACGACGGCAACGCCAGAGGCCAAATTGATCTCTAACCGGCTCACCCGGCGAATCGTCGCGGCCCATTTCCTCGCCAAGACAGGGTTGGCCGTCTGGTCGACGCGCCAGATGCCTGCCGCGGTCACGACCGAGGTTCCACCGTTCGCCCTCGGCACCACGTCAACGATCCTGATCATGCTGCTTGTGGTGGAACCGTCCACGGTGCACTCTCCTCGACGAGGTACATGAAGCGCAACTAACTCACTATGCATTGTCCCTTTACGTTGCAACGAGCCGATGCAGCGCCATCAGTCTTCAACTACGTGGTCGCGGAAATCTCTACGGGCTTCGGCCCAACCAACAGGATCGAACGACCCGCCAGGATCAAGCACCGCTGCGGCCCGTTGGCCCATCGCAAGTACATGATGCAGATTGTCAGGAACGCCAAGTCCCTGGCGGCCGAGCGACACAATGGGACCCGCGGCATCTCGCCAACCGTCGACCACGACACGATCGGCCTCCGTCGAACGCTCATAGACCGGGTACACCGACGGGAGTCGCCGCGAAACGACGTCGTAGGAACCGGGGTCAGGTAGTCCAGCGTCGCGCAGTTCTTGCGCCACACGTTCCCCGAGCGCTTCGTCGGACCCGTTCCACACTTCGTCGCCCACCCAACACGGAAGCTCGGCACACAACACGGTGTGACCTTGAGGGTCCGGGCCTGAGCGGTAGTTCTTCGGTTCAGAAAGCCGCGCGACCGCCATGTGGTCATCGGGGAAATAGTGCGCATCGAAATCCGTGAACTGCGGACGATCCAGTGCCAGATACACGAGGCACATGGCACGTGTGCGCAGCCGGCCGAGACTGTTCGCGACAACCGACGGTGGCGCCGGGCTTACCGCGTCGGCCAGTGCTGCGGTGGGGATCGTCGAGAACAACGTGTCGCCATGGAACCGTTGATTCCCCGCCTCCACTTCCACTCCCCCGCTTGAGGTCACGCGGCGGACCCGACAAGAGAGTTCGATCGCAACACCCGCTTCAACTGCGGCCTCAGCGAGCCGCTCGGAGATCTGGCCATACCCCAAGCGCGGGTAATAGAAGGTGCGTCCGGACGACCGAGTGGCCCGCAGGGCCTTGGCTACAATGGCGAGCGGCGAGCGGGCCGAGACCCGTCGAGCGGCCAACTCATTGGTCAATTCGGTCGACTCCACGCCATAGAGCTTCCGGGCGTACGGCGCGTAGAACTCTGACGCCACGGTCGGCCCCAGCTGCGAGCGCACGGCGTCGTCGAATGAATCACCCGCGGCCCAACGAAATGGGCCCATGAGTGTGTCCTTCGCTACTCGGCTCGAGAAGCCAAGCGGAAGGCTCCGCACCATGTCGAGCGGACGGAGCGGGAAGCCAACCCACCGCCTGCGAAGCAGGATCCGTCCGTTGCGTTCGCGTGCCTGCAAATCAGTCCCGAGCAGATCCTGGAGTTGCGCAAGAAGCTGCGGGTCGGCAAGCCCGTGGAGACGGTGCGAGCCGTAGTCGACGCGCTGACCGGCGACCTCGAAGCTTCCGGCCATGCCGCCGACAGAATCGGCCGCTTCGAGAATGGTCACGCGGTGGCCGGCCTGGGCGGCATTCAAGGCGAGGATGAGCCCGGTCGGCCCAGCGCCGGCGACAATGAGCTCAGCCATGATCCGAGTCCGCGAGAGGGGATCGACCGAACCCGGGCTTCGATGACGAAAGCGTCAACCAGGCGTGTAAGGTGTACCTAATCATGTCCGTACATTCATCCGAATCCCATGACGATACCTCTTCGACACGAGAACACATCGGGCACGTCGTCGTCACCGGAGCGGCCGGATTCATCGGCTCGCACCTCGTTGACGAGCTACTGGCGCGTGGCGAGCATGTCATCGGTATCGACTCGTTCGACCCGTGGTACTCGCCTCATCAGAAGCAGGCCAACCTTGCGCTCGCGACTCGTCACCACCGTTTCGAACTCGCGACGATCGATCTGCTCGACCCAGCGGCTATCGAACCGTTCGAGGGCGCAAATCGCGTGTTTCACCTCGCCGGGCGACCCGGCGTCCAAGACTCCTGGGGCCCCGGCTTCGGTGATGCCACGCGTCAAAATGTTGAGGTCACCCGACGAGTGTATGAACACGCACTCGCGTGCGCTGTCGAACGAGTCGTCTACGCCTCATCGTCATCGGTGTATGGGAACCACGCCTCTCCAGGACAAGACCGCGCCACGACGCCGATCAGCCCCTATGGGGTAACGAAACTCGCCGGCGAGCAACTGGCCGAGGTCTACCGACTCCGCGGACTGTCGATTTCCGCCCTTCGATACTTCACGGTCTATGGGCCACGACAACGTCCGGACATGGCGATGCATCGGATCTTCGAGGCGACCATTCCCGACGGACCCACCTTCGTTCGGCGCGGTGATGGACACCAGGAACGCGAATTCACCTATGTCGCCGACATCGTCGAAGCCACCATCGCCGCAAGCCATGCGCCGCTCGCCGCAAATGCCGCGCTCGACATTGGGGGCGGGAGTGTCGCTTCGTTGAACGATGTCATCAATGAGATCGCGAAGATTAGTGGCGTCTCGGCACGGGTACGCGTGGTTCCGAGCCCCTCGGGCGATCCGACACAAACCGAAGCCGACTCACAGACAACTCGTCGGCTACTCGGGTGGGAGCCAAAGACACCCCTCGCCGAAGGACTCCGATCGCAATGGAGTTGGCATCGTCAGCGGACGACGTCGGCCGCCTCCGCTTCAACGGTCGCCGCTCGCTGATTGCCGGGCGACCGCCATGCCCAGAGAGCCGACACCAACAACGCGGTCGACCAGAGAACGGTCAACAGATTGTCGAAACCGGCATCGACCCGGTGATTCGGAAGTGCAAGACGCCAAACCCGATACCAGGGGTTCGACGTCTCCTCGAAGTCGACAATGAGCGTCCGTCGATCCGTTGACGCCTCAAACACCAGCCAGAGCCACGTGACCATGCCGACCACTGAGCTCAGTATCACCAGCACGAGTCGCTTGCCCAAATCTGAAACCAACAGGGCAACCGCGACCACAAGTATCGGCACGACCGGCACGACCTGACGTCCAGGCCACCACCATCCGTGCATCGTGAGCGCCACCCACGTCGCGACAAACCATCCAACGGCCGCCATTGCACACATCACCCCACGACCCGGGCGGCCCGATCGCCACAGCCAGACGATCGCAGCAGGTGCGAGGAGGTAGCTGGGCGTCCATGCGCCAAGGCCGAATCCTCGATCGAGCAGGAGGCCCACGAGTCTCGGAGACCGCCCGACATAATTCGGATTCGTCCCCACGACCTGAAACTCACCGTCGACAAAGTGATCGCCTGCCGCGTAGACCGTCCAGCCGCCGTACACCCGCTGATGCACGGCGAGATACACCACGCCGGCGATCGCGAGAGTGATCACCGAAAGCGCGAGTCGGCGACGATCGGCCCGCAGCGCGGACACTCCGTAGAAAAACGCAAGAACTCCAGCGTGGGGCACGTATTTCGCGGCCAACCAGGGCAGCACAATGATCGCGGCGATCACGAGCGCGTCATTTCGCGCTTCCCGATGACCGGTGATTCCCCACAGCCCGAGGACGATCGTGAATGCCGCCGGCATCGCCGGGTACACCTGGGTCGCATAGGACGTCAGTGGTGGTGCCACGAAAAACGCGCCGACGATCCACATGGCGACACGGGGGTCCGCCCCAAACCGGCGAACAGCCAAAGCGAGCGTCGCCGCCGCGGTGGCCGCCGCAATCGCAGCCAGAAAGAGCTTCGCCGCGACCCAACCGCCGAGGGCCATCGGGATCGCCAACACGAGCGGAAGCAACGGATCGTGCGGGCTCAGCCGTTGACCATCCTCGCGCAACGCAATTGTCTGCCCGTTCAGGCCGACCTCGTGAAAAGGCAGGTACTCCCGCCCGCGAATCTCATCTTGAATATCGAGATCGAGGTCCGTTCCGAGGCTTAGCGCAGTGAGCAAATACTGCGGCTCGTCAGCGGTCACCCTTGCTCCGTACGTCGCTCGGGCGTCAAGCGCCATCACCGCGACCACGAGGGTCAACAGCGCGACTACGAGCATCCGCTGCCGCAGCGTCATCAGCGCAGACTTCTAGAGATGGTCGGCCCGCCGGATAACCAGGAACCACGACAAAAGCGAGGACATCGCGACAAGAACAACCGCCATGATTCCCGCTTCGGCAACGAAGGCGTCTTCAAAGCTCTGGAAGATCCGGGTGGTCAACGTTGGAAAGCCCAACGGTGCAACCAAAAGCGTGATTGGCAGTTCCTTCATCACCGACAAAAGGACGAGCCCACCGCCCGCTAGCAACCCAGGCCCCATGATCGGTAGATCGATCGTGCGGAAACGACGTAGCTTGCCCGCCCCTAACGTCGCAGCAGCATCATGGAATCCACCGGGGACCGCCCGGACGGCGTCGAGGGTGACACCAAGCGCGAGTGACCCGAACCGCACCACGAGACCGAAGATCAGTAGCAGCATCGTGCCGGCAAAGAGGTCGTTGGCCGTGGACGAGCTGCGCACCCAATAGGTCAGAGCGAGGGCAATCAGAATTCCCGGAAGCGCGAACGTACTGACGACAACGACGTGCGACCAGGAACCCACCTTCGACCGGTAGCGGCCGACGAGAAACGCAACCGGAAGCACTGCCAAGACCGCAACGACCGCCGCGATCACGCTGACCTGCAGCGTGTTCACGCTGGATTCGATCACCTTGTCGCTGTCGATCGTCAGCGAGCGCCCACCCGTCGAAGACCGCCGAAGCCCGTCCCACGCCCAGTCGGTCAGTGTCGCAAGCGGGGCGATCACGGCGAGCGAGAAGACCGCAGAAACCACACCCCACGACACCCATCGACCACGGCCGAGGCGATAGATCATCGGCCGTTGGGCTCGGTTCGTCGTGACGGCAACCAGGCGCTTACTCGCAATTCGTTCGCCGACCACCACGACAAGAGCGAGAACGAGAAGAATAAGACTGAGCGCCAACGCAACCGGGGGCCGAGCGAGATGGTTGGTATGGATCGCCCGTGTGAGGGTGTCGTAGCGCATGAGCTGCACCGCACCGAAGTCGCTGATCGTGTAGAGAAACACGAGAACGGAGCCGGCCATGACCGACGAGGCGATCTGCGGCATCACAATTCGACGAAACGTCATCGTGGGTGAATCACCAAGTACACGAGCCGACTCTTCTAACGAGCCAGGAAGCTGTCGTAACCGGGCCGCGACAGGGAGATAGACGTAGGGGTAGGTGAAGAGTGTCAGCACCAACCAGGCGCCGGAGAAGCCCCGGATATCGCGGGTGAGATCCACACCAACCTCAGCAGACAGGTCACTGACGAGACCGCCGGGGCTCAACGTCCGGATGAACGCCGCGGCGCCAAGGAAGGTCGGAAAGACCAATGGGATCGGCAGCAGAACGCGCCAAATTCGAGCACCCGGAACATCGGTCCGAATGCTTATCCACGCGAGGAACGTGCCCAGGAGCGCAGCGCTCACCGAAACGGCAACCGCGAGCTGCAGTGTTCTTCCGAGCGGCTCAAGCGTGGGAGCCGACCCCAGCAGGCCGAACGGATCGGCGCTCTCATCAAAGTTGCGCCAGAGAAGGTACAGCGCTGGACCCGAGAACAAGAGCGCGACAACACCTCCCAGAAGCCGCAGGCCGACGGGCGCTGATCGAGGAGTCATCGACATCGGTGATCACGCACGTCAGGAGTCAAGGATGCCGCTGGCTTCGATGATGTCGTTCGTGGTGGCGAAGCCGCCGCCGAGTGCGTCGAAGTCGACAGAACCAATCTCAAGCGCGGTGAGCGGCGGCAGCGTGCTGTTGGCCTCGACACCCGCGGCCAACGGGTACTCGAAGGTCTCGTCCGTGAAGTACTGCTGCACCGGAGCCGACAGCAGGTACCGAAGTAGCTGCGCAGCCTCGTCGGGCGCATCAGTGGACTTGAGGACGGTGGCGGCCGTGATGATCAGCAATGAACCAATGTCGTCATCGGCAAAGTCGTGGTTCAGCGCCCGGTGGGTCTCTCCAGCGGCTGCCACTTCTTGGTAGTTGTAGTAGTGGTTGACGAGACCAACATCGATTTCGCCTCGGCCCGCCGCCTCAACGATCGAACGGTTGTTGGAGTAGAGGTCTGCGTCGTTCGCAACCATGTCGTCGAGCCACTCAGTCGCAACATCGTCACCATGCACATCGCGAAACACCGTGAACCAGTCGACGAAGGAGCCGTTCGTGGCGGGGATTCCAACCTTCCCTCTCCACTTCTCATCAGTGAGCTCGAACACCGAGGCCGGAAGTTCGCCTGTTTCAAGTTGGTCGACGTTGTAGACGAGCACTCGTTTCCGCCCAGAGAAGCCCACCCACGTGTTGCTGCCACTGCGATTCTCTGGCGAGACAAGGTCGAGCACATCTGAATCAATTTCGCCAAGAAGGTCTCGTGACTCAAGGAAGCCCACCGGACCAGGCGAGCGCGACAGGAACACGTCCGCTTCCGTGCGGTCTCCGTCAGCCTCAACGAGAAGCGCGAGATCTGTTGATGCGCCCCATCGCACCGCGACAGGAACACCGGTTTCACAGGCGAATGCATCCAGCACCGGCTCGATGAGGTTCTCCGTCCGGCCTGAATAGATCACAACCTCATTGCCCGACTGTTCGGCGCATTCACCAGCATAGATCTGCGCGGCAACGCCAGAGAGCGATTCGGGGTCGCTGCTCTCACTGCAGCTCACGGCAAACAAGCTGAAGACCAGAACAAGGGATGGAACGACAAGAAAGCGGCGGGACATAGCGATCGATGATATCGGGGTTTCGTCGGTTTTGTAAAGATAGCCTAACGCCATACAGTGCGTATGGTGAATTCCAATACGCCGCCTTGGCGACAACTCCCATTGAGATGGGCCTTTGGCATCGGTGCCGTTGCAAGCATCGTTGCGGCCATCGTCGTGCTCAGAACCATCGATGTCGGTGCCTTCCGTCGCTCGGCGACCGAGGCAACGAGCGACCCAACCGGAGTCGCCATCGCGCTCGCGGCATTCGGAGCGGCGTTCGCCCTGCGCGCCGTGGCGTGGACCCGAGCCATGCCAGCCCTCTCATTCCGCCACGCTTTGGCGGGCATCCACGTTGCACTCGGCGCCAACCACATCCTTCCGTTTCGGTTAGGCGAGCCGTTTCGTGTCGTCAGCGTCGTCCGGCGCGAAAAGGTGGGACTTGAAGCGGCGACCGCATCCACTCTGACCTTGCGAGCGGCCGACATCCTTGCTGTCGTCGGCCTGGGACTTGTCGTTGCACCGTCGAGCTTCTCTCGTCTCCTGGGTTGGGTCGGGTGGATCTGCGTCGTCGCGGTCGCGATCGCGGCGGTCGTTGGTTGGCGTTGGATGTCCGCCGTGGTGCGGCAACGGCGAGACGTCGCCATGCCAAACGTTCTCACACTGCTTCTCGCGACTTCGGCCTGGGGCTTGGAAGCGGTGCTGGTCTGGAAGACCGCCCATTGGGCCGGGATTGACGCGTCGTGGTCGGACGCACTCCTGGTCACCACAGTCGCCGTCGCGGCACAAATCGCGGCTATCGCTCCCGGCGGATTTGGCACCTACGAAGCCGCTGCCGTCGCGGCCTATGTCACGCTGGGACACGACGCTGGCGATGCACTCGTCGCTGCGATCGGCGCGCACGCCCTGAAGACTGCCTATTCACTCGTCGCCGGAGCAAGCGGCGCACTCTTCCCTGCCCCATCGCTGCTGGGCCGGCTCCGACTCGACCCGACACATCAGGCCCCACCCGTTCGTGCGGAGCCGCCTCGGGATGACGCTCCCGTCCTACTCTTCATGCCAGCGTTCAACGAAGAAGATGCGGTTGCTGATTGCGTGCGGCGTTGCCCGGCCGATGTCGTTGGTCGCCCCGTCGATGTGCTGATCATTGACGATGGGTCATCGGACGCGACCGTCGAACGGGCGCGAGAGGCCGGCGCCGAAGTCATCTCGTTGCCTCAGAATCAAGGACTCGGCGCCGCGGTCAGGTTCGGGCTGCAAACCGGCGTGGACCGAGGCGCCGCTGTCGTCGTGTTCTGCGATGCCGACGGCGAGTACCCGCCAGAGGAACTGGCGAACCTCGTTGAACCAATTCTCGACGACCGCGCCGACTACGTCGCCGGTAGCCGATTTCTTGGCCGCATCGACCACATGCGCCCGCATCGCCGTATCGGCAATCTGGTTCTCACGCGAATCCTCTCGATCATTGCACGCCGGCGGATTTCCGACGGCCAAACGGGCTACCGGGCATTTTCACCAGCCGCCGCAGCGTCGGCTGAGGTGATTCACGACTTCAACTACGCCCAAGTGATAACACTCGATCTCCTTGGGAAGGGCTTTCGCTATCAGGAAGTTCCGATCAGCTATCACTTCCGCATGACTGGTGAGAGCTTCATCAGTCTTGGGCCCTATCTCCGACGGGTAGTCCCGGCGGTGTATCGCGAGCTCAACGCCGTGTAGTTCCACCAATCTTGCGACACAAGTGTGTTTCGACTGCCGTCTTAAGTTGAGGTTGCCTATCACTACGAATTTCAAATGTCCCGAAAGGACCTTTCCCATGCCTACCAAATCCCCTGAGCTGCAGGCGGCGCCTGCGCTGAGTAGAAAGTTGCTTGCCGCTCTGTTGCTGGTGCTCGCCCTCGTTGCCGCCTCTTGTGGCGATGACGACGACGGCGCGGCAGTCCGTGATCTCGACGAGAACGCCGAAGGTTCCGAGTCAAGCTCTGCTTCAGGGTCCGGCTCGTCCTCTGGTTCCTCATCAGGAAGCTCGTCCGGTTCGGCCTCTGCGCCAGCCACTGATAGCGAAGAGCCCGCAGCGGCGACTCCAGGCGACGGTGGTTACGAATACGCCTCCAACGTCGATAGCCACCGTCTCGTCGTTGCCGACATCTGCGGCATTGGCGACCTGCTCGACGCCGGCGACTACGCCGCTGTCGACGCGATTTACACCGACGGGGTCAACTCCGTGAAAGGCGACGGTTCCGTTCGCACCATCGGCGGATTCGCCGCCCGCGACGACCGCTCACATGGACTCGAAACGTACTACGGCACGCCGGCACCGCTCGATGAGTTCATTCGTGCCGCCCTCGACGGCACCGGTGCCTTTGAAGGCGAGTCCGAGAGTGTTCGCGGACAGGGCGTCGAAAAGGGTATTCAGAACCAGGTCATGGTTGCGTGGACGATCCACGAACTGAACAGCGCACTGGCGAAGGCGGCCGACGGCAACTTCGACGTTGCCAAAGGTGCCGTACACAACTGGGACGAAGGCTGGGCGTTCTACCACGGCGCCGAATCGGGCTGCGCTCCGTTTGCCACCGGCAACAAGCGAGCGGGCAACTTTGGCACCGAAGGGGCCGATGGTGAAACGGCGCTCGCCAACGAGGGCCTTCTCGCCGCCATGATCGAAGGCCGCGATGCACTCATCGCTTCAGATGCTGCCGGCGCAGAAGCTGCGGCGGAGGAGGCCGTACGCAACCTTGCCATCATCTACAGCCAGGCGACCGTCCGCTACGCAACCCTCATCGAGGGCGACCTTGCCGATGGCGATGCGGAAGGTGCCCGCACGCACCAGGCCGAGGGCTACGCCTTCTGGCGAGTGATGGAATCCGTACTCGTTGGCGCCGGCGCTGACGCCGACGCCATCAACGCGATTCTCGACCTCTCCAGTGAGCCTGGCGCAAACGGAAATGGCGATGATGTGCGAACCGCACTCGCGCCAGCGTGGACCGCTCTCGGAATTTCCGCCGACGACATCGGCACACTCAGCTAAGACGTCCCCCCTCCAGGGATCGGCAACGGGGATGCCTTCGGGCGTCCCCGTTTTCGCGTCTCTCCGAACGTCCATCGCGAGACGTTCAGCGAGTCAGGAACGACCGGGCAGAGCGAATGCAGCGGCACTTCGTCCGACGAACTTCACGGCGACGCGATCGCCTCGCCGATATTCGCTCTCCGGTCCGGTGCGAACCTTCAACAGAGAGTCACCCACGCGAACAAAGACCATGTTGTCGTGCCCGTAGAACTCGACGAGCTCAACGAGCCCCGCCTCCCCCACCCCGAGAACAAGCTGTTCGGGTCGCAGAAACACATCAACGTCGCCGGTCAGCGGCTCGTGCAAACGGATAGGCCCAATCGCAGTCGCTGCGTCGCCGCCAGAAGCCATGCCTCTCACAGGCGAGACCGTGCCGACGAATTCGGCGACCCAGCGGTCGGCCGGGCGTCGATAGAGTTCGGCCGGGGTCCCTACCTGCACGACCTTGCCCGCGTTCATCACGGCAACTTCATCGCCAACCACGAATGCTTCTTCTTGGTCGTGGGTCACAAAGATCGTTGTGATCTCGAGCTCAGCGAGCAGCCGATGCACCTCAGTGCGGACTTCGACCCGCAGTGCGGTGTCGAGGCTTGAAAACGGTTCGTCAAGAAGGAGCACATCGGGATGGGGGGCGAGTGCTCGGGCCAGCGCAACTCGTTGCTGTTGGCCTCCCGACAATGTCGCCGGTGCCCGCTCGGCGAAGTCGTTGAGTCCGACAAGCTCGAGCGCATCGCCGACTCTGGGGCCGGACCGTTCGCTACTCGGCAGCCCGTAGGCCACATTCTTTGCGACAGACATGTGCGGGAAGAGCGCCCAGTCTTGGAAGACCATCCCCACCCGTCGACGCTCGGGCGGCACAAATGTGTCCGCCGCTGCGACTAGCGCATTGCCGAGGCGGACTGAACCCTCTGCGGGGCGTTCAAGTCCCGCGATAATCCGAAGAAGCGTCGTCTTGCCACAGCCGCTCGGCCCGAGGAGGGCGACCGCGTCGCCGCGGCGCACCGTGAGATCAACATCGCTCAGAACGGGTTCGCTGTCGTAGCGGTGTCCAACACCCTCGACGGCGAGGGCGGCTTCAGATGCGGCTTCAGGCATCAACCAGCCGAAACGACAATTCGCTCAGCGGTGAACGCGCCGACCCCAACCGGGATCCCTTCGACGGAGACAGTCGTGGTGCGATCAGGGGCAACCGACAGCAGCGTTCCTTCACAGCCGGGTTTCAGGCCAGCGTTCTCAAGGAACTCAAGCTGTCCATCGGCAAACTCAAGCTCTTCGGGAATCCGCTCAACCACGAACGTCGAGCCGGGCTCAACATCAGCCAGCGCCACGGGACGACCCGGCGCGGTGTAGCCAGAACCAGGAATCGGATTTCCGTGGGGACACGTCGTTGGGTCGTCGAGAATCCGCATCATCGCGCCCTCGACGAGTGGCGAAATTACGTGCTCCCAGCGCCCGGCTTCTTGGTGGGCGTCGGCCCAGCTGAGGCCAAGTACTTCCGTCAAGAAGACCTCTGCGAGCCGATGACGACGGACAATGGTGGAAGCGAGTGCGTTACCGGACTTCGTCAGCGAAATCCGGGAGTCGTCGTCGACGTCGACAAGCCCTTCCTTCTCCATACGGCGGATCATTTCTGAGACGGCCGGACGCGAGACTTCGAGTCGTTCGGCGATGCGCGCCTGAATCACGGGCACGCCGTCTTCGGCGAGCTCATAAACCGTCTCGCTGTATTCCTCGAAGGCCGGATGGTGTTCTGCGGACTCGTAATCCATCGCCACACCCTATCGCGACATCCACCTGATAGGTATCTCTATCAAGTGTTAATAGGGCGCCTGACCATACCGCCAAGACGTGCTATGCGTAGTCGCGGAGCATCTTTCGAAGCTCGAATTGATGCTCTTCTTCCGCTGCGATCAGCCCGCGCGCAAATTCTTCCAGAAAGACCGACCGGTCGGAGACGAGCTGCAGGAGCTGTCGGTAAAGCTCAACGGCGTGGAGCTCATGGTCGAGGCTCTCTCGCAGAATTTGCTCAATCCCGTGTTCGTTCGACTCCTCGATCGCAGCGATCGCCGTGGAAGGGTGCCCACCAAAGCCTGTAAGGATCTCACCGACCTGTTGCGCATGCAGCAACGACTCTGACGCCTGCGCCTTCATGAAACTCACGAGCGGGATCCGATGCGGGCCAGAGATCATGAGCGAGTAGTGCGTGTAGCGCACAACGCCAGACAGCTCAGCTTCCAAGATTCTGTTCAGTGCGTTGATCACGCCGTCTTCATCGATTGCCGCAGACACTATTTTCCCTCCGAGATTGGCCGGCGGTTACAAACCATAGTAGACGTATTCGGCATGCCTACCAGGTTACCGATGTCTTCCCTATTGCTTTGCAAAGGGAAGGATTGCGCCTCCGAGTGCAAGCGTGAGTTTGATGATCTCACTGTTCGCGCCGAGACGTCGGGACTTGAGGTAGGTCTGGTCCGTTGCCAGGGCGCCTGCACCGGCCCAACGGCCGTCGTCGTTGGCCCAGACGGGCCGCGCTGGTTCGAAGATCTCAAGAGCACAAAGGCACAGGAAGATCTTTGTGCATTCGCGCTCGGCACCGAGGTGGAGCTCCCGCGACGCCTTCTCCGCCGCGAACTCACCGGCAAGGCCCGCAAGAAGGCCGAGAAGAAGCTCGCAAAGCAGTAACGCTCACTCGCCTTCGTCGTCGCCGCCGGCTCGCCAAAGCGTGGCTGCATAGTCGGCCTCGATCAACTCGTCAACGACGGACGCTTCAACACCGACCTCGTGCGCGGCAGTAATCAACTGACCGCCCGTGGGCACCTGATCGCGCTCAGGCCACGTCTCCGGCTTCCAGACGCCCGCACGTCGCAACGCTTTCCCACAGTGCATGAAGCACTCGTCGACATCCACAACGATGGCGAGTTTCGGCTGTCGATAGCCGTCAACTTGAGCAATTCGGGGTCTCGACTGAGCGAAGCGCGCCCGTTGATGCGCACCGTTTCTTCCGCCCCGGGGACCATGGCCAATATTCCGACCTGCGCGTGGGCGAGAATGTTCTCATAGGAGTCGAGCCGGTTGTTGCCGGAGAGATCGGCAAACACCAACCGCGCACCATCGTCGATGACCTGCAGGAAGCCGGGCGGGCCGCCGGGCGGCGACGCATCGGTTCCTGCCTCAGACGTGGTGGCGACGACAACCAAAGGTGCCTGGGAAAGAAATACGGCCGACCCAGAATCGATCATTGGGGTCGCCTTTGCCGCGATGTGCTCCATGGGCTCGCGGAAGACCGTGCGCAACTCGTTTCGGTAGTGGATTTCGTTGACATTCGGCATTGCCGTATTCCTTATCTCAGAAGATTGTTGTTGACTCTGCCTAGGATAGGCTATTAAGCTTACCTAACCGTAACTTGTCCTCCAGAGCTCCCGCCCTCGTTGAGCCTCGCCGAAGCGCTCGATCCCGACCCCGTCTCCGGCTGGGTTCGTGTCTGCGGTGAGTGTGGCCAGTTCGATCTGCACTCGCTCGTGCCAACCGCATGCATGGTAGAGCGACCCAACTGGAGGTGTGGGGTGTGCGATGCAACCGACCTCACTGCTGCACACGTTCAGTACCTGCCGTATCGACACAACACCAACAACACGTGACTCTTCCGGACGTCGTCGTCCACGCGACCGCCATCGTCCATGCGGCGGGCGGCGCCGAGCTGCACCTTCAAGACAGAAGGTTTCGCAAGGTGTGGGTTGCCGGACATCCCTCAGCCGATATTGACCCATGCCGGTGGCGACGATTCGTGTGTGATCGCCTCGACAGGTTGCCGGGCGTAGAGACCAAGGTCGTAGCAGTCGGCGGCCGGCTAACTGCGACGACGAGCGGGGCCTTCTCCGATCGCATGGACCCGAGACTTCACTGGTTCGTCACGAACCTGTGCCCGCACCGAGCGGCAAATGTTCTTCGAGAAGCCGATCTCGGTGGAGTTCTGCAGGACAAGGTGACAGCCACGATTCGACCCGACAGTCAGCTTGGCGTAACGGTAGTTGGGCTTCGGCTCGACGCTCCAGATTTCGAGGAACGTCTCTCAGAACTCGCCATCACAGCGATCGCCGCGTGCCTTGTCGCGGAGCTTGAGTCCGCATAGGTCGCCAGCCATTCAGAGCCCTGAGCAAATCCGGTCGCCAACTTGGGTCGACGAATCCGCGCACCCACCACATCGTCGATCCCGTACATTCCCAGACGCCGCGTGCCCGTTGACGAACTGATCCCTGCAGGAGACCCATCCCTACATCCCATCCGGTCTGGATGGGATGTAGGGATGGGATGGGACCGGTCGGAGCGGGAATCTTGGCTGAGAAACATGCTCTGACCTGGGGTATTTGTGGGCGATGGGGGACTTGAACCCTCGACCTCTGCCGTGTGAAGGCAGCGCTCTAGCCAGCTGAGCTAATCGCCCGGAAGCGACGACGATATCCGATCGGGCCTGCGAAACGCACGGGCATTCGCTTCGATGGGCGCTGCGGTGCCGGGGGTGGTTGACTTGCCACGGACCGAAGTCAGGGGGTGACGTGGACGACGGGGCGAGGCGCTAAGCCGAGTTCACCGACGCGCTCGACGGTGTGTTGTCGCCTCTTCTTCTCCGCGCCGGCGAGACGTTGTGCGGGGCGGGAGACGGCGCGAATGGCGTCGCGCTTGTCCGACGCGGCCGGCTCGCGGTCCTCGATGACGAGGCCCGGTCCGTCGGTGTGCTCGCCCGTGGCGATGTCTTCGGCGAAATCAGCGCGCTGACAGGTGAGTCGCGAACCCGCACCGTCGTCGCAGCCCGCGACACCGAACTCGGCATTCTCGACCAAGACGGATTCGAAGAGCTGTTGGCCGCGCAGCCACACCTGAGCCGATCGCTGAGCCGACTCGTCGTCGAGCGGACGACCTCGACCGACGCGAACGACAACTCTGGGAAGCCGACGACGGCCGCAACGCCGACCCATCAACCGCCCGCACCACCGAACAACGCCTCTGCGACGCCATGGTCGAACTCATCACCGGCTCAAACCGCACCGGCGACGCGCCACCCCACCCCAAACACAACGTCACCGCGACACTCGACATCGCCGGCATGACCACCAACGATGGCACACCCCTCACCTCACTCGTCCAAGACGGCAAACCTCTCCCTCAAGCCGTTCTCGAACAACTGATGTGCATCTCCTCGATCACCCCGGTCCTCTTCGACGGACCAGCACGACCCATCTGGGTCGGCCGCGACCACCGCAACGCCACCATCGGACAATGGCGAGCCCTGATCGCCCGCGACCGCGGCTGCATCGGATGCGGCGCCAACCCCAACCGATGCGAAGCCCACCACATCACCTACTGGGAACACTTCGGCCAAACCGACATCGACAATCTCGTGTTGGTCTGCAGGAGATGCCACCACAACATCCACGACCGCAGCCACACCCTCCACCTCAAGAACGGCCGCTGGGTCATCCGCCCACCCGGCCCACCACCACCCCCCGCCAACACCACGCGTTTCCCCACCTGCGACTTCCCCACAACACCAGAGACCCCGCACCTCACGCTCACCGCCTGAGCAATGCCCGCCCCCGGTGTCGTCGCACGTTCCTTGACAACTGAAGAAGCCGGCGGGGTTGCTGAGCCCTGGTCACTCGACGAGCAACTCGACGACTCGTTCTAGGCCGGCCACCCGTGAGCCCTTGATGAGGAGGACGTCGTCGGGCCCGATCGCCGATCCGGTCGCTGGGTTGGCGAGCAGCCGAAGCGCTTCGGGAATGTCGGAGGCCAATGCGTGGGAATCCTCGCCCACGTCGGCGAGATAGTCCGGGGCGTTCACGGCGATCACCCGGATACCGGCGGCAGCTGCGGCGGACCCGATCCGTGCGTGCTCGGTGGCGCTGACGTCGCCGAGTTCAGCCATCACGCCAAGCACAGCGATCCGCTGACCTCCACCGGAGACGGGCAGTGCGGAGAGCGACCGCAGCGCCGCTTCGGTCGACATGGGGTTGGCGTTGTAGGTGTCGTCGATGATCCGAGTTCCGCGGGCCGAACGGACGAGCGACATCCGCATCGGCGAGAGCGACGGTGCGGCGAGGCCGGCGACGACTGTGTCCAGGGGGACGCCGATGGCGAGTGCGGCCGCTGCGGCGGCGAGGGCGTTGTCCACCAGATGCACACCGCGGGCGCCGAGGACGACAGGTCCGCTCCCCCACGGCGACTGGAGAGTGAATCGGGGCACGAGTTCGTCGTCGAGCTGAACATCGGTGGCGTGCACCGTGCCGCCATCGCCAAAGGTGACGACCTCGGCGTCGGTGCGATCTGCCATGGCCGCCACCAGCGGCTGCGATGCGCTGAGAACCGCTGTGCCGCCAGCAGCTGCAGCGGGCAGTGCCTCGACCAGCTCCCCCTTCGCCTGCGCGACGCCCTCGACCGAACCGAACTCGCTGGTGTGGGCCGCACCGACTGCGGTGACGATGCCGACCGTCGGGCGACCGACCGCACACAGATCCTTGATGTGGCCGATGCCGCGAGCACCCATCTCGAGAATGAGTGCCTCGGTGTCGTCGGGGGCGTTGAGCACCGTGAGCGGCAAGCCGATCTCGTTGTTGAACGAACGGTGGCTGGCGTGGGTCGGGCGGTCCGCGGCGAGAACCGCGGCAAGCAGATCCTTGGTGGTGGTCTTGCCCACTGAACCGGTGATGCCGACGACCGGCCGACCGTTGAGGCGGAGGCGTCCGGCCGAGGCGAGCGCTCGCAGGGCGATCGCCGTGTCGTGCACCTCGATGACCGTCATGTCGGGTTCGAGGTCTCGACCGATGCCGAGATGAGGGGCCGGGCGGTCCGAGAGGGCGACGGTGGCGCCGGAGCCGGCGACGAAGTCGTGACCATCTCTCTCGGCGTGGAGTGGGACGAGCAGTGTGGGAATCTCGGGATCGACCTTGCGGCTGTCCTGCGTGATGCGCTCCACAGCGGCATGTGGGTCACCTCGGGTGACGTCTCCCCCGACGATCTCGGCGATTTCGGCCGCAACCCAACGCATGTGGGCAGTGTGACACGACTACCGTCGAGAGCGATGGCTTCCGCCCCTCCGCCCCGTCCGCGGCTCGTCGTTCTCTTCGGCGGCCGGTCGGCCGAGCACGACGTCTCCTGCGTCTCCGCTCGCCATGTGCTGGCGGCTGTGGATCCGGCCCGGTACGACGTCGAGCCGGTCGGGATCACCCGCGATGGCGACTGGGTGCTTGCGGAAGGCGCTATGAAGGCCCTTGCCGAAGGGGCCGACGGCCTTCCTGAGAGCCTGACGGCCGACGGTCCGGTCGTCGATGCGATCCCGATGCTCAGCGGCTCCTCATCTCCAGCCGAAACGGCGGACGAGGCGCTCACGGTTGTCCTGCCGATCCTGCACGGTCCGATGGGCGAGGACGGCACGGTGCAGGGGCTGATGGAACTCGCCGGCGTTCCGTATGTAGGGGCCGGGGTGCTCGCTTCCGCGCTCTGCATGGACAAGGTCGCGGCGAACAACCATCTCGCGGCCCACGGTCTGCCCCAGGCCGGCTATCGCTGGCTCACGGTCGACGACGAGACGCACGGCGGAGTTCGGCGGCCCGACGGCAGCTCGTCGATCGTCGCCGCCGAGGTCGACGACGCTATCGAGGCGCTGGGCCTGCCGCTCTTCGTCAAGCCGGCCAACATGGGCAGCTCGATCGGCGTGTCCCGAGCCACGGATCGCGACGCCACGATTGCGGCCGTCGAGCTGGCGGCCAGCTATGACCGCGTCGTGGTGGTCGAAGAGGCCATCGACGGGCGCGAGATCGAAGTCGCCGTCCTCGGCAACGAATCGCCTGAGGCCAGCGTCGCCGGCGAGATCGTGCCAGGCGCGGACTTCTACGACTACGACGACAAGTACGAGGACGGCGCCGAGCTGTTGATCCCGGCGCCGCTCGAACCGGACGAGCTCGCGACCATGCAGCGCCTGGCCATCGCGGCCTATAGGGCCCTCCACGTCGAGGGCTTGGCTCGGGTGGACTTCTTCTACGAGCCCGATGGGCGAGGCTGGCTCGTCAACGAGCTGAACACGATGCCCGGGTTCACGCCGATCTCGCAGTATCCGAAGCTGTGGGCGGCGTCGGGGCTCGACTATCCGTCGCTCATCAATCGCCTCGTCGATCTCGCGATCGAGCGCCACGACCGCGACCAGGGCCACACCCGCACCGACCACTGACTCGTCCGCTCTCTCACCAGCGATAGTCACTAGGCATGGCATTTAGCCGGGATCTACGTCCCTGTACGTGAGCAGCTGGCCCGGGTACGTCTCGTAGGGAACGCAACACGGGAGGGTTTCGGGTGTCGACGCGTCGGGACTGACTTCCGGCGTCGACCAGATCACCACGTCGGTCAGTCACAGCTGCGCGACGCTCACCGCCGGCGGCGTGATGTGCTGGGGCGCGAACCTCTCCGGTGAGCTGGGCGACGGAACCACGACCGACCGTCTCACTCCCGTCGCTGTTGTCGGGCTCTAGTCCCTCGGCGCGAGCGCGGCGCGCAGGAAACGGAGGAGCTCCTGGCGGCGCCCCACCGTGGCGCGCAACGTTGGTTCCATGCCGAGGGCTCGCTGCACCTCGAGCTCGGTCGCCACGCCGACCACCGTCGAATAGAGCGACAGCAACAGCATCGATGGGTCCGAGCGACGGAGACGACCAGCGTCCATCTCCCGATCGAGGAAGTCGCGAGCCCGATCGAACGTCGGGGCGACGTGTCCGCCGAGCCGCTCGGCGACGGCTGAGCCCGGGCGGGTGACTTCACGGACGAGCCCGAGGAGTTCAGGCCGGCGCACCGCGAGTCGAAACACCCGGCGCACGATCGCCTCCACCTGGTTGATGCCGCTCAGTCCCCGTGACGCTTCGGCGTCGAACACCTTGACGAGGTCGGCAGCCGCCTCGTCCACCACGGCATCGAACAGCGCCTGCTTCGCCGGGAAGTAGTAGAGGATCGTCTGCTTGCGAACGCCGAGTTGGGCGGCGAGCGCGTCGAGTGAGGTCGCGGCATAGCCGTCCGTCCCGTACGCGCCGAGGGCGGCGGCGAGGATGCGTTCCCGAGTGCTCACAGGTCCATCTCTACCACCCGTCTCTACCAATTGGTAGAGAGGTTTGCTAGAACAGGATCGTGGCTAGGAGTACTCGGTGATCCGTGCGGAGCTGAATCAGACGCGCATCGCCATCACCGGCTCCACCGGCTTCCTCGGCACCGCATTGGTCGAACGCCTGCTCCGCTGCGCTCCCGAGTGCGAACTCGTCCTGATCGTCCGGCCCGGCCGCCGCGGCGCGCAACACCGCGTCGACCGCGACATCCTTCGCAACGACGCGTTCGACCGGCTCCGCGCGTCACACGAGGCGGCGATCGAGGCGGGCGACAGCACCGAGACGTTCGACGAGATGTGTGTCCGACGGGTGACGAGCGTCGCCGGTGACGTGGGGACCGACGGACTCGGCCTCGACGACGCCGGGCTGGCCGCTCTCGCCACGTGCGATATCGCGATTCACTCGGCCGCGACCGTCAGTTTCGACTCAGCGCTGGACGACGCCGTCGAGGTGAACCTCCTCGGCCCCAGCCGGGTGGCCGAAGCGTTGCGGACAGCTGCAGAGGTTCGGACCGAGACCACTCGCACCGGCCGACCGCCCGGCGAACCTGCTCACCTCGTCGCCGTGTCCACCTGTTATGTCGCCGGCAGCCGCCGAGGCAAGGCGCCCGAAGAGCTCGTGAACGACTCGCCATTCTTCGTGGAGGTGGACTGGCGCGCCGAGGTCGACAATGCCCGCGGCGCCCGAGTCGACTACGAACAGACCAGCCGCACGCCAGTCCAGCTCGCTGACCTTCGCAAAGAGGCCCACCGCCAGCTCGGTGCGGCCGGCACGCCGGCATTGGCCGACAAGGTCGAGCAGCTGCGCCAGCGGTGGGTGAGCAAGCAGATGACAGAAGCGGGACGAGCCCGGGCCAGCTCGCTCGGCTTCCCGGATGCCTACGCCTTCACCAAGTCACTCGGCGAGCGAGCGCTCGGCGAGACGCGCGGCGACGTCCCGGTCAGCATCGTTCGTCCCTCGATCATCGAGTCCGCGCTCGCCGAGCCGGTGCCCGGATGGATACGCGGGTTCCGCATGGCCGAGCCGGTCATCGCTGCCTACGCCCGCGGCCTCCTCGTCGAGTTCCCTGGCGTGCCGGAGGGGACGATCGACGTCATCCCCGTCGACCTCGTCGTCGCAACCATCCTTGCGGTTGCCGCCCGCGGTCCGGAGTTCGATGACCAGGGCAACCACGCGCCCGATGTCGTCCAGATCGCATCAGGCGGAGCGAACCCGCTGAGGTACGGCCAGCTCGTGGATCTCGTGCAGGCGTGGTTCACCGAACGTCCCGTCTACGACGAGTACAACCAGCCGATCTCGATCCCCGACTGGAGCTTCCCTGGTCGGGGCCGCGTCTCGAAGCAGCTCAAGCGCGCTCGTCGCGCGCTGGACGCCGGAGAACGCGTCCTCGACGCGCTCCCGTTGCGCGGCAAGCAGGCCGAACTCGGCGCCGAGCTCGAAGAACGCAAGGAGCAGCTCGAAAGGGCCGGCGGCTACGTCGAGCTCTACGGCGCCTACGCGGAGTGCGAAGCGATCTATCAACTCGACCGGCTCTACCGGCTGTGGGGATCGCTCGACGACGAAGACCGAGCCGAGTTCACCATGGATCCCGTGGCAATCGACTGGCCGACGTACATCAACGACGTCCAGCTTCCGTCCACGGTCAAGCAGGCCCGCCTGAAGATGGCGCCGGGCCGCAAGGTGAGCGTCAGCCGGGCCGATCGCATCCGCAAGAACGTCCTGTCGGCGGATCGCCAGCTCGCCGTGTTCGATCTGGAGAACACCCTGATCGCGAGCAACGTCGTCGCCAGCTACGCGTGGCTCGCGACCCGCCGCCTCGACACGCCCGACCGGATCCGGCTCACCGCCAAGACGATCCGCGAAGCGCCGACCCTTCTGTCGCTCGACCGGGCGGACCGGTCGGACTTCCTGCGCTACTTCTACCGGCGCTTCGACAACGCTGGCGTCGACCGTCTCGATCGCGATGCGCTGGAGATGATGAGCGATCTGCTGATCACGAAGTCGTTCCCCGACGGCATCCGCCGGGTTCGCGAGCACCGCCGGCTCGGTCACCGCACGCTGCTCATCACCGGCGCGCTCGACCTGGTCGTCGAACCGCTCCGGCCGTTGTTCGACGACATCGTCGCCGCCGAGATGAGCTCGGTCGATGGCGTCTACACAGGCCGACTCACCGCCGTGCCGCCGACCGGCGAGGCTCGCTATCAGACCCTCGTCGACTACGCTGACGAGCACGACATCGATCTTCGGGAGTCCGTCGCCTACGCGGACTCGTCGTCCGATCTCCCGATGCTCGAAGCCGTCGGCTTCCCCGTGGCGGTCAACGCCGAAACAAAACTCGCCTCGATCGCCCGCAAACGCGGATGGCTGATCGAGCACTGGTCCAAGTCCGCCGGCGCGCCGAATCGGGTCATCCCGATCGGGCCCCGCACCCACCGCGGACCGATACGAAACCGAAGGGGTTCTCGTGCCTGATCCTCGAACACAGGCTCCGCGGCCGGGCTTCGTGCTCGACGTCGATTCGTCGACGCCGCCGATCCTGTTCCATCACGGTGAGCAGTTCCGGCTGGAGAAGTTGCCGGCCGATCGCAGCCGGGTCATCTATCCGGCCGAGCCGCTGCCCGGCCTGCCGGATCCGGACGAGTCGATCCGCGACGCGCTCCTCAACCCCATCGACGACGACCCGCTCCCCACGCTCCTCACGGCGGGCATGAAGCTGACGATCGCGTTCGACGATCTGTCGTTGCCGCTGCCGTCGATGCGCAAGCCCGACATTCGTCAGCGGATCATCGAGCAGGTCCTCGACATGGCCGCGGCCGCGGGCGTCGATGACGTGCACCTGATCGCCGCGCTCGCCCTTCATCGTCGGATGACCGAGGCGGAGCTGCGCCACGCTCTCGGCGACCGCATCTACGACGCGTTCGCGCCGCAGGACACGCTCTACAACCACGATGCCGAGGATCCCGAGGGGATGGTCGAGCTCGGGCTCACCCGTCACGACGAGCAGGTGACCATGAACAAGCGGGCCGCCGAGTCCGACCTGCTCATCTACGTGAACCTCAACATCGTGTCGATGGACGGCGGTTGGAAGTCCACTGCCACCGGGCTGTCCGGCTACTCCGGCATCCGTCATCACCACAACGTGAAGACGATGCGCGAGTCGAAGAGCTTCATGGATCGCCACAAGAGCGAGCTGCACCACTCGAACTGGCGCCAGGGCGAAGTCATCAAGGCGCACGGTCCCCGCATCTTCCAGATCGAGACCACGATCAACAACAACACGTTCGGCTACGACGGTCCACTACATGTCCTGCAGAAGCGGGAATGGGAGTGGTCGGCCAAGGATCGGGCGACGTTCATCGGCATGAAGAAGGGGCTCGACGCAATGCCTACGTCGGCCCGTCGCAAGATCTTCCAGGGGTGGAAGGCGCCCTACGAGCTGACCTCGGTGCAGGCCGGCGACGTCGATGCCGTCCACGAGGCGACGCTCGAGCACTGCTTTGCGCAGCACATCGTGCCGGTGGAGGGCCAGACCGACGTGCTCACGTTCGGCCTGCCCTACATCTGTCCGTACAACGTGAACTCGGTGATGAACCCGATCCTCGTCATGTGTCTGGGGCTCGGCTACTTCTTCAACATGTACCGGGGCAAGCCGCTGGTCCGTGAGGGCGGCGTGCTGATCATGAGCCACCCGACGCCGTGGGAGTTCCACCCGGTCCACCACCCGAGCTACATCGATTTCTTCGAACAGGTACTCACCGACACCACCGACCCGATCGAGATCGAGAAGAAGTACGAGAAGCAGTTCGCAGAGGACGAGTGGTACATCCATCTGTACCGCAACAGCTACGCCTACCACGGCGTTCACCCGTTCTACATGTGGTACTGGGGCGCCCATGCGCTGCAGTATCTGGGCCGCGTGATCATCGTCGGCGGCGATCCGAAGTCCGTGCGCCGTCTCGGCTTCACGCCGGCGTCCACCATGCAGGACGCCCTCGAACTGGCGAGCGACGTGGTCGGCCCCCGCCCGTCGATCACCCATCTCCACAACCCGCCCATCTTGATGGCGGACGTGACGTGACGGCCGCGACGTGAACAAGCTGACCCAGCAGCTCGGGCTGCCGCGACTCCCGGCGAAGTTCTCGCCGGTGCAGCGGTTCCGCGCGCTCGGGTTTCCGTATCGGGCACCGTCCACGCCGCGTGGCCTCGCCCCGGCCCCGACCGAGAAGACCACGGGCGCGCACTACGACACGGCGTGGGCTCGGAAGTACCCGGCTCGGATGGCCCGCGCCGCGATCGTCGACGGACCGATGCGCCTCGTGGTCTCCGCGCTCGCGGCTCCGGATCGCCGCGGGACCGACCGCCTCGACAGCCTCCACGGCCCCGCGATTTTCGTGGCGAACCACCACAGCCACGTCGATACCCCGCTGCTGCTCACCTCGATTCCGGAGCCCTGGCGCCACAAGCTGATCGTCGGCGCCGCGGCCGACTACTTCTTCGGCACGAAGCTGACGTCGGCGCTGTCCTCGCTCGTCATCGGCGCCGTGCCGATCGAGCGCAGCAAGGTGAGCCGTCGCTCGGCCGACCAGGCCGCCGACCTCGTGGGCGAGGGCTGGTCCTTGCTGCTGTTCCCCGAGGGCGGACGCAGCCCTGACGGCTGGGGTCAGCCGTTCCGCGGCGGCGCGGCATACCTCGCCGCCAAGACCGGCCGTCCGGTCGTCCCGATCCATCTTCGGGGCACCGGACGCATCCTGCGCAAGGGCAAATCACTACCACAGCCGTCGACGACATCGGTCACGTTCGGCCGTCCGCTCACCCCCCGTGAGGACGAGAACGCCGCCCGGTTCGCGGCGCGCCTCGAGGGCGAGGTTGCGGCGCTGGCCGACGAGGCGGCCAACGACTGGTACCAGGCGCGGCTACGTGCCCACGCCGGAGAGAGCCCGGGCCTCACGGGGCCGGAGTCCGGCGATTGGCGGCGGTCCTGGGCGCTCGGCGACATGAGTCGCTCGGCGAAGCGCCGCGCTCGCCGCTGGCCAGAGCTCTAGCCGGGGACGCGCTAGCCGGAAGGGTCGAGCTGCGCCCGTGGTGTGACGTTGTTGTGCACCACCACCGCGAATCGCTGACCGGCGTGGCGAAGCGCGCCGACCGTCATGCGGAAGAGTCGCGCTTCATCCGGGCTGTCGCAGTTGTAGACGAATGTGCGCCGGCTGCTAAAGCCATCCAGCACCGCGGCGTGCAGGGGCATGGCGTCGAACGCCGCCATCGCCAGTTCAATTACCGCCTCAGCGGACGCCGGTTCGGACAACGCCCCTCCTGTGGAGCAACGTAGCTGCTCTCGTTGCCCGCATGGCGGTTCGACTAGAACAACGAGCATGCGCTTCTCCCTTGCCGAGTCGATGATCGAGCCGACGATGTACTCCCCCCTTGTGCAGGCTGCCGAGGAGGCGGGCTACGACTCCTTCGTCGTGCCGGATTCGATCTGCTATCCAGAAGAAGGCGACAGCCAGTACCCGTACAACGCGGACGGCAGTCGAGAGTTCCTGGACGGCAAGCCGTTCATCGAGCCGTTCTCGCTGATCCCGGCGTTGGCAGCCGTGACGGAACGCATGCGTTTCACCACTTTCGTGGTCAAGCTTCCGATCCGAAATCCTGTCGTCATGGCGAAGCAGGTCACATCGGTCGGTGTGATCACCGGGGGCCGGTTCGGCTTCGGGGTGGGCACGAGCCCATGGCGTGAGGATTACGCGATCACCCAGGTGCCGTGGGAACGCCGCGGCGCCCGCATGAACGAGTGCATCGAGGTCATCAACGGTCTGCAAGGAGGCGAGTTCTTCGGTTACAACGGCGAGTTCTACGAGTTCCCAGCCTGCAAGCTCTGCCCGGTCCCCGACCAGAAGGTGCCGATTCTCGTCGGCGGCCACTCGGCGATGGCGCTCGAGCGCGCCGGCCGGCTCGGCGACGGTTGGATGCATGCTGGCGGCGACGCCGAGGAGCTCGCCCGCATGATGGAGACCGTCAACAAGCACCGGGCCACCGCGGGCCGGGCAGATGAGCCGTTCGAGGTCCACGCGATCAGCATCAATGCCTACACCCCGGACGGCATCGAGCGGCTCGAGGCGGCCGGGGTCACCGACGTCATCGTGGGCTTTCGTGACGCCTACCAGCCGGGGCCGGATCCGCAGACGCTGGACGAGAAGATCGGCGCAATGCAGTGGTACGCCGACGAGGTCATCAGCAAGTTCCGCTGATTCGCCGGACGGTCAAACCGGGGTTCAGCCCGCCGGGTCGAGCCCGAGATCGATGCGGCACGTCACGATGAGCTCGCTGCGCTGCACGATGTCGTCCAGCGCCTCGTGCGGTGCCGGCAGGAGGGCGAGCTGCCGATCCAGGCACTGACCCACCGAGAAGTCGAGACCCTCGTCCACGAGTGCACCGATGCGGTCCTCGATGGTGGCGCTCGCGCCCAGGATCTCTGCGGCGATCGCCGCCTCGTTCATCGGCGACTCGCCGAAGTGAATTGTGCCGTTGAGCGCGAGCGCCGGAGCGCACTGCGCCGAGGTGGCGGCGAGCAACTGCCGTTCGTCGTCGAGGTCCACTTCGAGTCCGGACACCTTGGCGAGATCGAGATCATCGTCCAGCGCATCCACGATGCAGACGGCGCGGCCGCGATCGATGCCGTCGAGCACCATCACTTCGACGGCCTCCACGGGCCCGAGCGTCGTCGACCGGCCGCACGAGGACGCGAGCAGGGAGATGAGGAGGACGGGCAGGGCGAACGACGCCGCGAAACGGCTCACGCACTCCCCGTCGGCAGTCAGTCGACCAATCTCAAGCCAGCGGGCGACTCGCCGGTGCCGACGCTGGGGAGGTCCACGCTGAAGACGGTCAGATGGCCGGGATAGACGTGCTCGCTGACGAGGACGACGTCGCCGTCCTGGCTGCGGGTGATGCGTTCACAGACGAGGACCGGCGAGCCGACCGGCACGTCGAGCAGCTCGGCGTCGGCCTCCGAGGCGGCACCCGCGCCGATTGTCTGTTCGGCGCCGCGGACCCGGACGCCGAGGATCTCGTAGAAGGGGCGCGCTTCCACATCGCGTCGGGAGATCCGCGAGCCGAGCCCTTCAGGGCACCAGACCGTCACCCGGGCGAAGGGTTCGCCGTCGGCGAGATTCACGCGTCGAACTTCGAGGACGCGGTCCTCGCCGAGGAGCCCACCCACGCGTGGTGGTGCGTCGATGAAGGCGAAATCGAGGATGCGCCGGGTGGAGACGGCGCCCGCGGCGGAGAGTTGCTGTTCGACCGTGTCGAGTTCGGCGACGGGCTGACGGACGGGGTCGCCGGCGACGAACCAGCCGAGTCCCTGGCGGGAATCGATGAGGCCGCTGTCGCGCAGCTGCTCGAGCGCTCGCCGAACCGTCACCCGGCTGACCTCGAATTCCTCCGAGAGGTTCGCCTCGGACGGGAGCAGGCGGCCCGCCGTGTAGCCACCACCGGCGATGCGGTCCCGGAGTTCGTCGGCGATCAGTTGGTAGCGAGGTATGCGCATGGTTACTTGTCTTGTACTTGTCTTGTCTACACGATACAGTATCGAGTATGGCAGTCGCAGCAAGTACACCCATCGAACTCATCAACGGCGTCTACGCCACGCTGGACGAGCGCATCGGCGCCGCCCGTGAGCGTTTCGGCCGTTCGTTGACCCTCGCCGAGAAGATTCTGATCAACCATCTCGACACTCCGGACCAGGATTTGGAGCGAGGCGAGTCCTACGTCGACCTCCGTCCCGACCGCGTCGCGATGCAGGACGCCACCGCCCAGATGGCGTGGCTCCAGTTCATGACGGCCGGCCTCGATGAGGTCCAGGTCCCCACCACGACCCACTGCGATCACCTGATCCAGGCCCGCGAGGACGGCAAGAAGGATCTTCTCACCGCGGTGAACACGAACGAAGAGGTCTACGACTTCCTCGAGTCCGTCTCGGCCCGGTATGGCGGCGGCTTCTGGAAGCCGGGCTCGGGCATCATCCATCAGGTCGTGCTCGAGCAGTACGCCTTCCCCGGCGCCATGATCATCGGCACCGACTCCCACACGCCCAACGGCGGCGGCATCGGCATGGTAGCGGTCGGCGTTGGTGGCGCTGACGCCGTCGATGTCATGACCGGCTTCCCGTGGAACGTGAAGTGGCCGAAGCTCATCGGCGTCAAGCTCACCGGCTCGCTGAGCGGGTGGACGGCTCCGAAGGACGTCATCCTGAAGGTCGCCGAGATCCTCACCGTGAAGGGCGGCACCGGCGCGATCGTCGAGTACTTCGGGCCGGGCGCCGAGAGCCTCAGCTGCACCGGCAAGGCCACCATCTGCAATATGGGCGCCGAGATCGGCGCCACTACCTCGGTGTTCGCCTACGACGACGCCGTCGCCCGCTACCTCAAGAGCACAGGCCGCGAAGCCGTCGCCAACGACGCCAACGCGGTCGCCCATCACCTGCGGGCCGACGATGAGGTGCTCGCCAATCCGAGCGAATTCTACGACCAGGTCATCGAGATCGACCTCGACACGCTCACGCCCCACATCAACGGCCCTCACACGCCCGACCTCGCCCGCGAGGTCGCCGCGCTCGGTGCCGAAGCCGAGGAGAAGGGCTGGCCGCTCGAGGTCAGCGCCGCCCTCATCGGCTCGTGCACCAACTCGAGCTACGAGGACATCACCCGCGCCGCGTCGATCGCCCGCGAGGCCGCGGCGAAGGGCCTGAAGGCCAAGAGTCGCCTGTTGGTCACTCCGGGCTCTGAGCAAGTCCGAGCCACAATCGTTCGCGACGGCCTCCTTCAGGACTTCGAGGCGCTCGGCGCGACCGTGCTGGCCAATGCCTGCGGCCCGTGCATCGGTCAGTGGGACCGGTCTGAGGAGGCCGGACACACACCCGGCACCCCGAACGTGATTGTCACCTCGTACAACCGCAACTTCCCGAAGCGCAACGACGGCGACGCAGAAACGCTCGCCTTCGTGACATCACCCGAGACCGTGATCGCGCTCGCGCTCGCCGGCACGCTCGACTTCGACCCGATCAACGGCACGATCACGAACGACGCCGGCGAGGAGGTCTCGCTCTCAACGCCGATCGGCCTGGAACTGCCCGAGGCCGGCTTCGATCCCGGCGAGAACACGTTCGTCGCTCCCCCGGCCGACGGCTCCGACATCGACGTGCGGGTCTCCCCCACGTCCGACCGCCTCCAGCTGCTCAACGCGTTCACGGCGTGGGACGGCAACGACTACGAGGACCTCCCCGTGCTCGTCAAGGCCCAGGGCAAGTTCACCACCGACCACATCTCGATGGCCGGGCCGTGGCTCAAGTACCGCGGCCACCTGGAGAACATCTCCGGCAACCTCTACCTCGGCGCGGTCAACGCATTCCGCCAGGCCGACGGCTCGGAGTACGAGGTTGGCTACGGCAAGAGCTGCGTCGACGGGTCGATCAAGCTCTTCCCCGAGCTGGCCAAGGACTACCACGAGGCCGGCGTGGAATGGGTCGTGATCGGCGACGAGAACATGGGCGAAGGCTCATCTCGCGAGCACGCCGCCATGGAACCCCGGTTCCGCAACGGCGTCGTGGCGATCGCCCGCTCGTTCGCCCGTATCCACGAGACGAACCTGAAGAAGCAGGGCATGGTGCCGCTGACCTTCGCCGATCCGGCGGACTACGACCGGGTGGACGAGGACGACCGCATCGCCGTGCGAGGCCTCGCCGATCTGACACCAGGTGAGCAGGTCACCGTCGCGGTCACGAAGCCGTCCGGCGAGACGATCTCGTTCCTCACGAACCACACGTTCTCCAACGATCAGATCGAGTGGTTCAAGGCCGGCAGCGCCCTCAACATCATCAAGGCCCGCAGCGCAGCTCGCTGACGCCCACCCGTGGGCTAGGTGAAGATTCGGGTGCAGGCGTCGCCGGCCCAGAGGCTGGTGACGGTGCCCTCCGGGTCGCGATTGCTCGTGGTGCCGTTCAGCAGCGCGCCCGAACCGGGGTTCGTCGCGGCGAACAGGCCGGTGGGGTCGCCGGGGATCGCCTCGACGAGCTGGAGTGAGCTTCCGAGCGTCACCTCGAGATAGCCGACGGTCGCTGTCACGCCGAGGCCGCTGAAGGTGACGAGGCCCTCGGGGTCGTCATGACCCGCGGCGAACCACTGACTGAAGCGGCCGTCCTCGGTGTCGAGCACTTCCTCGGTGAAGACGACCTCGAGATCTCCCCATGCCACGAACCGGCTCCGGGTGCCGTAGCAGAAGGGCGACTCCTCATAGCCATCGTCTCGGTCCGGTTCGCCGAGCACGGCGGTGATCGCGGCGACGACGCTCGTGTCGGTCTGGCCGAACAGGACGACCTCGCCCCCGTCGAGCTGCAGGCCCGTCTCGACGAGCGTGACCAGGCCCGGAGATCCGACGGCAACCGGCGTCGTGGTGGTGCTCGGCGGTTCGGTCGTTGTCGTGGACGACGTCGTGCTGACCGAGTCATCGAGCGACGTGATGGTGTCGGGCACGCCGGTCGTGGTCGGGGCCTCGGTGGTCGTCGGTGCCTCCGTGGTCGACGTCGACTCGATGGGGGCATCCGTCACGGTCGCGTCGTCGCCATCGAGGAGAATCAGCCCGAGACCAACGACGGCGATCAAAACGATGAGGACGATCAGAGCGACGACACCGCCCGAGATCCGGCGACCCGGCGCTTCGTAGCGGAGCACCTCGGGCGCCGGCGTGGTGGGGATGACCTGGGTGGGTGGACTGGCCGCCGCGGGAGCGGATGCGACCGGCGTTGGTGCGGTTCGGGCCGAAGCGGGCGGTTCATCGTCGGTGGGCGCGCCGTCGAAGACCGACACGGGTCCGTCGGCCCCGGCGACCGGGGCTGCGGGCAAGGCCGGGGTCGTGGGCGCGGCTGGCTCGCCGAGATCCTCCCGGGTCACGATGGGAGCCGCGGCGAGTGAGGCCACCCGAGCCGCGGCCGCGGCGATCGCCACCTCGGGGTCCTCAGAGCCGAGACGTGCTTCTGCGGCCGTGATCGGGACCACCACGGTGTCGGCGATGCCAGCGGTGGAGCCGGCTTCGGTGACTCGGTCGCGCGCATTGACGTCGAAGTCGTCGGGAACGACCACCGCGAGTCGGCGCGGCGTGCCGTCGCCCTGTAGCGCGGCCCGGCCGATCACGTGATTGATCACAGCGGCGAGGGCGCCGATTCTGCCCTCTGCGGCGCGCCCTATCGGGTCGGTGACGGTCGGTCCGCTGATCCCGACCGCCGCGTCGCCGACAACCACCGCACCGCCCTCGTCTCGGGCGACGAGCGCCGGCGCGGTCGGCCCGTCGGCTCCGAGCTGCAGCACGGTGGGGGCCACGCCCGCGACCGCGTCGAGGCGCACCGCGGCGATGCCGTCGGCACCGATGTGGAGGCCGAGGGTGTCAGCCATCTTCGTCCGCAGCGCTGTGGCCCGGCGGGTACGTGCGGGCGAGGTCCGCGGCGCTCGGCTCCCGCCGCGTCTTCGCCTCGGCGGGCATGAGGTCAAAGATGGACGACATCACGAGCTCGGTGCCGTCGATCTCGTCGATTCCATCAGGCAGCGGCAGCGGCTCGCCCACCCGCACCCGGATCGTGGGTGGCCGCAGCACGTTGACCATGTTGGGGAGACGGGCGGAGCGCGGCCAGACGCGCTCGGTGCCCCACAGGCTGATGGGCACCACGGGGGCTCCGGTCATCGCGGCGAGCCGGGCCACGCCCGGGCGCCCGCTCATCACCGGTTCGAAGAAGTCGGCGCCACGAGGAATGGTGCCCTGCGGCAGGATCACGACGACCTCGCCCGCGTCGAGCGCAGTGGCGGCAGCCTTCAGCGGTTCATCGGATCCGGACCCGCGGTCCACCGGGATGCCTCCGAGCGCAGCCGCCACCTGGCCGACCACAGGGGCGCTGAACACCTCGCGCTTCCCGAGGAAACGACCGAGTCGGCCGGCCCGAGCGAGGGTGACGCCGAGCGCGAGCACGTCGAAGTAGCTGCGATGATTCGCGGCGACGATCGCGCCACCCTCACTCGGGACATGTTCGGTTCCGGCGATGTCGAAGCGCGCGTAGGGGATCGTTTCCGGACGCAGGAACGGCAGGAGCGCCTGCTGGGGCTCGACTCCGGCGACCTTGACCACGCCCTCCGGCGCATCGAGGAAGCGGATCGGCCACCGGCGTGCGGTTGCCGCGATCGCGAGCCGGGGATCGGGATTCACCGCGACCGGATTCCCCACGCCGGTCAGCAACGGGAGGTCGTAGTAGCTGTCGGAGTAGGCCCAACTCTGCTCGAGGTCGCAGTCGTTCGCCACGGCCCACTCCTGTACGGCTGCGAGCTTCCCCTTGCCCCAGACGTAGTGCCCGTCGACTTCGCCGTCGAACACGCCGTCGGTTCGGGCGTAGCGGGTGGCGATCACGTCGTCGAAGCCGAGCGCGGCGCCGAGCGGGCGAACGAGATCGTCGGGGCTCGTGGTGGCGATGACGATGCGGCGGCCGGCCCGTCGATGCATCGCCATTTCCTGGCGGGCGTAGGGCTGGATTCGCGAGACGAGCCGCGACGCTGCCAGCTCACCGGCTTGCGCGACCTCCTCTGCGTTCCATCCCTTCGAGAACCGCACACCCTGGCGAGCGAGCAGCATGCTGGGACGCGTCTCGCCGATCAGATCGAAGATGCCGAACAGCAGACCTTCGCCCGGCACACCGCCCTCGGGAAGCACGCCGATCTCGCGCATCGCCGCCGACAGCTCGAGGCCGGAGGCGCCGGGCAAGAGCGTGCGATCGAGGTCGAAGAACGCGGCCGCAGGCATCGTCGCAGCGTAGTGGCGAGGACCAGGCCAACGGCCGGCGCCAGGCCCGGTCCCAAAACAGGGCTGGAAAACCCCGCCGCAAAACCGAGAGAAGCGACTGGATTGCTCTTGGGGGACAACCAGCCGCTTCTCGGAGCCTCAGACTCCGAATGGGGGGACGGAAATCTAGGCTGACTGACGCGGGTTAGGGGATACCCTTCGTCGTCGTTGTGATCATTCAAGCAGACCCGGACCCATCTTTCCAACAGTTCCGAGGGATATGTGCTATCATTCACAGCGATGGATTTACGCCAGCTCCACGCCCTGCTGGCTGTCGCCGAGCACCATTCGTTCTCCGCGGCCGCCCGGGCCCTCCACACCGTCCAGAGCAACGTCTCCACGCACGTCGCCCGCCTCGAGCAAGAGGTGGGCTCCACGCTCATCGATCGGGCCGAGGGGGAGCTCACGGTCGAGGGCGCGATCGTGGCTGACCGGGCTCGCCGCATCCTCGCCGAACTCCGAGCAATCGAAGACGACCTCATCTCCCTTCGCGACGACGTCAGCGGCACCGTACGGACCGGCGTCATCGGCACGACCGCCCGCTGGCTCGTGCCCGCCGTGCTCAACGGCGTGTCCGCGGAGTTTCCCCGCGTCGAACTGCGGGTGATCGAGGCCACCACCACGTCGCTGCTGCCCCAGCTGCTGAGCGATCGCCTCGACCTGGCCGTCATCAACATGCCCGTGGACGACCCCGACGTTGACACGGATGTGTTGTTCACCGAGGAGCGAATCATCGTGACGCCGTTGGCTCACCCGCTCGCGCAACACGACCGGGTGGATCTCGCCGAGCTGTCGTCACACCAGATCCTCCTGCCGCCCCAGGGCACCGCGTTCCGCGACGAGATCGACACCGACGCGCGCCGGGCCCGGGTCACCTTGTCGACCCGCGCCGAAGTCGACGGCCTGCGTCTCCTCACCTCACTCGCATTCCAGGGGTTCGCCCCGGCGCTCGTGCCCGCCAGTGCGGCACCGAGTTGGCTCGAAGGCGACTGGAAGCGCGTCAACGTCGAGGGCCTGTCTCCTCGCATCGTCGGTCTCGCCACCCCGCGGCGCACCCCGCCATCGGCTCCCACCCGGGCGCTCGCCGACCTGATCCGCCGCATCGTGGCCGCGGAGGGGCCGGCCCAGGCCGTCATCAGCCCGGCCACACCTGCGACGGACTAGGCAGAGGCCGTAACGTCTCCGCCACGAGGCGAGTCGCACGGGGGTGACGCAGGACATGACAACGGTCGACATCCGAGCTCGCGCCGCGGGATTCGTGCGAGCGAAGGCCTCGGACTTCCACGGCCGCCGGGTCATCGTGGTCGACGCCCACGATGGTGACGACGCCGGCGCCCTCTCCCCGAGCGATGGTCACACCATCGCGGCCGCCGCCCGTTACGCGCTCGATCAGCGACTCCCGTTGGTGATTCGTCTGGCCTCCGCTGGCGCTGACCTACGCGAGGGAGTCGCAGCGCTCGACGGCTGGGGCGGCGCCGCTCGCGAGATGACCCGGTGCTCGGGCGTCATCCCCACGATCGTGATCGTCAATGGGCCCACGGTCTCCGGGCCCGCGCTCATGCTCGGCCTCGCCGACATCGTGATCATGATCCGCGACAGCTACGCGTTCGTGTCGGGCCCGTTGATGGTCGAGCAGTTCACTGGAATTCCCATCGACTCCGAGGAACTTGGCGGGGCTGCCGTTCACGGCCGAACCTCAGGCGTCGCCTCGATGGTCGCCGCCGACATGGAGGAGGCCGAAGCCCTCGCCTCCGAGTTCCTCGCCTTCCTCCCGGACCATACCGACGAGGCCGCCCCGCAGTCGGTCTGCACCGATCCCGTCGACCGGCTCACGCCCGAGGCCTACGACGTCCTCCCCGAGTCCTCGAACGGCTCGTACGACAGCCGCGACGTCGCGGCCGCGATCGTCGACGACGGCTACCTACTCGAACTCCACGCCGACTGGGCGGCAAACCTCGTGACCGCGTTCGCGACGGTCGGTGGACGACCGATCGGGATCATCGCGAACCAGCCTCAGACGATCGCCGGCACCCTCGACATCACCGCGTCGCGCAAGGGCGCCCGTTTCGTCGCGTTCTGCGACGCGTTCAACATCGCGATCCTCACGCTCGTCGACACGTCCGGCTTCTACCCGGGCAAGGATCTCGAGTGGCGGGGAATGATCCGCTACGGCGCCCAGATGGCGTTCGCCTACGCCCGGGCCACCGTGCCGCGAGTCAACGTCACCACCCGCAAGTCGTACGGCGGCGCCTACATCGCCATGGACTCCAAGATGATGGGCAACGACCTGGCCCTGGCGTGGCCTTCGGCGGAGATCGCCGTCATGGGGGCCAAGGGAGCCGTGGAGATCCTCCACCGCCGTGCGACACCCGAGGAACGCCTCGACCACGAGACCGAATATGAAGAACGGCTGCTCAATCCCTACATCGCCGCCGAGCGAGGCACGATCGACGCGGTGATCGATCCGGCGGACACCCGCTCCCAGGTCCACGCCGCGCTCGAGATGCTGGCCGGAAAGCGAGAGAAGCTTCCCCGTCGACGCCACGACAACACGCCGCTCTAGACCGGCATCGCGCCCGCTCCAAGGTGTGAGGCAGGTGCATCGCGGTCTAGATTCAACGCCGTGTCTGAGAGCGTAACCATCACCGACAACCGCACTGGCGAGACGATCGAGATCCCGATCGTCGACGGAGGTGTCGATGCTGCGGAGTGGCGCAAGCTCCTTCCGGGGATCTGGTTCTCGGACCCGGGTCTGGCCACCACTGCCGCAACCCCGAGCGCCATCACCGAGCTCGACGGCGACAACGGCATCCTCCGCTACCGCGGCTACCCGATCGAGAAGCTGGCCGAGCAGAGCACTTTCCTCGAGGTCGCGTACCTCCTCGTCCACGGCGAGCTCCCCAACGACGCCGAGCACACGGCGTGGATCGACGAGATCACCCACCACACGTACATCCACGAGAATTTCCGCAAGCGGATCAACGAGGCGTACCACTACGACGCCCATCCGATGGGGCTGCTCACCTCCGCCGTCGCCGGTCTCAGCACCTTCTACCCGGAGGCCAAGGAGATCGAGGACCCGGAGATCCGCATGGCGCAGATCGTGCGTCTCATCGCCAAGATGCCGACGCTGGCAGCGAACGCCTACCGCCACTCGGTCGGTCAGCCGTTCGTGTTCCCCGACAACACCGTGGACTACCCGACGAACTTCCTGCGCATGATGTGGCAGATCGGTGGGCCCTACGAGCTCGATCCGGCGCTACAGAAGGCGATGGAGATCCTCCTGATCCTCCACGCGGACCACGAGCAGAACTGCTCCACCACGGCGGCGCGTGTCGTCGGCTCGTCACACGCCGACCCGTACTCGTCGATCGCCGCGGCCTGCGCCGCCCTCTATGGCCCCCGCCACGGCGGCGCCAACGAGGCCGTGCTCAACATGCTCGACGACATCGGAAGCTTCGACAACGTCGACGCGTTCATCGAGAGCGTCAAGGCCGGCGAGGGTCGACTGATGGGCTTCGGTCACCGCGTCTACAAGAACTACGACCCTCGGGCCACCATCATCAAGAAGGCCGCCTACGACGTCTTCGAGGTCACCGGCAAGAACCCGCGGCTCGATATCGCCCTCAAGCTCGAAGAGGCCGCGCTGAACGACGACTACTTCGTCAGCCGCAAGCTCTACCCGAACGTGGACTTCTACTCGGGCCTGATCTACCAGTCGATGGGTTTCCCGTCCGACATGTTCACGGTGCTGTTCGCGATCGGGCGCACGCCGGGCTGGCTCGCCCACTGGAACGAGATGCTCGAACAGGACAGCCGCATCGCCCGTCCCCGCCAGCTCTACACCGGGCCCGAGGTTCGGGACTACGTCCCGCTGGCGAACCGCTGAAGCACTCGCTACGCAACCGGCTCGGACGACTCCGCTCGTCCCGGCTGGAACTGATCAGCCTCCAGGTCCCGAAGACGGCGGGCACCTCGTTTCGCGAGGCGCTCGATGCCGAGTACGGCGACGACGTCGCCCCCGTGTATCGAGACATCGGGCTGAACGGCCGTCTCTACCGGGCCGTGCACGGGCACTTCTCGCCGTCACAGTTCTGGAGTGCGGGGCGCAACGCGAAGCTCATCATGTGGCTGCGGGACCCGGCCGAGCGGATCGCGTAGTACTACGACTTCTGGCTGTCCTCGGAGCCGCAGGGGAACGGCAACCACACGTACTTCCTGACGTCCGGCATGTCGCTCGCGGAGTTCGCGGCGTGGGACGTGATCCACACCGAGTTCGAGACGAAGTATCTCGACGGCCTCTCCCCCGCCGACTTCGACTTCGTCGGCATCACGGAGCGCTACGACGAGGACCTGGCGCGGCTGGCGGAACTGCTCGGCTGGTCGACCTCCGGCGCGGTGTTGCGGACGAACGTCACGCCCGACGAACGGACGGCGCTCGATGCCGCCACGCGAGCAGAGATCGAACGCCACCATGCGGTCGAGGTGGACCGGTACCGCCGCTTCGCCGGCTGAGCGCGTTCGCGGCTTCTAGGCCGTGACGCCAACCTTCTCGGTCGGGGTGAACCGGACCGGCATGGACTCCACGCCGGTGATGAAGTTGGAGTTGCGCCAGGGCAGCTCAGACTGCGGTACCGCCATGTCGATGTCGGGCAGACGGGTCAGCACCTTCGTGAACATCTCCTTCAGCTCCAGGCGGGCCAGCGACGCCCCGAGGCAGAAGTGGGCGCCGAAGCCGAACGCCATGTGGTGGTTCGGGTCACGCGCGATGTCGAACCGGAACGGATCGACGAAGTGCTCTTCGTCGCGGTTTCCGGAGGGGTAGAGCATGATCACGTCGCTCTCGGCCGGGATGACCTCGCCCCGGATCTCGACGTCCTCCATCACCGTGCGAGCCATGTTCTTGATGGGCGTCACCCACCGGAGCATCTCTTCGACCGCATCCTCGATCTGACCATCGATGTCCGTCTGGAGCTTCTCCCGCTCGCCGGAGAACTCCATCAGCGCCTGCATGCCACCGGTGATGACATGGCGCGACGTCTCGTCGCCTCCGATGAGGATAAGGAGCGATTCCTGCACGATCGACTCATCGTCGAGCTGATCGCCATCGACTTCCGAATCACACAGGATCGACACCAGATCATCGCCGCCCGGGTTCGCTCGACGGTCGGCGATGATCCCGAGCTGGAACTCGCGAAACGCGATCCCTGCGAGCATGGCCTTCTCGGACGCCTCAGGAGATGAGGTCGTCGTCCCCCGAATCAGATCGTCGGACCACTCGAGGAGATCGTCGAACGATTCGCGAGGGAAACCGAGCATGTCCCCGATCAGCAGGAGCGGCAGCGGGGCCGCGATGTCCCACACGAAGTCCGCTTCGCCCTTCTCGCAGACGCGGTCAATGATCATGTCGCAGAGATCGCCGATCTGGCCGAGCTTGTCCCGCACCCGCTTCGGGGTGAAGCCCTTGTTGACGAGCTTGCGGCGGTTGAGATGGTCCGGGTCGTCCATCGAGATCATCATCGGCAGCGGATCACCCTTGGGCCGAGGTGCCCTGTACGACGAGTACGTCTTCGGGTCCCTCGAGATGGTGAGAATGTCGTCGTACTTCGCCACGGCCCAGATGTCGGAGTTCGGGTCGTAGTACACGGGCGCGTTCGCCCGCATCCACGTCCAGTCTTCGTGGGGCTGCGCGGCATACCAGTTGCCGTCCATCAAATCGATGTGGTCACGCACGGGATGATTCGCCATGGCCAGAAAATAGGCGAACATGGCGCTATGGGCACGTTCGTCACCGTCGTCGACGCCTTCACCAGCGTCCCCTTCCGGGGAAATCCGGCCGCGGTGTGCATTCTCGACGGTCCTGCCGACGACGACTGGATGCAACAGACGGCGCGGGAGATGAACCTCGCCGCAACGGCGTTCTGCCACGCCGACGGCGAACTGTGGGACCTGCGGTGGTTCTCCCCCACGGTCGAGTTGGAGCTGTGCGGTCATGCAACCCTGGCCACCACGCACGTCCTGGCCACCGACCACGGGATCGAGGGCACGATCCGTTACACCACGGGCGTCGGACTCCTCGCGGCACAGGCTTTCCCGGACGGCATCATTCTCGACTTCCCGGCCGACTCCACGCGGCAGGCCGAGCCTCCGACCGGCATGCTCGCGGCCCTCGGGGTGCCCGACGAGACGCCGGTCCGCAAGGGTCGCGCGTCGACCTACCTGGTGGCCCTGGCCGATGAGGTGGCCGTTCGCCGCGTCCGCCCCACGTTCAGCCTGCTGCGCAGGGTCGACTGCCGGGCTGTGGCGGTGACCGCCGCAGCGGACGACGGCGCCGACTACGACGTAGTTTCTCGCTTCTTCGCTCCGTCGATCGGAATCGACGAGGACGCCGTCACGGGCTCGGCCCACTGCATGCTCGCCCCGTACTGGAGTGCCCGACTCCAGCAGGATCGGCTGAAGTTCCACCAGGCGTCGGCCCGCGGCGGCGAAATGGAGATCTCCCGGGTGGGCGAAAGCGTCGAGATCTTCGGTCAGGCGGTCACCACGATGCGCGGTGAGTTCGCCGTCTGAGGCCGCTCAGCCGACGTCGAGCACGATCTTGCCGGCGTTGAGGTTCGCGCCCATTCGTTCGTGCGCCGCGCCCACCTCCGCGAGCGGGAACCGGCTGTCGATCACGGGCGCCAACCCGCCCTCGCCGACCCGCGGCAGCATCTGCGCCGCGAACTCACGGGTCACCGCGATCTTCTCCTCGAGCGGACGGGCCCGAAGCGTGGTCCCGGTGACCGAGGCCCGCTTCATCAGCAGCGAGCCCACGTCGAACGGCACCGGCCCGCCGTCCATCACGCCGACCTGGATGATCCGGCCACCGAGCCGCAGCGCCTGGACGTTGCGCGGCAGATACTCGCCGCCGATCACGTCGAGTACGACGTCGGCGCCTTCGCCGTCGGTCAGCTCGAGCGTCCGTACCGCGAAGTCCTCGCTCGCGTAGTCGATCACTGCATCGGCGCCGAGGGCCCGGCACACGTCGTGCTTGCTGGCCGACGCCGTCACGGCGATGCGGGCGCCCAACGCCTTGGCGATCTGGATGGACGCAGTTCCCACACCGCTCGCGCCCGCATGGACCAGCGCCCAGCGACCCGAGGTCAGCCCACCCTGGCGCACGAGGGCGTCCCAGGCGGTGATGTAGACCTCCGGGAAGGCGCCGGCATCACTGAGCGGAAGCGCCGCGGGAACGGGCATGGTCTGGCGGGAATGGATCGCGATCTTCTCGGCGTAGCACCCGCCATTGCTGATGGCCATCACCGCGTCACCTACCACGCGGTCGCTCACGCGATCCCCGACCGCGGCGACACGCCCTGCGAACTCGAGCCCGGGTATCTCGTGTTCCGACGGCGGCCCCGGATACAGACCCATGCGTTGGAGAAGATCAGCGCGGTTGACCGACGTGGAGACGATGTCGACCACGACCTCCTCCGGACCCGGTGTGGGGTCCGGAATGTCGTCGCGGACCTGGAGAACCTCCGGTCCGCCCTTCTCCTCGAGGACGATGGCGCGCATGCGGCGACTCTACGGCGCGTCGTGCTTGGCCGCGTCGGCGTGGTCGAGCAGCGCGGCGCGCAACAACGAGGCCGCCAGGCGTCCTCCGTTGGCGGTGAAGTGCACGCCGTCGTGACGAGCGGGCGACCCGTCGAGGCCGAGAAGGCAGCCGTGGTCGCTCCCGTCACTGCTCCGGTCGGGGCAGAGGAGTGCAGCGAAGTCGACCACCGCGATGCCGTCGTCAGCCGCCGCGGTCGACGCGAAGATCGCGTTCAACGTCGTCGCCCGCTGCGCCGACTCGTTGCGGAAGAACTCGGCCATGACTGGCTGCGGCATGTGTTCGCCGATGAGCGGCGGCGTCGTCAGGACGATCACCGGCGCGGTCTCGGCGAGATCACCGAACAGGTCGGTTACCGCCGAGCTCATCAACTCCTCGAACTCGGGCGAGCCGAACTCGATCACGTCGCCGTTGATCTCGCGGGATTGAAGATCGCTCAGCCCGAAGAGGGCGACGACGAGGTCGGGTTCGACCGTGGCGATGGTGTCGCGCCACCAGGCCTCGTCCTCGAGGTCGACGTCAGGGCGCGGCCGAGGAACGTCGAGATCGATGGTCGCGCCCGGGGCGAGCCGGTATCCCTTGCGGGCGAGGTTGAGCAGCACGATCTCGTCCGGATCGAACGGCGACTCGTAGGGACCGTGGTCGAGCCCCCACGACACGAGACCACCGCCCAACGTCCACGCGGAGCTGTCGCCGACGAGGGCGACGACGATCGGGCGACGTGGCGCCGCGGGATCAGTCGTGGCGACCTCGTCCGCGCCCTCACCATCCCCGGCAGCCGGTTCGTTGTCCACGATCGCCCGGATCGCCTCGTCCACCGTCACGGCCTCCGCCGGGATCGTCCCGCGCGTAGAGACCACCACCAGGCCGGCGACGAGCAGCATCGCTGCTGCGGCCGCTCCGACTGGGCGCCAACCGACGAGGCGTGGGCTCCGACGTACCGGGCGCTCCACGAGCCGGTGCGAGGCGTACGCGACAGCGACCGAGGACACGACGATTCCGCCATCGGCGACGCTGCCCGTCCAGCTATCCCGACGGGCGACGAGCAGGATCGGCCAGTGCCACAGATACACGCCGTAGGAGATCACCCCGAGGCCGACGAGCGGACGCCAGGCGAGAAGCTTGGCGACAGGACCATCGGCGGTGGCCGCGATCACCACGGCGCCGACGACAACAGCGATCGCCAGAGCCCCTCCGAGGTAAAAGCCGGTCCACTGGTCGTCCACCAACAGCAACATGAGCAGCCACAGCGCGCCGGCAGCCGCTCCAAATCGAACAAGCCACTGCGGCTTGGTGCTTCGCAGCGGCAGCGCAACGGCGAGGGCGGCGCCGACGAGGGGCTCGAAGATCCTCGTATCGGTGCCGAAGTACGCCCTGCTCGGGTCGACGGCGTCGTGGAGGACCGCCATCAGCACGACCGACACCGCCCCGACGGCGAGCGCCACGCCGACCACAGCCCGGCGCCCGGCGAGCCGAAGCGCGCCCCACGCCATGAGCGGCCAGAGAAGGTAGAACTGCTCCTCGATGGCGAGCGACCACACATGGCGCAGCATCGACGGGCCGGCCACATCGGCGAAGTACGAATCCCCATCAGCGATGAAGAGCCAGTTCGCCACGTAGCCGATCGTGGCCAGACCGTGCCGACGTGCCCGCTCGATCTCCCCGAGGTCTCCGTTCGCCCCGATGTAGACGGAGACGGCGAGGACGACGAGCAGCACTGCCGGCACAAGCCGTCTGACTCGGCGGCCGGCGAAGCCGACGAGGTCGATGCGGCCGGAGCGCTCATGCTCCTCGAGGAGCAGGCTCGTGATCAGATAGCCCGAGAGGACGAAGAAGAGATCGACACCCAGGAAGCCGCCCGGCACCCAATCCGGGCGAACGTGATAGGCGACCACGGCCGCCACCGCGACGCCCCGGAGTCCGTCCAGTGCGACGACGTGGTTTCGCACGACGTCAGTCGACCGCCGGAGTCGGCGGGAGCCGCCGGTCGAGGAGTGCGTCGAACCGGGTCTGGATCTGGTTCGCGTACGACGGCTTCGTGGCGATCAGGAAGTCCCCAGCGGCGATGCCAGCGAGCACGATCGGTGGCACCTCGGCCGGATCGATGCCGGTCTCGGTGATCTGGAAGAGGGACTCGCGAATCGCCGCGGCATCAGCGCCCTCGTCGGACGGACCGCCGGGCCGCACACGATCCGTGTGGGCGATCCCTGTGCGGATCGAGCTCGGGCACAGCACAGACGCGCCGACACTCGCACCCACGGCCGCGAGGTCGTGGGCGAGCGTCTCGCTCATCGAGAAGGCGGCCACCTTCGAGACGTTGTAGGGCCCCGAGAACGGCGCCGCGACGAATCCAGCGACGGAAGAGGTGTTCACCACGTGGCCCTCGTCGCCGCCCGCGAGCATGCGGGGGACGAACGCCTTCACCCCGTGGATGATGCCCCAGAGGTTGACGCCGAGCGCCCAGTCCCAGTCCTCGACGGACCGCTCCCAGGAGAGACCGGCCTGGAACACGCCGGCGTTGTTGCACAGAAGGTGCGTGGCCCCCCACGTGTCGTAGACCTCCGCAGCGAGCGCCTCGACGGCAGCCGCGTCAGCCACGTCGACCGCCATTGAGATCGTCTCGCCGCCCGCAGCCGAAGCTGCGGCGGCTGCCGCGTCACCATCGATGTCGGCCGCAGCGACCTTCATGCCCCGCTCCACGAAGTGGGCGACCATGGCCCGACCGATGCCGGAACCGGCGCCTGTGACGACGGCGACTCGACCGTCAGTTGTGCTCAACATGCAACCGCAGCTCCTCGGGATACGGGAAGAAGTCTGGAAGCTCGCCGGACTCGTGGAGTGCCTGCATCGACTTCCAGAACTCGACCGTGCACAGCTCCGGGTGCCGGCTCTCCATCACCTCGCCCACCACGCGCGGGGAGCGCAGATACGTGGAGAACTCCTCCGGGAAGACATCGTCAGGCTCGACGGGGAACCACGGCTGATCGGACATCTCGTCCTCGTAGCTCTGACTCACCGGCATCTTTCGAAAGTTGACGTCCTCGAGCAGGGCGAGCTCGTCGTAGTCGTAGAAGACCACGGCACCGTGGCGGGTGACGCCGAAGTTCTTCGGGAAGAGGTCGCCCGGGAAGATCGCAGCCGCGGCCAGATCCTTGATCGCGTAGCCGTAGTCGATCGCCGCGGCACGGGCTCGGTCCGGCGCCATCTCCCGCAGATACAGGTCCAACGGGTACAACCGGCGCTCGGTGTACACGTGGTGCAACACGACCTCGTCGTCGGTGATCGTGACCGTGCGAGCGCAGTCATTGCGGAGCTCGTCGATCAGCTCCTCCTCGAACCGGTCCCGCTGGAAGCTGAGGTTGGTGAACTCCTGGGCGTCGACGAGACGGCCCACCCGGTCGTGGTTGAACACGAGCTTGTAGCGACGCTTCACCTCTTCCGGCGTGGTGCGCTTGGTGGGCGCGAAGCGATCCTTGATCAGCTTGAACACGACGTCGAACGACGGCAACGTGAACACCGCCATCACCATGCCCCTCGCCCCTCGAGCTCGTTCGAACCGGGTGTTGGAGTGATCCATGTGGCGATACAGCGCCCGGAAGAGATTCGTCTTGCCGTGCTGGCTGTAGCCGATCGACGTGTAGAGCTCAGCCACCGGCTTCACCGGCAACAGCGACTTCAGGAAGCCGACAACCGCCGCCGGTCGCCGACACAGCACATGGAAGTACGAGCGGGTGTAGCCGAACAGCCGACTTGCATCGGTCTCCGTGAGCAACACCGCGTCCACGTGGACGCCGCGATCCTCGTGGTTCAGGAGCGGGATGACGACCGGCGATACCCGGTTCAGCCACCGCAGGCGGCCCACGAGATACGCGCCCTTGTTGCGGTAGAAGATCGGCCGGAGGATGTCGATGGCGTCGAGATGGCCGTCCCACATGTCGTCGAGGTGGACCGCCACGCGCGCGGCGACCTTCTCAGCGTCGCCACCCAGATCCCCGAAGTGGTCGGAGACGGTGGAGTGCTCGAAGATCTCGCGCACGCAGTCCACGAGGGAGTCCTCTCGGGGGAATGCGCGGTACTCGCCCCGGCTGCCGTCGTCCGCGGGGAGCGCCGTCGGACCGAGCCAGAGGAACTCCAGTTCGGTGTCGAGCCCGACAACCTCGAAGAGGCGCCGGGTCACCGAGTTGTAGAACGTCTCCGCGAGTTCGAGATCCATTCGTTCGCCGACGAGATCGACGTAGCGCCGCCGGGCCCGTATCCAGAGCGTGCGGGCGGCGAACTCGTCCTCTGGCAACACCAGGCGGGCGGAGTCGACCACGCCGTAGACGAGCCGCTTGTGTAGACCGAGTCGTTCGGTGGCATCGCTCTGATGAGCCGACCAGTCGCGGTCGAGAAAGCGGCGGGCCGCGCGATGAGTGATGCCGAGATAGCGGTCGTGGTAGTCCACGAAGGCGTCGTGCAGCGTGCGCGCCAGTCGCTCGACGGTCGGGTCGATCGCCGGCGGTTCGGCCGCGATGTCGAGAGCGTTCACTCGTCCTCCGAGGACATTCTCAGGCCGCCGCTTCCGGCTGCCGACCAATCGGCGAAGAACCGGTAGCGGTCGCCCCGGATGAGGGTCACCCGCCATTCGATCACGCGCTCGCCGAGCTGCCCCAGCCGCTCGACCCGAAACGCGGCTTGGTCAGCGTCCGTGCCGAGCAGCTTGCGTTCGGCACTGGTTGGCACGACGGGGGCGATCCGCTCCCAGCCCCGGTCCGGCCGGCAGGCGCACTGTCGCTCGAGCTCGTCGTAGAGCGCGGTGTGACTGAAGTCGACGTCGAGCAGTGGTCGACCGAGGTCTGCACCAAGCCAGGCGATGTCGATCGCTAGCGGCTCATCGTCGGCGAACCGAATCCGTTCGAGGCGAAACAGCTCTTCGTCGTGACCCAAGCCGAGCCGTGCCGCAGCATCTGCATCGGGGTGAATGCCCACGTCGATCACTTCGGAGCGCTGCTCGACTCCTTCCGCCTCGATCGACGTGAACAGCGAATAGAGCGCTCCGAGGCGCTGCTCGAACTGGGGTCGCTCGACCACCGTTCCCCGCCCGCGTACTCGACTGACGAGCCCGTCGGCCTGGAGCCGGCCGACAGCCTCTCGCACGGTGTGGCGGCTGACCTCGTAGCGGCGGGTGAGCTCCAGGTCGGTGGGAAACCGGTCATCGAAGTCGCCCTCGTCGATGGCACGGCGAAGCTCGGCCTCGAGCTGGGCCCAGAGCGGCAACCCGCTCGATCGATCGAGTCGTGACGAGTTCATGATCTGGCCGCTCACCCTACCGGCGCGATCGGTGTGCACCCGGCGACCTGGGCGTGCGATGGTGACGGCGATGACGAGCCCCCTCGACCTCGACGATCGCGACGCCCTGCGCGACCTCGCAGCCCGATACGCCCTCGCCTGCGACACCCGAGATTTCGATGCACTGGCGCACGTGTTCGCGCCCGACGCAGCGCTGAGGACCGGGACCTCCGAACGCACCGGAATGGCCGAGATCCTCACAGCGATGCAGGGACTGCTGCGCTACGAAGCGACGAGCCACATGGTCGGACAGCAGGTGGTCGACGCCACCAGCGATGGGGCGACGGGGATCACGTACTGCACCGCCCATCACCTGACTGTGGAGGGCGACACCCGAACCGACAAGGTGATGCACATCCGGTATCACGACCGGTTCGTGCGCACGGACGGCGGGTGGCGAATAGCGGCTCGCCGCCTCGAGATCGTGTGGACCGACGAACGCGCGGTCAGCTGAATCAGCTGTCGCAGTTGGCGGCGTGCTCGTGATGACGGATCACTTCCGCGATCACGAAGCGAAGGAACGCCTCGCTGAACGCTGGGTCCAGGTCCGCGTCGGCGGCGAGGGATCGGAGGCGTGCGATCTGTTCGTCCTCGCGTGCAGGATCCGCAGCCGGAAGTCCGACGGCGGCCTTGTACTCACCCACGGCTGTCGTCACCTTGAACCGCTCTGCGAGTAGCAGGATCAACGCCGCATCGATGTTGTCGATACTCGATCGGTAGTGCTCGAGCTGCGGATCGTTGCTCACAGTGCCTCCCGGGAGTCTCCGGCCGGGTATGGATTGGGGTGCGAGTTCGCCGGGAGTATTGGCTCCGCCAATACTCCCGGCAACCCGAAGGGTTGCCGTGGGCCGTACAAGAGTCGAACTTGTGACCTCCTGCGTGTCGAGCAGGCGCTCTAACCAACTGAGCTAACGGCCCCTTGAGAGTCGGAACTGTAGCAGCGGATCCAACCAATCCCGAACGCGATTCGAGGCCGCCGCATCAACGACGACCTCGAATGCTGAAGAGCGCCGGGCGGGATTTGAACCCGCGACTGTACGGCTTTGCAGGCCGCTCCCTTGGGCCGCTCGGGCACCGGCGCCAGCGCAGGGAATGGTAGCGGGGCGGTCCGCGCGTGAGAGCATGATTCCGTGACCGATTCTGTTTCTTCCGGGGAGGACTCGGCTCGGCGGGCACCGCTCGACATGCTCGGAGTGCTCGCCAAAGCCGATGGCGAGCTCACCGACACGAGCCGGCTCGTGGAGATCTACACGATGGAAGGCCTGCTACAGATCATGTGGCATGGCGCTCCCGGGGCGACCGACGTGGCGCTGATGTGTGGCGGCGCGATGGGCGGGATGCTCGGTCCCGGACGGTCGCTGTATCTCGAACTGGGGCTGGAGTTGGCCGCGGAAGGGCGGGCCGCAATGGCGATCGGCTACCGCAAAGCCGGCGATCTCCCCCGCTGCCTGCTCGACACCTGCGCCGCCGCGGATCTCGCCCTACGCAACGGAGCCGAACGGTTCGCCATCCTCGGCCATTCGTTCGGCGGCGCGGTCGCGATTCAGGCAGCGTCCACATTCACCGAGCACACGGCCGGCGTCGTGACGTTTGCGACCCAGTCGGCCGGCTGTGAGGAAGCAAGCCGCCTCGGCACCACTCCCCTTCTTCTTCTCCACGGCGAACGCGATTCCATCCTCGGGCCGGAGAACTCGATGATGGTGCAGTCGCTCGCCGGGACGGGCGAGGTCCGGACGTTCTCCGACACCGACCACCTCATGGCCGAGGCGGCCGACGAGATCGCGGAGATCACCGGCACCTGGGTCCGCGAGCAGTTTGCCGCCCACGCCAGCCCTCCCTAGCTCGCCTCGATCTCGTCCAGCAGGGCCCGCAGGTCGTCCTCGACGTGGCGGAGGCGGGTCGTGACGTCCCGTAGCCGAGCGAGGAGCGCTATCGCCTCCTCCCGCTTCAGGGCATCAGAGCCGGCCGGCAGCATTGCCAGCGAACGGCGCAGATGCTCGATTTCATGGTCCCGGTCGAACTGCAGCATCACCACATCGTAGCGAACATACGTTCGGTCGCAAGCCGGAGCGGGGAGAGCCCTAGAGTGCTCGCCATGGCTGTACAGATCGACTTCTCCGGACGGGTAGCCCTCGTGGTGGGCGGCGGTGGTGGTGGCATCGGAACGGCGATGTGTCGTCGTCTCGCCGAGGCCGGCGCCGACGTGGTCGCGATCAGCGCAGTGGCCGACCACGTGGAGTCCACGAAGGCCGACGTCGAGTCGATCGGACGGTCGTGCTCAGCGCAGGTCGCAGACGTGACGGACTTCGACGCGTTGCGGGCCGCGATCGATGCAGGGGCCGCCGAGATCGGTCCGATCGATCTTGTCGTCAACGTCGTCGGCGGCGCGACGCCCGAGCACTGGCATCGCCTCGACGACTTCCCCATCGAGTCGTTCGACCACCTGATGACCACAAATCTCCGCTACGCGTTCATCGCCTGCCAGCACGTCGCCGCCTCCATGATCGAGCGAGGCGCGCGGGGCGCCATGGTCAACATCTCGTCGATCGCCAGCCGCGGCCAGCCGCTGTTGTCGGCGTACGGCGCCGCCAAGGCCGGTCTGAACTCCCTTACCCGCTCGATGGCGATGGAGTGGGGGCGCCACGACATCCGGGCGAACACGCTCGCGCCCGGCACGATCAACACCCCTCGCTCCGGCCGCGACCCCAACGAGGTCGACCCGCTCGCCGAAGCCATCACGCTGCGTCGTCGCGGCCGTCCGGACGACATCGCCGACGTCGCCCTCTTCCTGCTGTCCGATCTCGCGAGCTACGTGACCGGTCAGACGATCGACGTCGACGGCGGCCCGAGCCGCGGCGCGCTCGACGACGCCGATTTGCCGATCTTCGTCACGAACGAAGCAATCCGCAGCCGCTTCGAACGCTGACGGCAGCGCTTCGCGTTGCTTGGAGTTACGCAAGCGGAACTCCCTTGGGATCAGGTGGCGAGGTAGCGCGCGTCGTCGGTCTGTTCGGCTTCGCCGCGGGCAAGCATGCGCTGGATGTGGAGCTCGGCGCAGCGCCGTTCGGCCCGGTCCGCCATCTCGGCCGGTACGTGCTCGCGGTACATGAAGCGGTGCCGCATCAGGTCGTCGAGTGAGCGGGGCTCGGCGAGGAAGTCGAGCATCGCCTGGTGCCGCCGAGGAATCACCGCCAAGTAGCTGTCGATCATCTCGAGGAACGTCGCCCTGCCTTCGATGATCCCCTTCTGGTGAAAGGTGACGTAGAACTCGGCGTCCTCCTCACGCACCTGGTGCAGGCTGGCCTCGAAGTCTTCGAGATCACTCCAGACGTCGCCGTAGTACGGCCCGAATCCGGTGAGATCGATGTCGGACAGGAAGAACACGCCGCCCGGGATGCGAAAGCCGCTGTGGCCACGCGTGTGGCCCGGCAGGTGAACAGCTTCCACCTCGATGCCGCCGAGGTCGAACACGTGGCCGTCGGTGAAGCCGAGCGCGTCAGGCCGATCAGTGAAGTGAAACTCGGTGAGGAACATCTCCCGAGTCGCCGTCTCCTCCGCTCCCTCGAAGCCGTAGACCTCCATCATCCCGTCGAGGCTCTGTACGGCGAGAAGGTCCGCTTCGTGGATGTGGACTCGGGCGTCGGCGAAGAGACCGTTGCCGGCAACGTGGTCCTCGTGTCCGTGGCTGTTGATCACCGCACCGACCGGCACACCGGCACCACCGTTCGCAACCACCGTGACGGACGGGTCGATGATGACCGTCTCCGCGGACCCTCGAACGACGATGGAGTTGCCGCTCGGGTAGCCCCCGTTTCGGTCGCCGACCAGCACTGTCACGGCGTCGGTCAGTCGACGGGCGTCGTCACCCCAGTCAGCCATGGCTGCGCACCCTACCGGTTCACGGGAATCCGCTGGCTGTCTGATCTCGGTCATGTTGCGTTCAGCGAGCGTCGGGAACGATCAGCGCATGCACCGCGTGATCGGTCCAGCTCTCGTCGGCGCGATCGCCGCGGTCGCTGTCTTCGGCCCGTTCTTCGCTGTCGTCGATGCCTCCGACACGCAGACCATCGTCCACAGCGCGCCCGGAGCGATCCTCGAGGGCAAGATCGACAACGCGGCGTTCGCCGACACGGTGGAAGTGAGCTGCGGCGAGCAGTCATTCGCTGAGGTGCGCAGCGCGGTGACCGATGGTGGCGGAATGACTGGCGTCGTCGTCGCGGACGGCGTCGAATGCCTCGCCCAGGCTTCTCAGATCCGGGCAGTGCGGTCCGGCCGCGAGCTCGTGTGCGCGGATGCCAAGGGCACGTTGCACGATGCGACCGGCAACGTCGCGGGGAGCTGGCGAGTCTGCCCGGACCACACCGGCACGAATGTTCTGACCACCACGCTCCACTGACGACAGAGAATGGACGAGGCGTTCAGAGCCGAGCGGCCACGAGCTCAGCGATCGCCCGCTCCGCCTCACGGACGTCGCCGCCGTCCGGCAGCGCGGTGACGATCGCCGTCACGTAGACACCACCCTTCACGAACTGGAGCGAGTGGCTCGCCCCATCACCACCTCGGCGACGAAGACGCAGTTGTCTCAGCTGGCCGCGGCCTCTTCGCGGTCGGCAGCGACGAAGTCGAGGGAGTCGTATTCCTCGCCGGTGTCCTCGAGGTGTTCGAACTCGATGACGCCCATCTCCTCGCAGCGCTCGCGCAGCCAGCCCTTCTCGTCTTCCTTGGTGGTGCCGGCGTCGAGCAGACCGAGCTTCTTGCAGTTCGGCACGATCTTCGAGAACAGCAGCTGCTGGAAGAGAATGCGGCCCGGATCCTGCTGGATCATGGGAATGAGCGGGGCGACGTCGATGTCGTAGCGCTGCCACACTTCTTGCTGAAGGAAGCGGTCACGCATCCGCACGGCAGCCTCGTAGGCGAACTCCTGGCGCTCACGCAGCTCCGCGGCGGAGAGATCCTCGTAGTACTCCTGGAGGCTGAGCACGCCGAAGGCCACGTGGCGGGCCTCGTCGCTCATGACATAGCGGAGCAGTTGCTTGAGCAGTGGCTCGCTCGTGGTCTGGTGAAGCATGCCGAACGCGGCGAGGGCGAGACCCTCGACCATGATCTGCATGCCGAGGTAGGTCATGTCCCAGCGGCTGTCGTTGATGATGTCGTCGAGCAGCATCCGCAGGTGGGCGTTGATCGGGTAGTTGCCCTCGAGCTTCTCGTCGAGATAGCGGGAGAAGACCTCGACGTGGCGAGCCTCGTCAACCACCTGGGTGGCGGCGTAATACTTGGCGTCGATCCACGGGACCGTCTCGACGATCTTGGCGGTGCACAGCAGGGCACCCTGCTCGCTGTGCATGAACTGGCTGAGGAGATGGTTCTGCGCCTCGACACCGAACTCGAGGAATTCCTTGTCGCCCCAGTTCTTCAGAGGCGTGTCGGAGAGATCGAATGGCGGGGCGAGTTCATCGGATCCGCTGATCGCGAGGTTCTGGTCGCGGACCATCTTCTCGACGTCGACCTCGAGATCCCACGGCAAGTCCGTCGTGGCGTTCCACTGGCTGGTCTTGGCCTTCTCGTACAGCTTGTCGAGCTTGGCTCGCTCGCCCTTGTCGTAACCCCACGTGAAGATCGCCTCAGCGTTGTCCTTCACTGCGTGGACGACATCGGTCTCGTCGAGCGTGGTTACCGCAAGGATCGCCTCTGCGTCGTTCAGATCAGCGCGACCGAGAATCTTCTCGTTCTCACGCATCTTGCTCTGGATGTCTTCGGTCATCGTCATGAACGCGTCTCCTCGTGTTCCCAGGGGGTCGGGCGTGCTTACACCGTATGTCTTGGCGAGGGCGAGCGCCAGACCCCTCGGTGTTCGATCCGTCACAGTGCCTGCTCAGGGCACGATGATGATCTTGCCCGTCGCCCGCCGGTCGGCAAGGAGTCGGAGAGCCTCGACCACCTCGTCGAGCGGCAGGGTTGCGCCGACCGCCGGTCGAACGACGCCGGAGGCGAAGAGATCCTCGAGTTCCTGCAGATCACGGGACATGAGATCGGGGTGGTGTGTACCGAAACCCCGCATCTCGAAGCCGGCCAGGGTTACACCCTTCAGCAGCACCAAGTTGAGGGGGATGGCAGGGATGTCCCCGGAGGCAAACCCGACGGTGACGAATCGAGCGCCGTACCGGCACGCCCGCACCGCCGGTTCGGCCACGTCGCCGCCGACCGGATCGAGGACGACGTCGATGCCATCGGGAACGGACTCGCGAAGCGCGCCACGTAGATCGTCGGCGGAGGCGTCGACCAGGACGGATGCGCCGAGGCGCTCGCAGAGGTCGAGCTTTTCGCGCCCAGACGCGACCGCGACCACCTCGGCCCCCATCGCGACGCCGAGCGCGACTGCTGCGGACCCCACGCCCCCGGCCGCGCCCGTGACGAGAAGTCGTTCGCCCTTCTGGAGCGAGGCGACTGAACGGAGGCAGTGATAGGCGGTCGCGTGGGTGACGTAGAACCCCGCAGCGTCGACCATCGTGACGTCGTCCGGAATCGGATGAACCCGGTCGGCGTCGATGACGACCTGCTCGGCGAACGCGCCGTGGAACACGGTGCCGCGGACGCGATCGCCGACCGCCGGCGTCGATACTCCCTCACCCAGTTCGGCCACCTCGCCGGCGAACTCGCTGCCGGGCACGAACGGCGTTGGCACGCTCAGTTGGTAGCGGTCGGCCACGATGAGCACGTCCGGGAAGTTGACGGCCGCCGCTCGTACCGAGACCACCACCTGACCCGGTCCTGGGGTGGGCGCGTCGACCTCGCGTATCTCGACGGACTCGGGCGGTCCGTGTACAGAACAGACAGCGGCGCGCATCTGCTGCCTACGCTAGTTCGCAGCCGCCAGTGCGCAGCAACGGCCGCACTACGGTGGTCCCGTGCGTCATCGAGCAAGGGCTGAATGAGCAGCGCCCCGAAACCACTTCCGCTCCTCACGGACACGAACCGCTTCTTCTGGACATCAGGCGCGGACGGCGTGCTGCGACTCCTGCAGTGCGGCGCGTGCGCCTCGTACGTCCATCCACCTCAGCCGGTCTGCCGTGAGTGTCGGTCCGACGACGTGCGACCCGCACCCCTGTCCGGTCGGGCCACGGTCCTCGGATGGACGGTGAACCATCAACCGTGGCATCCGGCGTTCGAACCCCCTTACGTCATCGCCGTCGTGGCGTTCGAGGAGGACCCGACTGTGCGTCTCACGACGAACCTCATCGAGGCCGAGCCGGAGTCCATCGCGATCGGCATGGCCGTCGAGGTCGTCTTCCGGGAAGAAGAGGACGCGTGGATCCCGGTCTTCCGGCCTGTCGGTGACGACCGGTGACGAAGCGATTCGAACACGATGTCGTGCTCTCCGGCATCGGCAAGTCCGCGGTCGGTCGGCGGCTGGACCGCGACCCGCTCGCGCTCGTCCGCGACGCGGCCGAAGTCGCGTTGGCTGACGCCGGGCTGACAATGGCCGACATCGACGGCCTGTCCACGGCCCCCGGGCCCCTTCCCGGCCCGCCCATGGGTTACACCGTCGGCGGCATCGAGGTGCTCACCGAACTCCTCGGCGTGCGACCGACGTGGTTCGCCGCGTCGCCGGAGACGATGGGTCACGCCGGACCGATCATCGACGGGGCGCTCGCGGTGTCCGCCGGACTGTGCCGCCACGTTCTCTCGATCCGGGCTACTTGGGAGGGCACACACCGTCGGCTACTCGCCGAAGGTGAGCTTCCGGCTCCGGGTGGCGGCCGGGTGACGGGGCGAGCCCAGTGGCACTCGCCGTTCGGGGCGATGTCGCCGGCGAACTGGATCGCCATGCAAGCGACGAACCACATGGCGACCTACGGCACCACCAAAGAACAGCTCGGTGCGCTTGCACTCAACGCCCGAGCCAACGCCGCCCGCAATCCCGACGCGATCTACCGCGATCCACTCACGATGGACGACTACCTGGGCGCCAGGCTCGTTAGCACGCCGTTCGGGCTCTACGACTGCGACGTCCCGTGCGACGGCGCCGTGGCCGTGATCATCTCCTCCGTCGACACCATCGCTGATCTGCGCGCGCCCGTCCGGCTCGACGCGGTCGGCACCGCCATGACGGAGCGCTTCTCCTGGGACCAGGGAACGATGGAGCACGAGCCGATGGTGGCGGGACCGGCCGAGCATCTGTGGACGCGCACCGACCTCACGCCCGCCGACGTCGATGTCGCGCAGCTCTACGACGGGTTCACGTTCAACTGCCTGTCCTGGCTCGAAGCCTTGGGTTTTTGCGAAGTGGGCGACGGTGGACCGTTCGTCGAGGGCGGCGACCGGATCGCGCTCGACGGCGAGCTTCCTCTCAACACGAGCGGGGGCCAGCTGAGCGAGGGTCGCCTCCACGGGTTCGGGCTTGTGCACGAGGCGGTTGTGCAGCTCCGCGGCGACGGCGACGAGCGCCAGGTACCCGGGTCGCCGGAGGTGTGCGTGGTGTCGACGGGTGGCGGTCACCCCGGGGGGGCGCTCCTCCTCACGACACTTGCCTGAACCCTCGGCTGCTCAGCGACCGGGCACCGGTGGGAACGAGAACGGCGTCGGGTCGCGGCCGGGCAGCTGCACGAAGAACTCGCCAGTCGTTTCCCCCGCCATGATGGTCATGATTCCGTCGGCGACCTCGGCGCTGTCCATCACGTCGATCCCGGCCGCCTCCAGCTGTTCACGACCGACACCGCCGAGAAAGCCGGTATCGACGGTGGCGGGACAGATGGCGTTGATCCTGACACCGCTCTCGGCCAGCGACGGCGCGACGCTGCGGACGAGTCCGACCGTCGCGTGTTTGGCCATCGCGTAGGCGAGGTCGTTCGGCAAGGGTCCGAGCGATGCTCGCGAGGCGGTCACGATCACCTGGGCCTCGGAGCGACCCGCGAGCAACGGAACGGTCGCCCGAAGTCCGTAGAAAACTCCGTGTTGGTTGATCCCGATCAGGCGTTCGTAGTCCGCATCGCTGAGCTCGGTGAGGTCCCCCTGCCCCAGCCGGATACCGGCGTTGAGATGCACGATGTCGACCCCGCCGAACTCGTCGCCGATCCACCCCGCGATGTCGCTCCAGGCGAGTGGATCGGCAACGTCGAGTCGACGGAACGTCGCGCCGAGGTCTGTTGCGACCAGCTCGCCGCTCGTCCCGACGACACCCGCGTGGTGACCGATCCGGAGACGGCTCGCCAGAAGCGAGCGTCGCTCAATGACCACGTCCGGCGCCGCCAGAACGACGGCACCGGGCCAAGCGGCGAGACCGCGAGCTTCGACCTCTAGAGCCATCGGCTCCGCTCGGCACTGCGAACTACCATCTCGCTTCCATGAACGATGCCGCCGACCGTTGGAACATGCGCAGGGTCCCAGCGGATCTCGTGCAGCGCTACACCGACGACGGGTGGTGGACCGATGACACGCTCGGAAGCGTCGTCGCCACAGGTCTCGCAGACCTCGCCGACCGCCGATTCGCCGTCCACTCGGCAATGCGCCCCTTCGACGGCACGTTCGGCGAGATCGACCGAGCAGCCCGCTCGCTCGCGGCATCGCTGCACGCTGACGGCGTCGGGCCCGGCGACGTGGTCGCGTTCCAGCTGCCGAACTGGGTCGAGGCGGCCATCACCTTCTGGGGCGCGGCCTACCTCGGCGCGACCGTGGTCCCGATCGTGCACTTCTACGGCCCGAAGGAGGTCAGCTACATCCTCGATGTGGTCGACCCCGCCGCAATCATCACGGCGAGTTCGTTCGGACCGATCGACTACCTGGCCAGCTATAAGTCGATGGTGACGGCCGATCAACGTTGGTACGCACTGGCGCAAGACGGCGGCACGCTCCCGTCCAACGCCCGCCCGTTCGAGTCGCTGCTCGAGGCGGAGCCGTTGAGCGAACCGCTCGCCGTAGGGCCCGACACGCCTGCGGTCATCGCCTTCACGTCCGGAACGACTCGTGATCCGAAGGGCGTCATCCACACCCACCGCACGATCCTCTGCGAGACGCGACAGCTCGATCAGATGAGCCCGACGTCCGGGCCCGCGCCGATCACCGGTGCTCCGGTGGGGCACTTCATCGGGATGGCCAACGCGCTGCTCACCTCCCTCCTACGGGGCCAGGAGGTCCATCTCGTCGACGTGTGGGATCCCGGCAACGTGCTCGCGCTGATGAAGCAGCATCACCTCAGCATGGGCGGCGGCGCGACCTACTTCGTCACGAGTCTTCTCGATCACCCGGACTTCACCAACGAGCACCTCGCCCTCATGCCCACCGCTGGACTCGGCGGATCGCCCGTCCCCTACGCAGTGACGCGGCGCCTCGCGGACCTGGGCATCACCAGCTACCGCTCCTATGGAAGCACCGAACACCCGTCGATCACCCGGAGCCGAATCGATGCGCCCGAGGAGAAGCGTCTCGCGACGGACGGCGACGTCATTCCGGGCGTCGAGATGCGGCTCGACGACGAGGGCGAGATCTCCAGCCGAGGACCGGACCTGTGTCTCGGCTACACCGATCCCGAACTGACCGCCGCCGCATTCGACGAGCAGGGCTGGTATCGCACCGGCGACGTCGGGATCCTCGACAGCGACGCCTACCTGACGATCACCGACCGTGTCTCGGACATCATCATCCGCGGCGGCGAGAACGTGAGCGCCCAGGAGGTCGAGGAAGAGCTGATGGCGCTACCGGGCGTCGCCGAAGTGTGCGTTGTCGCAGCACCTGACGACCGGTTCGGCGAACACGCCTGTGCGATTCTGCGGATGCTGCCCGACACCGCGGCGCCCTCGCTGGCCGACATGCGCGAGCACCTCACTGCGGTCGGGCTCGCGAAGCAGAAGTGGCCGGAGTCGGTCCGCCACGTCGCCGACTTCCCGCGGACACCCTCGGGCAAGGTCCAGAAGTACCGCCTGCGCCAACAGATCCGCGATTCGGGCCTCGAGAACGAGATCGGCGACGCCGAGTACGCGCGACCGCCGGCCGCGCCACTCGATCCTGGCTGACCACTCAGGCGGTCGAGTCGATCAGGCGGGCGAGATTGCCGCCCATGACCTTGGCTTGGTCCTCCTGCGGGAGGCTGGCGAGTTCGTCGACCCAGGTGACGGGATCGAACAGGCCCTCCGGGTGCGGGTAGTCCGAGCCGAACACGACGTTGTCGATGCCAACGATGTCGATGAGTCCGAGCGGGTCCTCCTCGTGGAAAGGATGGACGATGACGTTCCGCTTGAGCGCCACGATCGGGTCTTCGTCGAAGACATCCGGCACGCGGTCATAGACCCTCCGGAATCGCTCGACCAGCGGGCGAACCCAGGCGCTGCCGTTCTCCACGGGCATGAAGCGGATCTCCGGGAAGCGGGTGGCCAGGCCGTGGCCGATAATCGACGTGACGACGTCGTTGATGCCCCGGTGCTCGGCGTTGAGCATCACGTCGAACGCCGTGTACTCCCGTTTGAACGGCTCGAACTCCTTGACGAGACCGCTCCAGTCGTTTTGATAACGCTGCTGACCGTCGTCCGATGCGTGCATCCCGACCAGCACTCCTGCCTCACGCACCTTTTCCCAGAACGGATCGAACTCCTCGAGGGCGAATGAGCGTCGGCGGCCGTTGAAATCCGGCACCGGCGCGGGACGGATGAGGATGACCTTCGCACCGTTCTCGACCACGAACTCCAACTCGCGGATCGCCTCATCGACGATGTTCATGGCGATGACGGGCGTCGGATAGATGCGCTCGTCGAAGTTGAACGTCCAGTCCTCAAGCATCCATTGGTTGAGGGCGTGGATCACGACGTGGGTGCCCCGCGGGTCGTCCGCCATACGCTCCTCGAGCAGACTCGCGAGCGTCGGCCACATGACGGCGCGATCGATGCTGAGCTCGTCCATCAGCTTCACCCGCGCTTCCGGCTCGAAGAACGCGTCGGGCGCCAGGATGTAGTTCGGAGGCGGCGCGACCTCGATGTCACCCGGCTCCGTCTTCGACGACGGGTTCTCGATTCGGAACTGAAGCTCCTGGGCGCCGGGAGGCGCCACCTTCTGGAACGTCGGGTTCGGGATGTACTCGCTGATCGTGTTGTTGAGCGCGATCTTGGTTCGCCCCTTGATCTCGACGAACTTCACCAGGCCCTCATACTCCGAAGGGAGATGGCGGGTGAAGGCATCCATCTTCTCGTACATGTGGTTGTCGGCGTCGAAGACCGGGAACGGAAGCTTGCGAGACACGGCGGCCCCTCTACGTTGGCGATGCGCCGAGGACTGATCGACGTTGCCTCATACCTACGGCGTGCTCCCGGTGCCGTCAAGGCAGATCGCGCCGCTCCGACAGTCCGGTTGACAAATCCACGACCAGCGCCAACACTCGTGCTCCGGTCACCCGTGAGGTACTCATGGTTCCGCGCAAGGTCTTTGTCGTTCCGGTAGTCCTGGCTCTGATGGCCGCCGCCTGCGGAGACGACAGCGGCGCGGAGTCGGTTTCTCCGCCCGACGCGACGACATCGAGCACGACCGAGCCCGACACGACCTCATCGACGACGACCGAGCCGGTCCCGCTGACGGCATCGTGGCCCGGCGTGACCGCGGAGACGATCAAGATCGGGATACTCGACGTCGACTACGAGCAACTCAGCGACCTGGGCCTGTTCGAGAGCGACAACGGCGACGCGAGAGTGGTGATCGACGCGTTGACCGCGGACCTCAACGCGCGGGGAGGGATTCACGGGCGCCTGATCGAGCCACACATCGAGATCTACCTGCCGATCAGCCCGGTCGAGGCCGATGCCACCTGTCTGCGCCTCACCGAGGACATCGACGTCTTCGCCGTGCTCGGTGCGTTCGTCGGTCCTCCGGAGTCGAGCGACGGCTGCTTCACCGAGCAGGGCAACACCGTCAAGATCGGTGGTACCCCCTCGCCCGAGGATCTCGAACGAGCCAGTGCGCCCTGGTACGTCACCGGTTTTCGAGACGACCGCAGCCAGCCGGCGACGATCGGCCTGCTCGACCAGGCCGGCTTGTTCGAGGGGTCGCTTGCGGTGGTTTGGGCAGCAGAGGACGAGGACCAGGCCGAGAACGTCGTCCTCCCGGAACTCGCCCGCCTCGGCCACGACGTCTCCGTCACGGCGACGATGATCTCGGCGGTCGGTGATCGACTGGCGCTCGACGCCGAGTGGGCGACCCTCATCGAACGGTTCCGATCCGATGGCATCGACACCACGCTCCTGGTGGGCTCATCGGTCGCGATCAACGGATCAAACCAACTCACCCGTCAGGGTTGGGACGGCCAGATCCTCCTTGCGTCATATGCGGGGATCAACACAATCGGCGGAACCCAGGAAGTCCCGCCCGAAGAGCTCGAGGGAATCATCGGGACGAAGGGAGCGACCTCCGAGGAGGCGTGGGCGCTCGACGCGACCCAGGACTGTGTCGACGTCCTCGAGGCCGCGAACCCGGACATCACCGTGAAGCCCGCCGCCGAGGTCGTCGGGGACGAGATCGACTGGGCGACGCCGCTGATCACCCACTGCGTCACGTTGAGGCTCTTCGAGCTGATCGCCACCGCTGCGGGCCCGAACCTGACACACGACAGCTTCGTTGCGGGCGCCGAGTCGCTCGGCGAGATCGAGCTTCCCAACATCCCGCTCGCCAGTCTTGGGCCCGGCAAGATCGACGCGACCGACGGGATGCGACTGTCGACCTTCGACTCGACAATCGGGGAACAGGGCAGCGGCGATGCCTCCGGCGATCTCGTCAGAGTCCCCTGACGAGATCGGCTTCGCCGCGGGACGGTTTGGCCGCAGCCCGCAATCACGCGACGATGAGCACGGCGGCGATTCTCGCGCCGCGAGCAACCACGAGGACAGCCGATGACCCTTACCGAACCCAACTACACGATCATCACCAGCGACTCCCACGCTGGTGGTAGTCACGAGCAGTACCGCGACCATCTCACCGAGGACTGGCGCGACGAGTTCGACGCATGGCGCGGCAAGTACAAGAACCCGTGGAAGGACCTGCGCGACGACGACCTGCGCGTGCGCAACTGGGACGACGACCGCCGCGACCGCGACCAGCTCGCCGACGGCGTCGTCGGCGAGGTCCTGTTCCCGAACACGGTGCCGCCGTTCTACCCCGGCTTCGTTCTGTTCGCGGGGCCGCCCAAGGACGAGGACTATGCGAAGCGCCGCGCCGGCATCCACGCCCACAACCGGTGGCTGGCCGAGTTCTGCGCCAACCGTCCGGAGCGCCGAGCAGGCATCGGCCAGGTCTTCCTCAACGACATCGATCATGCGATCGAAGACGCCACGTGGATCAAGGAGAATGGGTTGCGCGGCGGCGTCCTGATCCCGACCGTCGCTCCCGACGTGAAGTGGGTCAAGCCGATCTACGACCCCGAGTACGACCGCCTGTGGGCCGCGCTCGTCGACATGGACATACCGGTTCACCTTCACGGCGGCACCGGCTCTCCGAACTACGGAAAGTACGCGGCCACCCAGGCGATCATGATCGCCGAGGTGCCGTTCTACGGAATGCGCAACTACGTGCACATGCTTCTGGGTGGCGTCTTCGAGCGGTTCCCCACCATGAAGTTCGTCATCACGGAGGCAGGGTCCGGCGGTTTCGAGTCGATGAACCGACAGCTCGACGGCATCATCAAGAGCATGCGCCACGGGTCGATCGGCGAGCTGAAGTACGAGGAAGGCGCCGGTTTGCCGAAGTTGGCCAGCGAGTACTTCCAGCAGAATGTCTGGCTCGGCGCTTCGTTCCCGTCGAAGGAGACCGTGGAGAAGCGCGATCTCCTCGCCGACGGTCGATTCATGTGGGGCAGCGACTATCCGCACGATGAGGGGACCGGACCGTTCAGCCGTGAGCATCTTCGCCAGGTCATGCTCGATGTGCCGACGGACGAGAAGCGCCGGCTACTCGGCTTGAACGCCGCCGACCTCTATGGATTCGATGTCGACGCGCTCGCGCCGCTCGTTGCCGAGCACGGTCCGACTGTCGCGGAGCTCGAAGAGCCACTCACCGAACTTCCGGAGGGCGCCAACCGGGCGCTTCTCATGGACAGGCCCTGAGCGAGGCGATCACATGCTGGACGTCATCATTCGAGGTGGAACCGTCGTCGACGGATCCGGAGGCGAGCCCCGCCACGCCGACGTCGGTATCCGCGACGGGCGGATCGTCGCGATCGGCAGTGTCGAAGAGGGCGGTGTCGATGAGGAGGCGCGACAGACGATCGACGCCACCGGCAAGATCGTGGCGCCCGGCTTCGTCGACGTGCACACGCACTACGACGCGCAGGCGTTCTGGGACGGCACGCTGTCGCCGTCGCCCTATCACGGCGTGACGAGCGTGGTCGGAGGCAACTGCGGCTTCTCCATCGCGCCACTCTCGCCCGAGGCCGGCCCCTACCTGATGAAGATGCTCTCTCGGGTCGAAGGGATGCCGCTCGAGGCTCTCGAGGCAGGGGTTCCCTGGAACTGGCAGTCGTTCGGCGAATACCTCGATCAACTCGAGGGCACGCTCGCTGTGAACGCGGGCTTCATGGTCGGCCACTCGGCGATCCGGCGAACCGTCATGGGCGAGCGCGCAGTAGGCCACGAGGCGACCGATGACGAACTCGCGCAGATGGTCGAACTGCTCCGCGCATCCATGGCGGAGGGTGGCCTCGGGTTCTCATCCACGATCTCGTCCACCCACAACGATCTCGACGGGAAGCCCGTTCCGTCTCGGCATGCGTCGAAGGACGAGATGCTGACCTTGGCCCGCCAGGCCCGTGACTTCGAGGGGACCACGATCGAGTTTCTGCCGGGCGTCGGCTGGGGCGAGGAAGAGGCCAACTACATGGCCGACATCTCCCTTGCCGCAAACCGACCGGTGAACTGGAACGTCATGGCGGCGAACTCCGCCAACTCGGCGAGCACCGAGAGCCAACTCGCCGCGACCGACATCGCCCGCGCCCGTGGCGCCGAAGTCATCGCGCTGACCGTTCCGCAGCCCATGACGCTCCGGATCAACCTCGACTCCGGATTCATCTTCGATGCCCTGCACAACTGGGCACCGTTCTTCCAGCTGTCGAAGGCAGAGAAGCTGGCGATCCTCGACGACCCCGCGCAGCGAGCGCAGATGGCCGAGGACGCGCAGAACCCGGAGTCACCCATGCGCGGCATCGCCCGGTGGGAGCACTTCACGATCGATCAGATCAAGAACGAATCACTCGCGACCTACCGGGGTCGCCGAATCGGGGAGATCGCCGAGGAGGAAGACAAGGCGCCGTTCGACGTCATGATCGACATCGCGGTCGCCGACGACCTCCAGACCTACTTCATGATGCCGAGCATGGGTGACGACGACGAGACGTGGCGGATACGGGGCGAGCTCTGGCACGACGATCGCACGCTCATCGGCGCGTCGGACGCCGGCGCCCATCTCGACATGATCGACACCTTCGCCTTCTCCACTGTCGTCCTCGGGGAGGGCGTGCGCGAGCGCGAGCTGATCTCGATGGAGGAAGCGATCCGTCAACTCACGGATCTCCCGGCGAAGCACTACGGCCTACGCGAACGCGGGCGTCTCGAAGAGGGCTTCCACGCCGACGTCGTGGTCTTCGACGCCGACACCGTCGGACTCGGCGAGACCTACACGAGGTACGACCTGCCGGCCGGCGCCGGGCGTCTCTACGCCGATGCGTCGGGGATCGACCACGTGTTCGCGAATGGCGTCGAGATCATCCGTGACGGCGAAGACACGGGCGCCCGTCCAGGCGTCGTGCTGCGCAGTGGTCGCGACACGGCGACCGTCGAGGTGCCGGGCGGACGCGAGGCGTAGCCTCGGCTCGCGATCAGCCGTAAGGCTGGTCGAGCGGGTGGTAGCTGAGACCTCCGAGCGCGTCGCCGAGATCGGCCACCGTCCAAGCCTCGTCGCGATCGACGTTCTGCGTGATGGTCAGCGGCTGGAACAGTCCGACGTTGTTCTTGCTGACGAGGAACACCTGCCCGCTGACGTCGGCCGCTGCAGGCGTGCACAGCCAGGCGATCAACACCGCCACCTGCTCGGGCGATTGGGCCGCCGCCAGAAGAGCGGCCCCGCGGGCCTGCATCTCGGCGTCGCCCCGCCGCATCTGGTCGGTTGCCTGGGTGACCATGCGCGTCTCCGTGGAGGCCGGGTTCACGGCGTTCACCGTGATGCCGTGACGCGCCAGTTCGCGGCTGGCGACGTTGGTGAATCCGAACACGCCGCCCTTTCCGACGCCGTAGGCAACGGAGCCGGGGATCCCCAGGATGCCGGCCCGAGACACGAGGTTGACGATGCGGCCGCCTCCCGCCTCGATCATGTGGGGGACGGCGTGGCGCGCGCAGTTGAACGTGCCCTTGATGTGGCTGGCGCTGATTCGTTCGAAGTCGTCCGGGTCGAGGCTCTTGATGTTGCCCGGCGCCGTGAGGCCGGCGTTGTTCACGAGGATGTCGACGCGACCGAACGCCGTCAGCGCTGTGTCGACGATCCGACCGGCGGCCTCGAACTCAGCAACCGAGTCGCCGCTGACGGCGGCGCGACCGCCGGCCGCGCTGATTTCATCCGCGACGGACTCCGCCTTCGTCGCGTCGCTCCCCTCCCCTCGTGTGGACGTTCCGAGATCGTTGACGACCACGGCGGCGCCCAGGCGAGCGAGCTCGAGCGCCGTCGCGCGCCCGATGCCACCGCCGGCTCCGGTGACGATCGCTACCTGGTCCTCGAGGTCGATGCTCATGCGGTCGCCTCCACCGATCTCAGAGTACGGCGATGGGATTAACCGGGGAGCCGGTGCCCCCCTCGATCCGCAACGGCGCGATCGTGAGCTGGAAGTCCCACTGCGAGAGCGCGGCGCACTCCGCCATGAGGCCCGACAGGTCGAGATTGTCGAGGAGGTGGACACCCATCGCGACGAGGGTGCACTCGTGCACGGGCATCGCCCAGCCCTCGACCCCGGAGACCGGGAGCACGTCGGAGATGATGTCGGAGCCGAGCACGGAGATTCCTCGCTCGTGCATCCAGGGCACGCACTCGGGATGCAGCCCCGGCGTCCCGGACCTGAAGGGGTTGAACGGCCCCCGTTCGGCTCGCTGCGCATCGCGCCCGAGCGAGATCAGCAGGCAGTCGCCCTCGCGGATCTCGACGTCGTTCTGGGCCGAGACCGCGAGGTCCAACTGATCGGGATCGACGAAGTGCCCGGGCTCGAGCCAGTCGATGCCGAGTGCACGGGGCATGTCGAGCAGCACACCCCTCGTGGTGATCCCGTCCTTGGCACACATCACCGTGTTCTTCTCTGCCCCGGTGCTCTTGACGAGCGCTGCGGGCCGGCCGTTGTACATCAGGCCGTCGCGCAGAACATGGCAGAAGGCATCGAGGTGCGAGCTCGCCATGCCGTGGAAGGCGAGGCCGACGAAGTCCGACGTCGTCTCGAACCCGAGCCCGGGAATCAGACAGTCGTCGCCACCCTTCACCATCATGTGCAGCGCCGGATGCGGATTGTCCGGCGCCGGATCAACCGGAATGTCTCGCGCACAGCTGACGGCACGACCGTGGCGCACTGCCGCTGCCGCTCCACGACGCACATCGTCGGTGATCAGGTTGAGCGCCCCCGCCTCATCGTCCTCGCCCCAACGTCCCCAGTTCTTCACCGACTCGAAGATCTCGTACATTCTCGCCGAGTCGGGCAGTGGCAGATCCGTCATCCCGCATCTCCTTCGTGTTGCGAAGACTCTTTCACGAGTTCGAGTCCCTCGAACTCCCCCGTGGCTCGCCAGTCGGCCAGAAGCTTCTTGTACCGGAAGAAGTCGCCGTAGACGCCGGCCAGCGGCTTCATCGCGGCAGGGTCGCCTTCGTTGTTGATACGGGACGGCGTGCACGACGCCTGGAACGCGCCGAGCGGCGGGCCGACTCTGAGGAATTTCTGACACCACGCGTCTTCCGCATCTTCGCTCAGCTCGAAAGCGGCGACGCCCTTCTCCTCGAGGCTCGCAATGACCGCGGCGACGTGCTCCGCCACCTCGACGACGGCGAGCGTGTGATTGGCGGTCACCGGTCCCTGTTGGAACGGGCTGGGCATCAGGAACATGTTCGGAAAGCAGCGGCTCACGACGCCGTGCAGGGTCCTCGGCCCGTCCGACCACCGGTCGGCAAGCTGCACGCCGCCGCGGCCGGTGACCTCGTGCCCGACGCGGCGGAACAACGGCGTCATCTCCGGCTCGAATCCCGTGGCGTAGACGATGCAGTCGACGTCGTATTCACGCCCGGCCGCGACCAGCCCGGTTTCGGTCAGTCGCTCGACCCCGGCAGGACAGTCGACGAGCTCCACGTTCGGCTCGTTGAACGCGAGCAGGAACTCGTCGTGGAACAAAGGCCGCTTGCAGGGATATCGGTAATACGGCTTCAAGCTCTCCGCGGTCGCTGCATCGTCGACGGTCTCTTCGATGCGGCGGCGATGCGCCTCCATGATCTCGAAGTCCACCTCCTCGACTCGCTGCTCGTACTCCTCCATGGACCAGGCGGGATCGAAGGGCATCGCGGTGGCCTTGGCCCAGTGCCGGGTCCAGCCATCATCGACCAGGTCCACGTCGACTGGTGTGGCTTGGAGGATCGCCTGGAAGTTCTCCATGCGTTCGCGTTGCCAACCGGGCTGGAGATCATCGGCGAAGTCGTCCGCCGTCGGTCTGTTGTCACGCCAACCCACCGCCGAAGGTGTGCGTTGGAAGACGAACAGCTGCTTCGAGTCTTTGGCGAGATGGGGAATCGCCTGGGCGGCAGTCCCGCCCGCGCCGATGATCGCCACCGTCTTGTCGGCAAGCCCGTCGAGTCCGCCGTGAATCGTGCCGCCGGTGTACTCGTAGTTCCATCGCGAGGTGTGGAAGGACGTTCCCTGGAACGCGTCCATGTCCGGGATCGCAGGCAGCTTCATGAGGTTCAGGATTCCGACGGCCATGACCACGTACTTCGCCGTGATCTCGTCGCCTCGATCGGTACGGACTCGCCAGCGCAACGACCCCTCGTCCCAAACCGTCGTGTCGGCTCGGGTGTGGAAGAGCGCATCCTGCGTGAGGTCGTACCTCGCGGCGAGCGTCTGGAAGTGAGCGAGGATCTCGTCGCCGAACGCGTAGCGATTCTTCGGGATGTAGTCGAGTTCTTCGAGGAGCGGCAGGTAGACGTAGGACTCGGTGTCGCACATCAGGCCCGGATAGCGGTTCCAATACCAGGTCCCCCCGACTCCGCCGGCCTCCTCGACGATGCGGATCCGGCGAACGCCTGCCTTGCGAAGCTGCACTCCGGCGAGGATTCCCGCCATGCCGCCACCGACGATCACGACGTCGACATCGTCGGACACCGGATCTCGGTCCTCGTAGTCGGTCCAGGGGTCACGCCGGTAGTGCGCCAGCCGGGGATCGCCGCGCAGATCCACGATGTCCGTCCGGCCCTCGACGAGGCGCTTCGCTCGCTCTGCGAGATACTTCTCGCGGATCGATGTCGCGTTCTCGTCATCATCGGCTGTCATCCCGACTCCTCCTAGGCGACGACGTTGCCCACTCGCGTCATTCGAATCAACGCCGCGGCGTGAGCATGGTCGACAGGCCGTTGGCAGACCAATCGGCCGCCTGCGCTCGGTGGCGGAAAACGTCAGTCGGTGTACCCGGCCAGAAGGCGCTGCAGAATTGCCTCGACCTCGTCCGCGCCTATCTCGAGGGCCTGCAGCAGGGCGACGTCGGGCCCACCAGCGTGGCGTGCATGACCAAGCACTTTCCGGGTGCCGGGCCGCAGATGGACGGCGAGGACGCCCACTTCCCCTACGGGCGCGAGCAGGTCTACCCGGGCGACAACTTCGAGGAACATCTGCGGCCGTTCATCGCCGCGATCGAGGCCGGCACATCGGCGCTGATGCCCTACTACGGCATGCCCGTCGGGCTGCAGCGCAATGGTGTCGACATCGAGGAAGTCGGCTTCGCGTTCAACGGTCAGATCATTACCGACCTGTTGCGTGACGAACTCGGTTTCCAAGGCGTGATCTGCACCGACTGGAGCCTCATCCACGAGAAGGGGCGGCCAGACTTCCAGATGCCGCCGAAGGCCTGGGGCGTGGAACATCTCTCCTATGACGAACGCCTCCTTCGGCTGATCGATGCCGGATGCGACCAGATGGGCGGAGAGCTCTGCACCGACCTTCTCATCGGCCTCGTCGAAGCCGGTCGGGTGACCGAGGCCCGCATCGACGAGTCGGTCGCACGGCTTCTGGCCGTGAAGTTCGACCTCGGGCTCTTCGACGACCCCTACGTCGACGTGGCCCAGGCCTCTGCGATCGCAGGCCGAGACGACTTCGTGGCCGCCGGACTCGACGCCCAACGGCGATCCGTCGTGCTTCTGACGAACGACGTCGAAACGCTGCCCCTGGCACCCCAATCCAGCATCTACATCGAGAACGTCGATCCCGACGTCGCGGCTGAGTTCGGCACCGTCGTGGACGACCCGGCCGGAGCCGACATCGCCATCGTCCGTACCGAGACGCCCTACGAGGAACGAAGCGGGCATCCTCTCGACTTCCTCTTCCACCAAGGGTCGCTCGAGTTCCCCCACGAGGAGACAGAACGGCTCGCCGCACTCGGGGCGAGCGTGCCACTCGTGGTCGACGTACGACTCGATCGCGCCGCGGTCGTGGCCCCACTTCTCGAGTCGACCGCCGCGCTGACCGGCACCTTCGGATCCAGCGACCGGGCGCTCCTCGACGTTCTGTTCGGCAAAGAGGTTCCAGGCGGCCGCCTGCCGTTCGAGCTCCCGTCGTCAATGGAGGCAGTCGTTGTCTCCCACCCCGACGTCGCCAACGACACCGCCAACCCCACCTTCCCCGCCGGCCACGGCCTCAGCTACGGCTGATATCTCACGCCGCACTTAGCTCCACAACGAGAAAGCGGCAGGCTCGGCACCGGAAACCGGGCCTGACCTGCCGCTTCACATGGAGCGGACGACCGGGTTCGAACCGGCGACCTCAACCTTGGCAAGACACGAACATCTATCCGAGCTGCCAGAATCCGTGTGATTCTGTGCTACCTGGTCCGCCGAATCCGACCCAATCCGTGGAGTAGATGGGATGCGGGATGGGATGCCCCCCAAGGGCTAAATATCGGCGCGTGGCATCGGCGCAGCGTGCTGCTGAGCACCCGTGACGCCCAGAATCTCACCCGAAACGAACGAGGCCGCTGATGAGGCCAGGAAGAGCACCGCCGCGGCGATGTCTTCGGGTTCGGCGATACGCGCCAAGGGATTACGCGACGCCATCATTGCTTCGATCGCGCCGTCGTCGTCTCCGGCCAAGACTGTGGCGATGGTCCCGCTGCGGGTCGGCCCGGGAAGGACGGCATTCACCCGCACCTTCGGCGCGAAGTCCTGGGCGAGCAGTTCGGTGAGAGAGCTGAGTGCGCTCTTGGCCGTCGCATAGGCTGCAAAACCGGGGCCGACAGCGCGGGCGACGGTGGAGCCGATGTTGATGACCGAGCCAGCACCAGCGGTGTTTGCCATCACCGGGGCGGCAATCTGGGTGAGGCCGAAGACGGCGGCCACGTTGAACCGGAAGCAATCTTCGAACTCTTCGACCGAGGTATCAAGCGCCCCCCGGGGGCCGAACCCTCCGGCGTTGTTGACAAGGATGTCGAGTCGACCGAACTCTTCGATCGTGGCATCCACCAATGCCTGCCGCTGCTCGGCATCCAGCACATCGCACGCCACGGCGAGCGCCCGCGAGCCGCGGTCGCGAATATCGGCCGCAACCGTGTCGATCTCGGCTCGGCTACGAGCGGCGACCACCACGTCAGCTCCCGCTTCGGCCAGTGCGCGGGCGATGGCCGCGCCCATGCCGCGACCTGCGCCGACAACGATCGCCACCTGGCCATCCAGCCGAAAACGGTCGAGAACACCCGTCATTGGGTTCTAGGCCTCGAGCCCGGAGTAGAACTGAAGCGACCACTCGCGACCGGTGCGGATGTTTCGCTCGACGGCCGTGACAAGCGGTTTGGGCTCGTAGCGCTTGTTCTCCCAGATCACGATGTCTTGACTGATCCCATCGGCGAAGCTGTCGACCAGCATTTTGAGAGCACCATCGCCGAGGGTCTCCGGCATGGTGAAGAACCACGTCATGCTCACATTCTCCTCGTCGATGGGGAGAAGGGACTGCCCGATGCGGACGGCGTCACCGATCGAAATACGCGTGCAACCGAGGCCGAAGTTCTCGATCGTGAAGTTGCCGTTGCTGTTGCGTCGGTAGGTGCCGTCGACCTCGAGATCCGTGCCCGGAAGCGGCGGCGCGCCGTGGACGTACTTGAAGTGCTGGACGTCGAACTCGCCCTCGGAGAACTCCTGGACGATCGTGGCCACGTCGAACTTCAGCGTCTGGTAGTCCTGCCAGTCCGGATCCTCGAACTCGGGCCAGTCAGGTACGTCGTAGAACGGGTCGCCCTCTTCCAGGTGATGCCATGCCCAGATCATCCGGTTGCGCTCAATGATCGGGTACGTCCGCACCTTCGCTTTCGCAGGGATGGCCTTGCCCTCGGCATACGGGATGTCGGTGCACGTTCCGTCACCATCGAAGCGCCAGCCGTGGAACGGACAGCGGAGGCCGTCGCCGTCCACCTTGCCGCCTGCGCCCATATGCGCACCGAGGTGCGGGCAGTAGGCGTCCATGAGGCGGGCCTCACCGCTCTCGGCCCTGAACAGAACGAGGTCCTTGCCGAAGGCATACAGATTCTTGTGCTCCCCCGGAGCGAGTTCCTTCGACTCCTCAACGACGAACCAGCCGTTGGGAATCGGAAATGGGAATCGCTTCTGCCCAACTCCCTCGCGGCGGATACGCACGCGTCGACTCGAATCCATGACCGAGTCAGGGTCGGGGCGCATCGGGCCGACCTCGAAGTCGGCGTTCTCCATACCGGGCCGTATTCCGCTCCCGGGGTCGTCGGCGGTGGTGCTCATGATTTCTAATGTATCGACATTACTAAGACCGGTCCACTGTGGAAGATCCGTCGAACGACCAGAGGCGGTCGTAGGCCGAATTGGTACCTATCAGATCGTCGGGGGCGCCAGTCTCGACGATCCGGCCCGCCTCCAACACGATGGCCAGGTCGGACTGCCGAGCGACATTCGGGCGATGGGTCACCGTGAGTGTGGTCACGCCGAGGGCGCGCACTGCCTCGAGAACGCGATCCTCCAGCGGACCGTCGAGGCTCGACGTGGCCTCATCGAGGACAAGGACGTCCGGCTCGCAGAGCCACACCCGCGCGATCGCGACGAGTTGACGCTGCGCCGCCGTGAGGTTGCGGGCCTCTTCGTCGACAGCGTGGTCGTAGCCCCCGGCCATCGCGGCGAGTGCCTCGTGGGCGCCTACCGCTCGGACCGCGGCGTCGATCTCCTCATCGGTGGCCTCTGGTCGGCCGTAGGCGATGTTTGAGCGGATCGTTCCTTTAAAGAGGAATGCATCCTGCGGCACTACGCCCAGTCGACGCCGATACGAGCGCGAGCTGAAGTCGCGGATATCGATCTCGTCGGCGAGGATCCGGCCCTCCGTCGGGTCGTACATGCGGGTAAGAAGCTTCGTGATGGATGACTTCCCCGCACCCGTGAATCCCACGAGCGCGGTGACCGAACCCGTCGGGAGCGTGAACGACACCTCGTCGAGGACCCGGCGCTCGGTGTTCGGGTACCTGAACGTGACCGCCTCGAATGTGACGGTTCCATCGAGCTGAGGAGCCTCGTCGGCCCCGTCTCGTTCCACCGGCAGAATCGGAGTCTCGAACGGTTCCGCCAGCCGCCCCCACGACACGCGTGCATCGAGCATCTCCGTGTAGATCGTGCTCATCAGTGACAAGGGCGCCAGCGCTTGCTGCGAAACAAGCCGAGCCGACAGCGCGGCACCGACGGTTGCGGCTCCGGTGAGGACCGCGTCGCCTGCGGTCGCGAGGATCAACGCGCCACCGACGTGGGTGATGAAGCCCACGAGTTCGCTGTAGCCGTTCGCGATCGATGTGGCCCAGCGCCGACTCTGTCGCAGCTCCCAGGCGTCCTCGACGAAACCACGGTTTGCCTTCTCGGTTGCGCCACAGGCCCGCAACTCCGCCCGGCCAGCAAAGTGTTCCTCGAATGTCGCAACCGTGCGACCGAGATCATCGCGGGCTCGGTGAAAGGCGCGCAGACCCAGGTACAGCTGGATGATCGTGAGCACGACGATCACCGCCGCGACCGTCAGAATCGTGGCCGTCAGCTCGGGCATGATCACCATCACTGCGATGAGGGCGACCGCGAATCGGGCGATGTTCGAGAGGAACCGAAACAACCGCTCTGCGACGAATCCGAGAATCGTGTCGAGGTCGTTCACCACTCGGGCGGCAACCTCACCGGGAAGTTCGCGGTCGTAGAAGTCGATGCCGAGGTTCGTGAGCCGGAGAAACACCCGGCGTCGAAGGAGATAGACGAGCGACTGGGCGACCTTGGTCACCACGATCCGCATGAAATAGCCGGACACCGCAAAAACGAGACCCACACCGGCCACGGCAAGACCGATGCCGTAGATCCGTGAGGTTTCCTTGTCCTCGGCGGCCTCGGTTGCCTCGGCGAACAGCAACTCCGGTCCAAGCCCGGCGAGCGTGTTCAGGATCAACAGGACGAGCGCAATGGCGACCGCAGAGAGGCTGAGCCTCACGAGCGACCGCACCTTCGGCATGTCATCCACGTTGCAGGCCGCGTCGGAGATGATCGGTTCCTCATCACTGACCTCGAGTGAACTGACCACGTCCATGAGCTCGGAGTTGCCACCGCCTTCGACACTCTCGGACGGCGCGTCCAAGGCTGCCGTGGAGGTCTGAATGGAACGAGCCGCGAGTTCGAGAACGGTGTCGGCGATGGTGGCCGGGCCCGACCGGCGACTGATCGCGAGGATCGTCGACTGGGGCAGGAACTCGCGCACCCGCCGCAGGATCTCCATCTCGTGAGCCGGATTAACGGCGGACAATGCGTCGTCCATCACGACCACGCGGGGCTTCGACACGAGCGCCCGGGCCAGGGCCAGCCGCTGCCGCTGGCCGCCCGAGAGGGTCAAGCCACGGTCGCCCACAGGAGTGTCGAGACTGGCGGCCATGTCGGCGACGATGTCCTCGGCCCCCGCGGCATACAGCGCGGCCTCGATCTCCTCGTCGGTGACCGTCCATGCCGCGCCAAGGTCGAGGTTCTGACGGATCGTCCCGGAGAACAGCACCGGATCCTCCGCAACGATGCGGACCATGCGGCGGATCGTGGTGATGTCGAGATCAGCGAGCGGGCGGCCGTCAAGAAGCACCTCACCAGTGCTCGGTCCGACCAGACCGCCGACCAGGTTGGCGAGCGTTGTCTTCCCGGACCCCGGCGGACCGGTGACCACCACGAGCGTGCCCGGCCGCGCCACGACAGAGATGTCGTCGAGCACCGGAGTGCCGTCGAGTGTGACACCGGCGTTGCGCAACTCCATCCCCTCGAAGTGTTCGGCTGCGGGACGACCCTCACCCGGATGAGCACCGAGCGCGAGCACCTCAGAGAGCCGCGTCTGCGCACTACGGAGGAACTGCCAGGCACTCGCCAACTCGTCGAGCAACTGCGCGATCACTGTCACGAATCCGGCGATCTGGAACGCGACCAGGAAGACGCCGACCGAGAGGTCTTCCGATGCCATGAGGCGCGCCCCAACGACAAGAAGCAGCGCGTTCACGACGAGAGGCACGGCCTTGAGAAGGATGTCGTAGCGGGCGACGAGACGGGTTCTTGTCATCGCGAGGCGGTAGGTACGCAGGGCGGTGTCTCGCAGCCGGCCGCGTTCCTGGTCTTCGCGGCCAAACGCCCGCATGACCCGCACGCCCCGCACCGGCTCGTCCACGGCACTCGCAACCTCAGCTCGCTCATTGAGCACGGCCCAGCTCAGTCCCCACAACCGCACGCGAAACTTCGAGAGGAGCCACAGGTTGAGCGGCAGTGCCGTTGCCGCGATCAAGGCCATTGGCGGGCTCAGGTAGGCGAGGAAGAGCAGCAGGGCGAGTGTGGCGGGTGCGAGCGTGGCCATCGCCGGCAGGAACTGAATGATGCGCTGCAGCATCTTGAGATCGGTCATTGAGCGGGTCACGAGCTGACCGCTCGCGACCTTGTCGAGCTTGCGGAGGTCGGCCCACTGCACCCGCGTATAGAGCCACGTCCGCAGGTCGAACTCGAGTTGGTAGCCGAGTCGAGAGCTGATCTGGCGGCTGCCGAAGCCGGCCACAAGCAGGACTATTGCGAGCTTCGCGATGTAGGCGACATAATCGCCGAGCGGAACCGCCTGATCGACAATCCCGTTGTCGACCATCTCGACCGTCGCACTCGTGACCGCAAGTTGGGCAACCAGCTGAACGAACAGCAGGACGACCAGCCAGCGGATCATCTTCCGCTGGCGCGACAGCAGCATCCAGATCACGGAGCGACGTACGATCGCGATGCGATCCAGCAGCCGACTCCGAGCCTCTTCGATCCGAGCGATCGCGGTCATCGACCCACTCCCGAGCGTTCGATGGCGGCCCGATCGCCGCCGAGGTACGACGAGACCACAACCGGATCGTTCAGCACCTGCTCAGGGCTGCCCTCGGCCACTACCGCTCCGAGATCTAACGCAATCATGCGGTCGCTGATCGAGGCCAGGACGGAGATGTCGTGATCGATGACAAGCAGGCTGGCACCGGTGTCGTCACGCATCGAGGTCAGCAACGGACCGAGTTCCTCGGCCTCCCGTTGTGCGATGCCGGAGGAAGGCTCATCGAGGAGGATCACTCGCGGCTCACTCGCCGCTTGACAAGCGAGATCGACGATCCGCCGGCTTCCGGTGGAGAGTTCGGACACGAACTTGTCGCGGAATGCAATCAAGCCAAGACGCTCGATGAGCTCGTCGACCCGCTCCTGCATTTGCTGCTCGGCGAATCGCACGTCGGGAAAACCGAGCGCGGCCGCGATCGGATCGTGATTGGTCAGCTTCTGGTCCAGTGCCACTTTGACAACCTCTTCAACCGTCAGCGACCCGAAGAGCCGGGAATCCTGGAACGAATGGCCCAGCCCGAGGCGAGCCCGGCGGTCCGGCGAAAGAGTGGTCACGTCGAGGCCGTCAAGCAGGACCTCGCCCACATCCGGCGTCTGCAGGCCGGCGATCAGATCGAACACCGTCGTCTTGCCCGCGCCGTTGGGGCCGATCACGCCGACTATTTCGCCGGCCGCAACCTCGAGCGACACGTCGTTCACCGCCCGGTTGCCGGCGAACGACTTCGACAAGCCTTCGACCCGTAAACGCGGCGCGCCCTCGACTTCCGCGGCCTTGCGCCTCGGAGCAACGCTCGCGCTCGCCGCCGCGCCGCCGAGAAAGACCGATCGCAGCACATCGTCGCGCTCGAGGAGATCCGCAGTCGGTCCCCGGAACCGCACCTCTCCCTTCTCCATGAAGAACGCGGTGTCGGCGATTGTGAGCGCAATGTTGACCGACTGTTCGACGACGACGATCGTCACGCCCTCAGCGTGCATCTCCCGCACGACGTCGAGCAGCTCCTCGACCACCACCGGCGCGAGGCCGAGCGAAAGCTCGTCGATGAGCAAGACCCGAGGTTTGGCCATGAGGGCCATCGCAAGCGTCAGCATCTGCTGCTGGCCGCCGGAGAGGTTTGCAGCCGGTTCTCGTAGCTTTTCGCGCAGGACCGGGAACAGCTTCAACACACGCTCGGTCTCGGCGGGGCCGTGTTTCGGGTCGTGGCGGTGCAGCCACCCGCCGAGCGAGAGGTTCTCCCCGACGGTCAACGAGGGGAACACGCCCTTTCCACCGGGGACCTGGGCGATTCCGGAACGGGCGATCCGGTGGGGGGCCATGTTCGTGATGTCGGCCCCATCGAGCGAGACCGAGCCTCCATGTGGCACGGTCAGCCCGGACATGGCCCGCAGCACCGTCGACTTCCCGGCGCCGTTCGTTCCGAGGAGCGCCACGATCTCGCCCTCTTCGATCTCGATGTTCACACCAAAGAGCACCTGCACCGGTCCGTAGGACACATCGATGGATCGCACACTGATCAATGACGTCGCCTGGTCGTCACCCACAAACACATCTGGGTACGTGAAGTAGTCGATCGCTGGAGCCGGTTCGCTCGGTAGGTGACGAAACACTCCCTTGGCGTCGCGGCGGGGCGCCCGGGGCATGACGACCGGCAGGGAGTGGCCCTCGCCGTCGTGCTCGTCCGGCGCCAGCCGATCGTCGACTCGCTGATCGGCGAACAGGCTGGGCACCGGGATCTGTCGGCGGAACGACACGATCCCGAGAAGGCGGCGTCGCACGTCGTAGAGCACACCGCCCAGACCATCGCGAAGGAACATGAGTACGACGAGGAGGCCGATCCCGCTCGCCGCGAACAGCCAGAACGGGCGAATGTCGGCGGGGATGTCCTCGCCGAAGTATTCGGTGCCTTGGAGGAAGATCGCGCCGAGAATGGCGCCGGGAACCGACCCCAGGCCACCGATCACCACCATCGTGAGGACTCGGATGCTCTGTCCCGGAGAGAACGAACCCTGGCCGAGCGCTTGCTGGTGGAGCGTGAAGAGTCCCCCGGCCAGCGAGGCGTAGAACCCCGAGATCGCGAAGGCCATGAGCTTCGTGCGCGTCAGGTTGACGCCAAACGCCTGGGCGTTGTCCTCGTTGTCGCGGGTGGCCTTGAGAACACGCGCAGTGCGGGTGGCCTCGAGTCGTGACACCGTCCACAGCACACAGATCAGGACCGCAAGGCACACGTAGTAGAAGGCATGCTCGCTCGCCACATCGACTCGGCCAAACAGCGGAAGCCGCGTCACCCGCTCGTTGATGTTGTCGGGGAGAAACGTGAAGCGATCCGAGTCGAGCAGGAAAGATGCGGTGGCCACCGAGAAGCCGAGCGTGGTCACGGCCAGAAACAACCCGCGAATCCGTAGCGCGGGGAGGCCGACCAGCACCGCGACCAGCGCTCCGACCACGCCCGAGAACAGGAGCGTGATGGTGAGATCCCACTGATGGTGGACATTGACCACTGCTGCGACCGCGGCGCCGATGGCGACAAACCCCATTTGTCCGAGGCTGACCTCGCCGGCCCAACCCGTGAGAATGACCATGCTCACGGCAATGATCGAGTAGATCATCACGACCGCGGCAAAATTGGTGTCCGAGTCGCCCAGGAGAAACGGCAGCCAGAGGAGAAAGCCGATTCCTGCGGCCTTCATGACCCAACCGCCCCAGTCGACCTCGGGGAGCCCGGCGAGCTCGCGGGGAATCTTCTTGACCGATGCGACCTGGTCCCAGGGGGCGTCGGCTTGCCGATCCACACGGGTACCAGACTTGCGGCGTTGAAAGAGCAGGACCCCGACGACCACGACGAACAGGACGGGGTCGATCAGGTCGGCGTTGTCTTCGTTCCAGATGATGGCGGTTTCGAGCACGCCGATGAACGTCGCGCCGGCGAACATCACTGTGTAGTTCCCCATTCGGCCCATCACTGCAGCGGTAAGGGCGCGCAACAAGATCGCCGGACCGAGCGCCGGGCCGAGCGGAAGCCCAAACATCCCCGCCCTGAGCAACATGCCGACAGTCGCGAGCAACGCGGCGATCATCCACACCACGTTCTGTGTGCCGCGCACATCGATCCCGATGAGCGAGGCCCGGTCGCGACTTTCCGCACTGGCCCGCACGGCGGTGCCCAGATCGGTCCGGTTGAGGAACGCCAGCAGTCCAACGATGGCGATGGGGACGATGACGATCGCCATCACGTCGTTTCCGCTGAACACGATCGGATCGATCTCGAAACTCACGTCGAAGGGCGGCTCGAACCGAGGGAAACTGAGGGCCGCTCCAGAGTCTCGGAAGAGCGTCGGAATGAAGAACGCGACACCGATGAGGAACTGTGCCAGTCCGATCGTCGCCACGGTCAGGATCAAGCGCGGCGCGTTCTCAAAGCGGCGGATGACAACGAACTCCACCAGCGAGCCGAGAAGTAGCGCAGCGACGAGCGTCACCGGCAGGACGACGAAGTAGGGCCACCCCCAATCCGTCAGCAGCGAAAGACCGAGTGTTGCCGGGACGACACCCATCTCGGCCTGAGCGAAATTGATGGTGCCATTCGTCTTGTAGACCAGCGACAACCCGATCGCGATCAGTGCGGTGAGCGACCCGACGATCACCCCTTGCACAATCACACCCGGCGGAGTCGGCCACAGAAACTGAAGCGCACCGACGCCCACCGCCCACACGGCTAGATACAGGAGCGGCCGGGGAAGGTTCAGGCTCAGCAATTCCCCTCCGTCTCGTCGCACCCGTCGATCAGCTCGCCGCGAACGGTGAGGACACAGCCGCGTGATGCCACGGCGCCGTCCTCGTCCACTGCAAACGCAGCCGCCGGCCAGTCGGAGAACTCGCGCGCGTTCGCGTCGACCGATACAAACTCGGACCCGGTCGGGTCGTCGGTGAACCAGGTCAAAATGTCACCGTCGTAGTCGTCGTCCTTGTCGGCGGGCAGGAACTCCGCGCTCACCATCACGCTGCCGTCGTCTCGCTCCAGGGAGCGACCGTGCCGCAACTCGCCCGGCTCGGTGAGGCCCGCGTCGAGGGACTCCATCGTGACGATCAGGGCGACGTCGCACACGCCGGCGTTGGGCGAGGGCGAGGCGCAAGCGAGTGCAGGCAGCGACAGCGCGGCGAAGAGCACGAGCTGCGCTCGACATCGGCCGGCTTTATCGTAGTAAGATTGCACCATTACCAAATCTAGGATCGATCAAGCCCGCCGTCCACTCCACATGCCAACGCAACGCTGAACCGAGGAGAGCACTCATGAGCGAGAGTAATTCGATCGATTGTCGGAGTCGCACCGACGCCGACCAAATGCCGTTCGAGATCGATGCCTTCTTCGGCGATGAACTACTGAGCCGACTCGATGAGCACCAGTCCCTCATCGCCCCCGGCGCGCCCGCACTCGGCCTCGCAGAGCTCAGTATCGAGGTGGCGGACGATGCCTGGACCCTGCGGTGGGACGGCGACCGAGTCCATCTGGCATCGGGCCGATCGGCTGGCAACCGGTTCCGACTCGATGCGCAGGACTGGACCGACATCGTCCACGACCAGATCACACCGATGGCGCTCATCACCGCCGGCCTCGTGGACATGTCGCAGCTGGGGATGGACCAGCTCATGAATTGGTGGGTGGTCCTTCGGGCCGCGCTGGACGGCCGTCCCGTACCCACGAATGCCGACATCGCCGTCAAAGCCGCGCATCGATCGTTCGAGCCCGACGACGACCCATCCGACATGCGCGGGTTTCTCGAAGACGCCGGCTACCTCCACATTCGCGGCGTCTTCACTCCCGAGGAGATGTCCGTCATCGAGGCGGACTACGCAACCGCAGCCGAGAACTTTGCCGAGGGCGACTTCCTGGGCATCCGCGCCGCGACTGCCGATGGCGAACGACACCTCGTAAGGATGATCGCGTTCGAGCGATTCTCCGCCGCGATGCGCGAACTCAAGGCCGACCCGCGGATCGCTCAGATCGCGGCGATGACCGGCTGCGACCTCGTACCGCCGTCACCCACGGTCGCGCTCGACAAACCGGTGGGAATCGTGAACGGCATCGCCGACACGCCGTGGCACAAGGACTGCAGCCTCGGCCGCCACTCCTATCAGTGCTGCTCGCCGGTCGTCGGGTTCTATGTCACCGACGCCGACGCCGACCACGGCCACTTGCGCGTCGCTCCCGGCACCCATCGCGCCTTGGTCTGGTCGCCGGACCAGCGCGGCCTCGACCTCGAGACCCGTGATCTCGCAGCGAGAGCCGGCGACATCTCGGTCCACCTGAGCTGCACGCTGCACATGGCTGTTCCGCCGACCACGACTCCTCGCAAGGTCGTCTACACGCGGCTTGATCACATCGATCCCGATCCCGAGGCCGCGCAAGCCGGTCGAGCCCGGCTCAACGCCCTGCGGGCTGGGGCACGCGTCGGTGGCCTCTCAGCGAAGGACTGAAACCGCAGCGCGCGTCACGAACTCCCTCAGCTTGCAACGACCTGGACGCACTCGCACTCGTGTCCCTCGGGCGTGGACACGAAGCTGATCTCGATCTTCGGGCGGCCCTCACGCGCGACCTTTCGTGGCTCGGTGGCGCTCCCCCCGGCCGCCACCGCACGGTCGATCACCGCCGCGATATCGGGGACGAGGAACATCAGCATCACACCGTCCGGGGAGGGCGTCGGCCGGTTCACCCAGCTCAACAAGGTGAAGCCGCCGCCGCGGGTGCCGTCCGCTCCGATCAGGAGTTCGTCGAACTGATGATGTCCTTCGCCGCCAGAGTTCCGGCTGACAGAAGAGAGACCGAAGACCGCGTCGAAGAACGCCGCCATGGCGTCAACATCGTTGACGACGATCTTCGTGTTGAAAACCGGTATCGAGTCAGGCATCGCTACCCGTGGGCGACGTGCTCGTAGGCGGGGTCGCCCGACACGGCATCCTCGACTCGGTCGATGGCACCCTCGGGGTCGAACACTCGGGGGTCGTCATCCGTCCACTCGCCGACGGCGTAGCGCTCGCCACCGTTGACCACCATGTACGCACCTACCTGCGTGATGCCATTGGCATTCGTCCGCTCGAAGGTCGGATCCCACCACTTCTCAGCCATGTCATCGAGCGCCGTGTAGTCGGTCCACGGCAGGAGACCATCGCCGAACGTCGCCCCGGGGCCTGTGATGCTGTCGGTGTAGGTGCCACCGGTGGGAGGCATGGCGAAGCATCCTTCGCCGAACGACTCGGGGGTGAGGTCAGGGCCGGCGAGCTGCAGGCAGACGGCCGGCCACCGCAGCGCCGACTGGGCGAGGTTGGAAACCAGACCTGCGACATCTCGTCCGTGGTGCCACTCGGAGAGGCGCGACGCGGCCGATACCGAGTTTACCGGCGGCGTGCCGATCGGGCCCGGGCCGAAGGCGTTCTGCCACTGATCCTGGTCGTAGCCGCGACTGAAGAACGCGGCATCTTGTCCGCTGTAGCCCGTGACGATCCACTCGGGGAACCACTCCTGGTCCGTCGCGGCGCGGGTCATCGTTCCGGTGAAGAGGTTGTCGGTGCCGGCGATCACAGTGGTCACTCCGGCGTCCTTCATTCGCGCCGCGATGATGTTGGCCCGCTCCTGGCGCTGGGTACTGTCGGCGAGCACGTCGTAGCTGACCGCCTCGACGATCTCGAAACCGTTCGCCGCGGCCTGCTCCTCGATGAAGCCGATGTCCCAGCGGTCAGTGTAAATCAGCCCGATCTGGCGGGCCTGACCGTTGAGGCTTTCATCGCCGGCCCATTGCACGTCGCGACCCGCAACCCGCTTGCCGATGTACTCGGAAACGTGGAGCATGGTCACGCGATCATCAGCGGTGGTCGACCACCGGAATCCGGGCTGGTCCTGCGTCTCCTGCCACGACGCGTTCGACGCCCACACGATCACGCCCCGGGCCGCCATCTCCGCCTGGAAGATGCCGCGGCCCGTGCCATCAGTAGTGGCGTCGTGGACGATGAACGGCGCGTACTCGTTCACGGCCCGCGTGGCGTCGGCGCGCTGGGCGACCTCGTCGGTGCCGCTCGACTCGATGAACTCGAACACGAGCTCGCGTCCCCAGAATTCGTAGTGCTGGTTATAGATGTCGCCCATGTCTCGCCACGCCTTCGGCGTGATAGCGACATCATCGATGATGTCGGTCTGACCCGGGTCAACCCGGACGACCATCACGATCGAGTCGGCGGTGACACCCATGGAGGTCTCGCCGCCATTGTCGGCACCCGCTGGCCACTCCACGACGCAAGGTGGATGACCGTCCCCGATCACCCGAATCCGACCGGTCTCCGGATCGCAATTCGGGTTCTCGAGCGCCGCGTCCGTGCCGATACCGGGATAGCTCGGCTCAGCCGGCGGGTCGTCAACTGGAGGGTCGTCAACTGGAGGGTCCTCAACCGGATCCTCGACGACTGGTTCCGTGTCAACGGGCGTTTCGTCGCCCGGGTCAACGGTTTCGGGGTCTTCATCGCCGTCTCCGCTCGTCAGGACGAGGGCCACGATCGCGACAATGGCGACCACCCCGATCACGATGTAGGAGCGGAACCTGCGGAACAGGCTCGGTGCGTCGGCTTGGTTGTCGTTCATGACTCGTCCCCTCTCAGATACCAGTTCGCGCTCAGCTGTCGCTGGTCGGCTCCGGCATGGCTACGTATTCGTCCATTCGGGTGAATTGCCCGTCGATCACCTCAGCGACCATGCAGGTCGCGATGTCGATCTCGTCGCCGCTTGGCGCCGTTCCCCGGATCGCACACTGCTGAACGAACCCTGTCGCCCAGTAGTTTCGGCGAATGTCTTCGAGGCGAATGTCGAGCGACTCGGCCTCCCACTTGGCGCCCATGACGAGGATGTCCGCGCTGAGGTCCATCCCGCCCATGGCGGTGGTCCGACCACTGAAGTCGTCAGCCAACAGCGCCCGCATCGCATTCTCGTCTGCCGCTGCGTGGGCGGCGAAGTAACGATCCGCTATGTCGGCGACTTCGTTCGACTCTTCAGTCATGGCCCCTCCCCCGGTTGTGTCCAATCCTCTCGCGGCTCGTAGTGAGATGTCAACATTAACACGATCAGGTTGTGCGCAATCCTTCGAGATCCCCGCTCTCGCGCCACGCTTCGAGCAGGTCGAGGAATTCCATCACGCCGGGCCCGACGCCGTACGGGCCGCTTCCCGAACTCCGGGGCAGTCCTTCGTTGTTGTAGTAGCCGGGTGTGCAATCGGTGAAGAATGCCCCTCCCCGTTCGCGGACCTTTTCGATGCACTGCTCAACCCAGGACGCTTCCGCGTCGGCCGTTACCTCAACCGTCTCGAGTCCGTCCTCGCGGGCACGGGCGACGATGTATGACAGATGCGTCGCCTGCTCGTCAAGCAGGTGGGTGTAGTTCACAACGTTTGCGGCCTGCCCGATCGACATCAAGAATGTGTTCGGGAAGCCGTGCATGTGCATGCCGTGGAGGGAGCGCAGTCCATCGGTCCAGGTCTGGGTGAGCGTCTTGCCGGTACGCCCGATCATGTCGAAGCCCGACCGGCGCTCAAGCGGCGTCCCGACCTCGAAACCACTTGCGTAGATGATGAGGTCGAGTTCGTACTCCTCGCCATCGACCACCAGGCCCTTGGAGGTAACCCGGTCGACGCCCTGGCCGTCGGTGTCGACCAGCGTCACGTTGTCACGGTTGAACGTCGGCAGGTAGTCCTCGTGGATGCACGGGCGCTTGCAGAACTGTCGGTAGTAGGGCTTCAGCGCCTCGGCCGTTTCGGGGTCGTCCACGAACTCGTCGACTCGTCCACGAATCGATTCCATCTTCTGTAGGTCCGCCAGCTCCAGCATCTCCTGGATGCCCTCAGGGGAGAAGTCCTGCGCCTTGCCCGACTGGATTCGCTTCATGAGGTTGCCGATCATGTCGGTCCAACCGTCGTCGACCAGATCCTCTTCTTGCGGGACACCGGAGACCAGCGCGTTGAAGTTGTCGCGCCGGTGCTTGTGCCATCCCGACTGCAGGGAGGCGGCCCAGTCCGGGTCGGTCGGAGGGTTGTCCTTGACATCGATGATCGATGGCGTGCGTTGGAAGACGTAGAGATGCTCGGCCGACTCGGCGACATGCGGTACGACCTGCACCGCACTGGCGCCGGTGCCGATCACGCCCACTCGCTTGCCTGCGAGTCCCGTCAGACCGCCGTCGGCGTCGCCGCCCGTGTAGTCGTAGTCCCAGCGACTTGTATGGAACGAGTGGCCGGCGAACTCCTCGATGCCCTCCAGCCCAGGCAGCTTGGGTTTACTGAGCTGGCCCAGCGCGAGGCAGATGAACTTCGCCCGCATGTCGTCGCCTCGGTCGGTGCGGACCCGCCAACGGGAGATCTCGTCGTCCCAACGAAGCTCGGTCGCACGAGTACCGAAACAGGTGTCGCGATAGAGGTCGAACGTCTCGGCGATCGCCATGCAGTGCTCGCGGATCTCCGAGCCATACGCGTATTTGTTCTTCGGGACGTAGCCGACCTCCTCCAGCAGCGGGAGGTAGATGTAGGACTCGACATCGCAGGCGATGCCCGGGTAGCGATTCCAGTACCACGTGCCGCCGAAGTCGGCCGCGGGGTCGACAAATCGAATCGAATCGACGCCCTGCTGTCGGAGCCGCGCGCCGGCGACGAGCCCGCCGAAGCCTGCTCCGACAACGAGGACCTCGACCTCATCGGTGAGCGGCTCGCGCTGGTTGGCGTCGTCGGACCATGGGTCGTCCTGGAAGTGGACGTGGTCGTCCTTCACCTGGATGTACTGCTCGGGACCGTCGGCGCGGAGCCGCTTGTCACGCTCTGCCGCGTAGCGCGCCCGGATCGCGTCGAGATCCGGCAGTTCGGTTTCGGCAGTCGTGCTCATGATGCATCTCCCTCGCGCAGTTCGCGGAAGAATCGGGTCGCCGCGGAGGCGCTCCAGTTGTCGTGGTCTTCGCCATACCCGACGATCCCGTCGCCCCACTCCCATTCGGTGAGGCAGTTCCAGGTGAAGAGGTTGGCGTTCAGGTAGAAGCCGATCTTGTTGAGGCAGCGGCCCTCGGCCACGAGCTCACGGCCCAGCTCGTCCTTTGCCTCGATCCGCACTCGTGTCGGGGCGTCACCGTCGGCGCGCTCAAGAACCGTTCGTTTCCCTTCGAGCATCGCGAGCTTCGAGTACACGCCATCGCGGATGAGATAGCCGTGGAGCGGAAGATCGGTGGTGCCGTCGAGCGCCATGGAGATGACGTGAAAGGCGTCGGACTCCGACGCGGTCGCGTAGGAGTAGCCGCCCTTCGGGGCAGGAGACGCACCGATCGTCGGACCGATCTGCGAGCGCGACATCCAGGAGCGATCGCGGAAACCGTAGGAGTCGACCTCGATGGTCTCGTCGTCCAGCCGGATCGTGCCGGTGTAGCGACCGGGCTGATCGAGATGTGCCCCGCCCATGTGGTTGGGAGGCGCGATGCCGGTGAACTCAAGATCGAGCTCGAGCCGCCCGTCATCAGCGTCGAGGTAGTGCACGGCGTAGCGAGACAGCGGCTCCAGGCAGCGGATGTGCAATCCGCCTTCGAGCTGCAGATCCGTGAGCTCCGAGTCGGCTGGCAGCGGGACGTGGACCAAATTCTTCGCGTAGCGGCAGTGGAGGAGGTCGCCTCCGTGCTCGTCATCCCAGATGAACACGCCGAGCGTGGTCACGTTCTGGTTCGGGCGCATAAAGGGATACACCTGCCCGGAGAGCCGCCGCTCTGGCACTGTAAACGTGAACCAACACGTCTCGGTCCAGAATGGGTCGTCGGCGTCGGTCGGCGGGTGGAACTGATCGTCAGGATGCATTGGCTGCTGACTCCCTGATGTCGGCGAGTGGAACGACTTCACAAACGGGCTTCTCCGGGTCTTCTTCTGGCAGCAGGAAGCGCCAGAAGATCGTGCCGGTCCTGTGCCCCGCCGTGTCCAGCCAGTTGGGGACGCCAGGGTCTTGCTGGGAGATGACGATGCGAAACCGTCGATCTTCGTCAAGTTTCATCTGCGCGCCGTTGAGCGACGATGAGCGGTTGCGGTACTCGAGTGTCTGCATATGGCGGTTCCAGAGCATGACGTTGGCGAAATCGCCCTTCGGAAGTCGGCCGGTCATCACGAGCGCTTCGTCGGGCGCGAGGTCGAACCGGCCGGTCGAATAGAAGAGGTCGACCGCGCCGGGGACGTCCATGCCACTGGCCCGGAAGCTGAACGGCTTCGCAACGTCGTTCGGGCCCTCGGCCGCGAACGGACCGGTCGGCCCCTCGCCCGGGATCCGCTGGCCCAGGGTGTTGTGGCGAAGCAGCGCTACCCCTTCGCGCATTCGATTCGCCAGCGCCTCGTCGCTGAGGGGAGGCGGCGGCCCAACGTCGTCGAGACACTCGATGTCGATGGCGACCTCGATGGCCGGCTGATTCTGCACCGAGGTCTCAAGCTCGAAGTAGCTCCGCACGATGACGCAATGGGCGTCCGGCGCCAGCTCGATCCAGTTGCCGTCCGCCTCCGTCGCGCTCAGCACGACCTCATAGCGGCCATCCGGATCCACGTCGAAGTCACGGTCGTTGACGTCGGCCAGCACTGCGCCCGCAATGGCGCCGTTCTCGTCACGAGCATGAACGGTGAACGACGTGTAGATCGCCTGCCCGATCGACCCGAAGATCCGATAGCTCCGATCGCCGCTGATGCGGGCGTGATGGTAGAGCGCGTCGGGATTGTCGCCCTGGAGTTTCCGGGCCGGCGACGCCATCGAGGCGAGACGGGGATGATCCGGATCCGCCTCGATGAGCAGCTCGGACGCGACACCCAGGATCTGCCCGACATAGCGGTAGCCCTCCACGACATCGAGCGGGTCATCGAAGCGCCGTTCAGACCCGAGGTAGTCGTCGCGAATCGTGGTGAGCGTCTCGATGAGGTCGTCGTAGGCGGCTCGGGCCTGGGGAGCGAGATCTGATGTCATACGTGGTCTTCCAATTCGATCGAGAAGGCGTCGATGTACGACGCGAGGTCTTCTCGGAGCTCGGCTGCCGTATAGCCCCACGCTTCGGGTGTGTAGCGATGGTGCCCGAACTTCCCTTGCGGCTTCTCGCGCATGTAGCGCTCGATGCTGTGCGCGAAGTCGGCGGTGAAATCCCGCTCCATCACGCCGTAGGCGCGTCGGACCGCCTCGACCGGGTCATCAACCAGCGACCGGAAGCGCACATCCACGAACCGCTCTGGAAGATCACCCGTGGCCCTGCGGTCCGCAACTGACGTGAGCGCCCAGGCGAACCCCATCCTGATCTGGGCGGCGAGAGAACGCAGGTCGACCTCGTCGCCTCGCATCCACTTGACGCCGGCAGTCATCGACACGGTCGACGGCATCGTCTTCGCCGGGTCGCGGTGGGTTTGCACGACCCACGCGTCTGGATACGTCGCGAAGAGCAGATCGATCGTCATCAGGTGCGCCGGCGTCTTCAGCAGCCACGTACGATCTGGCTCATCGGCCTGCATCGTCTGCAGCACCCGCTTGTGGAACGCATAGTTCTCGACCGCATCAGAAGGGGTTCCGCCATCACAGATCATCCCCCAGTGAGGCGAGACGAAACTTGGAGCGGTGAGGGTGATGCACTCGGCCGGGAGGTCAGCGCGCCACTCGTGAAGGGCGGCGAGCTCGGGCTGGATGTCGGTCCAGAGTTCGGACTCGCACTGGCCGAACACGGGGCGATCATCGTGCTCAATGTCGGGCGCCAGCAGCGGGTGCATGATCTCCCATGTCGGGGGCGCATGGAGCGCAGGGTCGAGCGAGAGCAATTCAAACAGGATCGATGTGCCCGACCGAGCCGGGCCGGTGATGACCAGCGGCGCAACGACCTGCTGCCCGGCGAGCGAAGGGTTGGCCGCCCAGTGCTGCGACAGGAGTAACCGCGTTCGCAGACAACGGGTCAACTCCTGGCGGGTCATGAGTCGGCCGAGAACATTCATCGGCGCGACATCGAGAACGGCAACCAGTTCTTCGAAAGCTGACTCCCACCCCGGTTGATCGAAGTCGCCGAAGGGTCCGCCGAGAGCGCTTGTCGCCGACGCGAGGATCTCACCCGCGTCGAGCGGGACGATGTGTCGCGCACCGCCAACCGAGTCACCCATCGCGTTGATCCGCCGCACCCAGTCCGGCCGGGTGTAGCGCTCGGCCATCGAGGCCATCGCTGCGATCTCGCTGTCCCCCACTTGTGTACCCCCTCTACCCGACTGCGTAGTCCTGCATCTTCGGGCCGGTCATCTCTTCGCGGAATCGCTCGAACGGGAACGTCCACAGAATCGGCACACCTCGGTCGTCGAGGTACCAACTCTTGCAGCCGGTGGTCCAGATGGTGTCCTTGCCGGCTTCGACCCGCTCGGCCTCGAACTGCGTAGCGGCTTGCTCACTGGGGCACGCCCAGCGATGGCCGGCCTCGCTGAGCTCCTCGACGAGACGGAGCATGTACTGACACTCCCACTCGGCGGTGAGGATCAATGAGAAGTTGCCGACCGGACTGCCCGGCCCGTTCAGGAAGAAGAAGTTCGGGAACCCGGGCAGGGTGACCGACAAGTACGCCGACGGGCGCTCGCTCCACAGCTCATCGAGCTCGACCCCATCCTGCCCGATCACGTTCATCGGACGAACGAAGGCGTCGACGTGGAACCCGGTCGCAAGAACGAGGACGTCGAGTTCGTGTAGCTGGCCATCGGCCGTGCGCACGCCCTTCTCCTCGATACGAACGATCGAGTCCGTTACCAACTTGGCCTGCGGGGCCTGGATCGAGTCGTAGAAGTTGTGCGAGATGACAAGGCGCTTACACGCAAGCTTGTAGTCGGGCCGGAGCTTCTCCCGCAGAACGGGATCCTCGATGTCGCTGTCGAGCTTATTGGTGCACGCGTCGCCCATCCCCGCGAAGACCTCGGACTCCGGGTTCAGAACCTCTTCGCCGAACCACGAGTGGAACTCGCGGTCCATCTCGTCGTGCAGTTGCTCTAGCTTCTCGGGATGGGCGCGGAAGTCAGCCCGTTCCTCCTCGGTGTACTCGATCTGAGGGACGGGCAGCACCCATTGCGGCGTGCGCTGGAAAAGGGTGAAGCTGCCGGCGCGCGGGGCGAGCTCGCCAGTAACTTGCACGCCGCTCGAGCCGGTGCCGATCACGCCGATTCGCTTCCCGTCGAGTTCGACGGAGTGGTCCCACCGGGCCGTGTGGAACGACGAGCCCGCGAAGTCGTCGAGCCCTTCGATGTCGGGCATCTTCGGATGGTGGAGGATGCCGGTCGCCGCGACGACCCAGTCGAACTGACCGACATGACCGGCCCCATCCTCGACCTCCCACCGGTCACCGATCCATTCGCACCGGGTGACGGGCTGTCCGAACCGGGTCGACGCCGCGAGCTCGTAGTGCTCGGCCACACCTCGGAAGTAGTCGAGGATGTCGGACCCCGAGGCGGAGAGGTACTTCCAGTCGGGGTTCAGCGCGAATGAGTAGGAGTAGAGGTGCGAGGGCACGTCACACGCGACACCCGGATAGGTGTTCTCGCGCCAGGTGCCGCCGAACGAATCCGCCTTCTCGAAGATCGTGAAGTCGTAGCCGGCCTCGCGGATCTTGACCGCCGCGAGGATTCCCGCCATGCCCCCGCCGATGATCGCGAAACTGGGCTTGTGTTCAGGCGCCATGCCATCTCCTCATCCTTCTTCTCTGTTCCTGGTTCCCGCCAATGTAATGGTTATACATTAATAACCGAATGGATCTCAACCCGCAAGAACTCTCTGGAGCGCCGAAGGGGCGATCGACGACGAATCTCGTATCACCTCGATGACGGCCCGCTGGCACATGTAGCCGGCCGCGGCACGGTCGAGCTGATCAGGTCCCTTTGATGATCGCGGTGATCGAGGCGTCCATCAGCCGGGTGAACGCCTCACGCTCGTCGTTCTCCGCATCCGGCCGACGGCGGGCGAAATCGGCGAGTCCGTGGAGGAGCAGGATTGCAATCATGGTGTTGCGATGGGCTGCCGAGTCCGGGTCGGCATCGCTGGGGGCCTCGGTGAGCAGCACCATCGCGCGAGCGAGTCCGGGCCGCAGCGGCAGGACCGCATCCAGGTCGCCCACGTTGACAAGCTGCGCCTGAATCATGAGGTAGTTGCGGCCCGACTCCTCCTGCAGGAGTGCGGCGAGCGGTCGGACGAACACGTCGACCACCATCTCGACCGACGGTGCGTCGTCGATTTCATCGAGCAGCGCGAGGCGCGCCGCGTCGATGCGAGTCTGGTGCGGCTCCATGACCGCCTGCAGGAGGCCTTGCTTGCTCTCGAAGTGGTATTGCACCGCCGAGCTGTTGCGCTGGCCTGCTTCCTTCACCACATCGCCTACCGGCACGGCATCGACGCCGCGGGCTGCGAAAAGCGCCTCGGCGGCGGCCACCAGTGCTTGGCGAGCGGGCTCAGGAGATCGAGGCATGAACTAATGATGGTATCTCAGTACCGGTGTTCGCCTTCCACAGGTCGCGAACATTGATCGTAATGATCCTCTCTTACTACAGTGTCTCCATGCGCGACCCTCTCTACAAGTCCCGTCCGGTCGATCCCTACTCGGCCATGCCCGGGCAGGCCGAACGGCTGCACGACATCGTGGTCATGTCCGAGGGGTTGTCCAACGTCTATCTACTCGAGACCGACGGGCCGAGTGTGCTGGTCAACACGGGCTCGATGTTCGAGGCGCCCGTGCACCGCGACAATCTCGCCGCCTACTCAAATGCACCGATCAGCCATGTTGCCCTCACACAGGGCCACGTCGACCATGTCGGCGGCATCCGGCTATTTCGCGAGTTGCACCCAGGCTTGGAAGTGATCGCCCAGGCCGGCAATCCGGAGCACCAAGCCCTCGACGCCCTGCTCAGCGAGTACCGCCGGAACCGTTCGCACTTCGCCTTCGGCCAGGAGCTCAAGTCGACGTTTTTCGCGTACCGCGATGCCGGCTACGACTTCGAATTCGACCCGACTGCACAACCCCAGGCCGACGTCCTCTTCGAAGACCGCCACTCATTCGAGGTAGGCGGACTACAGATCGAACTCATCGCCTGCCCAGGAGCGGAAACCAACGACTCCTTAGTCGTTTGGCTTCCCCAACACCGGATCGTTGCCACCGGCAACCTGTTCGGCTGCACGTTCGGCCACTTTCCCAACCTCTGCACCATGCGCGGTGACCGCTATCGCGACGCACTCGTTGTCGCCGACGCAGTGCAGACGGTGCTCGATCTCGACGCCGAGATGATTCTCTACGGCCATCACCAACCCATCGTCGGCGCCGACTTGATCAAGTCCGAGCTGTCCGCGCTACGCGACGCGATCCACTTTGTCCACGACGAGACCGTCCGGGGGATGAACGAGCGCAAAGACGTCCGGACCCTCATGCGTGAGATCACCCTGCCCCCGGAGATCGAGGTCGGCGAAGGCTACGGCACCGTGCGCTGGGGCGTCCGCTCGATCTGGGAGAACTACAGCGGCTGGTTCCACCAGCAGTCGACCACCGAGCTCTACGACATCGGGCCAGAAGCAATCGGTGCCGACCTCGTCGAACTAGCGGGCGCCGACCAGCTGGTGAGTCGGGCGGTTGAACACATCGCCGCCGGAAGGGCACTTGAGGCCACCCACCTTCTCGACATCGTCCTGGGAGACCAACCCAACCACGAAGCCGCTCGGGCGACGTCCATTGATGCGCATCAGCGGCTTCTCGACGAGTCGGACAACTTGTGGACCACGCGATGGTGTCAGTTCCAAATCAAGCAGTTGACGAAGTGAGGCAGGCCGATGAGTGAAGATTCACCAGAGAGCAACGCAACAAGCAAGGCCATCGAGGGCGAACTCTGGGCCGAATTCTGCGACATCTTGAAGGACTCCGGTCAGCTGGTGCTCGACAACAGCGAGGACGAACTCGACCGACTCGAAGGCTTCCGCTACCTCACTCGCCTGCTCCGCAGCGGGCTCATGAACGTTGAGGGCGTCGGCCGAGACTTCAGCCGAGTGAACACGACGGCGTACAACGTGAAGATCGGCTCCGACAATCCCGATGCGCTCTACCAGAGCGCATCCGTCAGCGGTCGCTACGACTACCGACTCAGAGGCCCGCGGGGAACCGTCAACTATCTGAGCCTCAATGCGTTCTCCGGCGGGTTCGGTGTCGGCGACGATCCGCCCGACCGCCAGGGCGCACTCGCGTTCAACGATCCTCAGCCAGACGAACTCGTCGAGGTGATCGCTAGCGCCAACGAGCCGGCCCATCTCGAGCCCGGCCAACGGTGGCTCGAAATGAACGAGGCCACCAACATGATCGCGATTCGCAACTTCTTCCTGGATCGCACGTCGGAGCGCGCATCGGAGCTCACGATCGAGCGCCTGACCGGGCCCCGAGACCTGCCTCCTCCCCTCAGTGCAGCAAAGCTGACCAGCGGGCTCTACTCCTCGGTGCTCAGCACCCAGGGAATCGCGCAGCGCTTCATCGGCAAGATCGACGAATGGAAGCAACGGCCCAACACCCTCGACTTTCAAGCCGAAGAATCGACCGCCGGATGGAACGATCCGACGCAGCTGTTTCGCCACGGCTACTGGACGCTTGAGCCGGGTCAGGCGTTGGTGATCGATGTCCCACTGATCGAGGCGTACTACTGGAACTTCCAGCTCAACAACATCTGGCAGGAATCGCTCGACTACGAGTGGCGCCAGGTCACCGTCAACAAACACACCGCCGTCTACGAGTCCGACGGCACTGCGCGCCTCATCATCGCCGACGAGGATCCCGGCTTCGGCAACTGGATCGACACGTCGCACCACCGCCACGGCGGGATGGGCTTGCGCTACAACCAAGTCGTCGAAGACATTCCCCCCGCCTGCCGCGTCATGACGATCGCCGAGCTCAACGATCTCCGGCCTTGAAAGAGCACCGCATCGACGACCTGCGCGACCCGCAACGAACCGCCAAGGAACAGGCCATCTTCGATTTCGGGCTCGACCTCGATGTCGAACTCTCTCCTGACGGGATCATCGCCGCGGCAACGCAGGCCACCGGATTGTCGCTGGATCCCGACCACGCGGCGCTGCCACGGCTTGCCGCCCAAGCAGCAGCCGTCGATCGCGACGACGGGTTGAGCGGCATCGGACGGCTCATCGTCCGCAACCGCCTCATCCGGGGCCTGAGTGCACGTCTCCGATTCGACGACTTCGTGCAACGCAACCCCGAGGCCCTTCAGGTCGAACTCGAGCCGCCGGTGATCGTGGTCGGCCTGCCACGGTCGGGTACCACTCACCTGGTCAACCTCCTCGCGAGCGACTCGCGGTTCCGGGCTCTGCCATGGTGGGAGATCCAGGAGCCGATTCCGGTGATCGGCGACGGCCCCGGACCCGATGGGGTCGACCCGCGGTATGCACGAGCCCAGGATGCATACGAGCTCGCTGCAGACAGCGCGCCGCTGGTCAAACTGATGCACGATCGGCCGCCACACAGCATCGAGGAAGAGTGCGAGTTGCTCGATCTCGACTTCTGCTCCTACGCACTCGAGTGGCACGCACGTGTGCCCGCGTGGCGAGACCACTACCTCGGACTCGATCAACGCGAGCACTACGCGTTCCTGCACCAGGAGCTGCAGGTGCTCAGCTATCTCCGCGGTCCCCGCCGCTGGGTGCTCAAGACGCCGCAACACCTCGAACAGATCCCGGCGCTTCTCGCGACGTTCCCCGACGCGACGATCGCATTCACGCTGCGGGACCCGGTCGCCGTCGTGCAGTCGGCGATCACGATGCTGGCCTACGGCGACCGAGCGCGACGCACGAGTGTCGAGCCCGACGCACTCGCCGAGTACTGGATCGACCGCATCGAACGTCTCTTGCGCGCTGCGGTTCGCGACACGCACCTCATTCCCGAGACCCAGCGCGTCGACGTGGAGTTCGGCGAGTTCATGAGCGACGATCTCGCCATGGCCACCCGCGTCATCGAGACCGCAGGAATGGACATCACCCCCGAGGCCACGGCGGAGCTCTCCGACTACGTCGCCGGCAATCCTCGCGGCAAGGACGGTCGGATCGTCTACGACCTGAAGACCCACTTCAGGATCGACCCGGCCGACCTCTACGAGCGATACGCCTTCTATTTCGACGAGTTTCCACAGATCGGACGTGAGGTCAGCGCATGAGGCCTGACGACCTGTTTCACACCGGCATTGTGGTCGACGACCTCGACGACACCCTTGCGCGGCTCACCGCGGCTGTCGGTTATCGCTGGTGCGAGAAAATCTGCCTGCCCAGCCAGATCACCACCGCTGACGGACAGGAAATCGAGATGGAGAGCACGTTCTGCTACTCGATGGGCGGCCCTCGCCTCGAGATCATCCAGGCGACCCCGGGAACGATCTGGGAACCGGCGACGTCGGGCATCCACCATCTCGGCTACTGGTCCGACGACGTCGCCGCCGACTCCGCCCGACTCGTCGAGCACGGCATGGTCCGCGAGCTTCACGGCGGACCCGAAGACGCGCCGATGTTCGCCTATCACCGCGGGCAGGTCGGTCCGAGGATCGAGATCCTGGCCCGATGGATGTCCCCGATGTTCGAGCAGTACTGGACCGACGGAAAGAACCCCTTCAGCTGACATGACCACCACCAACTTCGACTTCACAGATCGTCGTGTGCTCGTCACCGGCGGGACATCCGGCATCGGACTCGCGGTCGCCCGCGCATTCGCCGACGCGTCGGCCGACGTGGTGATCACCGGCCGCCGAGACTCGGCCGCGGACTATGACACCGACCTGTCGGGCCTGGACTACGCGCAAGCGGAGATGACCGACAGCGAGTCGCTCGAATCGCTCGCGAACGGGCTGGATCGGCTCGACGTGCTCGTGAACAACGCCGGCGCCGCGCTAGCACTCGAAGACGAGTGGCGGCCCGAGATCTTCGAGACAGCATTGACCATGCACCTGGCCAGTGCGTTTCGACTGGCCGTTCGCTGCAAGCCGCTGCTCGCGGCGAGTGAACTGAACGGCGGCGGGAGCGTGCTGAGCACCACGAGCATGTCGGCCTTCCGAGCCGTACCCCTCGTTCCGGGCTACGGCGCGGCCAAGGCCGGACTCGTGCAGATGACCCTCAATCTCGCCGTCTCCTGGGCAACCGAGAATGTGCGCGTCAACGCCGTCGCCGCCGGGCTCATCGACACGAACATGACGGCGGTGATGCGTATGGAGGGAATGGAGGAGATCGAACGACAGCAGCTGGCCAACGTGCCGATGAATCGATGGGGCGCGCCCGACGAGGTGGCGCCGGCCTACCTCTTCCTCGCTTCCGAGGAAGCGCGATTCATCACCGGGCAGACCCTGTGTGTCGACGGCGGCTACTCCGCGAGCTGACGCCCCCGGCCGGGTAGAGACGGCGCGTGTCTCAGGCGGTCGGCCCGAGGCGGCGTTGAGCAGCGACGTGGCGGCGACGAAGGGTGTCCGATCGCTCTTCAGGGGTGACGACCGGCGTGTCGGCCGGCAGGTGGGCGCGCAGTTCGGCAAGGGGCACGACCCGGATGCGCGGCTCGATGCGGTCGACGGTGTTGACGACGCGTCCCATGATCGTTCCCATCGGCTGACCGGCTGTGTCGAGCCAGTTGGGTACGCCAGGATCGTCGATCGAGATGACGGCACGGAGGGTGTCGTCGTCGTCGAGCACCATCTGGTGCTCGTTGAGTGACGTCTGGCGGCGATCGAAGTCCATCGAGTCCCAGAACCGGTCGGCGAGTTGCACCATCCAGTAGTCGCAGTCGGGACGGTCGATCTCGAGAATCGCCGCCTCACCGGGCTCGAGACGAAAGTTCCCCTCGCCGTACGCCTGACCCTGGTGACCGCCCCACTCACTCACGGTGTCGGTCATGAAGAACATGGCGTTGGGCTCGAAGAACCCCATCACCAACATCCGGTGCCAGAACTCCCCGGCCTGCACCAACCAGCGTCGAAGGGCATCGGTGCGATCGCGCACCACCATCGGGTCGAGCGGCGGAGGCGGGTATGGCGCGTCGAGCCGTTCGATCTGCAGAGAGGCCGGACGCTCCGTCTCCCAGTCGAGGAAGAACTGGCGCACAAGCATCGACTGCTCGCCGGTATCAGGGGTGGAGGGCAACCAGTTGCCAGGATGCTCGTGGGGCGACAAGGTGATGACGACCGAGCCGTCGGGCTCCAGGACCAGGTCGCTGCGCTTGAGGTTGCCGACCTTGTCGTAGTGGGGCGCGGCGGTGAAGCACGGACCATGGAGCTCGATGTCGAAGAGGTGGGCCGAGCCGGGGTCGCCACTGATCCGGTAGGTCGCAGTCGGATCGAATGCGGCGTAGAGGTAGTTGCCGTCGGGATTGTTGATCCCCCACGAGCAGGTCGAGTCGGCGAAGCGCACAAAGCGCGGGAACGCAGGATCGGCCTCCATCACCATCGATGCTCCCGACACCAGGTAGCGGAGCAGGAAGCGAAATCCGTGCGCCTCGATCACTGGATGGTCGACCGGGAGGTCGTCCCAGAGATGGCGAGCGAGACGGGTCCAGCTGTCGGTGATCGCGGCGATGAACTGCTCGGGCGAGTCGAGCGGCCCAAGGTCCGGCAGAGCACTGAACTGCTGGCTGTCCTCCGTGGTCTTGCTACCTCGCGGACGTGCCATGACCGCCCCTTCCAATCCCGCCCGCATGCCGGTTCGAGATTACTCGTTTAGTAATCCACTACCATTACATAGCGGGCGGCCGCTGGCGAACTGATCCCTTCATCCCGGCCCAGTTACCGGAGTCGTGCCGTAGATGGGACGGACAGATGGGATGACGAAACGAGAAAGCGGCAGGCTCGGCACCGGAAACCGGGCCTGACCTGCCGCTCTATCGCTTACACTTCGTGGAGCGGACGACCGGGTTCGAACCGGCGACCTCAACCTTGGCAAGGCCAACCAAGGAGTTCTCAGCTTCCGCAGGATTGCAGCATTTCCCGGCCGATACTGTGTGACAGACAGTCTCGATACTTGCGGTTGGTACCCGCGATTTCGGGCTGGTTTCCGTTGGCTTGTGGCCCCGATGTGGCCCAGAAGGCTCCCCCGGTAGAACGCGGGATATCACTCCGCGGGTTCACACCTCTACCGGCAAGCGGCCTCGATGGGTTAGCGGTGAGCGTCTCCACCCCAGCGGCGGGCGATGCGTCGCACCTGTGAGAAGCGTGTCGATGGCGATGAGCTTCGAATCAGAAAGCCCGGCTGGTCGGGTTTCGTCGGGATCGGGCATCAGCGATGGTTCCATTCCCGTAGGGGAGTCATAACTGGGCCAAAAGGTGGGATCCTGAACCTCACGATTTCGCGGTTCCCAGTGCTGTTTCAAGGAAGGGCCTGTGTTGTTCAAGGTTCTGCAGCCAATCGAACACCTGGTTCCAACTGTGAGCGTGTTGGGGTTCGCCTACGCCGAAGACGTCAGAGGTTGTGCTCAGATCGCAGCGACGTGCTGGCTTGATGACAGCTCTGCTACAAGCCCCACCACAATCTGTGAACGCTTCAGGGGCAGGCGTCGACCCAGTCGATCTCGAAGCTGAAGTCACCGTCGATGCCGTCAGCAAGAATCACTCCGACCTGGGTGGCAAGGTTGGGGACGAAAGGCTCGGCGTCGACGAGGTTGCCAAAAACGCGAGCCTCCATGTCGACGAGGGGCACTGAGACTTCCTGCCACGCACCACCGGTCACCTGGATCGACGCATAGTGAGTGACCCTGCCTCGGCCGTCGACAGCGTCGTCGACGAGGAGTTCGTAGGGCCGACCGTCAGTGCGAACCCGCAGGGTGAGCGATGTTGCTCCGGCGAACTCGCCGTCGACCGGGCCGCGAATCGACGAGAATCCGCCTCCGGCGGTCACGATGGTGCCGGTCCAGGTGAGCGCGCCATCTCCGGTCACTCCCTGTGCTCGGGAGCGACCGCCCATCACACCGTCGTTGACGATGAACCAGGTTGCGTCGTCGAACTCGGTGAGCCGTTCACAACCCGTCGGTGCCATTGCTGA
>JAQWMR010000009.1 GCA_029246685.1 Acidimicrobiales bacterium | reverse complement strand
TCACCGTCGGCGACCGGTGGCGCGGGCGGAACTTCGACGGCGACCGGCCCGGGCTCAGTCTCGGGCTCGGGTTCGGGTTCGGGCTCAGGCTCGGGCTCCTCTGTCACCTCGGCGGCGACAGCAGTTGCCGCATCCTCAGTCAGATCGATCTCATCTTCACGCCGCGTGAACAGCGTGGGCTCCGGCAGCTCGGTCTCCGGCAGCGGCACGTCGGTCGCCGGGTCGAACCCCGCCTCCTCCAGGCGACGCTTGATGACTTTGAGCGGCAGGAAGTTGTCGCGCTGTTGCACGAGGATCCATCGCAGCCGCTCGACGTCGGTGTCGTAGAACTTTCGGTAGCCGGACGGCGTGCGCTCTGGGTCGATCAGACCCTGGCTCTCGAAGAACCGGATCTTGGAGATCGTGACGTCGGCGTGCTCCTCTTTGAGCATCGACAGCACCTCCCCGATCGAGTGATGTCGGGTGTCGGTCATCGCGCTCCTCCAGCCATTGCCGCTCCTCAGCCGGTTCCGGTGCCGTGCACGAACACCAGCTTGAACTTGCCCACCTGCAACTCGTCGCCATCGGCGAGCTCTCGGTCGTCCGCTCGCTCCCGATTGACATAGGTGCCGTTGAGCGATCCGACGTCGCTGACCCAGTAGCGAGCCCCGTCTCGGCGCACTTCGGCATGGCGGCGCGACACCGTGATGTCATCGAGGAAGATGTCGCTCTTCGGATGACGGCCGAGGGTGACGAGGTCCTCGTCGAGCGAGTAACGGGCGCCGGCCTTCGGCCCGTGGGGCACCACGAACAGTCCTTCGTGGGGACCAAAACCTGACCGGTCGATGTTGTCGATGTCGCCCTCGAGCTCGACGGCGGGCACGTCGGTGGTGATGTCGTCCTTCGGTAGTCGAGAGCCACACGACGAGCAGAAGTTCGCACCGCCTTTGTTGTCGTGGCCGCAGTCGCGACAGAAAAGATCGCTCATCGGCTCATTCCTCGATCAGCGCTCGGTAGCCATCGGCGTCCAGCAGCCCATCAAGCTCCGCGGCGTCGGACATGGTGATCGTCACGATCCAACCCTCGCCGTACGGGTCTTCGTTGAGCTTTTCCGGCGCGTCGGCCAACTCGTCGTTGACTGCCGCTATCTCGCCCGAGACGGGGGCGTAGAGCTCGGAGACACTCTTTGTGGACTCGACCTCGCCGAACGAGTCGGCGGCCGCAATGGCGTCGCCCGTTCTTGGGAGATCGACGTAGACGACGTCGCCGAGGGCGTCCTGGGCGTAGTCGGTGATTCCGATGCGGGCGACGTCGCCGTCGACGGCAACCCACTCGTGGTCGGACGAGTAGCGGAGTCCCTCGGGCACGTTCATGAGCGAGAACCTAACGCATGGCCTCGGGCCAGGCGCGACCCTACGAACGGGCGAGCTGCTCGATCCGACGGACGTATTCGATGGTGACCGTCGCGTCCTTCTCCTCGTGCGCCGCCACGATCTTGGTGAGGTCGCCGTCGGTCAAAACGTCGCCCGAGATCACGAGGAACGGCTCCGTGAGCTCCTCCATCGCGTTGCGGACCGACCCTGCCGTGCCGAGCGGCGTCTCCTCCGTCGCGTAGACCATCCGCACACCGAACTCGGAGCCGTCGCCGAACCAGTCGCGGATGTGGTTCGCCATGAACGCGACGGTCACGACGACCTCGTCGAAACCATGACACTTCAGGAGATCGAGGATGTGCTCCATCATCGGCCGGTTGGCCAAGGGCATCATCGGTTTGGGCACGTTCGATGTCAGCGGCCGCAGTCGAGTGCCCTCACCGCCAGCCATAATCACGGCCTTCAGGAGCGCGAACCTACTTCCGCGGGTCGTCGTCGCCGGGGACGGTGTTCGCGTCCCGACGCTCGGCGTCGAGCCGGTCCAAGCGGCCTTCGCGGAGTGCGGCAATGCCGCGCGGGACGTACTGCGCGGCCGACATATAGCTGTAGATGAGCGAGGGAATCGCGCACGCCCAACCTGCCCAGCGGTACCAATCGGCGCCAGCAGTGTCGGACGCCCCAGCGAGCAGCAGCGGGAATGCGAAATAGAGGCTGAACGTCGCACACTTGCCCCACCAGGTGACGTCCATTCGCCGAGCGCCGAGCGCCGTGATCGCGACGACGACAATCGAAACGAGCACTTCTCGGACCGCTGTGAGTCCGACGAGCCACCAGGGCACCGAACCGTCGATACCGACGGCAAGCACGCCGATGATGAGCACGGCTCGGTCAGTGACCGGGTCGATCATCTTGCCGAACTCGCTGACGCTGTTGAATCGGCGAGCCCACCATCCGTCGACCCAGTCCGTCGCGCCGACGACGCCCCACAGCCACGCCGCGGCGTAGCGGTCATCCTGCTCGAAAAGCAACCACAAGAAGACCGGTATGCAGCCCAGGCGGACCAGCGAAATCAGGTTCGGAACCGTGAGGATCCGATCCTCGAAGATTCCCAGCTGTCGCTCACGCGGTTCACCCGCGTCCTCGGTCATCCTCGCAGCCTAGGATCCTCGGCGTGCCAACGATCTACACACGCATCATCGAGGGCGAGATTCCCGGACGTTTCGTCTGGCAGGACGACGTGTGTGTCGCGTTTCTCGATATCCGCCCGCTTGCCCGCGGCCACGTCCTCGTGGTCCCCCGTGCCGAAATCGATCAGTGGACCGACCTTCCGGTGGAGACCGCAACGCACCTGATGGAAGTCACCCACCGAGTCGGGCAGGTGCAGAAGGAGCTTCTCCAGCCGGCACGCGTCGGCCTCATGATCGCCGGCTTCGAGGTACCCCACGTCCACATCCACGTCGTACCGATGAACTCCATGGCCGCCCTCGACTTCGGTCAGGCCGACGGCAACCCCGATCAAGAAGATCTCGATCAGCTCCGACAGGAGCTCGAGTCAGCGCTGCAGGCCTGACGACCCGGCAGGAGCGCCGTCTGCACCGAGAGGGGTTCCGTCGAACCAGCCAATGAGCATCGCTTCGAGCGAAGGAGCTATGAGCCTGACCTCGGCATCGATCGAGTTCATGTGATGGACCGATGCGGCAGGATCGATGAGAAATGGATCTCCGGTCCCGTCGTCTCCGAACGCCGTGAAACCGATCGGCGGTCCGTCGAGGCCGGCGAGTACCCGCGACAACGGCCAGACCAGGAAGTAACGCCCGGCCGGGTCGTAGAGGCCGTCAGTCACTTCGTACAACTCCCGCAGAGCAGCAGGAAGTTCGTCCCCGCATTTCATCGGAGAGGAGACCTCGACCACGCCGTCGGCGCGGAGCTGAGCGATGAGCGCTCCGAGATCGCTCACTCGTCGCTGACGGGATCGGCCTCGTCGATCAGCTCCGGGCCGTTGTTGCGCACGTTGTTGACGTCGGTCGAGACGGGGTGCAGCCGAATCAGCTGCGCCAGAGCGGGAACCAGCAACCCCTGAAGCGAATCGGTGTCGTTGTTGTCGCGATCGAGCCACTCATCCCACGTGTCGGGCGGCAACATCACCGGCATGCGGTCATGGACCTCGGCGACCTTCTCGTTCGGTTCGCCGGTGATGATCGTGCAGCTGTAGAGCTCGAGCGGCTCGCCGTCCTCATCCGTGTGGTTCCTGTCCTTCCAGACCTCCCACAGACCGGCGAACGCGAACGGCTCGCCGTCGACGCGGCTCATGTACATCGGCTGCTTCTTCTTCTGGCCCTCGATCTTCATCCACTCGTAGAAGCCGTCGGCGGGGATGATGCAGCGTTTGCGAGCGAAGGGCCGCTTGAACGAGTTCTTCTCGGCGATCGTCTCCGCGCAGGCGTTGATCATGCGGCTGCCGATCTTCGGGTCCTTCGCCCAGAAGGGCACGAGCCCCCAGTGGAAGGAATCGAGTCGGCGGACGCCGCCGTCCTCGAACACCGTGTAGACGCCTTGTGTGGGCGCCACGTTGTAGTTGGCCGGGGAGCCCTCCTCTTCTCCGTCGGTCACGAGCGTCTCGGGCAGCGCCGCGCCGAAGTACTTCGCCAGCTGATCCGGCGGTGTCGTGGAAGCGAACCGGCCGCACATGTCAGCCGGACCGAGGAAGGTCGCCGGTGAGCGTGCAGGTGCCGACGCGGCCAGCCCCGAGATCGAAGGTGAGGTCGTCGCCGACGGCCCCACCGAATCGAGGCACGTCCACGCTCGCATTCTCGGAGACGGAAATCGTGCCGCGGAGCGTCAGTACCTCGTAGTCCGGGTGGTCTCCCACGAGCTGGATCCGAACGGACTCGGCGAAACCGGCGCCTCCCTCCGGCAGGGCGACCTCTGCCGCCGGAATGTCGAGCTCAAGCAGGACAGCGGACGGCCCGAGGCAGCCGATCGCGGGGGTGCGCCCGACCGGCTGACGGCACGGCCCATGGGTGACGGTGTCGAGGGGGCGGAGGTCCTCGGTCACCACGCTCGCTCGCATGCATGCATCGTCGGTGAAGCCGGGCGGGCCGACGAGGACGACATGCCCGCTGCCGGCGAACTCGAACAGTGACGCTCGTATCGAGCCGGGCGGGTAGGGATACGCGGAGAACGGCGCGACCGTGACACGGTCCGACTCCGGGCCGTCGCCGACCTCCACCGCGACCGTTGTGGTCAACGCGGCCGTGAGGCTGGGCTCCGGCACGGGCGGGCCACCCTCCAACGCCGCGACAGCCGGTGTCTCGCCGTCGTCCGCAAACTGAAACGCTCCTTCGGTGCGGCCCTCCTCCACGAAAAACACATTGCGGATCACGACGGCCCCGGCGACGAGGCCACCGAGAAGGAGCGCCGAGAGTGTGAGGTTGACCACACGTTGTCGGCGCCCGACCGCCAACGCTTCGCCGACCTGCTCCTCCGTCAGCTTCTCTAGCAAGGTGAGCGGTCCGAACGCCTCGGAGCTCGCCCCACCTGCGATCAGATCTCGCCACGCCTCGGCGCGAGGCTCCGGCATACGGGCCAGGTAGGTCTGAAACGACGCCTGTACCTCGTCGCTGAACAGCAGCATCAGCCCATTCGCCCGGGCGTGCTCGACCGGATCCTCGAGGTACTCCGGCATGGTCCGCTCGCCGCTGACATGGACGAGGAAGTCGTGCGCGTGCTCATCCGACTCGTCATACGACCAGGGCGCGCCAACGTCGGCGGGCGGCGGCACGCTCGGGGCGTTGCCTGCCCGCAGGAACCCGGAGGTCACCACGAAGGGATCCGGCTGGATCACGAGTGAGGTGTCCTCCAACGCGAGGGTCACCGGCTCGTCGAGTTCGCCGTCGTCGTCCAGAAAGTCGTCGTCGATTCGCAGAGGCTAGGCCGACCGCGGGTCAGGCGGGTGGCGGTCGCGTCGGCGATGGGGCGCGAGACTGCGGCGGTGTCCGGCCCACAGCTCATCCTCGCCAGCGCGTCGCCGCGCCGTTTCGAGATCCTGAGCCGACTCACGGCCTCGTATCGGGTCATCGTTGCCGATGTCGACGAGAGCCCGCACAACGACGAGCGCCCGGTCGACTACGTCCGTCGGCTCGCCGAGGCCAAGGCCCGGACGGTCGCGGGCCCGGCGACGGTGGTGATCGGCGCCGACACGTCGGTGGTCGTCGATGACGAGATCCTCAGGAAGCCCACCGACCGCGACGACGCGCGCGAAATGTTGCAGCGACTCCGCGCCCGCTCGCACGACGTGATCTCCGGCGTTGCGGTGCTCGCGACCGCGGCCGACAGCACAGAGCGGATCGCGGTCGGGCACGAAGTCTCCGAAGTCCATGTCGACGACCTCAGCGAGGCCCGAATCGAGTGGTACGTGGCGACCGGCGAGCCCGACGACAAAGCCGGCAGCTACGGGCTACAGGGCTCCGGCGGGCTCTTCGCCGATCGGGTGACCGGGAGTGTCTCCAACGTGATCGGGCTTCCGCTCGGCCTCCTCGACTCCTTGATGACCGAGCTCGGCTTCGACGTCGTCGCCACTGAGTGGGCGACTTCGTAGCCTGGGGTCATGACCGACACGGCCGTCGAACACCCGCCCGAGGCACCTGCGCGCCCCGGCGAGTTCGCACCCATCGATATCGGGCCCCTCGAGGTCTGGCCGCCCGTGGTGCTCGCACCGATGGCGGGGGTGACCAACGCGCCGTTCCGCACACTCTGTCGCCGGTACGGCGCAGGTCTCTACGTCAACCAGATGATTACGGCCCGCGCCATCGTGGAAGGCCATCGCAAGAGCCTCGAGCTCGCGGCGTTCGCTCCGGAGGAAACCCCGCGCAGCATCCAGCTCTACGGGACGGAGCCGTACTCGATCAGTGAGGCCACGCGTCGCCTCGTCGATGCCCAGGGCGTCGACCACATCGACATGAACTTCGGCTGCCCGATGAAGAAGGTCACCCGTCACGGTGGCGGCGCAGCGCTCCCGTGGAAGCGCTCGTTGTACCGGTCGATCGTGCAAGCCGCCGTTGCTGCGGCCGGCGACGTCCCCGTCACGGTGAAGTTCCGCGTCGGGATCGACGACGATGCGATCACCTTCCTCGATGCCGGCCGCATCGCCGAGGACGAGGGCTGTCGGGCCGTCGCCCTCCACGCTCGGACCGCGAACCAGCTCTACAGCGGCACGGCGAATTGGCGACGCATCGCCGAGCTCAAGGCCGCCGTGACCTCGATCCCTGTCCTCGGCAACGGCGACATCTGGGAAGCAGACGACGCGCTGCGCATGCTGCGGGAGACCGGCGCTGACGGGGTCGTCGTCGGCCGCGGGTGCCTTGGCCGCCCGTGGATCTTCCGTGACCTCGCCGACGTGTTCGACGGACAGCCGATCGCATCTCGACCCGATCTCGGGGAGGTGCTCGACGGGATGGTCGAACATGCCGAGCTGCTGTGCGACTGGATGGGCGAGTCGCACGGCATCCGGGACTTTCGCAAGCACGCCGGCTGGTACCTCAAGGGGTTCCCGACCGGCAACGAAGTCCGTCGCATGATGAACAAGGTCGGTTCGCTCGACGAGATGCGCGAGCTCGTCGACGGGCTCGACCGCTCACTCCCCTTCCCCGACGGCGGCATGCGCATGGTCCGCGGCCACCACGGATCACCGAAGGACGTCCATCTGCCCGAGGGCTGGCTGGACGACAGGGACGGCACCGTCGCCCTCCCGAAGGGCGCCGAACAACTCATCAGCGGCGGCTGAAGTGCAGCGGGGGTCTGATCCCAAGTGCAGCGGCTAGAAGTCGATTCCCTTTTTGGCGGCGATGCCGTCGTCGTAGGCGTGTTTGGTCTTCACCATCTCGGTGACGGTGTCGGCCATCTCGATCATCCAATCGGGGGCGTCGCGGCCGGTCAGGACGAGTGACACCGTCGCCGGACGATCGCGGAACGTCGCCTCCACGTCAGCGGCGTCGATCCATCCCCAGTTGAGCGGATAGGTGATCTCGTCGAAGACCACGAGCCGGTGCTCGCCGGCTTCGACGATCGCCTTGCCCTGTCTCCAGGCCTCTTGCGCCTCGGCCTCGTCCTTCGTCAGGTCGTCGCTGTCCCAGGTGAACCCGTCGCCAAGTGACCAGAAGTCGATCCCGAGCGGTTCGGCCATCAGCTGCTCGCCGGTGACCCAGTCATCGGACTTGAGGAACTGCAACACGGCGACGGGCCATTCCCGAGCCCGGGCCCGGAGTGCGACGCCGAACGCCGCGGACGACTTGCCCTTGCCGTCGCCCGTGTTCACCAACACCACGGACTTCGCCACGCGAAGACCGTCGGGCCGTGGATCCTCGGTGAGGGGTTCCTCGGGGTTCGTTTCGCGATCGGACTCGGTCATGTCGGCTCCTGGTTCGAGCGGCCGGCGACGGGGACGATCACCGGACCGTCCACATCATCGACGATTCTGACCGCTGCATTGAAGTGCGTCGCGATCAGTTCCTGGGTCACGATCTCGCGCGGCGGTCCCTGAGCGACGATACGACCGCGAGCCAACGCCACGACGAGGTCGCCGTAACGGGCGGCGAGCGTGAGGTCGTGGAGCGTGGCGAGCACCGAGAGGCCGCGTTCCACTCGGAGTTCGTCAACCAGATCCAGCACTTCCTGTTGATGTCCGAGGTCGAGTGCCGTCGTCGGCTCGTCGAGCAGAAGGACGGATGACTCCTGGACGAGAGCGCGGGCGAGCACGACCCGCTGGCGCTCACCGCCGGACAACGTGCTCACCTCCCGCTCCGCGAAGCCGTGGAGGTCCAGGCGCTCGAGTGCCTCAGCCGCGAGCGCGACATCCGAGCTCGAGTCTCCCGAGAAGATCCCTCGATGAGGCGTCCGCCCGAGCAGGACGTAGTCGATGACCGGTACGCCCAGCGGTATCACCGGCGTCTGCGGCAAGTAGGCAAGCGACCGGGCCAGGCCCATTGCATCGGAACGGTCGACACCGTCGCCGATCTCGATCTCGCCCGTGTGCTCGACCGCTCCCAGAATCGCCCGCAGCAACGTCGTCTTGCCGGCGCCGTTGGGGCCGATGATGTTGATCCACTGACCGGCGGCGAGCTCCAGATCGACACCGTCCAACACGTCCGCCCCGCCGAGACGGACACCGACGCCACGAAGGCGGAGCCGGGCGGTCACCAGACGTCCCGTCGGCTCGTCCGCAGCACAATGGCGAAGAAGGGTGCGCCGATGAACGCGGTGACGACGCCGATCGGCAGCTCGGCGCCGTCCATCGCGGTCCGCGCGATCAGATCGGCGGCGACCATGAATGCGGCGCCGAACAGCACCGAGAGCGGCAGCACGACGCGGTTGCTCGCGCCGAACGCGAGCCGGACGGTGTGGGGCACGATGATCCCCACGAAGCCGATCAGACCGGAGACAGCGACCGCGGCCGCGGCGCCGAGTGACGCGGCGACGACGATGATGAGGCGGACTCGCTGTGGGTTGACGCCGAGCGACGCGGCCTCCTCATCGCCGACTGCGAGGACGTCCAGGACGCGGCGATACCGCAGGACGACGACGAGCGTGATGACGAAGTAAGGCAACAGCAGCAGCGGCTCGCCCCAGCCGGATGTCGCCAGCCGGCCGAGAATCCACTGGTAAACATCGCGGATGACGTCGCTGTTGGCTTGCAGGACATAGGTTTGACAGGCCGTGAGAAAGCTGGCGACGGCGACTCCCGCGAGAATCAACGTCACCGGCGACCGGCCGGCGATATGGCCGGCTGCGTAGGCGATCCACACTGCGCCGAGTCCGCCGGCGAACGCGGCCAGCGGAATCGGGTCGAAGATGCCCACGCCGTCGCCGAGGCCCTCCGTGATCGCAATCGTGGCCCCGAGACCGGCACCGGCCGCGATGCCGAGCAGGTAGGGATCGGCCAGCGGATTGCGAAAAGCGCCCTGGTAGGCCGCTCCGCTGAGCGACAGCGTGGCGCCCACCATCAGCCCGAGCACGACCCGGGGCAGACGGATCTTGTCGACGATCGCCTCTTGCGTGGCGGACAGTCCGGAGTCGACGTTGATCCCCGGTAGGCCGTCGAGAAGTTCGGCGATGACATCGCTCACGGGGATGCCCGCCGAGCCCATAGTCAGGCCGGCGAAACAGGCGGCTACCAGCGCGACCAGCCCCGCCGCGACCGCGCCGAACCCGAGCCGGGCACCCTGTGGTGCATCGGCGTGAGCGTCAGCGGATCGCGGCGCAGCCATCGGATCAGGCCGGAACGGCCACCACTTTCAGTACGTCGGCGATCGCCTCGGCGAAGGCGACGACACGCGGCCCCCAGCGAGATGCGACATCGTCGTCGAGTTCGACGACCGCGCCACTCTGCACAGCACTCAGCTCACTCCAACCGGGACGAGCGGCAACGGTGTCCGATGTCTGCGAGGCCCAGATCGTGTCGGCCAGGAAGATGAAGTCCGGATCCTCGGTGAGGATGAACTCCTCGGTCAGCGGCAGGTAGCCGGCGAACGCGTCACCGCCGGCGTTGTCGCCGATGCTGACCAGGCCGAAGAGGGCGTAGATCTGAGCGACGAAGGAGTCGCTGTTCAAGCTGTAGAAGTCCGTTCCCAGCTCGTGGTAGTAGGTGCGCCCGGACGCATCGGGTGCGTCAGCGATCAGGGCGTCGATCTCGACTCGCATTTCGGCGATGAGCTCTTCGGCGCCTTCGTCGTTGCCGGTAGCGTCCCCGAGCTCGAGAATCTGCGTGTAGATACCCTCGAAGTCGGCGGGCGAGTCCTGGACCACCACGGTGATGCCAAGCGCCTCGATGGCCGACGACGCGTCGTTCGATTGCATGACGACGACCTGCGGCTCATACGCAGCGATCGCCTCGGCATCCGGTGCGAAGCCGTCGAGATCCGCCGGTGGGAGGTTCTCGGGATAGTTCGAGAACTGGTCCACGGCGACGACCTGGTCGCCGGCACCGATCGCGAACAAGATCTCGGTTGCGGTCGGTGACAGAGAGACGACGCGCGCCAGCAGTCCATCGTCTACTTCTTCGACCGGATCGTCGACGTCCTCGTCGGACTCGTCCATGTCTGCATCGTCAGCCGGCGGGATCGGATCCTCGGTCGTCGTGTCGTCGTCACCGCAGGCGACCGCGAACATCGCGGGCACCAGCAGCAGGGCGAACAGCTTTGCCAAAGGGCGTTTCATTGGGTTCCTCCTTGTGGCTCGAGGTCCAGGCACGAGCGACAAGGGTGACCCGGTCGCACGAGCCGTCCCTTCCTCGAGGGTCGGTTCGTGAGGTTCGTTGGAGGCGACCGGACTCGTTCCCACCACCGAAGTAGCAGGACATCACCGTTGCGGGACAGCGCCGGAATCACACCGGACTTCGCTCCGTGGAACGGAGGGGAGTCTAGGAGGAAACAGCGTCGAAGCGCGTGACGGCCTCGGCGACGATCCGGCCGATCAGCTCGTCGCACGTCGGCAGATCGTCGACGACACCGACACATTGGCCCGTGGGCAGGATGCCGACCTCGAGCTTGCCTTCGACCATGGTGGCGCGGGTGAGCATCGCCGCGTTGGCGGCCATTGCCACCTGCGACCAGGTGAGGTCCTGGTTCTTCGTCATGTTGATCCCCTCACGAAGGAGATCACTGATGGACGTGTCGGTGAGCTTGCGGAACTTCAGGGCGTTGAGACCGGCCCGGGGCAGGCTGAGGATGCCCGTGCGTTCAAGGTTGTCGATGACCTCGGTACGGATGACGCGTTGCGGAGCCCCATCGATCGCCGTGGAAACCACGGTGCCGGTGACCGGGGTTCCGAGGTAGACGGCCTTCACGTCGTCCGGCACCTTGCTGTCGGCAGTGAGCAGGAACCGGGTGCCCATGGCGATGCCGTCCGCGCCCCACGCGAGTGCGGCCGCGAGACCGCGCCCATCGTGGAATCCGCCCGCGGCGATCACCGGAATGTCCACGGCGTCGATCACCTCAGGCAGCAGCAGCGATGTCGGGATCGTGCCCGTGTGTCCGCCGCCCTCGCCGCCCTGACACAGCACGGCGTCGACGCCCCATTCCGCGACCTTCTCTGCATGGCGGCGGGCGCCGACCGTCGGTACGACGACCAGGCCGTTGTCCTTCAACTTCTTCACCATGTCGGGCCGAGGGGCCTGGGCGAACGAGGCGACCTTCACGCCGGCGGAGATCAGATGGTCCACCCGCTGCTCGATGTCGACGGCGTCGGTGCGCATGTTCACGCCGAACGGCTGATCAGTGCGCGACTTCACCTTGGCGATGGCGGCGACCATCTCGTCGTACGTCATCGTCGCGGCCGCGAGAATGCCGAGTCCACCTGCGTTCGCAGTACCGGTCACGAGTGAAGGCCCCGCCACCCATCCCATGCCCGTTTGCACGATCGGATAGCGGACGCCGAAGAGCTCAGTAGCTCGCGTCTGAAGACGGGAATCGACGGGATCGGTCGCGCTCATCGGATCACCCTACGGCCTAGTGTTCGAGACCAAGACAGCGAGTGCGCGGGCACCGACGCGCGGATCTGCGGCGCCGCCCGCAGCGAGATAGAGAGAAGGGGGCGAGATGACCAGGCGACTCACGGAGTTCAGCCACGGAGCCGGTTGAGGATGCAAACTCGCCCCTGGCGAGCTGGCGCAGGTCGTGCGTCGCCTCTCTCCGACTGACAGTCCCGATCTTCTCGTCGGTGCCCTGACGGGTGACGACGCCGCCGTCTGGCGTCTCGACGATGATCGAGCCCTCGTGTTCACGGCCGACTTCATCACGCCGGTCGTGGATGATGCGCGCGCCTGGGGACGAGTCGCCGCGTCCAACGCGGTGTCCGACGTCTATGCCATGGGCGGCCGGCCGCTTCTCGCCCTGAACCTCGTGTGCTGGAACACGGAGGAACTGAGCACCGAGTTGCTCGGAGACGTGCTGCAAGGTGGCCACGACATCGCAACCGAAGGCGGGTTTGCCATCGCTGGCGGCCACACGGTGGACGACCCGGAGCCGAAGTACGGCATGGCTGTCGTCGGCGAGGTTCACCCGGATCGCATGCTCACGAACGCCGGCCTCGAGGTCGGCCAGTCGATCATCCTGACGAAGCCGCTCGGTATCGGCATCATCACCACCGGGATCAAACGCGACGAAGCCCCCACGTCCGTCGCGGAGGCCGCGATCAGCTCGATGACCGCGACGAACGCAGCGGCCGCTCGGATAGCCGTCGCCGCCGGGGCAAGTGGCGCCACCGACGTGACGGGCTTCGGTCTGCTGGGCCACGGCGGACGAATGGCGGAAGAATCCGGCGTCGCGCTCGACATCGACGTGTCGGCCGTGCCGATCATCGACGGCGCCGTCGAACTCGCCCGCAACGGCGTCGTGCCCGGCGGCACCGGTCGCAACCTGGCCTGGGTCGACGAGCGCCTTCGTCTCGGCGCCGGCGTCGACGAGCTGAACGTCACGATCCTGGCCGATGCCCAGACGAGCGGTGGCCTCTGCTTCGGTGTGACCCCCGACCGCGTCGATTCGGTCCTCGCTGAGCTACGGCAATCCGGCCACACCGCCGCCGCGATCGAGTCGATCGTCGAGGGCGCCGGCGAAATCCACCTGCGACAAGGCTGATCTCAACTTGCCCGCTGCAATGCCGACCCTCTGTTCGTGGTTACGCCTGCACCCATGATCGACGCCGATCCGACCAGCGGCGCGCCTGACGCGACGCCAGCGAGCACGCCTCCAGTGGAGCGGCGCACGGTGCTCTCGGTGATCATGCCCGTGTTCAACGAGCAGGCAACGTTGGAGCAGATCGTCGACCGTGTCCTCTCGCTCGACCTCCCGGTGGACATCGAGCTCCTCGCCGTGGACGACGGCTCCGCGGACCGGTCCGTCGAGATCCTGCGCGGCGTCGAGGACCCGCGGCTTCGCGTCGCAGTGCATCAGCAGAACAAGGGCAAGGGTGCCGCCATTCGAACGGGCCTCAACGCCGCCAACGGCGACATCGTGGTCGTCCAGGACGCCGACCTCGAGTACGACCCGGCTCAGTGGTCCGAGCTCCTCGTGCCGATTCTCAACCGCGACGCCGACGTGGTCTATGGCAGCCGCTTCCTCGGCGACGCGTCGGGGATGCGGTGGCAGAACCGATGGGCGAACAAGGGCCTCACGGCCATGACCCGGATCCTCTTCGGCACTGGCATCACCGACATGGAGACCTGCTACAAGATGCTCCGCCTCGACATGCTCGCCGGAATCTCACTGGAGGCGAACCGGTTCGACATCGAGCCGGAGATCACCGCCCGCCTACTCCGCCGAGGTGTGACGATCCACGAGATCCCGATCGCCTATGAAGCTCGCTCGCACGACGACGGCAAGAAGATCGGCTGGCGCGACGGCGTTGCCGCTGTGAAGACGCTCGTGAAGTGGCGCCTTCGCCGAGCCGTGTGATCTGCCGTCGGGCTAGAACTTCGCGGCAGCGGTGAGCTTGCGGATCAGCGGCTCGAAATGCTCCAGCGGCAGCGTGTCGTAGTCCGGGTCGAACGCCTGTTGGTCCCAGTCATCCGTGAACTCGACGCACAGGTCGAACCACGGTTCGTCCTTGAACTGATCTCGTAGATCCGTGGGCACACCGAAGTGGTGGTAGTAGTGCATGCCCTGGAAGTCCTGGTGGTTCTTGATCGAGTGGTAGACGTCGTCGCGCACGTACGGCTTGATCATTTCTGCCGAGATGCCGCCGTGGTTGGGCACGGAGATCGCCTTGCCGATGTCGTGGCAGAGCGCCCCGAAGACCATCTCTTCCTCGGCCCCCGCCCGCTCCGCCATGGTTGCGGTCTGGAGGCAGTGCGTGAGCTGATCGGTGATGAACCCATCACTGATACTGGCGAGCGACTCGAGCAGCATCAGGATTCGATCGGCGACGCGGCTCTGGTTCTCACGCGTCCGTTCGCCGATCACCGCCCACTGCTCGGCTGTGGACTCGTCCATACGTCGGAAGCTGTCGGGACTTGCGTCGATCTCGGTGGGATCGGTGACGGTCATGGTGGTCCTCTCGGTCGCCGCGCGGCGCGGCTTCCAGGGTAACGAACGACGAGCACGGCGGACAGCCACCTCTGGGCCGATCGACCCCTCTCCTACCAAAACCGTTGTCAACCACGCAGCGTGCTGGCATCCTCGGTCGTCAACTGAGGAACGGCGTGACAGCGAACACGGGGCATCGCGAGGACCTATAGGGACTGCGCGGCATCGCAGTCTTGCTCGTGGTGCTGTACCACGCCGGCGACATCATCCCCGGCGGCTTCATTGGGGTCGACGTCTTCTTCGGCACGGTTCCGGAGTTCTGGCCGGACTTCGTGGACGAGTACTCACTCGCCCGTTCGGATCTGAAGTCCGACACCAGCCGCGCCGAGCTGGAGGAGCGTCAGGCCGAGGTCGACGCCGTAATAGTGAGCGCGGTGCCGGACACGGCGGCGTTCATCGATCCGACCGACACCATCTGCCCGTCGTTCCCCTGTCATCCCTACGACGACGAGGGCTGGCGTTACTACGACCCCGACCACCTCAACGAGCGAGGCAGCCGGCTCCTCGCGGACCAGGTCGAAGCCGCACTCGCGGATCTGCTCTCGTAGCCTGCGCGGGTGACTCAACCTGACGCGATCGTCATCGGTGGCGGCATTGCCGGCGTGTCGATCGCCGCGGAACTCGCAGAGCGGGGTCTCGCGGTCACGCTGCTCGAGGCGGAGCCCACGCTCGCATTCCACACGACCGGCCGATCGGCCGCGCAGTACCTCGTGAACTACGGCAACACCGTGGTGAGAGTTCTCACCCGCGCGAGTCGCGAGTTCTTCGAGTCGGGCGACGAACCGCTCTGGTCCTCCCGGCCGTTTCTCCGCGCGGGACGCGCCGACCACGAAGCCACGCTGCGCGCAGACGTCGCCGAGGGTCAGAAGCTCTCCCCCGCCACCGAGTTTCTCGATGGCCCCTCGATCCGTGAGCTGATGCCAGTGATGCGAGAGGACGTCGTTGCCGCGCTCCACGAGCCGGACGCCATGGAGCTCGACGTCGCCGCGATCCATCAGACGTTCGTGCGCAGGCTGCGCGCCGTCGGGGGCGAGATCCGGTCCTCGGAGCGCATCATCAGCGTCGATCACGGCGCCCACTGGACCGTCACCACAGACGCAGGCACCACCGTCGAGGCGCCCATCGTGGTGAACGCCGCCGGCGCATGGGGTGACCAGGTTGCCCAGCTCGCCGATATCGCGCCGTGTCTCCTGCGGCCGCTCCGGCGCACCGTCGCAGTCGTCGCCATACCCAGCGACATCGACGCCCGCCGGTGGCCCCTCGCCGGCTTCGAACGGGGCGACGGCGTCATGGACGCGTACTGCAAACCGGAGCCGGGCGGTCTCCTAGTCTCCCCAGCCGACGAGACACCGTCGGAGCCGTGCGACGCCCGGGCCGAAGAGATCGACGTCGCGCTCGCCCTCGAAGGCCTCCGGAAGTGGACCACGCTCGAGGGTCGCCACGTCCGGACCACCTGGGCCGGCCTGCGGTCCTTCGTCGCCGATCGCAATCCTGTGGTCGGATTCGCGCCGGATGGGCCCGGCTTCTTCTGGGCAATCGGTCAGGGCGGCTACGGCATACAGATGTCGCCCGGACTCGCTCGGGTCGCGGCCGGCCTGGTGGTGGACGGCGAGATACCGATCGACCTCGCTGATGCCGGCATCACCGAAGCTGACCTCTCACCGACTCGACCGGGTCTCGCCGGCGAGCTCACGCCTGGTCACTGAGTAGACGCGGTGCGGTCGCGAACGAGAGACGCGGCGAGGAAGACCACCATCGCAATGGCCGCGGTCGTATAGAGGAGCTCGGGGCCCTCAGCCTCGTACATCGCGCCGGCCGCATAGGCCACGGTGCCGAAGACCAGCGTGCCCATTGCGCTGAACAGGCCCTGCCCTGCCGCCACCTGATCGGGTGGGCTCGCCTGGGCGATCGCCACCTGGTTCGCCGGCATCGTGAAGGCGTCGGCGATCGCATGAATGAGGGAGATGAACAACAGCACCCACAGTGCGTCGATCCACCCGTATGCGACGGTGCAGAGCGCGGCGACGGAGACAGACACGCCCACGACGGGCGCATGTCCGCGCTCCTGGGCCATGCGTCCGCCCCGCGGCGCCAGGATGATCATCGGAATCGTGAAGAGGCTGAGCGACAGACCGATCAGCCACGTCTCCGCGCCGAGGTCATCGAGCAGCAGCGACCAGGTGGCCTCGAAGTACGCGAGCGTGAGGAAGAACGCCACGCCGGCGAGAAGCGCCGATTGGATCTTCGGAACGCGAAGCAGCGTCAAGATCGACTGCTTGTCACCGTCGGTGGCCTCGGAGTGCAGCTCGAGACGTCCGACCCAGAACAGCAGGAGAACATCGGCGACGACCAGCACGATGAAGGGAAGGCGAAGCCCCCCGATCTCCACCAGCGCCGCCGCAAGCGCCGGTCCGAGTACGAAGCCGAGCACATCGAAGCCGGTGAGCCGTCCGAGCGTCGTGCCGATGCCCTCGGGGTCGCGAACGATCAGCAGCCGTCGCATCGCCGGGGCGACCGCTCCGGTGCTCAGCCCGAAGACCACGCGAGAGGCAATGAACTGCCACAGTTCGTCCGCCACGACCATGCCGAGCATGCCCACGCCGGCAAGAGCGACGCCGGTCCGGATCATCGTGGCGCTTCGGCCACGATCGGCGAGCGGGGCCAGTGAGATCTGGGCCACAAAGCCAGCGAAGAACCCTGCGGAGGCGATCAGGCCGAGACCTGACTCGCTGAATCCGAACTCGCTACGGAACTCGGCGAGGAGCGTGAACACCGAGCCGTAGCCCATCGTGAGGACCGCCGTCACCGCGTAGTACGGAAGGAACGGATCGTCGGCGAGCCGAGTGGTCTCGCCGGGCGCAGTCATCGTCGGCACGCTAGGTCCCGGCCCGAAACCGAGGCGAATCGTCGCCTAGGCCGTTCGAAACGGGCCGTTGGGCCTCTGCCGACCCGGATTGACGGGTGGTACCGTCGTTGTTCGGCCGGTTGCGAAACGGGCCAGAATCCACGCGCCGGAGGGCGAAGGCCGATGCAGGACCACCGATGACAGCGGAGACGTCGCCAGCCGTCGCCTGGCTCGTCCTCGTGGTGCCCTGCTACAACGAAGCGAGCCGCCTCGACATCAGCTCGTTCGTCGCGGCCACGGACGCATATCCGGGGCTGTCATTCCTCTTCGTAGACGACGGCAGTGTCGACGACACGCGCTCGATCCTCCACGACGCCGTCGCCGAGCACCCATCGCTCGGCACGGTGCTCGGCTTGGACCACAACCAGGGCAAGACTGAAGCCGTCCGCCGTGCAGATCGTCATGGGATCGCGGATCAACCTTCTCGGCCGCCCGGTGTCTCGGCGACTCCATCGTCACTACCTCGGACGTGTCTTCGCGACCTTCGTTGCGAGCGGCCTCCATCTCGGCGTCTACGACACGCAGTGCGGCGCGAAGGTCTTCCGCAACTGCGAAGACACTCCGCGGCTGTTCACCGAGCCCTTTTTCGCCGGATGGATCTTCGACGCCGCGCTCATCAGCACGAGTGGAGCGTCGACGTCCGCCCTCTGCGATACTCGCGCTACGGCAACGGAGAGGACCTGTCATGAGGAGCGACAAGGCGCGCCGAGCCCTGGTGGCGATGGCTGCACTCGCATTGCTGGCCACATCGTGCGGCGATGACGGAGACGCGACCACCGATCCAGGTCCGACAACGACCACGGCCCCGGTCGACGATCAACCGGACGACACCACCACGACCTCCGAGCCGGAAGAAGAGATCGTTCTCACGGCGAGTTACCGCGGCGTGACCGAGACGTCCATCAAGATCGGCGTGCTCCTCTTCGATCTCGATGCGATTCTCGATCTCGGCGTCGACGTCGGATACGGCGACCAGACCCAGCACTTCCAGGTCGTGATCGACGAGATCAACAGCGAGGGAGGCATCCTCGGTCGTCAGATCGAACCCGTGTTCCGGCTGGTGTCACCCGTTGATGCCGAGGCAGCAGACACCGCGTGTGCCGAACTTGTCGAAGACGAGGGCGTCTTCCTCGTGGTCGGCACCGCTCGCCCGCCGGCAAATGTCCTCTGCTACACCGAGAGCGGCGACACGCCCTTCGTCGGGGCACCCAGCGGTGACTTGACCGACGAGGTCTTCGAGCGGTCGGTGGCGCCATTCATCTTCCCGGGGCGCCGTCCGAGCCGCACCGATGGTGCGATCCTCGCTGCGCTCCAACTCGACGACGCAATCGAGGGCGCGATCATCGCCGTCCACGGCGCCGATGCCGATCGAGTCGAGTCCTTGGCCACATCGATCGAGGAACTGGGTGCCGCTCAGGTGATCCGCACGGTTGAGCTCGCGAACGAAGCCGACCAGGTCGCGCTCGCCACAGAGCTCGACCGGTTCATCGAGCGCTACAAGACCGACGCGGTGGACGGCATGGTGAATCTCGGCGACAACGTCGCAGTGTTGGCCGCATTCAACCGCGCGTCGTTCGCCGTCCCCGTGTGGACGACGTCTCCTGATGTCCTCGCCCAGTTCATCTACGACCAGGGCGCGACTAATGACGAACTCCGGCTCGTCCGCTTGATCCTGAACGAGACCTCCAGCGAGCTCTACAACGCCGGACACGGACCGACTGTGGAATGTGTGGACCGGTGGAACGGACTGCGGCCCGACGAGCCGGCGGTACCAAACGCCGGAGAGGACGACCTCAGCAATATCGGCGTGATCGTGATCGCCTGTCTCGAGATGGACATCGTCAAACGGGCCACCACCGCGGCCGGGGTTGACCTGACCGTCGAGTCCTTCACCTCCGGCCTCGACTCGATCGGCACGTTCGAGTCCGCCGGAACGCGTACGGCGTCGCTCTCGTCCACCAAGTGGGACGCGGGCGACGCGGCGAAGCTCTTCCGCTGGTCCGAGGAGGAGGGCGAGATCGTCGCGGCCGAGGATCTCGCGCTCGGCTGATCGCCGGCGTTGAGTGTCATACTCCCTTCGTAGTGTGGGGGTACATGACGGATGTCGGCGGTGATCGACAACTGACGGCGGACGAAGCGGCAGCCGAGATCGCGTGGCTCGAGCGGGAGGCGCGTCGCATCGACTCTGCCCGGGTGGCGTTGCTCTGTCATGGCTCCATCCTGCAAGGACGAGAGCCTGCGCATTACCCGGTTAGCTTCAGTCTCGCGGCCTAACCGCGACCTGTATAGCGCCCAGCTTCCTTGATCAACAGCCCCGATGGTTCTACGCCTGCAGTGGTGGCAGTGACGGTTCTGGGGGACTCGCAGAATTCGGCGTTTTCTCTAGTAGAAATCGGACCGGTTTCTGCTGGTCTTTGGCTAGGCGGTGCCCGGCGACTCGTGAACAGACGCTGAGGCGCTCACCGCCCCGTAACAGGGGCTCGTCCCATTACTAGTCGTTGAGCTGATCGGCTACGGTTCGATCTACGTTGAGGTGGAAGAGCAAATGACCGCAATCAAGCAGGCCATTAAGCCGTTTGCGAACAAGAAGGACGTGGCGGTGACGGCTGATTACCGCAGGTCCTTACACCGCCAAGTGGCTCTACGAGGCGTACGGCGCCGACACCGACGAGATTATGACCATCGACGTGCATAAGAACCAGCTGAAGATCGCAGAAGCAGACGGGTCGTTCTCAGTAACGAATGAAAGCGCTCACACCGTGGAAACGAAAGTCGTGCTCAACGGTGGCTTGTCCGACAGCTAGCGATGCTTTCGAAATCGAGATGAACGCACGTCCCGCTCGGAAAGCTCCTCCCTCACTGCCCTGCGTTCGCTCGCAACGGCTAGAAACAGCCACGAAAATCGATGCCGTCCGATGGGACGCGCTGCCTCAAGACGACTCCCGCGTGGCCGATAGTTCGAAGCATGCCTAGGACACCAGGTACTCCCAACGAATCCGTCACCAACGGCCGGGGTTGGCGCGGAACCGCCTCCGCTGCCGTTCTATTTGCGAATTTGCTGCTGCTCGCCTCGTGCGGGTCTTCCCGCGACCCTTCCGCCGACGCAGTTTCGGAGAGCGAAACTGGGCCTGCGGCTGTGCGAATCGTTGAGCCCGACCCTAACTGTGAACCTGCACCCACGAGCCTCTCGGTCGCGATGCCCATCGAGGCGGATGGAACGGAGTGCGCCTACGCCGCTCCCGTCACCGTCACGGCTGACGTCGCAGGGACGATCGACCTTCTCATCAGCGCGTCGCCGGCCACCTGCGCCGTGGATGTGTTGGACACGGACGGATCAACCATCCGCTCCCTCTCGCTCGACAGCCCGGCCGGTGACAGCGCGCTGGAACTCGAGGCCGGCGAGGGCGTGACCTTGTCCGACACCGACGGCACGTGCCGGTTCCAGGTCGGCTGGACACCATCGCCCGCCTCCTCGACTACGGCGCCGACGACGACCACCACCACCACGACGACCACCACGACGACCACCACGACGACCACCACGACGACCACCACGACCACGACGGCGAAGCCGCCTCCGACGACCACGTCGGCCGTCGGCAGCTGATCCGACATACAAAAGGAGGAGTGCTCAGCGTGAAGCGCATAACAGCGGCCGTGTGCCTGGTTGCCTCGTTGACGATGTCGGACATGGTGGCGATGGCTTCGCCTGCCAGCGCAGCGGCTGGCTTCCGCGACATCAGCGAAAGGGTCTTCTACACCAAGCCGGTGCAGTGGATGGTCGACACCAAGATCACTAACGGCATTTCTCCGAACTGTTTTGGTCCCGATGAGCTGGTGACGCGTGGTCAGGCGGCAGCGTTCATATGGCGCATGGAGGGTTCCCCGGAACCTGCTGGCGTCGATAGCTTCGGCGACGTCGAGGCCGCATGGCAGCAGGACGCTGTCTCGTGGATGTTCGGTAACGGCATCACCACCGGCACGACCCGAACGACGTATTCGCCCGATGACGCGCTGACTCGGGGCCAGTTGGCGGTCCTGCTCCATCGCTTGGCGGGTAGTCCTGCCGCCCCCGCCCCGGCTCGCTTCGGGGATGTCGTGCAGTCGTGGCAGATCACGCCGGTGGGGTGGCTGCTGAACCAGGGGATCACCACCGGCACCTCGTGGACCACGTTCTCGCCGGACGAACCGGTCACAAGGGGCGAGCTGGCCACGTTCCTCTACCGCTACAAGGGCTCGCCCACCGTCGTCGTCGACGAGACCCGGCCGCGCGGGTGTGAGACGTTCGACTCCCTCGCTGGGCTCAACACCATCGGCGACTTCAGCAGCTTCGTCGCCACCGGTTCGACCCGTTGGAACTCGTCAGTCCCGGGGATCCAGGACATCCGGATCCCCTCGACTGCGGGCGGTGCCCAGCAACCCGCCTTCTGGCTTCCGCCGACTGGCACCGGCGAGAAGCCGTTGTTGGTGATCCTCCACTCGTGGAGCGCCGGTTACACCCAGCACGCCGGGATTCCGTTTGCCAGATGGGCCCAGGAGAACGGATGGGCCGTCATCGCACCGGACTTCCAAGGCAAGAACACCAATCCGAGCGCCGTCGGGTCCGAGTCGGCCGTCCAGGACGCCGCTGATGCGATCGACTACGCGGTAGCCCAGGCCGGGGTCGACGCAGACAGCGTCTACGCCGTCGGATACTCCGGTGGCGGCATGATGGCGCTCCTCCTTGCGAGCAGACATCCCGGAAAGGTCACGGCGGTCTCGGCTTGGGGCCCGCCTCACGACCTCGTCGACTTCTACGACTTCTCGCGACGGCATGGCCTGGCCTACGCCTCCCACATTGCCGCCGCCTGCGGCGGTGACCCGAGGGTGGCTGGCCCCGCCCGAACGGAGTGTCTGCGCCGTAGCCCGGTGACCTACATGGACACTGCCCGGGAACACAAGGTTCCGGTCTTCATCGCGCAGGGCATCCGGGATCCGTTCGTGCATTCGAGTGGCGGCGCGGACGTGTTCAACTCGTTGACCGACCCCGCAGACCGCCTTAGCGCCGCAGAGGTGGACCTCTTCGGTCGGGGAATCGTGCCCGGCCATCTCCCGGATTGGACCGCCACCCCGACGCACTTCGGGCCCGGGGATCCCGCCCCCGTCTTCGCCCGCAAGTCTGGCTCGGTGTTGCTCGTCTACTTCGCGGCGGGTCACGACATGGTCTACAACGCGACGGCCCGTTGGTTCGCCAGCGATCCTCGCTAAGCGGCTGACGGCAGCGGCTGAAGACAGCTAGGAGTTGATTGTGAAGCGAATCCTCGCCCTGGATGGCATGCGGACCGTGGCCATCGCGATGGTCGTCGCATACCACATCGATAACACGCTCGTGCCGGCTGGGCACTGGGGGGTCCACCTGTTCCTCGTTCTGTCCGGATTCGTGATCACCGGGTCGCTGTGCGCCGAGATCGACCGAACCGGCCGACTCGATCTGGGGGCGTTCTACCGAAAGCGCCTCCTCCGAATCGTGCCTGCGCTCGCCGTCGTCTGCCTGGCGCTGCTTGTGGTGGGCACAGCGTGGTCGCAGGTCCAGTCGTCGATCGGCCTGTACGCAAACTACGCCCGCATCGAGGGCGTCTCGCTCGGCAAGTTGACCCACACCTGGTTCATCGCAGTGATCGCCCAGTTCTATCTCGTCTGGCCGTTGGCGATGTCGGCGATCCCCGCCCGGCGCCGGGCCCTCGTGATCGGCGGCCTCGCAGTCGTGGCCATCGTGTGGCGCGTGGTCGCAATCGAGGTCATGTCGCCCGGCTGGGTCTACAACGCCACCGACACCAATGCGGCCGGCCTCTTCGTGGGTTCGTTCCTGGCCGTCGCCGGGCTCCGTGCCACGCGGGCGACCGTGGCCTGGTCGGTGCCCGCCCTGCTTGGGCTCATGTTGCTGCCGGTGTTCGGTAACAGTGGTGACCTTGTCCTGTGGGGAGGCTTCGTGGCCCTAGCGCTCTCCGCCCTGGCGTTGCTGTACGCCTCCACCGACCCGGCATGGCTGCAGAGCCAGATCCTCCTGCGGATCGCCGAGGTGTCCTTCGGGATCTACCTGTGGCACTACGTCTTCGTCCGCTCCGAGATCCCGCTCTGGGTCGCGGTCGTGTGCACAGCCCTGGCAACCGCTGCGTCCTGGTGGCTCATCGAACGGCCACTGGTGCGATGGGACGCCCGACGTCGGGCCCGCCGATCTGAGCCGGGGCGAGTGCTGCTAACCACAACGACACCCCCGTTGGTAGAATGATCACTCGTCGTGAGGCAACTGGAGACACCCCTGGCAGATCCGCCATCTATGACGGCGGCTCCGGCGACACGCGTCGGTCACTCGCTCGGCCATAGATTCTTCCTCCTGCTGCGTCGGCTCGTGGCTGCCCTCGTCGGGGTCAACCTGGTGGTCCTGGCGATGCTGGTCGCGGTCACCATGTTCGCCGGCGGCGACGATTTGACCGATGTCGCCCTCAAGTCGACCGAAGAGGACGACGGCCCGGTCCCGATCTCCGAACCGATGACAGGCGACGGCGCCATCGATGCGCCTCCGGCGCCCGCCGTCGTGGTGCCCCCGATCGCGGCCGAGCCGCCTCCGTATCCGGACCCGTTCGAACCCACCGCCAACGAGACGCAACCCGACGCGAAGCGGATGGGCGCCCTCGTCGCCTACGTCATCACCAACTACGAGGCGAACTCGTCGTTGACCGGCCTACTCGCCACCCTGCCGCTCGGCTCGACACTGATGGAGGGCATGGTGGCAGAAGTCGACCTCGTCCACCATCCGGGCGCGTGGTCCCGCGGCGCAATCGAGTACGTGCAACTCGGTGGCCACCTCGATGGCCGCATCTCGCTCATCGTCGTGCTCCGCCAGGACATCGGGTTCGAGGGCAGTGGTGAACCGCAACTGACTCAGACTCGAGTGATGGAAGTGCGCCTCGCCCGCGGTGATGAGGGTGAGTGGACCTTCGAGACGATCGCATCGGCGGGCGGCGCACATGCAGAGCGCCCCGCCGATCTCTCCGCAGTCGCCGCGGCGGTGGTCGACCACGAACGCATCGGTCTGCCCGACACCGCAGCCTGGGACATCTACCGAGGCTTCATCGACCGCCAGCTGCTGCAGGTGATGCTCGACATCGCCGAACGCACGCCATACTCCGTGGTCGTATTGCAGACCGGGCACTCGTACAACGTCTTCGGCACCGACCGCGTGAGCAACCACTCGGTCGGACGGGCCGTCGACATCCACATGCTCGACACCGAACTCGTGATCGATTCACACGCCACCACGTCGGACTTCTACGCCCTGGCCGAGTGGATCGTCTCCCGCCACGACATCCGGGAGTTCGGCAGCCCTTGGCGATTCCCAGATGCGGTGACCCACACCTTCACCAACGAGGTGCATCACGACCACCTCCACATCGGGGTCCACCGATATCCAGCGTCGCCGGGCCCGGTGGCGTAGTAGCGGCGGCCGTACTTCTCGGCAGCCGATAGAAGATTCCCAATGATCGGTCGCTTGTCGACTCACACCTTTCGTTCGAGTCCACGAACATTGGCTGCGGATGGCGCTGAAGCCGCGCCTCAACCGTCTCCTGCGATGGCGCTCCCTTGCCGGCCCGGCGGGGTTCACTCGAGGGATCATCGAGCGAGAGACTCGGTGGCCTGATCCGTCGCTCGCAGGAGCCGGTCCTGCCCAGCGTTTGCCGAGCCCGCCTCAGCGGCTTGCAACTCGGGTTTGAGGAGCTGCCGAGCCGTTCCATGATCGCCCTTGGATGCGCACCGGAAGCAATGCGAAACGCAACACAGGTCTGGCGCAGGTCATGGAACCTCAGCCACGGCCCGGCGGACATGGATGCGACCACTTATCAGGTCAAGGTCCCCTACGCTCAGCGCCGCGAGCTCGCCAGCCCGAAGACCGATATATGCGGCGGCGAAGATCAGAACCCGATAGTGAGCGTCGTGAGGCCTTGCGGATGGCGGTTCGCCTAGATCACCTGGAAGAACATACTGAACATCGCAAGCCAACTCACGAAGAACGCTGCGGTCCGAAGGTAAGGCACACCGGCGATGTGCACGATTGCATGGGCGACACGCGCCCAGAAGAACACGGCAGCTGCGCCACCCACGCCTACCTCGGTCAGGTTGGCGATGAGCACCAACGCTGCGAAGGGAGGCAAATTTTCGAGAAGATTCAGGTGTGCGCGATGTGAACGCTGCGCCCATCTCGCTGGTTCTACATCACTGTCTTCGTAACGAAGAACGTTCCCCAGCCCCCGACCCATGATGCTCTCAAGCACGTAGGGTCCCCAGAGCACGATGCAGAGCGCGGACGTCCACGCCAGATAGGTGAGCGATGAGGTCATTTCCATGTTCATAATTCTTTCATATCTCCGCTGCGGGGCGCGTGGACCCGATTGACTCGGTGAGACCGCTGAGAAGACATCTGTGGTGACGGCCGATTCCCGGATTATGCCCGGATCAATCTCAAGCCAGGTTGAATTATATGCCCCGCCAACACCTCGTCGAGGCCCGGGAACAGGTGCCCGTAGCGGTCGAGAAACGTGGGGCCGTCGGTGTTCGGCTCGGGGGCGGCCAGGAACTCGCCGAGACGTTCGGCGTTCCTTTGCTTGCATCGGTTGCGCTCGACGCGTCTGCTATTTGTGAACATGCCGAGACGGTCGTTGAGGGCGTCGCTTCACCCGTGAGAATCACGGGCTGTAGCGTTCGGGGCGCACTCACGCGAGCGGGCGCTTCGACGCGGTGACCGGCTCGCGGTCTTAATCTGCGCCGGGGCCGGCCGACGATGTCGTCGGTGCGGTTTGGATGAGGTGGGCGGTGCCGGCCCCGATGTTCCATTGTCCCAGTGAGGCGTAGCGCGTGCGGCTCGACATTCGCGGTGACGCGAACCCAGTTCCGGTCGGTTGGGTTGGGCCGAACGAGGGCGAGCAGATCGCGGCTGTCCTTGTGCCGAATGGCACACTGCAGAGCGGGTCAGACCGCATCTGCCCGCGCCCGCCACCACGTAAGCTTAGCGGTCTCAGCGTTGGAGGTTTCCTATGTCAGCAGTCCCTCAAGCGGTCCGGCTGAAGCTCCCGTTCCTCATTGCCGGATTCGCTTCGTTCTTGTTCTCGGTTTGGCTGTACTTCGTGCAGGACGAGACGATGGCGGGGATCTTCGTCGGTCTCTGGGTCCCGTCGATCCATTCGTTGGGCACGCTCCTACTCGCGCCGATCGATGAACCTACGCGCAGCGAGCCTCAAGAGGGGCGGTCATGAGCGAAACGGTGATCTTCAGCGTGGGCATCGCCGTATTTGCGACCACGGTGTGGGGCGTCGTGATGGCTGGGGGGCTAGCCATGCAGCGGGCGCAGATCGAGCAAAACCCACACCTCAAGGACAGCGTCGGCGAGGAGGAGCTCAAGAAGCGCTTCCCGTTCCGACTGAAGTTCTGAGGTTGGATGAAACGGAGGGCTCGGGCATTTCGGTTTCGAGCACCTCTGACTGGCTGTGAGGTGACCTTTCCTGTGTCCACCGTCGTCGAACCCGTCACTCCGGAACCACCGCCATCCAGTCGTCGGCCGGTATTACGCCAGCGCTGGGCCGAGCTTGCCTACTTCCATTGGCCATATGAGCCCGAGGTTGTGCAGCAGCAGCTTCCTGGAGGGCTAAGCGTCGACACCTTCGACGGCCGGGCCTGGGTGGGACTGATCCCCTTCGAGATGCGCAACATACAGCGGCGGCGCTGCTCGCCGCCGAGGGCGCTCACCCACTGGCGGTGAAGGAGCGGCTCGGACATTCTTCGATCGCGATCACGATGGACCGGTACGGGCACCTGTTCCCGGCGGTTGAATGTGAGCTCGCGGAGGGCCTCGACCGCGCATGGCGACATCGAACTGTGTCAGATCCGTGTCACGGAGTAGTTTTAGAACTCGGAACCGGAGACGGCCTGAAAACGACAAGAACCCCCGCCGTAGCAGGGGTTCTCAGGGGTCGGGCTGAGAGGATTTGAACCTCCGACCTTCGGTCCCCCAGACCGA